>NZ_CP051680.1:0-1200000 GCF_012849095.1 Cohnella herbarum
GATGTAGCGTCTACCAGGCCGATCGTGATACAGCTTATCGCAGATAGTCGTATATTGGCCGAAACGGTAGCTGGCCCACTCGCTGCATTGACGCGCAGCGCGGAGAGGGGATTGGGAATGACATGAGCATAACGCTAGATGGTATACGCGACGTGGATTTGGGATTCCGTGTGCTGGAGGGGTCGGATGATGCGATCCTTCCGGAAACGATCAATCGTACGATGGCCATATCCGGTAGACAAGGCGCTTGGTATTTTGGTGCAGATCTAGGGTCGAGATATTTTGGATTAAAATGTGCGTTTGTAACTGACGGGACGGATTATGCCATCCCTAGTGCGATAGAGTTGCAGAAATGCGTGAGACGGCTCGCCACTCACCTGACCGATGGATATGGTAAACCGAAAGCGATTGAATTGGTACTTGAGCGAGATCCGGAGAAATATTACACCGTGCGCTATGCGGGGGTATCTCCTATCGAGCGGATCATGTATTCAGCATTTGGCATGTTTACATTACCGCTAGTCGCCTATGATCCAAACGCTTACCTCATTGAACCGATTCTCGACAGCGACATTATTCTTGATAGCGACATCCGTCTGAATGGCGAAGAATATTCATTTGATGTTTCCGGACCATCCATTAATCTGAACGTCCCTAACGTCGGGTCCCTTATTTCACGGCCGACGATCATCGTAAACGGGAATTATACGAATCTATCGATTTCAGCTAACGGGAAGACGTTCAATTTTAATCAGGCGGCCAGCAATAAAACGCTAACGATAAACGGTGCGGCATTAACTGTCAAATACGATGGAGTGAACGCACTATCTAAAATGAATGGCGATTTCATAGAGATTGTGCCAGGGGATAATCAGGTATCTGTCTCCGGTACTGGCCTTAATTGCAGTATCACATTTATAGTTGATCCCCAATTTCTATAACAAGGAGGCGAGAAGCGTGCAATATCCAAACGGAAATACGAAGCTCCGGTCCGCATGGCCGATGTGGGAAGCGAACGACAAAGAGCTAAAGCAACAAATCACTGATCACGAAGCGAAGAAGAATAACCCCCATGCCGTCACAGCCGCCCAAGTAGGTGCGGAGACGCCCGCAGGCGCGCAAGCGAAGGCAAGTGCGGTACAGACCAATTTGAACACACACACCGCAGATACGACCGTCCACACGAGCCCAGCAGAGAAATCGAAGCTTGCAGATATCCAACCGGGGGCTGAGGTAAACCAGAACGCTTATTCGTCTGTCGAAGTCGCTGGACAGCCGGTCTTATCTGCCGATGGTAAGACGGCTACGCTTAAGTTCAAGAACGGTACCGGCATCGTATTTACGACGAATCCGACAACTGGAGAGATCACCGCGACAGCGACCGGGGAAGCGACGCCTGGGCCGCATGGAAGCTCTCACGATCCGGACGGTTCTGATCCGATTCCCGCGCTCGAACAAGTCATTGACGACGTGGTCGATCTTGCCGGTGCAGGCCGGACGACGCAGACCGTTAAGGGTAATACGGACGCGATTTCGAATCTCGCCGGAGCGGGACGAACGACAGAGACAGTAAAAGGAAATGCCGACGCACTTGCTGCACATAAGGCGGATTCTGTGACGGATCCTGACGGTGCCCACGGATTTAAAGCGGGAGGTAATATGTGGACGCCCGTGTTAAAAGGGCTAACGACCGCGGGAACAAATTCGTACTCGGTGCAGCTTGGATGGTATTACAAATTAGGAAAGTTAGTATTTATGCAAGGTCAAATAGCGCTTACGGCGAAGGACCCCGCTATGGCTGGGGAGATCGTAATTGATGGTCTTCCGTTTTTTATTCCTGCCGTTGCCGGGAGATCGGTGCCTGGTCAGTCTAGACCAACCAGTGGCATTACGGTAGGGACCGATGAGCAACTGATTTCTGCGTGCTTTTTGATGCAATCTACGACGCACTTCTATCCGTTCATGATGTATAACAAAACAACAAAAATTACGCGAAACCCTTCTGCTGGTGACATCTCCGACAGCTTTGGTGTAGCTTTTTCGGCGGTCTATGAAACTATTTCTTGAAAGGGTAAGGCCACCGATGGAATCGTCGGTGGATACACGGTTATTCCTTACGGAACGGTGAGTGACGGGGCGACAATTGAACAAATACTGACCGTGCAGAATGACGGCGAAACAACTGAAACCTATACGGTTAAATTCTTCAAGGGTACAAACGAGGAGAGCGATAAGATTTTTGAGCATTCTTATACGCTTGATCCTAAAATGTACACAGTCGTTCGATTGAACGTGAATGCATCAGAGTTAGGGATCGGCAACAAGGAGTTGTTGTATGAGATACATGCTTCTGGAGGAGGCATTAAAGCTGGTGGTGCAACGATAAAGGTGGTGCCGTCCGATACAAGAGCGGCGCCAATAATCAACTCAACATTTCTTGACCCCTTATCGTTTCGAACGGGTTTGTATCCAGCACAGCGACCAATTGTCAAGCAAGATGTGATCGACAAGGTGAACGCCATGGACATGGCTGGAATCAAGACGATCATCATTACCTACGTGGAATACATCACAATTGGCAGAGGGGCATTTTACCCGTCATCTATTCCGGAATTATTGTCACAGCCAAGTGCATTAGATTTCGATTTTGTTGGTACGGTGATGAAGCAAGCGGAGTTGAACGGCCAGAAGATTATCCTTGGTATCGGACGCGGGAACGATCCTGAATTAACGTACAACGGATGTACAGACGTTAATAGGCTGGCCAAAGCGATGACGCTTGCTAGTAAGGTAATCGAAGAATTGTTTACTTTGTATGGGGCAAATCCTTGCTTTTACGGCTGGTACATCACTCATGAAACTGGCAATATCGATTACGCGAAACCTTATTACAACTACATTGCCGATCTATGTCACAGTTTAACGCCTGACAAACCCGTAGTTATCTCTCCGGATGGGAATGCGTCGGCAAGCCAATCAATCATTAATGCCAGCAACTGCGATATCTTTATCTATCAAGATGCGGTAGGTGCTGGCTACGTACCTTTCGAGTACACATGGAATCCACAAAATCGTATCAACATGCTGCCAGGCTTGTTTGCGAATTATGCAAGTTGGCACTCTAATCCATCAAAGCACATTTGGGCAAACGTTGAAGTTTTTCAGATGGACGGGCCGACTTATGCGAATGCATATTCTGCTGAATGGAGTAGAGTATTGCAACAGATCAACATTGAGAAAAATTATGTGAGCAATATCTGTATGTATGACTTTGGCGGTTTTATGGAGACGAGTGAATCCACTGCTCAGTTAGGCGGTCCGAAGGCGGTTAAGCTGTACAATGATTATCAAGAGTATCGTGCTACATTTTAGTCATGTTAACTGTATGAATAATATAGAAATATTTAGTATTCAGTGGTAGACTGGGGAATAAACCCATCTACTACTGGAGGATATGTATGCTATCTATTCTGGAGAAGCTTCGCATACACAAAGAAACGAGTGTACCAATTAATACTCTAACCGTAGAGACGTCAAATCTCTGTAACTTCCGTTGTCAAATGTGCGTGTCGCATGGTGGCGAATTAATAAATGGTCAGTCTAATTTCGCTAAGCACCTTCCGCCATTTATTGATGTTGATTTGTTCAAAAAGATTGCCGATCAGTACAAAGCACTTCCGCAAGAAGGTACCAAATTATTGCTTCCGCAGTATCGGGGCGAATGCTTAATGCACCCAAAGATTTTTAGTATTTTTGCTCACTTGGAAGAAATCGATATGGACTTTGGATTTACAACAAACGCATCTCTGTTGACTCCCGATAAGAGTCGGAAACTGCTTGCAAATAAGAACTTCAGAACAATTGCATTTTCTTTCGACGGCGCTACAAAAGAGACCTTTGAAAAAATCCGATGCAACGGCAAGTATGAGGATGTTTTGGCAAACATTAACTTTTTTATGGAACACGCTCAGCCCCGCATTGAGGCAGGAACTATGGTAGTCAGCATTAACTACACTCTGCAACCTGACAATGAACACGAAGTTGACCAGTTTATCGCAAACTGGGTGGACAGGGTTTACTCTGTATCCATCAGCAATGTGAACGTGTTGGGCAGGCCCACGAAATTTCACTATGAAGTTGCACAAAGGGTAGCGTGCCCGGATTTAAAGCGGTTTGTGGTCGTCTTGACAAACGGCGATGTGATTCCGTGTTGTCGCGATTACGAATATGCGCTAGATATGGGCAACATCGATAAGACGAGTCTGCAAGAGGTTTGGAACGGCAAGAAATATAAAGGTTTAAGAAAGCTCCACAATGAAGGTAAATGGGACAAAATGCCTCATCCTTGTAATAAATGCGACTCTTGGTCAATTAATACTGACAATAAAGTAGATGTCGAGAACGGGATTCAGATCACTACAACGCCATTCACAAAGTATTATCATAGACTGAGAACTTCATAGGTGTTTAAACTAGAGTCCATTTATTGGGCTCTTTTCTTTTAACGTAGTAGGACGATTATACGCAGCAGTCGAAGGCAGAAAAATAGACCGGATCACTCCGGTCTAAGTTCTAATACGTCGGTTATTTGGCAATTCAGTACCTCGCAAATCTTCGCGAGATTATCGAGTGGAATTCGTTTGGTTTTGTTCTGGCACATCTCGTTTATCGACGGTTGCCGAATATCGGCAAGGCGCGCCAGCTCATGTTGTGACATATCCCTTTCAACAAGCAGTTGGTCGAGCTTGATGATAATTTTCACATAAACCCTCCGTATATTTGATACGTTTAGCGTATTACGATACACTAGAATTAGTCAATACGTTAAACGTATCGAATGGGGGTATTATATGCAAGCAGCCGGAGAACATTTGTTGTCGCAGGTTACCCAGTCGTTATATGGTTTTTGTTCTGGAATTGACATAGTTGAGTTACGAATGAAGCTATCGGAGATTATATCGGAGTACGACATCAAGCGAATCGAGAGCGAAGTGGCACATCCGGATTTGAAAGAAAAAATAGAACTGTCCCTAGCCGGGAAGCAACTCGAAGGATTGAGCAAGATCACGCTTGATGGATACCGAATTCACCTTCGTATCTTCGCAGATGGTGTCAAAAAGAAAGTCGATGATGTGACGACAGCGGATATTCGAGTGTACCTCGCCAGGTACAAGGATCAGAAAATCGCAACGATTTCGACCAAGCTCTCTGTACTTAAATCCTTTTTCGGGTGGCTGACCGCCGAAGAGATCCTGCCCCGTGATCCTACCACCAAGATCAAACCTCCTAAGAAGGAAAAGAGATTACCGAAGGCATTGTCGATCGAAGAGCTAGAAATGCTTAGGGAAGCTTGCCAGAATGTTAGGCAGCGTACATTGATCGAAATACTTTACGCCACTGGTTGCAGACTGTCAGAGGTCTACGCAATAAATCGCAAGGATATCGATTACAATACGCAAAGTTGCCGAGTGATTGGGAAAGGTAACAAGGAACGCGAAGTATACTTCAGCTTCAAGGCGCTGTTTCATTTGAAGAAGTACCTTTTCAGCCGTGGAGATCAGGAGTCGGCATTGTTCATCACGGAGCGACAACCCTACCGGCGGCTATCTAAGCGAGGCATCCAACGTGAAATTGGGATTATCGCGGCGGCGGCCGGACTCCAGAAGAAGGTTAGCCCACATACACTCCGGCACACGTTCGCGACGCTGACCCTAAACAACGGTGCCGATCTTGTAGCCGTTCAAGAGTTATTAGGCCATGAGAACCCGGCGACGACTCAGATTTATGCTTCGATCACCGCTGAACGCAAGAGAGAACAACATAGAAAACATTTAGTCCAATAAGCCCCTTTGAGGGCTATTTCTTTTGGAGGGATAACCAGTGATTAAAGTGTACGATCATAATATGAAACTTGTTGCC
Source organism: Cohnella herbarum (assembly GCF_012849095.1). NCBI lineage: Bacteria > Bacillati > Bacillota > Bacilli > Caryophanales > Paenibacillaceae > Cohnella > Cohnella herbarum. Next base: position 5,920 of record NZ_CP051680.1, read on the forward strand.
TACCTCGAAAATGCATTTACAGTTGGTTACGAGACGCCCTTCAATGGACTTTGGAAAGCGTCTTTTTCTTTGCCAGCCAACGATCCGAAAAACGAAGAATGCCTGCCTCTTCGATTCGTAGAGATATTTGATGGAGAAGAACGGCTCGATCTCTTTCGAATTATTCCGAAAGTGGCTAGACGATCAGCGGACGGGCTCATGGTTACCTATAATTGCGAACACGTGCTTGCGACGCTGCTGGACGATGTAATGTTCCAGTTTCATACAGTCGGAAACCTCGGTTACTACACGAAAGACGTTTTGGAGTATGTTCTTTCGCGGCAAGTCATTAAGCGTTGGAAGGTAGGGACAGTTTCGTTCAATCGTCAATTCGAGTACAACTGGGAAAACGAGAATCTCCTTGGTGCTCTCTTCTCTGTGCCGAAACCTTTTACAGATGAGTATCAATGGACTTGGGACACGACGACCGCGCCTTGGACGCTCAACCTTGTAGCACCGTCACAAGAAGTGGAAGCGTATATCCGGTACGGTGTAAATCTCAGGGGGATTGAAAAGACGACAGATCCAACGAATCTATGCACGAGGTTGTTTTGTCTTGGATACGGTGAAGGAGTCAACCAATTGACGATCTCCGATATCAATGGCGGTCTACCTTATCTTGATTCGGATACGCAATCACAGTACGGCGTGATCACTCGAATATGGACGGACCGGCGGTTTACGAGTGCTGAAACGCTTAAAGCCCGTGGGACAGCATTGTTGGAAGAATCGAAGCATCCACGCGTCTCGTATGTTGTTCAAGCAGGGGAGTTGTACGCTCTAACCAATGATCCTATAGATCGATTCCGCGGCGGGGCACTTGTCCGTGTACAAGATGCTGAGATGGGCGAGGATATTACGATTCGAGTAGTAAATAAACGGAAAAGCGATATTTATGGTCAGCCAGGTGCTGTGGAGCTTGAGATAGCTAACCGTCTCATTGATATCGCGGGGAGCATGGCGGACTTGGCTAATCGGCAGAGAATTGGTGAAGTTTACGCTCAAGGAGCGACTAACGTCGATACTCACGATTTCGCCGATAACTGCGATCCGACCCATCCGGCCAAGCTTAGGTTTTGGATTCCTGAAGAGGCTGTGCGGATCAACAAGGTACGGCTGTCCTATGAAAGCCAACATTTCCGGGGATATAGTAAGGCCATCGAGGGCGGGGGGGCGATCGCTACATCGAGTGGGGCAAGCAGTACCACGACGACGGGGCCAAGTAGCACCGTAACGACGCAACCAATATCGCAAACTAACGATACCAGGAATGGAGGCGTTGTTAGCTATGAGCCTGCATTTACAACTCCAAACACCATGGAGACGGTCGGTGACCATAACCATGGAATTGCTCCTGGTACTTTATTAATGACAAGTGGTGGAGGCGTTGTGACTTGGTCGCCTTCAGGATCGCATCAACATAAGATTGGATACCATTACCATCTAAATGATATACCAGCACATACGCATGGTATGGACCATACGCACAATATGCCTCATACACACACGATCAACTTACCGAACCATACACATAACATCCAATTCGGAATATACGAAGGACCAATACCGACGGCTATGGGGTTGCTCGTTGACGGTAATAACGTACCGGGGTCGGCGATCAGTGCGAATGAATTGGACCTGTTGCCATACTTGAGCAAGGACGGAGAGGGGAAAATAATAAGAGGCCAATGGCATACGATTGAACTCGTACCCAATGGCCTCGGAAGGATTGTTGCATCGGTAGTCATTCAATTGTTTGTACAAAGTCGCGGAGGCGGGGATTACTAGAAGCTTTCTAAGGTGAAGGAGTTAAAAAACACCTCTCCGTCCTTAACTGTTACGCTAATACCACCTTGATAAAGGCCGACTTCGCCTTCTTCTGGCAGTCTAATAGTGAGAGATTTATCTCCACGAGAGATGATGAGTTTACTAGCATCATCGGTCTTAGCGACCGTAATTCCTTTGATTTTGAGGTCACTTACACTAACCCACTCTGTTTCCGTTGCAGTCTCTGAGGTGATTGGCTCCACTGGTTCCACATCCTTTTCTGTTTGATCGAGCGTAATCGTTCCGGATTTAAATCCGACATTGTATCCTAAAATCTTCCCGGCCTCGCGCAGAGGGACATAGGTGGTGCCATTGTATGCGATTGGTGCATTTCCGAGCTTTACGTTCTTTCCGTCCACCTTAACGGTGTAATCTGGTCTGAGGATTGCTGAAATCTTAGAAAAACTTTCAGCGGCAAATGATTGAGTCGAGATGGTAAATAAAGCACCAGCTACAAAAGCGATAGTAACTGCTTTCAAGTTTTTCAATGGAGAACTTCAACTCCTTTTTTCATAGATTATACCATATATAACATGATTCGACCCCGACAGGTTTAGGGGTCTATTGTCGTTGGGGGTGGGGCGGTTGCCGGGAAGTGAAGCGCAAGTATTAGCGGATATCCGAGAGAGGATAGTCCGTGTAGAGACTAAGATCGATGCTATGACAGATGTAAAGACAACAGCTGAGGAAGCTAAGGACAAGGCTCAAGAAGCTAACTTGTCTGTTAAGTCGGCACATCACCGAATTGATGAGATTGCCGACAATCTACGCTGGTTATGGCGAACAGTCGTTGGTGCGATCTTGGTCGGTGCTATTACTGCTTTTATCAAATTTAATGGAGGTTGATCAAGATGGAATGGAACGCTATTTTTCAACTAATCGATCCTAAATTGCTGATCGTCGTAGCTGCGTGTTGGGTTATAGGAGGCGGGCTTAAACGGGCCCCCCGGGTACCGGATTGGAGCATTATCTTTATCGTCATTCTTGTTGCCGTATTGCTAACTGGTTGGTTGATTGGTTTCGGAGCTGAGTCGGTGATCCAAGGCATACTCGTTGGAGCGTTTGCGGTGACAGGTCATCAGGCGTTAAAACAAGCCAAGGAGGCGGTCGGGGATGGAATACATCGTTAACCATATACCGATGAGCACGCCACATAGACGGCGCCAAGGTATCAAGTGCACGATGACTACTATCACCATCCATAACACGGGCAACCCGACCAGTAACGCATTGGGGGAGCGATCATGGCTATTTAATCCAACAAACGGTCGAGAAGCGAGCTGGCACATCGTAGTGGACGAGCATCGAGCCATCGAGGCCATCCCCTTGAACGAAAAAGCTCTCCATGCCGGTGATGCAGTGGGAAATACATCGTCGATCGGCGTCGAGATATGCGAATCTGGTGACTATTCCAAAACTCTGCGTAATGCCGCGCAACTCGTCGCTAAGATGTTGAAAGCTCGCGGATGGGGAGTCGCGCAGCTCCGAAGACACTGGGACTGGTCGCACAAGATTTGCCCACGCCTGATGTACGATGGTGGAAAATGGACAGGTTGGGAAGCGTTTAAGTCAATGGTGTCCGCTGAGTTGGCCGAGAAGGGAGAGGATGAACCAATGACCAAAGAGGAAAAGCAAATGCTTGACGCAATGCGCGAGGACGTGGCAGCGATCAAATTAATAGTGGATTCCAGCACCAAACTTACACCGGCTCCGAAGTGGTTTGTGACTGAGTTCGGTAGCGTGGATCTCGCCGGGAAGATCGGTAAACCGGAGTTTACCGAAGAGGGGTGGCGTACGCTGGCCGTGTCACTCCGGATGCAAGGACTTGGTAAAAAGTAATCATTCGCCCGAGAGCTTTGGCTCCCGGGCTTTTTTATTTGCTTGAATGAGAACGCGCATTCCCCATATAATGATAGTACCATTTCTCGGAGGTACTATGATGCTTGACGACAAACCAAGGAAACTTCTGACTATTCTTTTTCATCATCAGCGTCAACATGGACGGCCGCAATCGATCGATGAGCTTGTCCTCAGACTGAGGTGGTCCCGGAAACAGATAACAGATGCATTGCAAGAGTTGGCGAATAAACATCATATCGTTTGGGACCCGGAAAATCATATGGCAATGAAAATAGGTAGCCCTTCCTCACTAAGCTACACTACACCCACCAAAATAAAGCCATACTGGGAATATGATTGATCTTCTAACAATTCTTCTAACGTAATTCGGATTTTACGGGAACCTTAAGGATATTAGATATCATGAAAATCCTATAATATCAACGATTGGGAACCTTGTGGATCAGCTCGGAAGTGTTGTTCAACGCATTCGTAATGCGCAGGTCACGATAGTATTATGATATAATTTAGGGAACATGTGGAGTCGGAGGTAATATTTTGTCCAAAACGATTACTGATTTGACTAGGCGTAATTTGATGGATGAATTATTTTTAATGCACTTTGCTTTTGAAGGTAGGCTTGAATTTATTACTTTTCTTAAAAGAATTTGGCCATTAAAAGATATGAAGTCAACTGACTATAGGTATAAAGATGCTGAGGGTGATATTCGGCAACATATGGTTAATAATTCTGATTGGGATGAAAGCTTTCTATATTTTGAGTATCTTAAAATAGAAACGATTCCAGATCAAATGTTCCTACAATTTATGGAACAAATATCTCACCCCTTGGTTAGGAACGACAGAGAAGAACAGAGTAAATGCTTAGAAGTAGTTAATAGACATCTCGCAGGAGACGGATACAAACTACAGGAAGTGGATAGTATTTCGGGCTATCCTATTTATGGTGCAATTAATTTTAAAAGTGGTCCGAAGGGAAATATAAAGAATCTTATCTTTTCTGCTGATGGTTATAAACCTGAAATTGTAATTACAGACTCATTAGAAAATAATATTGAAATTGTAAAAAACGGTGAGTACTGTCTTGTATATGATAAACCGATCCCCGTATCGGGGTTGATGTGGAGAGATTTAGTCAAGTGGTGGGCTGAGAGAGAAGGAATTGAAGACTATAAGGAAGCGCAGAAAGGGCTCTTTCGGAGGCTGAATAAATCACTTGGATCTGAGCCAGAAAAGTTATTATTTAAATCTTATTTTAAGGCCTTCCGAGATGCGGATGGGAATTTTCCTGCTTTAATTCCACAAGTATATCTCCATTACGATCCCTACACAATGAAACAACTAAGGGGAGAGATACGAGTTAGACGACAGCGGATGGATTTCTTAATGTTGCTTCCATCCAACATTCGAGTTGTATTAGAAGTTGATGGTAAACAACATTATTCAGAAGGAGACAAATCAAGCCCCAAATTATACTCCGAAATGGTTTCTGAAGACAGAAACCTAAAATTGAAGGGGTATGAAGTGTTCAGATTTGGTGGGTATGAATTAACTGTTGAATCAGGTGAGGCAACAATAATTGAATTCTTTGCACAATTAATGAGAAGATTTATAGCATAATAAAAATGTAGTCATCATGTATATGTTGTTGGTACCGAAGAATTCGCCCACCTCGAAATGATTGCGACGATGATCTACAAGCTAACGAAGGATGCGACGCCGGAGCAACTGGAAGCCGCCGGGTTAGGCGCGAATTTCGTTAATCACGACGGAGCCATGTTCTATAACAACGCTGCGGGAGTTCCCTGGACGGCGGCTTATATTGCGGCCAAGGGCGATCCGATCGCGGATTTGTACGAGGATATCGCCGCCGAGGAGAAGGCCAGGGCAACCTATCAGTGGTTGATCGATTTCACCGACGACGTCGACATCCAAGACAGCTTGAAGTTCCTTCGGGAGCGGGAGATCGTGCATTCGTTGCGCTTCAAGGAAGCGGTGGAGATGCTTAAAGCGGACCGGGAGCAGAAAAAGGTTTATTGACGAGCTGACGATGCAGTAGCATAGTTTCTTCAATTGACTCCCTTGCGCGGGGAGTTTTTTTGCTTTACAGGGAATCAATGTGCTCGAATGATTTGATCGAATGCTTATTTAATCTGTTTGCGAAACTCGTTCGGCGTCAGGCCGGTTTCCGACTTGAACGTATGAAAGAAATGGGAGAGGTCGCCGAAACCGACGGAGGAAGCGATCTCGGTGACGGATATCGGCGTATCCATGAGCAACCGCTTGGCTTGATTGATTCGATACAGCGTTAAATACCGGTTCAAGGAGTGGCCGGTCGATTGCTTAAAATGGTCGTACATATGCGTTCGGGAAACGTTGAACCTTTCATGCAGCCGGCTGACCTCGATCGATTCGGCATAATGAGCGGCTAAATATCGCAAAACGCGTTCCGCGAGATGAAACGTTAAGTTGTCCGGCTCGTCCGCGTCCGGGAGGCCGGGCTGATGCTCTCGCGCTAGGGTAACGAACAATTCGGCAAGCAAATGGAACATCGCCGCCTCGTAATAAACCGCTCTTTCGGTAACTTCCCGGGTAAGACGAAACAGGATATCGCCGATCTCTTCCATTTTTGCCGCAGATAAAAGCCAGTAATAGGATGTGGCTTGCGGATTCAGGAGCAAAGCTCGCGCGCAGTCGCCGATGCCAGGCGTTTTGTCGAAAGAGGTAAGCACGTATCGCTCATCGAGCGACAGGACGATCCGATGCAGCGGTTTCGTTCCGATGACGCGCGGCCAATGAAGGACATGAGGCTTCATGATGGCGAAGGCTCCGGGCACGAGAGAATAACGCGATCCCCGACCAAGAGCATGCCATGACCCTCCACGCAATAATAAAGCTCGTAACCCCGATGAGCGTGCATTTGATTTTGTCTCATCGCGCCCTCGCGGTAATGACAATGGACGGGGAAATCATCTAAAAATCGATTCGTTGCCGTATCCAACCGATAACTGGAACTGATATCGCGCGTGCTCATTCATCCGGTCTCCTTTTCCGAAGAAAGCGGCAGATTGTAACGATAGTTTACCATGATCGGCGAGCCTCCTGGAGATTATTCTGGAAAAATCCCCATAATTGCCGAAAGAGTCGCCAAGCGGATTTGGCCTTGTACCTTTACATTATTAGGAGAATGGCACATTAGAAGCATGGAGGGCATGGGCGTATGATCGGAGATATGGAATTAGCGGAAACGTCGGAACGCGTTTACCTACGAATGACCGGCGGAGGGAGCCCGGATATTATCCGGAAACGTCGGGAAGCGCCGGAATCGCCGCGGGTTGGTTGGCCGGGATCGGAATGGGCTGGCTGGATGAAAGTTACGGGGATTCGGTCGATCGGGCATTAATCGGCGTTATGGCGCTGATCGAATCGGATGGAACGGTCCAAGGCGTATCCGGAGGAACGCCGGTTATGCCCAGCATTCAGGCCTATGACGACATTCCGTGTTATCCGACGCTATACGGGCAAGGCTTAACGCTAATATTGCTGTCGCTTGCGATCAAGGATAAGAGAGAGAAGCAAGATGCCGAAGATGCAGATTCAGGTCTTGATCCAACATATTTCCGATAGAATCACATAATAGGAGTAACTTTCCAGCTTTGAAAGCGTATTACTTATGGGAGGACTTCGTCAACAATCATTGGGAGGTGCAGCTTGGAAACATTAATGATCGTCCTGTTCGGCATCGGAGTCGCTTATGCGATTATTACGGCGATCGTCGGGGATTTGTTCGGTTTGGAAATCCATACGGGAGAGATTCCTTTCCTGTCGCCGACGATTATCGCGACGTTCTTGACCGTGTTCGGCGGAATCGGTTATATGCTGCTTCACAACACCGAATGGTCGGCATTCCCGATCGCCGGCTTGTCGCTGCTCATTGCGCTTGGAGTATCTTCCGCGGTGTTGTTTCTCGTCGTGCTTCCGTTATATGCCGCGCAGAAAGGGACCGCGCTCTCTTCGAAGGCGATGATCGGACTCGAAGCAAAGGTCGTTACGTCGATCGAAGTTTCCCGTTTGGGAGAAATCGTCTACGAACAAGGGGGAACCCGGCATAGCGCTCCGGCCAAAGCGGCGGAGAATGCTAGCATCCCTCAAGGTTCGCAAGTCAGAATATTGGATGAAATGGCCGGCACTTTCGTCGTGGAGAAACTCTGAAATCATTCTAATCCAACTTAGGGAGGCTTATCTCATTGAACATGGACGCAACGCTTTATATTCCCGTAGGCATCGTAATCGTAATCATTTTGTTAATCGTCGTATTCGCTTCGAGATATCGAACCGTCAAAGCCGACGAGGCGATGATCGTGACGGGAGCGTTAACTCGCGAAGGGATGAAAATCGTCAAAGCGGGAGGTACGTTCGTATGGCCGATCGTGCAGAACGCATCCTTCTTATCGTTGCAGGTTCAAACGGTAGACGTACATACACCCGAAGTTTATACGATTCACGGCGTACCCGTCATGGTTGACGGCGTCGCTCAAATCAAGATCAGAGGCGATCAGGAATCGATGGCAACCGCCGCGGAGCAGTTTCTAGGAAAACCCGACGCGGAGTTGAAAGGCATTGCTACCCAGACGATGGAAGGACATTTAAGGGCGATTCTCGGTACGATGACCGTGGAAGACGTTTATAAGAACCGCGAGGAATTCGCGAGGAACGTGCAAGAGGTTGCCGCTAGCGATTTGAACAAGATGGGGCTGCAAATCGTATCGTTCACGATTCGCGACGTGAGGGATAAGAACGGTTATTTGGACGCGCTGGGGCAACCTCAGATCGCATCGGTGAAAAGGGATGCCGAGATCGCTAAGGCGAATGCCTATCGCGACGAGCAAGTCGCCAAGTCGAAGGCGCTCGAGGACGGTAAGAAGGCGGAATTCACGGCCGAGACGAATATCGCGGAAGCGCACAAGGCGATGGAAGTGAAGAAAGCGGCGTTTAAGCAAGAGCAAGATATGAAGAAAGCGGAAGCCGATCAAGCGTATAAGCTGCAAGAAGCGAAAACGATGCAATCGGTCAAAGCGGAAGAGATGCAAATCCAAGTCATCGAACGGGAGAAGCAGATTGAGCTTGAAGCGAAGGAAATCGAACGGCGCGAGCGCGAACTCGTAGCGACGGTGAAGAAGCAGGCCGAAGCGGAGCGTTTCGCCCAAGAGCAACGGGCCGAGGGCGACCGGTATCAGATCGAGGCGAAAGCCAAGGCGGAGGCGGAATCGGTCAGGCTCGCGGGTAACGCGAACGCGGATAAGGAGCGGGCGGAAGGAACGGCCGAAGCCGACGTTATTAGGTTGAAGGGATTAGCGGAAGCCGAAGCGAAGGACAAGATCGCCGATGCGCTCAAGAAATACGGGGAGGCGGCCGTAATCGAGATGATCGTCGAGAAGTTCCCCGAGATCGCGAGAGCGATCGCGGAGCCGCTGTCGCGGACGGAGAAGATCGTAATCGTAGATGGCGGGGGAAGCGGACCGAACGGCGGAGCAGGCAAAGTTACCGGTTACGTAACGGATCTAATCGCCAAGATGCCGGAAACGGTCGGCGCGTTGACCGGTGTCGATGTCAACCAGTGGCTTCGCAAGCTGGCGAACGGAGATCGTTCGGTCGAGAAGGACATTCCATCCGACGGTTAACGCAACTGCGTATGCCTGTTTTTGTCCCCATAGGGCAAGCGTTCACATAAACTGAATTCGGTAAGCCGTTAAACTGAATTCAGGAGCGTGGAACGTGCCGCAGCATATAGGAAGCAAGTGGAGGAAAACCGCCGCGTTGATGAGAAGTAAGCCGTTGCGGCGGCTTATCCCGGAGACGGTCCGATACGATCGAGCACGGCTGATCAAGATGCTGAACCGGTATGCGATGGTTTACGTGAAACCCGAAACCGGAACTCACGGCAAAGGCGTTATGAGGGTCGCTCAGGATGGCCGAAACTACCGGTACCAGTTAGGCAAGCAACCGAGAGTATTTCGTTCTTACGGAGACTTGGCCAACGATCTGGCAAAGCGGGTGAAAGGCAGGAGGTATTTGATTCAACGAGGCATTCACCTTCTGAAGCATAATGGCCGGGCATTCGACCTGAGGGTCATGGCGCAGTTAAATCCGAGCAAGAAATGGGAGACGACCGGCATCATCGGGAGGGTAGCGGCGCCGCGCAAAATCGTAACGAATTACCACGATGGAGGTACTTTAGTCCAAGCGCGTCGCTTGCTGTCCGGCCATATGGGCAAGAGCGCAACGTCAAGTACGATTCGCAGGCTGGAGGGCGTCGGCGTCCTTGCCGGACAGGCTATGCGTAACCGTTATTCCGGCATTACCGAAATCGGCGTCGATATTGGATTGGACCGGTCGTTAACGCCGTGGATTATCGAGGTAAACACTTCGCCTGATCCTTATATTTTCAGAAAGCTGCCCGATCCGTCCGTCTTCCGGAAAATTCGAAGATACCAACAAGCTTATGGGCGTAAGTAATAACATAACTAGAAAAAGCGGCTGAACGGGGCAATGAGCTCCCGTTCAGCCGTTTTTTCCGATCTTTATGACTTGCCTCCGACCGAAGAAGGTTTACCGGCGAAGCTTGGCATATACTTGGCTTAATCTTCTGGCCGAAGCTCCCCAACTGAATCGTTGCAAGCAATCGCTGCGAGCCCGCAGGGCCAATCGCTTGCGCGTGGACCCATCGTTGGCGAGCTTGGCGATCGCGTTGGCGAAGGGTTGGGCTTGCCGGTAGTTCTTGATTAGAATACCGTTGCGGTTATGTTTCACGATTTCTTTAATGCCCCCGTTGTTCGAGGCGATAACCGGCAATCCGGTCGACATCGCTTCTACGTTAACGAGTCCGAACGCTTCGTGTTTCTGCGAAGGGCAGACGAGTACGTCCGCTTTCCGGTACGTATGGTGAATTCGGCTGTGCGGAACGGTACCTAGGAACGTTGCTTTTACCCCAAGCTTGCGAGCGAGGCTGCGCATGCTTCCAAGATAACCTGAACGAGTTGATCCGCCTGCGATGATGGCCTGAAGAGGTCGCGAGGAAGCGGATTGCGCCCGTTTTACGGCTTGGAGCAGAACGGGCACTCCCTTGCGCGGGATGACCCTGCCGACGAACAGCACCTTAAAGGCGCGACTGGATTGCGACCGGCGCACCGGCGAGAACCGTTTCGTATCGACGCCGAGCCAAACCTTGCGAATTTTGCCGGAGGAACGGGGGAACCTGGACGACAATTGTTGCTTAAGAGACGAACTGTTGGCGACGACGACATTCGCTTGAGATAGTCCTTTGGCCGCGGTAGCGCGTGAAGCGTAGGGAGGCCCTACGAACGTTAAGGAATGCAGGAAGAGAGAAACGGGCGTGCTTCCGAGCGTGCGCTTCAACGGTCCAACGAATCGCGGCCGGTTATCGACTTGTACGAGGTCGAAACGTTTACCTTTGACAAAACGTTGGACATGGGATAAGTAAGTCATTGGGCTTCCGGTAGGAACCCGGTAAATCTCGACTCCATGGATGCTCGAGTGGCGGGGATAACGGGAATGCGCCCGGCTGACGATCGTGACGCGATGGTTTTGCGCCAGACGTTTGGCAATCGCCAGTATCGAGATTTCGACGGATCCCCCTAGGACTGGCGGTACGGGTATTTGCTCGGGGGCCACGATCAAAATATGCATGAACGTACATCTACTCCTAACTCTTCGTAATGGTCTTCCAAGCTACAACTCAACGTATGTAAGGGAACTGAATTTAGCATGGGACAAGTGCCGTTTTTCCGTAACGTATTTGTTATAATAGAAACAAAAAATGGAAGAGGTGACGGGATGAGCGTCCAAAATAAACTAGCGACTTCGTTAAACCGTAAAGACGAAGAACCGAACGAACTATTGGCTCAAGCGATCGTAGACGAGGAAGACGGCGAAGCGATTGCTGAACTGATCGGCTGCTTACGGCATAAGGATAAGAACATCCAGAGCGACGCGATCAAGGTGCTGTATGAAGTCGGAGAGAGAAAACCCGATCTGATCTCGGAATATTGCGAAACCTTCGTAGGCCTGCTCGCTCATGCCAACAATCGATTGGCGTGGGGCGCGATGACCGCGCTCGATGGGATCGCGGCGGTCGATCCGCACGCCGTGCACGCCTCTCTGCCGATCGTCGTGGAAGCGATGAACAAGGGGTCCGTCATCGTCAAGGATCACGGCGTAGGCATTCTCATCAAGCTGTATCGAATGGAAGAATACGCGGAAGAGGCTCTTTCCCTGCTGATGGAACAATTGCGGGACTGCCCGACCAATCAGTTGCCTATGTATGCGGAAAATGCTCTGAAAGCGATTCGAGACACGGACAAAACCGCGCTAGCCGATATGCTGCTGTCGCGGCTTATCGAGATCGAAAAAGACAGCAAGCGCAAACGCGTCGAGATCGTCATCAAGAAGTTGGGCGGAGGATCCAGATAGCCTCTCGGGGTTTTCCTTCGTTGGCGACTTTTAATACATAAGGAAGATAAGGTATGATGAAATCAAACAGGATGGAAATCAAACATCAGGGGAGACCGACATGAACGATAAGTTAGGAACGCAATTGCCGCAAGCTGCTATTTTCGATCTGGACGGAACGTTATTCCAAACCGAGACGCTCCTCGAAACGGTTCATCGGCAAGTATTCGAGACGCTGCGGGAGGAAGGGCTGTACGATAAACCGCTGCCTTCGATCGATCTGTTATTGGGATCGTTGGGCATGCTTTTGTCCGATATTTGGTTTAAGGTCATGCCTGACGGTTCGCCGGAAGCGCACGAGAGGGCAAACGCGCTGTTGCTTCAATACGAAATGGAACATTTGGCTGCCGGTCGCGGGCAGCTGTATCCAGGCGTCGTCGAAGCGTTGCAACAGCTTCGCGACCGGGGCATACGGCTGTTCATCGCGAGCAACGGTCTGGAAGAGTACGTCAAAGGCGTTCCCGCGTTAAGAGGAATCGGCGACCTGTTCGAAGGGATGTACAGCGCCGGAGAATTCTCGACGGCCTCGAAAGTAGATCTCGTTCGCAAGCTGATGGATACGTTCGACATCGAAAGCGGATGGATGGTAGGCGATCGTTCGTCCGACGTGGAAGCGGGCAAGCGCAACGGATTGCTTGTCGTCGGATGCGATTACGCGGGTTTTCGCCGCCAAGGCGAATTGGACGGATCGGATGCGATTATCCGTTCGTTCCCGGAAATATTGAAGCTGCTGCCATAACCATAACAGTAACCATGAAAGGGGCACAGTCCATGCCGAATTTCCGGCGTGATCTGTGCCCCTTTCATTTCTAGAAGGAATAGGACTTGTCGTCCTCGTCTTGAATGAGTTGCTCTAATCCTACGCTATTATCCCCTAAAGGCTTCTTGCTGCGGGACTCCTTCTTCTGACGGTAGAGCCAGAGCGCGTACTCGATCGGACGAAGGATCGCTTTGCGGTAAACTTCGCGTTCTCCCGCCTGTCTGAACACTTCGCGCGACGGTTTGGGATTAACCTCGATGAGCCATACTTTGCCGTTCCGATCGATAGCCAGATCCAGCGCTAGTTCGCATAACGCGCCGTAGGTCGCCTCCAAGTGGCGCGCTACTTCGATACCGAACTTCTCGGCGGTGCCGCGGATTTCGGCGATCGCGGCATCGTTGCCGACCCATTGGCGAAGCAGGGTATTCATCGTGGCTGCTTCTCCTCCGCCATGCAGGTTGGAAGTAATGCTTCGAGGAGGACCGACGCGTCCCGCGCACCCCGTTACTTCCCACACGCCTGATCCGTTTTTCTGCACGAGCATTCTATAATCGTGAATTCTACCATTCGGCAGTTTGATATTCAGACCTTGCTGGACGATGTAACGATCGCCGTGCATATCCCATCGGCTTAGGGCCGAGGCGAGGTTTTTTCTTGCAACGCGCTTAGGTTCGACAATGCTTCGGGAATGGTTGCGGCCCTGCATGAGCAACATACCGTCCTGTCCCCGGTCAATGCGAAGGATGCCTCTCCCGCCGGTGCCGTTAATCGGTTTTAAGTAGACGGTCGGGAACTTCTTGAGCATGACCGAGACGTCGTCCACGAATTGGTATAGCTTCGTAACCGGCAGGTGAGAGCGAAAAGACGACACTTTATTTAACGTCCGGTAGACGGTCCATTTGTTGCGTAAAGGGCGGTTGAGAAACAGGAGATGGGAGTAACGTTTACGGAAAGCGAGAAGCTGTTCGAACCGGTGGCTCTTCTGAATTCGGCAACGGTCGTAGATTAAGTTGGGGAAACGCACCCAGCGACGGCCCCATTTTCCCGTAGCGGGATTGTACACCATCGCATGAATTTTCCCGCTGCTCTCTTCCACGTCCTGCGGTGTAAACACGAATACGGATATCCCGATCCGTTGGCCCGCGGAGATCATTTTTTCGTACACCGGCCGTTCTTCAAGCACTTTATTATCAGTCAAATACAAGGTTAGGATGCCAAGTACGGGCTGGGCCATGGAGAGATCACCTCCTCGCCGGCTTTGCCGGAAAGGAGACGATTCGGGGGAGGAAGCGATGTGAAGCGAAAATCGCGTTCATGTGGTTATGCCCCCTCTATTCTCATGCTTCAGACGATGGAGATACAGGCTGTATTGAAAAATCCGCTCCAGCGATTTGTTCCTAATGTGAGGCTCGTCGAATTTCATCGGCTTGGAGTTCGCTTCGAAGAACCATACGTGTCCGTTCGTATCGACTCCGAGGTCCATGGACATCTCGCATAATCGATTGTGCGCGGAGCGTTCGATTTGCTTGGCGATCGTAATCGTCGTGTTGCGGACTTTACCGAGAACTTTGCCCGCTCTCTCTTTACCGAAGATCGAGACGAGCAGCTTCTCGGGATCATCGATATATCCTCCGCGCGGTACATGCGTAGTAATGCTCGAATCTCCGGCGACCCGCGCGCCAATTCCGGTTAGCTCCCATTGGCCGACCCCGTTTTTTTGCACCAACGCCCTAAGGTCGAAAGGACGATTGTTCACGGCGGCAAGAGTGATGCCTTGTTGGGCAATGTAGGGTTCACCGAGAACGTCCGATTGTTTAAGCACGCGATCCCATAAGCGTCTCATCGTGCCCGATCTAAAAGTCCGGCTCCCTTTTTCTTCTTGAATTTGCAGGCGATAAGGCAATTTCTTATCCGGTTGCACCATAACGGTCATGATTCCGACTCCGGCTTTGCCCCGAACGGGTTTTAAATAGAGCAACCGATGTTTCTTAAGCAGATCGCCCAGCACGAAAGGCGCAGTTAACCGCTTCGTCTCCGGGATAAACGATTTCGTAGCCTTGTTCTCGTTCAACCATTGGAATAAGGACCATTTGTTGAAAAAGCGGCGGTTGAATAATCGGATATCCGATTGTTTGGAAATAGCCGCCAGCTTTTTCTTCACGCTCGGCAATCGCTCGTCTTCCCGTTGCGGGATCCGGTTGTAGATAATGCTTGGTCGCGGATACCACGCCTTGACCCAAGTATCGTCTTCGCGGCGGAAAGTATATCCGAGCATCCGCTCCGCTTGGGGCTTCAAGTTCTTCACCGTGACGACGTAAGTCACGATACCCATCTGCTGACCGGTATTGATAAGGTCGACGAAATTGCTGCGATTGCCGCGAAATAACTGGAACTCGTCTTCGATCGTAAGAATCGCGACGACCGGTTTCTCGGTCATCGCTTCTACTTCGGCTACACCTACGGCGGGTTTGGCAAGAGGAGATTTCAGAATCGTCAAGATTCATCCCTCCTGCGGAACTTACTCAAGTAGAGACAGTGATCTAGAATATATTCGAGCGAGGCTTTGCCTTGCTCCTTCAAAGCAGGATGCTTAAAAATCGATCTTCCGGGCTTAGCGTTCGCCTCGAACATCCATACGGCGCTGTCCCGATCTATTCCGATATCGAGCCCTAGCTCTCCGAGTTGGTGAGAGTAATTGCGCTCGATCGCTTCGGATAGCTTGATGGCCACCGCTTTAGCTTCCCGGAGTACTTCTTCCGCCCGGGCTCCAAAAGTACGGCTAAGCGCCTGTTCGGGCGTCATGAGGGAGCCGCCGTTCTTGATATGGGTCGTCACGCTGCCTCTGCCGGCTTTCTTGGCGCCGATTCCCGCCACGACCCACTCGTTGCGGCCGTCCTTATGCATATGAAACCGAAAATCGATCGGGCAGCTGTCGATTTCTACCAATCGGATGCCTTGCTGGACGACATAATTGCTCAGATTGCCTCCATGCCTCGTTCTCAGCATTTTCA
Source organism: Cohnella herbarum (assembly GCF_012849095.1). NCBI lineage: Bacteria > Bacillati > Bacillota > Bacilli > Caryophanales > Paenibacillaceae > Cohnella > Cohnella herbarum. Next base: position 21,946 of record NZ_CP051680.1, read on the forward strand.
TCAGGCTGTTGAAATTGCTAAAGCGCAACAGGACGTTGCCGGTATTTCTGCGATAACGGATAAAATAACCTTTACGCGGGTGGTAAGTTAATCGGTAAATGCCGATACCGAGGCTACCGGCCGTCGGTTTGTAATAGAGAAACTGATGTTTCTCGAGAAGTTCTTTAATTTTCTCCGGACTGGGATTGTTAATCGATTCGGGCAAATGCTTCAAAGCTTCTACGTCTTTATCTAGCAGACTGTAGACGTCCGATTTATTGAAGAAGCTCCAGTTAAAGAACGGAATCCGTTTCTTCACGAAACGTTCGCGCAACGCCGTCATCGTCGATCCTACCTCGGCGCGCCTGCTAGGAAGCCGATTATAGACAACATCGGGCAGAGGTACGACGCGTCTGGTCCAACCGCCTCCGCCGTCGAGGAACCAGCCGTTGATGGTTTCTTGCTGCCAATTGATATCTCGCGGCGTAAAGGCGAAGAAATAAGCCTTTTTCTGGCCAAGATGGAGAAGTTGCCTGACGAATCCCGTTCGATCACCGAACGGAGTCGATGAAGCGCGGGAGCCTCCATCCGTCAAAACCCCGATAAGCGGGCCTAACTGAATTTCCTCGCCTTCGTCATTAGCCAGATAAACGTTGCCGGATTTAGGAACCCTTACGGATCGGCGAAGCCCTGCGGACATATAGACATGATGACCTTTACGTTTAATGGTCCGCACCGTGGCGGGTACGATGTCTTTACCAAGCTTGACGTTTACCGATTTACGTCCGCTCAGCTTGAGCAGCTTCGCGAGCGGGCTGGAGAACCATACGATACGTTCCGGCTGCTGTGTGAAATGGACGTTACAGATGGTCAAACTCATGAATTACCCTCCCAGGTGTAGCGCAACCGTTACCTGTCGGCGATCGCTGCGCGTCGGTTGTCGCAATTGAGCAACCGTTACCCAGCGGCGATCGCCGCGTGTCGATTGTCGCAAGTCGAAGCAGGATAGATCGGGCGTAGGACAGCGGTCGTTCCGCGGCGACCCGCGCGGCCTCTTGGCCCGCAGAGCGCATGGCGTTACGTCCCGGTTTGGAGTTCGCCTCCAAAAACCATAGCTTACCGTTGCGGTCTACCCCGAAGTCTAAGCCGATTTCGGCGAATCTTCCAAAAGTTTGTTCCAGCCGCGCGACGATCGAATAGGACGATTTTCCGATATCTTCAAGTAAAACCTCGCACCGCCGTTCACCGAAATATTCGGCGAGCACTTCTTTCGCGGATGCGGATGTACCGCCTCCATGCAGATTCGCCGTCACGCTTCCGGGCGCTCCGAGTCTGGCCGCGATTCCCGTGCACGTCCAGCGGGAGGAGTTATCCTTCTGCATGAGGACGCGCAGATCGAACGGCTCTCCCGTCGGCCCATGCAACTGGAGCATGGGCTGCATGAGATAGGCACGATCGCCGATCCAACGTTCGACGCGTTGCAATGCATCCGCCTCGGTCTCGCATTGCGTTGAGATCGGACGATTGTCGCCTTGCCTGCCCGTCAGCCTGACTTCTCCGTTCCGGGAACGGACAATGGAGACGACGCGTTTGCCTTGGCTGCCGGCAATCGGCTTAAGAAAAGCGGAACCGCGATTTTTACGAAGCCAAGTTGCCAACGAGGCCGGACCTTTGTAGAAGGCAGTGGGCGGGATGAGGTGCTCGAATGCCCGATCCTTCGATAAAATTTCGTAAACCTTACCTTTGTGAGGTAAGCGGCCATTCAAGAAAACGAGTTTGTTAGATGAGCGTAGACGCCGCATGGCCAATCGGAAGCGGAGCTTCTCCTCCTCCGTATCAGGCCAGGCGCGATCGTACAGAAGGGCGGGGAGCGGCCGGCGACTCGACTCCCATTGTCGCTTCTTCGGACTCCAATTCCAGCCTTTTACGGTATCGTCTACGGCATTCCACGTCCATGGAGCGAAAGCGAACAATCGTAAACCGCTGTTCGTGCCGATCGCGTGCAGCCGCTTAATAAACGAGCTTTCCGCGAAAGGAGGATTGCCTTTCCGTTCGCATACGAGAATTCCCAATGCGGCGTCCGATCGGGCGTTGCCGTTCGTGTTAGAAACCGGAAATGTAACGGGCATATTGAATCAGCATCCGCACCGAAGGACGGATTTTCCCTTCTTTAAGTGGTGTATTATCGTTCTTGGAAGGCTTTGAGTTGACTTCGAGAAGCCATACCCTGCCCGAAGTGTCCAATGCGAGATCGATGCCGAGCTCAGCGAAATGGGCCGGAATGTACGTATCCACGCCCCGGGCGATGTCCAGAGCCGCTCTCGACAGACGCGAGGAAGCATCTCCCCGGAATTGGATGGGAAGATTAGACTTGGCAACGGATTCCCTGACCGTCGACAGCGTGCCGCCCCTGGCGAGATTGGACACGAAATGGTGGGTTCCCGCCGTTCGGGCAACGATCGAGGTGATGACCCATTTACCGCTATAGTTTTTTTGCGTTAAAGCGCGGAAATCCACGGGTCGACCGCCGATTTCTATTAACGTTAGGCCTTGCTGGATAAGGTAACGAACGGTTTTCATCTTGCCGGCGATCGTTGAGAACAGTTTCACCAGGCTGCTGTAGGATTGTTTCCTCGTTCCGCCGACGGTAGCGTAAGACGCTTGCCAGTTTTCCGGACCGATACGGGAAAGTCGGATGATGCCTTTGCCCAAGCTGCCTCTTACCGGCTTCAGAAATACGGAACTGTATCTAGAGCACATGCTTTTGAGCATCGTATAGTTCTGAAGGGAGTGAGATTCCGGTAAGTATTTTTGCAGGGAACCGTCTTTCTTCAGCGCGTCGAACACTTCGGACTTGTCGAGAAACTTTTCATTAAACACATGGGCTCCGAATCGGTGCTTGATTTCCCGCATGAACTGTTGAACGAGCGGGCGGTTTTCCAACTTGCGCGAGGTCAGGCGGTTGTTGACGACGTCGGGCGCGGGAAGCGTCATTCTATGCCAGCCTTTGGTGTATACCCAGCCCTCGACGGAAGACAAATTCGACCCGATCGCGTTCGGCGTAAAAAAATACACGTAAGCGCCTTGGCTTCTGCATGCATCCGTCAGCTCGCGGCAGAACATCGTGATGTCTCCGAAAGGTTTTTCCGACTGGACCGGATTATCCCGGCTGATCATGACTCCGATGAGCGGACCGAGCGCGAGCGTTCTCGTCGTTGCCTGATACAGGATGCGAAGCGGAGTACCGGAAAAGATGCCCATTCTGCGAGCAAGGGTCTGGCTGATCCTTAGCCCTTCGTAACGGGGCACGGGGACGATCGTGACGGAGTGACGGAAAGAACCGAACTGTAAAGCAAGATGCTGCTGGGCAGGTATTTTCAACTGCTTCATCAGGGTTTCCCCCAGCATCAGGACGTCATCGGACAATATTCCGGAACTGATGACCTGGACGTCGATTTTCGGGGTGGACATGTTTCGTACTCCTTCCACCTTTGCGTATGTCGTGGCGAGGGCTCTCGTAGGCTTCCTTCCCGGGGGCTCGAGAATACTCCATCATATGAGGACATCTATCTATCGGTGATAGCCCTAATCGGATTGGGACTTGGTGTCGGAAAGATGTTATGATGGAAATTGACGACTTCTGGATTCCGTCTAAAAGGAGTAAAGGCTTCATGAGAGATTGGTTTACCGAAAGCTTCGGCGAAGATTATATCGTCGTTTATCGGCATCGAAACCGGGAAAACGCGACGCGAGAAGTCGGAGCGATGATGGAGTGGATGAATATTCGCGCCGGCTCCAGAGTATTGGACGTCGGCTGCGGAATGGGCAGGCACGCGTTGGCGCTTCGAAAATTGGGCTACGAGGTTACGGGATTGGATTTGTCGGAAGTATTGCTGTCCGAAGCGCGTTGCTGCGATTCCGAACGGAACGTGACTTGGATTCGCGGAGATATGCGGTGTCTTCCGTTCGAAGAAGGAACTTTCGACGCTACGGTCAACTGGTTCACTTCGTTCGGCTATTTTGTTGAATACCGGGATAACGCGAGCGTGCTGCGGGAAATGGAAAGGGTACTGAAACCGGGAGGCAGGTATTTGATCGATTTCTTGAATCCTGCTTACGTTTTACGGCATCTGGTCCCGCTATCGGAGCGTGTAGACGAATCGACCGGATTACATATTACGGAGAAGCGTACGATTGAGGACGATTTCGTCGTCAAGAAAATCGAAGTCAGGCCTCCGGTTGACGCGATGGGCAACCAAGGAGAGGCGCGACGTTACGAGGAACGCGTTCGGCTTATCGGATTGGAGAAGTTCGAGAAGCTGCTTGGGGAAACGGGCTTGAAGCTGGAAAGCGTATATGGCGATTACGATGGCAGCGCATATGCGGCCGAGAGCTCGAAACGACAGATTTTGTTAGGGAGAAAATGCGAATGAAAGAACGATCGGAAGTTGTAGCGGAATGGGAAAACGGTTGGTTGCAAGTCAAGGTTCCTTTGCCTTACTCGCTGAAGTGGGTCAATGCCTATCTTTTACCGGAGGAAAAGGGTTGGACGCTCATCGATCCGGGCCTCCATACGGAACAATTAGAAGTATTCTGGATTGCAATTTTATCGGAACGGGATATAGGCTGGGAAGATATTCAATCGATCGTCGTCACCCATCATCACCCGGATCATTACGGACTTGCCGGGTGGTTTCAACGGAAGACGGGCGCTTCGGTTCGAATGTCGCGGGTCGCTCTGAATAACGCGATTAGGTTGTGGGGCGAGAACGAGACATTCTCGGGGGAATTGACGGAGGCGTTTCTTGGACATGGATTGGCTGAGGAGCTTAAGGACGACATGCGGGACCATATGGGCGGATTTCGGGATAAAGTGTCGCCTCAAGCCTTCGATCCGTTAATCATAGCTCCGGGCGAGCGTATCGTCATGGGGGGGACGGAATGGGAGATCTATGGCGGCGAAGGACATGCGCCGGGACATTTGATCTTCTACGATCCGGTCGGCCGAACATTGTTATGCGGGGATCAAGTGCTTCCCGATATTTCGCCGAATATCGGTTGGATGCCCGGCGGAGACCCTGATCCGCTAGACTCCTTCTTGAAGGGCTTGCAGGCGCTTCGCCGCTTGGACGTACGGATGGTATATCCCGGCCATCGAGATCCTTTCCCGCAGTTTCGGCAACGAATCGAGGAATTGCTGGAGCATCATGAGCGAAGGTTGAAAAAAATGCTGGAGCTGATCGGGGACGAGGAAAGGTCCGCGTTCGAGGTGTGCGAGCTATTGTTCGGAGCGAGGCTAAGAAGCAATACGCACAATCTCCGGTTTGCGCTAGCGGAGACGATCGCTCATCTGGTAAGGTTGGAAAACCGCGGTTTGTTGGTGCGGTCGGAAATAGCGGCGGATAATACCTATCGTACGACGAAGAGGATTCTTTATCGACGGTCGAACGTATAATCGCGAGGGACATGGAATCATTATTGCTATCGGTTACGCTCTAACGATAAAAAAAAGAAGCTGCCCCAAAAGCTAAACTTTTCATGGCAGCTTCTTTGCATTCGCATCGCTTAAGCCTCGTTGTCTCCCAATGCCTCTTCGATCGCTTCGCGCTCGGCCTGTTTGCGATGGGCGATACGGCTGGACGCGGCCGCGGCGATCGCGCCAACGATGTCGTCCAGGAAAGTATGGATTTCTCCGCTGTTCTTATCGTTCAATTTACGCAGGACGCCGGGTTTAAGCTTATCTACGTAACCGAAATTCGTAAATCCGATGCTACCGTATACGTTTACGATGCTAAGAGCCAATATTTCGTCGCAACCGTATAGGCCTTCGTCGTGCGCGATCATATTTTGTAAAGGCGGGAGCAATTTGCCCTCCTCCGCTAGCATATCTAGTTGAATCCCGGTGAGAACCGCATTCTGCACTTCTCGCTTGGATAATACCGCTTCCACGTTAATTACGCACTCGGCAAGCGTCAGCTCGGGAAAATAATCTTTCTGCAGCAGCATGACGAGCTGTCCGATCTGTTCCTTCGTTACTCCCCGTTTCGTTAACCACTCTTCCGTCGATTTGGCGACTTCCTTGCTGTTAAGCCGGTATGGATTCGCTTGGGACATGAACAACACCTCTTTCCGAAGCCAATGGCCTCCGTCGTGAACTTGAATAGGACAAACTACACATAATTATCCTTAGGGCTCGTATACATAGTACTACAAATAGGATGCCGTTGGAACGGCGGTCCGCGCTTATGAAAGATTTATCATTGGGAGGTATTGAGGATGAAAACGAAGTCCTATCGCAACCGGTCAGTCTCGAGATGGGGCGGATTGCTGCTGCTCCTGCCGCTATTATCCGCGTGCAGCCAATCCGCCCCGACTGCTCAAAGCACGGCCGAAAGTATAGATCCGCCGCCCGCTCCCATCGAACAAGCGATGATGCAGGAATCGGCGGAGGAAACTTTCGCGAGCGGGAATGACGTCGTAACGGTGTACTTGTTGGATCGTAACGGATATTTGGCTCCGATGTCGATGATAGCGGAAGGAACGGCCGGATCGCTTCAGACTCCCGCCGAGAAGGCGCTAGCTTGGATGACCGCGGATCGGCAGTTGGCGGAACAATTGCCTCCCGGCTTCAAAGCGGTCCTGCCGGAAGGGACGAAAGTCATCTCCGTTACCGAGAATCCATCGGAGGAAACGATTGCCGTCGACTTCGCCGCGCCTTTTCCGAGTATAGCCGCCTCTCAGGAGCGGAAAGTCATTGAAGCGCTCGTATGGACTTTGACCGAACGCCCCGGCATCAATAAGGTGAAGCTGTCTATCGCGGGCAAACCGATTCGGTCGCTTCCTTCAACCGGATTACCGGTCGATTCGGTTCTGACGCGCGGCCTGGGCATCAACCTCGAAACGGGGAAGGACGTACAACCGAATCGAGCGATGGGAGTAACGTTGTACTTCTCCTCTCAATCCGAAGACGGGGAAGGTTATTTCGTACCGGTCACCAGGTTGATTACCCGCCAAGTCGATCCGGCCAAGGCGGCGCTCGAGCAACTGATTCTCGGACCGCAGAATACGAAATCGCTTCATGCGGTCCTCACTTCCGATATGACGATTGAGAAGCTTAGCCAATTGGCGGATACCGTAAACGTGAGTTTGAAGCACTCCGAGTGGGAGCCGGTAACGCCGGTACCTTCGGAAATGATGGAAGCGCTCGTGTTGACGTTGACCGAAGCAACGGGTGCGCCTCAAGTGCGCGTCATTATGAACGGAAACGATTCCTTCGTGGATTCGGATAAGCGATCTTACGATCGTCCCGTGACGCGTCCGACTTACGTGAATACTTTATCCCGGTAGTTGCCGGCCGGATTGCTTGAACTTATAGCCGTTTTACTTGATCAAACCGGACTTGTCGATGACGATGCGGCTGTGGACGCGGAACGAAACCGTCGGATAAGCTTTTTTCCAATACTCCCACTCTTTCGATCTCCCGAAGTATTGAGCCAGGTAATGCAACCCGAATCCGTAGGGATCGACTCCGGCGTCGCGAATTTTGTACAATAAATCTTCCAACTGGCTGTTGAATTCCGTTTGCAGGAGATTTTCGATATTGGGGGCATTGCCTTCCAGTAAATACTGCGGACTATCCTCCAAGAAACCCGAAGCTCGAATATAGTAGTTGACGACGGGCGCTTCGGAATTGGAAATGTTAACGTGCGATTTTATCTTCGAGAGGGCCAGCACGATCCGCGTACCTTGATAGGGAACGGCGATGAACGATTTCTCGAAATGTTTGGCCGAAATGTTAAACAACTGCGCCTCTTGCGGTTCCAAACAGAGGCGCAGCTTTTGTTTGTCCAGAAAAGCTACTCTATCTATTCGGTAAGAGTTATTGTCGATATCTCTGCGAATGATCGGCAAGTAACCGTCTTTCCCGGTTTCCGACTGGCGGCGGGCCCAATCGAATAAATATTCCGTCAAGGTGAACGATGATTCCGTTCCTTCGCTGCCGAAACTTAAGAATAAGGCGTTACCGGGATAACGCTCGGATTGCGGATGCAGCTTTAATATGTTAAAGGCATCGGGCTCGGCCATTCCCATGAAAGCAACCATCGCGATATCCCGACGACGAGATAACCATCTAAGCGGATCGGCAACCCCGGTTTCCATTAAGGTTTTGCCGAACAGGATCACCCGGCAATGCCCGAAGTCCAGTTCCTTGTCCACCAACGCTTTCAGATGCCGAACGGCCTCGGCAATGCTTGGCGATTCGTAGCTTTCGACTTCCGTCTTCGCTTCCCCGCTCTCGATCTTCGACGAGGGGATGGCAAGACGGAGAGTTACCCGGTACGTATTAGGCTTGCTGCCGCGATCGATGCCCATGGCAACGACGAAAAATCGCTTATCGATATCTTTGAATCCGCAGCCATAGATCGTGCTTGTGAGCGTAAATAGAACAAGGATCAGAATCGTTTTTCGGAATCTCATCCGTTATGCCTCCTTGAATCAGGAATCCTGTGTCGCCGTTTCCAGTTGAACGGTAGACTTATTTTTACGTATTTTCCGTATCGCAAGCCAGCCAAGAAGCAATACGGTAACGAAGTCCGTTATCGCCCTTGCGATGAGCCAGTTCTCGTTTACCCATTGATTGCGGTGCTCGTTCGTCCATAGGGAATAAAGGAACGTAATTCCGGCAAACGCGATCGTTATCCACCAATTCGCGCGGGGGACCGGGAATTGCTCCGGTTGCGAAGTATGCTTAGGCCTACAGGCTTTGATGAATTCCATGGCGGTATGCCAGGTATTCATGACGAACATGAGCGAAAGCGCGGTATACAGCAACAAGAAGAGGTATAACACCCGGTAAACGAACCCATATTCCAGAATCATCGAATCCGCCGTTTCGCTCCACAGGTATATATGTTCTCCGACGCCTACCGTGCCGTGAAATCCAATCGGAATAAAGAAAGAGACAAACAAGAAAAAAGTACAGAACAACGGGGTGATCCAACGAAAACGGATTTTGGTTCCTTTAGGGAGCAGACGATTGTAGACGGCAAGGGTGTTATAACCCGCGAAGATGAAGGTCGCGGCACAGAAGGAAATGAATGAAGGAGTCGTACGGACGTATCCGGAGGTGACGCGAATCGCATCCCAATCGAGCCATGGACTGAAGATCGCTTTGAGTAAAATCATGAGAATCAACGGTGCGCAGAGCAACAGCAGAATCTCTTGGGCGAATTGTACGGTGCGTGTACAACGGCTAGCCCCCCATATTCCGGCAATGGTCATCAACAGCAGGAATAGGTAGGGATTCATGTCCGGGTTGAAAAATTGCTGGATCGTTGCCGAATAGGAATAAATAACTAAAATGCCCGCCAACATCCACACGACGGATCCTGCCAGATTAAGCGCGACGGCAATTCCACGCGGCATTAGATTGTTGTAGATGTCCGCAAGCCCCATTCCGGGAAAGCGAAGGAATAAGGAAGTCGTGACATATGCCAATATCGTGCCAACGACGATGGCAATCGCCATCGCAGATACGGCACCGTTGAAACGATGCTGCTCGAGGATCGACGGAACGAACAGCATGATATTGATCATGCCGACATAGAGCACGTGATAGTAGAAATAGCGAGCCATATCATCACCCCTTATCTTGAGCACGACTTGCCAAATCTTTCTGATGGGGAACGAAGAAGCCGAAGTAGGGTTCCCCGAAGCTCCGAAGGTTGCACAAATAGACGATCAAGGCGAAGAAAAGCACCGCAACGCCGCTAATTCCATAGATCACGGCGATGATCACGAACAAGTATTTCAGCAATCGAATGGATTGGCTGAAGGTCGAGTTCGGGATAACGAAGTTGGATATCGCCACCGCGGAAGTGACGATGATCATGATGCTGCTGACGAGACCTGCTTGCTGCGCGGCTTGTCCGAGGATGAGTCCGCCCACGGTCGTAGCCGTCGAACCGACGAAGCGAGGAAGACGGATGCTTGCCTCAATGAGCGCTTCGATCATGAAGAGCATAATGAATACTTCCACGAACGAAGGATAGGGAACTCCGGCGCGGCTGCCGTCGATCGTGAAGGCTAGCTGTACCCTGAAAATTTCCGGATTGTAGGAAACGATAGCAATGTAACCCGCAGGAAGCAAAATCGTAACCACTACGGCGATATATCTCAATCCGATTAAAAACCGGCTCATCCAGAATGCGTCGTAATCGTCATCCATAGCGTGCATGAAATCGTAGACCCTCACCGGTAAGACGATGGCAAACCGGCTGCCGTTGATCAGGATGGCGATCTTTCCTTTGCGGAGCAACGTGGCTACGCGATCGGGACGCTCCGTTTGCAATAAGGTCGGAAACAAGCGATGGCTTTTGTCCGTCAGAGCTTTAACCAGTTGGCCGGAAGATAGCAGCAAGTCGATTTTTACTTTTTCCAGCTGCTTGTAAAGCATGTCTAGAACGACCTGGTTTACGAGCTCGCGATCATATAGGACCTGGATGGCGGTATTGGAAAACGAGCCTTTATCGAAAGGCTCAACGTTTAACGTCGGAACGTTATACCGGAACCTGAGCAAGTACAAATTAAGATCCAGGCTTTCCGTAAAAGCGGCTTGCGGACCATGAAGCGAAGCTTCCACTTGAGTAGTATCCGGCTCGGTCACGATCGTACGATCGGATTTGAAAGAATAGATTTCATCTTTGATACGGATCAGTACGAAACCCTTAAGCAGCAGGCTCGGCCATCCATCCGGTTTGTCGGCTATGGCGTATTTCGGATTGGAATGGAGCATTCTGCGGAATTCGTCCGGATCGAAGCGATAGGAGAAAGGTACGAGCAGACCGTCCTTAATCCGTTCGTCGCACAACGCGGGAAAATAAGCGATTTCCATTTGCCAGAAGCCGTTGTCGAGAGTATCGGTGAACAAATCGGTTGCGTTTTGGAATTGCTGTTTGATTTTTTCCAGCACGATAAAGCTCCCCCGATCCTTGATTTTCCACCTCTTGTATATTGCCCCAAGTTTCAATCGACATACGCGACGGCGATTCGCCGTTCGATATACGGAGTGAGATGCTTTTGCGTTCAACCTTTGGTAAAATGGGGGAGATTGAGTTTCTGGGAGGTAAATAGATGAGATCCGATGGCAGACAATCGCACGAACTGCGTCCTTTCGCGGTTACGCTTCATCCGAATAAATACGCGGAAGGTTCAGTGTTAATAGAAGCGGGCAATACGAAGGTTCTATGTACCGCATCCGTTGAAGAGAGAGTTCCCCCGTTCCTGAAGGGACAAGGCAAAGGTTGGGTCACGGCGGAATATTCCATGCTTCCCCGGGCCACGCATACCCGTAATCAAAGGGAGTCCGCGAAAGGAAAGCTTACCGGACGTACGATGGAAATTCAGCGGCTGATCGGGCGCGCTCTTCGTTCCGTAGTGAATCTTCATGCGCTTGGCGAAAGAACGATCACCCTGGATTGCGACGTCCTTCAAGCAGACGGGGGCACCCGGACGACGTCGATCACGGGAGCTTACATTGCTCTGGCATTGGCGATACATAAGCTTACGGGAACGCACGCTTTCGATAAATACCCGTTGACCGATTACTTGGCTTCCATAAGCGTAGGCGTTATTAATGAGCTTGCGGTCGTCGATCTGAACTACGAAGAGGACTCTAAAGCCAAAGTCGACATGAACGTGGTCATGACGGGGGCGGGCGCGTTCGTGGAAGTTCAAGGGACGGGCGAAGAAGCTCCGTTTACGAGAACGGAGCTCGATAAGATGCTATCGTTAGCCGAAGGCGCGATCCAGCAGCTCATCCAACTTCAGAGGGATACGCTAGGCGCGGCTGGCGAGCGGATCGGCGGAGGTAAGGCATGATCGGTAGCGGAGACGTGCTTCTGCTTGCTACGCGCAATTCGGGGAAGACGAAGGAATTTCGCGAAGCGTTCGGGAAGCTCGGCATTGCGGTTAAAGATTTGCATGACGTCGAAGGGATTCCCGATATCGAAGAGACCGGACATACTTTTGCCGACAATGCGTTATTGAAGGCGAAGGCAGTGGCGGACATCGTTGGTTTGCCGGTGCTCGCCGACGATTCCGGGTTGTGCGTGGACGCGTTGGATGGCGCACCCGGCGTGTATTCCGCGCGTTATGCAGGGGAACCCGCTAACGACGCGGCCAACAACGAGAAGCTGCTCCTGGAATTGAAGCGGCTGGCAAGCCATTCGGAAAGCGCTGAAGCGGAGTTGGTGGGGGAGCGTTCAGGAGCTCCGGGGAAAGAGCGGTTGGCGGAGTCAGTGGAAGAACATGCGAATGAGTCGATGAAAGTACTCTTGGCGGAGTCTTTGAATGAGCAGGTGGAAGAGGTCGAGCAAGAGCCCGAGCAAGAGCCCGAGCAAGAGCCCGAGCAAGAGCCCGAGTTGCTTAGCTCGGCGAGGTTCGTATGCTCGCTTGTTCTATATGATCCGGCGGATGGTAGCCATCTTACGGCAGAGGGCGCTATCGAAGGTAATATTCTTCGCGAAGCTCGGGGAACGGACGGGTTCGGTTACGATCCTCTGTTCTGGTTATCCTCGCATGGTCGCAGCATGGCGGAATTGTCGTTGGCCGAGAAGAACGCGATCAGTCACCGCGGACAAGCCTTGCGCCGTTTGTTGGAAATGATCGGGAAGTAATCGGAGTACTCTCTCGTGGAATTAGAGCGGCTCAGCCGCTTTAAATCGAAAAAAGTGGCTCCAGCGGCAGAAATAGAGCGGCCTGACCGCTTTAAATCGGAAAAAATGGCTCCATTGGCAGAAATAGAGCGGCCTAGCCGCTTTAAATCGGAAAAAATGGCTACATTGGCGGAAATAGAGCGGCTCAGCCGCTTTAAATCCAAGCAAGGATTCAAATTCAAAGATTTAACACAGCTGTTTGGTCCGATACCGAGAGAAAGAGTGCTGTAAGCCGCTGAGAACGGTCTAATTAGTCGGGAACCGAGGGAAAGTGTGCTGTAAGCCGTTGAGGGCGGTCTAATTGGTCGAATACCGAGGGAAAGTGTGCTGTAAGCCGCTGAGAACGGTCTAATTGATCGGATACCGAGGGAAAGTGTGGTAAGTCGCTACTAACGGTCTAATTGGTCGATTACCGAGGGAAAGTGTGCTGTAAGCCGCTGAGAACGGTCTAATTGGTCGGATACCGAGGGAAAGTGTGCTGTAAGCCGCTGAGAATGGTCTAATTGGTCGAATACCGAGGGAAAGTGTGCTGTAAGCCGCTGAGAACGGTCTAATTAGTCGGGAACCGATGGAAAGTGTGCTGTAAGCCGCTGAGAACGGTCTAATTGGTCGGATACCGAGGGAAAGTGTGCTGTAAGCCGCTGAGAATGGTCTAATTGGTCGAATACCGAGGGAAAGAGTGCTGTAAGCCGCTGAGAACGGTCTAATTGGTCGAATACCGAGGGAAAGTGTGCTGTAGGCCGCGAATAAGAAATTTGGTTTTTGTGCGATAAAGTGAGGTTTCGGATGATAGTGTCCAGATAATACCCGATTAACCCGGCTGGGCCGGTCTAAAGGCGCTTGTGGAGCCGGATTCGGACAATTAACCCGACTGGGTCGGGCTAAAGGCGCTTGTGGAGCCGAATTTGGACAATTAACCCGACTGGGTCGGGCTAAAGTCGCTTGTGGAACTGAATTCGAACAATTAACCCGACTGGGTCGGGCTAAAGTCGCTAATAGGGCCGAATTTGGACATTTAACACGGCCAGGCCGGGTTAAAATCTCCGCTGCACAAAATCACTGCCCGCCAAGTTAAGCGGTAAAGAAATGAAATAAGACCCGAGAAATTGACTCCGTTAGAGTCTACTTCCCGGGTCTTGCTTCATTTCATAATGTTCCAACTCGCTCCAACTCAACTTACTTCAACTAATAATTGCTCCAACTCAACTTACTTCAACTAATAATTGCTCCAACTCAACTTACATCAACTAATAACTGCTTCAACTAAACTCGCCTCAACTAATAATTGCTCCTCCAGCTCAACTCGCTCCAGCTCAACTCGCTCCAGCTCAACTCGCTCCAGCTCAACTCGCTCCAACTCAACTCTAATGCTCCAACTCTAATGCTCCAACTCTAATGCTCCAACTCTAATGCTCCAACTCTAATGCTCCAACTCTAATGCTCCAACTCTAATGCTCCAACTCTAATGCTCCAACTCTAATGCTCCAACTCTAATGCTTCAACTCATAATTTCAACTCGTCTCAACACACCAAAATCCACCTTACAACACCAGCTTCACTTTATACTGTCGGAGCCAGAAGTCCATCTGGAGCAAATAGGCGAACAGTTGCGGACCCGACATGAGCTGGCCGAACCAAGGGAGGTGGGAGGAGGCATCCGATGCGGCGGCCAGCTCTCTCACTTTAGTTTCATTGATGAGCGGCTTGAGCGGACAGGTCGGATCATCCAGCCGATCGATCAGCAAGGAGCGCACGGCCGTCAAATAATTCGGATTATGCGTCTTGGGGTAAGGACTCTTTTTCCGATATAACACATCGTCGGGGAGAACGCCCTCAAGAGCTTTCCTTAAGATGCCCTTCTCTCTCGTGCCGGCGGTTTTGATCTCCCATGGAATGTTCCACACATACTCCACCAGCCGATGGTCGCAAAATGGAACGCGCACTTCCAGTCCGACGGCCATGCTCATCCGGTCCTTGCGGTCGAGCAGCGTCGGCATGAAACGCGTGATGTTCAGGTAGGACATTCGCCGCATCCGTTTGCGCGCTTCGTCTTCTCCGGCTAACTGTGGCACATCGGCAACGGCTTGAGCGTAGCGATCCGCTAAATATTCCTGGGGACGAAGCTTCTCCCTGAGTTCCGGGGATAACAAGCTTGCCCTGAGCCCGGTCGCAAGAGACCAAGGGAACGTTTCCGCCTTCAGGGCGTCCTCGCGATGGAACCAAGGATAGCCGCCGAAGATCTCGTCCGCGGCTTCTCCGGAAATCGCGACGGTCGCTTCCTTCTTGATCTCCCGACAAAATAAATACAACGAAGCATCGATATCCGCCATGCCCGGACCATCCTTGGCTAATACGGCTGCCTCGAGCGCCTGAACGAGCTCGGGCGTATCGAATTGCTTCGGATGATGAACGGTGGACAAATAGTCGTTCATCCGCTTGATCCATGGCGCATCGGAGTTCGGTTGGAAATCATGCGCGTGGAAATGCTTATCGTTATCCACGTAGTCGACGGAGAACGTGTGCACGTCACCTTGACCGGTTCTTCTATAGTAGTTAACCGCGAGAGCGGTTAAGGCGCTGGAGTCGAGTCCTCCAGACAGTAAAGTGCAAATCGGCACATCCGATAGGAGTTGGCGTTCAACCGTATCGGCTAGCAAATCGCGCACCTTCTCGGCCGTCTGTTCGACATTCTCTTCGTGTTCGGCGCTCTGAAGCTGCCAGTAAGCGAAAGTCCGAATTCCGCTGCGATCGTATTGCAGGCAATGCCCCGGCTTCAACTCAAGGAAATCGCGCCATACCCCGTGTCCCGGCGTTCGTGCGGGTCCGATGACGAATAACTCCGCCAGTCCCTCCGCGTCGATTTCCGCAGGTACGTCCGGGTGAGCCAATATCGATTTCGCTTCGGAACCGAATAGGAAACGTCCTTCCTCCCTGCGATAGAAGAGCGGTTTAACGCCAAGCCGATCCCGGGCCATAAACAGCTTTTCTTCGGCCGTTTGCCAGATCGCGAAAGCGAAGATGCCGTTTAACTTCTCCACGCATTCCGGGCCCCACTCCACGTAAGAGAGCAGCAATACTTCCGTATCGCAGGTCGTACGGAAACGATAGCCGAGCCCTTCTAATTGCTTACGAAGTTCCGGGGCATTGTACAATTCGCCGTTATACACAAGGACGCAATCGTGATTATCCTGGCCTTTGGCCGGACGAACCATAGGCTGAGCGCCGTTGGCGGGATCCATTACGGAAAGCCGGCGGTGTCCGAAGGCGCAATGGCGAGAAAGCCAAGTTCCGGAGGCATCCGGCCCTCTTAGTTCCAGCGTCTCGGTCATTTTCTCGATCGTATCGGCTTGCGTCGTTAAGTCCTTGTTCCAGTCAATCCATCCGGTAATTCCACACATGTGCCTTCAACCCTCCTCTGCCTCAAAACCGATCATAAGATGGATATGCGAAAAAAGGCATAACATGTATGTCCGCTGGGAGAAAATACGTGAGGAGAACGGGTTCGCAAGAGGAAGGAGATTGATCGACGCATGGACGAGTTACAGACTCCCGAGCCGGACAGGAAAACATACTATGTATCGGTCGGAGCAGGTCAAGTATTAGAGGATCCCGAAGCGGCGGCGTTCGAATTCGCGATTCATGCGAACGAAGCGGAGCTGGATAAGCTGCAGGAGTTATTCGCGGAAACGCAGGACGCGGATGAAGACGAGGCGCTGAGCTTCAAAGGAAACCCGATGGTTAGCGACACGCCGGACAACGCTACGTACGATGCCCTTCTTATGGACATTTATCGAATGCTTCATGAATTGGGCACTTATGAAACGAAACGGCATATCGAATCGATGAACATTTTGTAATGAGAGCAAGAGGAGGGCGATCCTTGCATGAAGGTTAGGGAAGCTCAGTTTCGGCGGATATTGGATCGCGGCGGGCAGCGTCTCGCCGAGGTAGAAGTGTTCACCGATCATCAACACGACACGCAAATGCTGGCTTATTTTCGCATGGGCAAAGAGGATTCATATCCGTTAGTCAAACTGATCTCGAACGACGCAAGCGAAGAAATCGACTGGTTCGACAACAGCTTGCATTCCGCGTTCGACGACGTGACGAAGTCTTTTTTCTCTTCGCCGGACCATCTGGGAGCGAACGACAGGGACGAGTTCGCCTCGCAAATATTGGCATATACGGGAGTCTCGGAAGCGTTGGAGAGAAATTTAAAACAATAACAAATACGTGAACGGGGAGGTGAAGAACGCATGGCGGACAAGTACAAGAAAAACAAAGGAAATCAATACGCGAAGAAGGGCGAAGATTTCGCGGAGGAGACGTTGAAGAACAATACATTTCATCCCGCGCAGAACAATCCGGCTCAACCTCATAACCGTTAATAACCGCTGATCGTCGAGAAGCCATTGGAGAAGCCGTTCGCTCGTTACCTGAGCCGAACGGCTTTCCTTTTTGGATAAAACAAAGGGAAAAACAATGTAACAATAATAAAAAACAATAAATTAACTTGTGCTTAATCGCGATTTTACATTACTGATTTATTGTAAGGAGAGAAAAAATAAGTTTGCCGAGGAGAGGGAAATAAAAATGAAAAAGCAACTGATAACGATGCTGGCCATTATTCTTACGTTTACGATCTTAGCGGCATGCGGTAAAACCGAAGTCGCAAACAACAATGCGAACAACAGCGCCAGCAACAATGGCGCGGGAACGGAAGCCCAATCATCCGCGCCTGCATCGGAAAACCCGGAAGGAGCGAAGATCGACGAGGAGAGTAAAGAGCTTACGGTTTACACTGCGCTCGAAGACGATATCATCCAAGCTTACTTGGTTTCTTTCAAAGAAAAATATCCGGACGTTAAACTGAATTTCGTACGCGATTCGACCGGTATCATTACGGCAAAGCTGTTGGCGGAGAAGGACAATCCGCAAGCCGATCTCGTGTGGGGGTTGGCGGCAACTAGTTTGCTCGTGCTTGACCAGAACGGCATGCTGGAAGGCTATTCCCCGGAAGGCGTAGATCGCGTTCTGCCGGAATTTAAGGATTCCAACGAACCGACGCGCTGGGTCGGAATCGATGCTTGGGAAACCGCGTTCGTCGTCAATAAGCCGGAGATGGAGAAGCTCGGATTGGCCATTCCGCAAAGCTACGAAGATTTGATTAAACCGGAGTACAAAGGCTTGATTACGATGCCCAACCCATCTTCGTCCGGAACAGGGTTTCTGACCGTATCCGGAGTACTGCAACTGATGGGACAAGAAAAGGGCTGGGAATACTTGGACAAGCTAAACGAAAATATCGCGATGTACGTGCATTCCGGTTCTAAACCGGCGAAGCTGTCCGGGACGGGAGAATATCCGATCGGGATTTCGTTCGGATACCGCGGAATTCAAGAAGCGCAGAAGGGTTCCCCCGTCGAAACGGTTTTCCCGACCGAAGGTTCCGGATGGGATCTGGAAGCGAACGCCCTGATTAAAAAAGGAACGATCAAGAAAGCGGCGCAACAGTTCCTGGATTGGGCGATCGGCGAAGAAGTCATGAAAGAATACAATAAAAACTATGCCATTCTTTCGGTAAAGAGCGATTCAACCGTCATTCCGGAAGGATACTCGAAAGATCCGATGGACCAACTCATCCCGATCGATCTTAGCGAGGCCGCGAAAAACCGCGAACATACGTTAACGGAGTGGGACAAGCGATACAATGCGAAAAGCGAGCCGAAAACGTAACGATTCCGGTATTCCATGCGATTTGAAGAAACAGCTGTCCGGCAAACTTCCGTTTGCGGGAGGCTGTTTCTTTTTTATCATCCGACCTATTTGAATAACAATTAAAAACAACTAAATAAAACAAATAACACATAAATTACTTTGCGTTAACATTGAGTTATCATTCCTCTTCTATACTGGGATCAGATAGGAACACCCCATTTCATCATTCACTTAGGGAGGATCATATGTCTCAGCCTCATCTGTCGATCCAAGGCGTTAACAAATCATTCGGAGCGGTTTCCGCTTTGCGCGACATTAATCTCGATATTTACAAGAACGAGTTCGTTTGCTTGCTGGGGCCGAGCGGTTGCGGTAAAACTACGCTGCTTCGAATTATCGCGGGTCTGGAGAAGTCCTCTAGCGGAAGCATTCTCGCTGGCGGGAAAGATATCTCCAAGCTTCCGCCGGCTAAGAGAAATTTCGGAATGGTGTTTCAGTCCTATGCGCTGTTTCCGAATTTAACGGCCTACGAGAATGTAGCCTATGGACTGCATGGGAAAGGTATCCCGAAACAAGATATCGAGGAAAAGGTGCATAGCGTTCTCGGGCTGGTCGATCTAGCCCATGCCGGCTCGCGTTATCCCTCCCAATTGTCCGGCGGTCAGCAACAGAGAATCGCGTTGGCACGGGCGATCGTGCTTTCTCCGGATTTTCTATTGCTGGATGAGCCTTTGTCCGCGCTTGATGCGAAGGTTAGGCTTAAGCTCCGCCATGAAATCCGCGAGCTTCAGGAGCGGCTTGGCATTACGACCATCATGGTTACTCACGATCAGGAAGAAGCCCTTACGATGTCGGATCGGATCGTGGTCATGAACAATGCCGAAATTCAACAAATCGGTACGCCGCAACAAGTATACGAGCAGCCGGACAATCCGTTCGTGGCCGATTTTATCGGTTCGATCAATTTCTTGGAGGCTACGAATGATGAGGCGAATCCGATACCGATTCAGGCTGTCCGACCCGAACACATTCGCATTACCGCGGCAGCATCTGGTCAGGGCGTTTCGGCCGTCGTTAAAAATATCGAATTTAGAGGTCCTTTTTATCGGTTGCTGCTTGAAACGGATTCGTTAGGTACGGGCAAAGGGCCGGAGAGGATTACCGTGGACGTATCCGCTCATGTCTCGCATCATCTGCAAATCATGAAAAACGGCGTTGTCTCGCTTGAAGTCCCACAGGAGAAATTGATCTCTTTTACTCCCGAGACGAAGATTCATGCTTAAAGGAGAAACGTTATGGATATTTTCATGAAACTGCGGCAAAGGTGGAGCAACGCCGATCTTCTGCAAATCGGACTTATTATCGCGACTACGCTAGCTTTATTGCTGGCGATTCTGTTTCCTTTATGGTCCTTATTCTCCAAGGCTTTCGAGAATCGCGATGGCAGCTTTGCCGGCATCGGAAATTTCGCGAAATATTTTACATCGCCGGCTCTTGTCCAATCGTTAACGAATACGTTGTTTATTTCCTCCGTCTCCACGGTCATTGCCGTTACGCTGGCGTTCTTCTACGCTTTCGGCATTAGTCGGACCGGGATGCGGGGCAAAGGGTATTTCAAGTACGTGGCCATGCTGCCCCTGTTCGCTCCGACGATGATGCACGGGATCTCCCTGACCTATTTATTCGGAAACCAGGGGCTTGTCACGAATGGATTTTTCGGTGCCTTGCCGGGTATCAAGCTTCCGCTCTACGGTCCGTTCGGCATTATCGTATCGGAAGTCATCTATACGTTTCCGCAAGCTTACCTGATCTTTATTACGACGCTGGCAATTACGGACTATCGGCTATACGAAGCCGCCGACAGCTTAGGCGCGCATTCTCTGCGCAAATTTATCACGGTGACGCTTCCTTCGGTCAAATACGGCTTGATCAGCGCCATCTTCGTTTGCTTCACGGCGAGCTTTACCGACTTCGGAGCTCCGCAGGCTGTCGGAGGCCAGTTTAACGTGTTGGCGACGGATATTTACAAGCAAGTCATCGGCCAGCAGAACATGTCGATGGGGGCGACGGTCGGCATCCTGCTTACCCTACCGGCGATCATCGCTTTCGTCGTAGACCGAATCGTCGATCGCAAGCAGCGTTCCATGCTTTCGGCCAAATCGACGCCTTATCGCACGAGAGAAGGGAAATGGCGAGACCGGGTGTTTACTTTGTTCTGCTTAGCTATCTCGGTTGCGATCTTGTTGCCGCTGGCGACGACTGTGTTCGCCTCGATGGTAAACGTTTGGCCTTACGATCTGACGCTCGGCTTCAAGCATTTCGATTTCTCCGATGTAGCGGCCGGAGGGCTTCAGCCTTATTTAAACAGCCTTAAAGTATCTTTCTTGACGGCGATAATCGGTACGATTATTACTTTCGTAATCGCCTATTTAATCGAGAAATCCAGGTTTCTCGGAGGATTTCGTCAGGTCGGTTACTTTCTGTCGCTATTGCCACTCGCTTTACCCGGTATGGTCATCGGACTGGCTTACATTTTTTTCTTCAACCATCCGAACAATCCGCTGAACGGCTTATACGGAACGATGTGGATTATCGTGCTCGCCAACGTCGTGCACTTCTATTCCGTGCCGTTCATTACCGCGACCTCGTCGCTCAAGAAGCTGGACAAGGAGTTCGAGCTCGTCTCCGAATCGATGCGGGTGCCCTTCTATCGGACGTTCCTGAAGGTGACGGTACCGCTATCGCTGCCGGCTATTATCGAGATCGCAGGCTACTTTTTCGTCAATTCCATGGTTACCGTATCCGCCGTCGTGTTTTTGCGGGCCGCAGATTTCAATCTGGCGGCGGTATCCATCGTGAGCATGGACGATGCGGGCGATACGGCTGCCGCGGCGGCTATGGCGGTTCTTATCGTCGCGAGCAACATCGCGGTCAAGTCGCTTTATGAAGCGTTCGTTCGCAAGCTGAAACAAAGAACGAATCGTTGGCAGAACATGAAGTAATTAAACGCAACTATAGAGGAGCGGTTAGAGATGAAAGAAGTACAAGTTCAAGGCGTTATTCTAGACTGGGCAGGCACGATGATCGATTACGGGTGTTTCGCGCCGGTTGCCGCATTCGTTGAAATGTTTAAGTTAAAAGGAATCGAGGTTACTTCCGAAGAAGTCCGCAAGCCGATGGGGCTCTTGAAGCGGGACCACCTCTTAGCGATATGCAAAATGGAACGAGTGGCGGCGCTATGGAAGGAGAAATACGGGAGATTGCCTAACGAAGCGGATATCGACGAGATGTATGCCGGTTTCGAGAAGTTATTATTCGAAGCGCTGCCGGAGTATACGACTCCGATACCCGGAGCTTTGGAGCTTGTCGAGAGGCTTAGGAGCATGGGGGTTAAGATCGGGTCTACGACGGGATACACGAAAGAAATGATGAAGATCGTAACGGCGGAAGCTAGTAAAAGAGGTTATGCGCCGGATACGTTCGTTTGCCCCGACGATACGATGGCGGGTCGCCCTTACCCTTGGATGAGCTACGAGAACGCGAAACGGCTCGGCGTCTATCCGATGAAAGCTCTCGTGAAGGTCGGAGACACGTTATCGGATGTCGCGGAAGGCTTAAACGCGGGAATGTGGTCCGTGGGCATTCTTAAGGGCAGCAACGAGCTGGGAATGACCGAAGCGGAAGTCGAAGCGTGCGATCCATTACGATTGCAAACGAGATTAGACGAGATCGAACGCCAATTCCGCGAGGCGGGCGCGCATTACGTGATTGAGACCATAGGAGATCTGGACGCCGTTCTCGAAGAAGTGAACGTCAGATTAGCCCGTGGGGAAAGCCCGGATATGCTTCCGCGGAGTAATCCCTATTTGTTGCTCACTCCCGGCCCTTTGACGACGACCCCGACGGTGAAGGCGGCCATGCTTAGCGATTGGTGCACGTGGGATCAGCAATATAACGAAGTCGTGCAGAGCATTCGTTCCAAGCTCGTACGGCTCGCAACCCGCGCTCCCGCGAGTTATACGACCGTGCTCATGCAAGGCAGCGGCACGTTCGTCGTCGAATCCGTAATCGGTTCGGTTATTCCGCATGACGGGAAGCTTGCCGTTCTCGCGAACGGCGCTTACGGCGATCGGATCGGAAAAATGGCGAAAGTACTCGGCATCGATACGGTCGTCATCGATTTCGGCGAGACTTCGCCGGTCGATGGAGCGAGGTTGGATTCGGTCCTTCTGGAGCAACCGGACATCACGCACGTCGCGGTCGTCCATACCGAGACGACGACCGGGATGCGCAATTCGATCGAAGAAATCGGACGCGTAGCCAATCGGCATGGAAAAGTCTATATCGTAGATGCGATGAGCAGTTTCGGAGGTATCGAGCTTGATGTCGCCGATATCGGAATCGATTTTCTAATCAGCAGCAGCAATAAGTGTATCCAAGGCGTGCCGGGTTTCGGTTTCGTCATAGCCAAGACAACTTCGTTGGAACAATGCGCCGGACGCGCGAGATCGCTCTCTCTCGATCTGTACGATCAGTGGGATACGATGGAGCGGGAAGGCGGGAAGTGGAGATTTACGTCGCCTACCCATGTCGTCTATGCATTTAACCAGGCGTTGCGCGAGCTAGAACAAGAAGGCGGCATTGCCAAACGTCAGATGAGATTCACGAACAACCAGAAAACCTTAGCGGCGGGAATGGCTCGTGCTGGATTTCGCGCTCTTCTCCCGGAAGAGCATCAATCGCCGATTATTACGTCTTTCTATTATCCGGAGAGCGATTCGTTTTCTTTCAAAGAGCTTTATGAGAGAATCAAACAAGAAGGATTTGTCTTATATCCCGGTAAAATATCGACGGCACCGACATTCCGCATCGGCAATATCGGGGACGTGAATGCCGCCGATATGGAACGTCTCACGCAGAGCATTGAGAAAATTCGTTTCTGGTAAGCAATGTCATTCGACGCGTTAAGATGGGATAAGTTTTATCACGAAGGTGGAGGGTTTGTTCATGTCTTTAATCGGTGAAGAGCGGAAGGACTATATTTTGCAGCAGCTGAATCTGGAGGGGAAGGTAAAAACCTACGATTTGGTCGAGAAGTTGAAAGTATCTTCCGAGACGATCCGCCGATATCTCGAAGAGCTCGAAGAGGACAACAAGCTTAAGCGCGTATACGGCGGCGCGATTAAAATCAATATCGCTCGCGAAGAGCCGTCGTATTTCAAGAGAGAGGTTCTGCACGCGGAAGAGAAGCGGAGGATCGGCCGGGCCGCTGCTTCACTCGTGGAAGACAACGACGTCGTTTTCATCGATGACGGCACGACCACGCTGCAGATGATCGATTATTTGCTGAACAAAAAAAATCTAACGGTGCTAACGATGTCCGTAGCCGGTTTGTATATGTTGATCGATTACAATAACCGGGGATTGTTTAACGGCGACATTTATTTCATAGGGGGCAAGATCGATTCGCCTCAATCCCGTTCGACGGGCACTCTCGCGGAGCAAATGGTCGAATCCTTCTACGCGGACAAAGCTTTCATTTCCATTGACGGCCTGATGATAGATAAAGGGGTTACCAGTTTCGATGCGCAAAGGGGACAATTAGCCCGCAAACTGATCGGACATTCCAAGCAATCGATCATCGTAACGGACCAATCGAAATTCGGACAGCTGCAATTTTTCAAAATCGCCGATTTGCAGGAAATCGATCTGATCATCAGCGACGTAGCGGCACCGAAAGAATGGTTATCCGCTTTGCAGGATAAAGAAGTAACTTGGATCGAAGCGAAATAGAGCTAAGCGATAACGCGCAGCCTGGACGGGAAATCGTCACATGGTGCGCGTTGTTCTTATTTTAGCGCGACTAAGATGGCTCCTCCGGCGATCATCGCGACGCCTAGCGCGTTTACCCACGAAATCTTCTCCCCGAGGAAGAAGAAGGCTAGCAAGACGGCTAGAACGACGCTAAGCTTGTCTATCGGCCCGACTTGAGAGACTTTGCCGCCTTTAAGCGCCAGAAAATAAAACAGCCACGATAGGGCGCCCGCGACGCCGCTGAGCACGATGAAGGACATCGCTTTTTTCTGGGCGAAAATGTCCCCGAGCTGGGCGAATTTACCTTGCACGACGACGACGCCAAGTAAGAATAAAGCCATAATGACCGCGCGGATAGCCGTGGCCGAGTTGGCGTCGATGTCTTTAAGGCCGATTTTCCCGAAGATCGCAACGAGGGCCGCGGTTGCGGCCGACAGCAAAGCGTAGATCAACCAAGTTCCCATTATCGATACCTCCTGCGTCTAGATGTTCCGTTGCCTGTATTATACAATGGGAATAGATTGAATAAAAAGCTAGGGAGGCGTGGGAAAATGGCTGAGGCTAGAACGATCGGATGGGGCATCGCGGGACCGGGAGGGATCTCGAAGCAATTTGCCAAGGATTTAGTTCACGCGAAGGGCGCGCGGTTGGTCGCGGTAGCCGGGCGGAGCCTGGAGAAAGCGCAAGCTTTCGCCAAGGAGTTCGACGTGGACCGTGCGTATGGGAGCATGAACGAATTAGCGGATGATTCGGAAGTGGATATCGTATATATCGGGACTCTCCACCCAGCGCATCGAGAGAACGCACTCACCTTCCTAAGGGCGGGTAAAGCCGTCCTCTGCGAGAAGCCCTTTACGATGAACGCCGCGGAAGCCGAGGAAATCATCCGGTTCGCCAAGGACAATCGGGTTTTTCTAATGGAAGCGATGTGGACCCGGTACTTGCCGCCAATCCGTCAAGTTAGGCAGTGGCTGAATGAAAGCGCTATCGGGGAAGTCAGAATGGTCAAGGCGGATTTCGGGTTTAATATCGGGTGGCACCCGGAAAGTCGCTTGCTGGATCCTAATCTAGGAGGAGGGACGTTGCTGGACGCCGGGATCTACCCGGTATCGTTCGCTTCTATGGTATTCGGCGGCCAGCCGCAGAAGATCATGAGCAGCGCGAAGATCGGAGCAACGGGAGTGGACGAACAGTTTTCCCTGCTGCTCGAGTACGAGGGAGGGAGAACGGCTGCATTAAACGGAGCCGTGCAATTGGGGCTTGTGAACGACGCCTATATTTTCGGCACACAAGGATATATCCATGTCCCGGTATTCTTGGCGGCGCGCTCGGCGACTTTACATATCGCCGGTAAGGATCCGGTGATATTCGAGGATGACCGTACCGTTGCCGGTTATGCTTACGAGGCGGAGGAGGCGATGGCTTGCTTGCGCGAAGGGCGAACCGAGAGCACCGTTATGCCGCTAAGCGAGACATTGGATATTATGACGACTTTAGATCGGATCAGGCAGCAATGGAATTTACGGTATCCTTTTGAATAACGGGCTTTCAACCATAACCGCCCGCAAACGATTTTAATCGTTTGCGGGGCGGTTTGTTTTAGGAGTTGAGAGGCTTAACCATATGCCAGTATGGTTTATGGTGAATCGTGATCGTCTTGTCGGCAACGTATCCGAGCTTTCGGTAGAGGGAATGAGCCCCCTCGTTCGTTTGGTCAACGTTAAGCGCGATCTTGTCATACCCGGATTCTATAGCTTGCTGTTCGGCGGCAGCGATAAGTTGCTTCGCGATTCCCTGGCCTTGGAAGTTCGGATCGACCGCGATGGCATCGATATAATACTCGTCCTCGTCGGCCTCTTGGTCGATGGCGATGCCGAGATCGCCGGTTTTTTCTCGCAAGTGCTCGACGATGGGCTCGTACAGCTTTGCGGCATCGCTGCCGTGGTAACAGAGAATCATGCCGATGGGACGGCCTTCCGCTTCTTTAACAAGAATGCAGGAATGGCTGAACCGATTGCCTTCGGCGACGATGAACCGTTCTAACTGGCTAAGGACGTCCGCTTCGTTCTTTTCTCCGGTCAACTGGTAACCGATGTCTTGAATAGCCAGCATAATAAGCTCGGCGACGGGTGTAGCGTGATGAGTCGTTGAAAGTTTTATAGTCATTGGATCACCTATGCAGGAAGTCTCGGATGTGGCTAACAGTTATCCTCATGTAACTATAATTCAACGATTGACGAACTTCAAACCCATGACATAAGAAAAACCCTCAAACGCCTTTGAATAAAGGGGGTTGAGGGTTTCCACGAACTATTATTAAAAAACGTATCTTCATTATAATGGCGTCCCAGGAGGGATTCGAACCCCCGACCGACGCCTTAGAAGGGCGTTGCTCTATCCAGCTGAGCTACTGAGACACGCAAAAAGTATCTTATCATAATCATTTTCATTCCGCAAGGATTATATTTCCTCATTGAGCTTTTTTTTGATTAGCTGAATATCCTGCAAATGAACCCTCTTACCTTGAATGGCGATCAAGCCTTCATCCTGAAGCTCCTGTAGCACTTTTGTTACTGTTTCCCGTGCGGCACCGACCATTTCGGCAAGTTGCTGATGCGTGATTTTAACGGGAATGACGAATTCGTTCAACTCGTCGCTTGAATAATCTTGCGCCAAAGTAAGCAGTTTCTTGACGATTCGCGACCGGACGTTGAGGAAGGTCAGATCATGGATTTGTTGGTTCGCCCGGCGCAATCGATCCATCGTGTAATCCAGTAAATGAAAGGCGATATTGCGGTCATTCTCGATCAGCAGTTGGAAATCAGTGCGGCGTAAACCGTACAATCGGGTCGGCATCAAGCACTCCGCGGTCGCGGAGCGGACGAGTCCGGGTTTCATAAGCGCCATTTCTCCGAAATATTCTCCCTCTCGAAGGACGGCCAAAATTACCTTCTTCGATTTGTCGAACGAATAAATACTGACTGAACCGCTTCCGATAAAAAAAATATCGTTCCCTTGATCGCCTTCGAGGAAGATCAATTCGCCTTTGCGATAGTTTTTCGAATACATATACGGGAGGAGTCGTTCAATGAGCTCGGGTTCGATATCGCGAAAGAAAGGGATAGACGCCTTTAGCATATCGCCGTCTATAAACAATTTCCACCCCTCCTAATCTTGCGCGTGCGGAATAACTTTCTCGATTTGGAAGGCCATGTGTTTCATGAGGTCGATGCGGGTATCTCGATCTTCCAATTGAATGACGGGGCGGCAGGAATTGCCTTCATTGATCGCTCGCACCGTCCCCTTTAAGCCGCCGGACAAAGTAACCCGCGTGCCTAGAGGATAGGGCTGAAATGCTTTCATGAAAGCACTAACGACGGTGTAGCTGTACGAAGAGTCTATTTTCGACATCAGGAAGTCGATTCCTTCCGATGGCAGACGACGGGTGGTCGGATCGTTCATGAAATAATCGAAATCGCTGGCCAGGCCGCAAATTTGCGAGCTTTCCAATAATGACTCGGCTTTCGCGCCATGCGGGAAACCTCGACCGTAGATTCCGTTTAATGTCGGAACCGCTGAGGGAAGCGCGAATGTCGGTCATTTCGACGGAAATGTAACGATGTCCCAATCGCTTGATACCATCGATCAGACTCTCATTTAAGGATATGCCTTGTTTGAGCATGAGGCGTCCGTCGGCGGTATATATACTCCGGCTTAGAAGATCGCCTTCTACCAGCTCGTTAACAGGAATGATTAGCATGTGTACCTCTCCTATGAAGACCTCTATCTCTCTTATAGGACTATGCTACCATTTCGGAGTTGTCGATTTCTGTAACCTTGGTTACAAAAATGGAATGAACGTCAGACCTTGGCAAAATAAACAAGGGGCTGTCTCTCGGTCATTTAACAATGACTTCTGGGACAGCCCTTCATATTTGATTAGTTTGAGTATGCATAATGGAGCGGGTGAAGGGAATACTCAACATCTTTGATTGGAAGGTTCCCTGCGGGAACAGGTAGAGGTAGATGTTGACGCGCGTCCTACTTGGATGATTCATATGAAGCGTTCACGGACGGTCGAACCGCTGATGGTTCGTTTCCCTTCCGAAGAAGTTTAGGCATAATGGAGCGGGTGAAGGGAATACTCAACATCTTTGATTGGAAGGTTCCCTGCGGGAACAGGTAGTGGTAGATGTTGACGCGCGTCCTACTTGGATGATTCATATGAAGCGTTCACGGACGGTCGAACCGCTGAGGGTTCGTTTCCCTTCCGAAGAAGTTTAGGCATAATGGAGCGGGTGAAGGGAATCGAACCCTCGCCTCAAGCTTGGGAAGCTGGCGTTCTGCCACTGAACTACACCCGCATGCGTTAAGAAACATGGAATATCATAGCATGGAACTTTATAGAAAATCAATTGTAATTTCAGAAGGAACGGAGAGTAACGGCATCCAGAGCGGGATTAGAGATGCTAGCCGCTTTATATCGGCGAAAGAGGCACCGGGACGAGGAAATTGAGTTGAGCAGCTGTTACTGCTTAGATCCACTTCTTTTAGGGAGTAATTCTAGGCACTTTTTTGTCTACTTTCACCGTAGTCGTCATCCAGCCTCACGCTAAGGAACATTGCAACCTACTTTCCCCGTAAAGATAATAGAGAAAAGGTACTCTCAGTGCGCTTCCCGGATCGTCAGCCAGAATTCGGCAGCTGTAAGATACTCTCAGTGCGCTTTGCGGAGAGTCAGCCAAAATTCGGCGGTTGTAAGGTACTCTCAGTGCGTTTTGCGGAGAGTCAGCCAAAATTCGGCGGTTGTAAGGTACTCTCAGTGCGCTTCCCGGATCGTCAGCCAACCTTCGGCGGCTGTAAGGTACTTTCAGTGCGCTTACGGGTTCATTAGTCAAAATTCGGCGGTTGTAAGGTACTCTCAGTGCGCTTCGGGGAGAGTCAGCCAAAATTCGGCAGCTGTAAGGTACTCTCAGTGCGCTTCCCGGATCGTCAGCCAACCTTCGGCGGCTATAAGGTACTTTCAGTGCGCTTCCCGGATCGTCAGCCAACCTTCGGCAGCTGTAAGGTACTCTCAGTGCGCTTCCCGGATCGTCAGCCAACCTTCGTCAGCTGTAAGGTAATCTTAGTACGCTTCCCGAATCGTCAGCCAACCTTCGACGGTTGTAAGGTACTCTCTGTGCGTTTCGCGGAGAGTCAGCCAAAATTCGGCGGGTGTAAGATACTCTCAGTGCGCATACGGGTTCATTAGTCAAAATTCGGCGGCTGTAAGGTACTCAGTGCGCTTTCCGGATCGTCAGCCAAAATTCGGCGGGTGTAAGATACTCTCAGTGCGTTTTGCGGAGAGTCAACCTTCGGCGGTTGTAAGGTACTCTCTTAGCTCTAATGGATTTGTCGGCGGCGCGTTGCGACTAAGTTCAGCCGCCGAAAATGGGGATAGAGTATTTTGAAGAACTTTTTTGGCCATCGTGCCCCATGACCATTGAGACACGGGCTCGGCCAAAGAGGCACCGAACAAGGAAATAGAGCGGAAAAGCCGCCTTAAGTTGGCCGAGAGCAGATTTCTCATTCCTCCCGGTTCTTTTTCTTTTCCCCGGTCGTTCGTGATATAATGCTGTGGACTGAGCTTGCTGCTTAAGGCCGGTTTAGACGACTTAAGTGGTAGTTCAATAAGTCCGATTTTGATCACGAAGCCGATCTAGTAGCGTACTCGACATCGAATCTTGAATTCAGCCGGGCCTTCCAGTACTCACGTAGGTTCTACCTACGCTCCGTTCCTCAGTCCCTGAGCTTCTTTCAACCTTCTCGGTGCTGAAAACCGGACTTTTTGAACATGTACTTTAAGCCGGTAAATTTGGAGGGGGTTGCCCCATGTCGGACGACCGCACGAAGGATAACCTGGTGTTGTTTCCCAAAACATTGGATTATTATCAGATACATCTGACGAAAATGTTAGAGACGGAAAGATACGGAGATGCCAAAGGGCTGCTGCTTTTCTTGTTGCAATGCCACGGAGAAGCGGAACGCCATCATACGGAATGGCAGGCGCTGCTAGGCTGGCTGAATGCCGCGTTTCCGGAAGCCGTAAGCCACTCCGAATTCGGGCAACTTGCGGAAGCGGAACAAGACGAGGACGAGCAAGAGGATGACATCTTCAGGCGCAGAGTCGAGGAGCGGTTCGAATCCGATACCGATTATATCCCGCAATTATTGGCTTCTCTATATAATGGGGATGATCCCGAGCAGCAATTGCTGATTCTAAGTCAACTGATGCACGTCGCTCACCCGGACATCGATCTGTCGTTAAGGCAGTGGCTGGCGCGCAAGGAATATATCCCTCCCGTGCAATTTCGCGCCCTTCAAGCTCTGCGGAAACAAGGGGCGGCGGGACCCGTGTCTTTTTGGAGGGACGGGGAAAGCTTGACGGTGGAATCCGGCGATACCCCGCTTGTCTTTTCCGAATTTCCGCAAGGCGTTCTGCACGTTCTGGATAGGGTTCGCCAAACGGCGGAAGTATCCGACCCGACGCTTTCTTATTTCGCGGAAGAGATGTGGAAGGAATGCGTGGAAGTCGCGTATGGAACCTCGATTTATAAAAGCATGGTCGAGGATGACGACGGCTCTTCGGACTTATGGGGAGCGGCTCTTCACCAACTGTTGATGGAGAAATTGCACGGCAAACACGGCGACGAATGGATCCGGGAGCAATACGGGATTACGGGGGAATTGCGCTTTCGTTACGAGCAGGCGCTCCGTTGGCTGCGGCAGTATTCCATCGAGCCGCGACCGAATCACACATGAGTTTAGTTTCAGCCTTGAACGCGGGACGATGTTGTTCTATAATAGAGTGGTTTATGTGAATGGAATGGCCGCATCGAAGCGGCAAGATGTTACGGAGGGGAAAGCATAAAATGACAGCAAACTGGGAAAAGATAGAGAAGAACGTTGGGGTTCTTGAGGTTGAAGTGGATGCGGAGCAAGTTACGATTGCTTTGGACAAGGCGTTTCGCAAAGTCGTACAAAAAGTAAACGTACCGGGTTTCCGTAAAGGTAAAGTGCCGCGCGGCATTTTCGAAGCTCGTTTCGGCGTCGAAAGCCTCTATCAAGACGCGATCGATATTTTGCTTCCCGAAGCTTACTCGAAAGCAATCGACGAAGCCGGCATCGAGCCGATCGATCGTCCTGACGTAGACGTTGAGCAATTCGGCAAAGGCAAATCGTTCAAATTCAAAGCTAAAGTAACGGTTAAACCGGAAGTTAAACTTGGCGACTACAAAGGCTTAGTCGTTCCTGCGGAAGAAGCGGAAGTTTCCGAAGAGGAAGTTGCGGCCGAGTTGGAGCGCCTGCAAAATCGCCATGCCGAGCTCGTAGTCGTTGATGAAGGTCCCGCGCAACAAGGCGACCACACTTCGATCGATTTCGAAGGTTTCTTGGACGGAGTTCCGTTCGACGGCGGCAAAGGCGACAACTATTCGCTTGAGCTGGGTTCCGGTTCGTTCATTCCGGGATTCGAAGATCAAGTCGTCGGTCTTAACATCGCCGAAGAGAAAGACATCAACGTAACTTTCCCTGAAAATTACCAATCGGAAGACTTGGCTGGCAAAGCCGTCGTATTCAAAGTGAAGCTCAACGAAATCAAACGTAAAAACCTGCCTGCCCTTGACGATGAATTCGCCAAAGACGTAAGCGAGTTCGATACGCTTGAAGAGTACAAAGCCGACTTGACGACCAAGCTGAAGGATCGCAAAGTTAAAGATGCCGAGCTCGCTCGCGAAACGGCGATCGTTGACAAAGCGACCGATGCCGCCGAGCTTGAAGTGCCGCAAGTGATGGTCGATTCCGAGATCGCTCATATGTTGAAGGATTTCGAAAACCGTCTTCGTCAGCAAGGCATGAACCTTGACCTGTACTACCAGTTCAGCGGTCAAGACGAAGCTGCGCTGAAAGCGCAAATGCAAGTGGATGCGGAGAAACGCGTTCGCAATAACTTGGTCCTCGAGGAAATCGCGAAAGCGGAAAACTTAGACGTTTCCGAAGCCGATATCGACGAAGAGCTGGAGAACCTGTCCAAGCTGTACAATCGTCCGGCTGAAGAACTTCGGGATATTTTCGCTGCGAACGGATACCTAGAGAACATGGGCGCGGATCTGAAAGTTCGCAAAGCCGTGAAATTCCTGGTCGACAACAGCAAATCCGCATAAATCCAACCATCACAGAAAAGGCACGTGCAACTCGCGTGCCTTATTTTTCACCCCGAATACATAAGCTCAACACCGTCTCAAGACCAACGTTCGCCCGAAAAGAACTCGTCAACATGACATTCCGTTTTGAACGTGTTAAACTATTACCGAGATTTGAAGTCCAATGAGAAAAGGGGTTGGTAACATGTTGGTACCTATGGTCGTCGAGCAAACGAATCGCGGAGAGCGGTCGTACGACATCTATTCTAGGCTCTTGAAGGACCGGATTATTTTTCTCGGAAGCGCGATTGACGACGATGTCGCCAATCTCATTATCGCCCAACTGCTTTTCTTGGCAGCGGAAGATCCAGAGAAGGACATCCACCTGTACATTAACTCCCCTGGCGGCTCGGTAACGGCCGGTATGGGAATCTTCGATACGATGCAATTCATTAAGCCCGACGTATCTACGATTTGCGTTGGCATGGCTGCCAGCATGGGCTCATTGTTGCTTACGGCCGGCGCTCCGGGCAAGCGTTTCGCTTTGCCGAACAGCGAGATCATGATTCACCAGCCGTTAGGCGGGGTAAGAGGTCAGGCGTCCGATATTAAGATTCACGCGGATTGGATCGTCAAGACGAAACAAAAGCTGAATCAGATTTACGTCGACCGCACGGGCCAACCGTACGAGAAAATCGAACGGGATACCGACCGCGACAACTTCATGAGCGCGGCAGAAGCGGTACAATACGGATTGGTGGATAAAGTAATTACCGCTCCGATTGCTACGGATAATCAGAAAGCATAAGATAGTATGAAGCGGTTTACTAAGGAGGGTTTACATGTTTAAATTCAGCGACGAAAAAGGTCAGTTAAAGTGCTCGTTCTGCGGTAAATCGCAGGATCAGGTTCGAAAGCTGGTTGCCGGTCCCGGCGTATATATATGCGATGAGTGTATCGAACTGTGCACGGAAATCGTGGAAGAGGAGCTCGGTCACGAAGAAGAGCTCGATCTGAAGGATATTCCGAAGCCGAAAGACATTCGCAACATTCTCGACCAGTACGTCATCGGTCAAGAGCAAGCGAAGAAGTCTTTATCGGTTGCCGTATATAATCACTACAAACGCATTAATTCCCAGGCGAAGATCGAAGACGTCGAGCTACAGAAGAGTAATATCATGCTTGTAGGTCCTACGGGCTCCGGTAAAACGCTTCTCGCTCAGACGATGGCCAAAATTCTTAACGTTCCTTTCGCGATCGCGGATGCGACTTCCTTAACGGAAGCCGGTTACGTCGGCGAAGACGTCGAGAATATTTTGCTGAAGCTGATTCAAGCGGCGGATTACGACGTGGAGAAAGCGGAACGCGGGATCATCTATATCGACGAAATCGATAAAGTCGCGCGCAAATCCGAGAACCCTTCCATCACTCGCGACGTTTCGGGTGAAGGCGTACAGCAAGCTTTGCTTAAAATTCTTGAAGGCACGGTTGCTTCGGTTCCTCCGCAAGGCGGACGTAAACATCCTCATCAAGAGTTCATCCAGATCGACACGACTAACATCCTGTTTATCTGCGGCGGTGCTTTCGACGGTTTGGAACAGTTGATCAAACGCCGTATCGGCAAGAAAGTCATCGGTTTCAGTTCTGCACTCGAAGGACAGAAAGATATGAAACCGGGCGAATACTTGTCGCTCGCTCAACCGGAAGATTTGCTCAAATTCGGTTTGATTCCCGAGTTCGTCGGTCGTTTGCCCGTCATTTCGACGCTGGAGCCGCTTGACGAGCCTGCATTGGTTCGCATTCTTTCCGAGCCGAAGAACGCATTGGTCAAACAATATCAGAAGCTGCTCGAGATGGATAACGTCAAGCTCGAGTTCGATAACGGAGCGCTTGAGGAAATCGCGCGCGAAGCCATCAAGCGTAATACGGGCGCACGGGGACTTAGAGCAATCATCGAGGGCATCATGCTCGACGTGATGTACGAAGTGCCGTCGCGCGACGATGTCGTGAACTGTTTGGTAACCGAGAAGGTTATCAAGGAGAAGCTGACACCGGAACTAACGACCAAAAAAGGCAAGAAAAAAGAAGAAAGCGCGTAACGGGAGCAGGACGAAAGCCGCCAACAAGGCCTTTCGGCCGACGCGGAGTTCGCCTAGATTGCCGGTTCCACCCCGCCTAAACGCGGGGTGGACTTTGGCGTATACAGGGGAGAAAAACATATGTTCAGACGTACAGATACGGTATCCGTGAAGGTCGGCGATCTTACCATCGGCGGCAACAACCAAGTCATCCTGCAAAGCATGTGCACGACGAAGACGGCCGATGTCGAAGCGACGGTCGCGGAGATCAAACGGCTTGAGGAAGCGGGCTGTCAGCTCGTTCGCGTAACGGTTAACAACAAAGAAGCGGCGGAAGCCATTAAAGAAATCAAGCGGCAGATCAGCATCCCTCTTGTCGCGGATATTCATTTCGATTACCGGTTAGCCTTGCTCGCCATCGAGAACGGCATCGACAAGGTCCGGATCAATCCGGGCAATATCGGTCGTCGCGAGAAGGTCGAAGCCGTCGTTAAAGCTTGCAAAGAACGCGGGATTCCGATTCGGATCGGGGTTAACGCGGGTTCCTTGGAAAACCACTTGCTTGAGAAGTACGGATACCCTACTGCCGACGCGATGGTCGAAAGCGCGTTGTTCCACATCGGCATTCTCGAAGAACTCGATTTTCACGATATTATCGTATCTCTTAAAGCATCCGACGTTCCGATGGCCATCGAAGCTTATACGAAGGCGGCGGAAGTCATCCGGTATCCGCTCCATCTAGGCATCACGGAAGCAGGCACGCTGTTCTCCGGCACGATCAAGAGCTCGGCGGGACTCGGCGTATTGCTGAACCATGGGATCGGAAACACGATGCGCATATCCTTAAGCGCGGATCCGGTTGAAGAAATCAAGGCGGCCAGAGAGTTGCTTAAGGTGTTCGGATTGATTACCGACGCGCCGACGTTGATTTCCTGCCCGACCTGCGGTCGTCTGGATATCGATCTGTTCGCCGTCGCCAACGAAGTCGAAGAGTATTTGTCCAAGCTTAAAGTTCCGATCAAGGTGTCCGTCCTCGGCTGCGCGGTGAATGGACCGGGAGAAGCGCGCGAAGCCGACATCGGCATCGCCGGAGCCCGCGGGGAAGGCATGTTATTCCGGTACGGCGAGATGATCCGGAAAGTTCCCGAAGCGGAGCTCGTAAGCGAACTGAAGAAGGAAATCGACCAAATCGTGGCCGCTTACGCGGAGACGGGCGTTATTCCGGGGCGTAAACATGGTTAGAATGAAGAGGTTAGCGTTAACCGTCATCGGTTTAGGATTACTGGTCGTTACCGCATGCGGGAAAGATCAGGCCGATCATGAAGAACATCTCAGCCATGCTCCTAACGGGGATCTTAGGGAGGTTACGGCTTCCGCGGAGAAGCTGCCTTCTTTTCTGGAGACTCAGCAAGAAGCCGTGCAAGTCGCTTATCAAGTCGCCGGTCAGCTAGGGGATACGCTGCAGTGGATTCCTTGTTATTGCGGTTGCGGCGACAGCGCCGGACATAAGAGCAATTTGAATTGCTTTATTAACGAGGTGCGGGAAGACGGTTCGGTGGAATGGGACGATCATGGGACGAGATGCGGGGTTTGCGTGCAGATCGCCATGGTGTCCGCCCAGTTGAAGCAGCAAGGGAAAACGAATCTCCAAATTCGCGAGTACATCGATAACAAGTACGGTTCGGGTTATGCCAATCCGACGGACACTCCGATGCCTTCCAATTGATCTGAATGAATTGCGGGATGATAAATGATGGTTCGCATAGGGGATGTGAAGGAATTCGCACTCAATAAACAATCGATCCAAGAGCTATGCGGACCCGCCTCTTACATGCGCGGAGAAGCGTATTTCCGCGCGGGTCAGGTTCTGTCCGTCAGGACGGAAGCCGAAGGAGCCGGGTACCGCGCAATCGTAAAAGGATCGAATCGCAACCGGTACGAGGTTGAAATCGTAATCGACGGAGACGGGGAGGTAGGGGCTTCATGCGAATGCGCCGCCTACTCCCCGCTTTCTTTTTGCAAACATATCGCGGCCGTTCTGTTAAAGCTCGCGGATGCGACCGCCGAAGAGTCGCCTGCCGAGACCGATGAGATCTCCGAGAAGGATACCCGCCTGACGAAGCAGGTTATCTTCTTGTTCGACCGCGTATTAAGCGGACAGTCGGGGACTGAGCCTAACGCGATCGACGAAGACGGATTCGATATGCAGCAGCTTGAAGTAGAGTACTCCTGCAAGCTCGTGAAGAGCTTCTCGAACAAGCCTATGTTCGCCGTATCGATGAAAGTCGGGCTATCGAGGCTCTATATCGTGCAGAGAATCAAAGATTTCTTGAAGCACGTGGATGCGGGAACCTCCATGTCGTTCGCGAAGCATTTTTCGTACGATCCTTCAGAGCACAAGTTCAAGGAATTCGATGCCCGGTTCGTTCAGTTGCTGGTCGAAGCGATGAACGTCGAGGAAATCTACAAGGATTTGTTCCACTCTTTCTCCTCATACTCTCACAGGGAAGAGAGGATATTGGTCATTCCTCCGGCGATATGGGAGAAAATGCTGCCGCTCTTGGAGCATGTGAATATCAGCTTCGAAGACAAAACCGTCGGTACGCATCCGATGGAACTGATGGATGGCACGTTGCCGATTTCGGTGCAATTGAATAAAGCCGGAGGCGAAGGGTACCAGCTTGAGATCGAAGGACTTAAAAACTCCACGTTCATGGACAATTACGGCGTCGCAATCGTTAACGGATTGCTGTTCAAGTCCGATCCCGAGCAACTAAAGCGGATTTCGGATTTGAAAAAAATGTTCCATTACGAGAAAAACACCCGGCTATTGATCGCTCAGGACCAAATCGAAGCGTTCATCGACAGAGTCGTTCGAGGGTTGAAACAGTTCGTGAACGTGGACATCTCTCCGCAAATCGCCGATCGGATCATCAATCCGCCGCTCAGCGCCAGACTGCATTTGGATTTTGAAGAAAGCAGGCTGCTAGCGAGGCTTGAATACGTATACGACGACATCGTTATCTCCCCTTTACCGCAGAAAGCGATGAAGAATGCCAGGGACGACGTTATTCTGATGAGGGACATCGATCGGGAAAACCGCATTATGGCGCTAATCGAGCGCGCATCGTTCAAGTTTAACGGGCGCGACGTCTACTTGGACCACGAAGACGACATTTACGATTTTCTGTACGATATATTGCCTCAACTCGGCGATGACGTGGATATTTACGCGACGGATTCGGTAAGAACGGTCATGCGCACGGTGGAATACCAGCCTAAAGCCCGCATCGACGTCGATATCGGAACCAACTGGCTGGAAGTTTCTTTCGACATGGAAGGCATGGACGAGCAAGAAATTCAGAATCTGCTGCGCAATATCGTGGAGAAGAAAAAATACTATCGGCTCCCCGGCGGTCAATTTCTTTCGCTCGAGCAGGAAAGCTTCCGGGAAATTAACCGCTTATTCGAGGAACTCGATCTCAGGAAGCCGGACATGAGCGGAAATCGTATTCGGATGCCCGCCGTGCGCGGATTCCAGCTCATGGATCAATTCGGCAAAAATTCTCCCGGAATTCAGCTTGGGAAGACGTTGCGCAAGTTGTGGGATAACTTGAGGAATCCGGACAACCTCGACTTCGAAGTTCCTTCGGAGCTTGATTCCGTGCTGCGCGATTACCAGAAATACGGGTACCAATGGTTAAAGACGTTATCCCATTATCGGCTAGGCGGAATTCTTGCGGATGACATGGGATTGGGTAAAACGATTCAAAGCATTGCGTACATCGTATCGGATATCGCGCAAGTCGAGGAAAACGGGAAAGCGGATGAAAATGGGGAAGCAGGCGGTAAAGCCGAAGCGGACTCGGTATCTTCTCCGGTTCTCATCGTGTCGCCGGCATCGCTGATCTACAATTGGGAACGCGAATGCAAGAAGTTCGCCCCGCAGCTACGAACGGTCGTCGCCGCGGGAGACCGTCAGGAACGCAGCGAGATGATGTCCGAACTGAAGGACGTCGACGTATGGATCACATCTTATCCGCTTCTGCGAAGGGATATCGAGTGGTACGAGAAGATGAGCTTCCGCACCGTGTTCCTTGACGAAGCGCAAGCGATCAAGAACCATGCCTCGCTTACTTCCCATGCGGTCAGACGTTTGCAAGCCGGGCAGCGCTTTGCTCTCACCGGAACGCCGATCGAGAACTCGCTCGACGAACTCTGGTCGATCTTCGACGCCGTATTCCCTGGGTTGTTCAGCGGCAAAAAATCGTTCACGGATTTACCCCGCGATAAAGTGGCGCGTATCGTGAAGCCGTTCATTCTTCGCAGGCTTAAAGGAGAAGTGTTGAAGGAACTGCCCGACAAGATCGAAAGCGTGCAGCCTTCCGAGCTGTCGACCGAACAAAAGCAACTTTACCTAGCTTACTTGGAGAAGCTGCAATCCGATATCGTGAAGGATTTGCAAACCGAGGGCGGCTTTCAAAGAAACCGCATGAAGATCTTAGCGGGATTAACTCGGTTAAGGCAGCTATGCTGCCATCCGGCTCTTTTCCTGGAAGGCTACGAGGGATCGTCGGGCAAACTGGACCAGTTGCTCGAAATTATCGAGGAATGTCAAGGCAGCAGCAAGAGAATGCTCATTTTCTCCCAGTTTACGTCGATGCTCGATATTATTCGGCAGCAGTTGGACGAGCGGGACACGCCGTATTTTTATTTGGACGGTTCTACGCCGTCGGCGCGGCGGTTGGAAATGTGCGACGAATTCAATGGCGGCGAACGGGATATTTTCCTGATTTCGTTGAAAGCCGGCGGGACGGGACTTAATTTAACCGGAGCGGACACCGTCGTCTTATTCGACCTATGGTGGAATCCCGCGGTGGAACAGCAGGCGGCGGACCGCGCGCATCGCATCGGACAGAAGAAGGTCGTTCAAGTCATCAAGCTCGTCGCTCAAGGGACGATCGAGGAGAAAATGCTGGAGCTTCAGCAGCGGAAGAAGGATCTGATCGACGAGGTCATCCAACCCGGAGAAACGGCGTTATCGACGTTGTCGGAAGAGGATATTCGCGAGTTGTTGGAAATCTAATAAATTGGCATCGAGACGTTCCCCCGATGACTATATCTGCCGGTATTCGGGCAATACTACCATGTATAGCCCGGGTGCCGGTTTTTTTACATTTCAGATAGCGTAAAATCCAGACTACTTTTCTGAAATGTCTCCGACATAAACGTTCCCCCACCATCCCTAAGGACGGTTGAGGCCGTTTATGCTTGGTTTTTAGCTGCGCCTACCCGAGGGCGCGATCGGGGAGGATGATCCAGATGACTTTGAGTATGGTTCTTATGCTAGTGCAAGTATTTTTTGCGGTAGTCATAGGCATTTATTTTTGGAATTTGCTGCGTAATCAGAAGAACAATCGCAGCGCGGTCGACCGGGAATCCCGCAAGGAGCTGGATAAGCTCCGCAAGCTCCGTTCGATCTCCTTGACCAAACCGTTGTCGGAGAAAACAAGACCCGCTACGATCACGGACATCGTCGGGCAGAAAGAAGGACTGCGGGCGCTTAAGGCGGCTCTTTGCAGCAGCAATCCCCAGCATGTACTCGTATACGGGCCGCCGGGAGTCGGCAAAACCGCCGCCGCGCGGGTGATCTTGGAGGAAGCGAAAAAAAATAAGCTTTCTCCGTTTCGTCTGGACGCCAAGTTTACGGAAATCGACGCGACGACGGCCAGATTCGATGAACGAGGCATCGCCGATCCGTTAATCGGCTCCGTTCACGATCCGATCTATCAAGGCGCGGGGGCGATGGGAGTCGCCGGGATTCCGCAACCTAAGCCGGGAGCCGTAACGAAAGCGCACGGAGGAATTTTATTTATCGACGAGATCGGAGAACTGCATCCGATTCAGTTGAACAAGTTGCTGAAAGTGCTCGAGGACCGTAAGGTGTATTTGGAAAGCGCGTATTATCATGCGGAAGATACGAATATTCCGATGTACATTCACGATATTTTCCAGAATGGGCTGCCAGCGGACTTCCGGCTCGTCGGCGCGACGACAAGGTCGCCTGGCGAGCTTCCTCCGGCGTTGCGAAGCCGGTGCATGGAAGTGTATTTTCGTCCGCTGCTGCCCGAAGAGATCGCGCAAATCGCCGAGAACGCCATCCACAAGATCGGCTTTTCGCCCCGTCAGGACGCGCTGGACGTCGTCAAGCGTTATGCGACGAACGGACGCGAGGCAGTCAATATTATTCAATTGGCGGCAGGATTGGCGCTTTCGGAAAATCGGGATGAATTATCAGCGGCCGACGTCGAATGGGTAGTCAATAGCAGCCAGCTTCCTCCGCGTCCGGACCGGAAAATACCGACCAAACCGCAAGTCGGTTTCGTGAACGGATTGGCGGTTTACGGGCCGAGCATGGGGGCGTTGCTCGAGATCGAAGTGACGGCGATTCCCGCTTTGCCAGGCAAAGGTCAATGGAACATTACGGGCGTCGTGGAGGAAGAAGAATTGGGCGGCGGACAAAGAACGTTACGTCGCAAGAGCATGGCCAAAGGCTCGCTAGATAACGTGCTGACCGTGCTCAGGCGCAATGGCTTCCAGCCGGAGAACTTCGATCTGCACATTAACTTCCCGGGAGGAACGCCGGTAGACGGTCCTTCCGCAGGCGTTGCGATGGCGGTTGCGATCGCGTCCGCTATGACGAAGCAACCTATCGACAACAAGATCGCCATGACGGGCGAGGTTAGCATTCACGGTGCGGTTAAGCCGGTAGGAGGTGTCGTCGCCAAAGTCGAAGCCGCGTTTCAATCCGGGGCCGATACGGTTATTATCCCTAAGGAAAACTGGCAGGCGATCTTCGAAGGCCTTGAAGGCGTGCGGGTCATCCCGGTCGACCGGATGGAGGACGTTTTCCGCCACGTGTTCGGGGATCAGTTGGCTTGGGTGGAAACGAAGTGGCAACAGAGCGAGTTGCCCGTTGCGGCGGACGCATTCGCAGCCGCGCCCGCAGGTTCGGTATTGCATGCGGGGACCGCTCAGACCAAGCCTCCGGCGCTTGACGGAACACCTCGCCGGATCGAAGGGTAATGCACGACAATTTCGAGAGCCGCCGATTCCGGAGGCTCTTTTTTTGCGGCGAGCGAATACATTTGATACAATGACTGAAGTGTTTGAAATCGTTCCAATACTGCGAGGTGCGTCAATTATGGGTTCGAGCAAACAAAAGAGTCGTTCCATTCCCCTGCTACCCTTAAGAGGGCTACTCGTGTATCCCAGCATGGTGCTTCATTTGGATGTAGGCCGGGAGAAATCCGTTAAAGCTTTGGAGCAATGCATGATCGACGACCATATGATCTTGCTATGCTCGCAATCGGAGATCAATATCGAGGAACCGACGCAGGAAGATATCTATCAAGTCGGAACCATCGCCAAAGTGCGCCAAATGTTGAAGCTTCCCAACGGAACGATCCGGGTTCTGGTGGAAGGCGTCAACCGGGCGGAGATCGAACAATATTTACCTAACGACGAATTCTACGAGGTGCTGGCCCACGAGCTTCATGAGGGCCAAACGAACGATTCCGAGTTAGATGCGCTTATGCGCGCCGTTCTAAGCCAGTTCGAGCATTATATCAACCTATCCAAGAAGGTGACTCCGGAGACGCTTGCCGCCGTGTCCGATATCGATCAGCCGGGGAGATTGGCCGACGTGATCACGAGTCATCTGTCGCTCAAAATAAAAGATAAGCAGGATATTCTCGAAACCGTCGAGGTTCGTCCCCGTCTCGAGAAGCTGCTCGACTTCCTGAACAACGAGCGGGAAGTGCTGGAACTGGAACGCAAGATCAGCCAGCGTGTCAAGAAGCAAATGGAGAAGACGCAGAAGGAATATTATCTTCGCGAGCAGATGAAGGCGATCCAGAAGGAGCTCGGTGAGAAGGAAGGCCGCGCAGGCGAGGTGGAAGAACTCAGAGCGCAGATGACCGAAGCCGAGCTTCCGGAGAAAATCGCGGCCAAGGTCGAGAAGGAAATCGACCGTCTGGAGAAGATGCCGGCATCTTCCGCCGAAGGCGCGGTTATCCGCAACTACGTCGAATGGTTGTTGGCGTTGCCTTGGACGAAGATGACGGAAGACGATCTGGACATCTTGAACGCGGAGAAAATCTTGAACGACGAGCATTACGGATTAGAGAAGCCGAAAGAGCGCGTGTTGGAGTATTTGGCCGTGCAGAAGCTCGTCAAGAAGCTGAAAGGACCGATTCTTTGTCTAGTCGGCCCTCCCGGCGTCGGAAAAACTTCGTTGGCTAAATCGATCGCTAAGTCGCTCGGACGAGAATTCGTTCGAGTCTCTCTTGGCGGCGTCAGGGACGAAGCGGAAATTCGCGGTCATCGCCGGACTTACGTCGGCGCGATGCCGGGCCGTATTCTCCAGGGAATGCGCAATGCCGGTTCGGCGAATCCCGTGTTCCTGTTGGACGAGATCGACAAGATGGCGATGGATTTCCGCGGAGATCCGTCCTCGGCGTTGCTCGAGGTTCTCGATCCCGAGCAGAATACGACGTTCAGCGACCATTACGTCGAGATGCCTTTCGATCTTTCCAACGTTATGTTCGTGACGACGGCTAACGTCGTTCATAATATCCCGAGACCGTTGCTCGACCGGATGGAACTGTTGCAAGTTCCCGGTTATACGGAGCTTGAGAAGCTGCAAATCGCCGAGCGCCATCTTCTGCCGAAGCAGAAGCGCAATCACGGGCTGGAGGAAGATCAGCTCGAGCTGAATACCGACGCCCTAATGGCGCTTATCCGTCATTACACGAGGGAGTCCGGCGTGCGGAACATGGAGCAGCAATTGGCTTCGATCTGCCGGAAAGCGGCGAAGGCGATCGTCGCGAACGCCGAAGCCGCTCCGTTCGTCGTCGATGAAGAGAAGCTTAAGGAACTGCTCGGACCGCCGCGGTTCCGCTACGGAATGGCGGAGCAAGAAGACCAGATCGGCGCCGTAACCGGACTCGCTTGGACGGAAGTCGGCGGAGATACTCTCGTGATCGAAGTCACGGTCATGCCGGGAAGCGGAAAGCTGACGTTAACGGGCCAACTGGGCGACGTGATGAAGGAATCGGCCCAAGCCGCGTTCAGTTATACGCGCAGCCGGGTGAAAGAGCTGGGCATCGATCCGCAATTCCACGAGAAGAACGACATTCACGTTCATATTCCCGAAGGAGCGATTCCCAAAGACGGTCCTTCGGCGGGCATCACTCTCGCCACGGCGCTTATCTCGGCCTTGACGAACCGCAAAGTATCGCGCGAAGTCGCCATGACCGGAGAGATCACGCTGCGCGGTCGGGTGCTTCCGATCGGCGGATTGAAAGAGAAGTCGCTTGCGGCTCATCGCGCCGGAATTACGAAGGTGCTCATGCCTAAAGACAACGAGCGGGATTTGCGCGACATACCGGAAAGCGTACGGGAGAAAGTAACCTTCGTGCCGGTTGCCCATATGGACGAGGTACTGCTGCATGCCTTAACCGACCCATTCGCTCCGCTATCGACGGCGGAGGGACAAGAGGATGAAGGGTTGAAAGCGGGGGCTCCCACGAT
Source organism: Cohnella herbarum (assembly GCF_012849095.1). Lineage (NCBI taxonomy): Bacteria > Bacillati > Bacillota > Bacilli > Caryophanales > Paenibacillaceae > Cohnella > Cohnella herbarum. The sequence continues at coordinate 66,025 of NZ_CP051680.1, forward strand.
TCAACCCGCGGTAAACGAAGAGCGGGAGGATACTCCTCCTCTGGGCACGCACTGACAAGAAGTACAGAAGGCACATCGATAGGAGAACTTTCGTCATATGAAAATCAAGCAAACCGAATTTGTCATTAGCGCGGTCGGTCCGGCCCAATATCCGGAGGACGGACTGCCGGAAGTGGCTTTGGCCGGCCGCTCCAACGTAGGGAAGTCATCCCTGATCAATAAGATGCTGTTGCGCCGTAACTTAGCCAGAACGAGCCAACAGCCGGGCAAGACGCAAACGCTCAATTACTACAAAATCAACGGGGAATTATTCTTCGTTGATTTTCCCGGTTACGGATATGCAAGGGTATCCAAGTCCGAGCGCGAAGCCTGGGGTAAAATGATCGAACGGTATTTAAGAGGACGCGAGCCGCTGAAGCTGGTGCTTCAACTCGTCGACCTGCGGCATCCCCCTTCGGCGGAAGATCAACGGATGTATGAATGGTTATCGCATTATGAGATTCCGATGACTGTCGTCGCCACCAAAGCGGACAAAGTGTCGCGTTCCCAGTGGCCGAAACACATGAAGATCATCCGCCAAAGCTTGGGAATGCCCGGTCACGTACCCTTGGTTTTGTTTTCCTCGGAAACGGGTCAAGGAAGAGACGAATTATGGAGCATGATCATGGAATCGGCAGGAATACCGCTTAATCCCCCCTCTGAACCCCCTAACATCGTGCAGGAAACAGAGGATAACGGGTAAAAAGTTGGCAGGATCGCGGGAGGAATCGATTTTTGCGCGTTTTTTCCCGGAAAATCACGTTCAGGCGAGAGGAAACGGCGTGAGAATTCGCGTATAATATAATTTAGTTATCGAGTAACACAATCGCTAGACAATGGGAATTGAGGAGATTTTATGGCTCGACGGGTAGCCACGGAGTATGTCAATGCCAGCCTGACACTGACGGAAGCCGAAATGCCAAGATTGATCTCGATGTGCGAGATTCAACAGCTTCGACTGCAAGTATTCGTAATGGATAACGGTAATCAAGAGGTTGTACTGGAAGAGGATGCCGGCGGAGAATCCATCCGCATGACATTCGAACGAGCGAACGGGCAGTACCGTTGCGTACTGACGTGCCGAGTCGTTCAACCGAAACTGACCAACGCGCTGCGTAAGCTCGTTTCATCTTTCAAAGGCGACGCGGTCGTTAATCGGATTTACGAAGGTTTTACGATGATTTACCATTATATCCAAGGTCAAGTCGCAAGAATCGTGGAGAGCAACGGAGAACTTCTTAGAACGGTATTCGAGCATAGGGATACGTTAGGCCGATTGGAATCCCAGTTTAATTTATATTCGGTCGAGGAAGAAATCAACCGTTTGCGCGGTTCGGTAAACGAGTTACTGGACATCCGCAACCAGACGAAGGAAAAAGAACTTATCGACGAAATCGACCAAAGATTGAAATACCATAGCCGCATGTTATTTTCGCTGGAAGCCTAAAGCGATTACGGATCATGCAAATGCAGGAGAAAGAGCCATCTCGATGGCTCTTTTCTTTTGGACGCGTACCGACGTCCCGTGGACGACGAAGCTATTTTTAATTGGAGGATGAGGCACTTATCGCTGTGCGTTCGCATAATTTAGGACGTGAAAGCCGCACTCTCCCGCTATAACGTAAGAACGGAGAAAACCTAGACGGGGCGCGGAAAATTTGGATTTTTTAACCTACGAAAAAAACTATTGCATTTACCCCGGATAGATGTTATTTTTAGATTCGTTGACAACTCAATACAATAGGAACCAGGATTCACTCAAGGAATGCGGTGAGAGCAAATTCCCTCCAAGTGAATGACGTAGGTCCTAGCGGATGAAATCAGTTACACATTTTATTCCTAGGAAGGGGGAACCGAAAGATGGAATATTCGACTTTCGGACGGCACGTTGCGGTTGATACATGGGGAGGAAACATTGATTTACTGAACAGTGCGGAACTTCTCCAATCGCACATGGTGGAAGCGGCCGAAGCATGCGGCGCGACCGTGCTCTCGGTTCAAGCGAAACAATTCGAACCGCAAGGAGCAACGGTATTGGTCTTGCTATCGGAGAGTCACATCTCCATTCACACGTACCCTGAGAAAGGTTTTGCCGCGATAGACTGTTATACTTGTGGCGAAACGGTGGATCCTCAAGCGGCAATCGATTATCTTGTCGACGTTCTGAAACCGGAAAAAACATACGCGAAGAAATTGATCCGCGGACTCGGTGAGTTGCAAGTGGAAGAACCGATGATGAAGCAGGTCGAATTCGTTAAATAAGGATCGGCAATGAAGCCATGAGGGATTAACTCATGGCTTTTTTTATTTCCGGGAGCGAGCGCCTACCGGACAGTCTCGTCGATGTTAATGGCTTCGGGAACTTGCAGCGCTTCCCGCTTTTCGATATACAAGTTATCGGTGAAACCGTATATGGTTTTCAATTCGTCAAGGAACGTCCGGGCCTCGGCCTCGGTACCATAGTAACCGGCCTCCACGAAGAAGGTGCCTTGCCTATCCTTCAACGTGCGAACTCCTTCTATACCCAGCAGCGTTTCTTCGTAAATTCCTTGCGATTCTCCGAAAGGCGAAGAAGCGGTTCGAACGGAATATACGGGCGGCGGGCTTGTTTCGGATGTGTCCGGCTTGAGCGTTAGAACGACTTGCGCGGGCTCTTTGAATTCTTTGACCTCGTACACGACGTTTTTCTTTAATGTAATATTAAAACGAACGAGCGAATCGTCGAGCGAAACGACGAGATAAGCGTCTTCGATCAGATCGCTTTTCAATAGGGCGGCCAAATCCTGCTCGGCCGTAAAGCGTCTAACTCCCCCAATGGCAAAAGTCATCGTATTCGGATATTCGCTGTAACGGACGCTGAAAGAATTGACGTGTTGCTGGTTTTGATTATTTTGTTGGAAATGGATCGCGATATGCTCGAGGTCGTCTTTCTTTTGCAGCGAAATGACGTTGATGTCGGTGCTGTCCGTAATGACGCCGCCACCGGCGCTGCCTTGGTTAAACTGCAGTATACGCACCAATTTGCCTAGCCCGGGAACGTCTTCCAAGCTGCTTGCGAGAGCGGGCATCGTATTCACGCTGACGGCGAACAAAATGAACAAACCTGCCGCAGTAGCGGTAAAGCGTGTTACCCACCGGTTCGTTCGCTTCTGTCTTTGACGCTTGCGTTCATTGCGAGCCCGCTCGATAGCCGCTTCGGTTACGGCAGCAAGCTGTTCCGGAATGACGATTTCATCATATGCTTTTTTTAACGGATCTAATTGCTTATTCATCGTCTTCACCTTCCCTCAGATCGACGTTCAGCTTGGCTAAAGCCCGATAAACGGTGGATTTCACCGTGCTAAGCGGCCAATCGAGAATATCCGATATTTCTTTTAAGGGCAAATCTTCGAAGTATCTCAGAATGATAACCGTTTTCGATTTCTCGTCGAGACTATCCATTGCTTGATGTAAATCGATATGTTGTTCCGTTTGCTCGGGAACGTACTCAGCTTCGATATCGCTGTCGATATATACCGTTTTTTTCGCTTTGCGAATAAAATCAAGCGCGTAATTGACGGCGATCTTCGTTAGCCATGTGTTGAAATATTGCGGCTCCCGGACTTTATGAACGGATATCAAAGCGCGATACACCGTTTCCTGCACGATTTCCAGCGCGTCGTCCCGGTTCCGCACATAGGTGTAAGCGATACGGTACAGTCGATCTCGCTGGGTCGCCATAAGCTTGGAGAAGCTATCGTCATCGCCGGCAATCGCTTTTTTCACCAATTCGGTTTCATTCACAATCCCGCGCGACCTCCTTTTAAGTAGATACACCTCGTTTTAGGCTCTCCTGCACAGCTTCGATCATTCAGGTATTTCAGGTATTTCAGGTAACGCCTACGAAGAAGAAAGCGGCGTTGCACAACGCCGCCCAAGTCTCCTATGCAAGATCGAACGTTAGTTTGTCGACAGCTTCGCCGCTCTCTTGATCTAAAGAGAACAACTCTAACGTAAGGGGCTGATCTCCGTTCAGCTTGGCCGTCGGAATGGTTATGGTTTGATTAACTTTCCCCCAGTCGGGTGCGCCGATCGAGGCCGTGCCGAAGCCCGTGGTAATTTCTTTTTCTCCTTGCTTTACGACGTAATTGTACGTACCCTCGAACATCCGCGCCTCGCCCTTTATTGAATACTTAAGCGACGCCGGAGCAATCTTCATGTTGCGGAAAGACTCGTTTTCGGATTTGGCGCTGCTTGTCCCCAAAGTAAGCGGGATGTTGACTTTACGTACCTGCTTGCCGCTTTCCTGATCGATTTCATACAGTTCGATAGTGAGGGGATCATGTCCCGACAGCTTTTTTACCGGAACGGCAATTTTCTGGTTTACTTCGCCCCATTCAGGCCCCCCCATCGAAGCGGTTCCGAAGCCCGACGCGATGATTTTCCGGCCTTGTTTAATGGCGTAGTTATAAGTTCCTTCGAACACTCTTGCTTCCCCTTGAAGGTCGAAGATCAGGGATTGCTTATATGCGGCAACGTTGCGGAATGAATCGTTGTTCGTTGCAATTCCGACGTTAAGGTTCGGTTTGGGAAGCTTGGCTTGGTGCTGAATTTCTTGCATGACGATTTGTTTGGCTTGCACGGTATTGCGGTCGGCGATCGTCGTTGTCAGAAAACCGATAAGCGTAGATCCCGCTATGACCGATGCCGCGATTGTCCCGATTGCTAATGTTTTGTTCATATAAAAAATCTCCTTTTTGGCTTTCGCCTTGTTTATTTTTTGTTGAACCATGGTTACGGCGCGCTTCATGAAGTTTACAGAGGTTAGATGGATGAGCAAGGCGAAAAGACGCACGAACTTGAATTCCATTTTCTTCTAGTCGGATAAACGGCTGGATAGGCGGTACGATTCTCATGGCCTTCAGGAATACGAATGGAACAAATCGCCGACAATAGAAAAAATGCGCTTAACGCGGTTTTCATAAAGTTTTCATATTTAAGGGCAAAGTGGCTGTCCAATTGTGCTATAATAATCGATGACATACAGGCTAGCCCTTACTCCTACGCAGAAAGTCAGGTGAATGCTCATGCATCTAATCGTTGTCGGATTAAACTACCGTACGGCCCCCGTCGAGATGAGGGAACGTTTTGCGTTGTCCGAACGCGAGATGCCGCTTGCCTTGCAAGCGTTGAAGCAGACAACGGGCATTCTCGAAGGCGTAATCGTGGCAACTTGCAACCGGACGGAATTGTACGCGGTCGTGGACCGGCTTCATCTGTGCGGACATTATATCCGCGCCTTCATGGAACAGTGGTTCAATATTCCGCGCAAGGAATTTAACTCTCATCTCTATATGTACGAAGACGACCGCGCAGTCGAGCATCTCTTCAGAGTCACTAGCGGACTTGATTCGATGATCATCGGCGAGACGCAAATATTGGGACAGGTACGGGATGCTTTCTTGCTCGCGCAAGACCAGCAAGCTACCGGAACGCTGTTTAACCATCTATTCAAACAAGCGATTACGTTGGCTAAACGCGCGCATTCGGAAACATCGGTAGGTGAAAGCGCGGTTTCGGTAAGTTATGCTGCCGTCGAGCTCGGCAAACGGATTTTCGGCCGATTCGACGACAAGAAGGTTATGATCTTCGGCGCCGGCAAAATGAGCGAGTTAACGGCGCAGCATCTTCATGCCAACGGAGCTAAGGAAGTGTACGTCGTTAACAGAACGTTGGAGAAGGCCGAGGAGCTTGCCGATAAGTTTCAAGGCTCCGCGATGACGTTAGATGACGCGATCGCACGCTTGAAGGATGCGGATATCGTGATTAGCAGTACCGGCGCCGAACGGTTCGTCATTACGCGCCAACAAGTCGAAGCGGCTATGTCCGCGCGGAAGAAAAAACCGTTGTTCCTGATCGATATCGCGGTTCCTCGCGACATCGAACCGTCTTGCGGCGATATCCAGAACGTTTACCTGTACGATATCGACGATCTCGAAGGGATCGTGGAATCGAATATGGCTAAGCGTCGCAAGGAAGCGGAAATCATAGAAGACATGATTGCGCTGGAACAGGAAGCTTATCAGCAATGGTATGCAACGCTTGGGGTTAGTCCTTTAATCCGGGCGCTTCAAGAGAAAGCGGCGGCGATTCAGGAAACCACGTTGGAAAGTTTGCTTCGCAAACTTCCCGAACTGGACGAACGTCAAGTGAAGGTCATCCGCAAACTGACCAAAAGCATCGTAAGCCAAGTCATCCATGATCCGATCCTTCGGATTAAGGAATTGGCCGCGGAGAAACGCAGCGACGAGGCGATGAAATTATTCGTTCAATTGTTTGCTTTGGAAGACGAGGTAGCCCACCTGAAGGCGGAAGAGAAAGCCGGAGCGAAAGCCCGCAAAGATAAAATCTCGTCTCCTAAAGGTTTGGAAGCAGCCCCGAGCCCAGCTCTGGACATGGAGAAATTGCTGTCCCAGCTGGCGGGTGCGCTTCGATAACGCAAGGGGAGGCGCTGCCCCCATGGTAACGCAGGATTGGTTAACCGATGCCGTTCTTTATATTTACGCCCTGAGTCTGCTTTTTTTCGTGTCCGACGCCGCTTCCGGCAACCGGAGCGCGAAGAAGGTAGGAACAGGGCTGCTTGTTTTTGTTTGGATTCTTCAAGGAATTTTTATTTTAGTACTGCTGCATGATCGTTTTACCGTCCCTACCTTGACGTTAAGGGATTTCCTATTCATCGTTTCATGGTTGCTCGTCTCGGCATCGTTGATCCTTAATCGCCTCATGAGGGCGGAACTGCTCGTCTTGCTGGTTAACGTCGTAGGATTTGCCGTATTAGCTCTTAATCTGATCGAGCGTCCGAAGCAATCGATGGAGTTGGAGCCTTGGGAAGTTGCCAGACGGCTCTTGATCGTCCACGTAAGCTTGATCACGTTGGCATTCGCGCTGTTGACGATCGCGGCGATACTCGCATTGATGTATATGTTCCTTCATCGCAAGCTCAAAGCGAAGAAGTGGTCGCACGTCATGAGTAGAATGCCGAGCTTGGAGTGGATCGACCAATTCGCTTATAGGACAAGCCTGATTGGCATCCCGTTGCTCCTCCTATCCTTATCTACGGGGACGGTAGCGCTTCTTCTCGACAAAAGCCCGGAGCAGCTTCTGGACGAGAAGGTGTTATTGTCTTTCGGGGCAGCGATACTCTATGTCGTTTATTTGATTAGACGAGTAGCTTCGCTAGACGATGGCGCCAAGTTGGCCGTGTGGAATATGCTCGGATATGCTTTGTTGGTTACGGGATTTTTCGCAAGCTCGTTATCTTCGTTTCATCAATTGTTATAGACGAGCGATAACCGAATACGAAGGGAGTTCGCGCGAATGTCGGACTGGTACCCTATGATGTATAAGATCGCGGGGCGCAAATGCGTCGTGGTCGGCGGCGGCACCGTCGCGGGGCGCAAAGCGGCCGGTTTGCTTGAAGCGCAAGCGAGCGTTTACGTGATAAGCCCGAAGTTGTCCCCGGAGCTGCGAGATTTGGCCGATGCGGGAAAAGTGCGATGGTTGGAAAAAGAAGCGGAGGATAGCGATCTTGATGACGCCGTATTGGTGTTCGCCGCTACGGACGATCCGGAAGCGAATCGCCGGCTTGCGGAGGCGGCCGGAAGCCGGGCTATCCCCGCCAACCTTGCGGATGACGGGGATAAAGGGGACTTTATCGTGCCAGCCGTCTTGAGGCGCGGAGGATTGGTCCTGACCGCCAGTACTTCGGGGGCAGGGCCTGCTCTTGCTTCTCGCATCGTAAGCGAGCTTGCCGAAAGGTACGGCCCGGAATACAATGAGAACGTTGAAGTACTGAGAACGATCCGTTCCATCGTCAAATCGGAAGTGTCGGATCCGGCGGAACGCCGCGCGATGCTGCAAGTTGCGGTTACGGACGAGGCGCTGCACGAATTCCGATCTGCATCTTGGTTGAAAGATATGGACAAGCCGGAGTTGATCGCGCGGCTACGGCAACGAGTAAATGACCGGAAGGGATAGATTAACCCATGCGTAAGATCATCGTAGGCTCCAGACAAAGCACGCTAGCGTTGACGCAAACGAACCAAACGATACAATTGCTGCAGGAACTCTGCGAAAGAGACAATCTAGCGTATACGTTCGAGGTAAAACCGATCGTCACCCGGGGAGACCGGATTCTTGACGTAACCTTATCGAAGGTCGGCGGGAAAGGATTGTTCGTCAAGGAGATCGAAGAAGCCTTGATGAGCGGCGGAATAGATATGGCTATCCATAGCATGAAGGACATGCCGTTCGAACTTCCCGATGGCTTGGTGATCGGAGCGACGCCGAAACGGGAAGATCCGCGGGATTGCTTGATTAGCCGGGATGGCAGATCTTTATCGGAGTTGCCGCTTGGAGCTCGGATTGGAACGAGCAGTCTGCGCAGATCCGCGCAGTTACAGGCATATAGGCCGGATTTGGTTATCGAATCGATCCGGGGAAATATCGACACGCGGCTGCGCAAGCTTGAGGAGGAGGGCTTCGACGCCATTTTACTCGCGGCGGCCGGCCTGCACCGGATGGGATGGAAGGATCGCATAACGGAATATCTCTCTCCCGAAGTTTGTTTGCCAGCCGTCGGGCAAGGTTCTCTTGCGATAGAATGCCGAGGGGACGACGAGGATTTACTCGGCTTGCTCGGCCTTCTGAACGATCGGGCGACTGAACGGACCGTTGCCGCGGAACGCCGTTTGCTCGGTTTGTTGAACGGCGGCTGCCAGGTGCCGATCGGGGCATACGCGCAATTGGAGACGAGTTCCCCGGATTCCGCGATTCTATTGAATGGATTGGTAGCTTCGCCGGATGGCGCGACGATACTTAAGGAATCGGCCGTCGGTTCGGACCCGCGCCAAGTAGGCTCGGATGTTGCGCAAGTTCTGCTTCGCAGAGGCGCTGATCATATTCTAGCTGAAGCGAGGGAATAGTCGAATGGCAAAAGGAAAAGTCTATTTGGTCGGGGCGGGTCCTGGCGACCCGAAGCTGATTACGGTGCGCGGACTGGAAGCTTTGAAGCGGTCCGACGTCGTCGTGTTCGACCGCTTGGCCGGACCTCAATTGCTTAACCATGCGAAACCCGACGCGGAGCGGATTTACGTAGGGAAGCTGCCCGATCGTCATACGATGAAGCAAGAAGAAATCAATCAATTGCTTGTCGATCTCGCGCTCCAAGGCAAAACCGTCATTCGGCTGAAAGGCGGAGATCCGACCGTATTCGGCCGTGTTGGAGAAGAAGCCGGCTTATTGCAGAAATACGGCATTATCTATGAAATCATACCGGGCATTACTTCGGCGATCGCCGTACCGGCTTACGCGGGAATTCCGGTGACGCACCGCGATATGGCTTCTTCCTTTTCCGTCATTACCGGCCATGAAAGTCCGGACAAGCTCGATTTATCGATCTATTGGGATAAGGTCACGAATGCTACCGGCACCCTCGTCTTTCTGATGGGCGTAGCCAAAATCGCTTATATTAGCGAACAATTGATCAAACACGGAAGATCGCCCGATACCCCCGTCGCTCTCGTGCAATGGGGAACTCGCGCGGAGCAAAGAACCGTCGTCGGCACGCTTGCCGATATCGATGAAAGGGTCAAAGCGGAGAATCTCAAGCCTCCCGCGGTCATTATCGTCGGAGATGTCGTTCGCCAACGGGAGACGTTGTCGTGGATCGAGAACAAACCTTTGTTCGGCCAGAGAATTCTCATCACGCGAGCCCGTTCTCAGGCGAGCGAGTTAGTCGCGAAGATCGACGACTTAGGAGGGGAAACTTACGAGTTTCCCGTCATAGAAACGAAGCTGCCGTCTTCGGAGGAAGCGACCAAGGCGATCGAAGAAGCTTTAGGACAAGCCGAGGCATATGATTGGGTCATGCTAACGAGCGTTAACGGAGTCGAGTATTTTTTCCGTTGGTTAGATCGTTACGGGGTCGATATTCGTCGGTTTCATCGGGCCAAGTTCGCCGCGGTCGGTCCGAAAACGGCCGAGGCTCTCGCATTGCGCGGGATAAGAGCCGACCTGTTACCGGAAAGCTTTCGCGCGGAGAGTTTACTGAAGAGCTTGGAAGCTCTCATAGCGCCAGGGCAACTCGCCTTGCTTCCGAGAGGGGATCTGGCCCGCGAGATTTTGCCTAGGGAGTTGAGAGAGCACGGTGTCCGGACGGTCGAGATCGACGTATACGATACGGTGCTGTCCGCTCCGCGCGATTTGTGGCTGCCGGAAATGTTGACCAACGGCGAAATTCACGTGATTACTTTTACAAGCTCCTCTACGGTTGTTAATTTAATCGAAGCGTTGCGACGATTGGGGGTTAGCGATCCTGTCGATGCTTTGCGGAATATCGAGATCGCTTGTATCGGACCCGTTACCGCCAAGACCGCCGAAGATCAGGGATTGCAAGTGACGATCGTTCCGGAGAACTATACGATAGACGGATTAGTGGAAGCGCTGGTGGAAAGACGGCGCATCGCGAAAGGAGAATAACAAATGGCATATCCGATCGTTAGAAATCGCAGGCTGAGAAATTCCGCGGCCTTGCGCAGTTTGGTTAGAGAAACGAATCTCGAGGTGAATGACTTCATCGCTCCGATTTTCGTAACGGAAGGCGAAGGGATTAAAGAAGAAATTACTTCGATGCCCGGCGTTTACCATTGGTCTCTGGATACGATGGAGCAAGAACTTGCGGAAATCGTAGATTTAGGAATACAGGCGGTGCTTCTGTTCGGAGTGCCCGACCATAAAGATCCGCTAGGAACGTCCGCTTACGACGACAACGGAATCGTGCAAAGAGCCACTCGCAAAATCAAATCGTTGTATCCCGAAATCGTCGTTATCGCGGACACGTGCTTGTGCCAGTTTACGGATCACGGACATTGCGGAGTCGTTCATACGACGGAATGCGGTGCGGAGATCGGCAACGACGATTCGCTGGAACTGTTAACGAAGACGGCGGTTTCTCAAGCGAAGGCAGGGGCGGATATCATCGCTCCTTCCAACATGATGGACGGTTTCGTGACGGCAATCCGCCAAGGATTGGACGAAGCGGGATTCGAGAACACGCCGATCATGTCTTACTCCGTCAAGTATTCCTCCGCGTATTACGGGCCGTTCCGCGAGGCCGCTCACTCTTCGCCGCAATTCGGGGATCGCAAGACGTACCAGATGGATCCCGCCAATGCCCGCGAAGCGCTAAGAGAGGCGCAGTCCGACGTGGAAGAAGGCGCGGATTTCTTGATGGTGAAACCGGGTCTTGCTTACTTGGACGTCGTTAGAATGTTGAGGGATCGTTATTCGTTGCCGATCGTCGTATATAACGTCAGCGCGGAGTATTCCATGGTGAAAGCGGCCGCTTTGCAAGGGTGGATTAACGAGAAGGAGATCGTGCTGGAGACTTTAACCGGCATGAAACGCGCGGGTGGGGATTTGATCATCACTTATCATGCCAAGGATGCCGCGCGTTGGTTGCAAGGTAGATAATTAAGGGCTTAAGGTTGTAAGGGCTGGCTTTAACCGCGAAGCTTCAATAAATTTAGCTTATACTCGTTGATGCCGAACTGCAGAACGCCGCGGGATTCCAATTCGCGAATTACTTCGGAAAGTACGGCCTTGTTCACTCCAGCCATCTGAGCGAGTTCGTCGTAATTCAGCGACATGGGGATGGAGATGATATTCCCGCTTCGCTTGCCGTTCTTGTTGGCCAACGATATGAGGTTCTTGAGCACCCGGGTGCGTCCGTCGAGGAAGGTCAGATCGTTCACGTGTTCGTTCGTCGTGCGCAACCTGCGGCACAGCTCGGCTAGAATGCCTCTGGTGATATCGAAATGGGCTTGCATCAACTCCATGAATTGTTCGGAGCTGAGCTCCAGCAGGGTCGTCGTTTCCAACGTTTGCGCGGAAGCGGAACGAGGACGTCCGTCAAGCAAGGATAATTCCCCGAAGCTTTCGCCGGCGTTGACGAGAGAGAGTACTTTTTCCTCTCCCGAATTGCTTTTGGTGAATAGCTTTAAGGAGCCCGACAGGACGACGTAGAAGGTCAATCCCATCTCCTTCTCGTGAAAGAGAATCGTTCCCGGCTTCAGCGTGCGCCTATGGGATATTCTAAGAACATGCTCGAGCTGTTCATCGTTCAAGTTATCGAAAAGCGATACCTTCTTTAACCATTCGATCATCGATATCTCTCCTGCTCTACTTAGGTACGGTAGGTATATGATATTTCCTAAGTTTACCACAGCCTTTTCCAATTCTGATAGTAGGACGTGACGAAGATGAGCGAAAATCATCGAAAACGCGTGGAAACACGCTCCAAAGCAGCGTTCGAACGCGCGAAAAATGTCATTCCGGGCGGCGTTAATAGCCCTGTTCGCGCATTTAAATCCGTAGGGCTTACCCCTCTGGTTATCGAAAGAGGCGCGGGAAGCCGGATCACGGATATCGACGGTCAAACGTATATCGATTACGTGCTGTCCTGGGGGCCTTTGATCGCCGGTCACGCCCATCCTGAAGTCGTTGAAGCGATAAAGAAAACCGCCGAAAAAGGAACGAGCTTCGGCGCGCCTACGGAACTGGAGACGATGATGGCCGAGCTCGTATGCGAGCGGGTTCCGTCCGTAGATATCGTGCGCATGGTCAACTCCGGAACGGAAGCGACGATGAGCGCGCTAAGATTAGCCCGCGGCTACACGAAACGGAGTAAGATTCTGAAATTCGAAGGCTCTTACCACGGACATGCGGACAGCTTACTCATTAAAGCGGGTTCGGGCGTAGCTACTTTGGGATTGCCGGATAGCCCGGGCGTTCCCGAGAGCGTCGCGGCGCATACGTTAACGGTGCCTTATAACGATCTGGCATCGGTTAAGCTGGCTTTCGAACGATACGGCGAGGAGATCGCCGCGGTGATCGTAGAGCCGATCGCGGGCAATATGGGCGTCGTGCCTCCGTTGCCGGGGTTCTTGAGCGGCTTGCGCGAGGTCACTAGCCAATATGGCAGCTTGCTCATATTCGACGAAGTCATGACCGGATTCCGCGTTCATAAAAACTGCGCGCAAGGTTTATACGGCATTACTCCGGATTTGACGTGTTTAGGCAAAGTCATCGGCGGAGGTTTGCCTGTCGGCGCTTACGGCGGCCGCAGGGAAATCATGGAGCACATGGCTCCAGTGGGCCCGATCTACCAGGCCGGGACGTTGTCCGGTAATCCGCTAGCCATGGCAGCCGGTTATACGACGCTGAAGCTGATGACCGATGAGGCCTATCAACTGCTGGAACGTCAATCCGTGCGCCTGCAGGCGGGGCTTGAACGCAATGCTCGGGAAACCGGAATTCCGATGACCATCAATCGGGTCGGCTCGATGGTTTGCCCGTTCTTCACGGACAAGCACGTCATCAATTACGACGTTGCCAAGACCGCGAATACGGAACGGTTCCGCACCGTTTTCCGTAGGCTTCTGGATTATGGCGTGAACATAGCGCCGTCTCCGTTCGAAGGCTGGTTCGTGTCCATCGTACACTCCGACGAGGACATCGATTTAACGATCGCCGCTCATCGGGCGGCTTTGGAGAAGCTTTAATAGAGAAAAGGGACTTTCCGCCGGCTTGGAGCTGGCGGGGGGTCCCTTTTGCGTGGTTCGGTCGCGGGAAGGCTGATGGGAAAGTAGATAGAACAGTCAGTGTGAAGGTAGATGGGAGGGCTTATGAGAATCTAGACAGGAAGTTGGTCGGGAGGGCCGAATGGAGGCGATTTGGATGGGCTAGAGTGCCTACTGTGGCGGAAGTGTCCGATTTAAAGCGGCAGGACCGCTCTAAAAGGTCACAGGAGACGGATTTGGCTGATTTAAAGCGGCAGGACCCGCAATAAACAAGAAACGACCAAGGTTTGGCCAACCGGCAACGGGGGAGAGAGTACTCTCAGTGTGCAAAAGTCAGCGTCATGCTTCAGGTGGTGTGTGTAGAGTACTCTCACTGCGCTACAGTCAGCGTCGAGCATCGGATGGTGTGTGTAAAGTACTCTCAGTGCGTCACAGTCAGCGTCGAGCATCGGATGGTGTGTGTAGAGTACTCTCAGTGCGTTACAGTCAGCGTCAAGCATCAGGTGGTGTGTGTAGAGTACTCTCAGTGCGTTACAGTCAGCGTCAAGCATCAGGTGGTGTGTGTAGAGTACTCTCAGTGCGTTACAGTCAGCGTCGGGCATCGGATGGTGGGTGTAGAGTACTCTCAGTGCGCTAAAGTCAGCGTCGGGCATCGCCGTGCTAGAGTAGCCTATTCGGCTAAAAATTCGCCGATTTAAACCGACCCAGCCGGGCTAAAGCGTCCCAACCAGTTCCTCCCCCGCTCAATAGCGGGAAGAGCGCCAGCCTGCCCTCCCCCGCTAACCCCCGCGCAAAAAGCCGGGGGTTGTTTGCATTTTCAGTCATGCCTGCCTATCGACGGCATATAGATAATTAGTGAATTGTAAAGGGCCCGATCGAAACAAATCGAGCCCTTATGCCGAAAGGAGGACTTCGTCGTGACGGACCAGTTGAACGGGCTACGATTCGATATTTACGAACGTGTGCATCTGCCTGACGATGTAGCCGCGATCGAAGAGTTGGAAGAAATCGAATTAGTGCCCCATATGCAGGCGCTGCCCCAGGACGATCAAGTGTTGTTGAGAGGTCATTTGTTATTGTCGGGAATTTATCGGTCCCAGGATTCCGCGGGCGTATCCCAATTGGAGCACTGGATACCGGTGGAGATCTCGTTGCCTCTGAACCGTATCCAGAGCGTCGAGGAGCTTGCGGTGGAAATCGATAATTTCGATGTAGACTTGCTTACGACGCGATCGCTAAACGTAACGGGCGTGCTGGCGCTGAGAGGATTACAAGTTCAATCGGCTCAAAGCCCGATTTGGCGGGACGACAGTTTCACGGTCGTTCATCAAGCCGAGCAGGAAACCGAGGAGCAACAAGCGAGTTACCGACAAGACCGTGACCTGTATGAAGTAGTGAGCTCGGAGGACCTGTCGGCCGACGATTACGCATCCGAGTCAGAGACGGAGCTGATCGAACAGGATCGGGAGGATGCTTGGGGGCTTCAGTCCGAGACGGATGCAATCGCTCTAGAGACGTCTGCTCAGAAGGAAAATAATTGGTTGTCCATGTTTCAGAATTTAGAAGAGTCGCGGAAAGAAGAATCGATTGATTTCAATCCGGAATTTCAGTCGGAGAACAAGCCGATCGAGGAATCCTCTTGGGGAGACGTGACAAAGGAACGGTTGGTCGAAGACGTGCTTCTTCAGGAATCCAGCTTTGGATTCGCTTCCGAACCGATCATCGAACCGGAAGATAAGCCTGATGTGAAAGTAGCATTGGGAGGAAAGGCTTTGGATGCCGTGCAAGCGCAATCCCAATCCCAATCCCAATCCCAATTCGGGGTCGGACTTCTGTCCCAATTGGGCGATAAGGGCGCGAAACGGGAAGCGGAGCTTCGTATTCTAGAGGCAGCCCAAGCCGAGGAAAAAGCGCAGCAGGCTAGCCAGTCCGCTCAGAGTTCGGGCGACGAGTTGGAATGGACGCGGTTGTTCTTGAATAATGGCGCGCAGGCGCAATCCTTCCGCAAGGTGAAAATGTGCATCGTCCAGCGCGAAGAAACGCTCGACCTGATCGCCAACAGATACAATGTGCAGCCGAGGGAACTTCAGTTGTACAATCGCCTAAACGAACCTTACTTATCGGAAGGGCAAGTGTTGTATATTCCATAGGATCGTCCATAATCGATGTTTAAGCTGAACCTCGTATCGTTTCGACGGGGTTCGGCTTTTCCGTATTTTCAACGAAAACGCATTGTTTGGCATAAGGACCGGGACGAGCTTCAGTATAACAAACGGCATCGGATTTCGTCCGTATTGACTCTCCTTCGGACGGCGGGTAGAATAGGTAAGAAAGACACGGATAGGGAAGAGTACGGGTTAAACCCTTCAGAGAGCGGAACCGCTGTTAATTAGCGCTGCGAGGTTCCGCAGGACAACTAACCGCTACCAGTCGCCCTGGAGTTTCCTGCTTGAACGGACGTCCAATTCGGGACTTTCCTATAGAGCCGGACGGTAGCAACCGTTATTTTGCAACGAGTGCCGTTGCGGCGAGAGATGCCCAGCGGAACGAAGGTGGTACCACGGAAGTTTACCTTTCGTCCTTTGCGACGGGAGGTTTTTGTGTTTTTTTAAGCAACTTTACGAGGGAACTCCCTCGGTTAAAGTAGTCGAAATGATGCCTTATGGAGGTTGTGTCTGTCATGTCCGAATCCCAAGAACGCCTTAACGTCGAAATGCCGACGACTTATGATCCGACCAGCGCGGAACGCAAATGGTATGAGCATTGGTTGAGCAACGGGTATTTTCAAGCGGGACTTCGTCCCGACGCTCCCAAATATACCATCGTTATCCCGCCGCCGAACGTGACCGGAATGCTTCATATCGGCCATGCGCTTGATTTTACTTTGCAGGATATTCTCATCCGATTTAAGAGGATGCAAGGATACGACGCATTGTGGTTGCCGGGCACCGATCATGCCGGCATCGCAACCCAAACGAAGGTGGAGCAGAAGCTGCGCGAAGAGGGCAAGAGCCGCTACGATCTCGGGCGCGAAGCTTTTCTGGAGAAAGTATGGGATTGGAAAGAGCATTATGCGGGTACGATTCGCGAACAGTGGTCGAAAATGGGGCTTAGCCTCGACTATTCGCGCGAACGTTTCACGTTGGATGAAGGACTGTCCAAAGCCGTACGCGAAGTATTCGTGAGGTTGTACGACAAAGGCCTCATCTACCGCGGCAAAAGAATCATTAACTGGGATCCCGCGGCACGTACCGCTCTCTCGGATATTGAAGTCGAATATAAAGAAGTGAACGGGCACCTATATCATTTACGTTACCCTCTGGCAGACGGAAGCGGACATATTACGGTCGCGACGACGAGGCCCGAGACGATGCTAGGCGATACCGCGGTTGCCGTTCATCCGGAGGATGAGCGTTATAAACATCTGATCGGCCGAATGATTATGCTTCCGATCGTCAATCGCGAAATTCCGATCATCGGAGACGAGTATGTCGAGAAGGAGTTCGGAAGCGGCGCGGTTAAGATTACGCCTGCTCATGACCCTAACGATTTCGAAGTCGGCGCGAGGCACGTTCTCCCGCAAATCACGGTTATGGACGAAGGCGGGCGAATGAACGAGAACGCCGGTCCATACCAAGGGATGGATCGCGCGGATTGCCGCAAAGCGATCGTTAAGGATATGCAGGAGCAAGGAATCTGCATTCAAATCGAAGACCACGTTCATCAAGTCGGTCATAGCGAACGTTCAGGCGCGGTCGTCGAGCCGTATTTGTCCACGCAATGGTTCGTGAACATGAAACCCCTTGCCGAGAAGGCGATCGAAACGCAGAAATCGGGGCAAGGCGTTAACTTCGTGCCGGATCGCTTCGAGAAAATCTATTTGCACTGGATCGAGAACGTCCGCGACTGGTGTATTTCCCGTCAGCTATGGTGGGGCCATCGGATTCCGGCTTGGCACCATGAAATCACGGGCGAGATCCATGTAGGCGCCGAAGCACCCGAAGGAGCGGATCAACCGGATTCTCCTTGGAAGCAAGACAACGATGTCCTGGATACTTGGTTCAGTTCGGCGCTATGGCCGTTCTCCACTTTGGGTTGGCCGGAAGATAGCGAAGATTTCAAAAATTACTATCCGACCGGGGTTCTCGTAACGGGTTACGATATTATTTATTTCTGGGTCGCCCGGATGATCTTTACCGCGCTCGAATTCACGGATCGGATCCCTTTCAAGGACGTTCTGATTCATGGTCTTGTCCGCGATGCGGAAGGCCGCAAAATGTCCAAGTCGTTAGGCAACGGGGTCGACCCGCTCGAAGTTATCGAGAAGTACGGCGCGGACGCGATGAGATTCATGATTTCCACGGGTAGCACGCCGGGACAGGATTTGCGTTTCCGGTTCGAGAAAGTCGAGCAAGCGCGGAACTTCGCCAACAAGATTTGGAACGCGTCCCGGTTTGCCCTAATGAACCTGGAAGGCTTCACGTTCGACCGAATCGATCTCGGCGGCGAGCTCTCGACCGCGGACCGTTGGATTTTGCATCGGTTCAACGAAACCGCCCGCGACATCACGCGGTTAATGGAAAACTACGAGTTCGGAGAAACCGGACGATTGCTCTATAACTTTATCTGGGACGACTTATGCGACTGGTATATCGAGTTCTCGAAGCTTACGCTTTACGGGGACAATCCGGCCGCCAAACAAAGCACGCAATCCGTATTGGCTTACGTGCTTGATCGTACGTTACGCTTGCTGCACCCGTTTATGCCGTACCTTTCCGAAGAAATCTGGCAGCATCTGCCTCACGAGCCGGGAGAGACGATCATGCTGTCCGCATGGCCGGAGTATCGCGCCGACTTCGAAGCGGCGAACTCGCTTAAGGAAATGGAGCTGTTGATGGAAGCGATTCGGGCGGTACGCAACGTGCGTGCGGAAGTAAACGTATCGCCGGGCAAGAAAATCGAGCTGCTGCTTAAACCGACGGGAGAAGCGGAAGAAGGGATTTTCCTCCGGAACGAGATTTACGTGCAACGCTTCTGCAACACTTCTTCTTATACGCTGGATAGGGCATTAACCCCTCCGGACAAAGCGATGACCGCTATCATTACGGGCGCGGAGCTCTTTTTCCCGCTAGCGGGCCTTATCGATATCGCTCAAGAGATCGCTCGGTTGAACAAAGAGGTCGACAATCTCAACGCGGAAGTGGATCGCGTGGAGAAGAAGCTTTCCAATGAAGGTTACATCGCCAAAGCGCCGGCTCACGTTGTCGAGCAAGAACGAGCCAAAGGCCAAGATTACAAGGATAAACGGGATAAAGTACTCGTAAGAATCGCGGAGCTGCAAGGATGAAGAAGGGAGATGAGCAGCATGGTTAACGACGACTCCTCCCTACCGGCGGCGTATCGGACTGCGGAGGAAGCGATGGCTTGGATTACGGGCCTCACTTCCTTCGGAATTCGTCCGGGTCTTGAACGGATTTCCCGGCTAATGGAGAGCTTGAATAACCCGCAGCGTAGACTGAAGTTTATTCATGTCGCCGGAACGAACGGTAAAGGCTCGGTTTGCGCCTACTTAACGAGCGTACTCAGGCAGAGCGGATATGACGTAGGGACATTCACTTCGCCCTATCTCACTTCTTATTCCAATCGCCTTCAATATAATGGGCAAGATATAGCAGACGAAGATTTGATACGGCTCGTCAATCTCATGAAACCTCTCGCGGAGGAAATGGCTCTAAGCGAATGGGGCTCTCCGACGATGTTCGAGGTTACGACGGCTTTGGCTTTGCTCTATTACGGAACGGTAACCTTTCCCGATTTCGTCGTATGGGAGACGGGACTCGGCGGGCGGTTGGACGTGACGAATATCGTAACGCCGATCGTCAGCGTCATTACGAACGTGGGCCATGATCATATGGACGTGCTCGGACCGACGATATCCGATATTACTCGGGAAAAAGCCGGAATTATTAAATCCGGCGTTCCCGTCGTTTCCGCCGTTTCGCAAGCGGAAGCGATCGACATCGTCAGGGAAACCGCCCGGGCTCGCAAAGCGACTTTATATTTGCGGGGAGACGAATTTTCTTACGAGACGTTAGCCGTTGCGGAAAATGAGCAAAAGTTTTCTTTTCAAGGACCGTTCCGTGCTTTACAATCTTTAACGGTGAAGATGAACGGAGCGCATCAGATCCAGAACGCCGCCACGGCGGTGATGACCTTGGAAGTGCTTAGACAGTATTACGCGGTTATCGTGGACGACGAGAACTTAGCTGCCGGACTGGAGAACACGGTTTGGCCGGGCAGGCTGGAGATGGTGTCCCGCAATCCGCGTATTCTGCTCGACGGCGCGCATAATCCCGAAGGAATGGAAGCGCTGAGCCAAGCTCTTCGGGATATTTACGAGTTTGACCGATTAAATGTGATGATGGCGATGATGCCGAATAAGAATCATGAGCAATCCTTGCGGCATATACTACCAATGGTGGATACGCTTGTGATCACGGAACCCGATTTTCATAAAAAAATGAACGCTGCCGACCTGGCCGACGTCGCGAATCGTCTGCGCACGGAGCTCGGAAGGCCGCGGAATATCATTGTGGAGCCGAATTGGAAACGAGCGTTGGAGCTTCTGAAGGAAGCTTCCGCGTCTTCATCCCAAGACGAGAACGCGTTAAACGTGATTACGGGCACTCTGTATTTGATTGCCGACGTCCGTTCGTGGCTGCTCCATGGAACGAAATCTGAAAAAGGCTGGTGAAGCGTTGTTGCGGACCGCTGAGCACGTGCATTTTATCGGTATCGGAGGATATGGGATGAGCGCCATCGCCCGGGTCATGCTGGAGATGGGTTATCAAGTGTCCGGTTCCGATGTGGTACGCCAGGAGTTGACTGACAAGCTGGCTGCCAAAGGAGCACAAATTTATATAGGTCACGAACCGGAGCATGTTCGGGGAGCCGATCTGGTTGTTTATTCGACGGCGTTATCGAGGGATAACGTCGAACGTCAGGAAGCGGAACAATTAAACATTCCGATTCTTCATCGCGCGCAAATGTTGGCGCGTCTTCTTAACTCCCGCACGGGAATCGCCGTTGCGGGCGCGCATGGCAAAACGACGACTTCTTCCATGATCGCATTGGTTATGGAAAACTGCGGATTGGATCCCACGTATATTATCGGCGGGGAAATCGTGAACGTCGGCACGAACGCGAAAGCGGGCAAAAGCAAATTCGTAGTGGCCGAAGCGGACGAGAGCGATGGTTCGTTCCTGCAGTACGAATCCGCGGTCAGCGTCGTGTTGAACATCGAAGCGGATCATTTGGAAAATTACGACGGCGATTTCAATAAGCTGAAAGAAGCTTATGTTTCGTTCCTGCGCAATACGAAACCGGATGGCTGCGCAGTCGTCTGCGCCGACGACGAGAACATCCGGGAATTGCTTCCGCTGGTTACAGCCCAGCGGGTTATTACGTACGGAGTGCAATCCGCGGAAGCGGAATACAAGGCCACGGATATTCAACTCGGGGATCGATGCGCTACGTTCACGGTTAATCGCGGAGACGAAGTGCTCGGTTCGGTAACCTTATCGGTCCCGGGTAAGCATAACGTATACAACGCGCTTGCTACGCTGATCGTTTGTCTGGAAGCGGGAGCTCCGTTCGAATCGATCGCGGCGGCGATTCGGGAATTTCGCGGCGCCAAACGCCGTTTTCAAGTGCTCGGAGAAGTGAAGGACATGCTGGTCATCGACGACTATGCCCATCACCCGACCGAAATCGAAGCCACGATTCAAGCTGCTAAAGCAACGGGTAAGCGGATCATCGCCGTGTTCCAGCCTCAACGTTACACGCGGACGTTTTTCTTGCTTGATGCCTTTAGCAGAGCTTTCGCGGATGCGGACGAGGTCATTATCACCGATATCTACTCGCCGGCAGGGGAGCAGAGAATCGAAGGAGTCAACTCGCACAAGCTAGTCGAGCTGATTTCTCAGAACAGCAACGCCAACGTCGCTTACGTTCCGACCAAAGAAGAAGTTCGCGACCGATTGGCGGAAAGCGTAGTTCCGGGAGATCTGGTACTCACGATGGGCGCGGGCGACATCTGGAAGACGGCCGTGGAATTGGCGACGATTTTACGTGAACGCGAATAGACATTCGCGCTAACAGGGCGGGGATTGTCCGCTCAGCTAATGGAGACAGCCTTCGGGAAACCGGAGGCTGTTACTTTTTGCGATCATAATTCTCTCGCGTCTCTCATATTCTAATTACTAGATTGAGGGACAAGGGGAGACGCAGCATGCAATCAAAAGCAAGGATGACCATCCGTTTCGAACCGCCTGCCAAGCCGAAAGAGCCGACCCGGCGCGCTTTGCAGCCGATTGAGGTTATTGAGAACGTTGAAGCGGACAAGGATGACCAAGCCGTCGAGGAAATTTTTACGACATGGAATAGCCCGTATCAAGACGATATACATGCGTTGGAAGAAATCATTCGCAAATCGGAAACCCAAAACGAGGTTCATTCTCCCACCGTTCACTTGACCCACCCGGCGATACCGGTTATGAACGAGCGGAAAGCCCGAATTCCCGAGCTTACTCGCAAGGTGATCCCGAATAACGAGTTAGCAGACGAGCTCTGGAGCAGGGAGTTGTCGGATGACGAGGAGGATCAGCGGGCAACGGGGTGGTATAACCGTTCTGCGCTCGTCCGTGAAGAGACGCCCTCCTGGGGCAGGGTGATTGCCTCCGTTGTCGCGGCGGTGGCTACGGGGGCTCTGTTCGGATATATGGTATTAAGTTTGTTCACGGGAGAACCGTTGTTTCCGGGGAAATCCGGAACGGCGTCGCAGCAGCCTTCCCAGGCTACCTCAGCTCTGCCGAACGCGGAGAAAGGGGGCACCGGGATGCCTGCGGCATCCGTTCAAGCCCCCGCCGAATCCGCCGCGGTTACTAGCGGCGAGACTGAGCCTTCTATGCCGGCAAGTACAGCACGATTAGACGCGGACGTCTATTACATGCTTCAATATGGCGTGTTTCAAAGCAAAGAAAGCATGGAAATCGCGGTTACGCAGTTACAGGACAAAGGGCTTGCTTTCGCAACGGAGATCGACGACGGGTATCGCGTTTATGTGGGCGCGGCAAGGTCGCGAGACGAAGCGGAGTTGCTAGCGGCGCAGATGCCGGAAACCGAGATTTATATTAAAGCTGTAGGCGGGGAAGCGCTGGAGGTCTCTTCCGCGGTGCTTTCTCAGGAGGGTGTCGCTTTCATGAACGCGAGCGCGGACTTGACCCGGAAGCTGGCGCAGCTGTCGGGAATCGGATTGCAAGACAAGCAGCCCGGCAAACTGACTTCCGTCGAATTATCCGATCTTCAGGAAGTTCATCAGCGCTATTTGAACACGATATCCTCTGCCGATAAGTTGGATAATAAAGCAACCGAAGATGGAAAAACGATCGTAGAGGCGCTGAACTCCGCTATTCTGTCGATGGCGGAATATAATCGTAAACCTTCTCGGTATCAATTATGGAGCGTCCAATCGGCAGCGATGAAAGCACTGTTGGCGGATCGGCATATGCGTTCCGTTTTGCAGCCGGAATAGAGGAATAAACGGATCAATCCCGGATAACGGGACTTTAGAACGGGACAGCCTGCAACCTTGGGGCTGTCTTTGTTTTATGCATTGTGTCGCTTGTCCGGGAAACGTATAATGAAAAGACGGGTGTCAAAAAATGGTGGGAGACGGGGAAATATGAAGAAAAACGGATGGATTTTATTGCTGTTCATTTTCTTGGGATTGCTTGCCGGAGCATTGGTAGCCGTATGGCTAAAGGAGGTTCCGGGGCTCACCTTTTTGACTCGTGCGATTAAAGTCAACTGGTCTCCGGCGGCGGATTTGTCGGTGATCCAGTACAGCTTGAATTTAAACGTTAACTTTAGCCTCTTAAGCGTGATAGGAGCAATCGTCGCGATATGGCTATATCGCAAAATGTAATGCGAAAGGAAGATTTACGTATGCTTTCCGGATCGACAGATCGCTTCAATCTTATCCTTGCTTCCGCTTCGCCGCGCAGGCAAGAATTAATAGCATTGCTGGGGTTGCCCGTACGGGTAGTGCCAAGCCGGGTCGACGAAGATACGCCGGAGGACTGGTCTCCAGAGCAGATCGTAGAGGGACTTTCCTTACGCAAGGCGAATGCCGTAAAAGAACAATTAACCGAATCGGTAGATGAATCGTCTATTATTGTAGGCAGCGATACGATTGTTGTTTTGAATGGCAAGGCGATGGGAAAACCTAGAGACGAGCAAGATGCAAGGGAGATGCTTGAGCAGCTTTCCGGTCAGGTGCACGAAGTATATACCGGAGTGTCTTGCATTCGAATTTTCGACGGGAAGACGGCTACCGCGCACCGCGTGACGAGAGTCAAGATGAGAAGCTTGACCGGCGAACAAATCTCAAGGTACGTCGCAACAGGCGAGCCGTTGGACAAGGCCGGCTCTTATGGCATCCAAGAGATCGGTTCGTTGCTGATCGATTCTATCGAAGGCGATTATTTCAATGTCGTCGGTTTGCCCGTTTCTCTGCTAGCCGTCATGTTGGAGCCATTCGGGATCACCTTGCCTTGAACCTTGAAGTATGAAGCCACTTCCGCGGCCGACGCGGCATTCGAAAGCAGGTTATCGCCGTGGAACAACGATCCTTCCGTTTGCGCGAGATTCCGTCAGAGGAACGACCGCGGGAACGCATGCAGCAGTTCGGAGCAGAGGCGCTCAGCCATGCGGAATTACTCGCGATTCTTCTCCGTACGGGTACTTCCAATGAGTCCGCGATTCACTTAGCTCAACGCATATTAAATGAATGCGGCGGATTACGCAAGCTGGCGGAGACGAAGTGGGACGAGCTGACGCAAATTCACGGGATCGGTCCCGCGAAGGCGCTTCAGCTTCAAGCCTCTCTTGAGTTCGGACGGCGCGTTGCCCGCTCCAGATTGCCGGAAACGGTCAAGATTACTTGTCCGCAAGATGCGGCGGATCTTCTGATGGAAGAGCTCAGACATCACAAGGAGGAGCATTTCGTCTGTTTGTTTCTCAATACCAAGAATCAAGTTATTGGCCGTCAGACGTTGTCTATCGGCAGCTTGAACGCTTCCATCGTCCATCCGAGAGAAGTGTTCAAAGCGGCCATTAGGCGCAGCAGCGCCTCGATTCTGTGCGCTCATAATCACCCGAGCGGCGATCCAACGCCGAGCGCAGAGGACCTTCAGCTAACGAAGCGGTTGGGAGAAGCCGGACAATTGATGGGAATCGAACTTCTCGATCATTTGGTAATCGGTGACAATCGCTTTATAAGTTTGAAGGAGATGGGTTGCTTGTAATATAATAAAGAGGATTGTCCCGACGACTGATACGCAGTTTGGAGCGTCAACAAGAGCAGTCGCGGTCAAAGCAGGAGGTAGCGGAATGGTTGGAGGATTTACGCGGGATCTAGGTATCGATCTTGGAACCGCAAATACGTTGGTTTATATCAAAGGCAGGGGAATCGTCGTCAGAGAACCGTCAGTGGTCGCTCTGCGTACTGATACAAAAAAAATCGTGGCGGTCGGTTCGGACGCCAAAAAAATGATCGGCCGGACGCCGGGGAACATCGTAGCGATTCGCCCGATGAAAGACGGAGTTATCGCCGATTTCGAGACGACGGCTACGATGATTAAGTATTTTATTCGCCGCGCGCAGAAACCGCGGACGTTGTTTCCGCGCCATCCTAACGTCATGGTCTGCGTACCGTCCGGAATTACGCCCGTTGAACGACGCGCGGTAGAGGATGCGACCAAGCAAGCGGGAGCGCGCGAGGCCTATATTATCGAAGAACCGTTCGCAGCGGCGATCGGCGCGGATTTGCCGGTATGGGAACCAATGGGAAGCATGGTTGTCGACATCGGAGGCGGAACAACGGAAGTCGCGGTCATCTCGCTCGGAGGAATCGTAACCAGCAAATCGATTCGCGTCGCGGGCGATGAAATGGATGATGCGATTATCGCCTACATTAAACGCCTGTACAATCTCATGATCGGCGAGAGAACGTCCGAACAACTGAAGATGGAGATCGGTTCGGCGATGCCGCTCGATAAAGTCGAATCCATCGAAATCCGCGGGCGGGACCTCGTCAGCGGTTTGCCTAAGACGCTGGCCATTACTTCCGATGAGATCACGGAAGCGTTATCCGATACGGTCAATTCGATTATCGATGCTGTCAAAGTTACGCTTGAGAAGTGTCCTCCGGAACTGTCGGCGGATATTATGGACCGGGGAATCGTATTGACGGGCGGCGGGGCGTTGCTTCGCAACCTGGACAAGATGCTTGCGCGCGAAACGGGCATGCCTGTACTCGTTGCGGAGAACCCTTTAGATTGCGTAGCGATCGGAACCGGCAGGGCGCTTGAGAATATTCATCTCTTCAAGTCCAAAGGCGGGTCATCCCGGTCCGGCCGCTAAGTTAATAACGATATGGAGAAGTTAGGTACATCCAGCCTTCTCTGAAGGAGAGCAGGTGAGCGGGATCTTTCGATTATTGCGCAATAAGCGTTTGTTTATCCTTATGATCGGGCTCATCGTATTCATCGCCCTCATGGGATTTACGTTAGGCCGGAATCGCTTGACCTGGCCGGAGAAATTCCTCAATGATGCCTTTGGGATTACGCAAGGAACATTGTACCAGCCGGTCGGCGCGGTCGCGGATTTCTTCCGCGACCTCGGCCGGCTTTCCGATGTGTATAAGGAAAATGAGCAATTTCGCCAAACGGTTGCTCAATACACGCAGGATCAAATAAAATTTAATTTGCTAGAGGCGGAGAACAAGCGGCTTAAAGAAGACTTGAATTTTACCGAGCAACAGAAAAACATGGACAACTATCGTTACCTAATCGCGCAAGTGGTTGGAACCAATTCCAATCCTTACGAGAAAACCATTACGATTAACCTTGGCAGCAAGGACGGCATTAAACCCGAAATGGCCGTCAGGACGGTCGAAGGGCTCGTCGGCATGGTCAGCAAGGTTAAGAATTTCACCTCTACGGTCACTTTAATCACGAATTTGGATCCCAATTCCTCCAGAGGCACTCCGGTATCCGCAACATTCCTTGGCAAGCCGGATTCATTCGGAATTTTAGAATACGACGATGAAACGAAAAATCTTCAAATGACCAAGATCGATGAAAACGATAAGCCCGCGGATGGCGACAAGGTAATTACGTCCGGAGTGGGCAGTTTGTTTCCTAAAGGGATCATTATCGGAACGGTCGAAAGCAGCCAGGTTGGCGATTTTGGTTTGACCTATACGGCCATTATTAAACCTGCCACCAACTTCGATCATCTTAGAGAAGTGTTCGTAGTGGTCGTTCCCGAGGTGGAAGAACCGTGAAGATGAGAATCAACTGGGTGATCTTGTGCGCGATCGTACTTCTGATCATTGAGAATTCCGTCGTTCCGTGGCTTGTTCCTCCCGGTTGGAGCGAAAGATTGCTCCCCCATCTGTTGTTTATTATGACCTTGTTCGTTGCCGGATTCGGCGGGCGCCATACCGCCTTTTTGTTCGGGCTCGGTTTCGGGCTGCTGCAGGATTTGTTGTCTTACGGCCACTTGATAGGTCCTTATGGCTTCGGTATGGGATTGATCGGCTATTTGGCCGGACTTGCTGCCGAGCGCAAAAGCTTCACGATCGGATTTTTCCTATGGATCGTAGTCGTAAGCGGCGTATTGCTAGATTCGATCGTATATTTCGTTTACAAGTTGTTTCGGATTACGGATCTCGATTATGCCTTCGTTTTTTTCTGGCAAGTGGCGCCAACCGCTCTGCTTCAACTGTTGATCGCACTCCTGATGTATATTCCGGTTCGTCGTTACCTGGTCAAGCCTTCGATTTCCTCCGGAGAAGAGAGCTTGGAATAAGCATCGTTTAACCGAACAGGCAGGAATTCCGCTTCCCGAAGCAGAATTTTATTTACCGTAGGGAGGGGCGGACACCGTGACCGGCAAATCAACGATTACGATAAAAGGGACGAAGGAAGGCCTCGTATTTTTATTGGACGATAAATGCGACTTCGCTATTCTATTGGACGAACTGAATTCGAAGCTAGATAAGCACGTTCAGCAATTTACCGGACCCATCGTCCATATCTTCATTAAGCTCGGCGCTAGGCAATTGGAAGAAGAAGATAAGGAACGCATCCGATCCATCCTTCGCAGGCAAGGAAACTTGTTGATTCAGTCCATAGAAAGCGACCCTCCGGAGGTAGATCCGAACCTGCGAGTGGCTCCGACTTTACATACGATGACCGGAATTATCAGGTCCGGGCAGACGGTTGAATTCGATGGTCATGTATTGCTTCTCGGGGACGTCAATCCGGGAGGAACGATCAGGTGCAGCGGCGACGTATACGTGCTTGGAGCGCTTAGGGGAACCGTTCATGCGGGTAAAGACGGCGACGAAGAGGCGATCATCGCGGCTTCTCTGATGAAGCCGACGCAGCTTCGGATTGCCGAGGTCATTAGCCGCCCGCCGGATGAATGGACATCCGCGGAGCCTTGGATGGAATACGCGTTTCTGCGCGAAGGCACGATGGCTATAGACAAAATGACGAGTCTAAGCCGTCAACGCAAGGAAGTCATGCAGTTCAAAGGAGTGTAGAGTCATGGGAGAAGCGATCGTTGTCACCTCGGGCAAAGGCGGCGTAGGCAAAACGACGACGTCGGCCAATCTAGGAACGGCATTGGCGATGATGGGGAAAAAGGTATGCATGGTAGATACCGATATCGGATTGCGTAATCTCGACGTCGTCATGGGACTCGAGAACCGGATTATCTACGATCTCATTGACGTGGCGGAAGGACGCTGCCGGGTTAATCAGGCGCTCATTAAAGATAAACGCTTCGATGAGCTGTACATGCTTCCCGCGGCGCAGACGAAGGATAAGAACGATATATCGCCGGAACAGGTACGACAGATCATTGAAAGCTTGAAGCCGGATTTCGATTACATCATTATCGATTGCCCGGCCGGAATCGAGCAAGGCTTTCGCAACGCGATCGCGGGCGCTTCGCAAGCTATCGTCGTGACGACGCCGGAGAATGCCGCCGTTCGCGACGCGGATCGCGTTATCGGATTGCTGGAGAAGAGCCATTTTCCATCGCCAAAGTTAATTATTAACCGTATTCGTCCGAATATGATGAAAAGCGGAGATATGCTTGAGATCGAAGATATTTGCCAGGTGCTTGCCATCGATCTGATCGGAATCGTGCCGGACGACGAATATGTGATCAAGGCGGCGAATTCCGGAGAACCGACGGTCATGAACGTGAATTCCCGTGCCGCGATCGCTTATCGGAATATCGCACGCCGCATTTTAGGAGAGACCGTACCCTTGTCTCAGCTAGACGACAAGGCGGGGATGTTCCGCAAAGTAAAGAAGTTTTTGGGAATGGGATGATCGGACTTGCTTAACCGATTGAAGAAAATGGACTGGATGATGCTGGCGATTCTCGTGATGTTCATGGGAATCAGCAGCTTATTGGTGAAAAGCGCGACGTACACGAACAATAATCCCGCCTATGCGAACTATGATATAAAGACCCTCTTCTTCTATGGGCTGGGGTTTGCTGTCATAATTATCGCAACGCTGATCGATTACCGTCTCATTTTGAAAATATGGTATGTGTGGTATGGAATCGGCATTATCATGCTTTTGTTGATCTTCGTCCTGGTCGAAGAGAAGAACGGAGCGCGGAGTTGGTTTGAATTCGGGCAGTTTTCTTTTCAGCCTGCGGAAGTCATGAAGCTTTTCCTGATTATCGCGATCGCCGCGCTAATGGGAAGACGCCAAGGCGATCCGCTCCGAATGCGCAGCGACGTCATGGTTGTGGCTGCCGTATCGTTCGTGCCGTTTATGCTCGTGATGCTCCAACCGGATCTCGGGAACGCGATGATTTATATTTTTATCGTGCTCGGCATGCTCTGGATCGGCAACGTTCGATATTCTTATGTCATGATCGGTTTAGCGGTAGTCGTCGGCGGTTTGTTGTTGTTCGTGACTTTGTTTAATACGTACAATACCGAAATTCACGATTACTTGGAATCGAAGAAGCTCACCCACTGGTACGAACGTATCAATACTTACATCCATCCGGACGAAGCTTCCGCAGACGCCAAACGACAATCGGAATACGCGAAGATCGCGATCGGCTCGGGCGGGCTTGCCGGGGATGGCTATTTACAGGGAGAATCGAAGAACCGCAAGTTCATTCCGTACACGTACTCCGATTCCATCTTCGTCGTCATCGGCGAAGAGTTCGGTTTCCAAGGTGCGGCGATCTTGTTGCTGCTGTACTTCCTCTTTATTTACAGGATGATCCTGATCGCTTACCAATGTTATGACTTGCGAGGCTCCTTCATCATCATCGGGATCGCGACGATGATGGTATTCCAGATCTTCCAGAACATCGGGATGATGATCGGGGTTATGCCGATAACCGGAATAACGTTGCCGTTCATTAGCTATGGAGGCACTTCCTTGCTGCTGAATATGATGTCGATCGGATTGATTTTCAGCATTCGCGCCCATCAGGAGAAATATCAGATGGATAGCTGATCGGGCGAAAAGATAGCAAACGAAATAGGGGGGAAGGGACGAAGGTATCTCCTTACAGCCGCTTCCTCTCCGAGAATGAAATCCAGAAGAACAGGGCTTGGTACCTGTTCTTCTTTTTTATTTGTCTTAGCTGAGTATGCAGCTCGAACCAGCTGAAGACCAAGGTCTATTCGGCGCTTGTCCGCCATATGGTAGTAGGAGAAAGCGGACAAGGAGGGCTTGCGATGCAAACACGGAACAATGTTCGCGAGCGTAGGCGCGAGCGGATCGAGCAGTTGATGGGACGGCATGCAATGGAGGATCGAGGCCATACGGAGCCAACCGTTGAGGAACCAATGAAATCAAAAGGGAAAGCGAACGAGGAATCCTCGCGACCGGATCGTGCGGCGGAAGAGTCGATGCGATTCGATTACGCAACGCCATATTCGAAATCCGACTTGCCGAGATATGAAGCGAATTTGCCCCGGAAGCCTGCCGATAACGTTCGTATGGACGATAGATCGGCATACTTTAGCTCGGTCGCCCCGTCAAACGAGCCGGATCCCGAGTTATGGTGGAGAGAGCGCGAGAAGCAGTTGAAATCGGGACAAGCCTCTGGCTGGCAGGGGCTGAAGGGAATTCCTCCGACGTCAGCCGCAAGAACGAATCCTCCGCCCGATGGCTCGGACATCCGGTTGTTCGTCAGAGGAGTCTCTTTTCGATTCGTAGTCGCCGCGCTTGCGTTCGCCGGGATATGGGGATGGTTTAAACTTGAAATGCCGGGAAGCGTGGAAGGACGGGCATGGATGGTCTCGTCGGTGACGCGGGATATGGACTTCGAAGCAATAGAAGCTTGGTACGGCAGCACGTTCGGGGGTTCGCCCTCGTTCTTGCCGTTTAACCGCGATGAACCGGATACGAAAGAAGTGTCCGCCTTATTAAATCCGTCCGAAACGGCCCTTCCCGTTCAAGGAAGAATCGTTCAGACTTACGCTCAGAACGGGACGGGCGTTAAGGTCTCCGCGCCTGGCGGCAGCGAAGTCTCGTCGATCTATACCGGTCGCGTTGTTCAGGTAAAAAATGATCCCAATAGCGGAGTTACGATAAGCGTTCAACATCAGAATCAGGTTCTTTCGGTGTACGGCAGCCTTGAGGAATCGTCCGTCAAGCCGAACGATTGGGTGGTCACGGGGCAGCGATTGGGGCAGCTGAAACGATCCGAAGACAGCCAGACCGAGGGTATTCTTTATTTCGCCGTCCAACAGCGAGGGAAAGCGCTGAATCCGGCGGAAGTGGTATCCTTTGATTAAATGGCGGGGATCCACTTCCGGCTTCATCCGTTATTCGTACTCGTCATGATTGCCTCGATCGCGACGGGACAATTCGCGCAGCTCGCGACTTTATTCGTTATCGTCTTGTGGCACGAGTTAGGT
Source organism: Cohnella herbarum (assembly GCF_012849095.1). Classification (NCBI taxonomy): domain Bacteria; kingdom Bacillati; phylum Bacillota; class Bacilli; order Caryophanales; family Paenibacillaceae; genus Cohnella; species Cohnella herbarum. The sequence continues at coordinate 97,726 of NZ_CP051680.1, forward strand.
CATCTATTCGCCGCGCTTCGCTTCGGATGGACGGTACGGGAGGTCAAGCTGCTCCCTTTCGGAGGAGTCGTGGAAGTGGAGGATGCCGGCACGCTGCCGGTCAGGGAGGAAATATGGGTTGCGATCGCGGGACCTGCCCAGAATGTCATCTTAGCGGCGATCGGTTATTTTCTAGGCCAGATCGGCTGGATCGGCAAGGAGTGGTCGGACGATTTCGTGCGTGCCAACGTGCTGATCGGCCTTTTTAATTTGTTGCCCGTTCTTCCGTTGGACGGAGGACGTATGCTTCAAGCGTGGATTAGTCTGCAGCTTCCGTTTCACCGAACGTTGATGTGGAGCGCGAAGATCAGCTTGGCGTTCAGCGGCCTTATCGTGATTGCATCCTTATATCCGCTTCGCAGCGGCGGATTGCTGCATTTGAACCTCTTAACGGTAGGCGTCTTTCTATGCGCGTCGAACTGGGTGTATCTAAGGAACATTCCTTTCGTGTTTCTCAGATTCTTAGTGCACAGAAGCGAAAGGTCGGAAAAACAGATCGATCGGGGTAAGCTATCCAGACCTATCGTCATTGCCGAGAATCGCCCTCTATCCTCGATCATTAAGTTGTTCATGAAGGAGCAGTATCATTTGGTCTATGTGATGAAACGCGGGAAAATCGCGAACGTCGTTCCCGAGAAGGCGATTATCGACGGTTTTCTCGGTCGATTGACATCCGGGAATGCGGATTTGAAGATTTTCATGTAAAATGGAGAAAATGGCACCCTGGGAGGTTTGCATGAAGCAGCTGTTTATCCATTGCGCGCAAAATGTTACCCAATCTGCATTACTGGAAGACGGAAAACTGACGGAGTTCAGCGTGGAGCGGACGGAAGGAACATCGCTGATCGGCAACCTATACAAGGGACGCGTCGTGAACGTCCTTCCCGGCATGCAAGCTGCCTTTGTCGATATCGGATTGGCGAAAAACGCTTTTTTGTACGTGGACGATGTGCTGCATCCCCATCTGGAGAGGCAACCGAAAGAGAAGCCGGCGATTACGGAACTGCTGAAGCCCGGAGACGAACTGCTCGTGCAGATCATGAAAGAACCGCTCGGAGGCAAGGGAGCTCGGGTGACGACTCACTTCTCGATCCCGGGAAGATGGCTCGTCTATATGCCAAACGCGGATTACATAGGCATCTCGAAGAAAATCGAGTTGGAGCTCGAGCGCGCCCGGCTGAGAAGTTTGGCCGAAGCGATGCGATCCGAGGGGGAAGGCGTCATCCTCCGCACGAACGCCGAGGGCGAGAACCGCGAATCGCTGGAAGAGGATTTGAATTTATTGCGCAGCGCTTGGCGGAACATCGTCGACCGATGCAAAGATGCAAGCGCGCCGTCCGAGCTGCACCGGGATTCGGGTCTAGTAGAGCGAATGGTTCGCGATGTCATCACGCCCGATACCGAACAGTTAATTATCGACGACGAATTGAGCCTGCACGAAGCGAAAGCTTACTTGCGCCAGACGGCGCCGGCCTTGGAAGGGAAAGTGCAGCTTTACGACGATCCGAAGCCTCTTTTCGATAAGTTCGGTATTAAGGAGCAATTAGACAAGGCGTTTCAGTCGAGAATTTGGTTACCGAGCGGAGGATACCTCGTCTGGGAACAAACTGAAGCCTTAACGGTAATTGACGTGAATACGGGCAAATACACCGGGTCCATCGACCTGGAAGAGACGGTATTCCTGACCAACAAGGAAGCCGCGGACGAGGTCGCCCGGTTACTTCGGTTGCGCGACGTAGGCGGGATTATCATTATTGATTTTATCGACATGGAGATCGAAGATCATCGCCATCAGATCGTGCAGCAATTGGAAATGCGAATCAAGCGCGATCGCACGAAATGTCAGGTTGTCGGATGGACTCGCCTCGGATTAATGGAGATGACCCGCAAAAAAGCGAGAGAGAACGCGATGAACTACTTCTACGAGACGTGCGCTTCTTGCAAGGGGAAAGGTAAAATTTATATCCGGTAAGGACTGCATTTGAAATTGAAATGATTTATATTGTATTTATTCAATCAGGTATGATATAATCCCATAGTGCGTGCAATCTGAAGATTTTGCAGGCTACAACCGCACTCCCCGGGTCGACAAGTTCGGCGCTGTCCTAACCATTCGTGGTCGCGGCATCCGACACCCTATGAGGCGAGTCTTAGACATGAGGAGGTGCACCAGATGTACGCGATTATTGAAACTGGCGGTAAACAGTATAAAGTTCAAGCGGGCGATGTGCTTTTCATTGAAAAGCTTTCTGCTAACGTAGGCGACAGCATCACGTTTGACCGCGTGTTGGCAGTATCCAACAAAGACGGATTGACTACAGGATCCCCGATCGTAGCAGGCGCGTCCGTAACGGGCAAAGTCGAGCAACACGTGAAAGGCGAGAAAATCATCGTCTTCAAGTACAAGCCTAAGAAAAACTACAAACGCAAGCAAGGCCATCGTCAACCGTACACGAAAGTGACGATCGAGAACATTAAGGCTTAAGGTCGCCGAGATGATCACGATAACGATCGTGCGCAACGTTGAGAAGGCTATTATACGATTTACCGTATCGGGGCATGCTTTTTACGACGATCCCGGCAAAGACATCGTCTGTGCCGGCGTATCGGCTGTAACGATTGGAGCGGTTAACGCGATCGAGAAATTAACGGGGCTTGAGCCTCGCGCCGTTTCCGAATCCGGCTGGCTCCAAGCGGAAGCGCCGCTTAGCGCGGATCCCCGGCGTAACGACCAGGTTCAGCTTTTGCTGGAAGGGATGGTCGTCGCTCTTGAATCCATCGAGGAATCATACGGCAAGCACGTGAAAATAAAAGTAACCTTTGCGGAAAAAGGAGGTTGACACCATGTTGAAGTTAAATCTTCAGTTATTCGCCTCGAAAAAAGGGGTCGGATCGACGAGGAACGGACGAGACAGCCAATCCAAGCGTCTAGGCGCGAAGAGAGCGGACGGTCAAGTCGTAACTGCCGGCAGCATCTTGTATCGCCAACGCGGTACTAAGATTCATCCGGGCAACAACGTAGGCATCGGCAAAGACGATACGCTCTTCGCTTTAGTGCAAGGCGTTGTGAAGTTCGAACGTTGGGGACGCGATCGCAAGAAAGTTAGCGTGTACCCTGTAGCGCAAGCTCCAGTAGCTGCCGCTCTAGAAGTTTAATATGGCATCCAGAACCCCGGCCAATGCAAGTTGGTCGGGGTTTTTGTATGAACGGCGCCGATAAAGGCCACTCGTGGTGAAGCTGAACGCGCCATGTTATACTAAAGCGTAGGTGGACGGATTCCAAGCTTTGGGAAAGAAAGGAATAACGAAACGGGGAAGTCAGATGATGTTTAGGAAAATGACACTGTGGGGACTTGCGGCTTTGTTATCGCTGACTTTGCCTGCCGCTGCGGTCTTTATCTGGCATCGTTCATGGTGGCCGTTAATCGTATTCGTCCTTTGGACATCGGCGGCCTTCGCTGTAATCGGCGTGCTGCAAAGACGTAAACACCGGGAGCAATGCGATCGACTGCTAATGCACGGGCACTTATCGGCGATTCGAACGTTAAGCCACCATCGGCATGACTGGATGAACGAATTGCAAATCGTGTACGGTTATTTAAGGCTTAACAAGTTAGATAAAGCAGTGGAGGTCGTGGATAGAATAAGAGGACGGATGGAGCAGGACAGTCGGTTGTCGCAGATCGGCATACCGGAGCTGGCCGCCTTCCTTTTATCTTTTCGCACGGTGTGCGACACGATGCGCTTGGACGTGGACATTCAGGACGGGCTCCACTTGGACCGGCTGCCTTGCGAGGCGGAAGAGCTGTCGAGGACGATTATCGGCCTGGTGAACGTCATTCGGTTCCGTGCGACCTTGCCGACCGGCGGGGAGAATGTTCTTAAGCTCACCTTGTCCCAAACCGAGGGAGATCTTAAGATCGTGATGGATTATTACGGAGAACTCGCCGCTTCCGATAGCGTAGTCGACGAGTTGGAGAAGTGTTTGCAAGGAAAAGGACAAATAGATCAGGGAAAAGAGCCAGCGGAGCAAAGTGAGCAAGCGCGGACAATGGTTATTCATTTGCCTCTGCCGGCATAACGGAGTGAATTCAACATGTTTGTAGACAAAGCGAAGATTTATGTAAAAGGCGGCGACGGCGGCGACGGGCTCGTCTCGTTCCGCAGGGAACTGTACGTACCCGAGGGCGGTCCTGCAGGCGGAGACGGCGGCAACGGCGGCAACGTTATTTTCCGCGTCGATGAAGGTTTGCGTACGTTAATGGATTTCCGCTACCAGAAACATTTCAAGGCGGATAGAGGCGAGAAGGGCCGCAATAAGTCCCAACATGGGGCTAACGCGGACCATATGGTCGTTCGGGTACCGCCGGGAACGATCGTCGTAGACGACGATACGGGCGAGAAAATCGCGGATTTGACGCGTCATGACCAACAGGTCATCATCGCCAAAGGCGGTCGCGGCGGTAGAGGGAACATCCGGTTCAAGAGCTCGGTCAATACGGCTCCGGCCATTGCCGAGAACGGCGAAGAAGGGCAAGCTCGTTGGGTAACCCTTGAGCTTAAAGTCATGGCGGACGTTGGTTTGGTCGGGTTCCCGAGCGTCGGCAAGTCGACTTTGCTTTCCGTCGTATCCGCGGCGCAGCCGAAGATCGGCGCATACCACTTTACGACGATAACGCCGAACCTTGGCGTCGTCGATCTGGGAGACGAGCGGAGCTTCGTCATGGCCGATCTGCCTGGTTTGATCGAAGGCGCGCATACCGGAGTAGGCCTCGGCCATGAGTTCTTGCGTCACGTGGAGCGGACGAGGATTATCGTTCACGTCGTGGACATGTCCGGAATGGAAGGCCGAGATCCGTTCGAAGATTGGGTTAAAATCAATGACGAGCTGAGGCTATACAATGTCAAGTTGGCCGATCGTCCGCAGATCGTCGCGGCTAATAAGATGGATATGCCCGAGTCGGAAGAGAACATCGCCGAATTCCGCGACAAAGTCGGCGAGATCAACCCGGATATCGTCGTTATGCCGATTTCCTCGCTTACGAAACAAGGCGTCAAGGAAATGCTGTACAGGGTAGCGGATTTGTTGGAGTCGCTGCCGGAGCCTTCCGAGATCGAAGAGAGCGAGCAATTGGCCAAGGCGGAGGAGGGCGTCGTCTATCGCTACGAATCGCAGGGCGATATGGGCTTCAAGATTACGCGGGATAACGAAGTATTCGTCATCGAGAGCGAAGCGATCGAAAGATTGATGAGGCGTACCCAGTTCAACTCCTACGAAGCGATCATGCGGTTCGGCCGTATCCTGCGCGGCAACGGAATCGATGAAGCGCTTCGCAAGCGCGGGGCCAAGGACGGCAACACCATCCGGATCGGCAAATTCGAATTCGAATTTTTCGAAGGCGGATCCGACGAATACTTGTACGAAGACGAATAGCGCTAAAGGCGTTCAAGCCGGTCTCCTGTCGGGGGCTGGTTTTTTTGTTGCGACCGGCAGTTAATTGCAGAGCTTAGACGAGTAGAGCCCTAACCGATGATCTGTTCCATATGCAAGTGAATTTCTTTGCTGAGGTCGATGAAATCATCGTTCGTTTGTATAAGCGGTCGCGTGGGATCGACGGGATTAATAAGGACCACTTTGCCCGTTCGTCCATCGGTTAACTCCACCTCGCACCCGACTAAAGCATTCATCAGCCGTTTCGTAAAAATCTGCAGAATATGCCGATCGAAATTTCCGAGAGATCCCGTATACATCTGCCTTAAAATCTCGTAGAACGGGGAGGCGTTCCGATAGACGCGATTGCTCGTCAAAGCATGGAATACGTCCGATATGGCGACGATCTTGCTTAAATAATCGATTCGATTGCCGCGAAGGCCCAGCGGATACCCGGTTCCGTCTTCCCTCTCATGATGCTGCAAGGCTATCAGGGCGGAACGATGGGAAAGACCGACGCAGCTCTTGATCATCTCGTAGCCGAATACGGTATGTTTCTTCATGATATCGAATTCTTCGTCCGACAGCTTATCTTTTTTGTTAAGAATGAGCTCGGGAATTCGCATTTTACCTACGTCGTGCAGAATCGCTCCGATCGTGAGGATCGCAAGTTCGTTCTCGGGCAATCCTACCCAGCGGCCTAGCATAGAAGCGATGGCTCCGACCGCAATATTGTGGCGATAGGTGTAATCGTCCTTGGCCTGCATGGAAATGAGCAAAGGAAACACTTGAACTTGTTCCGAGGATTGAACGATGGCGGGCATAATTTCGTTGCGGATATCGAGGACCGGGATCTGACCCGTCTGGCGAATGTCTTGGAAAATGTTTTGAACGGTCGTTACTGATTCTTCAAGCGCCAACAGAGCTTTGGATTCGACGCTTAGAGGTTCGATATCGGTTTCTTCCAAGTCGATGCCATGATCTTTAAGCTTGTTAAGGTCGTCTTCGTTTAAACGATGCGCCGCGGGAAGAATCATGACGCCATGCGTATTAAATAAATCCCGGGACAGTATCCGGCCGGACGGTAGGAAAATGGCTTTCGGTTGGTCGCTCATCTCAAGTCCTCCGATCTATGCCATTTCTATATAGCAGTCGGAACTTACAAATTTCTTATAAGCTTGATTTGCCTATTGCCGCTTGTCTCTTGATTCGATATAATGTCCACTATACACAAACATTCGTCTTTTCTGGGAGGACGCAGAATGGCGGAACGGTACTATGTCGTCCGCGAGGATTTGCTGCCGGACGGCATTCTCAAGACGGAGCAAGCGAAAGAACTGTTGCGGCGAGGCGAAGCGGCTACGATTCACGAAGCCGCCGAGAAGGTTGGTTTAAGTCGCAGCGCCTATTACAAATACAAAGATGGCGTCTATTCGATCGAGCAGACGTCGCGGGAATCTATCGCGACCTTGTCGATGGATTTGGAGCATCGTTCGGGCGTGCTCTCGAAGGTGCTCGGAATGCTGGCGGCAAGCGACGGCAACGTGCTGACGATCTCGCAGTCCATTCCCCTTCAAGGAATGGCGAACGTCGTCGTTTCCTTGGATACGACGATCATTAACGGCGCTTTGCCGGAGCTTCTGGAGCAATTACGATCGTTAGACGGCGTCAAACGGGCTACCGTAGTCGGGCGCAGCTAATGGATATAAAGGTCTAAGATTAGGGGACAGCAGGAGCGGAGGAACAATGATGAAGCCTGTAAAAGTAGGTTTATTAGGTTTAGGAACGGTTGGCACGGGGGTCGTCAGGATCGTGGAGGGTCATCAGGGAGACTTGTCCAATCAGGTTGGCTCGCCCATCTCGATCGCCCAAATCCTGGTGAAGGATCGTACGAAAGGGCGCAACATCCAAGTCGATGCGGCCAAGCTCACGGAAGATCCGTGGGAAATCGTACGCAATCCGGATATTGACGTGATCGTTGAAGTGATGGGCGGCGTTGCCCAAACGAAGGAATATATTTTGGAAGCGCTGGAACGGGGGAAACACGTCGTTACGGCGAACAAAGATTTGATGGCGCTGCACGGCCCGGAAATATTGGCGAAAGCGCGCGACAAAGGCTGCGACGTTTTGTACGAAGCAAGCGTAGCGGGAGGAATTCCGATTATCCGTACCCTGATCGAAGGTTTCTCTTCCGATCGGATTACGAAAATCATGGGAATCGTTAACGGGACGACGAACTATATTTTGACGAAGATGAGCCAGGAAGGCGCGGCCTATGCGGACGTACTGAAGGAAGCGCAGGAGCTCGGCTATGCGGAATCGGATCCTACTTCCGACGTGGAAGGACTGGACGCCGCTCGTAAAATGACGATCTTGTCGTCGCTCGGCTTCCGGGCAAACGTTTCTTTGGACGACGTCACCGCAAAGGGCATTAGCGGAGTGACCCAAGAAGACATTCAATACGCGAAACGTTTAGGATATGAAGTGAAATTGCTCGGCATCGCGGAGCGGCAAGACGATTTCATTAGCGTTAGCGTACAACCGACGATGATTAAGCAATCGCATCCGATCGCATCGGTCAACGGCGTGTTTAACGCGGTGTACGTACATGGCGAAGCGGTCGGAGAAACGATGTTCTACGGCGCGGGAGCCGGAGAAATGCCGACGGCGACATCCATCGTCGCGGACTTGGTAGCCGTAATCAAGAACATGAAGCTAGGCGTGAACGGGCACCAAGCGCAACTCGCCTATAACGTAGTGAAGTTAAAAACGGATGAGCAGATCGCTTCGAAGTTTTTCTTGTTGTTGCACGTCGAGGATCGCGCGGGCGTATTGGCTCAAATCGCGCAAGTATTTTCCAACTGCGACGTCAGTATCGAATCCGTCATGCAGCCATCCAGACCTAATCAATCTAGCACGGAGATTATTATTATTACGCACGAAGCGAGCAAAGCCGCGATGAACGGCGTACTGAATGCATTCGAGAGTTTGTCTGCGGTTCGGAAGATCAAGAGCGTGTATCGCGTAGAAGGTTAATGCGGACTGATCGCGGCTACTACAGTATTAAAGGAGTCTAGTTATGCGTAATATGGATGCAAAAGAGGCTAAAGTAACGAGCGGACGGGTCATCGTCAAGGTACCGGCGAGTTCGGCTAATCTGGGTCCGGGATTCGACTCGCTCGGAATCGCTTTATCGCTGTTCGCATGGGTGAGCATGGCTCCGGCTTCGGAGACCCGGATCACGCTCGTCGGAGATAATCTGGAAGGCGTTTCGCTTGATAAGACGAATTTGATCTATACGGTAGCGCAAGCCGTGTTCGAGAAAGCGGGAGTCGTGCTTCCGGAGCTGGATATCGGCATTCGCAGCGACATTCCGCTGACGAGGGGACTCGGCAGCAGCGCTTCAGCCATCGTAGGAGCTCTTGTGGCCGCGAATACATTGATCGGCAATGCGCTCACGGACGATGAATTGTTTCAGATGGCGACCGCGCTCGAGAAACATCCCGATAATGTAGGCGCCTCGTTATTCGGGGGAATTATCGTTGCCGCTTGGGACGGATCTAGAGCGGAGTATGTCCGGCTTGAACCGCCGGCCGGGATGGACGTTCTCGTAGCGATCCCCGAATTCGAATTGTCGACCAAGAAGGCGCGCAACGTCCTTCCCGAACAGATTACGATGAAGGACGCGGTGTTTAACGTAACGCATTCTTCGTTGCTTACGGCGGCTTTAGCGACGGGAAGATTGGATTTGCTCGGCCACGCGATGAGGGATCGGTTGCATCAGCCCTACCGTGCCGCGCTTATTCCCGGCATGGAGCGAATTCTTCGGGAAGCAACGGAGCATGGCGCTCTTGGAGCGGTGTTATCCGGCGCTGGGCCGACCTTACTGCTGCTAACCAGGAGCGAGGAATCCGGGAACGGGAAATTGATCGCGTTCGTACATGAAGTAATGGCGCAAGAAGGGGTTAAGCTAACGACGAGATGGTTGGTCCCCTGTCTGCACGGCCCGTCGGTTCAGATCGTAGACGGGAACGACCCCGATTATCAACTGGAGCCTCATCAACTATTTGGAACGGCGGAGGTGAGCGTATGAGTAAACTCAACTCTGTTGCGCTATTGCCAATGGGCACGGTATCGGATGAAGCGGTACGCTATTTGTTTCGGAACGAAGACGTTGAATTCGTATATTGCAAGATGATTTCCGACGTATTCCAATCGACGGCCAAAGGCGTTACGGACTGGAGCGTCATTCCGATCGAGAATACGATAGACGGTTCCGTTAGCTTGCATATGGATTGGCTCGTCCATGAAGTGGACTTGCCGATTCGTGCGGAGTGGGTGTACCCTTCCATTCAGAATTTAATCGGTTCGGCAACCGAGCTAGCGGGCGATAACGGCGAATGGGATCCGGGCAAAATTACGAAAGTAATGAGTCATCCCGTCGCCATGGCGCAATGCCTGCAATTTATCCGTGCAACATTGCCGCATGCGGAGCTTGAAACGTTAAGCAGTACCAGCGAAGGCGTGCGAATGGTTAAGAACAATCCCGGCAAAGGCTGGGCGGCGCTCGGCACGAAGATAGCCGCTTCGGAAATGGAACTTGACGTTCTCAAGTCCGGGGTAACGGATCACGACAACAACTTCACGAGGTTTCTGCTTATCGGGAATATGCCGTACGAGAAGCCCGATGCTCCGCTGCGGAAGACAAGCATTCTCATCACGCTTCCGGAAGATTATCCGGGAGCGCTGCATCAAGTGTTATCCGCTTTTGCATGGAGGCGCATCAATTTATCCAAGATCGAATCAAGGCCAACGAAGAAAAAGCTCGGTAACTACTATTTTTACATCGATATCGAGTATGCGTTGGACACCGTGCTTCTGCCCGCGGCCATCGCGGAAATCGAAGCGATCGGTTGCCAGGTTCGCCTCTTGGGGTCGTACCCCAGCTTGCCTTTCGAAGGGAAATAAGAGAGTCAGTAATCCGACGTGCCTCGAGGCTGTCGGATTTTTCTGATTTAGGATGTCAAACGCCCATTCCCTGCATAGGATGTAAAGATTGCGCGAGGGCATTCGCCCGGTCGTGAGCTAAGTCCATCATCAGGAGGGAATGGCGTGAAGATCCATATGGTTAAGCAAGGGGATTCGCTCTATTCGATCGCCAAAAAATACGATGTTTCGCTCGAGAACATCGTTAAGGCAAATCCGGAAATCAGCAACCCCGATGCGATTGAAGTAGGTATGAAGGTGAAGATTCCTTCGCAACCGAAGACGGCACTTGAAGTTATTCATCATCATATCGTGCAGCAAGGAGATACCTTATGGAAGCTTTCTAAAGCATGGGGCATACAGCTGACCGATATGATCAAGGCCAATCCGCAACTCAAGAATCCGAATGCTTTGCTGACGGGCGAAGTGGTTAACATCCCGAAACCGGAGAGCGGAAACGAATCGACAACGGCAACGATGCACGGCGCTTCCGTACAAGGCAAAGCGAATACGGGCGTAATGCCGGCATCCGGCGGTAAAGCAAGCACGGCCGTTCAACCGGTCCCCGCGCCTCCTCCGGTCGTCGTAACGCCGATCGCCGAACAACCCGCTCCCCAACCGACGCCTTTGCCGGCTCCCGTTCCGACGCCTGCTCCGGAACCGGTTAAGCCGATCGCCGAGTCTAAACCGATCTACGGGATCGCGATCCATGAGCATGTTGAATTGTTTAAACAGTATCCGGTTCCTGCGGTACAAGCGACAGTCCAACAACCTATGACGTATTCTCAAGCTATGCCACACGGTTATGGCAATGAATATGGCATGCAGCAGTCTGTCAGTATGGAAAACGCGTATCCAGGCTACGGATATGGCATGCAGCAGTCCGTCGGCATGGAGAACTCGTATCCAGGCTACGGATATGGAGTACAGCAACCTGTAGGGATGATGGAACACGCGCAAGCGAGCTACGGACATGGCGGCGGATATGAGTACGGAATGCCTCAGCCGATGGTTCAGCAAGAAGCTATGCATGCCGGGTACGGTTTCGGATTTGGGAATCAGCCTGGGATTGCGCCTTTGGAGGGCCACATCGGAGGACTGTACGGGTACCAGGATTATTCTTACAGTCCTCCCGAGGGTCCATCTTCGGTACCGGGTATGCAAGGTCAGTTCATGGCCGGCGGCGGAAAACCGGCGTCAGGCTGCAAAACTTGCGGTGGACCTTCCAGTTGGCCGTCATCTTCGGGCGCGAACGCAGCCGCCTATTCCGAGTCTTATCCGGGAACGGGATATGCAGACGGAAGAGTTCCTTACGGAGTAACTCCAAACGGGATGGTATCGCCTTTCGCTACCGGTCCATACGGATACGGGTCACAAATGGTCAGCCCGGCAAACGCGTTCCCGGGAATGCAAGTCAGCCAGGCCAACGCGTTCCCAGGATCGCAAGTCAGTCCAGCCAACTCGTTCCCGGGAATGCAAGTCAGTCAGGCCAATTCGTATGCAGGATCGCAAGTCAGTCCAGCCAACGCGTTCCCGGGTGCGAATGTAAACCCTTATTATGTTTCGCCGATGGGAGATATTCCCGTTGGCGGCGGTTCGATGAATCCTTATTACGGGCCTCAGTATTACGGCGGTATACCTCCAATCCCGACGATGCCGGGTTTTCCCGCGATGCCTGCCATGTCTCCTCTTGATTCGTGCAGAGATGATGAGGAAGAGGACGAGAAACGGGCGGATATCGGCGGAGACGGCCTGCTGACCGTAAAAGCAGCCCCTGCCAAGAAGCGCCAGGCCCGTCCGAAAGCAAAACCAGCGGCAGCGAGAGTAAACAGGCCTAAACGCAAAGAAAGCCTACCTTGGATTAAATGGTAAATAAAGCGCATATCACCGGAATTCCCAGGCAACAATAAAGAAAAAAGCAGAGAAGGGGATTCCGGTGTCTCGCTTCCGCATTCTGAAAGAGCTAAAGAAATCGTTAAAGAGGAAACGCCGCCATGTCTGGTCGCTTGGGGCAGGAGTAGCGTTCTTCCTCCTTGCAACGCTTGCTGGTTCTTGGTTGGCTTATCGAATGATCGCGCTGAATCCGTCGGAGGTATTCCTGCCGATGGAATCGGCGTCAGCCTGGGTGGACAACCTCTCCTTGGATCCGAACGCGACGTCGCGCGAGCTGACGCTTCGCGCTCTGAGGGACTGGCAAGGACAAGTCCAGCTTGTCCTTCATCGCACCTATTTGTGCGGCGAAGAAACGCGCCAATTAGGAAGACTCTCCTCGGCCGAGGCTGCGGAGCTTCTGAAATCTCATCGCGAGTGGAGCGCCAGCTTCGATTCCCAAGGAAAAGTCCTGATGGAGGAAGCGGTCGACGACTTATCGCCGAATTGCCGCAAAACCGCCTTCATGGGCGTGGATAAGGACGGAAACCTGTCTTTGTTCGACGGTCCTCCTTGGCAGGAGAAGGTCATCCGTACCTTCTTCCAACTTGACGTAGATATGCTGGAGTCGCGACTGTCCGAGGAACGCGTCAAAGAACTGGCGGAAGGAATCCGCGTCGCTGACAAGGACGAATACAACAGCGTGTTGTCGACATTTAACGAGTTCGCCGATCCGCAATCGCAGGCGACTCCTCAGTAACTGAATAATGACCGTGCAGCGAGCGTCCTTCATGAGGATGCTCTTTTTGTGCGGCGTTTTCCTGCTGCGGATCGTGAGCCCTTCGGACTATTTTGCAACGGTGGAAAACGCGTGAAGCCTTGACGGAAAGGTGAAGAAGGCCCGCGAAACGATGGAGGATTACGGATTTGCGTTCTCCTTCTGTTCTCATAGGGGGGAACATTTGATATAATTAAATGAATTATGCAGCGAAAGCGACTGAGCGGGGGGATCGTACTCATGAGAGTACTGGGAATCGACCCTGGGATAGCCATTATGGGATTCGGGTTTATCGACAAGACGGGGCATAAATTAACGCCCGTGCAATACGGATGTATCGAGACGGCCGCGGGAACGCCGCAGGAGATCAGGCTGAAGCAAATCTACGAGTCTTCCTGCAGCCTGCTAGATCAATATAAACCGGATACGGTCGCGGTTGAGAAGCTGTTCTTCAATAAGAACGTGACGAACGCGTTCAGCGTTGGACAAGCTCGCGGCGTATTCATGTTAGCGGCGGCGCAAAGGGGACTGCCGATCGCGGAGTATACGCCGATGCAAGTGAAGCAAGCGGTCGTCGGATACGGAGCCGCGGAGAAAAGACAAGTTCAGGAAATGGTTAAGATGTTGCTTAAACTATCCGCGATACCGAAGCCGGACGATGTTGCCGATGCGCTTGCAGTTTCGATCTGCCATGCCCACTCCATCGTCCTTAACGACCGAATGAACGGAGTGACGCGTTAATGATCGATTATTTGCGAGGGAAAGTAGCTCACTTGGAGAGCGAGTACGTGGTGCTCGACGTTCGCGATGTCGGGTATCGCGTCTTTACGCCGAACCCTTACGGCTTAGCGCGTACGGAAGAGCCCGTGCAATTGTTTATCTATCATCATGTTCGCGAAGATGCGATCCATCTATTCGGGTTCACGACGCGCGACGAACAAGCCTTATTTCGTAGATTGCTAGAAGTGTCGGGAATCGGTCCCAAGGTAGCTCTCGGCGTGTTAGCGGGAGGGCGGCCTGAAGCGGTCGTGGCGGCGATCCAACAAGAAAATATTGCGTTTCTGACTAAACTGCCGGGAATCGGTAGGAAAACGGCTCAACGTATGATCTTGGATTTGAAAGACAAGCTAGGAACGATAGACAGCCGTTGGGCGCTAGCCTCGATGATAGAGATCGAGGCTCCCGTTGCGACAGATAGCAGCAGCGCTGCTTGGGCGGAAGCTCGCGAGGCGTTGGCGGGTCTCGGGTATCGCGATGTCGAGCTGGACAAGGCTTGGTTGTCGTTGAAGGAGAAGGTAACGGGCGAGGAGTCCGCGGATATTCTGATTAAGAAAGCATTGCAGCAATTGTTCCAAGGATAATCCGCAAGCGGGAAAGGAGGCCGAATGATGGAAGACGAGCGTATCGTCACCGCGCACTTGATGATGGAAGACCAAGCGGTGGAATACAGCTTGCGCCCTCGCTATTTGGCGGAATACATCGGCCAAGCGCAAGTGAAGGACAATCTGAAGATTTACATAGAGGCCGCGAAGATGCGACGCGAGCCGTTAGACCATGTGCTACTGTACGGTCCTCCGGGACTTGGGAAGACGACGCTATCGAACATTATCGCCAACGAACTTGGCGTTAACATCCGCACGACGAGCGGGCCGGCGATCGAACGCCCCGGCGATCTCGCCGCCATCCTGACGAATCTTCAGGAGAACGACGTTCTGTTCATCGACGAGATTCATCGTTTGCACCGGACGGTAGAAGAAGTCATGTATCCCGCGATGGAGGATTTCGCGCTGGATTTCATTATCGGAAAGGGGCCTAGCGCCCGTTCCGTTCGCTTGGATTTGCCGAAATTTACGTTAATCGGGGCGACTACGCGGGCGGGATTGCTCTCTGCGCCTTTAAGGGATCGATTCGGCGTAGTCAGCCGACTGGAATACTACACAGAGGACGAACTGTCGTACATCGTGACCCGTACGGCCGAAATATTCGGGGTCGGCATGGTCGGGGAAGCTTCCCGCGAGATTGCCAGACGCGCGAGAGGAACGCCGCGGATCGCCAACCGGTTGTTGAAGCGAGTTCGGGATCATGCGCAAGTGAGGGGAGACGGCATCATTACGGATGCGGTCGCACATGATGCGTTGGAGAGGATCCAAGTCGATCCGATGGGGCTGGATAGCATCGATCATAAGATGTTGCGTTCCATGATTCAGAATTATGGAGGAAGGCCGGTCGGGTTGGATACGATCGCGGCTTCCATTGGAGAAGAGAGCCAGACGATCGAAGACGTATACGAACCTTATTTGATGCAAATCGGGTTTCTGCAGAGAACGCCGCGAGGACGAATCGTGACGGCGGCGGCTTGTAAGCACTTAGGTTTGCCTGTACCCACCCAGAATGGATGACAGGACGGAGGAGAACTCGATGACCCTGAACGTTAAGCGCCCTTTTGCTCGTTTATTTCTTATGTCCCTTCTGCTAGCGTCGGTCGTTTCCAGCTCGAGCGGTTATGTCGCCCATGCGGCGGTAACCGTCCCGGATACTATTAGAGTCGCCTTCTTCATGAACGGAAGCACGTTTAAGTCCATCACTCCGGTTGCTACCTTGCAATCGGCGGGAGGTTTGAATATTTATTGGCGAGATCCGCAGGTTAATCTGCCGGTGACGACGATTCCCGCAGGGCAAGGCGTTCGTTTCGGAATGGACGGTTATCGGGCGCTAATCGTAGAGACGGCAGACTTCAACTCCGCGCTTGCCGTGCTGAAGAAGGTACAAGTCTCTTCTAACGCGGCGTTCGTTACCCAGTTATCCAAAGCCGGCCAAATCGTCTACCAAGTGACGGAAGGAGCTTATTCCAGCGCGGCTGGAGCTGCATCCGCCTTGACGAAATGGACGAATGCAGGCGTGGCTTCCGGAGTGAAATCATTGCAAAGCGCCCGAGTTGCGGGGCCATGGGGAGTTGAAGCCGGTCCCTATTCCAGCGAAGCGGAAGCTAAGTCGGCGGCGGATCAACTTGGCGGAGCCGGCTTGGATGCTTTCGTTGCGTTGAAGCCGCAGAATGGCGTTTTAAGCTATATCTTGCGGATAGGACAGGAGAAGGACGGTTCAACGCTAGCTTCGTTGCAACAGGCCGCAGCGGCGGCTGGCGCGTTGAACGTTCGCGTTCCCGAATCGAATGAGCCTTACGCGTCGATACGCAACGATATGACATACAACGGCAGCAAGAATATAGCGGTTCCGATGTACGTTATTCCCGTAAGCGCGGGCGCCGTGCTGAGAGCAGATCCTGCGGGCGAGGGCGGAATCCAACTTGTCGAACGCAGCAAACGAATCTATCGCGGCAGCATGGAAGTAAGCGTATATAATCAATCCCTTGCCGTCGTTAACGATGTCGACTTCGAACAATATCTCTATTCCGTCGTGGGAGGCGAAGTCAGCGCGAGCTGGCCTTTGGAAGCGCAGAAGGCGCAGGCCGTTGCCGCTCGTTCCTATGCTTTATTTGCAGGGGTGGGCTACCAAATCGCGAACGTCGTAGATACGACGCTCAGTCAAGCGTACAACGGAATCAGCTCGGAAAACCCGAACTCGACGGCCGGAGTAACCCAGACGGCAGGAGAAGTGCTGACATCCGGCGGCAAAATCATTAACGCGGTATTCTCGGCGAATTCCGGCGGAATTACGGCTGATAACAAGATCGAGATTTGGGGAGGAGACAACTCCTACCTGTCAGCGGGAGTCGCGAGTCCGGACGAAGGGCCGCAGAACGGCAAGCTTGACTGGTATTACGTCGCGCTGCCATTGGGAGATGTCGGTTACATTCGTTCCGATCTGGTCGTAGACAGCGGGCAAGATCATATCAGCGGTTCGAATTACTTGAAGGTAACGGGGGAGGGGACGGCAGTCCGATCGAGGCCGCAAATCGTCTCGACGGTCGAGCCGATCGCCCGTCTTGGAGCAGGAGCGCTCGTCGTGGAACTGGGCAAAGTTCCGGAGTATACGGATTACAGTTGGATAGAAGCTCCCATGACTTCCGAGCAATTGCTGACGGCTTTGAACAAACGAGCCAAAACTCCGATCGCGGGACCTTTGCTTACATTGGAAGTGTCTAAGACAGGCCCTTCGGGAAGGGTGACGGAAGTCAAAGCGAACGGGATCGCGGTGAACGTCGGGGTCGGGGATAATTTGCGCGGCGCCTTGAACGGATTAAAGAGCACGCTGTTCTCGGTGGAAGAAACCGGCCGTTACACCGTCTTGAACGGCGACGGCACGACTCGAGAGATCCCGGCTCAGAGCGGTGGACTGCAAGCGGTTGATAGCGACGGCCAGGTACGCGCGATCCAGGATCAGAATCTTTATGTCATGGACGGCAATGGGAAACTAAGAGCCGGAACGACAACTCCGAAGTTTATTTTCTCGGGCAAAGGGTTCGGACACGGCTTAGGCATGTCCCAATGGGGAGCAAGAGGTCTAGCCGAACAAGGGTATGACTACCAATATATCCTGCAATACTACTACAAGAATGTGACGATCGAAAAGGATGCCTAAACAATGAACGTTAGCGATTACGATTTCGAATTACCGGAGGCGCTTATTGCCCAGACTCCGTTGCTAGAGCGGACGTCATCCCGTCTTCTGGTCCTCGACCGAAGTAACGGGCGGATCGAGCATCGCTCTTTTACCGATTTAGAGGAGCATTTGAACCCGGGAGATACGCTCGTGTTGAACGACACAAGGGTACTCCCGGCACGTCTGTTCGGAGTTAAATCGGATACGGGCGCGAAAGTCGAGCTATTGTTGCTCAAGAGGCTCGAGGGCGATACTTGGGAGGCGCTTGTAAGGCCGGGGAAAAAGATTCACAAAGGCGCCAGAATGAGCTTCGGCGTTTCGGTTTCGGATCATGGAGAAAGCGGGGGGAGCGGGGATGGCGGAAATAGCGAGAATGGCCAAGCGAACGTTCCGCCGTTACTGACCGCCGTCGTCGAAGCCGAAGGCGAGATGGGCGCCCGCACGATTCGTTTCGAATACGAAGGGATATTCAACGAGTTGTTGGAACGTCTGGGGCAGATGCCCCTGCCGCCGTATATTAAAGAAAGATTGTCCGATAGAGAGCGATATCAAACGGTATACTCCCGCAACGAAGGTTCGGCGGCGGCTCCTACGGCGGGACTGCATTTTACGGAATCGTTCCTAGAGCGATTGAAAGAGAAAGGCGTTAAGCTTTGTCCGATCACTCTGCATGTAGGGCTAGGAACTTTCCGCCCCGTATCGGTCGATACGATCGAGGAGCACGAGATGCATGCGGAATGGTATTCCGTTAGCGCAGAGAGCGCGAGGCTTCTTAACGAAGCCAAGGAAAGCGGCGGAAGAATCGTTGCCGTAGGGACGACGTCCGCGCGGACGCTGGAAACGGTCGGCCAACGCTTCAAAGGTTCGCGAATAGAGGCATGCAACGGTTGGACGGATATTTTTATTTATCCGGGTTACGAGTATACGATGGTCGATGCGTTGATAACGAACTTTCATCTTCCGAAATCGACTCTAGTCATGCTGGTAAGCGCCCTTGCAGGGCGCGATAACGTTCTGAACGCTTACCGCGAAGCCGTGGAGCATAAATATCGTTTCTTTAGCTTCGGAGACGCCATGTTCATTAAGTAAGCGGAAATAACGGTGCTCAGCACCGCTATTCCGCTGAAATAGGAGCCAGAGTCGGAAATAACGGTGCTCAGCACCGCTATTCCGTGGAAAGAGGGCCCAAAGCTGGGATTAACGGTGCTCAGCACCGCTAATCCGCTGAAATAGGAGCCAGAGCCGGAAATAACGGTGCTCAGCACCGCTAATCCGCTGAAATAGGAGCCAGAGCCGGAAATAACGGTGCTCAGCACCGCTAATCCGCTGAAATAGGAGCCAGAGCTGGAAATAACGGTGCTCAGCACCGCTATTCCGCTGAAATAGGAGCCAGAGTCGGAAATAACGGTGCTCAGCACCGCTATTCCGTGGAAAGAGGGCCCAAAGCTGGGATTAACGGTGCTCAGCACCGCTAATCCTTGAAGTAAATTATTAACGAGGAAAAAGACACATATCCCAATCCTGTCCGAAGGAAGGACCAACAGAATGGCAGTTAAATACGAATTGATCAAAACGTGCGCCCAAACCGGAGCAAGACTGGGCAGATTGCATACGCCGCACGGCATAATCGAGACGCCTACGTTCATGCCGGTAGGTACGCAGGCATCCGTTAAGGGAATGAGCCCGGAAGAGCTTAAATCTCTGGGAGCGCAAATTATTCTAAGCAACACGTACCATCTGTTTCTTCGTCCGGGGCATGAGCTCGTGAAGGAAGCGGGAGGACTGCATAAGTTCATGAATTGGGATCGTCCGATTCTGACGGACAGCGGCGGTTTCCAAGTCTTCTCGTTAAGCGAAATGCGTAAAATTACCGAAGAGGGCGTCGAATTCCGCTCGCACATTAACGGTGATAAGCTATCCTTGACGCCGGAAAGCGCGACGCACGTGCAGAATGCCCTAGGGGCAGACATTATCATGGCTTTCGATGAATGTCCTCCTTATCCTGCGGAATACGAATACGTTAAACAATCGACGGAGAGAACAAGCCGCTGGGCCGAAAGATGCCTTAAGGCGCATGGGCGTCCGGGCGATCAGGCGCTATTCGGCATCGTCCAAGGCGGCATGCATAAAGATTTAAGAAAGATGAGCGCTTCGGATTTGACTTCCCTTGATTTTCCGGGGTATGCTATGGGTGGACTGAGCGTTGGAGAGCCTAAGCCGCTCATGTACGAAATGTTGGAGGAGACTATCCACTTGCTGCCTAGCAACAAACCCCGCTATTTAATGGGAGTCGGTTCTCCGGATGCGCTTCTTGACGGAAGCATTCGCGGAGTGGACATGTTCGATTGCGTTCTGCCTACGCGCATTGCTCGCAATGGAACGCTAATGACAAGCCAAGGCAGAATGGTCGTTCGCAACGCCAAGTACAGCAGCGACTTCGGTCCTTTGGATCCGGAATGTTCGTGTTATGCATGCCAGAATTATTCCCGCGCCTATATCCGACACCTGATTAAAGCGGACGAGATGTTCGGACTTCGCCTGACGACCATACATAATTTGCATTTTTTGGTTCATTTAATGGCTCAGGTTCGGGAGGCAATTCGGGAAGACAGACTGGGTACTTTCCGGGATCAATTTTTCGAGAAATACGGAATGGCTCACAACGATAGCGGTTTCTAAGAAAGGAGGGAACACATATGTGGTTAGCGGAATCAGCTGGCGGAGGTGGCAACCTTCTTTACACCCTTGCGCCTTTCATACTGATGTTTGCTATTTTTTATTTTCTGCTGATTCGTCCGCAGCAAAAGAAACAAAAGCAACGCGGCTCCATGCTTAACGCCTTGAAGAAGGGCGATAAAGTTACGACCGTGGGCGGACTTCACGGAACGATCGCCGAGATTTCCGACGATACCGTCGTTCTTAAAGTGAATGACGTAACGAAGTTAACGTTCGACCGTTCTTCCATCAATAACGTAACGGCTCGTTCTAACGAGAAGAGCGAAGCTGGAGAATAACGAATACGACAAAAAAGCCTTTCCGTCCCGGATAAACTCCAAGGCGGAAAGGCTTTTTATTATGAACCGACGGGGCGGGAAGCTTTAAGCTTGGCTTTAGTGCGTAAGGTTAGGCTGACGAGCGAATTGTTTTCCGCCCATGCTCCGACTTTAAGTCCCACGAACACCGAGAACAACGCGAGAACGACTCCTGCGGCCATATCGGTAAACCAATGGATGCCCAAGTAGAAAATCGAGAAAATGATAACGATCGCGTTGATCCAAGCAAATATCGCCCATCTTCGTATGCCGGATTTACTTGCTAATAACGCAAGAGTGACCGAGATCGACGTGTGCAGGCTCGGGAAACAATTGTTCAGCCCGGACAAGGAGCGATATTCCTGTTCGAATGCAGGGAATACGTCGGGCAATAGAAAGCGAACCTGCGGATGCACGAACCAGACTTCATTGACGGGAACGAATAAATAGAAAGGCACCGCAAAGAAATAATTGATCAAGATCGCGATGCAGAAAGCGTAATATAGCTTCATGTTCTTATGGTGAGTGTAAATTCCGACGGATGCGATCATGACGGACTGAAACATGACGAGATAGAAGACGGCGCAAATGGCGGTTAAGGCTTCGGATTGAAGGTTAGTCTGAAGCCAAGCCTGCCAACTTCCTTCCCATCCGCTTAGGACCGGGGTAAGATCGTAAGGAACCTTTAGCCAGTTCTCCAATTGGAGCTCGTTTTTATTTAGGATCATGATCGCTATGACCGCGATAAAAAACAGTAAGTATTTACGGGAAACGACCAATGTCTTGAGAAAACTCCATGCGGCCGCGAAGGGCTGTTTTCCCGTACCGAAAGCGATGAGGATGCTGACCGCGAATACGGAGCCTATTGCCACGGTCGACATACTGCGAAACAAAATCATGACGCGCCTCCCATACGACTCTCGAAGATGCTAACACCGACTTATTATATCACATTATCGGCAAGCTAATCTCCACCCCTCGTCCTCACGTCCTCCTTATCGCGAATTGGAACTTGCATTAACCCCGAGCATGCCTCCGAAAGCGCCGGCCAAACAAGTAATCAGGATCAGGATAGGCACGGCCATCGTCCAACTCGAATCGGTCGCAAGGAAGCTGATAATGAGCAACAGGATAGAATACATTAATCCGTTCGCCATTCCGAAGTACCAACCCTTTCTTCCGGAACGCTTGGCCGATACGAAACCTCCGGCTAACGCGGAGCATCCGTGTACTCCGAAAACCCACGGCAACATGTTCGACTCGCTAAGGGAAGAGCCCATGAGCAGGATAGATAGAACCAAAGCCCCTATGGCTAGCCATATCCCCGACCAATATAAACCGGAAGCAACAGGCGATGCATTACGAAGTCCTAACAAGCGGGAAAATGAACTCAAGGAAAATCACTCCTTCTATTACTCGTTTGTATCAGCTTATGGCGGCGGTTTGCATCGTAGTACAGGCTGGTTCGAAATCTCGATTGTCTTAAATCGATTAACCGATTACCAAATTTTCCGCACCGACGAAGAGAATGAGCGTTTAGATGCCCGGTGACAATAGAAGTCCAAGCCTTTTCTACCGGCAGTAAATCACTATGCCTTGATAATCGGAGGGGAGATTATGGAACTGACCGGGATTTTGTTAAGAACGACTTTCATGTATTTTTTTATATTCCTGATCATGCGTTTGATGGGGAAGCGCGAAATCGGCAAGCTTTCGGTATTTGATTTGGTGATCTCGATCATGATCGCCGAGATCGCCGTTATCGTTATCGAGTCGACGGAAAAATCGATGTTTCTCGCGATAGCGCCGATACTGCTTCTGGTCCTCATCCAAATCGGCATCGCGTTCTTCTCCTTGAAGAGCAGAACTTTGAGAACTTTATTCGACGGGAAGCCGAGCGTTATTATTCGGGACGGTCACTTAAACCGGAAAGAAATGCACAAGCAGAGGTATAATCTGGATGATTTGATGCTTCAATTAAGGGAAAACCAAGTTACCGAAATCGCCGATGTCGAGTTAGCCGTCCTGGAATCCACAGGGAAGCTGTCCGTAATCAAGAAAGAAGCCGGACAAGCATCCGGAGAAGAAACCGGTAGATCGGATGAATCTTCAAATAATGATTCGTACGGCAAAACGGAGATCAGACCTAAGATCAGATACGAGAACCTTCCGTTGCCGCTCATTCTCGACGGTCAGGTTCAGGACGATAATTTGGAGAAGGTCGGAAAAACTCGGTTTTGGCTGAAGAGCGAGCTGCAAAATTACGAAGTGGATAATTTCAAAAACGTATTCTTTTGCAGCATCGATCATAAGGGTAAGCTTTACGTCGATAAGAAATAGTCGTTACGGCTGACCTCTCGGGAAGAAAATGCGACCGATAATCGGTACGCGCGCGACATCGTGTCGGTCGATTAACTTCATCAGGATGAGCAGCAGTAAATAAACGACGACAGCGGCTAGGCTTGCGAGTCCCAAATTAAAGCTGCTTTGCTTCAGAAGATTGAAATTCCATATCCATAAAGCAACCGCGCTCATGACGACCATCGCTACGGTAACTTTCAGAAAGTCGAGCGGATACATTCGGAAGCCGGTCAATCTGGCGACGCTGATCCAGTGCAACAAGGTGACGAGCACCATGTTGACGCCGATCGCGATTACGGCTCCGATAATGCCGTAATCCGGATTCGTAGCCAGTTGCGCGATTAATATCAGCTTGATGGCAGCTCCGGCGAACGTGTTGAACAAAGCGGTTCCAGGACGGTTCAGCGCTTGAAGCGCGGCTTGTAACGGTGCTTGCATATAGAGGAAGATCGCAAGAGGAGCCATCCATCTTAGCATGTCTGCCATAGAGTCGTCGCCGTATAACAAAGTACAGATGGGTCCAGCCATTAAGCCGAGGAGGACGACGAATGGCGCTCCGGTTACGATGGCTAGACGCATCGATTGATGCAGACGGATATGGATCGTAGCCCAATCGCCGCGCGAAGCCGCTTCGGATAATGAAGGAACTAGGGAAACGGCAAGGGAATAGGTAAGCGCTCCGGGGAGCAACAGCAAAGGAATGACCATTCCTTGAAGGGCGCCATACTGAGCGGTAGCCCCCGCCGCCGCTACCCCAGCAATCGTTAAGCTTCGTACGGTCAGGATGGATTCGAACAGATAGGACAACGACCCGATCATTTTGCTGCCGGTCACGGGGATAGCGGTATGCAATAATTGCCTCAAAGGCTTTTTTCCTCTACCGATAGCAAGCGTCGCGGAATCCGGCGTTAACGATTGATCCGGTTGCGCTTCTTCGGGTTTTTTACGATCCCGGTTAAACTGAACCCACAAGACGATAAGCCCCGCGCATTCGCCGGCCACCATCCCGAGAACGCCGCCCGCGGCGGCCATCTCCAATCCGTATGGCAAGAACAACCAAGCGAACAACAAGGTGAGTACGATACGGAACACCGTTTCCGAAGTTTGGGACAACGCGGTTGGAATCATATTTTGTTTTCCTTGAAAATAACCGCGCCAGACCGAAGATACCGCAACTAGAGGCAGAACGGGTATCATCATGAGGAAGGCGGTATGAACCCGGGAATCCGTCATGATCTTAGTGGAGATGAAGTCGGATAAGACGAAACATACCGCAGCGGAAACTAGGCTTATCGTCAATGCCAGCGTCACCGCAACGCGCAAAATCCGGCGGACGTATTCGTGATCGCCTCTGGAATCGGCTTCCGCGACGAGCTTCGCCACGGCAAGCGGAATACCTCCCGCGATCAAAGTAAGCAATACGATCGTAAAAGGGTAGACGAGTTGTATAAGACCGACGCCTTCCGCGCCGATCATGCGCGGCAGGGCGATTCGAGGGACGAACCCGAGTATTCGGTTCAATAAACCGGCGGCGAGCAGGATCATGGCTCCCTGGATAAACGATTGTTTGCGCAAGCTCAATGAAATCCCTCTTCCCTGAGGTAGGTTAGTCCATATGTATGCGGTGGTTGTCCATCTTCATGCCTTTGGCAGGAATTTAGGCTTGTGCATCGAATGATTAAAGAGCATGATAGGGAACGACGCACATTCACCAGTCGGGAGGAATTCATAGGTGGAAGAGCACAAAGAAGAGTCGCCGAACGACGAGATTCGCGTTAGCGAGTCCGAGCCCGAGCCCGAGTTGAACGATAGCGAGATTAACGAGACGATCGAGCAGTTGTGCCGCAGCAAAGCGGAGGAGTTCCATTTAATCGGATACGATCAAGTGACGGGAGCCGACGTATGGGAGTGCGTCAGCGATAAATATCATAAAAAAGGCACGCCGCAGCTGCATGAAGTCGTTAACGACATTTTGTCCCTTAAAGTGACGCAGTTTATGAATTTCATTACTTTAAGCATGTACAGAGGCGAAATTCGCAAATGAGTTTTCGTGCATGATTGAAAGGAAGTCATCCCCATTCGGGGAAGGCTTTCTTTTTTTTGACTTCCTTTTGATCACGTAGGTATAATAGGAACATTGAGAATCGAAAGGGGACCGCAATAGAGATGAAACGAATAGTAGCTTTCGTGCTCGTTGTACTCGTTAGCTTCGGGATCATGGGTTATTTTACGCCCGGACTACTGAACGAAACGAAGCTTGGGCTAGACTTGAAAGGCGGAGTAGAGATTTTGTACGAAGCGCATCCGTTAACGGAAGGCGGCGTCGTAACGAAAGAAGCTCTGAATCAAACCGCGAAAAGCCTCGAGGATCGCGCGAATAAGACAGGCGTCGCGGAGCCCGAAGTCACGACCGAGGGCAAAAACCGGATCCGGTTGAAAATCGCTATTTCGACGGGGACTACGGACAAGGAACGGGACGAAGCGGTGCAAAAAATCCGCGATTTGATGAAACGTCCGGCGGAGCTTCAATTCCGCAGTTCGGTCGGTTGCGCCGACGGTTCCTATTGTAACGTTGAGCTTTACGGTTCCGATTTCAAAGAAGGCGCGGCTAAAGTGGAGATGGGCGACTTAAACTCCCTGATGGTGCGAATCGTCGTTAACGACAAGAAGAAGCTTGCGGACGTTTCCACCAAGCTGATCGGTCAAAACTTAGCGATATTCCTCGATGACGAGCTTCAGTCCGCACCAGTCGTACAGCAAGCACTTACGGACGGTTCGGCAGTCATTACCGGCCAAAATTCGCGTGAAGAAGCGCAACAATTGGCGGATATCATCAACTTGGGTGCACTACCGTTGAAATTGACCGAGAAATATACGCAAAGCGTCGGGGCGACTTTAGGGAAGCAATCGTTGCATGATACGTTATTCGCGGGCGGTCTCGCTTCCGTGCTGATCCTGCTATTCATGCTCTATTTCTATCGATTGCCTGGCATAGTGGCCAGCATTTGCTTGATCGTGTTCGTTTGGGTATTGCTCGGCGTATTCTATCTGATGGGCGCCACGTTAACGCTCCCGGGCATTGCGGCATTCGTGCTTGGAATCGGGATCGCGGTGGATTCGAACATTATTACGGCGGAACGGATCAAGGACGAGCTCCGCAGCGGCAAGACGATTTCATCCTCGCTTCGCGCAGGGGCTAAGAACAGCTTCCGTACGATCATCGACGCTCATATCACGACGCTTATCGCGGCCGGGGTGCTTTATTTCATGGGTCACGGTATCGTCAAGAGCTTCGCCGTCGTTCTGATCGCGAGTATCATCATTAATATTCTGACGAACGTATTCCTTCCGCGTTACCTGTTGAGCATACTCGTCAAGAGCGGACGGTTTAACAAACCGGGTAATTACAGCGTGAAGGAAGGTGAGATCAATGCGCTCTAAACGTACTTTTGACTTCGTCAAATCCAGTCGTAAGTTTCTCATTGTCTCAGCGATCATTACCCTTCTAGGTATTTTCGCCGTCAGTATTTTCGGATTGAACTACGGCATTGATTTCAGTTCCGGTACTTCCGTTGATATTTCGACTACGAAATCCGTTGAGGAAGCAAAGCTAAGAACGTTCCTTGACGATCAGAAATTAGGCGATTATACGCTTACGACTGCCGAAAATCGGGATTCGATCCGCTTTAAGCAGGCACTTAACGAACAGCAGGAGAAAGATTTCAAAGCCGCGTTCTTATCGAACATCGATGCGGACGCATCCTTCGAGGTCAACATCGTAGACGTCGACATCGCGAAGGAACAGCAGAAGAGCGCTTTGATCGGAATGGCCGTCGCTTGCCTAGGGATCGTTATCTACGTGAGCATGCGGTTCGAATGGCGCTTCGCCATCGCTGCGGTAACATCGCTGATCTACTGCGCGTTCTTCGTCATCTCGATGTTCTCCATTTTCCGATTCGAAGTGAACTTACCGTTCATCTTGGCGGTACTTACGATTATCGGTTATGCAATCAACGATACTGTCGTAATTTTCGACCGGATTCGCGAGAATCTGCGCTTCGCCAAAATTAAGACCCATGCGGATCTTGATTTGCTCGTAAACAACAGCATTTGGCAGACGCTTGCCCGATCCATTAATACGGTTATTACGGTTCTGATTGCTTCGGTTTGCCTATTTATCTTCGGTAGCGAATCCATTAAGCTATTCTCGTTAGCCATGATCTTCGGATTGGTTAGCGGCGCTTATTCTTCGATCTTTATCGCGAGCCAGTTCTGGTTGTACTTGAAGAAAAAGCAGCCGATCAAGAAAGTCGCCGTTAAACCGCAAAGCACGAATTAATACGAGTCCGCAGATCAGCATTGTTGTTGTCTTGGACCAACCGTTTCAAGCATCAGGAAAGGAGTGGCTCTAGTGGCTATGGAACAACGTTCCGTTTCCGCGGAACAAGGCTCACTGGTATCCATGTGGGGGCTGCTCGGCTTGTTTATTATGAAAGGCACGGTCGGGTGGTTGACGGGAAGTAAAGCTCTGCTGGCGGACGCTTGCCAATCTGCGGCCGACTGCGCCGGTACGGTCACGTCTTATCTTGGCATTCGCAAAGCGCGCTTAGATCCGAATGCGGCGAGCCCGTCCCGTCAGCAGCCGGAATCTGCGGTAGCGATCGTATTGTCGGCGTTGCTGCTCGTTGCGGGAATCGAGATCGGGATTTCCTCGGTTCGTTCGATCGCTAACGGAGTCGACGAGGCTCCTGGCGTTGGCGCGGTATTCGTAATCGTAGCGGGTATCGGAGTTCGCGAAGGACTCATTCGGTACAAAAGAAGTCGCGATAACCGATGCGGAATACGCATGGACCGGATGGGAGATAACCGCTCAGATATATTCGCTTCCTTAACCGCTTTAGTCGGTACGACGGGAGCGGTCGTAGGAGACCTCTACGACATGCCGGTCCTATACGTTCTAGATCCGGCCGCCGGCCTTGTCATCGCCGTGTTCGTAGTGCGGATGGGCTACCGCTTGGCGTCCGGAGCGCGCGCGACCGATCGCCATGCGATCGACGATGCGGATGCCCAAACGTTATTGGAGGCTGTCCAGAGAGTGGACGGAGTCATTGCCGTCGACGAAGTGAAGGCTCGGGAGCAAGGCCATTATATCGTATTGGATGTTTTGATCCGCGTAAACCCGAGAATCAGCGTATTCGAAGGGCAGGACGTAGCGCAACGCGTGCGCCGCCAACTGACGAAGAGGTTCCTCCACATTACGGAGGTGAACGTGAAGGTACAGCCGTTCGATCCCGGGTTTCCTTACAAATCCAATCATTCAGACGATGAGCTCTCGTCGATGCTGCAATAATCTTTAGTTAATTAGGGCTATCAAATCGTTTTACGAATTCGATCCGCCGTCACTCTGCCGGCGGATTTGTTCGCGATTAAGGAGTATATAATTCAACAAGGATCAATAAAGAAATGATGAAATGAAGAAAGGAGGCAACGAATGTGATACATTCCAAATACAGATGGGACATTCCGTCCTATGACGAGGGGACCGTCTCTGGGCTTGCCGCCGAATTCAAAGTGAGCCGGCTTGTTGCCGGCGTATTGGCCAGTAGGGGGTGGACTCCATCGGAGGCGACTTCCGCATTTCTTCATCCGGCTATCGACCAGTTGCTTGATCCATTCGCGATGAAAGGAATGAGCACGGCCGTTGAGCGGATCTCGCTGGCTGTGAGAGAAGGGGAGCGAATTCGCGTTTACGGCGACTACGATGCGGATGGCGTAACTTCGACCGCTCTCATGATACGTTTGTTAAACGAGTTGGGCGCTAACTTCGATACATATATTCCTCACAGAAGCCGCGAGGGCTATGGACTTAATATAAACGCGATAGACTTAGCCGTTGAAGCCGGAGTTCGGTTGCTGATAACGGTAGATAACGGAATTAGCGCGGTGGAACAAATTGCCTACGCTATGCAACGCGGCATCGACGTGATCGTCACCGATCATCACGAACCTCCCGAGATTTTGCCGGAGGCGATCGCTCTTGTTAATCCGAAGCAGAAGGATTGTCCTTATCCATTCAAAGGATTATGCGGAGCCGGTGTCGTATTCAAACTCGCCCACGCGATGTTAGGGCGCCCCGTAATCGAATACGCGGATTTAGCGGCTATTGGCACGATCGCGGATCTGATGCCTCTTTCCGGCGAAAATCGCATTATCGCGCGTCTCGGTTTAGCACAGATGCGGCGTAATCCGATTGCGGGCATCCGTGCGCTCTGTAAGGTCGCGGGATTAAAGGCAGAGGATCTGACCAGCGGAAGGATCGGATTTTCCCTTGCCCCGCGACTGAATGCGGGGGGACGGCTAGAGCATGCGGACACCGCGGTTAAGCTGCTCGCGGCAGTCCATGACGAGGAAGCGGAGCGGTTCGCGGAGGATCTCGACCGGTTAAACTTGGAACGTCAAGCGCTGGTCGAGCAAACGGTGATCGAAGCGGACGAGATGTGGCAACGTCAGTGCGCCGCGGACGAAGGCAAGCGAAGAAACGTAATCGTTCTAGCTAAGGAAGGCTGGAATGCGGGGATTGCGGGTTTAGTCGCTTCCAAGCTTGTGGAACGCTATTACCGCCCAGCCATCATACTGGCAACGGATGCGGAGACTGGTCTGTGCAAAGGCTCCGCGCGATCAATAGAAGGTTTCGATCTCTACGAGGCTCTCACGGATTGCGCGGATTTAATGGAGCATTACGGCGGTCATCAAGCTGCCGCCGGGATGACCCTTTCCCGCGATAACGTTAGCGAATTGGCGGAAAGGCTGCATGTCTTGGCCGGGGAACGGCTCAGCGCGGAAGATTGGCAGCCGAAGAGACGGGTCGATCTCGTAATCCCTCTGTCCGAAGTATCGCTTAAATCGGTGGATCAGTTGGCCGACTTGGAGCCGTTCGGCAACGGGAATCCGACGCCGCGCGTTATGATCAAGGACGTCACGATCCGGGAAAGCCGCACGATGGGCAAAGAAGATAAGCATTTGCGTTTAACCGTCGAGCAGTCCGGACAATCGCTTGAAATGGTCGCGTTCGGGATGGGGAACCAACGGAGTCGTCTTCTGCCCGGAGTCCAAATAGACTTTCTTGGCGAGTTATCGGTGAATGAATGGAACGGAAACCGGAAAGTGCAAGCGATGCTGCAAGATTTTCGGTCACGGCAATTATTGTTGAAGGATAGACGAAAGGAACGGGATTTCTGGACGGAAGTGGAGAATGCCATCTTAAGCGATCCTTCTCGCATGGCAATCGGATGTGCCACGGCGATATTATACAAAGAAGCCGTTACCCGGTTCGGCCATTCCGGTATTGCTATCTGTCTCTATCATGAGGGTGGCATCGATTTAGGGGCCGTTGCTGAAACCGCGGCTTCCGTCTCCGCAACCAACTCCGTCCTCGCTGCATCCTTCGGGGATGAAGACGGGCAGAACTTCCAGAGCAATGAGCAATGGCGTCATTTACTTTTATTGGGGTTACCTGCAAGCGAGATGGAGATCCGAACGCTGAAGCGCTGGCTTTCACCCGAGCAAGGGCTTGAAAGCGTGACGGTGTACGCCGATCCGCGTATGGAGCGGGCCAGCAGAGCAGCTCAGATTCCCGACCGCAAGCAGTTCGGCGAAGTCTACTCCCTGTGCCGCAACAAAGGCTCCTGGTTGGATAGTCCGGACGGATTTCTTCAGGATACGGCATTGAAAACCGGGCATACGCTATCTACGATTCGGATGATACACGAGGTATTCATCGAGCTTGGTTTCATCGCGGCGGACGGTTCGTCGAGGAAGATCGTGCCGAATCCGCCTCGCCGGGAATTGGAAGATTCTCCGCGTTACCGGAAAGCAACCGAACTAGCCGTGGGCACGAGATTAGTTGAACTGACCACGGAGGAGCTTCGGAAGTGGTTCACGGCGTGCCATACGACTTCGTCTGGCGCGGTATAAGGCACCGGGAGGAAATCGAGCGCGGCTATGCCGCTTTAAGACGGACCAATTAGCGCTCGAAGCGGCTTGCAGCACACATTTTCTTGAAAACAGACTAATTAGACCGCTCGAAGCGGGTTGCAGCACATGTTCTCTCGAAACGGGCCAATTAGACCGCTCGAAGCGGGTTGCAGCACACATTTTCTCGAAACCGGACCAATTAGACCGCTGGCAACGGCTTGAAGCACACATTTTCTCGAAAACAGACTAATTAGACCGCTTGTAGCGGCTTGCAGCACACATTTTCTCGAAACCGGACCAATTAGACTGCTCGAAGCGGCTTGCAGCACACATTTTCTTGAAAACAGACTAATTAGACTGCTCGTTGCGGCTTGCAGCACACATTCTCTCGAAACCGGACCAATTAGACCGCTGGCAGCGGGTTGCAGCACACATTTTCTCGAACCCGGACCAATTAGACCGCTCGAAGCGGTTTGCAGCACTCATTTTCTCGAAACCGGACCAATTTGGACCTCTGTCAAGAAAGTGGACACGCTATAAGAGCGTTTATTTAATACTGGTATAGTACTGGGCTTCGAATTGCGAAGGTGATAAGTAACCTAGCGAACCATGTATTCTCTTACGGTTGTAGAAGAGCTCAATATATACAAACATCTCTTGTTGCGCCTGCGCCTTCGTTTGAAATTTCGTACAGTAAATAAACTCCTTCTTCAGCACGCTGTGGAACGATTCGATACAGGCGTTGTCGTAGCAGTTACCTTTGCGGCTCATGCTTGCTTCCATGCCATATTGCTTTAACCTTTCACGGTATTCATCTGATGCATACTGCGAACCCCGATCAGAGTGGTGTATAAGCCCTTTGGGAGGTTTGTGCGTACTGTATGCCTGATCAAGCGCTGCAAGCACTAAATCGGTTGTCATTCGGTCTGCGAGCTTCCAGCCCACAATCTTACGGGTATATAAATCCAGAACGCTGGCGAGGTACAAACGGCCTTCACGGCACGGTATATAGGTAATATCGGTTACCCAAATCTTGTTAGGTGCAGTCGTCTTAAAATTCTGATTCAGCACGTTTGGTGCTATAGGTTGATCGTGATTCGAGTCAGTGGTGGTCACTCGGAATTTCTTAGATACACAAGAACGTAAACCATTCTCATGCATGATTTTCCCTACTAAACGTTCAGAAACTGTCCAACCTTCTTTTCGTAGAAGTTTTGTGATTTTAGGGCTACCATACCTGTTGTGAGCGTCTAGGAAAAGCCAGGTGATTCGCGCCAATAGCGCTCTGCGACGCTTCTGATAACTGTTCTGGACGGTCTTCTCCAAGAGCCATTTATAGTAACCGCTCCGTGATACACATAGAACTGTGCACATCTTCTCCATTCGAAACTCGGAGCGATGATCTTCGATGAACTGGAACCTTAGTTCCTTTCTTTGCTGAAGATGTGCATGGCCTTTTTTAGGATAGCGATTTCTTCCTTGAGATCCTCAATCGTGCGTTCTTGCTCCATCAGTTGCTTATCTTTCTGGTGAAGGGTCGCACGATCTACAAGCGGTTCATTCTCAAACTTGCGGTACTTGGTCATCCACTGTTTTAACGTACCACTTGGGATGTTTAAATCTTCTCCGATCTGGGGCAATGTCTTTGTCTGTTCCTGAATGTATTTAACAGTCTGTTCTTTAAACTCTTCACTGTAATGCTGTCTCTTCTCACCCATACCGGACACCTCATCTTCTTATTGTTTTTTATTATCTGTTAGTTCTTATGAGGTGTCCACTTTCTATTCTAGCTGCAATTAGTCTGCTCGCAGCGGGTTGCAGCACACATTTTCTTGAAAACAGACTAATTAGACCGCTCGTAGCCTTGCAGCACACATTTTCTCGAAACCGGACCAATTAGACCGCTGGCAGCGGGTTGCAGAGTGGATTTAGAGCGGCTACGCCGCTTTAAATCGAGAAAAGTGGCACCTTTGGAGGGAATAGAGCGGCTACGCCGCCTTAAATCGAGAAAAGAGGAACATTTGGAGGAATAGAGCGGCTACGCCGCCTTAAATCGAGAAAAGAGGCACTTTTGGAGGGAATAGCGCGGCTACGCCGCCTTAAATCGAGAAAAGCGGCACCTTTGGAGGGAATAGAGCGGCTACGCCGCCTTAAATCGAGAAAAGAGGCTCCTTTGGAGGGAATAGAGCGGCTACGCCGCCTTAAATCGTAAGTAAAGGGGCAAATTCGCAAGCGCAGGTTGCTTTGGGTTACTTTGTGCTCCGCCCTCGTACCTACGCGCTCGTACCTTCGAGCTCTAGCCAAAGTACCTCGATAAAGTGTATAATGCTGTTCGTAATAAAGTAATGAAGCAGTCGTTCCATTCAACCAAAGGAGCATGGTCCTCGTGAATTTTAAAGATTACATCCGGGTTATTCCCGATTTTCCGCAACCGGGCATTCGGTTCAAAGATATTACGACGCTGCTGAAAGACGGTCCGGCTTATCGCGCCGCCATCGATTCGTTGAAAGAGCTCGTGAAAGAGAAAGAAATCGATCTGATCGCGGGGCCTGAAGCTCGCGGTTTCGTCATTGGGGCTCCGCTGGCGATCGCGCTCGGCGTAGGATTCGTTCCGATTCGCAAGAGCGGCAAGCTGCCGGGAAGTACGGTAGAAGCCGCCTATGATTTGGAATACGGCAAAGACCGTCTAGCCATTCATAGCGACTCGATCCAACCGGGCCAGAAAATACTGATAGCGGACGATTTGCTCGCTACCGGCGGCACGATTGCTACCTCTATTGACTTAATTACTCAGTTGGGCGGAGATATCGTCGGCGCGGCTTTCTTGATCGAACTTGGCTATCTCAGCGGCCGCGACAAGTTGCAAGGCATCGATGTCGTTTCCCTCATGACTTACTAATTAAAGCTGCATATGACCGATCTGGGACATTCTCGTAGTCTGACGACTGCGGGAGTGTCTTTTTTAAGACTGGATTTCTGATCGTAGTTAAAACGGTAACTGAGGAGTTACGCGGAAAATCCGTCTAACGATCCCTCGATTAGTTCGTACTTAGTGGATACGCGGAAAATCCGACTAATTCTCCCTTTCTTTCAAACGACGAATGGTCCGAACAGTTGCGTTTTAACGGGCTTTATCATATTTTGGATCATCGGGCCAAAGAACCGATTCGCGACGGTTGTTGTTGCAAATCTTTCTCCGAGTTTTGGGACTCCGGCACTATGGTTGACGTTTTACGTCGCTAAGAGGCATAATGGTAGCAATAACTTCAGGGGAAACTCCCGGCGTCCGGCGCCGGTGGAAAGGAATCTAGCATGGGCATGGAGCTGCTTCTCGAGAAAGCAAACACGTATATGAAAGAGCAGGATTTACAGAAAATCCGAGATGCTTACGAATTCGCCGAGGAAGCGCATCGCGGACAAGTCCGTAAATCCGGCGAACCTTATATTCTGCACCCCGTGGCGGTTGCCGAGATTTGCATGGGCATGCAGATGGATGTCATTACGGTTATGGCAGCCCTGCTTCATGACGTGGTCGAAGATACGAACGTGACGTTGGACGACTTGCGCACGCGATTCGGAGAAACTTTAGCGGGACTCGTCGACGGGTTGACCAAACTGGAACGAATTCAATTTCAGTCTAAGGAAGAGCAGCAGAACGAGAACTATCGCAAAATGTTCGTAGCGATGGCCAACGATATTCGAGTAATTCTTATTAAACTCGCCGACCGTTTGCATAATATGCGCACTCTTAAATTCCAATCGGAAGAAAGTCAGCGCCGCATCGCGCACGAAACGTTGGAAATTTTCTGCCCGATCGCCCACCGGTTGGGGATTAGCGCGATCAAGTGGGAGATGGAGGATATCGCGCTTCGGTTTCTTAACCCGCAGCAATACTATCGCATCGCCCACTTGATGAAAATGAAACGGACGGAACGCGAGCAGCATATTACGGAGCTAATCGATCGAATCCGTGAGAAGCTGGACGAGATGGGCATTCAAGGCGATATTTCCGGCCGCCCTAAACATATTTACAGCGTGTATAAGAAAATGTCTACGCGCAATAAGCAATTTAACGAAATTTACGATCTGCTCGCCATACGAATATTGGTCGATAACGTGAAGGATTGTTACGCGACGCTCGGGATCATCCATACTTTATGGAAGCCGATGCCGGGCCGTTTTAAAGATTATATCGCGATGCCTAAAGCGAACATGTATCAATCGCTTCATACGACGATCGTCGGATCGACGGGCGAGCCGACGGAAGTGCAAATTCGGACTTGGGATATGCACCGAACGAGCGAGATCGGAATCGCGGCCCACTGGGCGTACAAGGACGGTAATTCGGCCGGCGTAGCGCCGGGTAGCTTCGGCGACAAGATGAATTGGTTCCGCGAGATTATCGAACTGCAGCAAGAAACGCGAGATGCGGCGGAGTTCATGGAATCTTTAAAAATGGACTTCTTTACCGATCTTGTTTTCGTATTTACGCCAAAAGGCGAAGTTTTCGAGCTGCCTGCCGGTTCCGTTCCTCTGGATTTTGCTTACCGCGTTCACACCGAGGTCGGCAATCGCACCATAGGCGCGAAGGTGAACGGGCGGATCGTTCCGCTTGACCATAAGCTTAAGACGGGGGATATCGTCGAGATTCTCACCTCTAAGCATTCCTACGGACCGAGCCAGGATTGGCTTAAGATCGCGCAGTCATCGCATGCTCGTAGCAAGATTCGCCAATGGTTCAAGAAGGAACAGCGGGAAGAGAGCGTTGACAAAGGGCGCGAATTGCTAGAGCGAGAGTTGAAGAGACTCGGTCTTGAGCCTTATGAGTGGATGTCAGAAGATAAGCTGCAGGAAGCGGCTAAGAAATTTACTTTTAACGACGTGGAAGATATGATGTCGGCAATCGGATTCGGCGGAATTACGGCAGCCCAAATCTGCACGAAGCTGACCGAGAAGCTGCGCAAGGAAGCGGAAGAAGCGCAGCAAATCCAACTGACGACGGAAATCAAGGAAATGAAGGCTCCCGCGTCGGTTACCGAGAAGCGGCGTCCAACCCATGGGGTTAGCGTTAAAGGGGTAGACAATTTGCTCGTCCGGTTCGCCCGTTGTTGCAACCCGGTACCCGGGGACGATATCATCGGCTACATTACGCGCGGGCGCGGAGTGTCGGTCCATCGCACGGATTGTCCGAATATCCCGACGGGAGAAGACGGGGAAGAAGAGGCTGCGCGCGTGATCGAAGTCGATTGGGAAAACGCGGTGGAGTCGAATTACAGCGTCGAGATCGAGATCCTCGGCCATGACCGGAGAGGTTTGTTGAACGAGGTATTGCAAGCCGTTTCGGAGAGCAAGACGAATATTTCCGCCGTTTCCGGCCGGTCGGATAAGAACAAAATGGCGATTATGCACATGACGATTCTGATTCGGAACAAGGATCATCTTCAGTCGGTCGTAGATAAAATCAAACGAGTCAAAGACATCTTTTCCGTGCAACGGATGATGCAATAGAAGTAGACGGCAAGATCGGAGGTAGCAGGAATGAAAGTCGTTTTGCAAAGGGTATCGGAAGCGAAAGTTACGGTCGAAAATGAGGTTGTCGGCAAAATCGGAGCAGGATTGATGCTGCTTGTCGGCATCGGTCAAGAGGATACGGAACAGGATTTGGTTTGGATGGCGGACAAGCTGGCAGGGTTGCGGATATTCGAAGACGATGCCGGTAAAATGAACTTGTCTATAGAGGACGTTAAGGGAGCGATTCTATCGGTGTCCCAATTCACGCTCTACGGGGATTGCCGGAAAGGGAAACGCCCGAATTTCATGGCAGCCGCCAAACCGGAGATCGCGCAAGCGTCGTACGAACAGTTCAACGAACGGCTTCGCGCTAAAGGTCTTCAAGTCGAAACCGGGACGTTCGGAGCGATGATGGACGTTTCGCTCGTTAACGACGGTCCGGTTACGTTAATTCTGGATAGTCGTAATAGCTGAAAACTTTAATTAGATTGAAATAGGCGCGATGAGGAAATAATACATGTCAAACCCTTCTTGAATAGGAGAGGAAGCAGACATGAGACAATCGCGCAAAGAAGCGAATTTGGAATGGATGATGCGGGAAGGCCTCGTCCCGGAACGCCGGGAAGCGATGACGATGTCGAGCCAGATTCGCGAAGAATTCGGAAACGAACTCGGATCGGGAAATTCCCCCGCTGGTGCCGCGCACGGTAGGCGCCATCCGCCGGGCGGAAGAGGCTAGTCCCGGAAAAATAAATAGATCCCTTCCTGCCTAACGAGCATTGGCGGCAGGAGGGAATCTATTTTTTCACTATTCCGGCCGGCCGGTAGATAGCGCTTACTTTTTTGTAACGTAACTGTAATCTTTTTTTCATCCCCGCTTAAAGAAAATAGACTAATCTATAGACGACCCCCTTTTTCAATATAAAAAACATTGAACCTGCCGATCTTGGCAGGTTATTTTCTTGTCGGGGATGTTCACTCGTTCTTTGGGTGGCCGATAAGTATCCGGATACGGTGAAGAGCTTGCTGGACGGGGACGAAAAAAAAGTGCTCGCGAAAGCCCAAAGCATCCTTAAGAGTATTATTCGTCCGGAAATGGGCGAATTCGATAAGGAATTAGCCATTTACGATTATCTTGCGACTTACGGGGCCTATGATTACAGCTCCTACGCGCTGCATACCGGACGTCCGGTAGTTCCGGAAGATCCTCCGGCAAATCCGGAAGCTTATAACGTTTACGGAGCCCTCGTGGACGCTTTGGCCGTATGCGAAGGTTGGTCCGATGCGTATCAACTGTTGTTCACGCTTGTCGGGTTGAAGAGCGAAACTCCGATCGGAAGTTTGAGCGGAGAACCTCATAAATGGGTTTCCGTTCAAGTCGACGGCGAATGGTACCAGATCGAAGCGACGAAAAAAGCGGAAAAGGGATCATCATCGCTATACAGTTCCACTTTTAACTTTACGTATCAAGACGCAAATGATTTCTTGAGTTATTCCGGCGGGGATGAACGGGCGATTTCGCAAAAATACGACTATATGAACCGGATGGACAGAGAGCGAAATCCGGATAAAAGTCCGTTCGAGTTTGAGGAAGAAGAAGCGGCAGCGGCGGCGGAGAGAGCAAAGGTTGCAACACGGCAATTAACGCGGAAATCAACGCCTTGACATGTACTCGGCAACATACTACAATTAGTAACAATTGAAATTTGCCTTGATTCGATGACAGGAAACAGTACTCCGGCTCCACGCCCCCAGAGAGGAAAGCCACTTGGCTGCAAGCTTTCCGGCGATGATCGGACGAAAGACATCCTCGAGAACCCGATGCGAAAGATTCGGCGCAACGCGTGCCGACGTTCGAGTAGCATTGCGGCGTAACCGGGCGTTAACCGGATGAAGAGCAAGCGGAACCGTAGATTCCTCCTCGAGGAAACGCGACGACGCTTGAATGACGGGTGGCACCGCGGGAGCATAACAGAACACGCTCTCGTCCCTGACGATCTTAGCTATTGAGATCGTCTGGGGACGGGGGCTTTTTTAATGGTCTGAAAAGGGAGTGAATGGAATGGGTTTTCAAAAACCGCCCGGTACGCAGGATATTTTGCCTGGCAATTCCGAGTTGTGGCAGTACGTGGAGAACACGGCCCGCGACATCTGCCGGCGTTATCGTTTCGGAGAAATCCGTACGCCGGTATTCGAAGCGACCGAGCTGTTCAAGCGCGGCGTAGGGGAAACGACGGATATCGTGGAGAAGGAAATGTACACGTTCGAGGATAGAGGCAATCGCAGTATGACGCTTCGTCCGGAAGGAACCGCAGGCGTCGTTAGGTCTTACGTGGAGAATAAGCTGTTCGGCGAGCCAGACGTCTCCAAGCTGTATTATATCGGTCCGATGTTCCGGTATGAACGCGCGCAGGCGGGAAGGTATCGCCAATTTCACCAATTCGGAGTCGAGGCGATCGGTTCGTCCGATCCGGCTTTGGATGCCGAAGTTATCGCGTTGGGATACACCTTCTATCGGGAATTAGGCCTCAATGGCGTCACGGTGGATTTGAACTCCGTCGGAACGCCGGCGGTCAGAGCCGATTTTCGGGAGAAGCTTCTGGCCTTCCTGACGCCTATTAAAGCGGATCTATGCAAAGATTGCCAGTCGCGAATGGAACGCAATCCGCTGCGCGTGCTCGACTGCAAAGTCGATCAGGACAAATTCGCGGACGCTCCTTCGATTCTGGACAGCCTTGACGAAGAGTGCGAGGCGCATTTCGCTCGGGTACGCGAATGCTTGGACGAGATGGGGATTCCGTACAACCTAAACTCGCGTCTGGTACGCGGACTCGACTACTACACGCACACGGCATTCGAGTACAAAGCCCAAGGCATCGGCGCCATCGATACGATCGGCGGCGGCGGGAGATATAACGGGCTCGTGGCCGAGGTCGGAGGAGACGATAAGCCGGGCGTCGGATTAGGGCTCGGCCTGGAGAGAACGCTGCTCCTATTGGAAAGCCAAGGAATCAAACCCGATCTTGGCAATGGAGCGGACGTCTATATTGTTGCTTTAGGCGAACGCGCGGAGAAAGCCTTGCCCGCATTGCTCCAACAACTGCGTACGGCGGGAATTGCGGTCGAACGCGATTATCTCGGCCGCAAGACGAAGGCGCAATTCAAAGCGGCCGAGCGAAGCGGAGCCCGGATCGCGGCAGTGCTCGGCGACGACGAGCTTGATCGCGGGGAAATTTCGTTAAGACCCGTGACGGGCGGCGAGCAACGGGCCGTGAAATTAAGCGAGCTGGCGCAAGCGATTAAAACGATCATTTCTACAGACGAAAAGGGGAACGAAAACTCATGATGCTCAAAAATATCGATTGCGGTAAGTTATCAAAGGAAAATGTCGGCCAAACCGTCGTACTGAACGGCTGGGTGCAAGGCTGGCGCGACTTCGGAGGTATTCTTTTTATCGACCTCCGCGACCGTTCGGGAATCGTTCAGATCGTCTTCAACCCTGAATTTTCCGGTCAAGCATTGGATCTAGGCAGCCGCGCGCGTAATGAATACGTATTGGCCGTTAAAGGTAAAATCGTCGAACGCGACCCTGAAACCTTTAATCCGAACCTGGCTACGGGCGAAATCGAAGTTCAAGTACAGGAAGTCGAAATCATCAACGCCGCGAAGACGCCTCCGTTCCCGATTGAAGACGGCGTAGAAGTCGACGAGTCTCTTCGCTTGAAGTACCGTTACCTGGATTTGCGCCGTCCCGAAATGCAGAAGACGTTGCTGCTTCGTTCTAAAGCGACCAAAATCTTCCGCGACTTCTTGGACGACAATGGTTTTATCGACGTGGAAACTCCGATTTTGACGAAGAGCACGCCTGAAGGCGCGCGCGATTACTTGGTACCGAGCCGCGTTCATCCGGGAGAATTTTTCGCGCTTCCGCAATCGCCGCAATTGTTCAAGCAATTGCTGATGGTCGGCGGAATCGAGCGTTATTATCAAGTGGCGCGTTGTTTCCGCGATGAGGACCTTCGCGCGGACCGTCAACCGGAGTTTACGCAAATCGACATTGAGACATCCTTCTTGTCCCAAGATCAATTGCTCGGCATGATGGAACAGTTGATGGCACGTCTGTTTCGCGAGACGGTTGGCGTGGAAATCCCGACTCCGTTCCAACGCTTGACCTACCATGACGCGATTCACAAGTACGGTTCGGACAAACCGGATCTTCGTTTCGGCTTGGAAATCGAAGACGTAACCGATATCGTAAAGGGCAGCGAAGTGAAAGTGTTCGCATCCGTAGCGGCTTCCGGCGGCGTCGTGAAAGCACTCAACGCGAAAGGTTGCGCTAGCTGGAGTCGCAAGGAACTCGACGATCTTCAACCGTTCGCGGCTCGCTACGGCGGTAAAGGCATTGCCTGGATTACCGTGAAGGACGGAGAATGGCGCGGACCGATCGTGAAATTTTTCAAGCCTGAGGAAATCGCGGCTCTGACGGAACGCTTGAATGTTGAAGAAGGAGATCTATTAACGTTCTCCGCCGACAAGCTGAAGACGGCCGCGGACGTGATGGGCAACCTTCGCCAGAAAGTCGGACGCGACCTGGGTCTAATCGACAACAAAGCCTACAAATTCCTATGGGTCATCGACTTCCCGCTGCTCGGTTGGGATGAAGAAGGCAAGCGGTTCGTGGCGGAGCACCATCCGTTCACCCGTCCGAGCGACGAGGATTTGCCGTTGTTCGATAGCGATCCGGGAGCGATTCGCGCGCAAGCCTACGATATCGTGCTTAACGGTTATGAAGTCGGCGGCGGTTCCATGCGGATTTACCGTCGCGACGTACAAGAGAAGATGTTCCAAGCGCTCGGGTTCTCCCCTGAGGAAGCCCAAGAGAAATTCGGCTTCTTCCTCGATGCGTTCGAATATGGAACACCTCCGCACGGAGGCATCGCTTTCGGCTTGGATCGTTTGATCATGCTGCTGGCAGGTCGCACGAATCTGCGCGAAACGATCGCGTTCCCGAAAACCGCAAGCGCGACGGATTTGCTGTGCGACGCTCCGTCTCCGGTTACCGAACGCCAATTGGACGATCTGCACGTTCGTCTGTCGGCGAAAGCGATAGCCGCTCAAACGAAGGGTGCTGCCGCCGCGGAAGGTTCCGCGGAAGCAAGCGAGCCCGCAGTTCAAGGCTAAGGTTAATCCAGAAGGGGAGATCGAACCGATGTTGCATCAGTTCTCCAGAACGGAATTGGCGATCGGTCCGGAAGGGCTGGAACTGCTTAAGGGCAGTACGGTCGCGGTGTTAGGTATCGGCGGAGTCGGCGGGATTGCCGCGGAAGCGTTAGCGCGCTCCGGAATCGGCCGTATCGTGCTGATCGACAAAGACGTGGTAGATATTACGAACGTCAATCGTCAAATCCATGCGCTCACGACTACGGTCGGCCAGCCGAAAGCGGATTTGATGAGGGATCGCATTAAGCTTATTAATCCGGAATGCGACGTCGTCTCGTTGCGGATGTTCTATACGGAGGAGACGTACGAGGAGTTGTTCAAGTATCCGCTGGATTACGTCATCGACGCGTCGGATACGATTTCGTACAAGATTCATCTCATTAAACAGTGCCTGGAACGG
Source organism: Cohnella herbarum (assembly GCF_012849095.1). Taxonomy (NCBI): domain Bacteria; kingdom Bacillati; phylum Bacillota; class Bacilli; order Caryophanales; family Paenibacillaceae; genus Cohnella; species Cohnella herbarum. The sequence goes on from NZ_CP051680.1 coordinate 139,887, forward strand.
AAAATTCCGATCATCTCCAGCATGGGAGCGGCCAATAAAACCGACCCTACGCGGTTTCAAGTCGCGGATATTTCGAAAACGACGGTCGATCCGATCGCGCGGGTCATCCGCAAGAAGCTGCGCAACGAAGGCATTAAGAAGGGCGTTCAAGTCGTATTCTCGACGGAACTTCCGATTAAGCCGAGGGAAGACGTGACGCAGCGGATCGTTCCCGAGACGGCGCCGGAAATTCGCAAAGCGCAGCAACCGCCGTCCAGTAATGCTTTTGTTCCCCCGGTGGCCGGGTTGATCATGGTCAGCGTAGTGTTTAAGGAGCTTCTGGCTAAGGTGGATAAACCTTACGCGTGAAGTTTGGTTATATGGCAAAAAGGCTGTTCCGATTTCTGGAATAGCCTTTTTCTTTTCCGCATAGCGGGCGCTTAATCGGATCAAGGCTTATGAATGGTTTTGACATGATTGAGATGTATAAACGTGCTGGAGCCATCCGCCGTGACCAATTCAAGCAGGTTGTTGCGAACGGACTTGAGCAAGCCGATTTTCTCGGGATGTTTTCCCAAGTCTAGAATAACGAATTCGTTCTCGTATTTCCTTAACTGCTGGTCAAAGGTGCGCGCAAGCGATGCCGTCGTCGGGTGGATCGGAAACTTTTCCTGGTCCAGGGCATAGGGCGTCATATGCGGATCATAGGGGACGAGTAGTTTCAAATGCTGCATCGATACGTAGAGCGACCTGAACATCGGCGAGTAGAAAACGAAGAAATCATTCATGATGCTCGTGACGTAACCGTGTACGGTTTGATTGCCCGAGATATACAACTCCGAGAACATTCCCTTGGCGTTAAGTAAAACTTTGCGATAGGACAAATCCGTTGCGGGATCAAGCGGCGGCTCGGACGGCACGCCGAAATTAGCTTCGAGAGCGTGGGCGCGCGTCAGTTGCTCGATATGGACAAGCGGGACGTACAGGAATTGGGTGCCGTTATGCAGCACTAGAATATCGTCGCCCAGATCGATGAGCGTGCCTTTGACAGGAAACCGATTGCCCGAGACGGTTAGAGACACGGATTGGTTCAAATAAGTTTTCATGGGCTCAGAGGAAGCACCTCTTTGGCGGCTGCGGTCGACTCTGGACTTGGATTAATTAACGAAGGTCGTCCGTTATTACGGCCTTGACTGCCACCGAATAGGCTCCCCAAGGTTCTACTGCCCCAGGGTCTATTGCCGCCGATTCTGTTCCCAACGGATTTGTTACCCACCGTTTTACTGCCACCCGATCTGTTACCTCCGGATTTGTTCCAATCCGTTTTAATGCCGCTGGATTTATTGTTGTTTGTATGGTTATTCTTCCTTTTCGCCGAAGAACGAACGGTTTTAATATAGAAAATCGGAATTCTCACCAACTCGCTTTCAACAATAAGCAAGACGTTGTCCTTGGCGACTTCGGCAAGGAAACCGTCTAGCTTTTCCGGGCTACCGCTGTTGATTTGAATGTGTTTATGGCGCAAACGGGAGAGCAGAGCTTGGAAGTCGGGAGCGTGGATGAAGCTTTTATGGAGACCGGCGCTGCGTCCTCCGGAGCGACCGCCGACGCTTTTTCCTCCATCGGTGGAACTTCCCGCGATGTTTCTGACGTGAGCCCCATTGACATAGCAAATCTTGCTGTCGGATAGAATGACCAAATAATCCCCGGCAATCGCTAACAGAATACCCTCGATGCTATCGGAACCTCCACGATTGACGCGCACTTCCTTTCCGTTTAGATGTCCGGCTTGCAAGACGAGATGAGGTTGGCGCGTTTTATTATCCAATGGTCGCGGTGCCGTTTGAACGGGTTGCCGTGGATTAAAACTGAATAGCATGTGACTTTCTCCTTCCATAGTAGAGAAATAAATGTTGATAGAATCGCTCAATATATATCTATGTGTCCTTTGCGGGAACAGATACGGTTGGTTGTCCGAGAAGAGCGAAAAATCCGCTAAAGATCGAGTAGATACGCCTCTTTTAGCCTCGATTCTGCGCTTGTCTCTATCGGCAACGGGCAACTTCTCATAGACTGAATAATCTTCATCAGGAGGTGATCTTCATTGAGCATTGAATTGCATGGTACATGCCGTACTCGTCCAAAGCGCTTATATCGGAAATGCAAATGTTGGTGGAAGAAAGACAACCGTAAGAAAAAATGCGCTGCAAGAAATCCCAAACGGAAAAATCCGAATAAAGGTCATGAAGGTACGGATCAACAACATGAACATCGGACCTGGGGGAACTGGGGAGGACACGCTAGCGGCGGACGTACCGTTGGACGTACGGGCGGACGTACGGGCGGTTGCTTGGATGGTAGAACCGAAGGTCGTACTGGAGGACGTACTGGAGGACGTACCGGAGGACGAACAGGGGGACATACCGTCGGACGAACGGGCGGAAATTGCGATTAGAGATAAGCTCATGAAAGCCATATAAAGCTACACGATGTTGAGGTTTTTCTTTCGCAGACTGGACTGCCGAGGGAAACCTTTTCTTTTTTGGCTTGGTTCATAGACGAATGCCGTTCCGCTAATGCCGGGGCGACATACGCTGATTCTGATGAATCGACGCTTGAAGAGAAAGGCGGAGTCGGCATGCCGCTACCGGTCAGAACGCTCCTTATTAGTGAATCTGCAAGCCGAGAGTTAGAGAAAAACCTATGGAACGACAAATACGTGCGGGCAAAAATGAGAACGAACGGCAGAACGGTGCCGGTTTCGGTACGCTATCGGGGAGGACATACGCGAAGCTATCCTAAACGCTCGTACGAAGTCGTAAGTAAAAATCAAGCCTTCCACTACAATGCTGAATATGATGACCCTTCGATGATTCGCAATGCGCTTTCGTTCGCTTTCTTTCCTATGATCGGCGTGCCCGCCCCTAAAACCAAGCATGTCGAATTGGTCGTTAACGGCGAATCGTTAGGCGTTTATCTAGAAATCGAAGGGGTCGAGAGGTTATTTTTCAACAGAAGGAGGATCGGCGCTTCTTCCCTGTTCTATGCAATCAACGATCGGGCGGATTTTAGCCTATTGTCTTCGGCAACGAATCGAAGGAAATCATCGCTTCTTGCGGGTTATGAATACCGATTCGGAGCAACTGCAGAGAGGACGAAACTAAAATCGTTCATTAAAGGGATTAATACGCTTAAAGGAGCGCAAGGGGAGGCTTTCATTCGTTCCCGTTTAGACGTTAATAACTATTTAAGTTGGTTAGCCGGAGCGGTATTAACCGGAAATTACGACGGATTCGAGCAAAATTACGCAATCTACCGAAGTAAGCTTACAGGGAAGCTTAGACTGATTCCATGGGACTATGAGGGGACTTGGGGACGGAATTGCTATGGTCGGATCGTGGAGAGCGATTTGGTGTCGGTTGCCGGTTACAATGCGCTTACGCGTAAGATGCTAGCTTATCCGAGCTTCAGGAAGAAATATAAACTCATTTTGGAAAATGCATTGAACGGTCCCTTCGCGGAGAGCAGATTAATGCCGATAGTGGAAGAGATGATCGGACAGTTATCGCCTTATATCCGGAACGATCCTTCCCGCAGATGGTCCTATGGGGATTATCAAGGCGAATCCGGCGTAATCCGCAATTATATCCGGGAAAGACGGGCAATCGTCAGAGCCGAGCTACAGCAACTGTAACAGGAACATTTGTTCTTGTCGCCTTCCTGTCGGAAACGGATTCTGATATGATGGGAGGAGAAGAAAGGCGGGTTTGAGGAATGGATTTGTTTAGTTTTCGCGAGGAATCGGAGCCGCAAGCCAGATTGCTTGCAGATCGCTTGCGGCCGGAGACGCTGGAAGAATATATCGGTCAGGATCATATTGTCGGAGAAGGGAAGTTGCTTCGAAGGGCGATTGAGGGGGACGTCGTTTCGTCCATCCTCTTGTTCGGGCCTCCGGGTTGCGGCAAAACGACTTTAGCGCATATCATTTCCAAACAAACGAAGGGCGATTTCGTGCGGTTAAACGCGGTCGATGCATCGGTGAAGGACGTAAGGGAAGTTATCGAACAAGCGGAGCGCAATAAGAGCATGTACGGCCGTAAAACAATTTTGTTTCTGGACGAGGTTCATAGATTTAACAGCGCTAGGCAAGATGCCCTTCTCCCGGCGGTAGAACGGGGAATCATTACGTTTATCGGCGCGACTACGGAAAACCCGTTTCATTCCGTGAACGGCGCTTTATTGTCGCGGTCGACTTTGTTCCGCTTGGAGCCATTAACCAAAGAGCATTCGATGCAGGCGATGCGCAGAGCGTTAGCCGATTCGGTTAAAGGGCTCGGCTTCATGAAGCTGGTTGCGGAAGAAGAAGCGCTCGAGCATATCGCCTCCATGGCCAACGGGGATATTCGTCGCGCCTTAACCGCATTGGAGCTCGCGGCGGTTACGACGCCTTCGGAATTGGATGGCACCGTGCGCGTGACGGTGGATGTTGCGGAGGAGTCTATTCGCCATTCAACGGTACAAGCGGACGAGTCTACGCAATACGATGTGCTTTCGGCTTTCCATAAGAGCGTCAGGGGCTCAAGCGACGCGGCGCTATATTGGTTTCTCTACGCGGTAGAGAAGCTGGGAATGGATCCGATGGTGTTCCTCCGGCGCTTGACCGTCGCGTGCTCCGAAGATATCGGTCTAGCTAATCCGCAAGCTATGGTACAAGCCGTAAGCGCGATGGAAGCTTATCATAGAATAGGTTGGCCGGAATCCAAATATATCGTCGCGCAAGCGATACTGTTTGCCGTGGAAAGCCCCAAATCCAACGCGATCGCGATTACGATCGGACGGATCATGGAATCTTTCGACGCAACGAAGTCCGCTGAAGTACCGCTTCACTTGAGGGATGCTCATTATAGCGGCGCCAAGAAACTTGGACATGTCGGATATCAGTATCCGCACGATTATCCGGGTCACTACGTGGATCAGAATTATTTGCCGGACAAGCTGTCTTCCAAAGTTTTCTACGAGGCAACGCAGCAAGGGATGGAAGATAAAATTCGTCAAAATCAACAGAAACGTAGAGCGAATCGAAAAACGAGGTAACTTTTGGTCGATTCCTATCGTTGGTATGGTAATATATCTTTATATGGATTTACGTTATTTGAACTAATGGAGGCGAGAGCGTGATGCGTCGCAACAATTGGCGTCTCGCTAGCCTGTACATCTGTACGATGGGCTTGTTTCTGATCGTTAGCCTTTATAACTTCATGTCTTTTAAGGAAATCAACGATACGACGAATCGCCTAACCCGGGATACGTATCCGATCGATCATACGATAAACAGAATGTTAATAGCGATCGGTAATCAGGAAACGGGAATTCGAGGTTACCTATTGACTAAAGACCCGGCATACTTGGATCAATTCGAGCAAGGGAAGTCCGAAGCGGGACAGGTCAAGGAACTATGGTTAGATGACGAAATCAAGGGCGGCAAGTTTGAAACCGAAATCGCCAGCACATTCGAGAGCTTGGCCAACGTTGAAACTTCTTTCATCCGTGTTATGGCAATGATAGGGAACGAGCAATATGGGGACGCCATCTTGGCGTTAGACGACGGTGAACAGGATAGGGAACGCTTGCTGGAAAGCTTTCGCCGGTTGGAAACTCTTTTGACGGCGACAATGAAGAGCGGATGGAGCGACCAAAATAAACGTGCGGCTTTCTCCATGGTAATGATCATCGTCGGCGCAATCGTCACGCTGATTGCGATCGCGGCAACTTGGCTCATGTTCCGGACGACTAAGAACGCGCTAAGAAGCACGTTCGAGAGCGAACGCCAGTATCGGCGGTTAGTTAATAATTCGCCGGATGCGATTGCCGTTCATCAAGACGGCGTCGTCGTATTCGCGAATCCGGCATGCGCAAAGCTGATGGGAGTCGGCGATTCGAATCAATTGATTGGTTTGCCGATGATGCAATTCGTTCACAAGCCTTATGCGGATATCGTCACGGATCGCGCTAACAGAGCAATGAATGACAAAGACGTCGAAGCATTGGACGAGCAGTTCGTCAGACTCGACGGAAGCTTGGTGGACGTTGAAGTAACGGCAATCGGATATCGTTATGAAGGGCGACCCGCGGTGCTTATCATAGCTAGGGAAATCGGTAGCCGCAAGGAAGCCGAACGGACGATGAAAGAAGCGAATGAGCTACTGTATCGTTTGTCAACGCTTGACGGTTTGACGAGCATTCCGAATAGACGGTCCTTCGATCAAGACTTGCGGAAAGCTTGGGACGAAGCTCTAAATACGCACGTAGAAGTCTCGTTGGTCTTATTCGATGTCGATAATTTTAAAGCGTTTAATGATTTCTACGGCCACCAAGCAGGAGATGCTTGCTTGCAGACCATCGCGCGCATAGCCGATGAGGAAGCCGGCAAATTAGGCGGTAGCGCGTATCGTTACGGCGGAGAAGAGTTCGCGATTTTGTTGCCTAATCATAATCGCGACAGCGCGAAGATCGCGGCCGAACAAGTCCGGCGCGCCGTAAACGATTATCGGCTCCCGAACGAAGGAATTTCCGCCGAAGCGATCGTAACGATCAGCGTCGGCGTCGCTACGTGGCCCAACTCGACGGATCAGTCGCCGGAGCAATGGTTGCGCGCGACGGATCAAGCTCTATATCAAGCGAAGTACCAAGGAAGAAATTCGATTTCCGAAGCTATGATTTCAATTAAATAACCCGAAATTGAACTTATTTCGTTGGAATCGGGGATATAACGCCTTATCGTTCGAAAAATCGGCATAGGTGGCAGGCTCATGCGAATAGAGATGGGTACTACGGCGAATTACGAGGTCAATCGTCGTTTGACGGAGGGCTATAAACCGTCTAAGCTAGAATAAAGCTTCTATACCCGTTGGATTTTGTTTTGAGCGAGTAAGCTATTTTTCAAAATATAAAGGAGGTGTACCTGTCCTCTCCGACTGGCGGAGGATAGGGATGATTTGGACGGTGACCCCTTTCCATTAAGCGTGGACTTGGTTTTGATTTTTGCATTGGTGTTTCTGAACGGCTTTTTCGTAGCGGCGGAATTCGCCATGGTCAAAGCACGCGGTTCTAGAATCGATTCGTTAGTACAAGAAGGGCATAAGAAAGCGAAGGTTGCTTCTCACCTAATGGATCATCTCGACGCGTATCTTTCGGCCTGTCAGCTCGGTATTACTCTCACTTCCCTTGGTCTTGGATGGATCGGCGAGCCTGCGATCGCCAGGATGCTCGCGCCGCTATTCGACACGATGAGCTTGAACGAGAATCTCGTTCACCCGATATCGTTCATTATCGGCTTTTCATTGATTACGATGCTTCACGTTGTTCTGGGACAGCTTGCGCCGAAGTCGGTTGCCATTCGCAAAGCCGAGATGGTTACGCTGTGGACCGCTACTCCGCTAATTTATTTCCGTAAAGTGATGAGTCCCTTTATATGGGTGCTCAACGGACTTGCGGGAATGCTGCTTAAGCCTTTCGGAATAGACAACTCGGAAGTGTCCTCTTCGGCCCATACCGAAGAAGAAATCAGGATTCTGGTAAAAGAGAGCCACAAGAGCGGGCTGATCGACAAAACCGAATTGACGCTTATGGATAATATTTTCGATTTCGCGGAAACCAATGCACGTGAAATTATGATTCCGCGGACAGAGATGAGCTGCTTGTACGGCAATCTCTCGTTCGAGGAGAATAAGACGATCGCGCTTCGCGAGATGCATACGAGGTATCCGGTATGCGAGAAGGATAAAGACAACATTATCGGCTTCGTGCATATTAAAGATTTGTTGAAAGTTCCGGACAATTCGATCCTGGACATTCGGGATTTAATGAGACCGATGACGACGGTACCGGAAAGCATGCCGATTAGTACGTTGCTTAAGCTCATGCAGAAAAGAAAATCGCAAATCGCGATTCTGATCGACGAGTACGGCGGTACTTCGGGTTTAGTTACGTTAGAGGATATCATGGAAGAAATCGTCGGAGAAATACAAGACGAGTTCGACGAGGAAAGACCCGATGTCGAACAAAGGGACGATAGCACTTATTCTATTAACGGTATGATGCTGATCGAGGAAGTGAACAGCTTTTTCGGATTAGATATTTCTACGGAAGATTACGATACGATCGGAGGCTGGATTTACTCGCAAATCGAGAATCCGCCTAAGAAAAATCAGTTCGTCATATCCGAGGAAGGCTTCCGCTTCACGATCGAAGAAACGGATTATCTGCGAATCTCCAGAATAGCGGTAACTCGCGCGGATGACGCCAATTGGGAGCCGCGCGCGGAAACGGGCTAATCGAATATTGCGTCACAACAAACAAGGCTGTCCGAGAGGGCAGCCTTGTTTGTTGATACATATCGATCAGGAAATAGATCAGGGTTATGGATTGTAACGGAAGCAACAGACGCTATTTTGCTATAAAACGCCCTACTTTAGCATAAATAATGGCGCGCGGCTCCGTTAGAATTTACAAACGCTCATTTTCGTCATAATAACGGCGTGCAGTTCCGTCCCTCAACTAGAGAGGTCTCTTCGAAGGTGGACGTACAAGAATCCGCAAGCGCCAACGAACGCGAACAATGCGCCGGTGCGGAACACGTACTCTAGTCCGAAGGCATCATACAGCCAGCCTCCTAACGTACCTGCTAACAGTCCGGCTAGACCGGACCAAACGACGGCGAACACGGCTTGGCCAGATGAACGGTACTCGTCGGGGATAAGGGCTTGCAAGGATCGTAAGGCGGTAATGTAGAAAATGGCGAACGTAACGGAATGCATCGTTTGCAGGGCGACCATCATCCAAGGTTCGCTCGCGTAGCTCAGCAAGCTTAGTCGAATGACGAAGAACGTACTTGCGACGGCTAACAACGGTATTTCGCGGAAGCGGTGTCCGAACTTCGCAAGCAGGAAGAACATCGGAATTTCGCTGACGGCCGAAGTGAGCGAAGCATAACCGATGACGGAATCGTCGGCGCCGATTTCTCTCATGGCAATGGATAGAAATCCTTCGTTCATCCGATGGGCAACCGATACGAACATAATCAATAAGAAGAAAACGACGGTTTGCCGTTTGCGGAGAAGTCCCCATAAACCGCTGAATTCGAATTTTTTTAACGTTGCTTGATAATCGCCGATGAAAAAAGAAAATACGAGCGTAACCAGAATAGTGACGATGGCGAGCGCGATCGTTAAGTCAGATCCGTATATTTTCAACAAGTACCCGAAAGCAACGGCGCAAACGGCATAACCAAGGGACCCGAACATGCGGATGGCCGGAAAGCTGCGCTTCATCTGATCCGCTGCAAGCAGGGAAACGCTATCCAGCATTGAGTTGATGGGCGTCTGGAACAAATAAAATAACGCCATGATCCCGGCCATGATCCCGAATTCCTTCTGCGGCAGAAGCAGCGCCAATGCCAAAATCTGTACGCAATAAAGGAGGCTGAGGATGCGTCGGAGGTTTTTGGTGCGGTCGCTTATAACGCCTACCGCTAGGTTGGATATGATGGATAAGAACGGGCCGACGGAATATATCGCTCCGATTTGCAGTTTCGTAAAGCCCTGACTTTCAAAATAGAGCGGAAAATAAGTTACGAGCAATACCATCGTCGCATAATTGGCGAATTGGAGCGTCCGTAACACGAATAGTTGATTTCTTGACGAATGAGATTGAACCATGGTTTAACGTCTCCTCTTCTGGATGCTGTGCGGTTACTTAGCCGTTCGGTGACTGCGCCTGAATAGCCATGCGAGGAAGGTTAGTTCCGCGATCAAACCGCCAGACTGCGCTAGGGAACCTAGAACCCCGTTCCAACCCGGTAAGAGGACGACGAGCAGGACGATGAGAATTGCCGTTACGATCGCATTGGCGAGCTGGGAGCCGAACATCAGCTTCGTTTCCCCGTGGGCCATGACGATACCGTTTAGAGTGTCCAGCCATGGAAATATAAGCACGAACGGGAAAAATCCTCGCAAAGCGTGAATGCAGGCCGTTAGCAATTCGTCTTTGACGCCAAGGACGTTGGAGAACATCCAAGAACCGATCGGCGTGAATGCCAATAGAAGCATCAGCAACGGAGGAATGAATCCCAGCATCAACGTGAATTTACGGACGATAGCCGGATTCGATCTGACGAACAGCAAGGCGATTTGGTGGAAATAGGTAAAGAAACCTAAGACCAAGTTCATTAAACTGCCGGCTACGGCGAACGAGGCCACCGCAAGCGTACCCCTCTCGGTCGATCCGAGGAGCGCGTTCAGGATGGGGAGCAGCCAGACGACGATGAGCGAGGAGTATAGCAACGGGTTATAGAAAGACATAACTTGTTTAGGCTTCGTAATCTCGCAATTTTCATCCTTCAAAGGCATATCTTTGAGCAGTCTGCTCGATTCCCACCAACTGATCGAGGCTTCGATCATCATCCCGAACACGAAAATGATCGTACCTTGCAAAGCGCTAGTGACGCCTATGTGAAGGAAATACTGGGATAACAAAAACATGCCGGCTAAGCGAAAGATCATCGCGATCGTCAGCCAGCGGGTTCTCATTTTGTAAATGATAACCCCTTGATACAAGCAACGAATACCGGAAAAGACGGATAAGAACATTAGGGCGGCGAAAGCATGAATCGCTTCTCGTTCAACGATGGCGTCCGCGCCGTACGCGGCGCCGAATATCCAGTGGCCTACAGGCGTATAAGATACGAGGCCTCCGAAGAGGACCGAAGATCCGAATACGTAGAAACTAACGCTCCTGACTGCACGGAACGAGGTGCGATCCCTGACTAAGGCGGAACAAGTTTGGCGGAACAGCACGGCAGGTTTCTCCGTTACGCCCAGTAAACTCATTGCGAGCGCGTAACCGGCCAATATAATCTCGGGATTGCTGGATCTGGCTAACGTTCCGTTAATGATGACGTGGCTTAAGTTGATTAGGAGGACTGAAATGCCCATAGGGATGAAAAACAGGAAAAGCCGTCTCAGCGAGACCGGCCCGTTATCTTGCGACATAAGTAAGCTCCTTCTAGATGATATGGCGTTGTCCGTTCCACTAGATAGCTTGTATTATATCAGATAATCGATTGTTTTCGGGAAAGGAATTCAGACGATAAAGCTGGATTTCGTCGGTCTGAAATGATAAATTAAAGTGATGATGATTTTGCTAGGCTCTTGAGGAAAACGGGTGGTAACCATGCGGATATCCGAGCTATGGCTCGATAGACAATTCGAATTTAGCGAACGGCACGGGATTTCCGTTCCTTGTTTGGATAAGGATTGGGACGATCTGGACCATGAGCAACAGTCCGCGATCTTGTCCAGATGGGAAATGATTCGCGGAGGCATACCGGATCATATCATGCGATTCGAAGCCAAGATTAGAATCAAGCAGCAGCAACTGTTCGAGGAAGACGACTTTGTGCGATCCTGTACGATCAACGGAGAAATCGCCGATCTAGCCAGCCGAATCAACGACCTGAACATATGGTTCCGTACCCAGCAGGAATTAGACGACGAATCGAAAATGCATATCGGATAGAGCAAAGCGGAGGACCCTTGATATGAAAACCCAGCCCCTATTGGCGGGTCGTGCCCCAAGCGGGCCGATTTCGTTGATGAAAAGAGTGTATAAATACGTGCTGCCGGAAGTTCGCGCCGAATTGGGCCGATGGCGAGCAAGAGCGGATGGGATCGCGGATCTGGAGCTTCGCAAGCAAGCGTTGGACAGCATGAACGCCAAGCAGTTTCATTGCGAGGGAGGCGGAGTCTATGCGGCCGCCAATCTCGAGCAAAGACACGTGTTGATTCCGCTGATCGTCGCTCTGCAAACCATCAGCGATTACTTGGATAATTTATGCGACCGAAGCACCTCCTTAGATCCGAACGACTTTCGCCTACTGCATCAAAGCATGATCGACGCGGTATCGCCGGGGTCTCCGGTGTCTAATTATTATGCCTTGCGAGAAGAACAGGACGATAGCGGTTATTTGGCCGCGCTGGTCGAGCAATGCAGAACGTCTATCGCGGCGTTGCCTTCCTATCATCTGGTGCGGGAGCATGTCGTAGAGCTGGTAAAGCTGTACGGAGATTTGCAGGTATACAAGCATATTGCCCATGCGGACCGCGAGCCTGCGTTGTTAAGTTGGTGGGACGAGCACGCTTCCCGCTATCCGCAACTGATGTGGAATGAATTCGCGGCGGCGACCGGATCGACGCTTGGAATGTTCATGCTGTTCCTCGCCGCAAGCGATCCCAAGCTCGAAGCGGAACAAGCCGCTTCGATCAGAAACCACTATTTTCCGTCCATTTGCGGATTGCATATTATGCTCGATTATTTGATCGATCAGGCGGAAGACAGGGTGGGCGGAGATTTGAATTTCTGCTGCTATTACGATGACCAGCGGATGCTAAACGAACGAATGAAGCAAATCGTAAACGCGGCCAGAAAGTCCGCGGACGAGCTTCCGTTCGGCTATTTCCACCGGATGATCGTAGAAGGTCTGGTCGCGTTGTATTTGTCCGATCCTAAAGTCAAGGATCAACGGGACGTTCGCGATACCGCCAAGCTTCTTATGAAGGGAAGCCCTTGGTCTAGGTTGTTTTTCTGGCTGAATAGCCATTGGATAAGGAAAGCCATGTAATACGATAGAGACATTTGGGAGGAATTGCGTAATGAGTGCTGTAAAAAAGATTGCCGTATTAACAAGCGGCGGAGATTCCCAGGGAATGAACGCGGCGGTTCGGGCTGTCGTAAGAAGCGCGTTATTCCGCGGCTTGGAAGTATATGGCGTGCAACGGGGTTACCAAGGTTTATTGAACCAGGATCTTAGACCGATGGATTTGCGAAGCGTGGGCGATATTATCCAACGCGGAGGCACGATTCTCCAAACCGCCCGCTGCAAGGAGTTCATGACTCCGGAAGGCCAGCAGCGCGGTGCCGACGTTCTTCGCGAGCAAGGCATCGACGGCCTTGTCGTTATCGGGGGAGACGGTTCTTATCATGGGGCTAACAAATTAAGTAGATTGGGAATCAAGACGATGGGACTGCCGGGGACGATCGATAACGATATTCCTTTCACCGATTTCACGATCGGATTCGATACGGCGGTCAGCATCGTCGTTGACGCGATCAATAAACTGCGCGATACGATGACTTCTCACGAAAGATCTTCGGTCGTCGAGGTTATGGGACGCCATTGCGGCGATATCGCCTTGTACGCAGGCTTAGCCAGCGGAGCGGAAGCGATTCTCGTGCCGGAAGTACCTTTCGATATTAAAGATATTTCTTTGCGGATGAAGGATAACTTCCAGAAAGGCAAACGTCACGGAATCGTCGTAGTTGCCGAAGGGGTTTGTTCCGGCGATGAAGTAGCTAGGAATATAACGGAGTATAGCGGCATCGAACCGCGCGTAACCGTACTCGGTCACATCCAGCGCGGGGGATCTCCGACTCACAATGACCGGATTCTCGCGAGCCAGCTCGCGGACTTCGCGGTTCAACGTCTGCTGGAGGGCGACTCGGGCAAAGGGATCGGGATCATCAAGGGAGAGTTCGTGGCCACCGATATCGAGAAGGTCGTGTCCACTAAGAAATCGTTTAATCTGGATCTATACAACCTTGCCTTGCGGTTATCCCAATAATCAGAACGCGGTGAATTCATGTTTCTATATAAATTAGAAGTACAATTAGAGAATAAGAACGTCGTACTGGTCGTCATGGGAGACAACGACGAACAGGTCATGAACGAAGCCGAAATGCATTTGTCGAAATATTTTGTCGTTCCTCCGGTTATTCTCGAGATCGCTCTAATCGAGAAAAAGAGAGCGAATAAAGGTACGGCTTACGTTATTGAATCATAAGCGAATCGAAAGTGTGAGAGAAGCTGACGTCGAATAGATGGCGTCAGCTTTTGTATGTAATTTGTCCTAGCGCGGAAAGCTATTATCCATTATAATAACGAGTAGAGAACATAATTTCATTTTAAGTGAACAAAATTTCAAAAAAACTGCATGTCGAATGGTGTGACTTTTGTTGGATAACGACAAAATCAAAAAAATAATCGAAGCGGCGAAGCTGTATTACCAGTTGGATTACAGCCAGAATGAAATCGCGGATGCGCTCGGCGTCTCCAGACCCACGGTATCCAGGCTGCTACAGCAAGCGAAGACCGAAGGCATCGTTACGATCGAGATCAAGGATCCGACGGAAGACGTCGAAGTTCTGCGAAGTTTGCTTAAAGAGCGATTCCGGTTAAAGAACGTGGTCGTTGCCTTTACGCCGACTTACGACGAGATCGTAGTAAAGAAGTACATCGGGCAAGCCGCGGCATCCTATGTTACCGAACTGGCCAAAGACGGGGACACGATCGGAGCGTCATGGGGCTCGACGATGTATCAGGTAGCCTTGCAACTGAAGGAGAAGTCCTTAAGCAATTCTTTCGTCGTTCAATTGAACGGCGGCGTTAGCGATGCCGATGTGCATATTTCCCCGTCGGAAATCGTTCATTTGTTCGGCAAGGCCTTTAACGTAACGCCTTATTTCATGTATTTGCCGGCAATCGTAGATCATATTCTCGTAAAGCAGTCCATGTTGACCGATCGACATATTCGAAGAGTAATGGATATGGGGAAAAACGCGAACATCGCGGTCTTCACGGCGGGCTCGCCGACTCCGGATTCCGTGCTGATCAACTCGAATTATTTGCGCGATGACGAGCTTGAAGACATCAAGACGAAAGCCGTCGGCGATATTTGTTCGAGGTATTTCGATTGCAATGGCGAAATCTGTTTGCAAAGTCTAGATGAGCGGACGGTCGGAATCGAGTTGGCAGATCTACGATCCAAGGAGCATTCGATTCTCGTAGCCGGAGGCCCTTCCAAAGTCAACGCGATCTTCGGAGCTCTGCGAGGCCGATATGCAAACACCCTGGTGACGGATCAAATTACCGCTAAGGCTTTACTCAAAAAAAACGAGCCACAGGAGAAATGACATTATGACACCTGAACAAATCGCAGGAATGATCGATCATACATTGTTAGTCGCGGTAAGCACGGAGGCGGAAATTATCCGCGTATGCGCGGAAGCGAAGCAATACGGTTTCGCAACGGTATGCGTGAATCCTTACTGGGTACCCGTTGCCGCCCGTGAACTGGCGGGGAGCAGCGTGGGAGTGACGACCGTAATCGGGTTTCCTCTCGGGGCAACCAGAACAGAGATCAAAACCGCGGAAGCGGAAGACGCGATCAAAGCCGGCGCTACGGAAATCGATATGGTGCTGAATATAGGTGCCTTGAAGTCCGGGCAAGCGGATGCGGTCCAAAGAGATATTCAAGAGGTCGTTCATGTTTGTAAAGGGAAAGCTAAGGTTAAAGTGATTATCGAAACCTGTTATCTATCGGACGAGGAGAAACGTCAAGCTTCCCTCCTCTGCAAGGAAGCGGGAGCGGATTTCGTCAAGACGTCCACGGGCTTCGGAACCGGCGGGGCAACCGTTGAGGATATCGCGTTGATTCGCCATGTCGTCGGGCCGGATATGGGAATTAAAGCGTCAGGCGGCGTGAGGGATTTGGATATCGCAAAGAAGTTGATTGCGGCAGGCGCGACAAGACTTGGCGCAAGCTCCTCGATCGCGATCGTAACGGGCGGAGTCGGACAAGGGTACTAATCGCCGAAGGCGATAAGCAGGGGGTAAAAAACAGATGAGAACCGTCGACTTAATAACGAAAAAACGCGATGGCGGAGAGCTAACGGAAAACGAAATCAACAGCTTGATTAGCGGGTATACGGACGGATCGATTCCCGACTACCAAATGTCCGCCATGGCGATGGCGATTTTCTTCAAGGGTATGACGCCTACGGAGAGAGCGAACTTGACTATGGCGATGGTTCATTCCGGAGAGACGATCGATTTGTCGGCGATTTCCGGCATTAAAGTAGACAAGCACAGCACTGGCGGAGTAGGAGATACGACGACGCTCGTGCTGGCGCCTCTTGTTGCTTCTATCGGCGTTCCCGTCGCCAAGATGTCCGGAAGAGGCTTAGGCCATACCGGAGGGACGATCGATAAGTTGGAATCCGTTCCGGGTTTCCACGTCGAGATCGATAATCAAACGTTCTTGGATTTGGTTAATCAGAACGGTCTAGCCGTTATCGGCCAGAGCGATAATCTGACTCCGGCAGACAAGAAGCTTTACGGACTTCGGGATGTTACCGGAACGGTAAATTCGATCCCCTTGATTGCAAGCTCGATTATGTCCAAGAAAATCGCTTCCGGAGCGGATGCGATCGTTCTCGACGTGAAAACGGGAGACGGCGCTTTCATGAAGGAAATGTCCGAAGCCGAAGAATTAGCGGCATGCATGGTGGATATCGGCAATCGCGTCGGTCGCCGCACGATCGCAGTGCTATCGGATATGAGTCAGCCGCTTGGAAACGCGATCGGGAATGCATTAGAGGTGAGAGAAGCGATAGATACGCTGAAAGGCGTCGGCCCTGAGGATTTAACCGAGCTTTGCTTAACGCTTGGAAGCCATATGGCCGTATTATCGGGTGTAGCCTCTAATCAGGAAGAAGCTCGGAGACTGCTCGAGCAATCGATCGCGAACGGTCATGCCCTCGAGAAATTCAAGACGTTCTTGACCGCGCAGGGAGGGGATGCTTCGGTCGTTGACCACCCTGAACGGTTGCCGACGGCTAAGTATCGTTCGGAGGTTCCGGCGAAGGAAGCGGGCTTCGTCTCGAAGATCGCGGCAGAGAACATGGGGCTTGCGGCCATGCTGCTCGGCGCGGGACGGGCGACCAAGGAATCAACCATCGATCTGGCAGTTGGAATCGTGTTGCATAAGAAGATCGGGGACGCCGTTCATACCGGGGAGTCGATCGCGACGATTCATTCCAATTCCGAGTCGGTGGCGGAAGTCGCGGCTAAGATTTACGAATCGATTCGGATTCAAGAACAATCGTTAACCCCTCCTCCTTTGTTAGTCGGAGAAGTGAAATAGTTTACGAACTTGGACGAGCATAGAGTATGGGGTATATTTGATAAGGGGGTGAATTGAGAATGGGCCAGTTGCTTCACAGAATGGAAGAAGCGAAATCGTATATACAGACGCAAATTACCGTTCAACCGCAAATCGGCCTTATCCTTGGCTCCGGTTTGGGTGAGCTCGCAGACGACATTCAAGACGCTGTCCGCATTCCTTACGAGGCGATTCCTCATTTTCCCGTTTCGACGGTTGAGGGTCACGCGGGTCAGCTTGTAACAGGCCGACTCCATAACAAGACGGTTATTGCCATGCAGGGGCGGTTCCATTATTACGAAGGTTATTCCATGCAAGAGGTTACGTTTCCCGTGCGTGTCATGAAGGCGTTGGGGGTTGACCAGCTTATCGTGACCAACGCGTGCGGAGGCATGAATCCCGACTTCAAACCCGGCGATCTCATGCTGATCCAGGATCATCTGAACATGACGGGAGCTAATCCGCTAATCGGGGAGAACGAACCTGCATTGGGCCCAAGATTCCCGGATATGAGCAGAGCGTACACGCCGGAATTGCTCGAGCTTGTCCGCGAGACGGCTAAGTCGTTAGGCATCCACGTTCAGCAAGGAGTATATGCCGGGATTACGGGTCCGACTTATATGACGCCGGCGGAACTGACGATGCTTCGCAAGCTTGGCGGAGACGCGGTAGGCATGTCGACGGTTCCCGAGGTCATCGTGGCTAGTCATATGGCTATGAAGGTGATAGGGATTTCCTGCGTGACGGACATGGCCATCGGCGAGCATTTGGAGCCGCTCAGCCATGAGCAAGTCATTGAAGTCGCCAATCGCACGAAACCGATGTTCATCTCGTTAGTGAGGGAGATCGTTGCGCGGTTGTAAGCTAGACGGGGTTGGTCATTGATCTTTACATCAAACATTAGAATTAGGGGAGGCTTTTCAGAATGAAGAAAAGAATAATTATGCTAGCCATTCTTACGCTCGTATTCTCGGTGCTCGCAGCTTGCGGTAGTAAAAATAACGGTGGCAATTCGGCCAGTTCTCCGGCGCAAGAAAGCGGCAGCTCGGCTCCGGCGTCAAGCCCGGCGGCTGTAGACTTAAAGGTCGGTATGGTTACCGATTCGGGTACGATCGATGATAAGTCCTTTAATCAAGGGACTTGGGAAGGCGTTCTTAGAGCCGTTGCGGAATTAGGAGTTAAAGAGAAATACTTGAAACCGGCTGGTACGACAGAAGCCGATTATTCCAAAGAAATCGGAAACCTGTACGACGCGGGCTTCAAAATGATCTTAGCGCCAGGCTTCAAGTTCGAAACGGCGATCTTCAAAGCCCAAGATAAATATCCGGACGCTAAATTCGTTATCATTGATGGCGGACCGCAAAACGGCGACTTCAACTACGTAGTTAAACCGAACACGGTTTCCGTCTTTTTCGCAGAGCATGAATCCGGATTTCTAGCCGGTGTCGCTACTGCCCTTGAACTCAAAGAAGGCGAAGCGGGCTTTATCGGCGGTATGGAAATTCCCGCGGTTCAGAAGTTTAACTGGGGATTCCAGCAAGGTCTGGCTTACGCTAATGCCAACCTAGGCACAAAATTATCGCTCAAAGCTGAAAACGTCATTTACCAAGGAAGCTTCGACAATGTAGCGGCAGGCGGCCAACTGGCTGCGCAAATGTACGATCGCGGAGTTAAAGTTATTTTCGCGGCGGCTGGCGGCGTAGGCGTAGGAGCGATCAACGAAGCGAAAAACCGTTCCGATGTATGGATCGTAGGCGTCGACGTAGACCAATATAAAGATGGCGAAAAAGACGGTAAATCGGTCGTTCTTACTTCCGCTATGAAGTATATTGACACGGTTGCGTTCGATATGATCAAAGCAGAGGCAGAAGGTACATTCCCTGGCGGCCAAACGCTGATATTCGATGCGAAAAACGACGGAATCGGTATCCCGAAAGAAAATCCGAACCTTTCCGCGGAGACGGTATCCAAAGTCGCCGAAATCTACGAAAAATTGAAATCCGGTGAAGTCAAAGTCGCTGGCGAAAAAGGCGACTTGATCAAGTAAGAACGAACGAACTGAATACAAAAAAGACGGGAACTCCGTCTTTTTTTGTTCAACAGACCTGATAAGCCGAACGGCTTATCGGGCGTGTTGAACTCTCTAAGAAAGAGTTCAAGAGTTCACAAACTTCTATAAGTGAGTGTTCAAAAAGTCAGGTTTTCAGCACCGAGAAGGTTGGATGAAGCTAGCGACTGAGGAGCAGAGCGTAGGCGAAACCTACGTGAGCACCGGAAGGCCCGGCTGAATTCAAGATTCGATGTCGAACCCGCTTCTTGCTTCGCTTCGTGATCAAAAGATGACTTTTTGAACTACCTCTATTAATAATCATTTCGTCCTGTCCAGGGGAGGAAGCACTGATGGAATACGCAGTGGAAATGCTGAATATTAGGAAAGAATTTACCGGCATCGTCGCAAACGATAATATTACGTTGCAATTGAAGCGGGGAGAAGTCCATGCTTTGCTTGGCGAGAACGGTGCGGGTAAATCGACGCTGATGAGCATTCTGTTCGGAATGTACCAAGCCGATCAAGGCGTGATCAAAGTAAACGGCAAGGAAGTCCGCATTGCTAATCCGAATGTGGCGAATGAACTCGGAATCGGGATGGTGCATCAGCATTTCAAACTGGTCGAGGATTTTACGGTCACCGAAAATATCATTATGGGCATCGAGCCGCGGAAATGGTTTGGATTCGGGATCGATATCCAAAAAGCGAGTAAAAAAATCGAAGAGCTGTCCAAACGATACGGCTTAAACGTGGATCCTAACGCTAAGATCGAGGATATCTCCGTCGGCATGCAGCAACGCGTGGAAATTCTGAAGACCTTATATCGGAATGCCGA
This sequence comes from Cohnella herbarum, assembly GCF_012849095.1. Lineage (NCBI taxonomy): Bacteria > Bacillati > Bacillota > Bacilli > Caryophanales > Paenibacillaceae > Cohnella > Cohnella herbarum. The sequence goes on from NZ_CP051680.1 coordinate 159,805, forward strand.
TGTGCTGATCTTAGACGAGCCTACGGCGGTCTTAACGCCGCAGGAAATCGATGAACTCGGGCGAATTATGAAAAATCTGATCGCCGAAGGCAAATCGATCATTATCATCACGCACAAGCTGAAGGAGATTAAGGCGTTCGCCGATCGATGCACAGTTATCCGGCGCGGTAAAACGATTGGAACCGTTGACGTCGCTCCGACGAGCGAAGCGGATATGGCGGAAATGATGGTTGGCCGGAGAGTTTCCTTTAAGGTGGACAAGATCGCAAGCGTTCCTCGCGAGGTCGTGTTGAAAGTGGAATCGCTTTCCGTTAAGAACGCTAAGAAGGTACTCGGTCTTAAAGATTTCTCCATAGAGGTGCGGGCGGGAGAGATCGTCGGTATCGCTGGAGTAGAAGGCAACGGGCAATCGGACTTGATCGAAGCGATTACCGGCTTGCGCAAAGCGGAATCCGGTAATATCCTGTTGAACGGACAAGATATAACCGGGTATTCGATACGCGATCGGATCGAGAGCGGGATCGGACACATTCCGGAGGACCGTCAGAAACGCGGGCTAGTCTTAGACTATACTTTGGCAGAGAACATAGTGCTCGAGGTGTATTATCGCGAACCTTATTCGCGCAAAGGCATATTGCACCATTCTAAGATCAAACAGTATGCGGATCAGATCATCGAGAGCTACGATGTCCGTTCGGGTGAAGGCGCTTCCTCCGTCGCCAGATCATTGTCGGGGGGCAATCAGCAGAAGGCGATCATCGGACGGGAAATCGAGAGAGATCCGATTCTGTTAATCGCGGTGCAACCGACCAGGGGACTTGACGTCGGTTCGATCGAGTATATTCACAAGCGATTGATCAATCATCGGGACAACGGCAAAGCGGTATTGCTCGTCTCGCTAGAGCTTCAAGAAATCATGAATATTTCCGATCGCATTGCGGTCGTGAACCAAGGGGAATTGATTGGCGTGGTACAAGCTTCGGAAACGACCGAGAACGAGATCGGGTTGATGATGGCGGGCGTTAAAAGGGAGGAAGGCGCATGAGCAACAGAATAGTCGTCTCTTTGCTCGCGGTCGTATTCGGATTGCTGGCCGGGGCCGTCCTAATGGCGGTAACGGGTCATGATCCGATTGCCGGTTATTCCTACTTGTTCGAAGGCGGACTGAAAAATCCGGAAAGAATCGGGAATACGCTCGCTACGGCGACCCCTTTGATTTTCAGCGGACTTTCGGTAGCCTTCGCGTTTCGTACGGGATTGTTTAATATCGGCGTCGCCGGACAATTGCTCTTCGGAGGGTTCTGTGCATCCGCCGTCGGACTATCCTTAGATCTTCCTAAGGCCATTCTGCTAATCCTCATGTTAATCGCCGGATTCGCGGGCGGAGCTCTATGGGCGGTCGTTCCCGGTTTATTGAAAGCGAAATTCAACGTCCATGAAGTCGTTTCTTCGATCATGATGAACTGGATTGCGTATTGGACGATCTATTATGCGGTTCCTGCCTATCTGAAGGGGGAGTTTCTGGAAACGGAATCGAAGCCTTTGCCGGAAGCGGCTTCGCTGAAGGTAAACTTCCTTACCGAGATGTTCGATGGTTCTTATATTAATCTGGGGTTATTCGTAGCCGTAATAGCCGTTATTATCGTCTCGTTCATCATTAACAAGACGACGTTCGGTTATGAATTGAAGGCCGTAGGGCATAATCGTCATGCGGCGGAATACTCGGGTATCGCCGTTAACCGAAGCATTATTTTGTCCATGGCCATATCGGGCGGTATTGCCGGTATTGGCGGGGTTGCGCTATACGCGGGGAATGCTTCGAACATCCAGATCGGGATTTTGCCGACGCAAGGTTTCGACGGTATCGCCGTCGCTCTGCTCGGGGCGAATTCGCCGGTCGGCGTATTGTTATCGGCGCTGTTCTTCGGTTTACTGTATTCCGGTCGAGGATTTATGAACGCGATGACCGAGATACCTCCGGAAATAGCGGATTCGATTATCGCTATTATTATTTACTTCGCGGCGACGAGCATCTTGATCGAAAGATTGATCAGATGGCTTATCCGTCGCAAGGCTAACGCCAAATCGGCGTCAGAGCATGAAGGGAAGGTGAAGTAACGTATGTGGACAACGATCGCGCAAATTGCTCCGTACGCCATTGTTTTCACCATTCCATTGCTTATTACAGCGCTTGGCGGATTGTTCAGCGAGAGAAGCGGAGTCGTAAATATCGGGTTAGAAGGCCTTATGATCATGGGAGCTTTCGCGGGAGCTTTCACGATTTTCAAACTGCAGGCCCTTTACCCGAATAATCCGTACGTGATCTGGATCGGTTTACTCGCGGCATTGCTCGCCGGGGCGATATTCTCCCTCTTGCATGCATTCGCCAGTATTAACTTGAGCGCGGATCAAGTCATTAGCGGTACGGCGATTAATATGATCGCCGGAGCGATCACGATATTCCTTGCGCGCAACATGACGGGAAGCGGGAACATCCGCATCAGCAATTTCGTGCCCTTTAATATTCCGTGGTTGACCGATATTCCAATCATCGGGCCTTTGATTTTTACGAAAACTTATTGGACAACGTGGCTGGTCTTGATTATCGTCGGATTGAGTTCTTTCGTCCTCTATAAGACGCCGTTCGGTTTGCGGCTTAGAGCTTGCGGAGAGCACCCTCATGCGGCGGAAGCCGCCGGAGTCAACGTGAAGCGGATGCGTTATATCGGCGTCATGATTTCTGGAGCGTTCGCGGGTCTAGGCGGGGCGATTATCATCGTGACCTATGCCGGAGAATTTACGGGTAGCGTAGCGGGATTAGGGTTCTTGGCTCTAGCCTCGTTGATCTTCGGACAATGGAAGCCGATAGGCGTACTGGCCGCGACTCTGTTCTTCGGAATCGCAAGCACGGTCGCCAACGTGTCTCAAGTGATTCCGTCGCTAGCCGTCTTTCCGCCGATCATCCTGAAAGTATTCCCGTACGTCGTTACGCTCATTGCCTTGATCGTGTTTTCTAAATCTTCAAGAGCGCCTAAAGCGGTCGGAGAGCCATACGATTCGGGTAAAAGATAACGGCGCGCATGGACAACTTACACACCACGCCATATTAACGAAGAAGCCTTAAAGATCCGCTTGCGAAGCGGCGCTTTAAGGCTTCTTCGCATAAAAAAAACTAAGCAGGCCGGATGCCTGCTTAGCTAAGTCATAAAATGGAATAAGTGCTTAAAATTTAGCGTCTTCGGAATATTTGTTTCCTGCATTCCAGAGCAAGTATTCATCTACGCCGCTGTCGTTTAACGCTTTGATCTGAGCGTTGACTTCCGCCGCCCCGTACTTCGTGTAATGACCTTTGCCTAACCAACTGGCGGTGAAATCCTGAATCCATGGCCGAATGATTGGTTTCTTATCGCCAAGCGGATCAAGTTTCTTATGCGTATCGTCCATCGCGCCTTTGATCGTTGCATACGGAGCTTTGTCCGGATCCTTCTGTTTGAACCAACCCGTGCTGTAATGGCTAGGGTAGATCATCGGGCTAATGACGTGCACGGCATTCGAAATGCCGACGAAATCTTGGCCGATGCCCTCGGCGGCCGGAACGGAAGCGGCGTAACCGAAAATATCTACGGATACTCTGACGCCTAGCGGTTCCAGCTCTTTTTTCGCATATTCGACAAATCCCGTTACGATATCCACCCGGCTTAATTCGTTCTTCGTAAACTTGAGACCGTCCGCTTTTTTCTCGAAACCTTCAGGGAACCTGACGTAATCGAACTGAATTTCTTTGAAACCGAGCTTGGCGGCTTCTTTGGCGACTTCAACGTTATATTCCCATACTTCTTTGCGATAAGGATTAACGAATTTATCGTTATTTTTGTTATGCCATACGGTGCCGTCTTTCTGAACGAACGAATATTCCGGATGTTTCTTGGCGAGTACGCTGTCCTTGAAAACGACGACTCTGGCGATAGGGTAAATCTCGTGATCTTTCAAAGTCGTCATGAGCTTGTTCATATCCTTAATGTAGGGCTGAGGATTACCAAGCTTCTGCAAGTTAGGATTGTCCGTCTTGTAAGTAATATTTCCGAGATCGTCTTTAATGTCGATGACCATCGAATTCAGCTCGGTTTTGTCCAGCAGGTTAAGGAGTGATGCCATTCTTTCTCCGCCTGCGCTGTAAGCAGTTACGTAAACTCCTTTGACGACGGGGGCATCGGGTTGGGGATCTCCGCCCATAGATTGGGGCGCGTTGCCGCTTCCCTTTTCCGGAGACGACGGCGGATTCGCGTGGATGCCGGTCTTAATCGTGTTCCATAGATTTCCGTTCGGATTGTCACCGGCTTGCGGGGCGCCGAATACCGAGTTCAAAAACATAAAAAAAGTTAAAAAAATATTCATTATATTCCCTCTCCCCATAAGCTCTGTAACAAGATTATAAACGAGTTGGGGGGGAGTCGACACAGGTATTTTGTAGTATTTTGCGGAAAACGGTCGGAAAAATAAATTTTCTTTACTTTCTGCGGAAATCTCCGATCACGTCGATCGTTTGAACAACGTTCACGAAAGCTTTGGCATCCACTTCCTTAATCATTTTGCGAAGGTGGGCGAGCTCGTAACGGGTCGTGACCGTCATTAGCATATCGCGCTCCTCGCTCGTGAATGCGCCCCGCGTCTTGATGATCGTAACCCCACGGGGGATCTTTAGAAGCCTGGAAGCCAGCTCCTGGGTGTGATTGGTAACGATAAACGCGGTCACTTTATGGTGGGGAGTGTGGACGGCGTCAATTATTTTTCCCGTTAAGTAGATCGACAGCATAGAATAGAGAGCGGCGTTCCAATCATCCTTGAGAAAGCCAAGGGCAGCGACGACAAAAGTATTTAGAAGAACCGTAAGGATACCGATGGGTAAGTCCCTGTAACGTGATATAATGGATGCGATGATGTCAAAGCCGCCCGAAGAGCCTCCATATCTTAAAGAGACGGTTGTGCCCAACCCGACGAGCACGCCGCCGAATACGGAGGCAAGGAGACGATCGTCCGTCAATTTAATCTCGGGTATTACCTGCAAGAAGAATGCCGTGGATACAACGGTTACCATGCTCAGCACGATAAATCGTTTCCCTAAAATTCGATATCCCCAGAGCAAAATCGGGACATTCAGGGCAAAATACAACCAGCCGATATTCCAACCGCTCAAGTAACCAATGACCATGGCGACGCCGGAAACCCCGCTGCTTAGCAGCTTTTCCGGAATAAGCAGCAGTTGAAAGCCACAGCCGACTGCGGCGGCACTGATTATCATCAAAAATACGGGGCCGATTATGGCAATCCTTTTCATGTTAGCACTCCTTTGTAATCAAACGGAACGAACGGATCTTAGCGACCTTAGGTTCCCCCGGGAAAAGCCGATCATTCAAATAAATGGTATCCTTTTCCTGAGACTGGAGTTTACAAGCAGGTTTGTGCTATAATGAACTGATCATTTTTTTGGAAGCCGTAAGTTGAAGGCCCAACACAGAAGGAGATTGAAAAAGTTTGAGCACATTTGCAGAGTTTGGTTTGGAGCCTGATGTTCTTCAAGCCATATCGGAGATGGGATTTGAAGAGGCGACCCCAATCCAAGCGAAAGCCATTCCCGTTGCCATAGCAGGCAGAGATATGATCGGGCAGGCCCAGACAGGTACAGGTAAGACAGCAGCATTCGGTATTCCGCTCATCACTAAGATTGCAGCGAGTGAAGATCGCATTGTTGCCCTGATCATGGCCCCGACTCGGGAGCTCGCGATTCAGGTATCGGAAGAAATCGAGAAGCTTGGACGTTTCAAGGGACTTCGTTCCTTGGCTATATATGGCGGTCAAGACATCTCACGTCAGATCCGGTCATTGAGACGGAAGCCGCAAATCATTATCGGAACACCCGGTCGTTTGTTAGACCACATCAACCGCAAAACCATTCGCTTGGACGATGTTCGTTCGGTCGTATTGGATGAAGCGGACGAAATGCTGGACATGGGATTCATGGAGGATATCCAATCCATCCTGAAGCTCGTTCCGGAAGAGCGTCAAACGTTGTTGTTCTCGGCGACAATGCCGGCGAACATCCAGAAGCTTGCCCAGCAATTTTTGCGCAATCCTGAGCATGTCAAAGTCGAATCGAAGCTGCTTAGCGCGCCGTTGATTCAGCAATATTACGTTGAAATTCAAGAACGCATGAAGTTTGACGGACTTTGCCGCTTGCTCGACATGGAACCGCCGGAATTGGCTATCATCTTCGGTCGTACGAAACGCCGTGTTGCCGAACTTTCGGAAGCGTTAATGAAACGCGGATATGCATGCGATGGCTTGCACGGCGACTTGTCGCAGAACCAACGCGATACCGTAATGCGCAAGTTCCGCGACGGCAGCATCGATATCCTTGTCGCAACCGACGTTGCGGCGCGCGGATTGGATGTATCCGGAGTTACTCACGTTATTAACTTCGACTTGCCGCAAGATCCGGAAAGCTACGTTCACCGGATCGGCCGTACCGGCCGCGCGGGTAAAGAAGGAACTTCCTGGTCTTTCGTAACCGCACGCGAAACGGATCACTTGCATTTCATCGAGAAAGTGACGCGTCATCGGATTTCCAAGAAAGTATTGCCAACTCTGTCGGAAGCGATGGAAGGCAAACAAAAGCTAATGGCGGAACGTATCATGGATACCGTTCGTTCGGAAGAAGAAGTCAACCCGTTCAAATGGGTGGCGATGCAGCTTCTCGAGCAATATGATTCCGTTCAACTGTTAGCGGCGGCAATGAAATTGCTGACCGGCGACAAGAAGGACGTAAACATCGAACTAACGCCCGAGGATCCGATTCGTTCCAAGAAGCGTAAATTCGAAGGTAACCGCGGCGGAAGCGGCAGCTATGGCAGCAGCAGCGGACGTCGTTACGGCGGAAGCGGAAGCAGCAGCGGCGGTCAAGGCGGCGCGTGGCGTCAAGGGCAAGGTCGCAGCGGCGATTCCAGAGGCGGATCCAGCTATAGTGGCGGGCAACGTAAGCCTTACAGTGGCGGCAATCGTTCCAGCAGTACTCGTGATGATAGCAGCTACCGCGATGCCAATCGCGGACCGCGCCCGGAACGTCGGGAAGAATATCGCGGAAGTCGCTCTCAGAACGAAGATTTCGTTAAAATCTAAGCCAGTAGCTTACTGACGAACGTCATCAGGGAGGAATCCCCATGGAAATGCGGGGCATGATGGGCGGCTTTTATAAGCTGTCCGAATGGATCATGAGGTTGTCAGTTACGAACGTATTGTGGCTTCTCACAGCGTTTCCGTTTTGGTTTATGATGATTACTTTCCTTACGGCGAAAGACGTTGCGCAATTGCAAGCGATCATTATTCCGCTTGCAATTGTGGCTCCGTTTACCTTGTTTCCGGCGACCTCCGCGATGTTCTCGGTCGCCCGGAAATGGGTTCTGGGAGATACCGACGTCCCGTTATTTAAGACCTTCTTCCGCAACTACAAGCAAAATTACGTACAAGCTATGATCGGCGGCGTTTTCTATGCGTTGCTGTTCGCGATATTGATCATTGATTTCCAAGTCTATCTGAAGCAAATGGCTGGATTTCAATTGCTCGCGTATTTATTTATCGCGCTTATGCTATTGTTGCTGATTTCGTTGTTGCATTTCTTCTCCCTTTTATCGCATTTTCATATGAAAACGATTCAATTGCTCAAGAATGCCCTGATTCTAACGATCGGTCGTCCGATTCGATCCTTAATCATGGCAATTGGAGCGGTTGCGGTTTTATTCATAAGTACGCGATTTACGTTTCTGATCCCGTTCTTCTTCGGAAGCATTATCGCCGTATATACCTTCTATAACTTCAATATGGTTATACAGAAGATGATGTTGCTGAAGGAAGAGGCCGAGACCGAAAAGTCCTCGGAGGACGACGAGGAAGAAGAGAAGAAATCCCAAGGCTAACCATTTTACTTTTCTTGCCTACCTGCTTATAATGAGATTAATCCTGCCTTGTTCGTTACGACGCTTAATTGTTTTGAACCAATGTTTGTTTCCAGGGAGCTCTAGATTGCCTAGTGGCTGACATGCCCCCGAAAAGGGAAGTCAAAAGCTGCGCTGCGGGCACCCACCTGCCAAAGCAGGTTCAGAAACATGCACGTCGGACGGCAAAGGCGGGTTTTTTCTTATACTTGGACTTTAATCCCCGGGTCAGGCGTGGTAAGATAGAATGTAGCGCCAAGGGTACCCGGAGGGAGAGAGAGCATTGAAGCGATTGCTGATTGGATTAATCCGCAGCCATGAACATACGAGCGATAAAGCCAAAGATCCTAAGCTCAAGTCTCATTATTATCGGCTTTCGAAGGATCGTGCTTGGGACGAGGTCAGTTCCATACTGAAGAAGATGAAGGGGTATAAAGTTCTCCATGAGGTTCAGACGGTCGGCGAGATCGTGATGGAGAAGAAAACAATGTCCGGCCGCACGATGGATATTACGATCCAAGTGGTCGGTACAAGCCCCGGCAACACGGCGGTAGACATCTACTCGGCATCCCGAGGCTCGCTTGGCGATTTGGGTGCGAATTATCGAATCATCCAAGAAATTTATAGTGTTCTGGATCGTAAACTGTCCTCTTATAAAACTTAGATCATGCGCAAGCATAATAGAAAAGCGAGGTAGGCGCTTGGCCTAACCTCGCTTTTGTTGTATTCGTTTAGATCAGGCTTTTAACCGCATCGATTGCTGCTTCGTAATTCGGATGCTCGGTCATTTCGCCCAGTACTTCAACGTAAGTGATTTGATTGTTGCTATCCAAGACGAAGATCGATCTCATATCCAAGTGAAGTTCTTTGATAAGAACGCCGTAGGATTTACCGAAGCTGTTTTCTTTGTAATCGGATAAGAGGAATACGCGATCGACTCCTGCAGCCGCGCACCAACGCGCTTGCGCGAACGGAAGATCTGCGCTGACGGTGATGATGACTACGTTATCGCCCAGTTTGGAAGCTTCTTCGTTGAAGCGGCGAGTTTGCGCGTCGCAGACGCCGGTATCAATAGAAGGAACGACGCTGATGAGCTTGACTTTGCCTGCATAATCTTCCAGGGAAGACGTTTCGAGCAGGTTTTTGTTGAGAGTGAAATCAGGTGCGGAATCTCCGGCTTTTAATACGGGCCCGATAAGCGTAATCGGATTGCCTTTAAGCGTAGCTGCACGTTCTTGGGACATGAATATATTCCTCCTTCATTGATAAGGTTTGCCGTAATTATTATAATCGTTATCGAATACCATTGTCCAATCATTGGAACAAGCGGGCGGGCGTGGAAGGGGATACTCTATTGGAACTCAGGCAATTGGAATATTTCGTGCGGGTAGCGAGGCTTCAGCACGTTACGAAAGCCGCTGAGGAGCTGCACGTGGCTCAATCCGCGGTCAGCAGGCAAATACACAGGCTCGAGGAAGAACTCGGCATACGGCTGTTTATGCAGCGCGGACGCAATGTTCAATTGACCCCGGTAGGTCAGCTGTTTCTTCGGCGCGCGGAGGCGGTGTTGGGGGATTTGGATCGAGCGGTCATGGAGATTCACGAATTTCTGGATCCGGAGGTCGGCGAGATCAGGCTCGGGTTTCCTCACAGTTTGGGCATTCATGTCGTCCCGCAGGTCGTTGCCGAGTTTCGCAAGCTTCATCCGAACGTGAAATTTCGGTTCCGCCAAGGGATGTACCCTTCCTTAATTCGGGATATCGTCGATGCGGAAGTAGATATCGCCTTTATTTCTCCTTACCCGGAGAAAAGCGATCAGGTGACCGGGGAAGTGGTATTGACGGAAGAATTGTTCGCTATCCTGCCCGAAACCCATAAATTAGCTTTAAAAGATTCGATCATGCTAAGCGAATTAAAAGAAGACACGTTCGTATTGTTCAGTTCGGGTTATTCTTTGCGGCCTATCGTCTGGGATGCCTGCAGGGAAGCCGGCTTTACGCCGAAAATCGGATTCGAAGGGGAAGAGGCGGGGACGATTCGCGGTCTTGTGGCCGCCGGAATGGGCGTTAGCTTATTGCCGAAGATGGCGATGTACGAAACGAGCTCGATGATGCCGGCCGTCGTTAAAATAAGCGAGCCCCACGTTACCCGTACGATCGGGATAATTCGCAGAACAGGAGAAAAGATGCCGCTAGTCGTGCAGATGTTCCATAGTTTCCTGCTTGAATTTTTCAAAAACCAATACCAAGAGCAATGACCCGGTATGTGTACAATCAAGTATCTCCGCGTCGTTGAGGCGAAATCGCAAGACTGCTCGGTAATATCGAGCAGTCATTGCCGCGGTTCCGGAAATAAAAGTAAAAACAACCTTTAATATCGTTTTTATACCTAGTATAATAACGATATTAAAAGGAGGTTGAATAATGTATAAACCGGGAATCACGATTTGGTATAATGTTACCAGCATCGAACGCTCATTGGAATTTTATACGAAGCAGCTTGATTTTCAACTACAGTTTCATGATGCGGAAAGTGGAATGGCCATGATTCGTACGAACACTGACGATTGTATTATTGGTTTCTCTGAGGGTGTGGAAGTCATTCCTTCCACTTCTTCAACCGTGTTCGAAGTACATAACATCGAGCAGGCGGTTGAAGTCTTAGCGCGTAAAGGCGTTACATTTATTGGCGATATCGAAACGATCCCGAATATGACAAAGCTAGCAACGTTTACCGATCCTGATGGGCACAGCTTAATGTTAGCTGAGGATTTGACTTAGATAATGAATAAAGAAGCTCTTGTTATTCAAGCCGCGCAGAAGCTTTCGGGTCGTTGGACGATTCCGATACTGCTTGAATTGGAATCTAACGGGGGAAGGTTTACGCCCCTTCAGCGTCAGCTCGACATTGCGCCTGCGAGGCTGAGCGATAACTTAAAACAGTTAGTTCAGCTTGGAGTCATTCAACATCTTTCGCCCTATGAACGTCGCCATCCTTTGTTGCCTGAATATAAGCTTACCGAAGAAGGCAAGCATTGGAGAGAAATGGCCAAGGCCATTCAACTCGCCGAAACGAATATCGCGCACGGCTCCTTGTCGGCTAAAGCATGGAACATTCCGGTGCTGCTGACGCTTGGTTTCGAGCATGAGCATTTCCAAGAAATCCGCCGAGTACTCGATCAGGTAACGCCTCGCATGCTGTCTATGCGTCTCGACGAGTTGAACGCCGAGGGCCTCATTAGGAAGATGGTGTCCGAGCAGCCCCGACCTTCGTTTCTATACCAGCTTTCCAGTCATGCGCGGAATCCCGTCCATCGATTATCGGTTGATTTGTCTTCGTTGATCTAAGTCGGCGCATCGTCGGCGTTAGATTGCTTGAGCGGCATTGCGGCTGCGATAAACCAAAACAAAAAAAGTGTTAGTACAGTTTTAAAACCTCTGTACCAACACTTTTTTTGTTTATTCTTCCTTCGTTCTATCGTAAATCCCGGTTACGTTACTCTCTGTTGCTGTTCGTGAATATCATAATGTACTTAATCAGCTCTAGAAGGGAGATCAATGCTGCCGCAACGTATGTGAGGGCGGCTGCATTCAACACTTTCGCGACTCCGCGCTCTTCGTCTCTTGTTATGAACCCTTCGGCAACCATCAAGTCGCGAGCTCGGGAGCTTGCGTTAAATTCCACGGGCAAAGTAACAAGCTGGAAGGCTACGGCGGCTGTGAAGAAAATGATCCCGAAACCGATCAAATTGAGCGATTGCATCAGAAAACCCGCTATTAACAGGAAAGGCGCGATTCCGGAAGCGAGGCGAACGGCCGGGAACATGCGATGGCGAATGACCAGCATCGGGTACGAATTGTGATGTTGGATAGCATGTCCCACCTCATGGCATGCGACGGAGATGGCGGAAATCGAACTTTCGTAAAATACGGGCTCGGATAGTCGCACGATTCGGTGAACCGGATCGTAGTGATCAGTGAGCTTACCTTGTACAGGTTCGATCGGCACCTCCTGCAAGCCGTTTCGGTCGAGCAATCGTCTTGCTGCATCATATCCGGTTAAACCGCGCTCGTTGCGAACCTCGGACCAACGATTAAACGTGCTTTTGACTCGAAATTGGGCCCATAGCGACACGACAAAGGCAATGATGATCAGAAAGTCCATCGGGTGAAAAAACAGCATGATGAATTCCTCCGTCTAAGGTGAAGTGTCTTAAACCGCGTTACATAAAGTTACTTTTCCCCAAAAGAAGAAGAAGGGCTTCTACGCATGCCGCGGTTTGCGGTGTGATCGCTCGGAAGACTCTTTTCGCTTGCTGCGGTTTTAATTGCTCCAGGACGGGTTCTAATTCCTTGACTTCCCTTTCCAGCATTGCAAGATGTTCTTGAAGGTCCGACAGCTTACGGGTCACGGCTTCGTCCGTAACGGCACGATTCAACGAAGTAAACTGCTCGCGTATTTCTTCTAATGAATATTTCTGCGCTTTCAGTTGCTCGATACGGCGAATTCTCGTTAGCGTATCATCGTCGTAAAGCCGATAATTTCCTGTTGATCTTTTGGCTGGGGCTAAGAGACCTAAGCCTGTGTAATAATCGATTGTACGAGGGCTAATACCGGCCAAATTGGATAACTCTCCAATCCGGTACAGGCGTGGGGCATTGATCGATCCGCTGCGCATCGATTCACCTTCTTTCCTGTTTGTGGCTTTACATTACTATCATACAGAATGGAGAACCATACAGTCAAACGTGATGCTTACACTCTCGAGCCTTGCGTATGGCGGGAATATTCCATTGGTGGAATATTAAATGACATATAAGAGCGTTGTGTGAGCTATTAGAGTGAGAGGTTGGACGCTAAGAGCGATAAATTCACTATAAATTGGGTTTTTGTGGTCTAAATCCTAACATTACGCACCGTTTTCGAAGTTAATGTTAGATTTTTGGCGTATTTATTGAATTTATTTATGAAAATCATATTGTCAAATCGTCGAGATCAACCTATAATGACACTAAGCCTTTCTTAAGATGTCATGAAACATTACACGTAGGGAGTGGTCGGTGTGGTAAAAAAGAGTTTGATTTCGTTGGGTGCACTTCTCGTGCTGTTTCCGACAATGGCGTTCGCGGAGGATCCGTCCGCAGCACAGCTTAACATGGGTTTAAATGCTATGTGGGTAATGGTTGCCGCAGTACTCGTACTTCTCATGCAAGGCGGATTTATTCTGCTTGAGGCAGGCTCCACCCGTATGAAAAACGCCGGGCACGTGGCCGGTAAGACGATCTTCACGCTCGGTCTTGCTTCTATTGTATACTGGGCAGTCGGTTATGGATTCACATTCGGCGGCGATGCTTCGGAATCGCTCAACAAATTTATCGGATTAGGAAACTTCTTCTTCAGTCCGGATGTAGCATCGGTAGATAACGCATTGCCATCCTCGGTATTCTTCGTATTCCAGTTGGCCTTTGCGGCCGTATCTCTCTCGATCGCATGGGGCGGGTTCGCGGAGAGAGCTAAATTGTCCGCGTACCTTATTTTTACCTTATTCTTCGTATCGGTTATTTATCCGGTAGTCGCTCACTGGATCTGGGGCGGCGGTTGGTTGGCCAAAGACGGCGCGCAAGATTTCGCCGGATCGACGGTTGTTCACTTAACGGGTGCGATCGGAGCGTTGGCTGCAACGATCTTGTTGAAACCTCGTATCGGTAAATTCAACAAAGACGGTTCCGCGAACGAAATTCTTGGACACAACCAAGTATTCACCGCGCTTGCCGTATTGATTCTATGGGTAGGTTGGTTCGGATTTAACGCGGGTAGTACGGTTGCGATCGGCGATGGCTTCTTCGGATTCGTTGCCTTCAACACGCAATTGGGCGCAGCGGCAGGCGCGGTAGCCGCGTTATTGATCTCGTGGTTAGTCAACGGTAAAGCGGATATTACGGCGATGCTGAACGGTGCTCTTGCCGGTTTGGTTGCCATCACGGCATCTTGCGCGTTCGTTGATCCTTGGGCTGCGGTAGTTATCGGTTTAGTTGCCGGCGTGCTCGTATTCTTCAGCGCTAAATTTTTCGAGAAAATGAAAATCGACGACCCGATCTTTGCTCTCTCCGTTCACGGAGCGGCAGGAGTTTGGGGAACGTTGGCGAATGGTTTATTCGCAACGGAAGAATTGGCCGCCAAAGTCGGGATCGGAAGAGCGGGTCTGTTCGAAGGCGGAGGTTGGGAACAATTATGGGTTCAATTCGAATCCGTCGTCGTATGCGGAGCGTTCGCTTTCATCGCGTCTTTCATCGTATTGTGGGTCGTCAAACAAGTCATCGGCTTCCGCGTAACGGAAGAGCAAGAAATTATCGGTTTGGATTTGAGCGAGCATGGGAATTACGGTTATCCTGAGCAAATGAAAAAAGCCGGAACATCGGTCTAATCCAATAGTCCTTTCACCGGCGTAAACACAGGAGGGGTAGAAACCGCATGCTTAATCCCGCTTGGGAGAAGCGGTTGCTCGACATCGCCGGAGCCGAGGATCTTGAGCAATTAAGATCGATAAGGGAACAGGAGCAATCCCGGTTGGCGACGGAGCTGTCCACCTCATCTGCCGAAGCAGTAGTAGAGACGTTAAACGAACTTCATGACGCTCTTATCGCCCAAGCGTTAAAGCTTGCGGAGAACGATTTGGCACGGTTGGGGCTGGGCGCCCCACCCGTGCCTTATACGTATATGCTGTATGGCAGCGGTGGACGCTTTGAGCAGACGTTGTACAGCGACCAAGACAGCGGTCTTGTGTACGCGGATGCCTCTAACGAAGTCGAAGACGAACGATGCCGCAAGTTTTTCCCCATATTTGCAGAGACCGTAGTCCGAAACTTAATCCGGCTTGGCTACCCTCCTTGCGAAGGCAGCGTCATTGCTTCTAACCCGGAATGGTGTTTGTCGCTTCGGGATTGGGAGAAGAAGATCGACAATTGGTTCGCTGAACCGAGTTGGGAGAATGTCAGGTATTTGCTTATCGCTGCCGACGGACGGCCCGTGTCCGGGGACCGGAATCTGGCGGACAGATTACAAGATCGCTTCTATACGGATATGCTCAACCGTCCGATAATCGCGCGACGAATGATGGAGAACACGATCAGGCATAAAGTGCTTGTCGGCGTGTTCGGGCAGTTGTTGACGGAAAGATACGGAGAAAACGCGGGAAGCTTGGATATTAAATACGGCGCCTATATCCCTATGGTGAATGCGTTCAGATTGCTCGCGATACAAGCCGGCATACGCGAAACAAGCACGTTAAAGCGAATTAACGCACTGCGTAAAGCGGATTTGCTCGCGGAGGAAGAGGAGACCGAGGCTTACGAAGCTTTTTCATTTTTCTTGAAATTAAGACTGCTTGCGACGCTGGCCGTCGAGGAGGGGCAACCCGGAGGCGCGGGTAAAATTCCGGCGGAGCATATTACGAAGGAACTAAAAATTCCGCTCAAGAAAGCTTTGAAAGCCGGCAAAAAAATACAACGCAGAGTACAAAGGGAGTTGCAGCACCGTTTCGGCGGGAGGTGAAAGCTATGAAGGAACCCAAAGACACGAACTCGATGGGTAGAATGTGGAATTTGTATAAAATGGGCGGGATTACGCCGGCCATAGCTTCCATGCTGGGTTCATCCAATGCTCAACAGATGGCCTTTATCCGTTCCATGTCGCGCGATCAACGCAAGGGAAGCTCCTTGGAAATGCAGCTTTCGGAGATGGAGGCGGTTGTTTTCGATTTGGAGACAACCGGCTTCTACCCGTATAACGGAGACGAAATATTGTCTATCGGCGGAGTGATTATCCGAGGAGGGAATTTCGATGAAGCGGAGCCGTTCTATCAGCTCGTCAATCCCAAGCGCAAAGTTCCTCGCCACATTACGGAGTTAACGGGCATTACGAACGAGATGGCCGAGAATGCGCCCGATTTAATGCAAGTGCTGCACGATTTCATGGATTTCGCGGGTAAAAGAGTGCTTATCGCCCACGGCAGCGGTCACGATAAGCAATTTCTGAATTGCGCGTTATGGCGCACGTCGAAGGTGAATCTAACCCACCGGATTATCGATACGATGATGATCGCGAAGTGGCTGGAGCCGAAAGCTATCCATTATGGATTGGATGAAGTTCTGGAGCGTTACGGGATCGAAATATCGGAGCGTCATCATGCGCTTCATGATTCGGTCATGACGGCTAAGCTATATTTTAGGTTCCTGAAATTGATCATGGATCGGCAGGTTACGACGCTTGGCGAACTCTACGCGTATTTAAGCCGACATTGACTACAGCGGTCTTCGGACGACGGGCAACGGGTTCCAATCGCCTTGGGCTCTTCGCTCGTAAATCGCGATCTCGTGTTCGTCGCGGACGAGGCTGATAATCCAATATGTTCTCCAAGGAAGGGAACCCGATGTGTCGCTGACGCTCGGAGCGGTACTTCCTTCGGGGTGAGTATGGAATAAACCGACGATCATTCGTTGGTTTTTTTGTGCTTCGTAATAGACGGAAACCCAATCTTCGGGGTGGAAAGAATAAGATTCCCGGGAGAAGGGGGACGAATTGCGAATAAGACTAAATCCGTCGGCAAACACGACTCCTCCGCTTATCGTGCCGTAAATGACACCGCAAATTTCGTAAGATGACCGCTGACGCGAAATAGCGATCAGATCATTTTCCAAAGTCGAATCGAGATATACTTCCTTCATGCGTTCCATTGAGCGGATCAACTCCTACAAAACGAGTATGAGCGATCGCGGGGCGGCAAGCAACCGTTATTGCACTTGTTTTCCGGGTTTAACCAAGAAGAAAACAAGACCGAGCGCGATTAAGGACAACGCCGAGACGGTAATGAATACGAGTTGATGCGAGATTCCCATGAGCCAACCGAACAATGGCGGCCCCAATGCGACTCCGAAAAACCGAAGGCTGCTGTAGAGAGAAGTGATCATCCCCCGTTCGGCTTTTTCCACCGCGCCGGTAATCATCGTGTTCAGACAGGGAAGCAACAGTCCGGTTCCGATACTGCTTATGGTCAACAATCCGATAAACACGTACAAATTCGTATTTAACCATATGGCGAGCGCTAAAGAAACGACCATCAGAGCCAAGCCGATGTTCATTAGCCAGCGCATGAGGACGCCGTTCTTGCGGATAACTGTTCCCGTTATATAGGCGGTCAGTACCATGCCGAAAAGCGGGATGGCAAGGATGAACCCTTTTCGAACGCCGTCGATGGAATAGGGAGGCTCTTCCAGAATATTCGACAGGAAGAACAGTACGCCGAATAAAATAAACAAGGCTAGAGATCCGCCGAAGAAGGAAGAGATCAGCCAACGTCCGTTCGCGGCGAATATCCGTTTAATCGATTCCATATATTGCTTCAAAGGCTGGGGCGGTTCAGTGCGCTTCGGTTCTTTCAGCAGAAATATGACGGCGAGAAGAGACAATAAGCAGAAAGCCGGGAAGGCGAAAAACGCCGCATACCAGACGATTAGAGCCAGGAGAGCGCCTAATATCGGACTGACGACTTTACCGGTTCCGTTGGAAGCTTCAATCAAGCCGAGCGCTTGGCTTTCCTGGCCGTTCTTATACAAATCCCCGACAAGAGCCATGGCAATGGGAGCAGTGCCCGCTGCGCCGATCCCCTGAAGCGCTCTCGCGCCGATCAAGACGCCATAAGAATCCCAAACCGCGCCGAATCCAGCCAGTATTCCTGCTCCGCCGTAAAGGATTAGAGAAGGGATCATGACGGCTTTGCGGCTAAACCTGTCCGATAGATAACCGGCGATGGGAATGATAAGAGCTGCGGCAAAGGAAAACAAACTAATGACAAGGCTGCTTTGAAATTGGGAAACCCCGAGTTCGGTCTTAAGCTTCGGCAAAATGGGAACTAACATCGAATTTCCGAGAACGAGAACCAATGGGACGGTGGAAAGCGCTATGTATTCCCAAATTTTGCTTTTCCGACCTCCTTGGGCATCCGGAGATGATTTCGTTTTTTCGTTTTCGGGAGGAGCTTGCGAGGTGATTTCGCTTGTGAACGTTACGGTTAGCTTCCCTTTGGACTTCGTTGTAGCGGACACTCCCTATTCCTCCTTGGAACTTGCTTAGTTTGAAGCCGAGAACAGGATTAGAGTTCCCGCAATAGCGTTCAATATGCGCTGTGGGGAAAGGGCATTTCACATGCCGAGTTCGTGAACGTTTTGTGGCTTAGGTTGGAATGGAAGCGGCAAATGGGGTAAGATATAGTCAAATATCAATGCTTGAAAAGAGTGAACAAACAGATGAAAAAGAACGCGATGATATTAGCCCTCGTTGTAATTGCCGTTGCGGCCGTGTGGTTCTGGGATTCTTCCGGCAAGGAGCCTATAGCTCAAACGACAAATCAGCCTGTAGGGAAAGGGAATATACCGGCAGCGCCTGCTCCGAAAGTAAACCATTACGCGCCGTCGTTTAACCTGGCCTCGTTGGATGGTACGACTTCATACAATGTCGGCGGCAAAAGAGATAAGGTGCTGATCGTTAATTTCTGGGCAGCATGGTGCGGACCTTGCGAGGTGGAGGCGCCGGATCTTAAAGATATCTATGAGACGCATAAGGATCAACTGGATCTATACGCGGTTAATGCGACGAAATACGACAAGCTTAGGGAAGCCAAGGATTTCGTCAAAGAGCAACAACTCGTATTTCCTGTTCTAACGGAACCGAAGGGCGACGTGTTGGATAAATACAAGGTCAGCGGATATCCGGTAAGCTTTATCATAGACAGAGACGGCGTAATTCGCCATCGGATCGAAGGGATCATCGAACGGGAGCAATGGGAGATTTACTTGCAGGACGTTATCTCTTCCTAAATAGAAAATAGAGGGATCGCTCGGACGGAGAGTTCGGGCGATTTTGTTGTCGTATGGAAATTATGATCAATAGAAAAGTTGTGAATAACTTACTGATGAAAAAGACGATCAGAATGCATGAATTATTACATAGAAAAGCCCTTTGGAATCGGAAGAAATTAGAGTGGGGTTTATCGCTGCTTTGTTCCACTATTCTGAAGCATTTATAGGCTTTCTCCGAATGTGCATCGAGACTCGGCAGGATAGAGGATTAGCTAATATGGTGACTTGAGCAGTCGCGGCTGTACCGCTTTAAATCGAGCGAAGAGGCACCGTAGGTGGGAATAGAGCGTCTGTGCCGCTTTAAATCGAGCATAGAGGCACTTTGGGAGAAAATAGAGCGTCTGTGCCGCTTTAAATCGAGCATAGAGGCACTTTGGGAGAAAATAGAGTGGGTGTGCCGTTACTACTCAGGTAGTCTTAAATTGGAAATTACCACGGAGTGCGGATACGAGTGAGGCATGTAAAGGAAGCTTCTGTTTGAGGAGAGTGGAAATAAAGCCACGAATACTTGCAAATTGTTCGCCGCCAGTCGCCGTACGGAAGCATCCAGAAATCTTCTGCTTCACCTTGGACATACGGATGTCTCGTTCGGCCTGGTTGTTGTCAAAAGGGACGCGGGCAAGGTAGCCCGCTGACGTGCATGGCAAGCTGGGCAATACTTCTCCTCCGCGCGATGTTCAGTGACAACCAAACGGGGAAGTGGTAAGTCAAATATTTATCTCTTGGTATAGCCTTGCACGGCCACCCCATCAAGGGATTGGGCACAATGCTTACAAGTGGATACCGAATGCACGACGATTTCGTCCGGCGAAGTGCTGAAACGAAGTGTATGTCCATCATGGCCGGTAGGCGCACCCTTTTTGCCGCCAGACTGGCGCGAATTATTCTGTTTACGCAATCCGTCACTGGAGGGCGGTTTACTGCTGTTGTTGCTATTTTGGCCGAGTTGCCGTTCTAAATCGTTAACGCGCTTTTCTAACTTCTCGATTTGGAGGGTTTGCTTCTCGATTTGAGCGGCCTGCTTTTCGACAAGTTGGGTCAACTGTTGGTTTTGAGTAAGGAGCGCACTGAAATAACCCGCAATTTCTTTGTCGCCCTTGCAAATCTTATTCACTTGTTGCGAAGTTAGTTTCACGGGTGTCACGCGCTCCTCACTAGCAAAGTTTCTTTAACTACTACTTCGCTGTGAGATGCTCGAATTCCTTTAAATAGCAAAGAAAAAATCTCCCCGATTTTGGGGAGACCTGAGTAGTAACGGGTGTGCCGCTTTAAATTCAAATAGCCGTCAGGGAGAATTCCCTTGGTGGCTTTTGATGCTTTGCAAATCTTTGAAGCGGAATCTTAACAAATAAGGGATTCTGTGTCCGAATGATACAGCGGTGTACCGCGACATTAGAGATAGAGGGGCGGTCCCTGAAAGTGAACTCATGGGCTGTCTCTTTGCTATCTCGATCGCGCAAATCGTTTTGTGCGAAAACATCGGCTCGATTCTAAGCCATAACATCGGAATTCACCAATATAGCCACTTCCAACCATCGACCCTACGCCATAACATCAGAATTCACCACTATAGCCTCTTCCAACTATCGATCTGACGCCATAACATCAGAATTCACCGCTATAGCCTCTTCCAACGATCGATCTGACGCCATAACATCAGAATTCACCACTATAGCCTCTTCCAACCCTCGATCAGACGCCATAGTATCAGAATTCACCAATATAGCCTCTTCCAACTATCGATCCGTAAGAGTTTGGATGAAAAGCTGCCCGGTCATTCCGTCAACTCAGATGTCGACGACCTGGTCGCTTTGTTGTGCGATAGGCGGCCAAGCTGTATTCATTTATGCCCCTGTAATCCCACAAACTTATAATGGCACAAAAAAAGAGAGGCCTAAGCCTCTCGAGGGTTGCCTTTATTTCAAAGATTGCATTCATTTCATTAGTTGCTAGTGATTAACCAAACCATGCGCGCCGCCGGTAAATTCGGGTTCGCAATTATCTTTGACCATGCCAAGCAATGCATAGCGGATACTATCGATCAGCGCTTCCCAGCTGGCTTCGATGACATTGGAGGATACGCCGACCGTGCTCCATGTATCCTTGAAGTCCGTCGACTCGATCAACACGCGTACCTTGGCGGCCGTCGCGTCTTTCTCGTCCAGCACGCGCACCTTGTAGTCCGTCAGATGGATATCGCGAATTCCCGGATAGAACTGCACCAGCGCTTTGCGAAGCGCGTTATCGAGCGCGTTCACGGGGCCGTTTCCCTCGGCGACGGTATACACTTGCTCTCCCGCTACCGTAATCTTCACAATGGCTTCCGTAACCATCTGTCCTGCCGTCTTCTCGACCATGATCTTAAACGAGTCGACCGTAAAGACTTGAACGGATCCGCCGTAAGCGTCTCTCAAGAGAAGTTCCAGCGAAGCGTCCGCGCCTTCGAATTGGTAGCCTTGATGCTCCAGCTCTTTAATCCGATCGATGACATCGCGGGATTTTATTCCCTCGGCGTTAACGTCTAGGCCCATTTCTTGCGCTTTGGACAAGATGTTGCTTTGACCCGCAAGTTCGGAGACGAGCACGCGCTGCTTGTTGCCGACGAGATGCGGTTCGATGTGCTCGTAGGTTTTGGAATCCTTCATAATCGCGGAGACGTGGATGCCGCCCTTATGCGCGAATGCCGCGTTACCGACGTAAGGTTGGTTGACCGGCATATGTACGTTCGCGATTTCGCCAACGTAACGGGCGACGCTGGTAAGAGACTTCAACTGGTCATCGCTGACGCAGCTATAGCCCATTTTCAACTGTAATGTCGGCAAAATAGAGCAGAGATTAGCGTTGCCGCAACGTTCGCCGTATCCGTTAATCGTGCCTTGGATTTGACGCGCTCCCGCGGTAATTGCGGCAAGGGTATTGGCGACGGCAAGCTCGCAATCGTTATGCGTATGGATGCCGATCGGAGCATCGATTTCCCTGACGACTCGCGAGACGATCTCGCTGATCTCTCCGGGTAACGTTCCTCCGTTCGTATCGCATAAGACGATCCAAGCGCTTCCCGCGGCTTTCGCTTTGGCGAGCGCTGCTAAAGCGTATTCGGGGTTAGCCTTGTATCCGTCGAAAAAATGCTCGGCGTCGAACAAAGCTTCCATTCCGCTATTTTTAACGAAGGCCAGCGATTCATATATCATTGCCAAGTTTTCTTCCAATGTCGTCTGAAGAGCGGTGTGGACATGGAAATCCCACGATTTGCCGACGAGAGTCGCGGCTTGGGCACCCGATTCCGTGAGATGCTTTAAGTTAATATCATGTTCGCAGGAGCTATTCTTCCTGCGGGTGCTTCCGAAGGCGGTAAGCTTCGCTTGCAGCTTCGATTCCCGAACCCGTCGAAAAAACTCGATATCCTTGCTGTTGCTGCCGGGATTGCCGCCTTCGATATAGTGGACGCCCAAAGCATCGAGCTTTAGCGCGATTTTGACTTTGTCTTCAGCGGTTAAGCTGATACCTTCGCCTTGCGTACCGTCGCGCAAAGTAGTATCGAAAATAGTAAGGGGAGTTGACATGCGTTACCGGAATGCCTCCTTAAGTAAAAACAGGTGAAACTATTATAGCATGGCTTGGACCAAAAGTAGAGTCCAACCGTCATTGCCGCTATGCCGTTTATCTCTGTATAATAAGAAAAAGAACAGGAGGAATGAATGTGAGCGAGAGCGCGAGCAAACGTAGAATTATTTTACATATCGACATGAATGCGTTCTATTGCTCCGTTCATGCCGCCGAAGACCCGGAAACTTATAAAGGCAAACCGACCGCGGTAGCGGGCAGCGTCGAAATGCGCAAGGGGATATTGGTTACGAGCTCTTACGAGGCAAGGGCAAGGGGCATAAGAACGGGAATGACGGTTAGACAGGCGCTCGGCCTATGCCCGGAGTTAATGCTCATCTCTCCGAATTTCGATCTGTATCGCAAATACAGTCGAGCATTCCTTAACATCGCGGGAAACTATACGCCGTTGGTCGAAGCGGTGTCGATAGACGAATGTTTTCTTGACATCACCGGAAGCTCTCAATTCGGAACGCCGGTCGAGATTGCCGAGTCGATCGCGAAGCGGGTAAAGGATGAGTTGACGCTTCCTTGCTCGATCGGAATCGCGCCGAACAAGCTGCTGGCCAAAATGGCTTCCGATATGCGCAAACCCGATGCGATAACGATTCTCCGCAGACGGGAAGTACCCAAGCTGTTATGGAGCAAGCCTTGCCAAACTTTGTATGGAATCGGTTCCCGGACCGCGGACAAGCTATTACGGCTGAATATTAGGACGATCGGAGAGCTAGCCGCAGCGGACGAGAAAATACTGCTGGAAAGATTCGGCGTCTACGGAGCTTGGATGAAGCAGGCAGCTAACGGTATAGACGACTCGCCGGTCGAGCCGCTCCATGAAGCTCCCAAGTCCATCGGCCATACGACGACTTTGCCTGCCGACTTAACCGATCGGGATCAATATCGAAGGGTACTATTAAATCTTGCCGATCAGACAACCCGAAGATTGAGACATCAACGGATGGTAAGCACGACGATCCAAATTTCGATCCGGGATCCGGATATGCGTACGATCACGAGATCTTTCACGTTGGCCGTTCCGACGGATACGACCGAAGACGTATATCGGGTCGCTTGCCGCTTGATGGATGACCATTGGAAAGAGGGAAAGCCGGTTAGATTGCTTGGGATTACGTTGCAGGGATTAACTGCAAAAGAAGAAACGCCGTTACAGTTGGATTTGTTTTCTTACGAGGAGAAGCCCAAGAAAGATCGGTTAATTACGGCAATGGATATCCTAAGGGATAAATACGGCGAGAGCGCGGTACTGACGGCAGGCATGCTCGGAGATGATCCGTCGACTCTTATTCGCAACAAAAAGCTAAGGGGAACCTCCCTTCAAAAAGACTTTTTGCGCGAACGTTCGGACGATGGAAAGAATATGGTTTAGTAGCGGATATCGCGTAAAATTCTGTAATTTCGTTTGATCTTAGTGCTGATTTATATTATATTGAACAGTAGTGGACTACTCTTTAATGTAATCGACTCGGATTGAATGAAGGAGGTTAACTCATGGCTAAGTATACTTACGTAGATAAAGACACATGTATTGCTTGTGGCGCATGCGGCGCGACGGCTCCTGACATTTATGATTACGACGATGAAGGCCTTGCGGAGACGATTTACGGCAGCGATGGCAATCATGGAAATACGGAAATTCCCGAGGATCTTTACGATGATCTTCAAGATGCATCCGACGGTTGCCCGACGGATTCGATCAAGATCGCCGAAACTCAATTCAATATGTAGTCATTTTGAATTTGAAAAGCCCTTTTCTAGGTCATTCGACCTAGAAAAGGGCTTTTTTTGTCATGCGACTCATGACTCTCGTCACGAAAGTCACTTTTTAGACAAAGTGCAACAAAAAACCTATTGCTTACGCTATAATAAGGGTAATTGGAATCATTTACATACGGCGGGCGGGATTGCGTTTGAAAGAAATAATAAAAAGGATTGCCATCGTATTAAACGTACTGTTGTTGATCGCCGTGTTCTTTGTTTATCAGTCGCACTCGCTTCAAAAAATCGACAATTTACTCTTCGATTACGACATGAAGCAGGTTGCGAACCATAATCCGGATTCAAGAATCGTTATGGTCGCTATCGACGATGCTTCGCTCGCGGAATTAGGGAGATTTCCTTGGGATAGGGCCGTTTACGCACCTTTTCTAGCGAATTTGAATCAGGAGGGGAACCTCCCGAAAGCGATTGCTTTCGATATCATCTTCGGAGAAGAGAGCGAGAATCCGGATAGCGACATGGCTTTCGCGGAAGCTTTAGCGAGTTATCCTAACGTGATCCTGCCGGTTACCGGAATCATGGGCGACGTGTTCGGCACTTCGATCGCGAAGCGCTCAGAGTTGATCAAGGCTCAAGCCGTAGCGAAGCCTTACGAAATGTTCTCCGATCTCGTACAGCTCGCCCACATTAACCGCGTCGTAAGCAAAGACAGCGTAATCCGCCAAACTTGGCTGAATATTCAAGGCCCCGACGGCGAGGTTATCCCATCGTTAGCTTGGAAAGCGGCGGAGATGGCGGGGGCGGACCTTAGCAAATACGAGGGATTAACAGATCCGATCAAATCGGGCGAACCCGTGGCGGGAAATACCGCGACCATCGATTACCAGTTAGTGACCGATGATTTCATGACCGTTTCGTTCGTCGATGTGCTTAACGGAGCATTGCCCCCGGATTTGTTTAAGGATTCGATTGTATTCGTCGGTTTTACCGCGGTCGGATTGGCGAACGATGGGGACAAGACACCGGTGCATCCCCGATTGAGAAAAATTTCAAGCTCATGTACGCGCATGCGAATATTACGAATCAATTGCTGAACGGGACAACGGTCTCTTATATGCCGAATTGGTCGGAGCTGGCATTGTCTCTTCTATTGTTTGCCTTATTCGTGTATCTTCCATGGAGACTGAAGAACATCTATTCGATTCTTCTTTTCCTGGCCGTTTTCGCGGGAGTTCTCTATGGGCAGTTCGCTCTCTATCAAGCTTCCGCTATACATATGAACATCGTTTACGCGTTGTTGGCGATGATCCTTGCTTATCTGGCTAACGTCTCGCTTAAATCCTATATGGACAGCGTTCAGAAGAGCTTCGTAACCCGACAGTTCGGACGTTATATTTCTCCCGATCTCGTTAAACAGATCGTAGCTCAGGACATCGAGATCAAATTAGGCGGAGATTTGAAGCTCATTACGATTTTGTTCCTCGATATTCGAGGCTTTACTCCGCTTTCGGAGAAACTGACGCCGCCTGAACTGGTCGATACGTTAAATACGATGTTTAACATGATTACCGAGACGACGTTGCGTAACGAAGGAACGATCGACAAGTTTATCGGAGATGCGGCGATGATCTTATTCAACGCACCTCTGGATGTCGCCGAGCACGAACGGAAGGCGGTTAAGACGGCCTATGAAATCCAACAAGGGATGAACAAAATCCGCGACGAAATTATGGAAAAATACGAGTGCGAAGTTAACGTCGGGATAGGCGTTCATACGGGTAACGTGGTCGTCGGTAATATCGGTTCTTATTTAAGGGTCGATTACACGGCCATTGGCGACAACGTGAACATAGCGGCTAGGATCGAATCGCAGACGAAGAAGGGACAAGTTCACGTCTCCGAGCAAGTCTACGAGCAAACGAAGGATCACTTCCGTTTCGATGATGGGGAAGACCGCATGTTCAAAGGGAAGTCGCATCCGATAAGGGTATACGAGGTATTAGGTCCCATTGAGTAAATAGGGATCAGAACATTCCTTTCACTATATTAAACCATCCTACTCAACAAAAACTGAACAGATTTGAAGGGAGTTTTCCACGTGCGCAAAAGTCTATTGTATGTCATGACGTTCTTGCTGGCGGCATTGCCGCTCTTAGGAGCTATTTCGGAGTCTGCATCCGCAGCTTCGTCCCGCGTTGCCGTCATCAAAGAGTTAAAAGGTAGCGCGAAAGTCAAAAAAAGCGGGGGTTCCAAGGAGTTCACGGTTTTTAACAAGATGAGCTTGAACGAGGGAGACATCCTAACCGTCGAGGCGAATAGCTCGGCCGTGCTTCAGTTCGCCAACGGTACATCCGAGGACGATCTCATGACGGCGGCTTCGAACTCGACTTTAACATTCTCGAAGTTGTCCGATAGCAAAGGCACGACGACCCAGGTTAGCTTGTTGAAGGGCTCGGTGTGGTCGACAGTCAAGTCGATTAAAAATAAAGAAGACAAATTCACGCTGGAAACGCCGACGGCGATCATGGGCGTTCGCGGAACGAATTTGTTCATATGGGTCGACCCGATAACGGGAAGCTCGAGGTTTACGATCGCATCCGGCGTAGGAACGGTTACGCCAACGAATAATCAAAACGGTACGCCTCCGGACGTATTCGTCTATCCTAGCCAGCAGCTTACCGTCGACGATAGGGATCAAACGAACGAGTTTCCCGACGAAGTTATCCCGATTTTGCTAAGCGATATCGTAAACGGTATTTCTCCTCAAGTGCTGCAAGCGATTATTCAGGCTAAAGCAGACATCGACCGAGAAAACGAAGAGTATATTCAGAAGAAAAAAAAGGAATTGGAAAACGGCGCTCCCTCTGGCCAACCTTCCGGACCGAATACGCTCGAAGAACTGAACAGAATCTCCAGAAACTTGGATAACCTGATCGGCAATATCGTGAAAGCCGCACTGGACAGTAAAAAAGTTGATAGGAATGAAATGCAAAGATTGATCGACGAAGTCAACAAATCGTTAAAGAAGAAATTGGATTTGGATAAAGTCGCTCCGCTTGAATTAACCGATGCGGAAAAGAAAAAACAAGATGAGATTAAAAAGCTGCAAAATGAGAAAGCAGAGAAGATCAAGAAACAGAAGGAACAGGAAGAACAACAACGTAAGCTAGACGAGATGAAGAAGAAATTGGAAGAACAGAAGAAGAAGCTGGAAGAAGCAAATAAGAAGGCTCTTGAGGAAGCGAAGAAGAAGGCTAAAGAGGCATACGAGAAGCAACTAGCCGAAGCCGAGAAGAAGAAGTTTCAAGAAGAAAGCAAGAAACGCGAAGAGGAGCTTAAAAACCAGACTCCTACGCCGACTCCAAGTCCGACGCCTGGCGGTGGTGGAGGCGGACCGGCTTCGCCGACACCGACTCCAACGCCGACACCAACGCCGACACCAACACCGATGCCGGATGGGATTACGGGCTGGAAAACGACAACACCGACCGGCGAAGAGCTTATATGGGAAAAGACTTTGCAATCCGATACAAAAGATATTTACGCGGTGAGAACACAGACGCCGATCGATTCGATGAATATGGAAATCAAATTCGGCTCAGACATTAGCAAGGTCAAGTTGAACTATCAAGGATCAGACGAGGAATATTATGAATTCACTTGGACGTCGAGCGGGGAAGAGAAGACTCTTAATCACTTAAGTTCTGGATATGTGAAGATATACGTGACAATATTAACTGCGGATAACCCGGAGGCGTCGTACTCAGGCCATGAAACGAATTTTATTTTGTTGAACGGCGTGAACGAGCCGGTGTGGTCGGAGATTGATGATCCATTCAGTCTCGTCGATATTAGACGTGAAAGTACATTAGCTTTGAACAATGAGGGCGGTCATTTTAGCGTAGACGTGCCGGTATACACGCAAGAACTGCGCTTATACGGTGAACAATTACATGCTGAGAAAGTAATTTTCAATGGAGATGTGTACTCGTTTGAAGGGAGTTTAGATCTGTTCTTAGTTGCCAATCAAAATAACCTCGAATATTACGCGACGGATGAAGCCTACTTCTTTAAGCACAAATATGACTTAACGATAAATAGAAGTCCGCTTCCTCAGGGGATATCATCGTGGGATGTAAGCATTGAAGAAGACTATCCAGATGAAGAAGCTCCTACATTTCCGATTCAGATGTCTACGGAACCCGCGGTGAATGGCGTTTATCGATTCTACTCGGTTATTGAGGAACCTAATGAAGTTCAAGATGTTTTACTTAACTTGAATCTAGCCAATGGATACACAGGCACCATCACCAAGAGCGACAGATCACCGAATGAGGGTAGTGCGTTAGTTGGGGGAATAAATCGTATCGGACTACCCGTTTGGGGAGAAGGATACCATAAATTTAATCTTCATATAACCAGTATCGAATTCGAAGGACATTCAAGAGATTATGAGTTTGTGATAAAGGTCGGGGATCCGGATCAGTTTTTATTCGATTATGGCGGATTTGACGTATACAATGAATCCAGAGAAGAAGACTATTATTTATCCTCTGCAAACTATGCGGGAGAGAATACTTTTGTTAATGGTCAACCGGCAAGCGTCGATGAAGATGGAGTTGAGGTTATACTCGATCTGAATATCTACTTGGATAACTTCAACCTGGATTCAAGCGATGTAGTAGTCAAGTGGGGCGACTCAATCATTTGGTCAGAGGATGCAAACTACACAATAAGCGACCTGCAACCCGGGACAAATGAAGTCCTGATAGATATTGATCCATTAAGAAGCGAAAACACGGGTATCCCATTGAAATTGTATATTCATGTTGGAGAAATTCCGGAAAATTTGCGACTTCTCTACTTAACGGGTAAGAATGATCAATTCCCATCTGAACCGATCATATCCGTTACGGATGCAGTTTATTTCAATGATCCGACGAATCTTACTTTTCCAGTACCGCCTCAGAACGGGACATTGAGATTTGAAATCAAACTAAATAACCCGACTTCCCATATCGAGCTTTTCACTGAAACCGGGACTGAAACCCCTGAACCGGAATCTCCAGGGAAATACGAGATACCTATATCTTCTTCTTATTATTCTCAGAGAGAATATTATTTCATGGTAGTTGGGGCCGATGGTAGTCGGATCGTTTACGAAATTAAGATTTTAGGAATGATACCTTAACTTAGTTTTCAAAGGAGAATTTAGAAATGAATCGAACGAATAAGAGAATCATCGCTGGTTTATCCGCAATGACGCTATTCTTAGCGCCGAGCATAACTTCAGCGGCGGTTCAAACCGATTGGACGCAATCCGCTAAGCTATACGAGATACGTACATGGGCCGGGAAATCCGAATTGGGGAACGGAAACGGGAGTCTGAAAGTAGCTACATTCTTTCACCCGAGATCTGCTGTCGCTCTATCGGACGGTAGATTGCTAGTTTCCGATTCTTCGAACCATTTCCTGCGGATGATAACCACGGATAAAGTAACGGGTTATGCGGGAATCAATCTGGGGGAAGACGAAGCGACTTTCCCGCTAGGTGGCTTTAATGACGATGAACTTACAAAAGCAGCATTCTCTATGCCCTCTGGACTAGCGGTTGATGCCAAAGGGGTCGTGTACGTTGCCGACTCGGCGAATCATGCGATTAGAAAAATTAGCAAAGACGGTAAAGTTACAACGCTTGCCGGGAATGGCTTGATGGGTTCGGACAACGGGACGGGAGCGAACGCGAGATTCTACAATCCTTCCGATGTTGCCGTCGATAGCAAAGGAATCGTATACGTTGCGGATACTTTGAATAATTCGATTCGCAAAATTACCCCGGATGGCAAAGTGACGACGCTGAATGCGCCGTCTACGAG
Source organism: Cohnella herbarum (assembly GCF_012849095.1). NCBI lineage: Bacteria > Bacillati > Bacillota > Bacilli > Caryophanales > Paenibacillaceae > Cohnella > Cohnella herbarum. The sequence continues at coordinate 189,919 of NZ_CP051680.1, forward strand.
GATCATCGAGTACGTGGCCGGAGCTGTCGAAGAGGCAGGAGACTTCAAAGACGGTCCTTTGGCTTCGGCTAAGTTCAACGAACCAAGCGGATTGGCGATCGACTCGAAAGATAATCTTTACGTGAGCGACCGTGGAAACCAAAGAGTACGTTATATCGACTTCTCCACTGGAACGGTATCTACTGTAGCCGGAGGCGGGGATTACGCAGGGAAAAACGCTTATTACGTGCAAGGGGATTACGTTGATGGAACGGTAGCGCAATCCCGCCTTAACGCACCTGAAGGGCTTGCATTAACCGAAGACGGTGCTTTGATCGTCGCGGACAGCTTAAACCATGTCATCCGTATCGTGAAGAACGGCAAAGTATCTACTTTAGCGGGCGTTCCTATCGAGCCGGGCAGCGCTAACGGCGTTGTTGCACATGCTCAATTTAATCATCCTACGGACGTTACTGTGCTAAGCGATGGTAGACTTGTTATCGTGGACGAGTTCGGAAATAAAGTGCGTATTCTTCAGAAATATGCCCAACCGACCACGCTTCCAACGGGCAAAGGAATTTCCGTGCTGTTTAACGGAAAATTAGTTCCTACGGAAGTGCCGGCGCAATTGCAATCGAATGCCGTTCTTTTACCTGTTCGAGACGTAGGCAATGCTTTAGGATTCTCGGTTGCATTCGACAAGAAGACGGGCGATGCGCTCCTGACGAAAGGAGACGCCGTCTATTCCATCGGTAAAGGAACCGATTCCGTAACGAAAACCATTGCAGGCAAGAGCGAAAAGCTTGCCCTAAATGCCAAAACGAGCACGGTTGATAACCGCTTGTTCATACCGGTTAGATTTTTCGCCGATGAGAGTAACTTGGATATCCAATGGGACTCGTCCACTCAACTCGTCGTCATTCGAAGTAAAACATTCTAACTAGAAGCGTACCAAGGAATAACTAACAACTACGATGAAGCTGACGATCCTCTATTTGAGCGTCAGCTTCTTTAATGAACGAAAAATAAGTGAAACAAACAAGTTTAGGGGCAGAGGGGTGTATTTATGCGTATGGTTTTACGCTGGTTTTTGATCATTCTTATCGCTATTAGTCCTATTTTCGGTGCGTTAACGGAAAAGACTTCGGCTGCATCCTCGAGGATAGCGGTCATTAAAGAACTGACAGGAACAGTTAAAGTCAAGAAAGCCGGCGGTGCCAAGGAGTTTACTGCATTTGCCAAGATGAGTCTAAACGAAGGGGATATCCTTGCGGTTGCCGGAAGCAGCTCAGCAATCCTGCAATTCGCCAACGGAACGGAAGAGGATGACAAGATGACAGTCGGAGCTAACTCGACCTTATCATTCTCCAAGCTATCCAACAAGAAGGGCACGACAACCAAAGTCAGCATGTTTAACGGGTCCGCCTGGGTAGACGTGAAGTCGATCGAAAATAATGAGGATGCATTCTCCCTAGAAACACCTACGACCATCATGGGCGTTCGGGGGACTCATCTTCTGGTAAACGTAGATCCGCTTAGCGGAGCGACTCATCTGACGGTTGTAGCAGGAGTCGTCAATGCGAGCACGACCGATTCCGCTAATCCCGATACACGGAACGTTTATCCGACGGAAAACGCTTTGATCACTGGTGATGATAGGAATAGGAGTCCGGAAATAACGATTGCTCCCGTCGATCTAGAGCGGTTGATGCAGTTGAACAACGCTTCTATCGTCCAGGCGATCATTCGGGCAGCAGCGGATATTAGCGAAGAAAATAAAGCTAGGATGGACGATTACGTGAATGAGGCGGAGTTTGTCAGACCGTCGGACGAATCGCGTTATCGAAACAACGTAGAGAACCTCTTAGGCGCGGTCTTTGCCCAAGCGTTAAATAGTCAGCTCGTGACTCAAGAGCGATTAACTCAAATGTTAGCAGAGGTCCGTGCGCAATCCGGCGTGGCTATTGATTTGAGCAAGAAAACAATCGAGTTATCGGCTGAAGAGAAGCAACGGCAGAACGAGCAACGCAGTAAGGAGCAAGAAGCACGGAAACATGCTTTGGAAAAGAAGCAACAAGAAGAGAAAATACGGGATCGGGAGTTAGCCGAGAAGCTGAACAAAGAAAGTAAGTTAAGAGAAGAAGAGAAACGGAAAGCGTTGTTAGATAAAAATAAACGCGCAACCGAGCAATACGAAAGCTTGTTGAACGAGGCAGAGAAGAAGCGCTTTAATGAAGAGCGGTTGAAACTCGGGAATGGCATTCCGACTCCTTCTCCGGCATTGGGCGGTGGAGGTGGGACACAGCCAAGCTCGACGGTGTCACCAACACAGTCACCGACAGAGTCACCAACACAGTCACCAACACAGTCACCAACACAGTCACCGACACAGTCGCCTGACCCGAGTGCAACGAATGCGCTCCTCAGTTCTTTAACGCTTCAAATCGAGGACGAGGGCGAGGGCGAAAATGAAGGAGAGGGCGAGAGTTGGACTAACGTTGATTTCGGTTTCGAGCCCGAAACGAAACAATACGAGATCGATATTGATAGAGACAGCGCGATGCTTAAGCTTAAAGCGATTCCAGTGGCTGCCGGTGCCTCCATTCAATCGGTACAAGTCGATGGCGAATCCGTCACGGTTTCTAATGGCGAGTATTCTTTTCTCAGTAGCGGCTACCATATGGTCTCAGTGAACGTCTTGGCTCCGAACGGCATCAACTCGGAAGTCTACACGTTGAAGATCCAACGTCCCTTGACGATGTATGGAGTCCAATCTTGGTCGAGCAATCAGGGAGTGGAATGGTACAAAGTAACTGAGGACTATTTTAGTGGGCAGACTCTAACTTCTTTAAGCGAAATCACCTTTCATTTCGAGTTCGATTCGGGAGTCTCTTATGCGGAGATGAGAACGTCGGTTGGAGAGCCGGTTAGAACGGATGTAGATGGAAACTTGCGATTGACCGGATTACCGGAATCAAGTTATGTATTGTTATCTTTACAGCTCTTCGATTCATCCGATGCATTAGTCGGTCAGGAAAAAGCGCTGTGGATAATGAATGGTCTCTCGCAGCCTGATTTTGATGTGGAAGAGCCATTCAAGTTACTGATGGACGTACCGAGCCCTTATCCGATCGAGTATTCCGAGACAGCTGAAGAGGATCATTATTTCGCGGAAACGGATCATCATCAAGACGGAGCTCTGATTCGAATTCCTGGCCCAATGGATGAAAGTCTGATAGTACCGTTTGCTATATTCGATCATCAGAAAGATGAATTTATTACGTCGCCTTGGGAGCTTCTGTTGCAATATGGCAACAACGATTTTACCGTATACGTAACGGATCGAACCGGATTCTTTTTCCACACTTACGAACTGAGGATATTCCGCGCGCCTGCACCGTACCCGTTAACCGATTGGAGCCTCTCAAGCGGTGGCGAGGATGGGGAATATTGGAACTATGTCAAAGGGTTATACGGGAAGAGCCGCTATTATCTCCAAATCCCGTTAGCTCAGGAATCAGCCGAATTCCGGATGTCATGGGATCCCGAAGCACCGAAGGCCCCATTATCCTATCGGTTGTTCGATGAAGATATGGACCGGATTGCCAACGGAGAAGGCGGTGCAGGTTCGTTTATTCAATCGCTGTCTCTTGAACCGGGATACAACAGATATCTTCTCGAGATAATGGATTACGAGAACTATCCCATCAAGTATGAGTTGGTCATCGTGAGAGGAGAGCTCCCTGAGCTCACGCTAGGTGAATTTGAGATCAAGCAGATCCTCTCGGAAAACACTTCGGTCGCTATGAATGTCTATTCAACCGGTCCGAATTCGTTTAATGCAGTCGAGAATGTCTATGGAATTAATAATTTTAGCTTGCGATTGCTGGAGCATGAACGGACTGAAGTGTTTTTGTACGCATCGGGATACACGTCCCCTGACGAATCCGGCACCTATATTTTCAACAACACGCCGTATGGAGTGAAGCAGTTCGAGATTTTGCTGCGAGATATTACGCATCAGGTTCATAAGCCCTTTTATTTAAACATTAACTTCGTTCAGGCACCCCCGCCACCCCCGTGAGTCGCGGCATGAATTAGCACGTAAATCAGTATCCAGAAGCATATCCACTCGGTGCAAGATACCGAAGGGATATGCTTCTGCGCTAAACATCTTGCCGGCTTACACCGATAATAAGAAAGACGTATTTCCGAAGCGAGGTGAACGGCATGAGCAAAGAGTCGCGCATTGACGAACAGATCCAACACTTTTATGACAACGTTCCCAATGTCGGAGATGCCTTGCCGCTCAAGGAACACCTGCTTAAGCACGAGGACAGCCGCATGGCTTGGTATTTGCTTGGCAAGGAGTATGAGGGTAAAGGCGATACGGCCAAAGCCACCTATTGTTTCGCGCAAGCGGGGGATATCTACGAGGCGTTCGAGTCGAAACCGGCTCCGAAGCTGCCTGAAGGAAAACAGAAAGACAAGGGAAGCTGGCGGAAATGGTTACTCGCCATATTGATTCCGCTCGTCTTAGTCGGAGGGGCTGTTATAGCGATTATGGAGCTAGCTCCCGATAAGGACGAACCCGCGGGCAATGTTCCGGTACAAGAAGAGGGAGCCTCTTCGCCGGTTACCGCGGAAAGCCCGGCTGCGAAACCCGAGCCGACCGGGAAAACGCCCTCGTTGCCGCCGGACGTCATTCCGCCGGATCAGATTGCAGGCGCGTCGGAGCCGAGCGAGCGGGGTAACGATGTGTTAGGCGAATTATTAACGCAGAAACCTTCGCGCCAGCCGCGATTGCTCGTCTCTACTCCGACGCTTGGCAAGTGGGGCGATTGGGTAAAAACAGGTAAACCGATCGCCACGGCGACCTCGGATAGAGAGTCGGGCACCGCAGGCATTCAATGGTTCGATCCGAAATGGTGCGATTGCAAACCGGAAGATTCGAAGTCGGCGCAGAAGTTAGTTCAGGGCTGGAAGCCGATGCAGGAACAGAAAATCGCGCTTCGATCGGCGATGATTCGATATCGGGAGAAGACGGGCAAATGGCCGGCGTCGCCCGAAACCCTTGCTGCGGACTATCCGGCGAATACGATGGCGGGCTGGACGGATAATATGACGCCATGGTTCGAAGAGCTTAAAGCGACTTTGGATAACAAGAAGGATGGTAAAATTCCGAAATCCGTCGATTGGCCGGATCGGACGGGACCGGAAATCGGGCATGGCACGCCCTCTGGAGATTTAGCGCCGTTGTCTTCGGAACCGCTCGAGATTATCGTAGACAAGAGCAATCATAGGTTAGCCGTTGTAAGCGGTAACGTGATGTTGCGCAATTATGAAGTAGGATTAGGCGGCGGGAAAACTCCGGAAGGGAAATTCGTCATCACGGAGAAAGTGAAGGACCCCAACGGAAGCAGCACGGGGGCATTCGGAAGCAGGGGAATGACCTTATCGGATAGCCGATACGGAATTCACGGAACGGATGAACCGGAAAGCATGGGGAAGGACGAATCTTTGGGCTGCGTTAGAATGAAAAAGGAAGATATTGAAGAACTGTACGATCTCGTGCCGATGGGAACGCCGGTGACGATAACGCAAGGGGGCCTGCCCGACGAATTGCGAGCACCGCCGGAACGCTTCCGGCTGAAGAGCACGCAGAACGAGACAAACCCCCACAAGGTATATGATTGGTTAGGTTAGATGAAGCCAGGTTATACATCCAACGCAAGCAACAAAGCCATAACCACTACGATGACTCCAAAAGCCACCCCTAACCATATCAGCGCCTTCTTATTGACGGTTTCCTTTTGTTTAGGGCGTGGTGTGACGGGTGGTTTTTTTTTGGCTGTGCTCATGAATATCAACCTCTCTATCGTATGATTCGCGAACTTCTTCCATTGTAATCGTTTTCCTCGCGAAATACCAGACAAGCCGGGGATTATCGATGGAACTAACCGCTGAGAAGCATCAAAGTATGCATCAGAGGCAGGTAGCCCTTTTCTTTTCCGCGCGAAAAGGCTAAACTGTTACCCGAAAGGTTTTCTTGCAGTGCAACCGATTTAACGATTCAGGCATGGTTTTCGTGAAAGGATGTCGAACTCATTGTTGTATCAAGTGGCCAAACCGTTCTTATTCAAAATGGATCCAGAAGCTGCTCATCATTTGATCATAGACGGGATGGGGACTGCAGCGAAAGTGCCGGGAATGCCCGCGCTTCTATCCGCGATCTGGGGGACGAAAGCTTCCCCCGAGCTTGCCGTCGATTTATTCGGTCTTCATTTTAATCATCCCGTAGGACTAGCGGCAGGGCTCGATAAGAACGCGAAAGCGGTAACCGGACTTTCCAGAGTGGGCTTATCTTTCTTGGAAGTAGGTACGGTGACGCCGAAAGGGCAAGCGGGCAACGACCAGCCCCGATTGTTCAGATTGCCTCCCGACGAGGCGCTGATTAATCGGATGGGTTTCAATAACGATGGAGCGGACGTAATGGCCGAGCGCTTATCGAAGCTTCCTCGTAGACGGATTCCCCTGGCCGTGAATATCGGCAAAAACAAGCTGACCCCGAACGAGAACGCGGCCGATGACTATCGCGCGTGCGTTCGGAAGCTGTTTGCCTATGGTGACTTCTTCGTCGTGAACATCAGTTCTCCGAACACGCCGGATCTGAGAGCTCTTCAGCATGGAGACGAATTGCGCCACTTGCTTGACGCCGTGAAAGACGAGATGGCTAAGCAGGCGGAGAAACACGGCGAATTGCCTAAACCGATTCTGGTCAAGATTGCCCCGGACAATACGGAGGACCAACTGGCTTATATGGCGGAAGCCATTCAGCTGAGCGGGATGTCGGGCGTCATCGCCACGAACACGACGATCGGCAGGGACGGACTTACGCATAAGAATGCCGGCGAAACAGGCGGTTTAAGCGGTCGTCCGCTTACGCAACGATCCACGGAAGTGATTCGCAGCCTGTACAAGATTACGAAAGGCAAGCTTCCGATCATCGGATCCGGAGGGATTTTCACGGCGGACGATGCTTATGAGAAAATTCTGGCCGGAGCTAGCTTGGTCGAAGTTTATACGGCCATGATCTACAAGGGACCGGCGCTGCTGAAAGAAATCCATGGCGGATTGATCAAGCGGCTTAAGCAAGACGGGTTTACTCGGATTACGCAAGCGGTTGGAGCGGGTCATCGTTAGGAGGAATGTCGATGGACGGAAGAGATTGGGGGAAGTTCCTGCTTCCCTACGAGCAAGCGGCCGAGGAACTGAAGGTGAAATTGAAAGCTCTCCGCTCCGAGCTGAAAGCCAGAGATGAATATGCGCCGATCGAATTCGTCACCGGCAGGGTGAAACGGGTATCGAGCATATTGGAGAAAGCGAGAAGGTTATCCGTTCCTCTCGATCGCATCGAGTTAGGAATCGAAGATATCGCGGGCATTCGCATTATGTGCCAGTTCGTGGACGACATCTATCGCGTCGCGGATCTGATTCGTCAACGCAAGGATTTAACGCTTGTCTACGAGAAGGACTATATTACGAATTTCAAAGACAGCGGATATAGAAGCTACCACCTTATCGTGGAGTATCCCGTTCAAACCTCGCTAGGCTCTAAGCCCGTATTGGCGGAAATTCAAATTCGCACGCTCGCGATGAATTTCTGGGCAACGATCGAGCATTCGCTTAATTACAAATATCGCGACCAGTTGCCTTCCCATGTCAGGGAAAGGTTGCGCAAGGCGGCGGAAGCGGCTTTCTTGCTGGATAACGAAATGTCGAGCATCCGCCAGGAAATCGTGGAAGCGCAGCAGGATTTCGAGGAAAGCTCCGTAATCGTGCGTAGGGTACTGAATGAAATTCAAGAGCTGTATTTTTTCCGCAGGGTGAGGGAAGCCGCGCAATTTCAGCGCAGGTTTAACGAGCTGTGGGAGCATGACGACATATGGGGTCTCAAGGAACTGTCTATTGAAGTCCAAGCGGCGTTGGATCGTGCGGGCAAGGGCGGCAACGCGTAAGATGGCAGGCGCGGGAAAAGGTGCCGAGAGCTTAAGCGGCGTGATGATCGACTCTCGATATTGGGCCTATCTCTCGTATTTCAATGTGGAGCGGGACTATTTCGAGTGCCACGAAGTGATGGAGGAGCTGTGGTTGGAGTATGGACGCAGCCCCTTGCTTCAAGGGCTCCTCCAGGCAGCCGTAGGACTGCATCATTGGGATAACGGCAACCGTTCGGGGGCCGTGAAACTGATGAACGCGGCGCAAGAGAAATTGAGCGTCTACGCGGATGAGGTGCTAGGCTTGGATCTGGCGCGGTTGCGAATTGATCTAGACCAAAGTTTGGCAGCATTGGCTTTAAGGCCTACGGACGCGCCTTTTCAAGCTTTCGAACTGTACATTCGCGACGAGTCGGTACGGTTGGCGGCGGAGGAATGGGAGAAAGCGGACGAGGGATGCTGACCGAAGGGGATAAGGTGAAAAAGGGGTTAACTTAAGCATTGCGCTTAAGTTAACCCCTTTTTTTGAGCGGGAAGTGTACTGCTGGATATCATAAACCCCTAGGCGTTCGGATTAAAGTTATCCTCGATCAACTGGTGAATCTGTTCGGGCGTCTTGCCCTCTTTGCTCCACTCTTCGATCTTCGCGAGCTCCTCGGTGCAGATGCCGCATTGCCCGCTATGATCCGTCCAAGTAATGCCTGTCTCGTTCTTGTCCGCTACGTAACAACGAAGCAGGGATGCATGCGGGTCATCCTCGTATTTCATGCAGCCGCAGTAGCAATTAACCATCTTCATGACTTCTTCGTAATCTCCGACGATCGAATACAGATGTTTCGTGCGCCCGGAGAATTTATCGAGAAATGAGGGCATATCCGAGTAAGAAGCTTCCAACTCCCATGTCTCGTTTCCATGACGATGGGGCTCGCTATCTTTGGATACGCCGCCTCCGCAAGCCACCATAAGGATTCCGCCAGCTAGAACGGCCGCAGGCAACGCGAGCAACCACTTCGCTTTCATCAGCTGTTACCTTCCGGGAGATGTTTGTTGAAGAACGCTTTGAAGTCGTCAAGAGCATATCCGTCGGAAGCGGAGCCTTCTTTCAAGCCGCCTTTCATTCGTTCGCTCTCCACGCCGTTTTTGAAATACACTAACGTCGGGGTAGCCTCGATTTTCATTTTTCCGTAATAGTCTCCGAATTCAAGTAAATTGAACTGGTGCAGATTCACTCCAAGTTCATCCGCTAACGGTTTTAATTGCGGCGTCGTCAATAGACAGTGCGGGCAACTCGACGAGAAGAAATAGACGAAGAAGCTTTCCTTATTTTTCAGCTTTTCCTCCAATACGTCGGGAAGCATGATATTGTTATAGTTCGGATCGTTCAGAATATCTCTCGTAGCTGGAAAAAGATCATCCGAAGGTTTACCATAGACAGTATCCGGTCTCATGTTGTTTAATACGACGAGAGCTACGATCAATACCGCGAGAGTTCCGAAGAAGATTGATAATTTTTTGGCGTTCATAAGCGATTCCCCCATCTAATCTAGATTTTATGTAACGAAAGAATGGACAAGCTCCCCGAACTTTCTTACATTATACCTGATAAGATTGATCTGCAAAACCGTCAACTTCTTAAATCCATCAAACTGTAACAAAAAGAAAGTAGGTTACCTGATGAAAGCGACAATACGACTCGATAAAATGCTCGGAAATCTAGGATACGGTACGAGAAGCGTCATTAAACAGTTAATTAAACAAGGGGCGGTCACCGTTAACGGAAAACCGGTCAAAGATCATGGCTTGCAGATTAACCCGAACCAGGACGAAGTGGTACTGGACGGAGAAACGATCCAATATCGGGACACCGTCTATGTTCTGCTCCATAAGCCGGCGGGTGTCGTCTCCGCGACGGAAGACAGCCGGGATCGTACGGTGATCGATTTATTGGACTTGGATCTGGCGGTATTGTCTCCTTTTCCGGTAGGGCGTCTGGATAAAGATACCGAAGGTTTGCTGTTGATCACGAACGATGGAAAGCTGTCGCATGAGCTGCTGTCACCCCGCAAACATGTTCCCAAGACTTATCGCGCGTTGGTTGCGGGAGCCGTTAACGACGAGGATGTAGCGGCATTCCGGCAAGGCGTCACGCTGGATGACGGCTATGTTACGATGCCCGCGCAACTCGAAATATTGGCGAAATCGAGCGTTGGGTCAGCCGCTACGGGCGATGAAGAGCAATCCGCCGAAGAGTTAACGGCCGCGATTAAGCTCGTACCAAACCAAGCAGATCTTGTATCGGGCGAATCGCTTAGCTGGATCGAGCTTACGATCCATGAAGGAAAGTTCCATCAAGTGAAGAGAATGTTCGAAGCCGTCGGCAAAAAAGTACTGTACTTGCGGCGCGTCTCGATGGGTCCTCTCCGATTAGACCCTAGCCTGGCGCCTGGGGAATGGCGGGAGCTTACGGATGTAGAATTGGATAGCCTGCGCAATTATAGGAAGGACGGTCAGGGATGAAGTTTCGCATGATCGCATTAGACGTCGATGGTACGTTGCTTAACGATCATCACGAAATCACGCCTCGGGTTCGCGAAGCCGTTCGAGCGGCTGCGAATCTGGGAATCGAAATCGTACTTTGCACGGGACGGGGCTCGACGAGCGCATTGCCTGTTCTGAGGGAGTTAGGGCTGAAGGGAACGATGATTACGCATAATGGCGCATCCGTCGTGGATAGCGAATCTCGTGAAATCCTTCATGATACGGTGATCTCGTCGGAGAAGGCATCCCGTTACACGTCTTTCTTCCGTGATCGGGAAATCCATTTCGATATGAATACGGCATTCGATCTTTATGTGGACGAATTGAAGGAAGCGGCCGCAGAGATGTATAGAAATCTCAAGGCTCGTCCAATCATACGCGAAGCGGATGAGGCTTTCCCGGATCGCATGGTCAAATTGTCCATCTATGCGCCCAAAGACGTGCTGGATCAAGTGGAATCCGAATGGGAAAGCTGGCAGCACGAGCTGCAATGGATTCGAAGCGGGGATTATTTTATAGACATTCAGCATTTGCAAGCCAGCAAAGGAAAAGCTCTAGAACAGTTAGCCGCCATGAGGGGAATTCCTCGGGAACAAGTATTAGCGATGGGCAATTATTATAACGATACGGGAATGATAGAGTACGCGGGCTGGGGAGTCGCGATGGATAATTCTCCATCGGAGGTCAAAGAAATCGCGGATGAAGTAACGGCATCCAACAACGAGGACGGGGTGGCTTTGGTCATCGAGCGACTCGTTCTGGCCTGATTGGGAATAAGCGAAAAAAAAGCAAGCCGAACGGACTCGGCTTGCTTTTTACGCATGGTCAAAGGGGACTTCGCCCAGTCCCAAACTTAGTAACCAGCGCGCAAGATGATGACCAGCAAGATGAACAAGACAAGCACGAAGGCTGCCGATGCATAGTATCCGCCGACTGCACCAGACATGCTAACTCCTCCTTCATGAAAAAAGTAAAGGTAGGGATGCCGAAGCGGGTAACAGCATCGACATGCTGCCCCTCACCTCGGTCTACACTTATTGTATGAAGAAGGAAGTTAGAGGTTTGGACAAATACCCCCCGGCAAATGATTTTGGGTAAATGCGGAGCAAGGCGAACGTCATCCGAGGACATCTTATACGTATACCGGCGCTGAAGAAATCGGGTTAATAACTTCGAGAGAAATCTACGACGTTGCGGGCAGGCTTGCCGGTCGTAATGTAGGCATGCAGATTATGCAGCAATATATCCGCAACCTTCTGTTTATACTGGCTCGTCCATCCACCGATATGCGGCGTAATGATAACATTCTCCATCGTCCATAACGGATGTTCGGAAGGCAAAGGCTCGGTTTCGAATACGTCTAATCCGGCACCGCGCAGATTTCCGTCATCTAATGCGCGGACAAGAGCATCCGTATCGACCGATGGTCCGCGTCCTAAATTGAAGAACAGAGCGGAGGGGCGCATTTTTCCGAATCGCTCGGCGTTAAATAGATGATGGGTATCCTCCGTATAGGGCAGCACGTTCACCACAACGTCGCTCTGAGACAATACGTCATCCAACTGCTCCATTCCGTACATTCGGTCGATTCCCGCCAATGGATCGGCACTCCGTCTGATTCCAACGGTTCGCATGCCGAACGCTCCGGCCAAGCGGGCGATCTCAATCCCAATCGTACCGACTCCGATGATCCCCATCGTTTTGCCGGATAGTTGATCGTATCGTTCCGAGACCTTCCATTCGCGTTGGCTTTGATTACGAATCGCAAGATGCAGATTACGATTGAAAGAAAGCAGCATCGCGAATAACGTTTCCGCCATCGATATCGGATGAATGCCGCTAGCGCTTGTCAAGTGGATCCCGAGTTCTCGAAACTTGTCTAAAGGCAGCTTGTCGACTCCGGCGGAGCTCGTCTGCACCCACTTCAATCGGCAATCGGAATCTAGAACTCCTGCCATGGCGGAGTCCCAGCCGAGCACGACCTCCGCGCTGCGACGCTGTTCGTCCGTTATCGTATCGGCTTGTCCGGAGATGATTGTCCAATCGGGTACAAGCGATTGGATTTGTTGAACTTGTTCAGGTTTAAGTTCGAATAAGATCAGAAGCGTTGACAGGGTGCATCTCTCCTCTAGTTCTTAATTAGCTTCCGCGGCGTCTCTTGTTAGATTCGGGAGCGTCATTTCCCGCAATCGTCGCGTAATCCGTGACGCGGTTTTTCCCGGAAGTTTTGCTATTGTACATGGCTTGGTCCGCTTGCTTCATTAGCGACTCGGCGGTTTCGCCCGGCGCGGCAAGGCTATAGCCAACGCTTATCGTGACGATCGTTTCCTTCTCCGTCCGCGAACGTATCGATTCAGCGGCTTGCATGACCGCGGCGGACGTCCCGATGACGAAGGCGACAAGCTCTTCGCCGCCGTACCGCCCGGCTAACCCGACGCCTTCCGTTTCTTCCATGAGCAACGCGGATGCTTGCTTGAGTACGCCGTCGGCTTTATGATGGCCTTGGGTGTCGTTCAATTTCTTGAAATTATCGATATCGCAGAAAATTACGCCAAGCGGGCGACCGGCTTGCAGCGCTTGCTCCAATCTTCCCATAAAGTATCTTCTGTTGTACAGATTCGTTAAACCGTCCGTGATGGAGGAGCGGTAGACGGATTGCAAAATTTCGACAACCCGTTCAAACAAAATCGCGAACAACAGAACATAATAGAATACCGGCAGCAGCCCGGCGATCGTCTTGAAAATTTGAACGTCCGGCGCCCAATAGGTACCGGAGATAACGGCAATCTGCATCGTAAACGCGATCATAAGACTCGACATATATTTGCGCGGTTGACCGATATGCGGGGCGAACATCAATACGAATAACGGACCTAGAAGCAGCAGGAAAGCGTCCAATGCCGGAGTGGACTGCATCTTGCTAAGCCAATCTTGATCGGTCGAAGAAACGCCGGGCAGAATATCGCCGAGAGCGATGAGAAGCCCGACGACGAGTAATCCGAAAAACCAGAGCCTTGTTCTGGGACGGCGCCGGTGATAAAGTTCGAAAATAGCGAAATTGATGACGATGAACGCATATACTTGTAGAAGCTTCCCGATAAATACCAAAGAAGGCGTCGAAGGCGTCAGACCCAGCGAGATCGCAAGCTGCAACAAGTGGTGTATAAGTATGAACGCGAGGGAAGTGAGCAACGACCTATAAGCTTGCCTGCGATTACGCGCGAATAAGCGATAGGACATGAACAGCATCAGAGCGACGATCACGACAGCCATCGCGGATGAAAATAGGAGTCCGAATTGATTAGGCGACATAGTAATCTGGAACATGGCGAGCTCCTTTAGGCAGACTATGAAACTTGCAGAACATATGTTTCTAATATATCATATTTTTTGAGAGACTAAGAGCGTTAAATATTCATTATGATCGTATTAGATCATCGGAAACGAGGAGGAAACGCCCTTGAATATTTTACAGGCTCTGTTTTTCCCCCCGGAGCAGCCGGGCGGCGTCTCGTCCATGGTTCCTTATATCGGAGAGCGGTTCCGCAAGATCGGCTGGGAAATGGAAATGTTCTCGTTGCCGAAGCGAATCCGGAACAAAGGACACGACGAGATCGAGTTCTCTACATTCGACTGGCGGCTTTATTCAGGCAACGTTATCGTAGACAAATACATCCAAACTTATAAAGATTACATTTGGTGGGTCAAGCTGCGGCTTACCGGGCAAAAGTTCGACCTTATTCACGCCCATCATCCGATCGCGGCCATGGCCATGAAGCATATCTATCCCGACACGCCCGTACTGATGACGGTTCACTCCAGTTACGAAAGAGAGCTGATTCTGAACGGGCGGATCGCCGAAGGCAGCCCCGAGCACCGGTTTCTAACTTCGATCTACGGGGAACTGGAGCATCGTACAGACAGGTTGATGACGGTATCGAAGTCGTTTGCTACTTATATCGGCAACTATTTGCAAGAACCTAACAGCACTTTAGTCATTCCTAACGGTTACGATGAGAAAAGATTCAAACCGATTCCTCATGAGAACGAGGTTACTCAACTCGTTACCGTCTGTCGGCTCGTGCCGGCAAAAGGCTTGGACGTGTTGCTGAGAGCATGCGCCGAGCTGCGGCGAAAGAACAGTAAATTCGTGCTGCATATTATCGGGGACGGTCCGATTCGCGAAGAGTTAGAATCGTTGTCCCAGAAGTTGGGGATTTACGACGACACGATTTTCTACGGTTACATGCTGCACCCGGAAGAACTGCTTCCCTTCTTCGACGTGTTCGTATTGCCTTCCCGTGCGGAAGCATTCGGTTCCGTGTTCGCCGAAGCCGCTCTTTGCCTGCTGGCCCTGGTCGGAACGGACGTGGGCGGCATCGCCGAACAGATCGAAGACGGAGCGAACGGATTGCTGGTACCGTCCGAAGATCCGATTGCTCTGGCTAACGCGCTGGAGACGGTCATTAACGATCCTCATTTCCGCTACGAAATGGCGAGAGCAGGGTGGAACAAAGCGAAGAAAACCTACTCTCTTAACCGCGTGATCAGCGAACTGAAACGGATTTATGTTTCTTATGCACCCCAAGCGGAACAAGGGATCAATAAACAGGAGACGTGATCGAAGTGGGTGTTCCTTTTACGTTCGTCCATGCGGCCGACTTGCATCTGGATAGTCCGTTCAAAGGGCTGACCAAAGTGCCCGAAAGCGTTCGGGATCGGCTGCGGGAATCGACGTTCGTTGCCTTACGGGGGATATGCGACGTCGTGAAGAGGGAGAAGGTCGACTTCGTCGTGCTTGCGGGGGACTTATTCGATGCCGCGGACCGTTCGTTGAAGGCGCAGCTTCGTCTGCAACGCGCTTTGGAAGACATGACGGCCAACGGCGCGCAAGTGTTCGTCGTGCACGGCAATCACGATCCCGAGAGCGGACGCCAAGCCAAGCTCGATTGGCCGGAAGGCGTGTTCGTATTCGGATCCTCGTCGGTGGATTGCTATTCTGCTTATACTCGCGGCGGGCAACTGGCTGCTCACGTATACGGTATTTCGTATCCGACGTCGGCCGTCGCCGATAACCTGGCGCTCCGCTTCAAGAAACGGGAGGGGGCGCCTTTTCATTTGGCGTTGCTTCACGCCAACGTAGACGGAGATCCGGCCTACGATAATTATGCTCCTTGCAAGCTCGAAGAGCTCAAGACGGCAGGTTTCGATTATTGGGCGCTAGGCCACGTGCATGATCGCAGGACGTTAAACGAGTATCCTCACGTCGTCTATCCCGGCAATATTCAAGGGCGCAGCATTCGGGAAACGGGAAGCAAAGGCGCTTACGTCGTCTCGGTTGCCGAATCGGGAGCCGTGGACATGCGCTTCGAAGACGTAGCAGACGTCCTCTGGCGGGAGGTTACGGTAACGATCGAGGGATTGGAAAGAGAGCAAGATCTTAAAAACCGCATGTTGTCGGCGCTCGAAGACGTCAGGAGAGATGCGCAAGGTCGACCGGCTCTTGTGAGAGTGCGGCTGATCGGCCGAGGAGTCATGCACGATCGCTTGCTTCAACCGAGTATAGCGGAGGAATGGCTCGAAGAGCTTAGGGAATGGATCGGGGCTCCCGAGGAGACCGAAGCTTGGATCTGGCCGGAGTCGATCCTCGTGCGAACGGGCGGAACGCTTCTTCTGGACACGATTTCGGAGGATGAGGGATTCATAGGAGAATTGGTCCGCAAGGGAATTGCCGCAACGGGGTCCGCGGATTTGTCCAAGGCGCTGTTGGACGAGTCGCTTGAAGTTCTGCATCGGCAACCGAAAGTACGGGAATGGCTGGAATCAAGAACGCATGACGAGCGCGTGCAATGGATTCAGCAGGCAATGGAGCTTACCTTAACGCTATTGCGGGTTGAAGAGGCCGGATAGATTGAATAGTTGTAAGGTCGGACAGGCCGGACAGGGGAATAAAATGGAGGTTACGGGATGTACATAAAAGAACTCCATGTGGACGGATACGGCGCGCTATCGGGAGTAAAGCTCCGGTTAGACGCTCCCGTTACCGTCATTTATGGTCCTAACGAAGCGGGCAAGAGCACGCTACTTCGTTTTGTCCGCAGCATGTTGTACGGATTCCCGACGCGTAAAGAACCGGTCGAGCGAGGAGAGCCCGTACTCGGCGGAAGACATGGCGGACGGCTTCTCCTCGCGGACAAGTCCGGGCAAGAATGGCTGTTGGAACGTTATGCCGAACGCGGATCGGAGGTTACCGTTCGGGATCCGGGCGGGATGGAACGCGCCGTTAGGCAAGCGGAATGGCAACGGATGCTGCTGGGGGGGATCTCGGAACAGCTGTTTCGGCAATTGTTCTCCGTATCGCTGAACGAACTGAACGAATTGCGAACGCTGCAAGGGGAAGAGGTCGGCAATTATCTATACCACGCAGGGCTTGCGGGCGGCTCCGCGATCACGTCTGCGAGTCGCCGGCTAGGCGCGGAGATGGATCGCCTCTACCGTCCGAAAGGGACAACGCAGGAGATGAATCGGCTGCTTGTCGCGATCAAAGAAACCGAAGCCGCCATACGGCAAGGCCGGGATGGAATCCATGCCTATCTGGAGACAAAGGGAGCTCTTGCCCGTGTCGAGCATCTGTTACTTTCCATGGAAGAGGGCATCCCTGAATTGCGCAGAGAAACGGCGAAGCTTCAAGGAGCGTTCGAGTTGCGCGAATGGTGGCTGAAGAGGGAAATGCTCCTTACGGAGGATGCCGAATTGCGGGATCAGCTAAGGGAGCCTTCAACCGTATTGTTACGCGAAGATACGGCCCTAAGGTGGGCGGAATTGAAGAAAGATAAGTATGAAAGTTCAAGCAGGCTAGCGGTTGCAAGGAACGCGCGAACGGAGTTGTTACAGCTACGGGAGAAGTTGACGTGGCAAGCGGAATGGGTAAACGTTCACCTGGAATGGGAACGTCTGGAGTCGATGCGGGAAGCGATAACGGCCAAACGCGAAGAACGTGCGGAGCTTGAGGCTGAGCGCAGGACGTTAGAGGAAACGATAAGCAGCATCCTATCCCGGGTTTCTGCGACTTGGGGCGAGGCGGAGCTGTTAACATTCGGAGGAATGGCGGCGGAACGCGAGCAAATACGCAAAGTTCAACAGTCGTGGGAGGAAGAAGAAAAGGCGGCGATCGCTCTTCAGGCCGAAATGAGAAGGCTCGCAAGGCAGCAGGAAGTGGTTCAATCCGAAGACAACCTTGCCGACGAATATGGAATTGGGCGGGAGCCCGCCGATGGAAATAACGGGAGCGAGTTTTCGTTCGGATATTTCGTTCCTCGGACCCGGGCTGCGCTGTTGCAAGCTTGGCACGGTCTAGAGGATGCCCGCCGGGATTACGAGAGGTCGAGGTCGTCCGTTAGATCGCCTCGTTCAACCGCTTCTCGCGTTAACTCGAAAGCCAAACGCGGTTCCGCGCCGGGATACGCGATCGCCGGCTTGTTGGGAGCAATTGCAATAGCTTTGCCGATAGGAATAGGCTTAAGCTTAAGCCGCACAGTGCCCTTATTCGTATATTTCCTATCGTCAGTGCTACTGCTGGCAGCCGGTGCGGTTATATTCGTATCTCGGCGGAATTTTCGACAGGAGGCAAGAGGCGGCAGCGACGACGCCTTCTCCGCATCGGCTGAAGACGACCTGATCGCCGTACGATTCCATCATAAGCAGATGAAC
The DNA here is from genome assembly GCF_012849095.1 of Cohnella herbarum. NCBI lineage: Bacteria > Bacillati > Bacillota > Bacilli > Caryophanales > Paenibacillaceae > Cohnella > Cohnella herbarum. The sequence goes on from NZ_CP051680.1 coordinate 208,143, forward strand.
GACCGGCTTCGTCAACTCGTTCAACATGCGGAAACGGCAGCTTCGCGACTGTTGCCGGAGCTCCCGGAATCGCTCGTCCCGGACATGAGGGAGTCTCAGCATACGATCGACGCCGTATGGCAACAACTTAGGACCGCCGTTCACGAACAGCTTGGGCGCTTGGAGGAGAGCGATCGGCTGAGAGACAAGCAACAAGAGTTGCAAAACCGGGTGCAGGAGCTTCGAATGGAGCGGGATTTGGTAGAAAGAGATGCGCTGGAACAACGTTCGCGGATGAATCAACTTCAGACGAATTGGAAGCAATGGCTGGCATCGAAACGGTTGCCACCCCATCTTACCCCCGACAGCCTGCCCGAACTATTCGGAATCGCCGAGCAAGGACAGGCCGCGCTTAGGCAACGCCAACGCGTAGCCGAACGTTCCCAATCGCTTCAAGCGGCGATTAGGGAATTCGAACAAACGGCGGTCCGTTTAATCGAGATCTGTTCTACGCCGACCGGAATACCCGCGGATATCGTTCAGGCCGTGCAAGGCTTGTACAAGGAATCGAAGCGGCATGTAGGCTTGAAGAATGAAGCGGAGCAACTAGAGGGGCAGCTTGCCTTGATAGAAGCTACTGTTGAGGAAGAGCAAGCCCTCCTCGCGAACATAGACATTCGCATCGCAGATTTATTCCGCGAAGCCCATGTCGGATCGGAAGCCGAGCTGGAGAGCCGGCTAAGAATCGAAGAGCGCAGTCTGGCGCTTCGGAAGGAAGCGCGGGAAATTCAATTGCGACTCGAGTCGGGAAGAGATTCCGAAGAACAGTCGCGCTTGTATGAGCTGCTTCGCGCCTATGACGAAGCTTCGCTAACGTCGCTGCTACGCGAACGTAAAGATCTGCTGATTGCGGAAGAAGCGCGCCGTACGGAGCTGTTGGATCAACGGGGACGGCTGACGCAAGAGCTCGATCGGCAGCGATCTGAGGCGGAGCTCGAGGATCACGGGCAGAGGCTGCGGGAGCTTCAAGCGAAGTTGGAACGCTTAACAGAGCGTTATGCCGTTCTAGCGATCGGCGAGAGACTAATCGTACAGACGAAAGCCGTATTCGAGGAAGAGAAGCAACCGGAAGTGCTGCAGCGCGCCTCTCGTTACTTCCGGCGGATGACGAACGACGCATACGTTCGAATCGTTGCTCCCGGGGACAGTAAGACCCTATTCGCAGAGACGCCTGATCGTCGCTCGCTGGATAGCGCCTTCTTAAGCCGGGGAACCCAAGAGCAGCTTTACTTGGCGATGCGTTTTGCCTTATGCGACGCGGCATCTCCAGAGCATCCGTTGCCGCTCCTGTTGGATGATCTATTCGTTCATTTCGACGAGCAAAGGTTAACGCAAGCGCTCCCCGTGCTGTCGGAGTTGGCAAATTCGAGGCAGATCGTACTGTTTACCTGCCATCGGTATATGGCGCGGACGATAGCTTCGGGGATTCCATCAGTCCGGATCCTGTCTCTGGGGGAACAGGAGGTTTAGGCGGATTGGAAGTTCGGGCTCTATCGCGGCTGATCAAGAAGAGCCATCCTAAGCTGAGAAGTCCGAACATCGGATACAGCGTCGATAACAACGGTCCGAAGCCGAGTTGACCGGCAAGGAAACAAAGCAGCAATAGAATGACGGTAAGCATCCATTGGGATGCTTTCGTTCTTTCTTGCAATTGCAAAGTCAATCCGTAAATATCGGCGACAAGGGTCGTGAAGATTTCCATGAAGATCAGGAAGACGAAGATCCAGTGAATCCATGCTCCCAGTTCGAGGGCGATTCCTCCCATCGGAATATCGAATTTCGCGATACCGGGCATTCGCGCGGACAATGCGATGTGGCCTGCGAGGAGTAACACGCCGATTCCGATTCCTCCGATCCATGCTCCCCGGCGCAGAATCTTAGCATCGCCGATTGCCGATCCGAGCGGGACCAATACGGCTTGGGACATGGACAAGTTAAAGGCGGCATATAGAAATGGGGACAGCCAGGCAGCCCAGGGAGAAACATCGCTTGTTGCCTTTAGCCAATGACCGGAACTCGGACTTCGCAGCGTCTCGATCACGAGGAACGCCGTAAATCCGATCATGAGCGGCACGACGAACGTGTTGATGGTCAGTATCGCGTTCATCCCTTTGCGCAGCAGCATGAAACAAGCGAACATCGTCACGATCAACCCGGTCTGATAGCTTAAATTCAAGTGTTCGGAGAATACGGAGCCGGCTCCGGCCAGCATGACCGCATTGACTCCGAGCAGCACGACGAGCATGAGGTGACTGACCCAGCGCCCCGTTTTTTCCCCGAACAAGTACTTATTGAGGTCTTCATACGATTTGGCTTTCAACTCGGCGGATAACAGCATGACCTTGGCCCCGATCCACACGAAGAATAGCGTGGATACGATAATAAGGTACGGTCCCCAATGACCGAAGCGGGTAAAAAACTGCAGAACCTCTCTTCCCGAGGCAAATCCCGCACCGACGACGGTTCCGATAAATACGAGAGCTATCTGAATACTTTTGGCCCATTGCTTCATTTCAAGGAACCTCCCGACACAACCTTGTCCGTCGCTTCCTATACTCTATGTCGGGAATAGGACGGGCATGACTTTAGGAGTTATCATCTATGATCTTGTCCTTCTCGATTCTCGTATTCGCGCTTACGCTAGCCTTGATTATTTGGCGACCCAAAGGATTAAACGAAGCGTTCTTCGCCGCTCCGGCGGCATTATTGCTTCTCTTGACGGGTTCGCTTGCATGGGAAGATGCCGCCTATATTTGGCAGATCGTGTGGAATGCTACTCTATCGCTTATCGGGATCATGATCCTGACCGCAGTCATGGACGACAACGGTTTTTTTCGCTGGGCGGCGCTCCACATCGTTCAACGCTATCATAGGAGACGGATTGTTCTTCTGGTCGGTCTATCCGCGTTGTCCTGTTTGATTACGACATTTTTCAATAACGACGGTACGGTGCTGATCATGACGCCGATCGTGCTCGAAGTGACGGCGCTGCTCGGGATGGGATTAAAAGCCCGGATCGCATTCCTGCTGTCCGTCGGCTTTATGGCGGATACGGCTAGCGCGACCCTCATGGTCAGTAATCTAACGAATATATTGACCGCGGATTTCTTCGGCATTTCATTCGGAGATTACGCGCGGAATATGGCATTCCCCGGAATTACGGCCTCGATGGCTACGATAGCGGTTCTCGTGTCTGTATTCGGCAGAACGATCGGCAAAGATACCGCAGCCGGGCGGACAGTACAGTCATTTCCCGAACCTTCTTCGGCAATCGGCAATCGTATCGTTTTCAGGTTATCATGGGTAATTCTATTGCTGATTCTTATCGGTTATTTCGGTTCGGAGGCGATGGGCATGCCAGTCTCGTTCATTGCTTGCGGGGGAGCGATCGTGTTATGGCTTGTTGGCGCAGCGACGAAAAGTTCCGATTCCGCGCGTATCGTGAGAAGAACCCCGTGGCTTATCGTAATATTCGCGTTGGCGATGAATATGATCGTGTACAATTTGCATTTGCATGGGGCAACGGAATGGTTTACCGAAGGATTGGTGCCGGTAGCCGAATCGGGACTCGCCGGAGCTGTTTTCGGATCGGGGGTACTCTTCTCGTTGCTTGCGGCGGTTATGAATAATCTTCCGGCAGTGCTTGTGTCTTCCTTATCCATATCCGGTCTCGAGGATCAGTCCGTGCTTCCGTTCGCCAGCTTGATCGGAATGTCGGTAGGGGCCAAGCTTACGCCGCTAGGCTCGTTAGCAACGCTACTGTGGCTCGGATTGCTGCGAAGAGACGGTATACATATTGGCTGGGGGGCATACATGAAATACGGATTTATTCTTACGATTCCGGTCTTATTCGTTTCGTTGGGGGCACTCTGGCTGCAGCATTGGCTCGATTAGTACTAGATTTATGACGAATGATGCGAGATGGGGTTGATAGATAGATTAGATTAGGTAAAATAGGATAAGGACGATTCATGGACCCGAGGGGGAAGCGAATGACTGCCGGTTGGGTGCTCCAGCCGGTTAGTCGTCGCTTCGGGCGCTGACCGCGGAAGCGCGGTTCAGCGATGTGAGCTAACGACAACCCGGCCCGGGAGAATCGTCCGCGCGTTCCGGGCTTCAAAGGAGCTGCACTATGATTAAACAACAAAAACTGCAATATCATCTACGTAAGAAACCTTATCTCGTGGATGCCATTGCGGGCAATTCCGCCATGCTCGTCTCGCTCGGACAAACGGGGAGATTATACCGGCTATGGTGGCCGCACATCGATTATCCGCAGCATGTGGACGAAATTCGCACCGGTTTAAGAATCGGGTCTACGCCGGGGGGCGTAACTTGGTTCGATGATCCGGAAGCGGGTTGGCAGCATTCTGCAAACTACTTGCCGCGTACGAACGCTTATCGCGTTATTTCCACGCATCCGGATTATTCGGTCGAAGTGGAACAGACGGATTATGCCGTTCCCGGGCAACCGCTTATGGTTAGAGGTTACCGGTTGACGAATCGCGGGCAAGAAACGAGAGATTTAGAGTTCTATCATTATGGCTCGTTTCAGATTATGGACAACGAGCTATATATGACAACCGAGTTCGCTGTTCAGGAAGATGCGTTGCTTCACTTCCGGCATCAATATGCTTTCGCAGTCGGAAGCTCGATCGAATGCAGCGAATACCAAGCTGGAAGCGGAGCTTGGCACGGTGCCGCGAACGGCTACTTGAACGGCAATCAGATTGACATGCAGCCGGACGGCGCAATGAAGTGGGTTTTCGCGGCAATCGAGCCGGGACAATCGGTACTTCTTCCTATCTATATCGCGGCCGGACATTCTCGTCACGAAGCTTTAGGCGCGCTAACGGTAGCGAAGAGCCGGAGTTACGAGGAATGGTTTACGGAGATGGAAACGTACTGGTCCGATTATTTGGCGAACGCGGCTCCATGTCCCGGCGGGAACGAACAAATCGTTGCGTTATACGAACGTTCCCAGCTAGCCATGAAGCTGATGGCGGACGAAGCGACGGGAACGATAGTCGCCGCTCCGGAGTTCGATGAATATTTCAGCCGATGCGGCGGATATGCCTATAGTTGGGGGCGCGATGCGGCTTTCGTAACGACGGCGTTTAACAAAGCCGGCTTAGGCGCGTTATCCGAAAAATTTTACGACTGGTCCATCACTGCGCAAGAAGCGGACGGTTCCTGGCAGCAGCGTCATTACCACGACGGAAGCTTGGCCCCTCATTGGGGACTGCAGATCGACGAGGGTTCTTCGTTGATCTGGGGGATGTGGGAGTATTACCTTCATTCCGGGGAGCAAGAAGCTTTTCTCGAACGGATGTGGCCTGCGGTTGAGCGGGGAGCGGTCTTCTTGGTCCAGTATTTGGACCCGGAGACAGGGCTCCCGTTGCCGACGAGGGATTTGTGGGAGGAACGCGAAGCGGAGCATACCTACTCGGCAGCGGCCGTGTACGGGGGCTTAACGGCTGCGGCTTCCTTCGCTTCGCGCAAAGGGAAAGATCGCCTGGCGGAACTATGGCGGAGCGCGGCCGAACGAATCGCTTTGGCCATCGAGGAACGTTGCTGGAACGAATCCAAAGGCTCGTATTATCGCGGATTAAAGCTGACGGTTTCCAAGGAAGACTATGAAGCGGCAATCGCTAGAGGAGAGCGCGGCTTCGTTCAACAACGGGACAAAGGCTACATGAGGTACGTCCTTGAGTTCGATCCCATCGTGGATATCAGCTTGCTAGGCATAAGCGTACCGTTTAATGCCGTTCCCGTAGATAGTCCGAGAATGGCCCGAACGGCCGATACGATCGAGCAACTGTTGACTTCGCATCCCGTCGGCGGCATCAGGAGATATGAGGATGATTCGTATATCGGAGGCAATCCGTGGATTTTGACTACTTTGTGGTTAAGCCACTATCGAACGCTTCAAGGCCGATATGAAGAGGCAAGGCGTCATCTGGACTATGCGGTCAAGCATGTCACGTCGTCCGGCCTGCTCCCTGAGCAAGTGGATCAGGTAACGGGTGAGACGGCTTGGGTCGTACCTCTAACTTGGTCGCACGCGATGTTCGTGTTGGCTGTTCATATGTTGGCGGAGCGCGGGGAGCTGTAAAGGGAGTTTTTGGCGGAAATAACGGTTCTAGCTAGTTACCGCTATCTGGCTGCATAACCGGGTTTTACGACAAATAACGGTGCTAGGCACCGCTATTCCGCTCCATAACCGGGTTTTACGCCAAATAACGGTGCTAGGCACCGCTATTCCGCTCCATAACCGGGTTTTACGCCAAATAACGGTGCTAGGCACCGCTATTCCGCTCCATAACCGGGTTTTACGCCAAATAACGGTGCTAGGCACCGCTATTCCGCTCCATAACCGGGTTTTACGCCAAATAACGGTGCTAGGCACCGCTATTCCGCTCCATAACCGGGTTTTACGCCAAATAACGGTGCTAGGCACCGCTATTCCGCTCCATAACGGTAGCGTCAAGTAGTCTGTGTAGTAGGTTTTTCCATCGGGACGATGGATAGAAAAAATCAATTTGTTTAAGGTCGTGTGACTTGAGGCGCGTAGCTCAAGCGAAGGCGCGGGAGCTACAGCTTTAAGTCTTTTGTCTTGAATATTTCTCAGTGTACATCTTCTCAAATGCTGCTTTGGTGTCTGGGTCTACAAAGCCTCGAATTGCTCTTCCGCACCATTTCTCATTGTAGTCTAGGGATTGGAGGTAGATGATTTTCTCTGCTGCTTCAATGTTAGTTAGACTATTCATTGGCTTCAGGCGCTTGCGTAACTCTTTGTTCGTCCGTTCAATGGGGTTCGAAGTGTAAATCGCAGGTCGTGTGAGTGCTGGGAACTTGTAGAAGGTCAGTAACGTCGGGAGTTGTTCCTCCCACGACTTCACTTCCTTCGGATATTGCTTGCTCCATTTGGCTTTGAACCCATCGAAGACCGCCAAAGCTACATCGCCATCAAATGCCGTGTATACACCCTTCAAATCTTCGAGAAACTCGGTTTTATCGTTGACTCGAATTTTTGGAAAGGTACTTCTCACTTTATGGACGATACAGTGCTGCACATCGGCCTGAGGATACACTGCTCGAAAAGCTTCCTCAAGTCCAGGTAGCCCGTCAAAAACGCCAACTAGCACTTCGGTTGCTCCGCGGTTCTTTAAGTCAATTAAGACCTCTTTCCAAACGTTAGAACTCTCTTGGCCACCGACGTAAAATCCTAGAATTTGACGTATCCCTTTCTCGTCGATACCCATGACCAAGTAAACAGCCTCGCTACTGACTGTATTACGTTTGAGCTTAACATAGAGCCCGTCCAAATAGATAACGGAGTAGCGTTTCTCTAACGGGCGCTTCTGCCACTGTTCGATGTCTTCCATAACCGTCTGTGTAATGTTACTGATGGTGGTCGGAGAGTACTGAGTACCGAACATGCTCTCGATGAACTTGGCAACTTCGCGTGTGCTCATTCCGCCTTTGTACATATGAATGATGGCCTCTTCCAACCAGCCTTCTCTACGTTGGTAGGGTTGGAACAAACGCGTTTGAAAAGTGCCTTTACGGTCGCGAGGAACTTGGAGTTCGTTTATGGTTCCGTAACGGGTTTGGAACGTACGCTTGTAGTGACCATTACGACTGTTTCGCTGATCCTGTTGCTCGTTAAGCATGTAGTTCTTAATTTCTTCACGCATGAGCAGTTCTAGCTTCTCCTGCAACAGCTTTTTTACAGCATTTTCAAGTAGATTGTCGTACGCATTTTCGGATATAGTAGTCATCGAGTAGGGCTCCTTCTTGGTGATGTCGTAATCCCGAGGATACCCTACTTTTTTGTTGCCTGTTAAGGCTCCAAATGTTGGTACACAGACTACTTTACATCATCTATCAAGCAGCAATAGCATCTTCATTAGCTGCAAAAAAACGCCTTCAATCACACGGAACAACCGGTGATTGAAGGCGTTTCTACTTAAATCTCTCTGCTCAGAAGCTTAAGCGACAATACCTTCTGCGTATCGGGGTCGAGATCGAGCTTTAACCATCCGCCGGATACTTCGAGTGCGAGAACGTTCGTATGATCTTCGTTCGGAATTCCAAGCAATTGAGCCGCTTCGGACCCGCTCATGCCGTATAACAAACCTTGTATGCCAGTGTTGACGCCGGAAGAGCTGATCTCGACGTAAACGACTTTATCTTTGTCGTTAAGACCTATGGAGTAGCCGTCGTATTCCCATATATTAACCGTTTGCTTGTCTCCGGGTAGCAAGTAGGTGTCCGACGGAAGACCGTATCTCTTGACGACTTCCTTATCCGAGACGCCGAGCTTAATGCTTGCCAACGAAGGGCTTTTAGGCTGGAAAGCAGGATTTGGAGCGTCCTCCGGTTCTGTCGATTTGGGTTGAATCGTAGATACCTCGACGGGCGGCGAAGCTGCGTCCGGGTGTTTACTGGCCGCCGGTTGCGATGGTTCCGGAGTGACGGCAGGCGGATCCATGGTTTGAATGATCGCTTCTTCGGGTGAGGAGTCTTCAGGCGACCATTCAGGCGATGAAATCGCAGGCGGATCGCTTGCGGGACCGGATGCGGATTCTATGATCGGGGATGAACTGCACGATACCAAACTAACCGACAGCAGAAGCGCACCCCATATTTTCAGTCGGGCAGGGGAGTATCTCGGCATGTTCATCCCTCCAATATAACCGTTGATACTATATAAGACATAACAGATCATGGAAAAGTTTCGGGCTTGTCAAAAAAATATAAGAAATCATTCTTTTGTCGCATAACGTCGCAGTTTGTCGGGACTAAAGTCATGTCGATTTTTCATCGCTTACGCCAAAGATTGTCATGCGAAAATGTGCATCCCGATATTGCGCGCGGGAAAAGGATATGGTACGTTAAACGGAAAAGACAACGGGTGGTGGGGAAGACGATGGAAATTCTTAAAGCAAGGATCCTAAAGGAAGCAAGCGTCATAAATTCCGGGGTGTTGAAATTGGATTCTCTGCTTAACCATGGCGTCGATCCGCAATTGACGATGGAGATGGGCAAAGAATTCGCGGCCAGATTTGCCGGAGAGAAAATAACGAAGGTGATCACGGTGGAATCGTCCGGAATCCCCGTTGCATTCGCTACCGCTCTTCAATTGGGAGTTCCGCTCGTATTTGCCCGCAGGAAAAAGACGTTGTTGGGCGAGCCCGATGCTTATTGCGAGAGAGTTCCTTCGTTCACCAAAGGAATCGTAACGGATTTAATCGTATCGCGTCATCTGTTGAGCGCCGACGACTCCGTGTTATTCATAGACGATATTATCGCGAACGGAGATGCGGCCCGCGGTTTGATCAAGATTATCGAGCAATCCGGCGCCGCGCTTAAGGGAATCGGCATCGTCCTCGAGAAATCTTTTCAAGCTGGAGGACGTACGTTGCGCGACTTGGGTTACCAAGTGGAAACATTGGTGAAGATTCAATCGCTCGACGATAACACGATTACGTTTGCCGATTAAGATAAGGGCGATGAACGTCCTTTCCCAATCGGAATGCTATATCGTATAATAGAACTAACCTGCAGGTGGGGAGGCGAACAGCAATGGAAAACGATAATCAAGTCAATTTGTCGGTGGACTTCTTCCTGAACAAGTTGGAAGAGGCTAAAGTCCATTTCGAGCGCGCGCTCGACTGCAAACACACGGAGTTCGACGACCTGTATCCATACATGATCGAACACCCGCAATTTTTCTGGTATAAACGTTATGTAGCTTGGTCCGAATTACTCACGATCGTTAAGCTGTGCGAAGAGCTCAAGATCCCATGGACGGAACGATTCGCGACTCATCAGGCGGAATACGTCAGCAAACGGGTCATGTCCAGCAAAGTTCTGGATTACTGGTATGAAACGAACGATACGAGGGAGCACGTCGGGTAAGCTATTCGGTGCTGCTGGCAAGAGAACCCCGGAGAACCCGCAAGGACCTTGGTCCTGCGGGTTTTCGTCACAAGAGGAGGAGAAGGGTAAGCTATGAATGATGAACAACTCAATCAATACCGGGTGGATGGAACGAAAGTCAGAATCGTTAGGGATGCGTTGGAACTAAACGACGTCGTCGGCATCGTAGTCGCATGGGATGAGGAGCAATTGCTCATTCGTCGTCCGAACCGTAGAGTCGTGAAGGTTAAACGCGGATACGATATTCAGTTGGCAAGCGAACCGCGGCAATGGTCCCATGAATGAAAACGGCGCGATTGTGGAAGAGTAGAAGGGAAGAAGGAAAGATAGGACTTCTATTTCCGAACGATCGCGAGGGTAAAAGCATGATCATCAATGAATCGAACAACGATGCCGCGAAGTCGCGGATTTCGGACAAGCTTCCAGAGGTAAATATCGGATACGAGCAATTTACCGGAGAAATTTTCGATGCAGGGGAACTAGATGCGATGACGAAACATTTAATCGGGTTGGGAGTCGCCCTGTTCGCGAATAATGAGAATAGCACTCATTATTATTTGCAAGCCGTACGGGATCTGGGCGGGACGGATCTTCAGATCATGGAGACGGCTGCCATCTCTTCGGCTGCAAGCGGGAATATTCGGTTTCAGTCCGGAATGTCGATACCGGGATGGAGCCCGATCTCGCCTTCTTATTGAAATTCTCGAATTTAACTGAAAATTTAAACTTTGTCCGTTCGCTTGACTTCGGTTTGTCTTTTATGATATTTTAATATACGTGATTTCGACGAAGATACTCTTGCCGCCAGCCAATTCGGCTTAGAAGTATTCGAAGCTCACGTTCACGCATGCGGTCGTGGCGGAATTGGCAGACGCGCTAGATTCAGGTTCTAGTGGTGTAACAGCCGTGGAGGTTCGAGTCCTCTCGACCGCACCACCCTAAGAATGTACGAGCTCTTGAACTTGTCCTTGTGACGGTTCAGGAGCTTTTTGTTTGATTGGGACTTGTAACGTGTTGCTCATGACCTGTGCCGACGAAACCTTAGAGTTATAATCCAGGTGAGCATAAATGTTAGCCGTTGTGGAGTAATGGCTATGCCCTAACCACTCTTGAATTTCTTTCAGGCTGACCCCATTGACAAGCAACAAGCTTGCACAACTGTGGCGAAGCTCATGGAAACGAATATGTTTTAGCTCATGCTTCTGGAGAACGATCGGGAAATGTTGTGTGATATATCCCGGTTTGATGCGGTCTCCCAGTTTGTTCACGTAGATGTATTCTTCATATTTGTAGCAATAGGAATCTTTGAACAAGGCACGATTTTGTTGTTGCTCTTCCCACAGTCGTTTCAATAGTTCAAAAAAGGCAGGTACGAGCGGCAGAGTGCGATAACTCGATTTATTCTTTGCACGATCCTTCTCTACGATGATCTGTTTCCCCTCATACGATATGGAAGTGACGGTGTGACGAATGGAAATGGTCTGATGCTGAAAACTGATAGCGCTCCACTTCAATCCGACAATTTCGCTCCGTCTGAGGCCATAGAATGCTGCTAAATACACGCCCAATTCCAATGGATCATCTTTCACGACTTCAAATAGCTGATTAAGTTCTTCGATATTGTAGTAACTTCCGTTAAACTGTTGCTTCTTAGGCCGATCAACCTTATCTGCCGGATTGGAAGGAATCATGTCCATCCGAAAGGCGTGTTGCAGGGCCTGACGAATATTGGCATGATACTTCTGAGCAGTGTGGGCAGTAATCTTGTACTTGTTCAGGACAAACAGATAGAAGTCTTGCAGATGCTTCGCTTGAAGTTCTTCCAGCAAAATCCCCTTGTCCTTGAAATAAGGAACAATTTTGCCCTTCACATTAAAACAATAAGCCGCATGAGTAGTCACTTCAACCTGATACTTCATCATGCCAAGCCATGCCAACATGAAATCTGCGAACAGAATGCCGGCTGGACTTTCTTCATCAGGTGCTGTTTCATCCTCAACTGGTAGCGCTAGTTCCTCTTCAATGGACTCAGAAGGAATTTCAAAGTTTAGCAGCCCTAGCTACCTACCATCGACACTTTAATTATAACAACGGAATCAAAAAGGATTCAAAGCTATAAAGTGTCATGAACGCTTGTGCCGAGGGCTAAGTTTTCACGTAAATAATGGATGATGCTCAGCTTCGGGATTTTGTAAAAGCGACCAATGCGAAAGTGAGCGATACGTCCTGATTGGAGTAATTTGCGGCCCGTTTTGGTACTGATGCCGCCTAACATGGTACACATTTGTTCGACTATTACGATATCGGGCATGATCTGAAAAAGTAGCAGGTAAGGGTCAGTTTCAACAATGGGTTGATTTTCATCATCCGGCATGAGCGATCTCCTTATTAAATAGGTTTCGATTTATCCGGTTAACAAAATCGCTCGCAATTTGCTGAACATTCGTTTCTGAATAGCAAAATGGTCGTGGCGTAGTCTGCATTTCTACTTTCCATTTCAGGCTAGTGGGAAAGTACCGAATAAAACGTATTTAGTTGTCAGGGTACGTAGATGTTCTGAAATATATAGATGCTTTGCTGTATGAAACACTGTGACTTAAGGATAGATGTGTGCTTAAAGTGTTTGAAATAGTAGAAATCAAGCTTTTTGTAGGATAGATGCACGAGGGGAATTAGCTCAGCTCTATAGGAGCCTAAGAAATCGTCCTGAAACAAAAGAGCTAGCTGTGATACAATTTCCTTTAATATGAGAGGGATGGATCCTTCAAGCTTATGGAATGGATGCAGTTACACAGTAAAAGGCGGCAGCACAGGTTCTGTTAAGAGCTTGATACTGTCGCTTTATATTCACAATTTTTGAAAAAAGGGTCCGGTTTGATCTCAAACATAAAAAGGACGGTAGAGGGACCCTCGACCGTTTTTTGAGAATAACAAAACCACTCATCCGATACGTTCCCCGTATGCTGTCAGCGCTCACGCACTTTGTCGGCGAAATAATCACTGAGCGCTGGCACCAGGAACATGGTGGTTTATCCGGTGCCACACACTACAAAGAATAAGCTATAATTGTTTCAAGGAGTGTGACAAGATATGTCATCCACATCAATTAAAAACGCAATACCCACACAGTTTACTATTATTTCCGCACTAATTTGAGTTACTTTAACCTGAAATATTCATAGATCCATGAGTTGGTTGGTTTAATTGAATATATAAGGTAAATTAACTTTCCGAAGTCATTCAAATTTATGTTTTGTGGTTATATTGGAAGGGACTCTAAAACCGTCGCTGAATAAAATGGGAATATCCATTATATGGATTGAGAATTGGGCGCACTTGCCCGTTTCGCCGAAATGCTACATTTGAAATTAGTGATGAAGTCCACCAATCACCCGAATCCAGGCAACCGTTGGATATTGTTTAGCGTTTGGATAAAGGGATTCTGGTAGATGCAGGAGCTGCACAGCTTCCATGTCCAATATCGACCGGAATAGATCAGCTTTCCAGCAATCTTAATCAACTTGGTACGCAGCGTTTCCATTCGGTTTGGCCTAAATGCTTCGGGTAAACAAAGCCTGCGAAACCAATTGTTGAAATTGTACGCTAACATCGCCAATTGCAATTTAACCGCATTGGATTCGAATCCGGTGCTGCTCATCTTATGGCAGGCAAAACCGTTTTTCGCTTCCTTGATGAAATTCTCCATGTGTCCACGTTGAAAGTAAAAGCGAATGACATTGCGTGGTTGCAAGCGCATGTTCGTGGCAATAAAAGTAAATTGGATGTGAAGTTCTCCCGCAAGACGCTCCATCTTCACGACCACACGCCGCGCACAGTTCCAGGATTTGGCCTTGTACTGGAATTCACGGTAGTGGACTTGCCGTTGCCATCGCTTGCGCAGCAGAATGTAGACGGGCATTGGCTTTCAGGCGAATCGCGTATTTATGTCCTTTTGTTTCAGCGAGTTCAAACAAGCCCGGAACGGCAAAGCCGCTGTCACCGCGAAAGACAATTAAGGCTTTAGGTGCCCAAGATTGATAACGTTCCAGAACAGGTCCCATAAATCTTACAACCTGACTAGAAGTGTACACATTTCCAGCACGAAGCTCTGCACGCAAACAGTCGCCGGTTAATCCGTCAAAACAGCGGATGAAATTCATTTTGCGCATAGTGATGATTGTAGTTCGCGCCATGCTGCTTGCCAAAAGCCGCAAATCCAGAGGAGTCCAAGTCCAGTACAAAATGGTCACGGGGCTCAGTGTGATAACCACAAAGATGCTGATAAATCTTCTGAAGGGCAACATCAGAATTAGGATGATCCCGATGATGAACGGGATCATTGACGACGAGCAATTGCTTAACGGTCTGAGACAGGCCCAGTTTATGATCAAATTCTTTATAGAGAAGCAGGCCAGCATCTGAGGTCAGATCGCCGCCTTCAAAATTAACTTTCATTCGGGGGTTGAAGTTCATGCCGTACTCTTGTAGACTTGCCATAGAAGAGTCTCCTTTGGTGGGTGTTGTGGTTTCGACGCCTTTAACACTACCAGAGTAAGGGCTCTTTTTCCATATAATCATTTCACTTTTTAAGTGAAGCGTTAAAGTTCTGTTTTCCCTTATTGTTACTGGTCTTACAGCATGTTCAGTTTAGAGCTATGAATATTTCAGGTATTATACAAGGGTACTCTAACACGATTGATAACTATACTGAAATTCCATTATTAGTTCCGATTTCGGAAGCCTTCACTCGACTGACTAATCGAATTATATCAAATTACAGTGAATTTTTACACCTGGTTAAGACGGCACGGTGAAAAGGTTCCGGATTTCGCAGGGGAAGAGCTCAGTTTTGTGTTGGGCGAACAGCAGGAGATTGTCAATTTCGGAATATCCGGCGCTGCCGTTGGCCTTTTCGAGTTAGATCTTGTTTCAGTCACAGACGCCGAACTTGTACAGGCGGTTAATAGTTTGAATTACGCGCGGACCGAGTTGCTAGAGTTTGTTACGGTAATGCCGGAATCGGGACAGGGGAAACGGACAAAAAGAGATAACCTATTCATGTGCGAAATTGTTACCCGTGGTACTTGTCGCGCGTCCTTGGGTTGGATACGGCAAAAAGGCTGAGCTTAGAGAAGGGACTTTTCAGGCTGAAAAGTCACATGAGGTATGGACAGCTCGAAAGATGCTGCGAAGATTTGTCGAGCATGAATTGGAGCATTTGGTGATTGTCAAACGAACCGTTGGCGAATGGAATGACGAACCCCATTGGGGGATGTCGAAACGTTATTTATGGTAGGAAGTAGGTCGACGTGTCTAACGCAGCTTGCTCGGAGCCGTCAATGGAGATGTCTATTGGCGAATATAACGAACAGATCTACAAACGATAAGCGATGTCCTTAAAAAGCTATATACAACGACCGACTGTCCGTTGAATAATTAAAGGTAGGCCGATTCGTGAAATATTTCCACTTTGGCAATTTATGAAAGCGGTACCGCCGCAGCCGAGTGTCGGCTTATCGCGCGGGAAGGCATTGACGCCGCACGTACGGCCGCACCGAATTTATGCGCGAAGGAGCGCGAACCGATGGAACTGAGCAGCAACGGCTGGCAACGAACGCTATTTCCCAAGCTGATATTTGCCTTTATGCTCGTCATCGTGCCGATGTACGGCATCGGGCTGATGATGAACCAATGGGGAGAATCGAGCGTGCGCCGCGAGCTGAACCAGTCGCTGGAGTCGCGGGTCGGCTTCTATATGAACGCACTTACGATGGAACAGGACCATATCGCCGACATGCTCCTGGAGATGGTCGTCGACCAGGATTTGCAGCATTTTGCGTTTATCGGCACGTACATGAGCCATTCCGAATGGAGCAGCGCGGTTCGGCACATCGAGAACCGGCTGGAATGGATCAGAAATTCTAGCGAATACGTCGCCGACGCCAGTGCGCATATCGTGACGATCGGCCGTACGCTGTCCAGCAGCCATTCGATCAGCGACGGGCTGACCGAATCGTACGAAGCCGTCTCGGGCGTGCACCGCATCGGCTTGCTAGGAGCGGGCTTCGCGCTCGTGCCGTGGCGCGATCGTCTGTTCCTGGGCTTGTCGTTTCCGGCCGATCTGATGCCGGATAAGCCGCCGTCCTTCGTCCTGTCGGTCGAGCTCGACAAGCAGGTGGTTTCCAAAAGGCTGGACATCTTCGCCGGCTACGGCCAGTCGGGTGCGATCCTGCTCGACGCGGAGGGCCGCTGGTCGGTAGCTAGCAAGGGCACGTCATCTTCCGACGAGTTCGCGGACTTCCTACGTACCGTAAAAGAGCGCGATGAACCGTCGGGCGTCGCCCCGCTCCGGCTGCCCGACGGCGAATATTTGGCTGCGTTCGAGTATTCGACCTCGCTTGACAGCTATTTGATTGCGTACGTCAAGCGCAGCGAAGTGTTCGGGCAGATCGCGGCGTCGCGCTGGATGTTCTGGCTGATGTCGCTGCTCTCGCTCGTCTTCATCGTCGCATATTCCTACTGGATCTACCGACTCATTCACCGGCCGCTGCAGAAGCTGATCCGCTCGTTTCGCAAAGCGGAGGACGGCATGATAGAGCCAGCCGCGTTGCCGCGATCGACCGACGAATTCCGCTACCTGTTCCAGCATTTCAACCGGATGGTCGAGCGCATCCACCATTTGATCCGGCAGGTGTACGAGCAGAAAATACGCGCCCAGAGCGCGGAGCTGAAGCAGCTGCAGTCGCAGATCAACCCTCACTTTTTGTACAATACATACTTCGTGCTGTACCGGTTGGCCAAAATGAACGACCTGGGCGGAGTTATCCGCTTCAGCCAGCATCTCGGCGAGTACTTCCAGTACATCACGTACAATTCCTCCGACCGGGTGCCGTTGGAGACGGAAGTGAAGCATTCGTGGGCATACGGGGAAATCCAGAACATCCGGTTCTCCGACAAAATCGTCGTGGAGTTCGGCAAGCTGCCGGAATCGTGGCGGACGATTCCCGTTCCTCGGCTGCTGCTTCAGCCGATCATCGAGAACGCCTACAAGCACGGGATGGAGGACAGGCGCCGGGACGGCTGCATTCGCGTCGGCTTCGAGATGCGGGCGGGCGCCTACGCGATCGTCGTCGAGGACAACGGCGAAGGGTTGACCGACGACAATCTGCGACTCATTTCGGCCGAACTGGCCGGGCAGGCCTCTCCGGACGGGATGGAGCACGCGGGACTGCTCAACGTTCAGCGAAGGCTGCAGATCATGTACGGACCGGGG
This sequence comes from Cohnella herbarum, assembly GCF_012849095.1. Taxonomy (NCBI): domain Bacteria; kingdom Bacillati; phylum Bacillota; class Bacilli; order Caryophanales; family Paenibacillaceae; genus Cohnella; species Cohnella herbarum. Next base: position 225,403 of record NZ_CP051680.1, read on the forward strand.
AGCGGGCTGTTCCTGTCGCGCAGCGAGCTGGGCGGACTGCGCGTGGAGATGGCGATCGACAGGCAGGCTTGCGGCGAAGAGGTCGCTGAGCCCGATCAGGACGAAAGGTGAGATGGAGATGTATCGATTGCTGATCGTGGATGACGAACCGGTCATCGTCGACGGGTTAGTGCAGCAGTTCGAGCGGTCGGAGCTGCCGCTCGAGTTATACGCTGCGTACGACGGACTCGAGGCGCTGGAGATCGCGAGCCGTCTGCGGATGGACATCGTGTTGTCGGACATCGAGATGCCGGGCCTTAACGGCATTGGCTTGCAGGTGAAGATCAACCGACTGTGGCCGAGATGCAAGGTCGTGTTCCTGACCGGCTACAACGACTTCGGATACATCCAATCATCGATGCGCGGCGGTGCGGTCGATTACGTGCTGAAGACCGAATGGGACGAGGCGATCATCGAGGCGGTCTGCAAGGCGATCCGGGAGCTGACGCAAGACATGTCCTACGAACGGCTCATCGAGGGCGCAAGGCAGCGCCTGTTGGCCTCGGTGCCGATGCTTCGCAAGGAGTATTTGCAGGAGCTTCTTCAGGGTGAAGCCGGCACCGCCGATTCGCGCCATGCCCGGTTCTCGCAACTCGGCATCCCGTTGCATCCGGAGCGGTCCGTGCTCATGGCGGCCGGCCGCGTCGACGGCTGGCCCGGCGAGTTGCGGCCGGGCGACAAGGCGCTGTATCTATATTCGATCAACAATATCGTCGAGGAACACCTTTCTGGACGGGCGGTGTCCGTTCATCTGACGGTGCGGCACGACCGGCTCGTCTGGCTAATGCAGCCGACCGCGTCGTTCGGCGATGCGGAAGCGGAAGCTGGAGTGGAGACAGAGGCGGGGAAGAATCCGAACGAACCAACCGCGGAAGCCGAGGAGGGTCGATGGACGCGCTTCGTTCAGGGTACGCTGGAGACAGCGCAGGCAGTGTGCCGCGAGTACTTGAAGCTCGTCTGCTCGTTCGTCGTGTCCAGCGAGCCGGCCGACTGGTGCGCCTTACCCGCGATGTACGACAGGCTGAGCGCAGTGTTCGCCTACGGACTCGGTACGACGAAGGAAATTTTGCTGTCCGACCGATACCTTGAGGACAAGGATGTCGGCCGGGACCGTTTGGCGCTCAATCGCATTCATTTGCTCGGCACGTATTTGGATGACCGGGACAAGAGCAAGTTCGATGAGCTGTACGGCGAAGTGATGGCGTTCGCCGATGGCGAGGGCTGGGCGGGAAGCGGACCGGCGCTGGAAGTTTTTTATTCGCTGGCCGCATTGTTCATCGCCCGTCTGAATCGCCGGGGGAAGTTCGCCCAATACGCCGGACGCATCGATCTGTACAAGCTGTTCTCGGTTCATGAGCACGATGGCTGGTCCGAAGCGGACGCCTTTTTCCGGCGGCTCGCCGACCTGCTGCTCGACGCGGACGAAGCGGACGGAGAGCGGGAGACGAGCGAGACGGTGCGCGCGGTGAACGACTACATCGAGGCCAATCTGGGAGGCGATCTGTCGCTGAACCGGCTGGCGGATGTCGTTCATCTGACGCCTACCTACTTGTCCAAGCTGTACGGCAAAAGCACGGGCGGCAGTCTGTCCGACTACATTTACCGCGAGCGCCTCGCCAAGGCGAAGCGGCTGCTCATGGAATCCGATCTGCGCATCGCCGATGTTGGTGTCCGCGTCGGGTATTGGACACCCTCCTACTTTACCCGGTTTTTCCGCAAAATGACCGGTATGTCCCCCCAGGAATTCCGCGATTCGATCCGTCTGGACTAAGAGGACGACAGAGGATAAGCAAAGCCAACACATTCTTATTTTCCTGCGGTTGCGGATTCTCCATAATGAGGGCTGTAGAACAGATACCAACCAAATTAGGGAGGAATGGCAATGAAGGGGAAATGGTACAAAGCTCCTGCGCTGCTGGCCGTGGCGTTGACGTTGACGCTCAGCGCAGCCTGCACCGAGAACGGGGGTAACAACGCAGGGGAGTCGCCAAAGGCGAGTCCGCCGACTAGCGCGAGTCCAGCCGCGAGTCCAAGCGCGAGCGCGCCTGCGGAGGAAGACGGGCCGTTCGGCAAGTACGATCCGCCGATCGAAGTGACGACCGTCCGCGCGATTAACGCGGGCGTCAAGTTCCGCGAGGGCGATTCGTACGACGACAACGTCTGGTATCGGAATTATGCGACCGACCTCGGCATCAAGGTGACGAACAAGTGGAAAGTAAGCGATCAGCAGTATAAGAACAAGGTGCTCGTCTCGATGGTCGGCGGCGAACTGCCCGACTTCCTGGTGGTGGACGACCAACAGTTCCAGACTCTCGCCCAAGCCGGTCAACTTGCCGACCTGACCGATCTGTACGACAAATACACGAGCCCCCTGACCAAGAAAAGCCTCGAGGAAGCGGGTGGCATCAAGCTGGACGCGTCGCGCTACAACGGCCGTCTCGTCGGCATTCCGGTCGGAGGCGGCGGACGCGACGACGGCAACATGCTGTGGATCCGCAAAGACTGGCTCGACAAGCTCGGCCTCAAGCCGCCGAAAACGATGGATGACGTCATGAAGATCGCCATCGCGTTCGCCAACAACGATCCGGATGGCAACGGCAAGAAGGACACGTGGGGGCTGAGCCTGGACTACAACCTGTTCGGCGGCTGGTCCGCGCTCGACGGCTTCTTCAACGGATACCACGCTTATCCGTTCAACCCGGCCAGAGGCTCTGGTGTCAACCTCGTGTTCTTGAAGGACGCGAATGGCAAGCCGGTGTTCGCCGACACGAAGCCGGAGGTGAAGACGGCGCTCGGCAAGCTGCAGGAGCTGTACAAGGCAGGCGCGATCAATCCGGAATTCACCGTCATTGACGGCGTGAAGTCCGGCGATCTGGCGACGCAGGGCAAGGTCGGCATGTCTTTCGGTGCCTGGTGGATCGCGACGTGGCCGGTCAACAACATGAAGAACGACGATCCGAAAGTCGACTGGCAGGCTTACCCGCTCGTATCGGCGGACGATAAGCCAGCCAAGGCCCTAACGACCGGCGCGCTGCCCCGGCAGTTCTACGTCGTGAAAAAGGAAGCGAAGCACCCGGAAGCCGTGTTCAAGCTGTTGAACTACTATAACGACAAAATGTACGGCTACCTGGAACGAGGCGGCGAGGTCGAGAAGCAGTATACGACCGTGACCGAGAACGACGTGACGTATGGTCCGTGGGCGTACGCGGCGATCGGCGGTAGCTTCGCGGATTTGAATCAGGACGATTATCGCGCGCTGAACGAAGCGATCGCCTCCGGCGATACGTCCAAGTTGTCCACCGGCATGAAAAATGCCTACGCAGACATCGAGAAGTATAAGGCGGGAGACAACACCTTGTGGGCCGCTGAAGCGGTGCGCCAAGCGTTCGCGATTCTCGGCGATTACAAGAAAAACGACCTGTATGTCATGAGCAGCTACTTCGGCCCGCCGACCGAAACGATGAAAACGAAAGGTCCGACGCTGCGCGATAATGAAATCCGGGCGTTCGAGGACATCATAACCGGCGATAAGCCGATCGAGTATTTCGACGAATGGGTCAAAGGCTGGCACGAACAAGGCGGAGACCAGATTTTGCAGGAAGTGGCGGATGGCGGCGCCCTCAAGTAAGCCGCGCCGGCGGAACGGGCTGCTTGTTGGAACGACGGCTTACGAGGAGGTTGCCCCAATGACGAATGCGCCGGGATCCCGCCGCAAGTGGATACTGGAATGGCCGCTGCATCTCATGCTGCTGCCGGGATTGGTAATGATCGTCATCTTTTGCTACGGCCCGATGGTCGGCGTCGTAATCGCCTTTCAGAGATTTTTGCCGACGGGAGGCTTGTTCGGTTCGAAATGGATCGGAATCGACAACTTCAAATATGTATACTCGCTTCCCGAGACGATGCATGTCATCCTCAACACGCTTTTCATTTCCGTCATGAAAATTGTCGCCGGAATCGTTGCCCCGATCATCACCGCGCTGCTGCTCAACGAGCTGAGAAAAAAAGCGTTCAAACGGACGGTACAGACGATTATTTATATGCCCCACTTTTTGTCTTGGGTCATTTTGTCCGGCATTCTGATCGACGTGCTGTCGCCGAATTCCGGTATGGTGAACCAGTTTTTGAAGTGGCTCGGTTTCCAGCCGATCTTTTTCCTCGGCGATAAAAGCTGGTTTCCGTTCGTCCTCGTCGGGACGGACGTCTGGAAGGAATTCGGCTTCGGCACGATCATCTACTTGGCCGCGCTGACCGGTATCAACCCGGCGCTGTACGAAGCGGCCGTTATCGACGGAGCGAGCCGCTTGAAGCAAACGCTGTATATTACGCTTCCCGGCATCGTGCCGATCGTCATCCTAATGCTGACCCTGTCGCTCGGCAGCGTGCTGAACGCAGGCTTCGACCAGGTGTTCAACCTGTACAGTCCGACCGTCTACGAGACGGGCGACATCCTGGACACGTACGTCTTCCGGATGGCGCTCATCAATGGGCAATTGGATGTCGGCACGGCCGTCGGCCTGTTCAAGTCGGTCATCTCGCTGCTGCTCATCTCCGTGTCCTATTTTTTCGCCTATCGATTCGCCAATTACCGCATTTTCTGAGCGGGCTTCAAGGAGGGGGAGAATGGCCCCATGGTACAGCCTCAAACGCTCGGCAGCCGGCTGATTACCGCATCGATATACAGCGCGCTGGCCCTGATGGCCGCGCTGTGCATCATGCCGATTTTGAACGTGCTTGCCGTATCGTTCAGCTCGAACACCGCGATCGACGCGGGCAAAGTGTCGATGTGGCCGGTCGATTTCACGACGACCGCCTACAACTACGTCGCCCAAAAGAAGGAATTTCTCGCGTCCATTCTCGTCTCGCTTAAGCGCGTCGCGCTGGGGACGGTCATTAATATGGTATTGACGCTGTTCACCGCGTATCCACTGTCCAAGGAAGTGCCTCAGTTCCGGTTGCGCACTTGGTACGCCTGGATATTCGTATTCACGATGCTGTTCGCGGGCGGGCTCGTCCCCTCGTACTTGCTCGTCAAGGAGCTCGGCCTTATGGACACGCTATGGGCGCTCGTGCTGCCCGGCGCCGTGCCGGTATTTAACGTCATCCTGCTGCTGAACTTCATTCGCGCGCTGCCGAAGGAGCTGCTCGAGGCCGGTTTCATCGATGGCGCGGGACACGTCCAGATATTGTGGCGCGTCGTGGCGCCGCTGTCGCTGCCCGCGCTAGCGACCGTCGGCCTGTTCACGATCGTCGGCCATTGGAATGAATGGTTCGGAGGGCTGATCTACATGAACGACCCGATCCGCTATCCGCTCGCCAGCTATTTGCAGACGGTCGTCGTCCGCCTCGATCTGACCCAGATTCGCAGCGCCGACGAGTGGAAGCTGTTCGCGGAGCTGAACGACCGGGCCGTGCGCGCGGCTCAAATCTTTCTCGGGGCGCTGCCGATATTTTGCGTATATCCGTTTCTGCAGCGGTATTTCATGAGCGGCATCGTCATGGGCAGCGTCAAGGAATAGAGAGCGCATATTCCGCATCGTCCTGAAGGAAAAGGCGTCGACGTCCGGGGACGCGCGCCTCATATCGATTTGACTGGAGGTATCGTCTGCATGACCTATCCGACCGACCCGGTCTCGCTGCCAACGGACTGGCGAACTTATATTGAAGCGATCGAGTGCGATGCGCTTGACGGCGTGCGGCCGCAAACGGAAATCGCCAGCATTAAGGGCGGCTGGGCGCGCGTCACGGTTCGCTTCGAGCTGCCGGCCGACACGCGGCAGGACGATTGGCAGCTGCGCATCATTCCGGCATTCGCGCCGACGTTCCACTGGGCGCCGCACTTAAGTCCGACGGAAGAGCACGTCATCGACCAGCACGCTTTCCGCTCGCCGGCGCTGATCGTGCACGACGGCAGCCGGATGCTGACGATCGTCCCCGATCCCGACACACTGTGCGCCATGCATGCGCGGGGCATTGCCGGGGACGGTCCGACATCTCCCCGCTGGTATATGGATTTGGACGCGGCGGCGAACATGCTGGCGCTCGGGATGAGCGTGACCGAGGTGAAGGAACATGTGCTGTACGTCCGCCGACCAGGCGCGGAATACGCGTCCGGCGAGGTGCGGATCGCTTTTTACGTCATGATGACAGAAGGGGCTGAAGCGATCGCCAACCCGTGGCGCTACGCGCTGTCGTTCCTATGGATGGGATGGGGCAGCCGCCTGTTCGCGGCGGGGCAGCCGATGTCCGGATCGCTGGACGGCTACGTCGGGCACACTTACAACTGGGCGTTCAACAGCTGGGGGGACGCCGTCTGGCAGCAATTCGAGCTGGATGGCCGCGAGGTCGGCGCTCCGGTGTTCATCGTCAACGTAACGCAAAGCCCGAACTATCCGGGGCGCGTGAACGAGCGTGAATTCCGTTCCATATGGAACCAGGCGTGGTTCAGCTCCCTACGCTCCGCGCAAGGCTTGTACCGCTATGGGCGGCGTACGGGCAACGAAGACTACATGCGCCGCGCGCTGATGGCGAAGGAGTTGGCGCTGTCAGCGCCGCAGCGGAACGGCTTTTTCCCGAGTGTCATAGCCACGCGCATGGAGACGGTGACGATAGACGGGAAGGAGTACAACCGCTCTCTCGGGTGGGAGACAAAGTACTGGGGCAATTCCAACCGCAACCCGTTCACGTTCAACGTGCAGGAGGCGCCGTTTCATCTGCTCGACATGAGCTGGACCGCGTGGCTGATGCTCGTCTGGCATGAAGAGCTGGAGCCGGATGCCAGGCTGGTTGAGTACGCCCGTACGTACGCCGACGCGCTCATCGGGAAGCAGGATGCGCGCGGGTTTTTCCCCGGCTGGCTGAACAAGGAGACTCTTGAACCGTGCGGCGTGCTCGACGATTCGCCGGAGACGTCGATGTCGGTCACGTTCCTGCTCAAGCTGCATGAGCTGACGGGAGACGGCCGTTACCGGGACAGCGCGCTTCGCGCGATGGAGGCGGTCGCGTCCTCTATCGTGGCCGAAGGGCGCTGGGAGGACTTCGAGACGTACTATTCCTGCTCCTGGTACGGACACGATACGCTGCTTGGACGGCGGGCCGAGCGCAACGGCATGTACAAGCAATGCAACTTCTCGATGTACTGGACCGCGGAGGCGCTACTGGCTTGCTACCGGGCGACGGAGGACGAGGCGCATCTGAGACTCGGGCGCCGCGTGCTCGACGAGCTTCTCATGACGCAGGCGTCCTGGCAGCCGCCCTACATCCATGTGCCGGCGCTAGGCGGCTTCGGCGTCATGAACGTCGACGGCGAGTGGAACGATGCGCGCCAGAGCCTGTTCGCCGAGCTGATTATCCGCTACGGGCAGACGCTGGGGGAACGGGAGTACGTCGAACGCGGCCTGGCGGCTATGTATGCGTCGTTCGCGCTGATGTACTGCCCGGACAATCCGGAGGTGAAGGTGCGTTGGGAAAAATCGTGGCCGTTTTTTGGTGAGGCGGATTACGGCTTCATGATGGAGAACTATGGCCACGGTGGACGTACGAGCGCCGATGACGACTATATGGGCGAGTTCACTATATTCGATTGGGGCAACGGGGCGGCGGCCGAGAGCTACTTGCGGATGAAGGATCGGGGGTTGGTCGACTGACGGGTTTTGGGCAGACGAGCGAGCGGGTATAGCCTGACTGGCCCCCGGGGTCAAGGAAGGTAAGACGACAAGTTTGCAAGGCTGCAACGTCGACACATGCACCATCTGCAGCCCCATCTCCAACCACAAATAAGTCCGCTCATTCAGCTCTGCCAAATATTCGACGACGTGATCCGCAAGAGTCGGGCCGAATCGCGATCGACAACACGACCTCGTTACTCCTTCCACGTCGCCAGCGAGGTGTACGTGTTCGTGTACGCCTGGAAGTAGCCGATGTACCGGGCGTCCAACCCCTTTAAGGTGCTGGCGGTCGCGCACCTCTTCGAATCGCGTGATCAGATCGTGCCGGCAGCTGATCGCGAAATCCCAGGATCCCGGCTCGCTGCAATACGTACATCCTCGACGCCCAACGCCCGATCAACTGGCAACCGTATTTGTTCGTCGAAGCCGAGCCGCTACCCTTTCGAGGGGGCGGCTTTTGTGCGCTTGGCAGCGCAACGACTAAGGAGTGGAAGTCTCGAGCACACCGCGAGGTGGCGGAAGTGCATAGCTGACAGGCAGTGCGTAGTCCAAGAGGATGTGTGCGGAGGGCTTGAAGGCAAACCCCGGAACAGATGGCAAAACCACATTGGCTGGCGAGATCGGATAACCCTACAAAAGAAGGGGACGTCCAATACCACTGTTGATCTCGTAAGTTAGAAGGACTGGATTCGGGTGAAAGTCGTTGACGTGACCCAAGGAGATCTTATCGTCCCCGCATGTGCGGTAAGCCGCGTACAAGGCCGTGATGGCTAAGGAGCGGTTATGGGTGGTGAGAAGTCAGACGTAGGGATAGTGCGTACGTGGCAGCACGTTCATCAGGTGGGTTAAAGTCCCGCTGAGCACCGGACTAGGGTGCTCATATCCAAACTTGGGAGTAACGTCTCAGGGGCTGGCAAAATTTTTTTGTCGGAGGGCAGGGCGTCTACCGTGAGGCAGAGTCTGAAGGGTATGAGGAGAAGTACCAGGCCGTAGTGAAACGGGGCTACCCGAACTCGCGAACCGGTCGGCCAAAGATGGGGTAAGGTCGAGTCTGCACTATGGAGACGAAGGCGTTCTAGTCCACCTATCGCACCAAGGTGTGTGTGGGCGGCATGGTACGGAAGATGACGATGTGACCCACGGAGATCTCGTCGTGTCTGAAACAAATGCACTTGCAGGACGAGTGGTTAAACAAAGTCGAAGTGGTCGCGCCGTGCCTGCCACTTCAAAAGAACGCACGGCAGTTTCAGTAATGGATGCTATAAGGAAACCCCGAAATGCATACCAGACGCACGGCGAGAAGTCGGAGAGCTGCGTAATACTTTGAAACTGACGAACAACAGAAACGTCTGGATCAGCTACCCAGGTGTGGCTGGCTTCTGCTCACTCAAAAGGTGAAACAGAAGGGGAAGGCAGCTCGCTTTATGGAGACTGGAAACTAACATGAGTTTCGAGAGTAGGCGGCAAGGGACGGAACATTCCCTTTGTGAAAGACCCACAACTTGCAGGCGGAGGATACGAAACACATGAAAGCAGAAGGCACAGAACGGAAAGTTCATTCATTAATCGATAAGGTGTATCACAGGACCAACTTGGAAATGGCATGGGAATCTGTGAGGACAAACGGCGGTAGCGGAGGAATTGATAAAGTGACTTTATTAAATCCGCTAGCTACTTTGTTTTGCTTACCCTGCTGCGGCTTTATTAAGAGTTCGGTGCTTTTGTCGACAACATCGATGATTTCTAAATAGTTATAATATCCTGTATCGGCCAGAATTGTGATTTTTTGATCACGGAAAACTTGCTTTGTCTTCTTTGCCATATTGGACAGTTGCCCTTGATCATTGACATCATTGACCGTATCGCAGTCCACGATTAATTTATACTTGCTATCCACTGCCGTTTGAACATTGAAGCAAACTTCATGCTTCCCGTTGTTTTTCATTGATTTGGCATCCTGATCGGTAACGCAGAGCTGGTTTTCACCCGTTTCCTTGAGTTCTTGTTTCATTACTTGCAGCTCATGCATTCTCTTTTGATAAACCTCTAACTTTTCAATGATTTCCTGCTTTTTGAGACGATTGTCCTCCATTAAAAAGTCGCGCAAATAGGCATCGATGTGCTCTAGCTTCTTACTGATAATGTTGTCATTAAAATGCTTCTTTTTAGAGCAGTTCGCCTTTAACTTTGTGCCATCAATCGCGACAAGCTGACCATCGATTAAACCGAAACCTTTTAACATTAGGGTGAATTCTTTAAACAGTTTTTTTATGGCAGTTTGGTTGCTTTTCATGAAAGCAGATAAAGTGACGTGGTCCGGCTGGAGCTTACCGATTAGCCACATTAGTTCAATATTTCTTTTCGTCTCGGTTTCCATCTTTCGAGAGAATCGGATGCCGTTCATATAACAGTAAAGATAGAGCTTGAGAAGTTCTTGCCGGCGATAGGGTTTTTGCCCTGCTTTTGAACCCGAGTACACCTGAAACCCCAATTCTTCTAGGGACAAGCTATCTACGTAAGCATCGATAACTCGAACAGGATTTTCTTCTTCTACAAAATCGCCCAATGTATATGGCAGTAAATAAATTTGATCTCTATCTTCACCTTCAATAAAAGGCATATGCGCTCATCTCCTTAGATACAGAAATTCGACACGGGACAACCATTTTCATGCCAAAATCGGATATTCATTAATATTTGTTAGACAGTCTGACGTACGGATCTGTGAGAGGCCCATGCAATTGCGCATGGGCCTACTCGATTTGCATGTCGGGTCGCTGGCTGGGCGGAACGGCGGGCTCGTGGCGGACAGGAATGCCTGTCCAAAAACACTTGGAAAGATAAGCGATGTCAACATCGGATCATTGAGGTGCCGCATGCGATCGCCGACAATGAAGATGACTTCGACACCGCGGCCGACGCAGAAGCATTTCCGAATACGGGATTGCCGACTGCGTTTATTTAATTTGTCGGCGGCTGGCGGTTGCGGAGAATGAACGGTTGAAAAGGAGGCGGTACCCGATACGGCATGGTAGCGCATTGCGCAGCTATCCATGCGGTTTCGACCTTTGGAAGAGAAACGGCCTATAGCGAGCGCAACGCTTACGGACAATCGAATACACAATACACGCGGAGGGATACGATGACGATACGAACAAGCATTAGACGCTTCATCGCGCTGTCGGCCGCCTGGCTGCTGGCGCTGACCACGGCGCTGCCGTCGGCAGTCGTGCACGCCGATCCGCCGGATACAACGGCGCCGGCGGCCATCACCGACTTGGCGGTGACGGACGATCAGACGGACAATTCTTACTGGAAATGGTCAGTCGCCTCGCTGCGGCTGTCGTGGACGGCGCCGGGCGACGACGGCTCGACGGGGACGGCGACGTCGTACGATATCCGGTACAGCACGGCGCCGATTACGGACGGCGCCTCGTGGAACGAAGCGACGCAGGTTGTCAGCGAGCCGAAGCCTGCGGCGGCCGGCACGTCGCAGAATATGATCGTGCGCCGGCTGAAGGCGAGCACGACCTACTATTTCGCGATGAAGACGACGGACAAATCGGGCAACGTGTCGGCCATCTCCAACGTCGGCAGCCGAGCGCTGCTAGGCGCGGACGGCTTCTCGCTCAGCGACGGGTCGGTCGGGCTCGTCTCCGGCGGGGGCACGAAGGCAAATCTGGTCGACGGCAACACGGCGACCGCCTGGGGCGCGACGAGCTACCCGGCCGAGTTCACGTATGACTTCGGCTACGAGTGGGACGGCAGAAGGTCGATCAATAAAGTGCGCGTATACGAATCGGCCGGCACCGGCACGCTGAAGATCTATACGGGACGGCCGGGCGGCTGGACGCTGATCGCGACCGATTCGTTCAGCGGCGCGGCGGGCCAGAAGGACATCGAGGTGAACATTCTCACGTCGAGGCTGCGGTTCGTGCTGGAGTCGCCGAGCGGCGACGCGCAGCTGTCGGAGATCGGCTTCTTCGGAAGGGGAGCGCCCCGCGACGAGACGCCGCCGTCGGCGATCGACAACCTCGCGGCGTCGGCGCTGTCGACGACGAGCGTCCAATTGACGTGGACGGCGCCGGGCAACGACAACGACATGTTCGGATTCGCTGATGGGTACGACGTGCGCTACAGTACGTCGCCGATTACGGACGAGACGAGTTGGAATGCGGCGACGCAGGCGACGGGCGAACCGAATCCGTCGGAAGCCGGCAGCCCTGAGTCGATGACGGTGAGCGGTCTGACGGCAGGCTTGACCTATCACTTCGCGATCAAGTCGAATGACAAGCGATACGTGACGCCGAGCTCTCCCTTTTACAATACTTCACAGTTGTCCAACATCGTGTCCGTCGCGCTTGGCGGCGGCGATACGACAGCGCCCGCGGCGATTACGAGTCTGAGCGCGGGCAGCGCGACGGGGAATTCCATTACGCTGAGTTGGATCGCCCCCGGTGACGACGGTATGACGGGAACGGCGACATCGTACGACATTCGCTATCGGACGTCGAGCTTCACGAACGCGGACTGGGCGAGCCTGCCGCAGGCGAGCGGTGTGCCCGCGCCGGCGGCAGCCGGCTCGAGCCAGAGCTTAACAGTGACGGGGCTCAGCGCCGGAACGACGTATTATTTTGCGATCAAGACGAAGGATGAGGCGTCCAACGAATCCGACCTGTCGAACGTCGTCAGCCTGTCGACGACGGCGGCACCGGACACGACGGCGCCGGCAGCGATTACGAGCCTGAGCGCGGGCAGCGCGACGGCGAATTCCATTAAGCTGAGTTGGATCGCCCCCGGTGACGACGGTATGACGGGAACGGCGACATCGTACGACATTCGCTATCGGACGTCGAGCTTCACGAACGCGGACTGGGCGAGCCTGCCGCAGGCGAGCGGTGTGCCCGCGCCGGCGGCAGCCGGCTCGAGCCAGAGCTTAACAGTGACGGGGCTCAGCGCCGGAACGACGTATTATTTTGCGATCAAGACGAAGGATGAGGCGTCCAACGAATCCGACCTGTCGAACGTCGTCAGCCTGTCGACGACGGCGGCACCGGACACGACGGCGCCGGCAGCGATTACGAGCCTGAGCGCGGGCAGCGCGACGGCGAATTCCATTAAGCTGAGTTGGATCGCTCCCGGTGACGACGGTATGACGGGAACGGCGACATCGTACGACATTCGCTACCGAATGTCGAGCTTCACGAACGCGGACTGGGCGAGCCTGACGCAGGCGAGCGGTGTGCCCGCGCCGGCGGCAGCCGGCTCGAGTCAGAGCTTCACGGTGACGGGGCTCAGCGCCGGTACGACTTATTATTTCGCGATCAAGACGAAGGATAAGGCGTCCAACGAATCGGGCCTGTCCAACGTCGCCAGCCTGGCGACGTCCGCATCGACAGATACGATCAAACCGAATCCGGTCACGAACTTGAAGATCGCCTCGCAGACGGGAATGACGGTAACGCTGAACTGGACGGCGACCGGTGACGATGGCTCGACGGGAACGGCGACGAGCTATGAAGTACGATACATTAATCTTGGGGGGGTGGCACGGGATTACGGGAATAACACGTGGCAGAACGCAACCGTATTCCCGCAATCGATGACGCCCAAGGCATCGGGGCAGCCGGAATCGCTGACCGTCGCCGGGCTCCGTCCCGGACGGCTGTACAGCTTCGCCGTCGTCGCCAGGGACAAGGCAGGCAACGCCTCCAATCTGTCGACGTCGGTCGCGGCGATGACGCCTTGGGACGGCACGGGCGACAGCGCCGGGTTCATCGCCGAAATCTACGACGACGCGGCTGCCGGCGCGGGCGAAAAATTCACGTCGCTATATGGCCGGCTCGTGTACGACGATTTCAACCTGTACCGCTGGGATGTGCTGCCGGGCAAACCTTACTTGGCCAATAAATATGCGGCGCGCATTACCGGACAGGTCATTCCGCAATATTCGCAAACGTACACGTTCTATGTCAAAACCGGAGACAGCAACGACCACGTGCGCTTCTGGGTAAATCGGCAGCTGTTGGTCGATACGTGGAACTCGCCGACCGTCGCGGAGCAATCAGCGACGATCGCCTTAACGGCCAATCAGTCGTACGAAATTCGGGTCGAATATTATTCGACGGGCGCCTGGGGGACGTTGACGGCATCGTGGTCCAGTCCCAGCCAGCCGAGAGAACGGCTACATGCGCCGAGAACGACGGCGCTCCCGGATACGATCGCGCCGACCGCCATCGCCAATGCGGCCGCGACCGCGCTGAGCGATACGTCCGTGAAGCTGACGTTCACGGCGCCGTACGATGACGACTTAACGTTGCCAGGCAAATCCGACGCGTGGGGACGAGTATCCGGATATGAAGTTCGCTACGGCAAGTCATCCATCGATTCCTCCAATTGGAGCAGCGCGTCGAAGGCGCTGATCTATGCCGTTCCCCGCGTGGAAGGTACCGGCGACGAGGTGACGGTCCGCGGATTGCGCCCGGGCACGACCTATTATTTCGCGATCAAATCCAAGGATGAGGCGGGCAATTACAGCCCGATCTCCAATACGGCGAGCGCCGTGACGACGGGGACGTCGGACAACGTCGCGCCAGGCGCCATCACAAGCTTAAGCGCCTCCAACGCCGGATTGCGGACCGCCCAACTGAGTTGGACCGCCCAAGGCGACGACGGAGCAATAGGAACTGCATCGTCATACGACATTCGATTCGGCACGTCGCCGATCACGGACGAGACCTCCTGGTCCGGTGCGACGCGGCTGGCTGTCCGTCCGAACCCCGTAGTGTCGGGAACGGGCCAGACCGCCACGGTCAACGGGCTCTCGCCGAATATGACGTATTACTTCGCGATTCGCTCGATCGACGATGTAGGCAACGTATCGGCGCTGTCCAACGTCCCTTCGCTGCTGACGACGGCGGCGCCTGCGGGCGGCTATGTCGTCGGCGGAGCTTCGTCGATCGACCTGCACGCGAGCTTGCCGCAGGCCGGCACGATTTATTATGCGGTCTATAACACCTCGCAAGGATCGCCGACAGCGGCCGCGGTCAAGGCGGCGGCACTCGGTTCGACAGGCGGCGCGCTCGTCAAGAAAGGGACGATTGCCGTGACGGCCGGCAACGCCGGCACGGAGCTGCTTCGCAACGTCGCGGGTCTTGCCGATAATGCGACGTATTACGTGTACTGGGTAGGCGAGATGTCGTCGCTCGGTACCGTCTACAGCCAATCGGTAACGCTGCAGGTCCGGCATCGGGTCGTGTCCTTCACGTCGCCGCTGGCCGGCTTCGGCACCGTTCACTATTTGGCGTATCAGCCGGAAGACGCGTACCGGGGGCCGAACGGGAAGTATCCGATGCTGCTGTTCCTGCACGGCAGCGGTGAATCGGGAACAAACATCGAGCTCGTCAAAACGCACGGACCGCCTATGCTGATCTCCCAAGGACAGGAAATGCCGTTCATCGTCATCTCGCCGCAGCTGTCGGCAGGGCAATGGTTCACGCCTGGCAACATCGACAGCTTCGTCAACGATGCGATGAGCCGGTTCCCGATCGATCCCGACCGCGTCTATGTGACCGGGCTCAGCATCGGCGGGGCGGGTACGTTCTATTACGCGCAAGAGCATCCCGAAAAAGTGGCGGCGGCCATCCCGATCGCTTCCAACCTGACGAATTTCGATGATCTTGCGCATCCGTACTTAACGAAAGACATTCAATTCCGACTGGGATCCGTGCCGCTGTGGGGATTCGCCAACGCCGGCGAGCCGTTCGGCCGGGAGCAGACGGAAGACGTCGTTCAGAACATGGTCGCTAGTCCGGTCCCGCCGGTCGAAGCCAAAGTGAACATTTATCAGCTTAACGGTCATGGCGGTTGGACGGAGACGTACGCCGATCCGGCCATTTACGCCTGGCTGCTGCAGCATTCGAAATAGACGCGCGGCTCCCGGACCGACCGAGCTTGCTTGCCGGTTCGGGGGCGTTCGTCCAAAAACACTTGGAAAGATAAGCGATGCCAACAGAGTGCGATTGTCGATCCCCGCCGGATATACGAAGATAAGGATAATCGCAGATACGACTGACCGCAGACGACTTTTCCGAACGAGGGATGGCAAATCTGCGTTTTTTTCGTTATCCGCGGTAGCGCGGCAGTGGAACGACGATGCCAAGGAGGTGAGGGTGGGGCGGCGCTAACGGCACGATTAACTAGAGGCGAGAGTTGCCGATGAAGACGAAATACCGCAGCAATCGGAAGGAAAACAACGGCGATCCAAAGCTTATGGAGGGATATGATGATCACTAGAACGAGAAAACGGTTATTCGCGTTATCCGCCGCCTGGCTGCTGGCGCTGACCACGGCGCTGCCGTCGGCAGTCGTGCACGCCGATCCGCCGGATACAACGGCGCCGGCGGCCATCACCGACTTGGCGGTGACGGACGATCAGACGGACAATTCTTACTGGAAATGGTCAGTCGCCTCGCTGCGGCTGTCGTGGACGGCGCCGGGCGACGACGGCTCGACGGGGACGGCGACGTCGTACGATATCCGGTACAGCACGTCGCCGATTACGGACGGCGCCTCGTGGAACGGAGCGACGCAGGTTGTCGGCGAGCCGAAGCCTGCGGCGGCCGGCACGTCGCAGAATATGATCGTGCGCCGGCTGAAGGCGAGCACGACCTACTATTTCGCGATGAAGACGACGGACAAATCGGGCAACGTGTCGGCCATCTCCAACGTCGGCAGCCGAGCGCTGCTAGGCGCGGACGGCTTCTCGCTCAGCGACGGGTCGGTCGGGCTCGTCTCCGGCGGGGGCACGAAGGCAAATCTGGTCGACGGCAACACGGCGACCGTCTGGGGCGCGACGAGCTACCCGGCCGAGTTCACGTATGACTTCGGCTACGAGTGGGACGGCAGAAGGTCGATCAATAAAGTGCGCGTATACGAATCGGCCGGCACCGGCACGCTGAAGATCTATACGGGACGGCCGGGCGGCTGGACGCTGATCGCGACCGATTCGTTCAGCGGCGCGGCGGGCCAGAAGGACATCGAGGTGAACATTCTCACGTCGAGGCTGCGGTTCGTGCTGGAGTCGCCGAGCGGCGACGCGCAGCTGTCGGAGATCGGCTTCTTCGGAAGGGGAGCGCCCCGCGACGAGACGCCGCCGTCGGCGATCGACAACCTCGCGGCGTCGGCGCTGTCGACGACGAGCGTCCAATTGACGTGGACGGCGCCGGGCAACGACAACGACATGTTCGGATTCGCTGATGGGTACGACGTGCGCTACAGTACGTCGCCGATTACGGACGAGACGAGTTGGAATGCGGCGACGCAGGCGACGGGCGAACCGAATCCGTCGGAAGCCGGCAGCCCTGAGTCGATGACGGTGAGCGGTCTGACGGCAGGCTTGACCTATCACTTCGCGATCAAGTCGAATGACAAGCGATACGTGACGCCGAGCTCTCCCTTTTACAATACTTCACAGTTGTCCAACATCGTGTCCGTCGCGCTTGGCGGCGGCGATACGACAGCGCCCGCGGCGGTTGCGAATCTGGCGGCAACCGGAGCTACGCCGACGACGATTACGCTGACGTGGACGGCGCCGGGCGACGACGGCATGACGGGTACAGCAACGTCGTACGACATTCGCTACAGTACGTCGAGCTTCACGAACGCGGACTGGGCGACGCTGACGCAGGCGAGCGGCGAGCCGGTCCCGGGGGCGGCAGGCACGAGCGAATCGTTCACGGTGACGGGGCTTAGCGCTGGAACGACGTATTATTTCGCGATCAAGACGAAGGACGAGGTAGCAAACGAATCCGGTCTGTCGAACGTCGTCAGTCTTGCGACGACCGCGTCTTCCGATACGACGCCGCCGGCCGCGGTGTCCAACCTGTCGGTGACGGACGACAAGAACGACAACTCTTACTGGAGATGGTCGGTAGCGTCGCTCGTTCTGAACTGGACGGCGCCGGGCGACGACGGCACGACGGGCACGGCAGCGTCGTACGACATTCGCTACAGCACGTCTCCGATTACGGTCGGGGCATCCTGGAACAACGCATCGCAGGTCGTCGCCGTACCGGTTCCGGCCGCGGCGGGTACGGCCCAATCCAAAATCGTACGTCGGCTGAAGGCCGGCACGACCTACTATTTCGCGATGAAGACGACCGACCATGCCGGCAACGTCTCCTCGATCTCGAATATCGGCAGCCGCGCATTGCTCAGTGCCGAAGGCTTCTCGGTCAACGACGGCGGGATCACGATTCAGTCCGGCGGCGGCACCAAGTCTCGCCTTGTCGACGGCAACACTGCTACAGCATGGGATGTTTCGAGCTATCCGGCGGTATTCACTTACGACTTCGGCTATCAATGGGATACGACCCGCTCGGTGCACAAAATCCGCGTGTACGAGTCGGCGGGCACCGGCATCCTCAAAATTTACACCGGCTACCCGGGAGCCTGGAGTCTGCTCGTGACCGATTCGTTCAGCGGCGCGGCCGGATGGAAGGAATTCGAAGTGAACATTTTGACGTCGTGCTTCAAATTCGAGCTGACGTCGGCGAGCGCGGACGCGCGGATTTCGGAGATCGGCTTCCTTGGCCGCGGCGGCTCACGCGATGTGACGCCTCCCGACGCCGTCGCGAATTTGTCGGCGACGACGCTGTCCGAGTCGAGCGTGCAGCTGTCGTGGACGGCTCCCGGGAACGACGAGGAGCCGTACGGATACGCCAACAGCTACGACATCCGTTACAGCACTCATCCGATTACGGAAGGCAACTGGGTGACCGCCAGGCTCGTAACCGGCAAGCCGACCCCGACGGAAGCCGGCACGACGCAATCGATGACGGTGGGCGGCTTATCGCCGGGGGCAACTTACTATTTTGCGCTCAAGGCCAGCGATATTTATTACTATTCGCCTACCGTTACGACCGCCAATACGTCGGCGCTGTCCAACACGCCGACGGCAACGACGCTGGGCACGCCCGATACGACGGCTCCCGGAGCCGTAACCGATCTAAATGCCTCCAGACCGACGATCGTATCGGCGAAGCTGACCTGGACGGCGCCGGGAGACGACGGCGCGACCGGAACGGCAGATATGTACGACATCCGCTACAGCACGTCTCCGATCAACACGGGCAATTGGGCGTCGGCGACGCCGGTGACCGGCGAACCGGTTCCGACAGCCGCCGGCACGAAGCAGCAGATGACCGTATACGGATTGACGTCCGGCACGACGTATTATTTTGCCATGGTTACGCTCGACGAAATGGAAAACCAATCGGCGCTGTCCAATGTCGCCACTATCGTTACGCTGACGGGCACAATCGGCGCCTTTGGGAAAATTCCGCTTGATCCGTCCATGGTGCTGAGCGAAACCGCGCGCGGCACGCCGGGCAACCTCGTCGACGAGCAGGCGGCGGTCGGGGATCCCTTGAACGGATCTCCGGGATCGGCGCCGACAACGAACTGGTTTCCGGGCGGCAATTTCCTGTACGGAATGGGATCGGCGATCATCAATTTGGGTCAGGATTACGAGATCAACAACATTCTCGTCTATGACAAATTCGGCGGTCCCGCCGGGTTGAAGTTCACGGTGTATGCCGGATCGCCGTTCGAATGGACGAAGCTGTTCGATGATTCCTTGCTGGCTCCCGCAACGCAATGGACGAATCACGCCGTCAACATGTCGTCTACGCATTACTTGAAGGTCGAGATTACGGACGGCAATTTGTACGTTCCCGAAATTATCGTATACGGCCGCAGCCAGGGGACGAACATCGATGTCGTGCCTTCGCCGACGCCGCATGCCCTGCCGGAAATCGACAAGTTCATGGGCGCCAACGCCTTTATCACGAACTCGCCGACGAAGCTGCAGGCGCTCGGCAACATTCGTGAATATCATAACTGGTATTGGGACGAAGGCGATGCATGGCCGGGCAATCCCGACACGTCTTATCCCGGCTACCCGAACAATAAGAACAAATTCAACCCGAGCTGGGCTGGTGGCGGTTGGAACTTCGACGGCTTCTACCAAGCGCTGAATACGCTCGGTATCAATGTCTCGCCTGCGGTGCAGGGAGGCGTGCAATGGCTGGCCGGCGGAGCCAACAACAAAGTTCCGCCCGGCACGGATCCGGCATTGCCGTCCTCTTACGCCGCCCACGCCGACCATATGTACCAGTTCGCCGCACGCTACGGCAGCACGGCGGTCGCGGACAACAAGTTGAAGCTGGCAGCCGGTCAGACGCGCAGCACGGGGCTCAACCTCATTCGCTACTATGAGAACGGCAATGAGGACGACACCGATTGGAGCTCAAGACATTCGTTCTTCACGCCGTATGAATTCGCCGCCTTGTCCAGCGCCGATTATGACGGCGACCAAGGACGGATGGGCACGACCGTAGGCGTCAAAAACGCCGACCCGAACTCCAAGCTGGTCATGGCCGGCCTGTATATCCCGGAGCTCGATTACATCAAGGGGATGAAGGTGTGGTCCGACTATTACCGGAACGGCAGCTTCCCGATCGACGTCATCAACATTCACGCTTACGGGTTCGGCGGTCCGGATACGACCGGCCTTAGCCCTGAAGATGCGGGCTTTAAGCCGCTTCTGGAGAAGTTCGTCGACTATCGCAACCGATACTTGCCCGGCAAGGAAATATGGCTGAGCGAATTCGGCTGGGATACGCATCCGGGCTCGAACCTGTATGCCGTTCCGGTCGGAACGTTCGACACGTACGACGTGCAGGGGCAGTGGATCGTGCGGACATATTTGGCCGCAGCCGCGGCCGGCATCGATCGGGCGCAGATGTTCGCCTTCTCGGATAACAACCCGAACGATCCGACCCAATTCGCCAACTCCGGCCTCGTCGGCATTATTACGGGCGATCCGCTTACGTCGGAATTGCCGAAGAAATCGTATTATTACGTGTACACGATGAAAAACGCGCTCGCCGGCATGACCTATGCGGGCGAAGTCAGCTCCGGCAATCCGAACGTGCTCATCTATAAGTTCAAGAGCACGACCGACAACAGCGGCGCCTACGCCGTATGGAGTCCGACGCACAGCCAGAACGAAGTGAATGGATATCAAATGACGCTGGCGGGCACGCCGACGAATGCGACGCAAATAACGATAACCAACGGAAACACGAACGGCGTGTCGAGCGCGCTGACGATCAGCGGCGGGAAGGTGACGGTCAACGTCAGCGAGAAGCCGATCTTCATCAAGGTGGATGACATCCAGTAATCCGGCAATTTAGAGTGGTGAACGAGCAGGGCTGTTCCACAGGTTGCCATTCGACCTGACGGGACAGCTTTGTTCCGTATGACGGACGGCGGTTCCATCGTCGTAAGCGGCGGACCGATCGGGTCGCCGTCTGTCTTCCCTCCGTTATCCCCTTCCGTCAGTCATACTTCGCTGTGAAAATGGAGGCATGCGGCGAGATCAAGCGCAGTACGTTGCAAGACCGGCTAACCTCGCGCGGCTACAGTTCACGCCAGATGCGAATGTACAGAGCCCAGGGCGTTGCTGCTCGGCGCTTCCAAAAGAGACACCGTAACGCACTCTGGCAATCGGATATTAAGACGGGGCCGCACCTACCTATCGGTACGAATGGGGGAGAAGAAGCCGGTATACCTCGTGCTCTTCATCGACGACACGACGCGCTTTGTCGTCCACGGCGCCTTCTATGATTCGCTCGAGCAATCAATCGTGGCCGATTTCGGAAGGGCGTCTATTGCTGACATGACCGCTTTTATGTTTCAGCCACAGCGGATAGTTGCGAATAATGAAACGATGTTCTTTGAAGCAGATATTGAGGAACACGCCAAGAAATTACGAGAGATATTCCCATTGGTATTAGGGGTAGTCGACGCTGAAACCTTGATAAAACAGCATCGCTTACAAGAGGTTAGACGATTAATTGAACGGAAACAGCGACAACTCGATGCCTTGAAAATAAACATTGAGAGTTTCTCGGGTGAGGTCAAAGGAAGATACATAGCCGCGGCACAGCACGGTCTGGTTCCTTCACTGAAATCCGATGATATGAATACTCAAGTTTTGTTCGAGCGACTTAAAGATATCGTCGCTATTTGGAAGAAAGATCCGACATACAGGGATCCGGATGGTCACCATTACAACACAGAAAGACTTTCATGGTTACGTGAACGCGAAGCCATACTGAATTCTGAAATCACAACATTCAGGGTGAGAGTTACTCAAATAAGAGAGCTTTCCCTGGCAAGGGCAACTTCGGAAATGAACATCTCTAGAAAACGGAATCGGCTTTCTTCAACTTCTTGGCTAGTTGATCGACTCAGTTCCGATCATGTATGCCCTCTTTGTGGAAACAACAGCGACACTTCTTCCAAAGAGCTTAAGAAACTAATTGATTCTACTGCAAAAGTTGAAGCACAATGGAAAGCTGTTGAGCTCGTTCCACCAATGTTGGATGCCGAAGAGGTAGATATTAAGAAACAAATCGCAGCCAAAGAGTCTGAGCTTCGTCAGGTGAGATCTGAACGTGAGTACATACAGGAAGAAACTGAAGAAATGCAGGCTTCCAGAGAGCAACGCGCAATGTTTGTAGGTAGAACTGCGGAGTTCATTAATCTTCATGAGTCGCTTACAGATGAAGGGGGATTTGCAATTGAGATTGCTGCGTTGAAGGATGAGGAGGCACAGTTATTAAAGGAAGTTGACTTTGACACGTTTGCGCAAAGGAAAGAAACTGCTTTGTTTAAATTCTCAAGGTTTGCAGGTCATTACGGAGAAATTTTGGAATTAGAGACGGGTGACGACCTCATTCAACTTGATACAAATAAGTTAACTATTCGTGTCATTGACGAAAAGGGAGGCACTGCGTGGCTTCGTGAAATTGGCAGCGGTGCTAACTGGCTCGGATATCATGTTACAACTTTGTTGGCACTACATGAACTTTTTTTTTCCAAGATATCCCGTATGTTCCGAGCTTATTTGTTATTGATCAGCCGAGCCAAACTCACTTTCCTGATAATACAGAAGAGGATTCAGAGAATGAAGAATTACAGGCAGTAAATAAAGTCTTCCAGGCACTATCTTCAGGGATCAAGAGAACAAAGGGAACATTACAGGTCATTGTTAGTGAGCATGTAGGTCACAGTGCTGTAGACGGTCTTGAGAATGTCCACCTTGTAGAAAGATGGCGCAGAGGTCGTAAGATGATACCGTGGCATTGGAGAAAGGAAATGGATGTGAAAACGATCGGCAAAAATGTACAATATGCAGCTGAGGACTTATTCGAATCACACATAGAGCCTGCTTGTATGGAAGCCATTGGAGACGTTCTTTGCCAGATCAGTTTTTCAAATGCTTCATTTAGTGCAGACGGAGTCGTATTTAATACTTCTGCGGAATCCTTTGACAAAGGGACGATCAAGCTTGCCGGACTGATTGATTTTGACTTGAATGTAAATTTCGTATTCCCTGAAGGTTGATTACTTCACTTTTTTCAAAAAAATAAAAGTTATGTAGCTTTGCTCCGCTAAATTTGTCGATGGTAGTGGAGCAGGGCTGATGCGAGTGTCGTTCTCTCCGAGTTCTCTCAAACGTGCAATTTTGGTCGCTTTTTGTTGAATTCCCGAGACGCCTTGCGGCACTAGGGAAAGGCGATGTGAAACACCGGAGTCCCTTGTTTTTATAGGCTTTTCGCGGTTTTTTGGTTCCCCTAAAGGGACATGTTTTCCGCTTAGTTCCCTTTAGCGTGCGCGATTCAGGTTCTAGTGGTGTAACAGCCGTGGAGGTTCGAGTCCTCTCGACCGCACCATACCATACCCCTTCACCCCTTCTTCGGAAGGGGTTTTTATATTGTTCAATTCTGTTTTTTTGCACTATTTTCGATGAGATTAACGCTTTATGGATTGCTCAAAAATATAAATTATGGACAGATATAAACAAACCATAATTTGATAAACTACGTTGTGTTCCTCAAACAAATACGCATGGGATGATTCTATATCTCCTTTGAATTGGGGGCAGCAGGAGGGGAGAAGATATGGGCATGGTTGAAGAGAATCTCAGAACGATAAGACAGCAGATGGATTTGGCGTGCCAAGCCGCGGGGCGCAAGAGGGAAGACGTGAAGCTATTGCTCGCGACAAAAACGGTACCGCTTGAAAAATTGCAAATGGCGATGCAGGCAGGGGAGACTCTTTTCGGGGAAAACAAAGCGCAGGAGCTTCGCGACAAATTTCCGCTTATGCAGCAATATCATCAGGTGGAATGGCATTTTATCGGACATTTGCAGACGAACAAAGTGAAGGATGTCGTCAAATATGCGACTCTCATTCATTCCGTGGATCGTTTGAAATTGGGACAGGCTCTGCACCAGCAACTCGTCAAAGAGAACAAGACGATGGATATTCTGGTACAAATCAATACTTCCAACGAGGAAAGCAAATTCGGGGCTTCTCCCGAGTCGGCTGTGGAGCTGGCAGAGCAACTGTCCCGATTCGAAACGTTAAACATTAAAGGGTTGATGACGATTGGCAAGCTGAATGCGACGAACGAGGAGACCAGGCATTGCTTCCGGCTTTTGAAATCGAAACAAGCGCAAATCCGGGAGAGAAGCTTCCCGCGCGTAGAAATGGACGTCCTCTCGATGGGCATGTCCGGCGATTTCATAGTGGCCATCGAGGAGGGGGCTACCATTATTCGCGTAGGGACAAGAGTATTCGGAGAGCGTTATTTGCCGGACAGCTATTACTGGAACGAAAATGCGCGTCAGGATGATTAGCACGAACAAGGATACAGGTACAGAGCAATCGAATACTCTCGCAGATAAGGTGCTGGCAGGGCTACTACTTGTTTAAGAGGAGCTCTGCCAGACGTTCAATACCTTCTTCGATAGTCGCTTCATCCACTTTAGCGAAGCCGAGTATCCAGCCTTTTCGTTTGCTTTCCAAACCATACCGGCTGAGCGGATAGATCCGGATGCCTCTTTCCAGAGCCAAGCTCGTCATGGCAGTCTCGTCAAACGACGGCTCCGCCTCAAGCAGCATATGCAGTCCTGTTTCTGCGCCGCTAAGCATGAAGCGCTCGCTCAAACCCGTCGCTACGAGGGCTTTCGTCATGGCTGCGTGTCTGCGCCGGTATACATTTCGCACTTTTCTCATATGCCGCATGAAGTGACCGTGTTTGATAAACCGGGCGAGCGTTAGTTGCTCCATAATCGGAAGATGACGATAAGTTAATTCTTGGACCCGAGCGAGCTGATGAATGGCGTCATTGGGACCAACGATAGCCGACATTCGAATGCCGGGAGCGATCATTTTGGAAAAGCTCATCGTAATACAGCGTATTCTGAGGCCTCTGACTGAACAAAGTGGGGAGCGGGTCGCCGCGATAGCGAAATTCGCTGTCGTAATCATCCTCGACGATCCATAACCTCTGATCCGCAGCCAAATGCAACAATTGTTGCCTGCGAGGCTCCGACATAATAACGCCAATCGCGCATTGATGCGATGGCGTAACATACACAAGTCTGGACTCAGTGGGAATGAGTTCTACGCATAGCCCATGCTCGTCGACCGGGACGGATGCAACGTTCATTCCCCGGTACTTCATCGCCATCCAGGCAGCAGGGAAGCCGGGATCTTCAACAGAAACGGTTGCTCCTTCATGTAACAGGGCTTGCGCGACTAAATCGAGGCCATGCTGTGCGCCTGAGGTCAGCAGGATTTGATCGACACTCACATGGATGCCACGTTCGAGAGATAAGTAACGCTGAATTTGTTCTCGCAGGGGTAGGAATCCATAAGGGTCACCGTAGGACCATCTGTCCAGGTCGGTTTCCGTGGAGGCTTGTATAAAGGATTGGCGCCAATTTGCCAGAAAGCGCTCATCTAAATACGGTTCATGGGGACTGAAATCGATCTCATCTCTTCCGTATTCCCTATTTCCAAACCAGCTGTGTAGATGTCCGACAGCGGTGTTTAATAGCGGCAATTCCGGTAGAATAGGCCCTTGAGCCGGAACTTCGGTTGCAGAGAGGGGCTTATATGTCCATTCGCTGACTCTGGTTCCGCCGCGGCGAGAGGTAACGGTGTATCCGCGACTGAATAGCTCCTCATATACGCTTTGGATGGTTGAACGGGAAACCCCGATCAGTTGCGCGAGCTCGCGGGATGGGAGCAGCAACTCGCCAGGCGGCCATTTTCCTGTCGTAATATTATGGATCGCTTGGTCAAGCAACTGTTGCCAAATGGGACGTTCATCATCCCGACTCACTTTGAGCATCCGATTCAACTCCAACAGTGATTTGTAATTATAGATTGCTCAAATTCGTGATTATGGATTGAGAATTAAAATCCATTAGTTGATATCCTATCACGAAAATCGTTGCTACTGCAGTCAATTCGTCAGATTTTTTCCCATTTGAGGGTACCCAACGATCTTTAAGCTTCCTTCCCATAGCTCTCGGGCTTTTTGCTTATCGTATGAAATCGTCGATGACCGTTTTTCTTTGGCGCCTTTTCGATAGGAACCGATCATGCTAAAGAATTTTCCCGAAGCTTTCCGATATTTTGCGGAAATAACCAGTTCGGCCAAAACATTGGCCGAGTTACGTGGCGTGCTAGCATTTGGTGCTAATCGGAGCAACGGCCACAGCATCTTCATCATAAATCGCGTTGCGGGTTTCCATTCGCGAACCATCCCGGTTAACATCCCGCCCGGATCAAACGCGTTGACGGTAATCTCCCACGACCAGCTTCTCGTAATTTTCTTTCCATCTCGTAAGCAAACATGAGAATGCATAATTTGGAGGTCGTATAAGCTCTGCCTAAGAATCGGAAACAGACTCCCCTTCCGAAGGAAGGGGGCTGGCTAATGCATCTACGCTTTTCAATACCGGCTTCGGAAGCGGAGTAAAAGCCTTATCGTCGTGAGAAATACTTGAGAGTACGCTCCGCAAATGATCGAACGGAATCAAGCGAAGCCAGATTCAATTGCACGGGAGTGAATCGAGTAACACCTGTCTCTCGTACGAGCGATTGCGTCGCTTGTGCAATTCGTTCTGCACTCCTACCCGCAATGACGATTTGATACTCGGGGGAAGCTTGAGCGATGCGCTTAGCGCATTCGTAGCCAAGTCCTGAATTAGCGCCGGTAATCATAATCGATTTGGATGGTTTCGTCATGGGATTATCGTCTCCTCAAGCCATAACGGCTCCGCCATCGATAACAAGCGTAGTTCCAACCGTATAACTCGCTTCATCCGATAGCAACCAAACAATGCCTTTAGCGATTTCGCTTGCGGCTCCGATCCGCTTTATTGGACTCCTCTCAGCATACTGTGCGATTACGTTCTCATCATTTCCGACCATATCCGTTCGCGTAGGTCCTGGAGCCACGGTATTAATTCGAATTCCCTGACTTGCATAATCTAGTGCCGCCGATTTGCTGAGTCCTTCGACTGCATATTTCGAAGCCACGTAAGCACCTGCTGAAGCGTAAGGTCTCAAGCCCGTAGTCGACGAAACATTGACGATCGCGCCTCCTCCATTTTGCAACATCTGTAAAATTTCATATTTCATGCTCAAATATATGCCAATTACGTTCGTGTTCAATGTAGCCATAAGTAATTCCTTAGACGATTGACCGATAGGGGCGTATTCCTTCATGACGCCTGCGTTATTGACAGCGATATCTAACCTGCCATAGCGATCCGCAATCGTCTTCATAGCTTGGCTCACGCTTTCCTCATCCGTCACGTCTAAGGATAAGAAATAGGCTTCTCCGCCGTTATCCTTAATAGTTTTGACAACCATCTGACCTTCCTGCTCCCGCCGACCTCCAACGAATACGATTGCTCCACGCGTGGCCAGTTCGTTTGCCGTAGCTTTTCCGATACCGCTAGTAGCTCCCGCAACAAGTGCAATTTTGTTTTTCATTCGTAAAACCTCCAATGTTTTTGTAGTGAACATTCATTCTAATTTGTTGAAAGAAATTGCCGAGCCCTCTTTAGGGTCGGCACGCAAGCGGTTGAAAAATGATCTTGCTAACAATCAATCTTCAAAAGACAAATTGAAACCTTTCGAGGTGCTAACCGAGTTCCAGCAAGATCGAATCGCCATTTGAACAAGCTCCGGCAACAGCTCGAGATTGCCTTGGAATTGTCCCTTTACTAAAAAGACTATCGTTCCCCAATGCATCTGCACCATCAATCGAGGATTACCGGAGATAAATAAGTCCTCTTGAATCGCTTCGGAATACAATTGAGACAAGGGACCGCACCAGTTGCTTTCATACGCTAGTTTCTTCGAAGCTTCGTAAATATACGGAGAGAAGGAGTATTGTTCCATGAATTGAAAAGCATCCGGATAATCAATGCTCGTTTGAACAACTCTCTCCCACGCATTCTCGAATCGCCGAGGGATCGGAGCTTCGTCGTAAAATCCCTTCAACACCGCTTCAGTCTGAAATTCGACAATGCTGGTATATAGCGCATTCACAATATCTTCTTTCCCTGAAAAAGTATTGTAAATGCTCCCCATAGACACCCCCGATTCGTTCGAGATCATGGACATCGACGTTGCTTGCAAATCATTTTCCCGAAGGAGTCTAAGCGTTGTTTCCAACACTTTTTTCTTTGACGGTTTATATTTTTCGAACATTGCGTTCCTCCTTTACACCACTAATAGAAAGAATGTTCATTCTAACTCTAGTTCCTTTGTTTTGTATTGTCAACCGAACTCGGCGCGTTTCTTAAAGCGGATCTCGATCGACGGGTTTTATTAACTTTGTTAACGCGTCGTTAAATAAGATCAATTCGATTGAAACCGAATATTGTTGGCTGTATGATGATCACAAACAACATAATAAAAGATGAAAACACAAGAAAGCAAAATCATCTTACTGGAGGAGAGCATATGAAAAACAAAATTTATTTAGACCGAAATGAAAAAACGTATAAAGGCAATCTGCATCTTCACACGACATGGTCTGACGGTTCGCTTCCGGCCGCCGAGGTAGTCGAAGCCTTCAAAAAGAAGGGCTATCATTTCATATGTTTAAGCGATCATGAGGTTTATACGAGAACGGATGAGTTTAATAACGCGGAGTTCATCACGATTCCAGGTATGGAAAGAGGAGGACTGAATCCGGTCGCGGATAAAGATCCGGGCTACCATTTCGGCGTGATAGACGATCCTACGGAAGAGCCAGTTCAAGCAAGATTCGAACATCTGCAGACATTTCCGACGCCGATTCCCTGGGAAGGAGACCATTCTCCGCAGGTGCTGATCGACGAGATGCGTTCCCACGGCAATCTGGTTATATTTAATCACCCGGAATGGCATTTAACGCGCTTCGACGACATGGTCGAATACGATCGGTTTTTTGCGACCGAAATCTATAACCATGCGACGGAATGGTCGACCGTAAGCTCCTATGGCGCTGCTTATTGGGACCATGCGTTGCAGAATGGCAAGCGGGTATTCGGGATCGCGGCGGATGATTCGCACGAACATAACCCGAATTGGAAAATTCCCGAATACGGCGGGGGCTGGGTGCAAGTTCAAGCGAATGCTTTAACCCATCGCGACATCGTGAGTAATTTGAAACAAGGTTATTTTTATTCCAGCACCGGTCCGGAAATCTATGATCTGCGAGTAGAGGATGGACAGCTGACCATTGAATGCTCCCCATGCAAATTCATTATGTTTAAAGCTTTCCCGCTACGGGGGCCGTTCGTCGGTAATTGCGATAACGGTAAGCCACTGACCTTGGCATCGATGCCGATCGAAGAGGATATGCAGTACATTCGCGTGGAATGTATTGATTTCGACGGGAACGTCGCATGGTCCAATCCGGTGTTCGTTGCGGATTTACTTGAGGGGGACGAGCATTAATGAAGTCGATCATCTATTTGGACGGACGCAATCGCAAGTTCAAGGGCAATCTTCATACGCATTCTACTCGAAGTGATGGGCAGTATGCCGCTGAAGTCGTCATTAACGCATACAAGAATAAAGGCTATGATTTCATGTGCCTGAGCGATCACGAGATTTATTTTAAGTCCGATGCTTATGACGATGACCGGTTCATTCTATTAGACGGTTACGAAATGGCATGCGAGATGAATTGGCGGAAGACGGGACAGCAATACCACGTTCACGGCCTGCTGGATCGTTCGTTAAATTCGGAAAGCGAGTTCGAGCATGACGAAGAGCATGCCAAACCGGATTACGAAAGCTTGGACACGATTCAGAGCATGATCGACGAGATGCGCCATAAAGGCAATCAGATCATCATGAATCACCCGGAATGGTCGAGGAACAAACCGGAAGATTTACTCGCGCTGCAGGGATATTTCGCTGTCGAAATCTATAACCATCAATCGGAGCTCGACGAAGCGGTCGGTTACGGCGTAAGCCATTGGGATTACTTGCTTAAGAACGGTCGCAAGGTGTTCGGAGTAGCTGCGGACGACGCTCACGGAGGAGAAATCGATACCGCCATCTCCGAATTTTTCGGCGGATGGGTTAGCGTAGAATCCGAGGAACTGCAACAACAGTCCATTATTAACGCATTAAAGAACGGTCGGTACTATTCGTCGAACGGTCCTGAAATATACGATCTGCGCGTGGAAGACGGCTTCTTACGGATCGAATGCTCCCCGGTAAAGTTCATCAAGTTCATTACGCATCCTTACAACGGACGTACTTTATACAACAAAGACGCTTCACCCATAAGCAACGGAATCTACCTGGTAGATGGCAAAGAGCAATATATCCGCGTGGAATGCGTGGATTTCGAAGGAAATATCGCTTGGTCCAATCCCATTTTCCCGGCCGACTTACAGTAGGAGGAAGCGTGATCAGCAACTTAGATTTGGAATTTCGCAAGGATATGAAGAGGCTCGTAGTCCCCTCTATCTTACAAATGCTGATCGGGAATTCGTTCTCGCTGATTAACACGCTCATGGTCGGAAGCTTGGGGGACACCGCCGTTGCGGTCATGGCGGCCGCAGGACAAATCAGTTTTATTCTGAGTATGATTTTGTCCGCGATCTTCGGAATTGCATCTTATATTACGCAGTTTTATGGCAAGGGAGATCTCGTAAACGTCAAAAGATCGTTTGGTCTCATGTTGATTTCCAGCGTCATCGTTACGTTGATCGTGTTTACGTTGGTCTCTTGGTTTAAGGCGCCTATCCTGTCCCTTTTTCTCAAGGATGAGACGGCCGTAGCTTACGGCGTACAATATTTATCGGTTATCGTGTTCGTGTTTCTCATTAATTCTATTAAGGACGTATATAGTAACGCGCTAGGTTCGATCGGCCGAATAAAGCTGACTTTAGTCGTTGGTATTATCGCGATGTCTCTGAACGTCCTCTTGGACTATGTCCTCATCTACGGGAAGTTCGGATTTCCCGAATACGGGATCGTAGGGGCGGCTTGGGCGACATTGCTTTCGTCGATGATGAGCGGGTTCATTTTGATCGGCTATGTCTATGGGAAGAGCTATTACGTCAATGTCACCTTAAAGGAGATATTCTCCTTTGATTTCTCTTTTGTGAAAAAAGTGTATGCGACAACGCTGCCGCTGATGTTCCATGAAGGGTTATGGTCGGTTGGGAATATGTTATATGCGGTAGCCTTCGGACATATCGGGGTGGCGGCGCTTGCGACATATCAACTGGCTAACACGTTCAACGGTTATTTTATGATGGGCATATTCGGTTTTGCTTACGCTGCCAAAGTCATGATCGGTCAGAAGCTAAGCCGGGAGGATCCGAGCGAAGCCATTATTTATGCCCGTAAATTCACTCGAATTGCTTTGTATTCGGCGATAGTCGTAAGTATAGCGATTTTCCTTCTAAGTCCGTTTCTTATTCACTTATTTCCGAATCTAAGCAGCGAGGTCCAATCGTCATTTCGGAACGTGATGATCATTCAAGCGATCGTTATGGTCATGTTTTTCTTAAACAACTTATGGATAGTCGGAATGTTCAGAGCGGGCGGCGACAACCTGTACACGATGAATTTAATACTCGTCTCCACTTGGCTCATTGCTTTGCCGTTAGTGTTCGCTGGAGCTTATCTCTTTCATTGGCCGGTTGAGTGGGTGTATCTCATGTTTACCTTGGAGGAAGTATCGAAGGCATGCATCGGATTTTATAGATATCGTTCGAACAAATGGGCCCGGAATCTGATTCAGAACATGTAGCGCATCCGATATTCAGCGAACTAATACATTACGTACCATACAACAGGAGAGTGTATACGAAAATGAAAATACAAGGGATTATTATGGATTGGGCAGGGACGACGGTCGACTATGGATGCATGGCGCCCGTTCATGTGTTCTTGGATATATTCAGGTCCAGAGGAATCGAACCGACGATGGATGAAGTTCGGGCACCTATGGGGCTGCTGAAATGGGACCATATCAAGGCGATGCTCGAGATGCCTCGTATCGGTAAATTATTCGAGGAACGGATGGGGCGTCCCTATCGGAACAGCGACGTGGACGAGTTGCATGACGAGTTCGAACCGAAGCTGCTTGAAATCTTGCATAGATTCGCGGAACCGATCGAGCACGTCGTGGACGTCGTGAATCGATTGCGGCGGGACGGCTTGAAGATCGGCGGAACGACGGGGTATAACGATGCGATGATGAAGATTGTCGCAAGCAATGCCCGGGAGAAAGGCTATGCGCCGGATTACTGGGTGACGCCGGATTCCGTATTTGGCAAGGGCCGTCCGAATCCTTACATGATCTATTCCAATATGATTCATCTGGATATGGGAGTCCCATCGCAGGTCATTAAGGTCGGAGATACGGCATCGGATATCCAAGAGGCGATTAACGCAGGAGTTTGGGCAGTCGGAGTCGTGAAAGGGAGCTCGATGTTAGGCTTGACGGAAGAGGAAGTAGGAACGATGGAGCACAGCGTGCTACGGGAACATATTGACGCGGCCAAACAGCGATTCTTGGAATGCGGAGCGCACTACGTGGTAGAAAAGATGTCTCATTTGCCCGATATCGTCGAATTGGTTAATGAGCAGTTGAAGGAAGGGGACAAGCCCCGTGGAAATTAAATCTTTCTCCAGAACGGAAGGAGATATTAATTTATCGACGGAGCGAAAGGGATGGCAGGAAGCTCATCTCAGTCAGCAAACGTTGGAGGTACTGGAGGAAGACAGCCGATATTTCCTGCACCAATCGATGTCGACGCCTTGCATGAACGTCATCACGAATGCGGAAGGCATTTATATAGAGGATATGGACGGCCGCAAGTTTATGGACTTTCATGGCAATAGCGTGCATCAAGTCGGATATAAGAACCGATTCGTAATCGATGCGGTTAAGAAGCAATTGGACGACCTGCCCTTTCTCCCCCGTCGTTATACGAGTCCGATTGCCGTACAACTGGCCGAGAAGCTAGTCGAACTTACCCCGGGCAATCTGAACAAAGTACTATTAACGCCCGGAGGAACAAGCGCGATCGGACTTGCCCTGAAGCTTGCCCGGAAGGCAACGGGGAAGTTCAAGACCATATCCACTTGGGATTCGTTCCATGGAGCGAGCCTGGATGCGATATCCGTCGGAGGCGAAGGCGTTTTTCGTAACCAGATGGGGCCGTTGTTGCCGGGAACGGAACATTTGATGCCGTTTAATTCTTATCGCTGCATTTTCGGTAACGGCGCGGATTCCGAGCGGAAGAGTTTGGATTATCTGGAGTACGTGCTTCAAAGAGAAGAAGACGTAGGAGCGATCATCATGGAGCCGATCCGAAGCACGGACGTGCAGATTCCTCCTAAGTCCTACTTCCAAAGACTGCGTCAACTGTGCGATCAATATGGCGTTCTTCTCATCCTGGACGAAATTCCTACGGCTTTCGGAAGAACGGGCACGATGTTCGTCCATGAGCATTACGATATCGTGCCCGATATCGTCGTGATCGGCAAAGGATTCGGCGGCGGAGTGTTTCCTATGGCGGGGATTATCGCTCGCGAAGATCTGGATATCGCTCAAGACATTTCGCTCGGGCATTACACTCACGAGAAGAGCTCGGTAGGCTGCGCGGCTGCATTGGCAACCATCGAGTTCATCGAGAACAATCGGTTGCTAGCGCATGCGACGCGGATGGGCGCATTCCTGGAACAAAGGCTTACGGAAATGATGGACAGGCATGAAATCATCGGAGATGTACGCGTAAAAGGCATGCTGGCGGGAATCGAACTCGTAACGAGCAGATTAACGAAAGACAGAGCGATAGAGGCCACGGAGAAAGTCATGTACCGTTGCATGGAGAGAGGATTAAGTTTTAAGGTTTCGAATGGCAATGTCATTACGCTTGTGCCGCCGTTAATTACGACGCAGTCGCAATTAGAACAGGCACTATTCATCATTGAGGACGTAATCGCCGAGATCTCCAGTGTTAAAACAACATAATTTCATAAGAAACAACAATAAAACTATAAGTTTACGTGTGTTTAATCATCTGTTTACACTGCCGCCGTATACTAAGCTTGTACCGATAGCGATGCTGACGATTAAGAGATTACGAGGAGGATTGCAAAGTATGAAGAAGTTTGTTGTCACTGCTTTGAGCGTGGTCATGGGAGTAGGGTTACTGGCGGGTTGCGGGACGGATGGTGAATCCGGGAACTCGACTCCGGCAGGTAATACCGGCGGGTCTAACGCTGCTAATGGCGGTAAAGCGAAGGAGATTTCGATTTCCGTTCGCGAGAATACTTGGGGAGCCCGCAAAGACAACTTTCTAGAAGCAGAGAAGCGCTTGAACGAAGAGTTAAAGGCCGACAACGTACAAGTGAAAATCGACTGGTGGCCGGGAATCGACGACGAAGAGCTCATACTTCAAGCGCAAGCCGGCAAATCGGCGGACATCTTCATTAACTCCAGCGTAGATATCGGTTGGCAGCTGGAAGCGGGCATTATCCGCGATATCGACTGGGTTAAAGACTCCCAAGTATTCAAAAGCGTTCCGGATTCCTATACGAATATCATGAAATACGATGGTCATTATTACGGAGTCATTCAGGACATGGATGCTTCTCCCGTGTTCATCAGTCGCAAAGCGCTTCAAGGCTTAGGCTGGACGAATGAGCAGATAGACGGTTTGAAGGCTCGCGTCGATTCCGGAGATTTTACGTTCGGGGATTTGGTGGATTTAGCGGACGAAGCGAAGAAGAAAAATCTGGTTAAGGTCGGCTTTGCCGTAGAGGATACCAGATTCGAAGGCTGGAACTACGCCTTCGGCAATTATAACTACAATCCGGAACAGAATAAATTAGTGCTTGCCCGTCCGGCTTTGGATGTCTACTCTTTCTGGGCCGATGCGGTGAAGAGAGGAGTCATAACCGAAGGGATCGGCAATATCGATACGGACAAAGCGGCTCCTATGTTCATTAAGGGCGACATCTTCGCCGAATTCGCACGTACGGAATTCTACCAAATGATGCGGGAAGCTAACGGGATGAAGGACGATATCGAGGGCTATAACGCATGGTTCAAAGAGAACGTGATTTGGATTCCGGTTCCCTCGGCGACCAAAGGCGGCAAGCCATCCTCCTATAGTAACCCGGCATTAATATTCGTCGGTCCTAAAGTGGACGACGCGAAAATGCCTTACGTGCAAAAATTGATCGAGCATGTTCTCGATCCCGATCTCCAAGTGAACCATACGATCGTAAGCGGAAAATTGCCGGTGACGCCGGAAGCTCAAGAGGATCCGCGGTTTAAGGAAATGGGATTCTACGAAGAGCATGCGTACTTGGTTGAATTTACTCGCACTCGCCCGCCGCAACCGGATTACGCGACCTTTATTAAAGGCTATACCTTAGGCGTGGAGGCCATCTTAACCAAGGGCAAATCTGCGGAAGAAGCATATGAACTATTCCAAAAAGAAGTGAAGCAAAACGTGCCGCAAGAAAATGTCATCATTGAGTAGATAAACCGGATTCACTCTATCGAAAGGTGCGCTAATCTTAGGTTAGAGCACCTTTCCAGTTATTCTGAAGGAAGTGGTGAAAGTCTACATGGAGAACGCGACCACTCGGCAAACCTACAAAAAACCGTTTACTAAGAAAATCTACCCGTATTTGTTTATTATGCCGTTTGCTGTGCTGGTGTTCATCTTTTTTATATTACCTGCCATTGCCACGATCGCAATGTCGTTTACCGATTTGAACGCTTCCATGAAGCCGAATTTCGTTGGATTTACGAATTTTAAGAGAATCTTTATGGATTACAATCTTCCTCAAATTTTATGGAACACGGCTATCTTCGCGGTGCTATCTTTGGCCATCTCGATGCTCTTTGCTTTAATTATATCGATTGCCACTCAGTACTTTCTTAAAGGCAAAGTGACAGCTGTCATATACAGAGTATTATGGCTCATTCCAAGCATAATTCCGGCCGTCGTCTACGTAACCTTCTGGAAATACGTGTTCGACCCGACCGAAGTCGGATTGCTCAATAGCATCATGCATCAATTCGGCGTGGAATCCGATCCCGTGTCATGGTTCACGAAAGCCGCTATGGCTATTGTCATTGTAGCAACGATCATTTCCACCATTTCCGGAGGCATGATCTTATTGTCCGCCGCGATCAACTCGATTCCCGAAGATTTGTACCAAGCCGCCCGAGTGGATGGAGCAAGCGAGAAATCGGTCATTACGAAGATCATTCTTCCTACGTTAAAATGGCCGTTAATGTATATCACGATTTCGGAGTTGATCGGTTTCGTATCGTCCTATTTCTTCATTATGCTATTGACGAACGGCGGGCCGATGAGAGATACGACGACCTTGTCCTTATACGCCTATCAGCAAGCATTCAACTTGAAATATTACGGCTACGGCTCTGCCGTGTCGTTAATCGTCGTGTTAATATCTTTTATCCTTACACTATTCTTCTTACGGTTATTCGACTTCGACCAAATGATCAAGCCATCTAGAATTGAAGATTAGTTAAGGAAGGAGGCTGCATGATGTCAACCGGTACGCTTAAAAAATTGTTGGTTCATACCTATATGACGTTATTTACCTTGCCAATAATCGCTATGATCATATGGTACTTCCTAGCGGCTACGATGAACTTTACGACCGGGCAGTTTTCCATGGAGAACTTTTCGTTTTTCGGTAAGCCGGTGGAGTATGCAGGGGTGAAGCTTCCGTTAATATGGCCGATCGTCCTCAATACGATAGTGTACTCGTTTTTAATTGTCGCCATTGAAGTATGCATATCCGTACCTACG
This sequence comes from Cohnella herbarum, assembly GCF_012849095.1. Classification (NCBI taxonomy): domain Bacteria; kingdom Bacillati; phylum Bacillota; class Bacilli; order Caryophanales; family Paenibacillaceae; genus Cohnella; species Cohnella herbarum. The sequence goes on from NZ_CP051680.1 coordinate 262,379, forward strand.
GCGTACGCCTTTGCAAGACTGGATTTTCGCGGGAAGCGGGCGACGATGAAATTTTTGTTCCTCATGAGATCCTTTCCGGGCATTACGTTAATTATCGCGACCTTCTTCATATTGGTTCAAATGAATTTGGTTAACACGTATTTGGGAGTTCTATTGGTGGCGATTACTGGGTCTCTTCCAGGACGGGTGTATATCATGAAAGGATTTTTCGACGAAGTGCCGTGGGATATCGAATGGGCGGCTATGGTCGACGGCTGCACGCGGTTCAGCGCATTCAAAAAAGTACTCGTACCTTACGTGCTGCCGGGGATCGGCGCGATAGCCGTATTCTCTTTTCTCGGAGCTTACGGAGAGTGGTTTCTGTTCAAATTGCTCATCTTCAACGATGACATGCTGACGCTGGCAGGCTACTTGTCTAAATTAGTGACTAAAGAAAACAACATTATCAATTACGGCTTGATTACGGCTATCGGATTATTCTACACGCTGCCAATCGTTGTTTTCTATATCTTTACGCAGAAGATCTTCATGAAGGTCAACTTGGGAGGAGCGAAGCAGGTATGATTACTTTGAAAAGGATCGTAAAGGAATACGACGGTAAGCAGGCGGGCAATAAGGCTGTAGATGGGCTGGATCTCGAGATTAACAAGGGAGAATTCGTAGCTTTGCTCGGACCTTCCGGGTGTGGCAAGACTACGACGTTAATGATGCTTGCCGGATTGCTTAAGCCGACTTCCGGAGAAATATACTTCAGCGACAAGCTGATGAATCATGTAGAGCCTAAAGATCGTAACATCGGGATGGTGTTTCAATCTTATGCGTTATACCCGCATCTAACGGTGCGAGAGAATATTGCCTTCCCGCTAAGAGAGAGGAAAATTCCGAAGCTGGAAGCTTATGAACGAGCGAAAGAAACGAGCAAAATACTGCAGATCGATCACCTGCTCGATCGCAAGCCTGCCCAACTTTCCGGCGGACAGCAGCAACGTGTGGCCATGGCTCGGGCGCTTTCCAAAAATCCGGAAATATTGCTGCTCGACGAACCGATGTCCAATTTGGACGCGCGGCTGAAATTAGACGTTCGGGATGAGATTCGCAAGATCCAGCGTAAATTGGGAGTAACGACGATAATCGTCACGCATGATCAAGAAGAGGCGCTAGCGATCTCCGATCGGGTCGCGATCTTGAACGGGGGTCGAATTCAGCAATACGCGCCTCCCAACGAGCTGTTTAATCATCCGACCAATTTGTTCGTGGCGAGCTTTCTAGGAAATCCGCCGATGAACCTCGTTACCGGAACGCTTGAAGAGAAGTCCGGCAATCAAGTCGTCGTTACGAACGGTTTCGAGTATACGCTGCCGGAAGAGAGGAAGCTGAATAAGCTGCATATCGGGAAACCGGTCCAGTTCGGCATCAGACCTCACGACATCGCGATATGCGAGGCTAGCGATAAGCAAGCGATTCGGATGAAGGTGGATCTGGTCGAGCACTTAGGCAGCGGAAAACTCGTTAAAGTGATAGATCCGCAAAATAAGCTAGAGACGATGATTCGTCTGTTGACGGACAATGAAAATGAAGTTAGCTCTCGAGATAACTTGCATATTAAATTTAAGGATGCTAAATTTCATCTATTCGATATGACGGATAACGGACGCAATTTATATCAATATCGTTAGCAAGCGGTGCCGATTCGTAATAAGCAGGAGAACCGTGGAAGATTTTGATATAATAATGCAAGACGAAGGAGGGGATCGGGTGTCGCTGGCGGGGGAGGAAAGAAAAACGAGTATTATGGACTTGCTCAATGAAAGAGGGAAAGTTATCGCGAGCGAGCTTTCTCAGTTGTTCGAAGTTTCGACGGAAACGATCCGTAGAGATCTCGACGAGCTGGAAAAAGAAAATAAACTGAAAAAAGTGTATGGCGGAGCGGTTAAATTTCGAGTCGAAGTGGAGCTCGGGCATAACGAGAGAGAGTTCGTACACGCGGAAGCTAAGCGCAAGATCGGTTTCTTGGCCGCGGAATTGATAGAGGATAACGATGTCATCGTGGTGGATGAAGGCAGCACGGCGCTGCAAATCATTCATTTCTTAGTGAATAAGCGAAATTTGACGATATTGACGAGCTCCATACCGGCTCTTATGCTTCTTATCGAACATCAAAAACGGAATAAATACGACGGTAAAATTATTTTTATCGGCGGCGAAGTGAACGCCAAACATCTTCGAGTATCCGGTCCGATTGCCGAAAAGATTATGGATGACTTCTACGTGAACAAATCTTTCGTTTCCGTCGATGGAATCTCTCTGAAAAACGGCGTTTCTAGCTATGATTACGAAAGATCCGTGTTCACCAAAAAGTTGATCCGTTGCGCGGAAACGGCGATCGTAGTGGCGGATTCCTCTAAAGTCGACAAACGTACAGTGGCCAAAATCGTCGATATGGAAGACATCCACATCATCATATCCGATCAAGCACCTCCAACAGAGTGGAAGCCGGCTCTTATGAAGATGGATTTAAGATGGATTCATCCTCAGTGAATCCATTGAGGTAGGAGGGCGGACACCCGCGACTATCCCTCTTGCTCAGAAGCTGTGTGTTGGCATGATTCTTGAAAGTTCCTTTGGCATTATCCCCTCTACTCAGAATCAATGAAGGGGGGGCCTCTCATCGGAAATACACCAACTTTTCTGATGTAGATTACTATAGGAATGAATCATGCCGCAGGCTGTTGACATTTGTGCGCCACCATACTACTATGTGTAGTATGGTGGTGAGACAACAATGCAGATCAAAAAAATGAATATGGGCAGTGAAGGCCTGAACCGATTTTTTGGGCCTCTGGAGTCCCGGATTATGGATATTCTTTGGACTTCCGAAGGTTTGAGCGTTAAGGAAGTGCAAGCGATCCTGGATCAGGAAAGTCCGATTTCGATTAATACGGTGATGACCATTATGAATCGTCTGCTGGACAAGGGACATTTGGCAAAGCTCATGACGGGAACCGGCCGGGCGAGGGCAGCCAAGTTCTGTCCGATTCTATCCAGAGAGCAGTTTCTGTCCGAACAAACGAAGCAAGTGTCGCAGGGACTCATTCAAGAATACGGAAGTTTAGTCGTAAACCACATGATTGATGCGCTTGATGAAGTCGATCCTGAAGTCATCACAAGGCTGGAGCGCAAGCTACATGATCTGAAAAGCAGGAAAAAGAAATGAGTCCGATAACAAGGCTAAGAGGCTCTTATTCTCTGATGATAGTCATAATAACAACTGCGATTGCACAAATGGGATGGATTCTTGTCTATCAAGTCCGCAGCGGAACGTTCCAAGCTCCCGTTTTCAATTATGCAATCATCTTAGTACTTGGATACATGCTTGGCATGATGATATGGCGGATTATCCGGCAAATGTATTTATCGCAAAAATGGATCAAACATTTTCGGTCCCGCAAACACGATAAACTCACCAAGCGCTTGCAGTACATATGCCGAAATTGGGGAACAGAAATCATCGTTGTACAGGAAGACTCTTTTGTTGCGCTTACGATTGGACTAATTCGACCCAAAATCGTTGTCTCCACAATGGTTGTAGACAGGTTTAGCAAAATGGAAGTAAAAGCGATTTTGCTGCATGAACGATATCATTGCCTCAATCACGACGGACGCAAAATGTTCCTCTCCAGCTTGCTGGTTGATGCTTTTGGCTATTTGCCGATCGTTAAACCAATTGTTCGCTATTATGAGACATGGAAAGAACTGTTTGCGGATCGATATGCAATGCAACAAATGGGCACGGAATTGTATTTAGGTAAAGTCTTGTTGAAATTGGCAAAACGCGAAAATCTTCAGCGTTATCATTCTGCCGTTTATTTTGCGAATACAACCTTGCAATATCGCGTGATGCAGGTTCTTGAGCCAGAAGAAGCTGTGAAGGTTCCGCTTGCTTTACTGAAGCCATTTTTGAGAACCTGTTCCATTTTGCTGTTGTTAATCGTGGGTGGGGATTCATAATCCCTTTTTTTTAACTAACAATACTACATATTGTAGTTTGGTCGTCTGAAAGCTTGGGACCTTAAACCATGAAAAACGATTTGGGGGATGAACTCGTGCATAATGAATTAATTACAATCGGTCCGGTAACCATTTACGGCTATGGGATGATGATTGCGCTCGGAATCCTTGTCGCTTACAAAGTAGTCCTATATCGTGCGACAACGGAACAAATCGTGCAATCCCATATATTCTCTTTAACCGTGCTTAGCCTTATAGGAGGATTCGCGGGAGCCAAGCTTTTGTATTGGATCACTCAAATCAATAAAATCGTAAACGACCCGGGCATTGTTTTAAATGTTTCCGAAGGGTTCGTGGTCTACGGAGGCATAATAGGGGGGATTTTGGCTGGTTACGCTTATTGCCGGAAGAAAAAAATAAACTTTCTCCAACACCTGGATCTGTTTGTGCCTTGTGTAGCATTGGCCCAGGGATTCGGCAGGATCGGCTGTCTGCTTGCGGGGTGTTGCTATGGAGAAGAAACGGACAGTTGGATTGGCATTACCTTTCGCCACTCGGAGTCCGCCCCGAATGATGTCAAACTTGTCCCTACGCAAATCATGGAGAGCTTGTTTTGTTTTTCTCTTTTTATAGCGCTAGTCTATGTGTCAAAAAAATACCGGCCGCATCATGGAGTGATTGCGGGTTTGTATCTTGTAATGTACAGTGTAGGACGGTTTGGCATCGAGTTTTTCAGAGGCGACCTTATCCGAGGACAGTTTGGGGTTCTTGCTACCTCGCAGTGTATCGCTATCGGGGTGATTTTGATAACCAGTCTTGCATTTCTGATCGATAGAAGAAAAAAACTTGCTATTTCGGACAATAGTCAGACGGAGGCGCGCTAGGAACACGGCTGATCAGAAGAAAGCGGAAGTTATTAAGAAGGCCAAAGATTTTTGTAGCGCCACGATTCGACCGATTTCGTCATGTCGGCAAGAGCTCGGGACTTAGGACTCTATTTCATTGGCATGTATTGACAATAGAATCGGGAACATGCTAATTTCTATTCGGGAAACCGGTTTCCTAGAAATTAATGAATGAGTGAAATGAAGGAGTGCTCTGATCAAGCACGAATGTAAGCGCTTAATATAAGAAAATCCAGGAGGGAAATAAGGATGCTCAGAAGATGGTTATCTCCGTTGCTTATTGCGGCTTTTATGTTAACTCTATGCGCTAACGTATTCATCGTCTCTCCCCAAACCGTACATGCGGCAAGCATAGGTACGATAGACGAGAACGACACGATCTATCAAATTATGGTCGACCGGTTCCATGACGGAGATCCGAGCAACAATGCGACGGGAGCGGCCATCCGCTACGGCGAAACGTCGGAAGAGGACTTCCGTCATATGAAAGGCGGCGACTGGCAAGGGATCATCGATAAGCTGGGCTACATTAAAAACATGGGCTACACGGCGATCTGGATATCTCCCGTCGCCGAACCGCAAATGACGAACCGGGAAAATAACGGTTCGGGCAGAAATACGGCTTATCACGGCTACAATATCAAAGATCCGAACAAGGCTAATCCGTTCTTCGGAACGAAAGAGAAGCTCAAGGAGCTCGTAGATTCGGCACATGCCCTCGGAATCAAAGTCGTCATCGACGTCGTTCCGAATCACATCGGCGACTATATGTTAGGAACGCAAGCCTTTTACGATATTCCTAGCTTGCAGCCGGCGGCTCCGTTTAACAATCCGTCTTGGTATCATCACAACGGGGATATCAATTTCGCATCCGTCGAAGGGATTTATACCCAAGCGGCACAAGATTATCTGGAGAACTATGACTTAGGTGGACTCGACGATATCGATTTCGACGTCCCGGCGGCCAGGCAAGCGATCTTCGACTCGATCAAAGGCTGGTTCGACTACACGGGGGCGGACGGGGCGCGCGTAGACGCGGCTAAGCTAATGAAACCGACGGACATTGGCGCGTTGCAGAATTATCTAGGAGTAAACACCTTCGGAGAAAACTTCGACGGAAACGCGGAATTCGTCTCCCGCTGGGTCGGCGCGAACAAAGAATGGGGAATGCTGGACTTTCCGCTGTTCTTTAAGATTCTTAGCAGCTTTGCGCACGGGCAGTCTTTCGATGCGTATATCAAAGACGGCTTAGCCCAGGATTATCGGTATAACGGCAACGAGAACCATATGGTCACCTTCATCGACAACCACGACCGAAATCGGTTCCTTCAGGAAGCGGGAGGAGACGTGCAGAAGCTGCAAAACGCGCTGACGTTTATTTTCACCGTGCGCGGTATGCCGGTCGTCTTCCAAGGAACGGAGCAAAACAAAGGGAATGCCAATAATCAAATTCTGAGCGACGGAATCGCGGATACTTGGAACCGTTGGTCGATGGTTAAGCGCGATGCGAACGGCAACGTCATTCAGAACTATTTTAACGAGAGTACGAACACGTACCAGCACGTCGCCAAGCTCAATCAAATTCGCTCGAAGTATGAAGCGCTCCGTAAGGGCAAACAGCGCGAGATGTGGTCCGCTCAAAATCTGTACGCCTTCTCCCGCCGCGTAGAAAGCGGTACTAACGTTGGGCAGGAGGTACTATCGGTATTCAGCAACGCATCGAGCGGAACGCAAAACGTTACGATTCCTCTTCGGGCCGAGAGTACCTTAACCGCCGGGACGGTTTTAGTTAACCAGTTGAATACCGCAGACAGCATTACCGTTCAATCCGGAGGAGTCACGGGTAAGCAAATTACGGTAAGCGTGGGAGCGAACTCCGCGAAAATTTATGCCAAGGAGATTTCCGACACGCAAGCGCCGACGGTGCCTACGAACGTGAACGCAAGCGCGCTTAGCGCGACAAGTATCCAAGTCACTTGGACGGCTGCTACGGATAACATCGGCGTCACCGGATACGAAGTGTTCCGCAACGGATCGTTGGTTGGAACGACGTCCGGAACTTCATTCACGGATAACGGATTAACGGCCGCAACGACGTACTCCTATACCGTCAAGGCATACGACGCGGCAACGAACCGGTCCGCGTTAAGCTCGCCGCCGGCTTCGGCGACGACGACTCCGCCGGATACGCAGGCGCCGAGCGTACCGCAGAACGTAGCGGCAACCGCGTCGTCGTCCTCCTCGATCAACGTCGCATGGACGGCATCGACGGACAATATCGGCGTCACCGGATACGAAGTTTACAGGAACGGTACGCTCGTTGGACAGTCAACGACAACCTCCTACGCGGACGTCGGTCTTGCGGCAACGACCTCATACTCCTATACGGTCAAAGCTTTCGATGCAGCGGCTAACCGTTCGGAATTCAGCGCGCCTCCTGCCGTAGCTACGACGTTAGCCGGCAATAACGTGACGATCTATTACAAACAAGGCTTCACGACGCCTTATATCCATTACCGTCCTGCCGGAGGCACATGGACGACGACGCCTGGCGTACCGATCCCCGCATCGGAGGTACCGGGATATAACAAGATTACGATCAACATCGGTACGGCGAGTCAACTGGAAGCTTGTTTCAACAACGGTAGCGGGACATGGGATAGCAACAATCAGTTAAATTACTTGTTCGGAGTCGGAACGTGGACGTACACTCCGACGGGGAACATCGTATCCGGTGCCCCTTCGTTGCCGGAAAACGTTCCGCCTAGCGTTCCGCAGAACGTAGCAGCGACAGCCGTATCGGCTACATCCGTGAACGTCACTTGGAGCGCATCGACCGATAACGTCGGGGTTACCGGGTATGAAGTGTTCCGCAACGGAACGTTAGTCGGGACCTCCGCGACAACATCCTTCGCGAGCACGGGACTTGCGGCCGCAACGACTTACAATTTTACGGTGAAAGCTTACGATGCGGTCGGCAACCGTTCCGCCGAGAGCACGCCTCCGGCTTCGGTAACGACTTTAGCTGGTAACCAAGCCACGATCTATTACAAGAATACTGCATTTACGAATTCTTATATTCACTATAAGCTCGACAATTCTACTACTTGGACGACGTTGCCTGGAAGCCAGATGCAAAGTTCATCCTTCCCGGGATACGCGAGCATCACGATCGAGCTTGGCAGCGCGACGGGGTTAACCGCCGCCTTCAATAACGGCAGCGGAACTTGGGACAATAACGGAGGCAGCAATTATACGTTTGCCTCGGGAACTTGGAGCTTGGTCAACGGCAACAAAACGTCCGGAACGCCGCAAGCGGACAGCGTAACGTTACGAGTGACGGTGCCATCGTCAACGCCCGCGAACGGGCCGGTTTACTTGACGGGAACGTTCAACAATTGGTCCACGTCCGATGCCGCGTATCAATTGACGAAAGGAACGGACGGCGTTTACTCTATTACGTTGAACTGGACTTCGGGTACGGCGGTTCAATACAAGCTCACGCGGGGGACGTGGGCGACGGTCGAGGTGAATTCGAACGGAAGCGATATTTCCAATCGTACGATAACTCCATCCGGAGGAGCTCTAACCGTAAATCTAACGGTACAACGCTGGAAAGACCAATAAGGAACGGCAGAGGGTTGTCGAGAGGGTTGTTGAACTATCGACAGCCCTCTCTTTTTGAGAATAAGAGAATGAAAGGGGATACAAGAAGATCATGATTAAGATGAAATGGCTTTCTCGATCGATTGCCGTTTTGCTGGGGGGTGCTTGGTTGCTGCAAGCTGGCGCTTCCGGCGTTTCTGCCGAGATCGCCGCCGCTCACGTTTATCATAATCATATGCCTAATTTCTGGGCTTACTATGACGTCAATCAATATGGTTCGACTCCCGTCGGGAGCCCGATTCGGTATACGTACGACGGGGATGTCATCGCGCTTAAGAACAATCCTCCGCCAGGTTATCCCTATTATTTGCCTAGCGGAGCCATCATGCCCCACGATGACCTGGTATCTTATTACTCTCATCACGCCAAGAAAGGAGCCTATCTGAGTTGGCCTTGGAGCGTAGCGGGAGATCTGCGCAACAATCACGCCCAAGCCCAGATGCACGTGACGATGTCTGGGTCGCTCGTCAATAACGTGAACAGCCTTGTTCAACGCGGCAACGTGAACGACTACAACAACCTAAATTGGTGGCAGCCATGGCGTACGGCATACAACAATCTTCTAACGCAGAATGGGAAGAAGACATTGGATCTGATCCATTTTACGGGTCATCATAGCATGGGGCCGTTAGCCGGCAACGATTATATGCTGAAAGATTTGATTTACCAAGGAGCCGCTCTTGCCCAGCCTTATTTTATGGGAAGCAGTTATAAATCTTCGAACGGATTTTTCCCTACGGAGCTAGGGTTCTCGGAACGGATTATTCCGGTGCTACAGAAGCTAGGCATTCAATGGTCGGTCATCGGGAACAACCATTTTTCGCGTACGTTAAAGGACTATCCGTTATTGAACAGCCCGGGTACCGATACGATGATATCGCCACCCAACCGCGCGGATTTGCAGAATACGAGCAATGTCGGCTCGTGGGTGAGCCAGAACATGTTTAACGAGCAACAGGTCGTTCATAATAAATATCCGTTCGCCTCTACGCCTCATTGGGTTCGTTACGTGGACCCGGCTACGGGACAGGAATCGAAGGTCGTTGGTATACCTGTCGCTCAAGCAGAGTCATGGGAGGAAGGCTACAACGGCAGCACGAAAGCTACGGCGCTCAAGCCCTTCGAAGGGATTTCATCCCAGAAACAGTTTTTCGTTGTCGCGCACGACGGCGATAACTCTTCGGGGCGCGCGGGCTCGGAAGAAACCTGGCGCAACGCGGCGAACGTTACGTATACCGATTCCGGCGTGAAGGGGATGGGAATCGATGAGTATCTTCGCATGAATCTTCCCGCCGCGAACGATGTCGTTCACGTCCAGGACGGCTCATGGATCGATACGAGAGATTCTTCATCCGATCCGACATGGTACCATTGGCGGTTGCCTTTCGGCATATGGAAGTCGCAATTCTCAAGCTTTAATCAAGCGAATCAAACCGCTTACGCGCCTAAGAAAAACTTAGCGGGAATCGACGACGGAATGACGGTATCGTTCGAGTACGGATACCATTACTTGGAGCGCAACTTCGCTTTGTTGCAAGCCGCTTTGAACTATGCGAAGACGGCGGAGCAAATCTGGCTGGAAGAGCATCCGAACTATTGGCAACCGACCACGGCGCTGGATCATGAGATTACGTATCCGGGTAACCAATTAAATCCTTGGATGCTGTCGTATCCGGTGAAGGGGAACGTCGCCAACGATTACGCGGGCGGCGCTAATCCAGCGGAGCTCGCTTGGTATTTCCTGCTTCCCGCAATGGATTCCGGCTTCGGGTATTACGACGAGAACGTGGACGATAACGTGAAACCGACTTTGTCCTTTAATCAATCTTTATATTTCTCCAAACCCTACGTGCAGTCTAAGTTAGCCAAGGATAAAGTGGGACCTTCCGTCTGGTGGCCGCAGCGCTATCCGTATAACCCGGGCAGCGCGAACGTGAGTAAAGCGGAAGGATGGACATTGCATCATTTCGATAATTCTTTTGCCATCTATTCGTACGCCTACGATACGAGCGGGATCCAGAACATCAAGGTCAAAGTCAGGACGCATACGAGCAAGTCGGCCGACGCCGCGGACAATACGTTTAAAGTGTACGATCCGGCGGCGCTTCAGGCGGCAGGCGTGCAAGGGATTGATCCGGCAAAGGTCGGCTCATGGACGGAATATTCGATGAACGTACGCGACCTAACGCCGGATATAAACGGAGTAGATTGGCAGCCCAGCGGCAAAGCGGTCATGGCTAAGGTGCCGGCGCAGGAAATCGGGGATCTCTATTATTCGTACATCGATGACTACCGCGACCAATTATTAGACTACTATATTGAAGCAACGGATTCGAAAGGCAACGTTACGAAAAGCGAGATCCAGCAAGTGTACGTCGGTGCGGGCAAATATAATCTCGTGGGCGGCAAATACATCGAGGACGTGCAAGGATCTGTTACGGGCACGCATCCTTTCATAACCGATCAACCGACTATCCCGGATAATGAACCTCCAAGCGTACCGGCTCAGGTAAGCGCGCAAACGATCAACGCTTCCTCTATTAAAGTGTCATGGAGCCCATCCACGGATAACGCGGGCGTTACGGGATACGACGTTTATCGCAACGGAACGAAAGTCGGGACGTCTTCAACTAGCGCTTATACGGATAATGGTTTAGCGGGCAGCACCGCCTATTCGTACACCGTTAAAGCGTATGATGCGGCAGGCAACCGCTCGGACTTCAGCGCACCTCCAGCCGTCATTACGACGCCAGCCGGCAACAACGTCACGATTTATTACAAGGCAGGCTTCACGACGCCTTATATCCATTATCGCCCGGCCGGCGGGACGTGGACGACTTCTCCGGGAGCCGCCATTCCGTCGTCGGAGTTGCCCGGATATAATAAAATCACGATCAACATCGGCGCCGCAACGCAGTTAGAGGCTTGTTTCAATAACGGAAGCGGCACATGGGATAGCAACAATTCGCAGAACTATTTATTCGGAACGGGAACATGGACTTACACGCCTACGGGCAACATCGTAGCGGGTGCCCCGATCGTGGATACGCAGGCACCGACCGCACCATTGAACGTGACCGCTCAAGCGGCATCGGCCGTGAGCGCCACGATTACGTGGAGCGCGTCCACGGACAACGTCGGGGTTACGGGTTACGACGTGTTCAGGAACGGCGCGAAAGTCGGATCGACGGCGACCGCGACGACTTATACCGATAGCGGACTTTCTGCGGGAGCTTCCTATTCTTATACAGTGAAGGCATTCGATGCGGCGGGTAATCGTTCGGTGAGCAGCGATCCTCCGGCCGTCATCTCGACTCCGGCGGGCAACAACGTGACGATCTACTACAAGAAAGGATTCGCCGCGCCGTATATTCATTATCGCCCGGCTGGAGGTACCTGGACGTCTGCGCCGGGCGTCGCCATGCCGGAGTCGGAGGTATCCGGATATAACAAGATCACGATCAGTATCGGTACGGCGAGTCAACTGGAAGCTTGCTTCAACAACGGCAGCGGGACATGGGACAGCAACAATTCACAGAACTATTTGTTCGGAGCGGGAACATGGACGTATACGCCGACGGGGAACATCGTATCCGGCCCTCCATCGTTGCCGGAAAACAATCAGGCTACGATTTATTACAAGAATGCGGCGTTTGCGAGCTCCTATATTCATTATAAACTCGACAACTCGACGACGTGGACGACATTGCCGGGCGTGCCTATGCAAAGCTCCGTTTATCCGGGTTATTCGAGCGTCGCCATTGAGCTCGGCAGCGCAACGGGATTAATCGCAGCCTTTACGAATGGCAGCGGAAGCTGGGATAACAACGGCGGTAGTAATTATTCGTTCGGCTCGGGGACGTGGAGCTTAATCAATGGCAGTAAGACATCCGGAACGCCGCAAGCGGATAGCGTAACGTTACGAGTGACGGTGCCGTCGTCAACGCCCGTGAACGGACCGGTTTACTTAACGGGTTCGCTCAACGGTTGGGCGACTGGGGATTCAGCCTATCAATTGACAAGAGGAACCGACGGAGTTTATTCTATCGATTTGAATTTGCCGGCAGGGACGGCGATTCAGTACAAGCTGGCGAGAGGAACTTGGGCTTCGGTAGAGGTGAATTCGAACGGCAGCGATATCGCCAATCGAACGTTAACCCCAACGGGGGGCTCGCAGATCGTTAATCTATCGGTACAGCGTTGGAAGGATCAATAGATTTTATCGGAAAGTTTAGGAAGTAAATGATTGACTTTGCCTATCATCCATGATAAATTATAATTCTGACTCGGAAGCCAATATTGTCAGAATGTGCGGTCGTGGCGGAATTGGCAGACGCGCTAGATTCAGGTTCTAGTGGTGTAACAGCCGTGGAGGTTCGAGTCCTCTCGACCGCACCAAACTCTCAAACAAACTCTTCTTAGGAAGGGTTTTTTCTTTTTGATTTATTATACTGAGTGTACATTCGTAGGAATCACTTCATATTTAAGTATGGCTTCACTCTGACTATATACATGACCATGGATTCGTGGTAACGTACGAATATAATAAGGAAAACGTTTTACGTCATTACATTCTCAAATTTGAGTTAATTAAAAATTTTTACAATTATTCAAAATTATAGTTTAATAGAGTGTCTTTATATGTTATTATTTATATATGCTCATCTCCGACAACATTGTATAGGGCGATATTCTTGCAAATTATTGCAAGGAGCCTTCCTAACCTCTCCGATTCAAGTCATTCATTTCTTAGCAAAGCGGCTTACTCTCCAATACCGTGTCAAAACCCACAAATTCAACATCAGGTCAACACGATAGAAACTCTTTAGATAGAGTTATATAGATTATTACAACGATTAGGAGGGAAATAATAATCTGATTTTCGGTATGCGCGATATAATTTCTAACGACGTAAACAATGAGGTGATGCGTTGTCGTTTAAGGAGCTTATATCTCCAAGTATCTTGAACCGCTCTGCCAAGGGCTCGCGTCGATATTTGCTTATAGCGGTGACGGCAGCGATTTGCGGCGCTTTGGCTGAAATGGCCATAGCTTTGTCGATCATGCGATTGGCTGATGCCGGATTATCCGGGGACGAAAATACCGCCATTCGGATGTCCATCTACATGTCGGCAGCGGTTATTGTCGGTTTTCTGTTGAAGTTCTCGATAAAGGCGGCCGCGACGCGATTCGGAGCAAATACCGCTTATAAGTTGCGTTCATCGTTGTTCGCTCATATGACGAAATTAAAGCAATCCGAAGCGGAATCCCGCCACGCGGGCGATTGGATGTCCGTTCTATCCAATGATGCGTTCGCGATCGAGCAATTTTTTACTTATCACTTATGCAATTTGTTGTTTCACCCTATCATGGCGACAGGCACTTTTATTTTTTTGTTCTTGTTGCAATGGAAGCTTGTTTTGCTATGCTGCTTGATTATACCGCTATCGCTCTTGATTTCTTGGCAACTAGGAAAGCCGATTATTCGACAATCGCAGCAATTGCAAGAGATCGAAGGGACGATCAACTCCCAAATCCAGGATGCCGTGCTCGGGCAAGCTTTAATAAAGTCCTACGGAAGGCAGAATTGGCTGAGGGAACGATTTGAACGTGTTTTGAAGAAAGGCCTGTTCAAAAGCTTTGATTTGGAACGGCAAAGGTCGCTCATCATCCCGTGGCAAATTCTACTGCAAACGCTTCCATTCGCGATGTGTATTCTTTATGGAGGCTGGCTGGCCATTCATGGCGATATGCGTCCTGCGGCATTGCTTGCCTTCATCTATCTATTGGGCTATTGCATTCAATCCGCTTCCGCGCTGCCGGAGCTGATCAATCAGTTATTCGTTGCGGCAGGCGCGGTTAGGCGGTTGGATCAGATCATGGACTATCGAACGGAAGACGATACGGGGACGACAGTGGCCGATAACGAGGATCGGACAAGTACGGATGAGAGCGAAAGCGTCATTTCATTCAACGATGTCAATTTTCAATACGCGGGCCGCTCAGTGCTTGCCCTCAACGATATTACTTATGACGTCCGGAAAGGCCAATTCGTTGCGATCGTCGGGCCGAGCGGTTCCGGGAAGAGTACGATCATGAAGTTATTAAGCAAGCTATACGAACCGAATGGAGGAGAAATTCGGTTATTTGGAAAGCCGTTAGCCGATTACAATCCGCAGGCAGCTCGTTCCATGATTTCTTTCGTGAAGCAACATACGTTCTTGTTCCCGGGCACGATCTTGGACAATATCAGACACGGCAAGCCGCTTGCGACGGATAGGGAAGTGATCGAAGCGAGCATAGCCGCAGGGGCAGACGCATTTATTCAACAGCTTTCCGAAAGTTACCTGACACAGATTGGCGAGAGGGGAGCGGGATTATCCGGTGGGCAGATGCAGAGGATTGCCATTGCGCGAGCGCTGTTGAAGGAAGCTCCGATCATTGTTTTCGACGAACCGACCTCCGCGCTCGATGGAGAGTCGGAAGCGATTATTCAAGAGACGCTACGGCAAGTTCGAAGGGAAAAAACCATTCTCGTTATCGCTCATCGATTGTCTACGGTTCAAGACGCGGATCTCATTCTTGTGATGGATCAAGGCCGCATAGTCGAGTCGGGAACGCATGAACAATTAATGCGGCATAGCGGGCTATATTCCGGCTTGCATCAAAACTTATTAGAAGGTGTCTCCTAATGGCCGAACGACGTTCGGAGTGGTTGCGCTTTTATTCCATGCTGCCGAAACCGAGGCGAAGATATTTCCAATATGCGATCGGCGAGTCCTTGATTCGATCGATTGTTCCGATCGTCACGGCATTCGCTCTCAAATGGACGATAGACGCGTCGGTGTCGGATGATATCAACATTTTATGGAAAACGTTTTCTATATTATGCGGTTCTACCCTCTTGTTCGCCGCCCTATCGCCTTTGCTCGTCTACAGAGTAAAACGGACGGCCAAGCTACTCAGCGTCGGCATACGCGGCAAACTGATCAACAAAGTCGCATACTTGTCTTTTCCGTTCTTCGAACGCCATGAAAGCGGCGAATTGATGTCGAAAATGTCGAACGACGTGCTTCAAATGGAGGAAATGTATACCGAGCATATGCGTAATTTAGTCCATTATGCGATCGTGGGCCTAGCTTCCTTCGCGGCGATGCTCGTTTTGGAATGGCGATTTGCCGTGTCGCTGATCTCGTTAACCGTCGTGATAGGAGCGGTGAACTATCGATTCCTACGTCCGTTGCGAATACTTAGCCATACTTTACAGCAACGGAAAGGCGAAGCGAATGCCAGATGCAGCGATTTGTTACACGGTCTCTCCACGATTAAGCTCTATCAGCTGGAACCCGTCGTCATCGGGCAATACGATGAACGAAATCGCGAGATTCAGCATTTAACGAGTAGATTCGGACTACAAACCGCAGGGCTGGAAGCCATGAATTATTTGTTGACCTTCATAAGTTTCGGGGGCATTGCCGTAGCGGGAACGTTTCTAGTACTGAGCGGTTCGATTGAAACGGGTTCGCTCATCGCCCTTATCCAGTTGCAGATGAACGTAACGTTCGTCATTATGCTTACGGGCGGATTGGTTGCCCGAATGCAGGTTTCCGTTACGGCATCCGAACGAATCAACGGATTGCTCGAGAGTGAAGAGGAAACCCAAGAGATCGTCGAAGGGAAGTCGGATTCGTCAGAAGGCACGAAAGACTATGCCGTGGAGTTAGACGATGTATTTTTTTCATATGGCCAAAGATCCGTTCTACGAGGGGTTAAGATGTCGGTGCGGTCTGGCGAGACGGCCGTCATCATGGGAGGGAGCGGCAATGGAAAAAGCACGCTTTGCAAGCTGTTGCTCGGTTTTTATCGACCGGACAGCGGCAGCATCAGACTGCTTGGCGATGATTTCTCGCAGTGCTCGCTGACGAATTGGAGAAGTAGAATCGCTTATGTTCCGCAAGAACCGTTTCTCTTCTCTGGGACGATCGAGGACAACATTCGATTTGGGAACCTTGACGCTTCGGATGAAGACGTACGGACCGCAGCCGCGGCAGCAGGCGCCCACGACTTCATTCACTCGCTGCCGGAAGGTTACGGCACGAATATTACGCAAGATGCGTCCAACCTATCGGGAGGACAGAAACAAAGGATTACCATTGCCAGAGCTTTTCTGAAAGACGCCCCGATTCTGCTTCTGGACGAGCCAAGCTCTTCGCTTGACGCCGCTGCGGCGAATGCGGTGGCGGATGTCGTGAACCGATTGAGGGGGGTGAAGACGTGCCTCGTTATCGCTCATGAATCTAAGTCGCGATATCAATCTGACGTTGTGTATTGCATCGAAGAGGGGAAAGCGCAAAAACAGTAAACGGAAATGAAAGAAGGGAACTCGTGATTAGCGTTATTATGCCGACATTCAATAAAGCCGCCTATTTGAATCTGACTTTAGCCTCGTTCGTACGGCAAACTTCCAAGGATTACGAAATCGTCCTGATCGACGACGGCAGCGGAGATGGCACGCAAGCCATCGCGGACAATTACAAGAACAAGCTGAATTTGATCCGCTTGAAACAGGCTAACCTGGGGCGATCGGCAGCGAGGAATAAGGGGATTTCCGCTAGCTCGGGGGAGTATCTACTGTTTAACGATGACGATCGTATCGTTCGGGGCGATTTTATCGAACGGCATCAATCGGCACTCTCAAGAGAAGCAAATACCGTTCATATCGGCGGCAAAGGTCGGGTACTAACGATCTGGCGGCGAAATCAGTTGATCATGCAAGGCCAAGACCGTCGAAAGTTAGCGGAGCAGCTAGGCGATCGTTGGCATCGCGTTCGCAGGAAGACGTATGCGGAGCTTGCGTCGGCAGAGGAAGTGGAGACGAATTTCGAGCATACCATCGAACGTTTGTTTCTGGGCAAAGAGTTCGAATCGAATCATGCGTTAGGGGTTCCAATAGATCGGATAGAAGACTTTCGCCTGAAGTGGATGCTAGGCACAACGGCTAATTTGTCCGTGAGAAAAGATGCCGTAGTCGAAGCGGGGATGTTCGATACGGAGTTCAGAGGTTGGGGAATGGAGGACTCCGAGCTCTGCTACAGGCTGGTAAGGAACGGATTGGCGCTAAAAGAATGTCCCGAGGCGTTCAATTATCATCAAATTCATCCGATCGGTCGAAAGTTCTGGATTAATCCGACGTTGAGCATTTCACGTATGAACGAGCTAAAAAGAAACATCGATTATTTTCACGCCAAATTCGGAACGCCCGCCAGTTATATTTTTCGCAGAGCGTTTTACGATAATATTCCTACTTTGCTCGCGAACGAGATATTAATTCAATTCGAAGGCGCATTAGGCGAATCAGGTACCGTCGAGGATTGGGACTCGCTGTATCGTACGATCATGAGGAGCAGAAGAAACCGGTCGTTAGGAGCGAGGTTTGGTATTAGATCGAGAGGGTAGCGGAATAAGGAGGATGGATGCGAGGATGCGGACGCGACAATCGACACTTGCGGATGTTCTTCATGACCTTAGGGATTCCGGTAACGGAATTACTTATACGACCAGGCATGAAGAAGCTTTCGTTTCATACGGCGAGTTGTACGGCAAAGCGCAGGGGAAATTGCACTTCCTGCAACGTAAAGGCATGCAGCCCAAGGACGAGTTAGTGTTCCAGGTGGAGGATAACGGCGAATTTATTATCCTTTTCTGGGCTTGCCAGCTAGGGGGCATCATCCCCGTCCCCCTCGCGGCCGGAAATAACGAAGATCATAAACTCAAGCTGGCCAGAGTGTGGAACACCCTTCGAAATCCCTATCTAGCCTGTTCGAAGGAAACCCTTAGGCAAATCGAAAAATACGAGGAGCATCCGGAGATCTCATCTTGCCTGGCGTCGATGCAGAGGCGAGCGATCCTCATAGATGACGATGCGCAATCCATCGAACCCGGCAGAGGGAATTTGCAATCGATCGGGTCGGAGGATATCGCTTTAATCCAATATTCATCAGGTTCGACCGGCGCTCCCAGGGGAGTCGTCTTGACTCACGGGAATCTACTTTGCAACATCAACGCCATCATCGATGGCGCAGGGGTTAGTTCGGCCGATCGTTCCCTGAGTTGGATGCCGCTCACGCACGATATGGGATTGATCGGTTGCCATCTGACGGCCCTTACCGCCGATATTCATCAATTCATTATGCCGCCGACTTTATTCGTAATGGATCCCGAGCTGTGGTTGCATAAAGCGCATGAGCATCGGATTACGCTTCTGTCCTCGCCGAATTTCGGCTACAAGCATTTCCTGAGCCACTGCAAGAAGGAGCGTATCGCGGAATGGGATCTATCGCGATTGCGGCTTATCTTCAATGGGGCGGAACCGGTATCGGCAAGATTATGCGATTCGTTCTTGGATGCGATCGGGCCGGCCGGAGCGGGCAGGAACATCTTGTTCCCCGTCTACGGAATGGCGGAAGCCAGTCTGGCCGTCACCTTCCCTCCAATGAACGAAGAAGTGATTCCGGTTTACGTGAATAGAAGCTTGCTTTCGGCAGGCGAACCCGTTGCGGAAATCGGCCCCGACGACAAAGCATGCGTGACGTTCGTGGACGTTGGCTATCCCGTGCAAGATTGCGAGGTCCGTATATGCGATGAGGACGGCCGGACATTGCAAGAGCGGTATATCGGAAATATCCAGATCAAGGGCAATAACGTCACGAGGGGTTATTACCGTAATCCCGAGGAGACGGACAAGCTCAAAACCGATGACGGGTGGCTGAATACCGGAGATTTAGGATTTATGCGCAAGGGGCGTCTAGTCGTTACGGGAAGGAAAAAAGACATTATTTTCGTGCGCGGACAAAATTATTACCCGCACGATCTTGAAGGGATAGCTCAGGAACAGCTAGGTATCGAGCTTGGGAAAATCGCGATTTGCGGAGTGACCGGCGAGAACTCGGGCACGGAAGAGATCGCCGCTTTCATCGTGCACCGGGGCAAACCGGACAGCTTCGTCGACACCGTCCTCGAGGTTAAGAAGACTTTGAATAAAGCGACCGGCCTATCCATCAAACAGGTTGTACCCGTACGAAGCATACCCAAAACGACCAGCGGAAAATTGCAACGATACAAGCTGGCCGAAAGCTATGAAAGGGGAGAATTTACGGAAGTCATCGAACGGCTGAACAAGCTTCTGGACGAGCGGATAACGCCGGAGGCAACGGAAACGGCGGACGATTTGCTGGAGCGGCGTCTGTCCCGGCTATGGGCTGACGGACTGGGTCGGGGAAGCGTCGGTATCGATCAAGATTTTTTCGAAATGGGCGGGGATTCGTTAACGGCGGCAATGTTGCTTAATCGCATTCATAAAGAGTTTCATGTCGAAGTGCCTGCTGCCGCTCTATTTGAGTTATCGACAGCGAGGAAGCTGGCAAATTACATTCGAGACGCGGAGAAGAGTATGTACGAGCCGATCCCGAAGGCCGAGGAACGCGAGTATTATCCGGTTTCCTCCTCGCAGTACCGGGTGTACGTGCAAGAACAGTCTCAACACATCGGGACAAGCTATCATATGCCGGTTCTCATCCATATCGAAGGCGATCTCGACATCGCGAAAGCGGAGCGCGTTATCCGCCGGTTAATAAGTCTCCACGAGAGCCTTCGAACTTCCTTTGCCGAAATGGAAGGAGACATTGTTCAACTCGTCCATCGGGAAGAAGAGATTGAGTTTGCCTTGCAAATCTTAAATCTCCAACATGACGGCGTGCGAGGGGCGATCAATGAATTTATCCGCCCGTTTCGTCTGAGCGAAGCGCCATTATTTCGAGCCGGGCTTGTTTCGGAAGGCGATGAAAGGACGGTAGCGGGCAAGCACCATCTTATTCTGGATATGCATCATGCTATATCCGATGGAATCTCGGTCAACCATTTGATCGAACAATTCGCAATGCAATATGACGGGAAGGACTTGTCGGCCTCCCATCTGCAATATAAAGACTATGTCATGTGGCAGCGGGAGCGGAAGCATTCGGATCGATATGCAAGCGACAGGTTCTATTGGGAGCGAAAATTGTCCGGCGAGGTCCCCCTGCTTGAGATGCCGACGGATCGCAAGAGGACGGAAGCTCGAAGCTTCGAAGGCGATTCGATTCCTTTCTCTCTCGACGAGAAGTGCGTAAAGAAGCTGAACGAGCTCGCGCATCGGCATTCGGTTTCCGTTAACGCGATCTTATTAACCGTCTACGCGATTGTGTTAAACAAATATACGAGACAGCAGGACCTTGTCGTCGGTTCATTGGTTTCGGGTAGGAATCACGCGGACTTGGAGTCCATTGTCGGCATGTTCGTCAATTATGTGCCGTTGCGGATGACGATTGATCCCGCAACGACTTTCGTGGAGACGCTTGAACGTTGCGCGCGTTCCATAACGGAGGATTATTCGCATCAAGATTTTCCCTACGAGGACATGATCGGTTTAGTGTCTTCAAGAACGCCTCAAGGACGAAATCCGTTATTCGATACGATGTTGATCGTGCACAACCAGATGGACATCGGTTCGGAAATAAGGATGGGCGACGGGAAACTGACTTTCGAAGAATGGCGAACGAATACGTCGAAGCTCGATTTCAAGCTGGACGTTTACATGGAGGGAAGCGGGCTTACTTGCCGGCTGGAATATAATCGGCATCTCTTCGATCGCGAGACGATGGAGAGATGGTGCGGACACTTCGAGGCTGTCGTTCAATCCGTATTGCTCAATCCGCATGCCCATCTGCGCGATATCGACATGCTGGCCGAGACGGAACGTCTTCAAATCCTTCGGTCGTTCAACCGCGAGGTAACAACAACGGAGGATAGCGACGAGAGCGTGCTGCACGAATGGTTCGAGAAAGGCGCAGAACAATGGCCTGATCAATTAGCCGTCTTAAATGGCGATCAACGGATGACTTATCGGGAGCTGAATGGGAAAGCGAACCGGCTAGCCTCGGAACTAAGAAGGAACGGCTTGGGGCCGGACCGGATCGCCGCGATCGTCGCGGAACGATCCGCGGAGATGATGATCGGCATTCTGGCCGTTCTGAAAGCGGGCGGAGCTTACTTGCCGATCTCTCCCGACTATCCGCCCGAACGGATACGTTTCATGTTGGAAGATAGCGGCGCCGTCGTATTGCTCACCCAGAAGGCATGGTTGAACCGGTTCGGCGATGCCAAAGAAAAGAACCAAAACTCGACTCGTATAGCGTTCACCGGCGCCATTATGGACATCGGAGACGAGGAGAGATACAGCGGCGATCGCGTTGACGAAGCGACGCAGGGAAGCAATCCCGTTCATAGCCGCAACTTGGCTTACGTCATCTATACTTCCGGTTCGACGGGCAACCCGAAGGGGGTCATGATCGAACACGGAGCGGCCGTCAACCGGATTCGTTGGATGCAGAAGCAATACCCGATCGGACAGGACGATGTCATTCTGCAGAAGACGGCCTTTACGTTCGACGTGTCGGTATGGGAACTGCTGTGGTGGTTTTTCGCCGGTGCGGCGGTTAGCTTCTTGTCGCCGGGCGGAGAGAAGGATCCGGACGCCATCGTGCGAGCGATCGAAGCCCACCGGGTGACAACGCTTCATTTCGTGCCTTCCATGCTGCATTTATTTCTGGAACATCAGGAAAGACGGCAGGAAGCCGATAGGAGCCAAGCTTCTTTGGCGACTTTGAAATACGTATTCGCAAGCGGAGAAGCGTTGCCCCCGCAGCATGTGGAACGATTTTACGAGCGGTTCGGTTTGTTGCAAGGCGGACCCATACTCGTTAACTTATACGGTCCAACGGAAGCCGCCATCGACGTATCGTATTACGATTGTCAGCCGGAACCGCTAGCGGACAGCGTCCCCATAGGCAGACCAATCGATAACATTCAATTATACGTTCTCGACGAAGCGCGGCAATTGCTTCCGATTGGCGTTCCCGGCGAATTGTACATCGCGGGCAGGGGGTTAGCCCGCGGATATATTCAATTGCAGGAGCTGACCTCGGAGAAATTCGTCGACAATCCTTTCGTCCCGGGAACGCGGATGTACCGGACGGGAGATCTCGCGAAGTGGCAAGCGGACGGAACGATCGTCTACATGGGCAGGCTTGACCATCAAGTGAAGCTGCGCGGCTATCGGATTGAACTAGGCGAAATCGAAGCGGGACTGCTGCGGCACCCCGCAATTCATGAAGCCGTCGTAACGGTGAAAGAAACGCTTGAAGGCGACAAGTATTTAAGCGCGCACATGGTGAGCAATCAAGTACCGACGATTGCCGAAATCCGCGAGCATCTGGGTCGGCTGCTCCCGGAATATATGATTCCCGCGCGTTATAGCCTCATCGGCAGGATGCCTCTGACTTCGAACGGCAAAGTCGATCGGAAGGCGCTGGCTAATCTAGAAGATGTCGAGCTGGCTGCTGCGGATTACGAGGCGCCGCTCGATTCAACGGAAGAGGCTTTGATCGCATTATGGCAGACGGTGCTTCATCGGGAGCGAATCGGCGCCTTAGACGACTTTTTCGAGATCGGAGGGCACTCGCTTAAAGCGACCGAGCTTCTGAACAAGCTGCATAAGGAGCTTCGGGCTACTCTATCGTTAAAAGAGATCTTCGACAACCCGACGGTACGCCAGATGGCAAACCTATTGCGCGAGAAGGAAAAAAGCGACGTTGCCCCTATACCGCCAACGGAGGAAAGAGAGCATTACGCGCTTTCTCCGGCGCAGAGCAGATTGTACGTCTTGCAGCAATTCGAACGGATCGGCACGGCGTATCATTTGCCCGCGGCTTTCCTATACGAAGGTACCGTCGATCAAGACCGGTTCGAGAAGGCGTTGAGTTCGGTCGTCGGGTGGCATGAAAGCCTGCGAACCTCATTCCGGATGGTGGATGGGGTGCCCGTGCAAAAAGTCCATTTTTCAGCTGTCGTCTCAGTCGAATGGAAGGACGGTACGCAAGCGACGTTACCGGAATTGATCCGGGATTTCATTCGACCTTTCGTGCTGACCGAGGCTCCTCTCTTGAGGGCAGCGGTTGTGCAACTGAGCCCGAACGAGCAGCTTATTCTGTTCGATATGCATCATCTTGTGTCCGACGGCGTCTCGATGGGCGTTCTCGTGGAAGATTTCGTCGGATTCTATGAGGGAAGAGAGCCGGAGAAGTCCATCGTTCCTTATAAGGATTTCGCCGGTTGGCAGCGGGAAGCATTGGCTAACGGGACTTGGAGCGAACAGGAGCGCTATTGGGTCGGGCAATTCGCCGATGGGGTGCCGACGCTGAACATGCTAACCGATTATAATCGGCCTTCCATGAGATCGTTCGAAGGAGACAAGGTTGCGTTTCGACTGACGAAGGAAGAAACGCTTGCGTTGCGAAAACTCGCAGCGGATCTTCGAATCACTTTGTACATGGCGATGTTGGCCGTCTTCAACGTTTTCCTGTCCCGTTATTCCGGTCAGGACGATATCGTGGTCGGCACGCCGGTATCGGGCAGGTCTCACGCCGATCTCCATAACGCGGTAGGGATGTTCGTCAATACGCTGCCTATGAGAAATTACCCGTCCGCGCATAAAACGTTCAGATCGTTCGCGGAGGAATTACGAGAAAATACGCTGGGTGCTTTCAGCAATCAAGATTATCCGTTCGAAGAGCTGGTCGGAAAGTTGCAATTGACGCGGAGTCTTAGCCGAAATCCGCTGTTCGACGCCATGTTCGTGATGCAGAATATGGCGATACCGGAGCTGACGCTCGATCAACGACCGCTGAAGCGTTGCGAATCGCCGCACGTCTCCGCTAAGTTCGACTTCACGTTGGAAGCGGTCGAGACGGAAGAAGCGGAAATCGAATGCCATTTCGAATATTGCACGAAGCTGTTCCGGGAAGAGACGGTCGCGGCGTGGGTACGGCATTATCGCCAAATTGTGAAGGAAGTGACGGACAACCCGGAAATCGCGATCGGAAATATCGATATGCTTTCCTCGGACGAAATCAGCCGGTTGTTATCCGTTCCTGATGCTGAGGTGCGTTATCCGCGCGACCAAACGATCCACGGGTTGTTCGTAGAGCAGGTGGAACGAACGCCCGATAATATCGCCGTCGTCTGCGGCAACGAGCGGATCACCTATCGCGAGTTGAACGAAAGGGCGAATCGACTAGCTGCAGGGCTGCGAAGCAAAGGGGTCGTACCCGATCAGAGGATCGGTCTCATGCTGGATCGCTCCATCGACATGATCGTCGGCATCCTCGCGATTCTGAAAGCCGGGGGCGCTTATGTTCCAATCGATCCGGATTACCCGGCGGAACGGGCGGCATATATGATTGACGATAGCGAAGCCTCTATCGTCTTGTCGGAATCGAAGTACGAGGCCGGTCTGCGGTTAATCGCACCTGAAGTCATCGATATCGCCCAGCTTTCCACTTGGTCTGGCGACCTCGCGAAGAGCACGAGCGGATCCGGCAATCTGGCCTATATCATCTATACGTCCGGTACGACCGGCAATCCCAAAGGGGTCATGATCGAGCATCGTAACGTAGTAAGTCTATTGGTTCATGACCCATCGTTATTCGACTTCAATGCAAACGACGCTTGGACGATGTTCCATTCTTACTGCTTCGATTTCTCCGTGTGGGAAATGTACGGCGCTTTGTTATTCGGAGGAAAGTTGGTCGTGCTGGAGAAGCAGGTCGCGCAAGATCCGGAGCGAATGCTCGATGTGCTGATCGGGGAGAAGGTGACGGTATTTAATCAGACGCCTTCGTCTTTCTATCATTTCATTCGCTATGAATCGGCGAGGCAGAGGCCGGAGCTTCAGTTCCGGTACGTGATCTTCGGAGGCGAAGCATTGAAGCCGTCGATGCTCGGCTCTTGGAAACAACGATACCCCGATACCAAGCTGGTGAACATGTACGGGATTACCGAAACGACGATTCATGTCACTTACAAGGAAATGACGGACGTAGAGATCTCGTCGAACGTCAGCCGGATCGGCCGGCCGATTCCGACGCTAAACGCCTATATTCTGGACGGCAACTTAAAGCTTGTGCCGGTAGGCGTTGCCGGGGAACTATACGTTGGCGGCAACGGCGTCGCGCGAGGGTACTTGAACCGCCCCGAATTGACGGCGCAGAAGTTCATCGCCAATCCCTATCGCCCGGGAGAAACTTTATATCGTTCAGGCGATCTGGTCCGCATGTCAACGGACGGCGAATTGGAGTACATGGGCCGGATAGACCACCAGGTGAAAGTACGGGGATTCCGAATCGAGCTGGGGGAAATCGAGTACGCACTTCAGCAGCATCCGCGTATTCGCGAAGCCGTCGTGCTGGCAAAAGACGATAATGCAGGGGAAAAGGCGTTATGGGGTTTCGTAGCCGTGAAAGAAGAGCTGCCGATCGCCGAGCTGCGTAAACATCTATCCTTAACGCTCCCTGATTATATGATTCCGTCGTTCTATGTGCAGATGGAGAAATTACCGCTGACGGTGAACGGCAAAATCGACCGAAACGCTCTTCTGCGTATGGAGGCGGAACGTCGGACGAGCGCTTCTAACGCGGCGCCTCGGAACGAGCTTGAAAGGAAAATAAGCGAGATATGGCAAGATGTGCTCTCGTTGGACAGCGTCGGCGCTCACGACAATTTCTTCGACGTTGGCGGCCATTCGCTGCTTCTGCTTCGATTGCATTCCCTTTTGGAACAGGATTATCCCGGGGTCGTAAAGGTGACGGACTTGTTCGCCTATCCGACGATTCAGGCGTTGGCCGCGTTCATAGAAGCCGAAACGGCGTCGTCCGATTCGGCGTCAGGAACGATGCGCCACGCGGAGCTGCCCGAATCGTTCTTCGCTAACCGACAGGGAAAGCCGCAACGGACATCGCTTACGTTCCAACTGGACTCGCGAATGACGACCGACGCGAAGCGCATGGCGGAGGAGGCGCGGGGAGATCTGGATTCGGTATTGGCGGGGGCTTATCTCTATCTGTTCGCGCAATTGACGAAAAAAGCCGAACAGACCATTTACGTAAAGGCTCGCGATCAGGCGGTACATGCGGTGGTTATCGATTTAAGCGGGCAACAGGATGCTTTCGCGCTTGTCTGTTCGGTTCAACAGCAACTCGTAACGCGTGCCGGAAACGAGGACGAATCGGTTATTAAACCATTGAACGACATATCTTCTTCCCCAGAGAACGGCATCTATCCGTTGTTCTATAAGTACGGTCGAAGCGTAGCGAACGCGGCTCCCGACGAAGCGTTCGACATTGTCTTATCTTACTACGAAGAGAACGATCGGATTACGCTGCTTTGCAGCTACGACGAAAGGAAGCTTCGCAAAGAGAAAATGAAAGAGTTTTGCCAAGGCTACGTGAAAATGGTCGGTTGGTTGACCAAACCATACGCGAGCAGTCGGCAAACGGCGGCTGGAAAGGAAGGAGCGGCGCATGAATAAAACGGCATTTCTTTATCCGGGTACCGGATCGCAATATACCGGAATGTTCAAGAACTTATACGAGGGTCATTCGGTCGTCAGACATACGTTCGAGGAAGCGGGGGAGTCGATCGGGCTCGATCTGGCGCGAACGTGCTTCGAAGACGGCTTTCCCGAAGAGGGAAGCATTGCGAATACGCAGGTCGCCATCCTCGCCTGCAGCGTAGCGGGACATCGTCTCTTGGCGCAAGAGGTCGGTTTGAAGCCTTGCGTCGCGGCCGGGCATAGCTTGGGAGAATGGTCCGCGCTTACGTGCGCGGGTGCGCTTGCGTTGCCCGATGGCGTCAAGGCGGTATGGCAAAGGGGCAAATGGATGGAGGAAGCCGTTCCGAACGGAGGCGGACTGATCGTCGCGGTGAACAATTTGCCTCTGCATGCGGTAAAGGAATATTGCGTTCCCGACCCGGATACGGGACAAATCGTCGAAATCGCTTGTCGCAACGCTCCGGATCAGGCAGTCATCGCAGGCCACCGCGAAGCCGTCGAGCGGATCACGCCCGCGCTCGAATCGTTGGGCGGCAAAGTCGTCCGATTGCGCGCGAAAGTTCCCTTCCATACTTCGCTCATGCGGTCCGCCGCCGAGAAACTATCCAACGAACTTGCCAACTTATCGTTCGGCAAGCTCGATTGGCCGGTCATTTCCAACGTTACCGCCGAGCCGCACGAGCATGATCCGGCTTCGTTAAGACTGAAATTGGCGGAACAACTGACGACGGCGGTCCGATGGGAGGAAACCGTTCGGTTAATGCAACGGTCTGGAGTTCACTATGCCATCGAGATCGGTCCGCACAAAGTGTTGAAGCAGCTTAACCGCAAGACGGCACGCAATATCCGTTCTTATGCGTTAGACGTACCTGAGGATTGGCCTTCGATGTTCGAACTGCGCCGGTTGAAGCCCGCATTTATCGACCAGTGCCTAACCATCGCCGTCACGACCCGGAATCGCAATGACGATGCCGAGCAGTACCGTAAGGGGGCGATCGAGCCCTACAAACGATTGTTGCAAATCCGGGAGCAATCGGCTGCGGAGGGAAGCGAGCCGTCGTGTTCGCGAAAGAAAGAAAGCTTCGAACTGTTATCGGGAATATTGGCGTGCAAACGAGTCGCGGAAGAGGAGTTAAACGACCGACTGGCCGACTTGGTTTATCAATTGAACGGAGAGGGATGACATTAATGAAAAAGACAGCGTTCATGCTGGGAGAAGTATTGCTTCTGCTTGGCTTGTTCATGGCGGTGGCGTTCGTTCACAACACGATGATCGTACCGGATTCCGGAGCTTACGGCAATTACTTGATGGATAATCTGCCGATATGGATTTCGATTATGTTCGCGATTACGGCAGCAATCATTTTGATCGTCTTTCAAATCAAGAAAAGAATAGTACGAGATCGTTACATCAGCGTATGGAAAATGAGCAAGTTCGCTAAAGTGAGCCGATTGGATGCCGCCATGCTAACGGTGATCGGGGTTTTCGCGGCGCTTCTATTCATGAGCGTCATCCGAATTTCTACGATTGCCGACGCTTTCCCCGACTTTGACGATTATTTGAACTTGTTTATGAAGTCGGATAGTTTCGTCATGGTCATCGTAGGCGTGTGCATCGTCGGTCCGCTGTTCGAGGAAGTGTTTTTCCGCGGCGTGCTCTTTAATCTGATGCGCCGGGCTGTTCCGTTCGGAGTGGCTTTACTGCTGCAGGCAATTATCTACGGATACGCCCAACCTAACCCGAGCATCCAAGTTACCGCGTTTTTTCTCGCCCTGATGTACGGAATTTTGTATACGAAGCTGCAATCGGTCTGGGCGACGATATGGACGGCGTTCGTCATCAATACGATTTTATTCTGCTCCCAGAAGTTCGGCTTGCTGGAGCTGTTCTCGACTTTCACCGATTCCGTACTGTTCCTCATGGCAGTCTTATGCCTGTTCGTTACGATCGCTTTGGTCGTATCCGTCTGGAAAGGTCACGATAAAGCCGGTCACCTCAAAATGGTCGGCGGACTGCTCCTATGGTCTCTTATCTTCGTCGTAACCTACTTTCCGTTCTTGAATTTTTGGAACAACCGAATTATGTCGATCTCTTCGATCTCCGGTTGGCTCGGCAATAATAACGTAATCGGATTCGTCATTTTCGACTTGGCGACTTTCGCCATCTTTTTCTTCGCGATGAAAGCGATCCATAAGAAAAACTTGATCGTCGTCAGCAATTTCTCGCGCATCGACCGTAAAGTCATGATCATGATTTCGATACTGGGCGTCGGCATGGGCGTATGGGTACAAGCCTTTTTCAAAATTCCTTATTTTCATGATACCTTTCCGCAATTCGAGCAGCTGTTCGAATATTTAACCACGGCCTCGATCCCGGTCTTTATATTGTTTCTATTCGTTCATTCCGCCTACAAGGAAATATTTTTCCGTGCTTTGGTGTATAACGTTTTGAGATCCGTCCAGCCTATCGCCGCCTCGATTCTCGTAACGGGCATTATTTACGGAGGTTTGTTTTTCTTGTGGGATATTCCTATGACGATCTATGCCCTCGCGGGAGCTTTGATCTTCGGCCTTATGTTCGAATGGTTCAGGACGATCTGGGCGCCGATCGTTAACGAGCTCTTCTTGTTCGGTACTTATTTCGTGATGAGAAAGCTCGACATGCCCTACAGCTCCGGAATGGTCTGGCTGCTCGCGGTCAGCTCGGCGCTGGTTATCGTCATGATGGTCGTTCTTTACCGTATGAGGGAGAGCGCGCCAGCCGACTCATCTACGAATAAACAAGGCGGACATGCCCCTGCGCCGATCAGCCTCGATCCTGCCAAGCGGAAGGCAATAGCGAAGTAGCCAACCTTGAGCTTTTACGCAAATTGCACACTTTCGGACTTCAGGTAAGGAGGACAAATATGCTCGATTTCAACCTATTGGACGACAATGAAAATGAACAACGATTCGAAATCGAAGAAGAATCGATGCAGGAAATCGCGATTATCGGCTTGGCGGCACAGCTTCCAATGGTAGACGATATCGAACAGTTCTGGCAATGCATCTGCAACGGAGTGGATTTCATAACGGAATTTCCGGAAGGAAGACGCAGCGACGTAGATCCGTTCGCGCGAAGCAAAACCCGGAACGGCGATCGGCCGCTGTCCTATTTCGAAGGCGCCTATCTGGATCGGATCGACGAATTCGACTATAGCTTCTTCCGGTTATCGCCCAAAGAAGCAAGCCTGATGACGCCGAACCAGCGATTGTTCCTGCAGACGGCCTGGAAATCGATCGAGGACGCGGGATACTGCAGGCGAACGCTTGCCGGATCGCGAACGGGTGTGTACGTAGGGTTCAATTCGGATAGCTTGTACGATTACAAGCGTATGATCTCCGATACGGATCCCGAGCTTCTGTCGATGGGCGTGCCCGGAAACATCTCATCGATCATTGCGGGGAGAATTTCTTATTTGCTGGACTTAAACGGTCCCAGCTTATGCGTGGATACGGCCTGCTCGTCCTCGTTGGTGGCGATTCACTTGGCGTGCCAGGCGATCCGCAACCGGGAATGCGAGATGGCGATCGCGGGCAGCGTGAAAATTAATCTGCTTCCGCTCGCGAACGAAGTGAAGATCGGAATCGAGTCATCCAGCGGGCGCGCTCGCACGTTCGACGACGGCGCGGACGGGACCGGGGCGGGAGAAGGCGTCATTGCTTTCCTACTCAAGCCGCTCGGCAAAGCGCTGCGGGATGGCGACGCGATCCATGCCGTCATTAAAGGGAGCGCGGTTAATCAAGACGGGAGCTCGGTCGGGCTAACGGCGCCGAACGTGGCGGCGCAGGAGGACGTTCTTGTTCGGGCATGGGATAACGCGGGCATTCATCCGGCTACGATCTCCTATATGGAGGCGCACGGTACGGGTACTAAGCTGGGAGATCCGATCGAGATCGCGGGAATGGACAGAGCGTTCCGCAAGTATACGGATCGCAAGCAGTTCGTAGCGGTCGGTTCCGTCAAATCGAACGTCGGACATCTGGATCATGCGGCAGGGGCGATGGGGATGCTCAAGGCTATCTTTGCCATGAAGCGGAAGCAAATCCCCCCGTTGCTGCATTTCGCGAGGCCGAATAGAAGCATTGATTTCATCGATTCTCCGATCTACGTGAACGATCGCCTGTCGGATTGGCCGGCGAAGGAGTACCCTCGCCGATGCGGAGTTAGCGCGTTCGGGATCAGCGGAACCAACTGCCATCTCGTGCTGGAGGAAGCGCCGAATGATGATCGCGAGAAGAGCAAGCTTCCGCTCTATGGGTCGAAAGCGAATCGTCAGGATCATTTGCTGACGTTATCCGCCAAGAGCGAAAGCGCGTTACGCGAGCTAGCCGCGCTGTATCGGACGTTCGATTGGGGCGAGGCTAGCGCTGAACGGATTTGCTATACCGCCCTTACGGGGAGAGACCATCATGAATATCGCTTGGCCATCGTGTTCCGGGATCGGCAAGATCTGCAGGACAAGCTTGATCGTCTGATTGCCGGCGAATTCGCCTCGGCAGAGCTGAAAGGTATTTATTACGGCTCGCGTAAGTCCGCGGCATGGAGTGCGGATGATCCTATCTACGCAGCGGAAGATCAAGCATGGGAAGAGTTGGCGAAACTTTACGCGATGGGCGCCGATATCGATTGGGACGGTCTGTATGCGGAGCAGTCGTACGCGCGCGTTCATATTCCGACCTACCCTTTCGAAAGAAGCCGCTGTTGGTTGAACATCGAACGGATTACGCTATCGGCGGCGGTTGTTCATTCTGGCGAAAACCGTCAACCCGCGGTCTATGAGGTGGAATTGACGGGGCGCGATCAAGATGCGTATACGTCCGCTGAGAAGGAGATAGCCCGGATATGGGGCGAGGTGCTCGGCTTTCGGCAAATTCATTATGAGGACAATTTCTTCGAGTTGGGCGGAGACTCCATTCTGGCGTTGAAAATCGCGAATCGGATTCGCGCGCATTGGGCGACGGACTTGAGCGTAGCCGATTTGTTCACCTATGCCTCCCTGAACGAACTCGCGGCATTCGTGGAACGCCGATCCGGCGATGGACTTCGCCGAACCGCAGGCTATCTTCCCTTGCCGCCTGCGAAGCTAAGCGATTATTATCCGCTGACCTCTTCGCAATTGCGCGTATTCGCGCAAGAGCAATTCGGATCGATCGGTACGGCGAATAATACGCCTTTTTGCGTTATGGTGGAGGGCGAACTAGATTCCGACCGCGTGAACGAGGCTTTCGCGCGGCTGGTGGACAGACATGAATCTCTAAGAACCGCATTCGAATTTGCCGACGGGGAAGCGAGACAGCGGGTTGTCGCTCGAACGGATTTCGAAATCGAGCTCCATAACGGTACGCCGGAACGATTGGACGACATCGTCGATGCATTCATTCGGCCTTTCGATCTATCGTGCCCGCCGTTGCTAAGGGTAGGTTTGGTGACGCTTCAGGCGAATCGTAATTTGCTGATGATCGATCTTCACCATATTATGTCGGACGGCATGTCCACAGGCATCTTAATGAAAGAGTTTTGCGATCTGTACAACGGAATACGGCTGGCTGAGCTTAAAGTTCAATATAAGGACTACGCCGTCTGGCAGCAACGTTCGATTAAAGACGGCGAGCTTCGGGATCGCAAAGCCTACTGGACGGATCAATTGTCGGGCGAGCTTCCCGTGCTGGAGCTTCCGTATGATTTTCCGAGACCCGAAAGCAAGCTGCCGGGCGGAAGCCGCATAAGAGTGCCGATGGAAGCTTCATTGAAACGACAGTTGGAGCAGCTTGCGATCGAGCGCAGGTTAACGATGAACTCCCTGCTTTTCGCGCTGTACGCCCTGCTATTGCACGGGTATTCCAATCAAGATAGCCTCATCGTCGGTACGTTGGTGGCGGGCAGAAACCATCCGGATCTTGAGCGCGTATTCGGCATGTTCATTAATTTCTTGCCTATTCACGTCCGGTTCGCCGCGAAGACGACTTTCTCGGACTATTTGACGGGAATTAACGAGGGGATAGGCAAAGCCTATGCGAACGACTATCCGTTCGACTTGATGTTATCGGATTTGGCGCTGAAGCAGGACCGCTCCCGAAACCCTCTGTACGATACGATGTTCGTCTATCACAACGAGTATAAGATGAATTCGGCGAATCCTTTGCGGCTGGAGGTCGACGGGCTGTCTTTTGCGGAATATCCGCTTAACCGTCCTACGTCTTCGTTGGATGTCAAGCTGGATGTTTGGCAGGATTCGGACGATCAGCTCGTGCTTGTCTTGGAATACGACACGGCTTTGTTCGCGGAAACAACGATGAAGCAGTGGGTGTCCTCATTCTTGAAGCTTGCGGAAGCGTCGGTCTCCGAGCCGGAGGCTCCGCTGTCGCGCTTGCTGGAAAGGAATTTTGCCGAGGAACACGATGAGGTCGTGATCAAAGAAAGCGCGGCTGCTTATGATATTAAACCATCCCTTTCGGTAGCGATTAGCGCCACGTTCACCGCCGAGCAGATCGGCGATCATGTGAATTGGTGGTGCGGACAATTTGATCTGCCGGTCGGCGTATCGTTCGCCCCGTACCATCAAGTATTCCAAGAGTTGCTGGATCATGGCAGCTTGCTCGGCAGGAATGACGGGGTTAACGTGCTGCTGATCCGGTTCGAAGATTGGATCCGGGATGACGAAAGCCCGATCGACGTCACAATCTCCAAGCTTGAAAAGATATATTCGGATTTAATAGAAGCTTTCGGCTTGCGGAAGAAAGGAGTGCCGCATTTCGTAGGAATATTCCCTGTCTCCGATCATTTGCTGTTCGAGAGCGGACTGTCCTCTTACTTGGTAACGTTGAACGAACGATGGAGGAAGTTTCTTGGCAGTCTCGAGCGCGTTTTCGTTCTCGAGTTGAACGAAGCGTTGGCCGATTCGTATGAAGTACGGCATATGTACGACGAGGTTACGGATCAGGAAGGGCATGCCCCTTTCACGGATGAATTTTACGCGGTCATCGGAACGGCTATCGCCCGAAAGTTGATCGCTTGGAAAAGACAGAGCTTCAAAGTCGTCGTCCTCGATTGCGACAATACCCTCTGGAAGGGGATTTGCGGGGAAGACGGTCCGACCGGAGTAGAAATATCCGGCCATTATCAAGCGTTGCAACGTTTCATGTTGGATAGGTACGAGGAAGGCATGCTTCTGGCGATCAGCAGCAAGAACAACGAAGCGGACGTCTGGGAGACGTTCGAACGCCATCCGGATATGCTGCTTAGGAAAGAACATATTGCCGCCGCCCGAATTCATTGGGGCGCGAAGTCGACGGCCGTGCGGGAAATTGCCGAGCAGTTGAACTTAGGACTGGATAGTTTTATATTCGTTGACGATAGCGGGATGGAGTGCGCGGAAATGATGCAAAGTTGCCCTTCCGTGCTGACCTTGCAATTACCGGAGGACGAGCGGCATTTTGCGGAATATCTACGGCACGTATGGGGATTCGATAGGTTGGTCGTGACGGAAGAAGACCGCAAGCGAACCGCTCTCTATGCGGCCGAATCCATACGGCGCCAATATTTGCAGGAAGACAATGTTTCGATGGAACAATTCCTTCGCGGTTTGGGGCTGCGAATCGTCATGGCAAGCTTGCGCGAGGATCATGTCCGGAGGGCTGCTCAGCTTACGCAACGTACGAATCAATTCAACATGCATTCCGTTCCCAGGACGGAAAACGAGCTTACGGACATGCTTTCGATATCTGGCAATTCAATGTGGAGCATCGAGGTAGAGGATCGCTTCGGAGAATACGGATTTGTGGGTTTATTAGCGGGGAAGGCCGACAGGGAGTCGTTCATTCTGGACACGTTCCTATTAAGCTGCCGCGTGCTCGGCAGAGGCGTAGAACAGGCGATATTATCCGAGTTGAAAAGGGTTGCCGCTAGTTGCCAAGCCGAGTATATCGAAGCGCAATACGTTTCCACCGACAAGAACGCGCCTTTCCACGAATTCCTGGAAACGTCCGGATGGCGGTTGGAGAACAATGCAAGCGGGAGGACCGCCTATCGTTTGCGCGTGGATAGCATTCCGGATTGCCCCCCTCATATTATGCTAACGAACGAACGGTTGAAGGCTTCCGTGTCGCACTTGCCGAGCGCGGCGAATTTCGGGCAACGCGAAAGCGCGGCCAGCACGTCGCCAACCTTACTAAGGACAGTGGCTTCCGTCCCCTCGGTAAATCATCGCCCGAGCCGGGAGGAAGGCCCGCGAGATTGGCATAGTTCCGAAGCTTATAAGGATATCGCGGCGTTAAGACATGCCCGCGACTTGCTGCCTTTGCGTTATCATAACTCGGAAAGTCTTCTGCGCCTCGTTCAGAAGCGAAAGCAATCCGTATCGGGAAGAAAGACGGAATATAGTGAGCCCGTAACCGCAATCGAACGCGAATTAGTCGAGCTGTGGGAAGATCTATTGGGCATACAGCCGATCGGCGTTACGGATCCTTTCTTCGAAATCGGGGGCAACTCGCTGCAGGCCGTCTCGCTAGCCTCGAGGATTCATCGGAAGTTCGATACGCGGATATCCCTTCGCGACTTGTTCGCCGTACCGACGATTCGAGGCTTGGCGGCATTGATCCACCGGACGGGTCCAACCGTCCATGCCGCTATCGAGCCTGCTGAGCATCGCGATTGCTATCCGGTAACTTCGGCTCAGAAGCGGTTGCTGGTGCTTAGCCGAATGGATGGCGCGAGAGCGGCGGACACGGCATACAATCAACCTTGTTTTTTCGAGGTCGAAGGGGAAGTGAACGTCGAACGGTTTCAAGCCGCTTGCGAGAAGCTGGTGCATAGGCATGAAAGTCTTCGAACTTCGTTCCGCTGGCAGGAAGGCGAATTCGTGCAAATCATCTCTCCGTCCGTCGACTTTGCGGTTGATTTGTTCGATGCCGACACAGAGAGCCGGCAAGCGCATATCGATCGCTTTATTCGCCCGTTCGACTTGGAACATAGTCCGTTATTCCGTGCGGGTATGGTCAGAATGGGAGAGGCAAAATGGCTCCTAATGTTCGATATGCATCACGTTGTTTCGGACGGAGTGTCCATCGGCGTGATGATTCAGGAATTACTGGCTCTCTATCAAGGGGAAGAGCTTCCCGAAATGCGGATCCAATACCGCGATTATGCCGTCTGGCAGACGGGGTTGCTACATTCAGATCACATGCGAATGCAGGAAAGGTATTGGCTGGAGTCGTTCTCGGACGAGGTGCCGGTCTTGAATATGCCGCTCGATTCGCCGAGAACCGCCATTCGCAGCCACGAGGGGAAGCGACTTAGCTTCGAAATGGCCAAAACGCTACATGAAGCGGTGCGATCTCTGGCCGCAGACGTTGAGGCGACGCCATTCATGGTGTATTTGTCCGCGTATTACGTGCTGCTAGCCAAATATTCCGGCCAAGAGGACATCGTCGTCGGCTCTCCCGTAGCCGGGAGGTCCCATGCGGATCTTGATCGGGTGATAGGCATGTTCGTCCATACGCTCGCGCTTCGCAACAAACCTGAAGGAAACTTAACCTTCCGTCGGTTTCTGGTCGACGTGAAGGAAAATACTTTGCGGGCTATGGAGCATCAGGATTATCCGTTCGAACGATTAGTGGACAAGCTGGCGCTTCGCAGGGATCTTAGCCGCAATCCGCTCTTCGATACGATGTTCGCGTATCAGAATATGTCATGGGCGGACGGCGACACGGAAGAAGCGAAGGTGCGGCTATATCCGTACGACGCGCGTCGCAGCCGATTCGACTTCACGTTGGAGCTGGCGGAGCACGGCGATTCCATTCGCTTGAACTTCGAATATGCGACCGAGCTGTTCCACGAGAAGACGATGGAACGATTGATTCGTCATTATACGAATATTCTCGCGCAAGTGACGCGTTCTCCCGATCAGTTGCTGTCCGCGATCGACATGCTGGATGATTCGGAGAAGGCTAGGCTATTGTTCGGCTTCAATGCGACTCATGTCGAATATGAAACGGACCGTACGATGCATTCGATCTTCGAGGAGCAAGCGTGCCAATCTCCCGATGCGATCGCGGTCGTCTACGGCAATGAAAGATTGACTTACGGGCAATTGAACGACAGAGCCAATCGTTTGGCAATGGAATTAAGGGAACGGGGAGCCGCGCCGAATCACATCGTCGGCATCATGGTCGAACGCTCGCCGGAGATGGTCGTGGCGGTATTGGGCGTATTGAAAGCCGGTGCCGCGTATTTGCCGATCGATCCGCAATATCCGGAGGAGCGCATTCGCTACATGCTGGAGGACAGCGGGACGGGCATCGTGATCAGTCAACTTCGACTGGCGGAACGAATTCCGGCACATCTTCAGACGTTGCACGTCGACGATCAACGTTTCGTGAACGGGGGCTCCCGCCCGATTACGGATAATCTCGAACCGCGGAGTACGGCTAACGATCTTGCGTACGTCATCTATACTTCCGGTTCGACGGGCAAACCGAAGGGTGTCATGGTCGAGCACCGTGGCATGGTTAACCTGCAGGTTTACTTCCAGTTGAAGCTGAAGGTGGCGAATACCGATAAAATCGCGCAATTCGCCAGTTTTTCGTTCGATGCTTCCGTGTGGGAAATGTTCATGAGCTTGTTCAATGGCGGAGAGCTGCACGTATTGGCTTCGGAAACGATTCATCATTACGACAAGTTGGAGCATTATTTCAACGATCAGGGGATCACGGTCGCGACTTTGCCGCCAACCTACTTGGCGGGATTACGGCCGGATAACTTGCGGACGCTGCGCGCCGTCATAACGGCAGGCTCGGCTTCCACCGCGGATTTGCTGGCAAAGTGGAGAGGAAATCTGCAATACGTCAACGCATACGGGCCGACCGAAACGACGATATGCGCGACGGCATGGACTGCCCCTCCAGCCGGAGATTCCAGCGAGAGCACGTCCGTCCCGATCGGAATTCCGATCCCGAATGCGCAAGCCTACATCGTTAATGAACACGACCAATTGCAACCGATCGGCGTTCCTGGCGAGTTGTGCATAGGAGGAGCGGGGCTAGCCAGAGGTTACCTGCATCGTCCGGAGTTGACGGCGAAGCAGTTCGCACCGAATCCGTTCGTGTCCGGTACGCGAATGTATAGAACCGGGGATCAGGCCAAGTGGCTGGCGGACGGGACGATCGAATACGTGGGCCGGATAGATGATCAGGTCAAAATTCGAGGATTTCGAATCGAGCTGGGCGAGTTAGGGAATTGTTTGTCGAGCCATCCGAAAGTGACGGAATGCATTGTCGTTCCTCACGCGGATTCGCAGGGCGGGATCGAACTGTGCGCCTATATCGGTACGGATGGACATGCGCTTGCCGCGAGCGAGATTCGTCGTTTCGTCGGGGAGCGTCTGCCCGATTATATGGTTCCCGCCTACGTCGTCGTGTTGGACAAGCTTCCGCTCACTTCGAACGGGAAAGTAGACAAAAGGGCATTGCCCGAGCCAGTCCGCGCTTCCGATGATAGCTACGTGCCGCCGACGAATGAAACCGAACGCCGGCTTGCCTGGATGTGGAGCGACATTCTCGCCATCGAAAAGATCGGTATTCAGGATCATTTCTTCGAGCTGGGTGGACATTCGCTTAAAGCCATCGCGTTGCTGACTCGCATTCATGAGGAGTTGGGCGTCGAGCTGATGTTAAAACAGCTCTTCCAAGCCCCGACGATCCAGCGGCTCTCGAACTTGATCTCGAATACGAAGCCCACTCGCTTCGATGAGCTTCCGGCCGCCGAAGCCAGGAGCAATTACCCAGTTACCCATGGACAGAAAAAGCTGTTCGTATTGCAGCAACTGGAAGGAGCGCATACGGCCTATAACATCGCCGGTGCTTATCGGATTGAAGGCGAGATCAATATCCCAAGATTGGAGGCTTCCTTCGAGGCTTTGCTTAGGAGGCATGAAGCGTTACGAACATCGTTTGCCGTAGAAGACGGCGAGTTCGTTCAATTTATTCACCCTAACGTTCCGTTTGCGATCCAATATGGGGAGACTTCCGAAGATCGGTTGGAAGAAACGCTAAGAGAGCTGGTCACTCCATTTGATCTAAGCAGGCCGCCATTGGTTCGAGTTGCTCTTCTGAAGCTCCTTCATCGCGACCCGTCGGACTTGGATGCCCACGTACTCTTCATCGATATGCATCATTTGATATCGGACGGCGTATCTAGCGGCATTCTCATCGGAGATTTTCTTAACCTGTACGAAGGGATAGAGTTGGAGGACCTTCGGATTCATTACAAGGATTACGCGGTCTGGCAGTCGAGTCCGAACGCGGTTTCAATGATCGATAGGCAAGAAAGGTATTGGATGGAATCGCTGTCCGGCGATCTTCCTTCGTTGCAGCTTCCAACGGATTTCCCTAGACCGTCCGTGCAAAGCTTTGAAGGAGCACACGTCTTCCTGACCATCGACGAGGAGCTGACGGATCGGCTTAGAAAAGTCGCGGCAGAAAGCGGAAGCACGCTCTATATGGTACTGCTGGCCGGGTTTTTCGTTCTGTTATCCAAGTATAGCGGCCAGGAAGACCTTATCGTCGGGACGCCTTCCGCGGGCAGAACGCACGCCGATCTGCAACGGATCATCGGCATGTTCGTGAATACGTTGGTCATTCGTACCCGATTGTCCGGGCATCAATCTTTCAAGGAATTGCTGGAAACGGTTAAGGATAACGCTTTGTCGGCCTTCGATAACCAGATCTACCCATTCGAAATGTTAGTCGAGAAGTTAAACCTGCCTAGGGACGTTAGCCGGAATCCGCTTTTCGATGTCCTCTTTATGATGCAGAATTTCGAATCGGTCGAGCTTAAGGCTGACCGGCTAGCGGTCGCCCCCTATTCGTTCTTGCCTGCCGTATCGAAATTCGACCTCAGTCTCGAAGCGGCGGAGAAAGAGGGGGGACTCGCGCTCAGGTTGGAATACGCGGTTAAGTTATACCGTTTGGAGACCGCCAACCGATTGCTGGACGACTATGCTATAATTCTCTCCGATATCGCGACGAATCCGGAGGTTAGGCTGCAAGACATTCGATTGCACGGTCAAATCGCGAAAAGAAAAATTGCGATTTCGGAGGAAATCGAGTTCAACTTTTGAATCGGAGGAGTATCGATGATCGATAAATATGCGTTAAATATGCTATCGGCAAGCGGCGAATTCGAGGAAGAGCAACGGTATTGGCAGCAGCAATTAAGAGATGGCCTTATGCCGGTAACCTTTCCTTACGACGTTGCGTCGTCCGCTCAAGATCAACGCGAACGGGCTTCGAGAACGAAAAGCTATGCAGTTCCGCAACAACTATCCGAGCGATTATTCGCTTTCTGCAATCACTCGGATTACGGCGTATACATGACGGTATTGTCCGCTTTCCCCTTTTTACTGCACATGTACGCGCAAGCCGAAGAGATCGTCGTCGGATCGCCGGTATTTCGCGGTGATGCGGACGAAGCACAACGCATGAATGCAATTTTGCCTTTATGTCTCGCTTTTGATGGATCGAGCAGCTTTAAGACGACTCTGTCCGAGGTCAAGCGAACGGTAATCGAAGCGAACGATCACGAGTTTTATCCGTTGCGCGATCGGGTGGAGGAGCTATGCGAAGTCGTGGTTCTATATGATCCCATCCACGAAGCGGGCGTTACGGAAGGGTATGTTCCGGATTTGACGTTCGCATTTACCAAGCGCGAGCAGACGCTCCATGTAGAGGTGGAATTCGGAGCTCTTTTGTACGAAGAATCGATGGTCGATGCGATCGTTCGCCGGTTAACGCGCTATTTGCAAGTGGTGTTAGATGAACCGAACATCATGATGGCGGATATCGACTTGGTCGAATCCGAGGAAAAGCAGCGTCTTGTATACGACTTTAACGATACGCATGCCGTCTATGACGAGAAAGCTACGATTCAACGTATGTTCGAAGATCAAGTCTTAAAGACTCCCGACCGCATCGCCGTCGTCGACGGCAGCGAGCGGTGGACGTATTGGGAATTGGACGCTAAAGCGAATAATCTGGCGCATGTATTGCGAGGCAGAGGCGTGGTCCCGAATCAATGCGTCGGCGTGATGACGGAGCGCTCGGCGGGAATGATCTTGAGCTTGCTCGCCATCCTGAAGGCAGGGGGAGCTTACGTGCCGATCGACCCGGCTTATCCGGCTGAGCGCGTTGCCTATATGCTGGAAAACAGCGGAGTGAGGCTGCTTGTTCACGATTCTAGCGGTCCGAAGGAAATGCCGGAGCTGCCGTGCGAAATGCTAGATTTGTCCCATGTGCCTACGATTTCGTTCGATCCTTTGCCGTCCGTGAATGGTTCGGATGATCTGGCATACGTGATCTATACTTCCGGAACGACGGGTAAACCGAAGGGGGTCATGATCGAACACCGCAACGTCGTACGGTTGTTGTTTCACGATAAACCGCTATTCCAATTCGACGAGAACGACGTATGGACGATGTTCCATTCGTATTGCTTCGACTTCTCGGTATGGGAAATGTACGGCGCGTTGTTGTACGGCGGTAAATTAGTCGTCATTCGCAAGGACGTGGCGCAGGATCCGTTGCGATTCGTGGAAACGATGATCCGGGAAAACGTAACCGTATTGAATCAGACGCCGTCGTCCTTTTACCATATCATTCAGCATGACTTGGAACGGGAGCAACCGGAGCTGCGGCTTAGGTATGTCATATTCGGCGGGGAAGCGTTAAAGCCGGCGATCCTGAAGCCATTCAAAGAACGTTACGCCGACACCAAGCTCATCAACATGTACGGGATTACGGAGACGACGGTACACGTGACGTTCAAAGAAATCACGGATGCGGAAATCGCGACCAATGTCAGCAACATCGGCAAGCCGATTCCCACGCTGCGCTGTTATATTCTGGACGATAGGCAAAGGCTGAAGCCGCAAGGCGTCGTCGGTGAGCTCTATGTCGGCGGCGAGGGCATAGCGAGAGGTTATATCCATAATGAAACGTTGACGGTAGAAAAGTTTCTTAACGATCCGTTCCTGCCTGGGGAAAGACTGTATCGCTCGGGAGATTTGGCGAGATGGACGGAAGAGGGCGAGCTTGAGTATTTCGGGCGCATCGACCACCAAGTCAAGATTAGAGGCCACCGCATCGAGCTAGGGGAAATTGAAACGAAGCTGCTCCAGCAAGAAGAAATACAAGAGTGTCTCGTCATCGCAAGAAAGGACGCGGCAGGTCAATTCGACTTGGTGGCGTACTATGTCGCGGAACAAGAAGTGGATGTAAGTTCCTTACGCGAACACCTTGCATCCGAATTGCCCGATTTCATGATTCCGGCTTTCTTCAAGCATCTTCTAGCCTTGCCCTTAACCGATAACGGAAAAGTAGATCGCAAGGCGTTGCCTCAGCCCGAGTTATCGCGTACAGCTAAGCAAATCTATGTTGCTCCACGGACGCCGGAGGAACGGGAAATCGCCGATCTATGGGCCGATGTTCTTCAGCTTGATGAGATCGGCATTCAAGATAACTTTTTCGCCATCGGCGGCGATTCGATCAAAGTTATCCGGTTCATCAGCCGTTTGAACAAAGCGCTGGGGTGCAATCTTTCCGTAGCCGATTTCTATCGAAATCCGACGATAGCCGAATTGGCGGTATTGCTAGCGTTACCGGTCTCGGAGGGAGTCGACGAGCGTGAACGGGGGTTTCATCTGCTCGAAGGGATGAAGAGCAGGCTGCAAAACGAAATTGAGAATGTCCCGATGCCTGCCGACGCCGAAGATTACTATCCGCTAAGCAGCATCCAGATGAGCATGGTTTTCTACTCCAAGTTGAAGCCTGATGAACCGATCTATCACGACCAATTTTATTACGTCTTGGATTTCGCGAGGTTCGATTGGGAACTGCTTCGCGAGACCGTTTTTAGGCTTGCCGTCAAACATCCGATCCTTCGAACGTCCATGCAATTGGAGCGGTATAGCGAACCGGTTCAGATCGTCCATCGGGATCGGATGCCCGCAATGCCGCTTGAAAATTTATCGGCATGCGCTAGCGAAGAGCAAGAACAACGAATCCAAGCTTATATGGCCGAAGATTTGCGAAACAAATTTCGATTTGACGGCGATTTGTTATGGAGGCTCGGCGTATTTCAGCTCAGCCCGCGAGAAGTATGTATCGTTCTATCTTTCCATCACGCCATCTTGGACGGGTGGAGCGTCGCAAGCTTCAATAAGGAAATCATCGATACTTACGAGCGATTGCTTCAAGGCGACGTAGTCGCGGCGGAGCCTTTGAAGGCGAGTTACAAGGATTACGTGGGCATCCAATTGTCTCGCAACTGTTCTCTGGAAACGGAACAATTCTGGAAGAGGGAACTGGAAGGGTATACGCGCAATAAGCTGCCGTATAACCTAGCCGCCAAGCAGATCGGAAGCCGGCCAGCGAGCGCGATCTATCGCAGCGAGATCGATCAGGAGCTCCTTGTCGCGTTGGATCGGTTAACGCGCGATCAAGGATTCACGTTAAAGGAGATTTGTTTCTCCGCTTACTTGTATTTGATGTCCGTTATTACGACGGAGCAGGATCTGGTAACGGGTATCGTCACGCATGATCGTCCGGCGATCGAAGACGGAGAGAACATGCTCGGTTGCTTCCTTAACACGTTGCCGTTCCGCGAAACGATTATTAGAACCCGCACGGGACTATCGTTCATGGATCAAGTTAAGCAGCGTTTGCGGCAGGTCGCCACGCACGATATGCCCTTAGTCGATATCGCTAATCTGCTAGGAGAAGGCCGTCAGCACGCGGCCAATCCGTTGTTCGACGCCTTGTTCAACTTTACCGACTTTCATGTGCTTGAGAATATGGACCGTCAGAATGAAATCAAAGGATCGGATCGCCGATTGAATCTTCAGTCCAGCGAGATGACCAATACGCTCTTCGATCTGGAAGTGACGAGAACGTGGAATCGCTTGGGCGTGCAAATCAAATATGCTCGAAACTATTTCTACGAATCGGAAATCGAAACGGCGTTTAACATGTACCTGCGAATATTGCGTAACTTCGCTGCCGATCCCGCAGCGGCTTTGCAGGACATTCCGCTGATGGCGGAGGAAGAACGTGAGAGGATCGTCTACGGTTTTAATAACACGCAAACTCCGTATGCTCGCGAAAAGACGATGCATCGGTTGTTCGAGGAACAAGCGGCGCGGTCGCCGAACCGGGTTGCGTTAACGATGGAAGGAGCGGAAATCACGTATGCGGAACTGAACGCCAAAGCCAATCGGGTAGCGGCCATGCTCGCCGAACGGGGAGTTCGTCCCCGCGATCGCGTCGCGCTGATCGCGGATCGCGGATTCGAGATGGTCATCGGCATGTTCGGCATTCTGAAAACCGGCGCGGCTTACGTCCCGATCGACCCTGAATATCCGGAAGCCCGTCAACGGTATATTTGCGAGAACGCGGAAGTGACCGCCTTATTGGCCGATCGCGACGATGGATTAGGCATCGGCAATACGCTGAAGCTGGACCCGGAATACTATGGACAATGGTCCGACGAAGAGAGCGGGATTTACGCAGAGCCGACGGACCTGGCCTATATCATCTATACGTCTGGATCGACGGGTAATCCGAAAGGAGTCATGATCGAGCATCATTCCGCCGTCAACCTGATCCAATGGGTGAACAAACGATTCGAGGTCGGCGAAAGGGATTCGTTGCTCTT
This sequence comes from Cohnella herbarum, assembly GCF_012849095.1. Taxonomy (NCBI): domain Bacteria; kingdom Bacillati; phylum Bacillota; class Bacilli; order Caryophanales; family Paenibacillaceae; genus Cohnella; species Cohnella herbarum. Next base: position 307,188 of record NZ_CP051680.1, read on the forward strand.
TATCACGTCGATGTGCTTCGATTTGTCGGTATACGACCTGTTCGGCATGCTGGCCTGCGGGGGAAAAGTCGTTATCGCCCGCAAAGACCAGGTCAGCGATCATACGGAGATGATTCGCTTATTGAAGCAGGAGCGGATTACTTTCTGGGATTCCGTTCCGTCCACGATGAATCACCTCTTGAGCATGCTGGGGCAAGATGAGCCGGATTTCACGCAAACGGACTTAAGGCTTGTTTTCATGAGCGGGGATTGGATTCCCGTCACGCTGCCCAAGCGGATCGAGCGGTTTTTCCCGAACGCGTCGGCTATCGCCCTCGGCGGTGCCACGGAAGCGACGGTATGGTCCAACTATTATCCGATCGGGACGGTAGAGGATACGCAGAGCAGTATTCCGTACGGCGTCCCGATGGACAACAACTACTTCTACATTTTGGACGAGGCGCTCAATCCGGTTCCTTACGGCGTAGCAGGAGAGTTATATATCGGGGGTGTCGGCGTTGCTCGCGGTTACATGAACGATCCCGGGAAAACGATGAAAGCTTTCTTGCCTAACCCGTTCCTGCCGGAACCCGGCGAGCGGATGTACAAGACCGGAGATCTAGGCCGGATGCTGCCGAGCGGCGTCATGGAGTTCTTGGGAAGAAAAGATCATCAAGTGAAAATCCGCGGCTTCCGCGTCGAGCTTGGCGAGATCGAAAGCCAACTCGTCAAGCTGAAGCACGTTCGCGAAGCCGTCGTCGTGGATCGGCCAGATAAGGAAGGCATTCCTCATCTGTGCGCTTACGTCGCGTTAGATGAAGCGATGACCTCCCAACAGTTGAGGGATGAATTGTCCAGCAAGCTTCCCGGTTACATGGTGCCTTCGATCTTCATCCCGCTAGAGCGATTGCCGTTGACCTCGAATGGCAAAATCGATCGCAAGGCGCTTCCCGAGCCGGATGATAGCTTCAATACCGGAAGCGAATTCGAGGAGCCGCGCGACGAGACCGAGGAACGATTGGCGCGAATATGGCAGGAGGTGCTGGGCAAGGAACGAATCGGCATCCGCGATCATTTTTTCGAAATCGGCGGACATTCGTTGCTGGCGACATCGCTTGCGCTGAAAATGAACCGGGAATTCGAAGTCGATATCCCGCTGCTCGCGATATTCAACCATCCTACCGTTCAAGAGATTGCCGATATCGTCAGATCGGCCAAGCGTTCGAATCATCGCCGCATCGAACGAGCGCCGGAACGGGACGAATACCCGCTATCTTCCGCTCAGCAGAGAATGTTCATTTTGAATCGGATCGAAGGGGAGGGCTTGCATTACAATTCTCCCGCGGCGTTCGTCGTCGAAGGAAATCTGGACGTTGTCCGGCTAGAGGAAACGTTCCGCTCGTTGTTGGGCAGGCATGAAATCTTGCGTACCTCGTTCGCCTTGAAGGACGGCCTAATGGTTCAACGCATTCATGCGGATGCGGGGTCATGGTCGGTAGAGCGGATCAAGCTTGACGCGGAAGCGAGTAAGGAATCCGCAGCGCAAGACGCCATTCGCGCCTTCGTTAGATCTTTCGATCTCGCTAAGGCTCCACTGCTCCGCGTGGGTCTAGCGCAATGGACGGATAACCGCCACTTTCTGTTATTCGACATGCACCATATGATTTCCGACGGGGTGTCGATGGGCATTCTGATTCGGGAATTCATGGCTTACTATGAGCAACGGGAGCTTGAGGCACCCCGTATTCAATACAGGGATTACGCGGCTTGGCAGCAACAAGCGTTGAACGGCGATGCAATGGCGGAGCAGCGTAACTATTGGCTGAACCGATTCGCCGATGATGTCCCGGTGCTCCAGATCGCGACGGATTACCCGAGGCCGGCGGTCAAAAGCTTCGAGGGAGACCGACTATCGAGCTCGGCGGACAAGGAATTGACCGAAGGATTGCAGCGGGTCGCGGCAAGCTCGGGCAGTACGCTGTACATGGTACTGCTCGCGGCCTACAACGTATTGTTGGCGAAATATTCGGGACAGACGGATATCGTAGTCGGTTCGCCGATCGCGGGAAGATCGCATGCGGACTTGGAGAGCATGCTGGGCGTATTCATCAACACGCTCGCGATGCGGAATTCGCCGGAACCGGACAAGACTTTCCAGCAGCTTCTGTCGGAAGTGAAAGAGAATGCCTTACAGGCGTATGCGAATCAGGACTACCCGTTCGAGCAATTGGTAGAGAAGCTGAGTTTGCGCAAAGACATTAGCCGCAACCCCTTATTCGATACAATGTTCATTCTGCAAAATACGGATCGCATGCGGTATGAGCTGGAAGGTCTCACCTTTGCGGAGCAGCCATTGGAGCATCAAGCAGTCAAATTCGATCTCACGTTACAAGCGATGGAAGATTCGAACGGCATTCGCTTCGATTGGGAATACGGTACGAAGCTATTCAAGAGGGCGACCGTCGCACGTCTTTCCGGGCACTGGCTGCAGCTTCTTCGGAGCATTGCCCTCAATCCGTCTCAACGGTTAGCGGATATCGAGATGATATCGGAGGAAGAGAAGCGTCAAATCCTTAGGACATTCAACGATACGTCGGCACCATATCCGGAACATACGACGCTGCACGAGACGTTCGAGCAGCAAGCGGCCCGAACGCCGGATCGGGTAGCCGTCGTATTCGAAGAGCGACAGTTGACTTATCGCGAACTAAATGCGCGGTCGAATCAGTTAGCCCGCCATTTACGGGAGCGGGGCGTTCGCGCGGATACGGTCGTCGGCATCATGGCGGATCGTTCGTTCGAGATGATCGTGGGCATCTACGCGATCTTGAAAGCTGGCGGAGCCTATGTCCCGTTAGACCCGGCCTACCCGGAAGAGCGTCTATTCTACATGCTGCGGGATAGCGGGATCGAGCTCGTGCTTACGCAATCGGATACCGCGTTGTCGTTACCCGTCAATACGATCCTATTAACTGATACTAGCCTGTACGCCGGAGAAGATTCGAATTTGCCTTCGATATCCGGTCCGTCTCATTTGGCCTACGTGATCTATACTTCCGGTTCGACGGGGAAACCGAAGGGAGTCATGATCGAGCATCGTTCCGTCATGAACCGGCTGAACTGGATGCAGAAGCAATATCCGTTAACGGGCGACGACGTTCTTCTTCAGAAAACGAGGTACAGCTTCGACGTATCCGTATGGGAAATGTTCTGGTGGTTTTTGGCCGGGGCCCGGTTAAGCGTTCTATCTCCGGAAGCGGAGATGGACCCGAATCGGCTTGCGGAGACGATCGAGCGCGATGGCGTCACGGTGATTCACTTCGTTCCGTCGATGCTGAACGCTTTCTTGGATTACGCGGAGCCATCGGATACCGTCGCGAAAGGGATCTCTTCCTTGCGGTGGGTCGTATGCAGCGGCGAGGCATTGCCGCTCGTTTCCGTCCAACGATTCAACCGCATTCTAGGCCGTCCGCATTCCATCCGGCTGGTTAATTTATACGGGCCGACGGAAGCAACCGTGGACGTGACGTACTTCGATTGTTCGCCGAACGATGACGATACGATCATCCCGATCGGAAGACCGATCGATAATACGTCGGTATTCGTCGTAGATCCGTTAGGCCGATTGCAGCCGATCGGCGTCATCGGCGAATTATGCATCGCTGGCATTGGCTTAGCGAGAGGATATGCCGGGGAACTGGGCCGTACGCAAGACCGGTTCGTCGACCATCCTTACGTTTCGGGCGAGCGCATGTACAAAACCGGCGATTTGGCAAGGTGGTTGCCGGACGGTTCGATCGAATACCGGGGCAGATTAGATCACCAGGTTAAGATACGCGGCTTCCGAATCGAGCTAGGCGAGATCGAGGCGCAACTGTCCGCGTATCCAGCCATTCGTGAAGCAGCGGTCATCGATCGGTCGGATGCGCAACAATCCCGTTATTTGTGCGCATATTACGCTTCCAATGAGGAAATACCGGTATCCGAACTAAGGGCGTATTTGTCGAGCAAGCTGCCCGACTATATGATTCCTTCCTACTTCGTGAGATTGAATCGGATGCCGCTAACGGCAAACGGTAAGCTAGATCGAAGACTGTTGCCCGAGCCGGTCGAACTTATTCATACCGGAAAGCCATACGCCGCGCCGCGCGACGCATGTGAACGGCGTTTAGCCGAAATCTGGCAAGAGTTATTAGGGATCGAAACCGTGGGGCTTCGAGATCATTTCTTCGAGCTGGGGGGGCACTCGCTGAAAGCGATGGTACTCGTATCGCGGATTCAGAAGGAGATGGGCGTCGAAGCCCAGGTTCGGGAAGTTTTTCAGCACCCGATCTTAGAGGAATTGGCGGAGTGTATCCGAGTGAAGGAAATTCGCGGTTATGACGCCATTCCGAGCGCGGAGATTCTGGAGTATTACCCGATGTCGGCGGCGCAGCGAAGAATGTTCATCCTGAATCAAATGGAAGGGAAGGGCGTGCAATACAATAATCCAAATGCCTTTCTACTGGCTGGAGCGATCGACGAGCGACGACTAGCGGAAGCGTTACGGCAGTTGCTAATGCGCCATGACACATTACGAACTTCGTTCGCCATGGAGAACGGGCTTCCGGTGCAGCGCATCGCCTCTGATGCGGCTATATCTATCGAACGGTACGAGATGAGTCGATCAAAGACATCTGAACGGAGCTCCCTAGAGGACATCATAAGCCGTTTCGTTCGGCCGTTCGACTTGCATGCCGCCCCTCTATTGCGAATCGGGCTGGCAAGGATTGCGGAAGACCGCCATTTACTGTTGTTCGACATGCACCATATTATATCCGACGGCGTATCGATGGGGATTTTCGTCCGTGAATTCATCGCTCTCTATGAAGGCAAGGAACTGCCCGCGCTGCGAATCCAATATAAGGATTTCGCGACTTGGCAGCAGGAGGCGGCTTATCAAGACGCTTTGCTGGATGACGAGACCTATTGGCTTAACAGATTCGCCGGCGAGCTTCCGGCATTGGACTTGCCTTCGGATGAGAGAAGGCCGGCCGTGTTCAGCTATGAAGGAGATCGGATTCAGTTCTCCGCGAACAGAGAAATGACGGAAGGGCTGCATCGGGTCGCGGCTCGGACGGGCAGCTCGATATATATGGTACTGCTCGCGGCCTATAACGTATTGCTGGCGAAGGTTACGGGACAGACCGATATCGTGGTCGGATCTCCGATCGCGGGAAGGTCGCACGCGGATCTGGAAGGCATGCTGGGCGTATTCATTAACACGCTTGCGATGCGGAACGCGCCGGAGCCGGATAAGACGTTCGAGCAGCTTCTGCTCGAGGTGAAGGAGAACGCCCTGCAGGCGTACGCGCACCAGGACTACCCGTTCGAGCAATTGGTAGACAAGCTAAATGTTCGCAAGGACCTCAGTCGCAACCCTTTGTTCGATACGATGTTTATTCTGCAAAATATGGATCAAGCGCAGCTCGAAATTCCGGGATTAACGTTAACGCCGTATCCGTTCGACTTGCGAACGTCAAAGTACGACTTGACTCTGCAAGCCTCGGAGGAAGCGGGCGTCCTTTCGTTCACGATGGAATTCGGCACCAAGCTGTTCAAGAAGGAGACGATCGAACGTCTGTCTAGGCACTGGCTGCGAATTCTCCAATGCATCCTCTTAGACCCGTCGCGAAGTTTGGCGGACATCGATATTTTGCCTGAGGAAGAACGGCGGTCGATCGTCCATGATTTCAACGAAACGACGATCGATTACGCAAAAGACAAGACGTTGCTTCAAATGTTCGAGGAGCAAGCGGCGGCAAGACCGGACGAAGTCGCGATCGTATTCGAACACGAGCGGCTAACCTATTGGGAATTGGATGAACGGTCGAATCGGCTCGCCCATACGCTTCGGGAGCGCGGCGTAACGCAGGATACGGTCGTCGGTCTGATGGCGGAGCGATCGCTGGAGATGTTCATCGGGATCTATGGCATTCTGAAGGCGGGCGCCGCGTATTTGCCGATGGATCCGGCATACCCGCAGGAAAGGCTCGATTATATGTTACAGGATAGCGGTGCGAAGCTCGTTCTGTCGCATACGAGCCAATCCGTGCCGATTTCCGTCGAGTCGATGCAACTGGCAGATCCGGACATCTATTGCGATAACGGAGCTGCCCTGCCGGCGATTGCCGGACCTAAGAGTTTAGCTTACGTCATCTATACGTCGGGTTCGACCGGGAAGCCCAAAGGCGTCATGATCGAGCACCAATCGCTAGCTAATCTGTTTGCCGGCATGACGCAAGAAATCCCTTTCTCAGCAGGCGATTCGATCTTGACGCTCACTTCGATTTCATTCGATATATTCGTTCTGGAATCGCTCATTCCGTTAGCCGCAGGGATGACTTTGGTTGCGCCCGCGCAACAACGGGAACGCGACCTGCGTTCGTTGGAACAATACATCGCCGAGCATCCGGTCAAGACGATGCAGCTCACGCCTTCGCGTTTGCGCATGCTGCTGGACGGGCAAATCTTAGAACCGCTTCGTCGGGCAAGTTCCTTGCTTATCGGCGGGGAAGCCTTCCCCGCGGATTTGCTGCAAACGTTACGGGCAACGACTATGGCTCGGATATTCAATATGTACGGACCGACGGAAACGACGGTTTGGTCCGCGATCCGGGAATTAACCGAATCGGCCGACATTGCGATCGGCAAGCCGATCGCGAATACGAGAATGTACGTGCTCGATCGCTCGGACCGGGTGCAACCGATCGGCGTAGTAGGCGAACTATGCATTGCGGGGGAAGGCTTGGCGAGAGGGTATTGGAATCGTCCGGATTTGACGAACGAGAAATTCCCTCCCGATTCAATCCAAAATCAGGGTCGAATGTATCGAACGGGCGATTTGGCCAAATGGTTGCCGGATGGAAATCTGGCTTACATGGGAAGAATCGACCACCAAGTCAAAATTCGCGGCTACCGGATTGAACTGGGAGAGATTGAAGCCGTTCTGCGGCGGCATTGTTCCATTCAAGAAGCCGTCGTCATCGCGCGCGAAGACGATAACCGCCCGTCTTACTTGTGCGCTTACGTGGTCGCGAATGAAGAGCTAACGACGGCGCAATACAGGGAACAGGCGATGCAATCGTTGCCGGAATATATGGTCCCTTCCTTTTTCGTTCGACTGGACGGCATCCCGCTGACTCCTAATGGAAAGATCGACCGAAGGGCGTTGCCGGTACCGCAAGGTAATATCCATGGCGGAGTCGAATACGTGGCACCCCGCAACGAGACCGAAGCGAAGCTCATGGAAATCTGGTCGGAGATCTTGGAACTCGAAACGATTGGCGTTCATGACGATTTCTTCGATCTCGGAGGCAATTCCATACAGCTTGTGCGTCTGCATATGGCGCTGGAGCGGGAGGAGATGCTGCCGGAGCGGGATACTTCGTTATCCTTCCAGTACCGGACGATCGAAGCTTTGGCGAGTTACATCGAGAACCGGCCGGTCATCTCGGTCGAGGTAGAGGAGGTTGCGGAATGAAGTTAATATGCATCCCCTATGCGGGAGGATCCGCGACTGTTTATTATCCGTGGAAGAAGCTGATTCACTCTTCGATCAAAGTCGTGCCCCTCGAATTGTCGGGCAGAGGGGAGCGGATGGGACAAGCGTTCTACCGCAGCATTGAAGGCGATGGAACCGACGATCTATACCGCTGCGTGGAGAAGGAGTTAGACGGTTCGCCTATTGCCCTGTTCGGGCACAGCATGGGGACGTTATTCGCTTATGAGCTGGCGCATCGAATCGTTCGCGAGACCGGACAACCGCTGGCGCATCTTTTTCTATCCGGGCGCGGCGCCCCGCATACGGGGCGTTCGGAGCCGTGGATTCACGAATTGCCCGATTCGGAATTCCAAGCCGAAGTGTTGCGATTGGGCGGAACGCCGGCGGAGCTGTTCGAACATAAGGAGCTGAGCGACATCTATATGCCGATTCTTCGCTCGGATTACCGCCTGTCCGAAACCTATCGCGACACGGGAAAACCGGGCAAGCTGGATTGCGGGATTACCGTTATGCGAGGCACGAAGGATAGCTATGGGCGGGCGGATGCAGAGGAGTGGAGCCGGTACGTCAATGGCGACACCCGTATCGTCGAATTCGACGGCGGCCATTTTTTCATCCATGAATTCCGTCAGCAGGTGCTAAGCGCTATCCATGAATCGTTGTTATATACGCGTTCATCCCAAATCTAGGAGGTTAAATAGCTATGTCGGTAAAAACGCTTCCTTTGGCCGAGCCGAGAGTACTCGGTTACCTGCATCATGCTTACGTGTTATCCATCGCCGGCAATTGCCCGAATTTCGAAGATTGGTACTATAGCAGCTACGTTCAGCTATACGACGATTACTTGTCGGGCGGATTAAACTTCTACGAGCATGATTTCACCCGTTTCCGGCAGCCGCTTCTCGACCATCATTCGATGTGCATCGATGCATTTATGAAAGGCCGCTACGATGTAGTGGAATTCGCTAAACACTGTTTGGATACGGAATATTATTTCTATACATTCGTCGACGAACGTTATATTCCAGGTAAAGGGGCTTACAAAGCCAAGGTAACTTTTCCCCACGAAATAATGGTTTTCGGTTACGACGAATCCGCGAAACATTTTCACGCCATCGGCTTCTCCGAGAAGTTCCAGTACGAGAAATACACGGTCGGCTTCGAACATTTTGCCCAGGGTTTCGACAATCTCAAGATGACGGCCAGTTATATGAACAACATTCACCTGTTAAAACCCGCCTACGACGCGGAGTATCCGTTCCGGCTGAAACAAGTGGCAAGCCTATTGGAGGATTATTGCTTATCGCGTAACACGTCGGAGCAATACAGCATGGTTCGGGAGCCTTTTCGTTCCGCGTTCGGTATGGCCTGTTACGATTACTTGATCGACTATTTCGAGAAGGTATTAAAGGGCAAAGCCCAGTTGAAAATCAATTCGCTCCACATTTTATGGGAACATAAGAAATGCATGATCGAACGGGTAGCCTATATGCAACGCAAGCATGGGTTGTTAAAGGATTTCGACCTGGGACCTCTCAAGGAAGTCGAACGGCTGGCCTATAAAACTCGGGATGAGATCATCGTGTATTCGTTCAGCAACGATCCGAAATGTTTTCAAAATATTATAAAGTACTTGAATCAGCTAAAGGAAAAGGAAACAGCGGCGCTCGGCTTGTTGTCGGATCGGATTTCTTCCTTGGTATATCTCGGCACGGGAGTCAATAACGGGTGAAAGCGAATAGGAATGAAGTCGGCGTATACTGGATCGCCATTCCACCGAAGGCGCAAACATCGTTAGCGGATCGAGCTGTCGATTGGCTAGATGACGAGGAACTCCATACATACAGATCTTACCGGGTTGATTTCAAAAAGATGGAGTTCATGACCGGTAGAATTCTGATGAAGACTCTGCTGGCGGAGCGATGCTCTTTACCGTCTCCGCGTCGCATTCGCCTCCGTAAAAATCAATACGGAAAACCACTGCTGGATCATGCGCGAATGAAGGGGGAGTATCCCGATAACCCCGGGTTCAATTTGTCCCATACGACGTTACTTGTAGCTTGCGCGATCGTAGACTCCGGTGAAGTCGGCATCGACGCGGAAGACATCGGGAGGGACAATTCGTGCCTGATGAACCGAGTATTCACCGAACGAGAGATCGGATATGTGGAGAGCAGGGGGTCTGCTCAAGAGAAGCGGGAAGCCTTCTATGAAGTATGGACTCGCAAGGAAGCGTATGTGAAGGCCACCGGGCTAGGGCTTAGCATTCCGCTACGTTCCTTCGAGGTACCTTTTCTAGAGTGTTCAGGCACGCAAGATGGTTGGAAGTACTTCAGCGACCGGCTGTCGGAACAATACGTGATTTCCGTCGCGGTTAGAGAAAGCGCCGGCGTCGTCTGGAGACGACATCTATATGAAGTCGATTTCAACCAACTCTACGAATCGGCATTAACCTCGGCACCGTTCCGACTGAGGCAAGTCTAAAGGCGTGACCCCGTTATCGGCCGTGGAGGTTCGAGTCCTCTTATCCGCGCATACTCTTCTTTTAAGATGAATAGGTTTCCGATTTGCTCGTTCGGGCAGATCGGGAATCTTTTTTGTTTTTCGCTAAAAAAAGATATTAAAACCGTTTTACCGCTAATTAACCTGGGGTTGGTAAGATGTCCTAAAAAGTTAGGGAAGGGGATATCAATGAAATATCGCGGTCCTATAAAGTCTATTAAAGTACTTCTGCTTTTCTTGGCACTATCTGTTCTGCTAGCGGCAATCTTACCGCCTGGTCGGGCGGTGCACGCTGTCGATTTCAATGGTTTTGACGGAGGCACGGGTACGTTAAGCGATCCCTACTTGGTTTCAACTCCGGCACAATTGGATGCCATTCGTAACAATTTGAGCAAATCCTTCAAGCTGACCGCCGATATCGATCTAAGCGAATACGGAAGCGGCGCAGGTTGGGTGCCTATCGGCACTCTTGGCGTGGGGTTGATGTTCAAAGGCAATATAGATGGCGATGGACATTCGATTACGAATCTAAAGATCAATAGACCTACTGCGAACTATGTGGGTTTGTTCGGAGTTCTTTCGGGGGGGAGTATCAAAAATCTGCGCTTAATCGGACCGAACATTACGGCCCAAAATTATGCAGGCCCATTGGCTGGCCGGGTTTGGGGAATCTACGAGGGGCAGCAATCCGTTATCAGCAACAGCAGCTCGTCGGGCGGAAGCTTGACGGGGGCAGGGTGGTTAGGCGGTTTGGTCGGAGACAGCTTGCGCAATGCGATTGATAATTGTTACTCCTCGACCGCCGTGACGGGTACTAATTCCGTCATAGGCGGTTTGGTAGGCGTAATTGGTCAGGGAACGATCGACAAAAGTTATGCCACCGGAAATGTAAAAGCGGGCGGAATCGCCGTTGGAGGCTTGGTTGGTTTTAATAGTTCCGTTATCGATATAAGTTTACCCTCCTTAATTCGAACCAGCTATGCTACGGGTAATGTCGAAGGGAACAAATCCGTAGGCGGCTTGGTCGGCATTAACGAGAATTCGGCGAGTTCCTTGAGCTTGTCCGTAATTAGCGACAGCTATGCCGTAGGAAGAGTGAAAGGGGCCGAGCGAGTTGGCGGCTTGGTCGGATATAATCATACCGCATCAATCCTCAATAGCTACGCGATCGGAGCAGTGGAAGGGACGACCGAAAGAGGCGGCTTGGTTGGTGCGTCGGCAACCGATCGTATTCTTTTAAGCTATTACGACAAAGAAACAACGGGAATAAATGAAGTAAATCAATACTCCAAATCAACCGAACAGATGAAGACATCTGATACGTATACGGGTTGGGAATTCAATGGCACATGGGCAATCTATAGCAGTATCCATGGAGGTTATCCGTATTTACCGGTAGCGGTGTTGACGGCGACGGCGGCGCTTGGACAAGGAGCCGGGACAACGAAGTTGACAGCGGCGGCTAGCGCCGGCAATCGGCTGGTCGTTCAGGTGTCCGCGAATGATCGGGCTGCGCCCGGATTCGGAGACGTCGTTCCCTCATCGGGAGTAACGGATCCCTATCTTCCCGGTTTGGATATCGAAGGAGTAGATGCCGCAACTAATAAATATATAAGCGTGTATGAGGCTAACAAGGATAATAAGGTGGTCAAATTCACGCAGATTACGTTGACGGAAGACGACATTCTCACTTATGCAATTGATGAGCTAGGCGATCAAATATTAGGCGCTTTAACGGTCGGCTATGTCTCGGGGTCGCAATCCGCCCATTCCGTTACAGTAACACGCAGGGGAACAGGAGATTTATCGAGTCTATCCGTTGAAGCAAGCGGAGGCGCGTTCACGGTTACGCAACCGGCTGTCACTACGTTGGACGCAGGAGTGCCTTCGACAAGCTTCGTCGTGACAGCGAAGGATGGACTCGCCGTAGGAACGCATACGTCTATCGTTACGGTATCCGCGGATCATATGACTCCCAGGACGTTTACGGTTACCCAAGTCGTCAACGCTCCGGGAGCTCCTTCATTGCAAATTACGAACGTAGGCAATGCGCAAGCGACGCTCGAATGGAGCGCGATAAACGGTTCGACAAGTTACCGGATATACAAACGGATCTCTGCGGGCGTCTATGATCGGGAGGAAGCTACCGTGACGAGCGCCACCTATCGCTACTCTGTCACCGGATTGGTCAATGGGACGAACTATAACTTCATCGTCAGAGCCGTTATCGGCGTGGCAGAAGGAGCGGACTCCAACGAAGTCAGCGCAACGCCGATGACCGTGCCGGGAGCGCCGACGAACGTAATGGCTACAGCGGGAGACGGGCAAGCGAGCGTTGCGTTCGCTGCTCCTGCGGACGATGGCGGCAGTTCCATAACAAGCTATACGGTTCAGTCCTCGCCCGGAGGCATAAACAAAATCGGAACGGCAAGCCCGATCGTCATTACGGGTTTGTCGAATGGCACGATATATACTTTTACGGTTAGTGCTACCAACAGTAAGGGAGACGGTCCAGCATCTGAAACGTCTAATGCCGTCATGCATCCGATAGGAGTGCCGATCCAACAGTCCCCGATTGAAGGAGATAAACAAGTCACGCTGAAATGGAGCGCGGTTGGCGAGGCGACGGGTTACCGGATCTATAAGAGTACGGTACCTGGAACGGATGGAACGTTGGTAGACTCGGTAAGCCCGGCTACGTTAAGCTATACGGTTACGGGATTGACCAATAACACGAGCTATTATTTTACGATCAGAGCGATGAATGGCGGAATCGAAAGCGCCGCCTCCAATGAAGTCGACGCTATGCCCGTCAGGTGGGCCGGACCCGGCGCGCCGGCAGGAACGTTCGCGGGAGGCAAGGGCATAGTGGAGGATCCCTACTTAATTGCGAACGCAGCGCAACTGAACGCCGTCAGAAATTATTTGAACGGTTCCTTCAAGCTGGCAATGGATATCGATTTAAGCGGCTATGCCGATGCAGCCGGTTGGGAACCGATCGGGAGCAACGATCCTGCTAGGGTATTCAGCGGCAATATGGACGGGGACCGCTATGTTATTAAGGGGTTGAAAATCAATAGGCCGACCGATGATTACGTTGGCTTATTCGGATTTGTGACCGGGAACGTTGCGAATCTAACTTTGGACGCGGCGAATATCGTTGGCCGCGATTACGTCGGTGGAGTGGCGGGGTTCGTTAAGTACGGCGCGATCAGCAATAGCCGTATCTCGGGAGCGGTTACTGGAAACAACGATGTCGGCGGTTTGGTCGGCAAAGTATTTCCCGGTAAGGTCGGAAATAGCTTCAGTACAGCAAACGTAACGGGGTTTTATCGAATCGGCGGCTTGGTCGGATCAGGCTCCGACGCCGCGATAATCAGCGAAAGCCATAGCGCGGGGACCGTGACGGGAGTAGCGGATTCCTTCTACGTAGGCGGCTTGGTCGGACAAATAGACGGTTCGCGAGCAACAGTCCGTAATAGTTACGCGACCGGAGAGGTGCAAGGGGGCAACCAAGTCGGAGGTTTGGTCGGTGCTAGTCTGGCGGCCAACATCGAAACGAGCTACTCCGTGGGAGACGTAACGGCGATTTGGTCGGCTGGCGGATTAGTAGGCATGAATAATTTCGGAACGGTTACCGACAGTTACACGCGATCCAGCGTGACCCTGCAGATAGGCAGGATCGGCAGCTTCGTAGGCTATAATGCGGGAACGGCGGTTATCCGCAATTACGCCGCGGGAGCCGTGACGGGGGAACGTCGGCCCGTGGCGGTTTTGCAGGCTCTTATGTAGGATTGATGCCTGATAGCAATTACTACGATCTGAGCAGAATCGGATTGAACGACGTTTTTGCCCAACCTGTATCCACGGCTTTGATGAAGACATCCGGAACATATGCGAATTGGGATTTCAGTCATACGTGGGGGATAGAGGAGACCCTTAATGACGGCTATCCTTATCTTCGGTATTTAGCTCCCGACTTGCCGGCAACAGCGGCGCCCGGGGATAGCGGCGGGACGACGAAAGTAACCGCGGAGCCAAGCTTCGGCAACCATTTGGTCATTCAGGTGTCGTCCCAAGAAATCGCTACGCCTAAGATAAGCGATGCCATTCCCTCTTCGGGCGTCACGAATCCTTACGTCTCCGGATCCGATATCGACGGAGTAGATGAAGGGACGAACAAATTTGTTGTTGTGTATGAAGCGGATAATGACAATAGGGTCGTGAAATTCGCACAACTTACGCTGACGAGCGGAGAAATCCGTCCTTATTATCTCATTGAACGGGTAAATAATCAGTCGCTGGCAACGTTGACCGAGGGCTATGCGCTGGGTACGCGGGAAACGAAGACGATACCGATTACGCGAATTGGGACGGGCGATATAGACAACTTGGCGGTGACGGTGAGCGGGACATCTTTCGAGCTTACGCAGCCGACGGTAACAACGCTGAACAACGGAACGCCTTCGACTCGGTTTACGGTGAAGGCAAAGGGAGGATTAGCGGCCGGTACCTATACCTCAACCGTAACCATATCGGCAGATCATTTGGCGAACGTGACTTTTACTGTCACGCAAGTCGTACAGCCCGTAGTACGCGTGAAGAATGCTCCTCAGGGCGGATTTTCGGTTGTTCCACCAAGCCGAACGACGATAGACCTTGGAGATGAGAACACCGGAGCAACGATTCAAGTGAGAGCGGATGTGCAAACCTCTGCGAGCGGAGCAACCTTTTCCAATGTAGAAGTGGATGATGACGTGCTCGTTCAACTGCTAGGGGCATTAAAGGATAAGAATGCCGCCTCCCAAACCGTCACAACCGTTGTCGAGGGGGGAGCCGATCAAGTTGTCGTTGATCTTCCGCTGGCTGCAATAAGGAAAGCGATGGTCGCGAATACTCGCGGTACCCTCATTGTAAGAACGGATTCTACGACCTATGCGATGCCATTGAGCTTGTTGCGGGAATTATCCAAGGATTCGACGGAGGAGATGATCTCGATCTCCATTAATAGAATAAGCGGATCGCTCAAGGAAAAAATCGAAAGGGCTGCGAAAGCTCAAGGATTGCTGCTATTGAATCGCCCGACAGAATTCAAAGTCGCTATCGGAGATCAAGAAAGATCTGATTTCGGCGAAAATTACGTGGAGCGGATTGTCGATGTAGATTCAGGTGCCGATCCGTCCAAGGCGACGGCGGTGCGGTACGATCCGGTTACGGAGTCTTTTCTCTTCGTGCCCTCAACGTTCAAGACAAAAGATAAAGCAACCGAAGTCGTAATGAAATCAACGCATAACAGCATCTATATGGTCATTCGAACGGAAAAAACGTTCTCGGATTTACGGGGACATTGGGCGAAGGGAAATATGGAGCTGCTAGCGTCCAAGCTGATCGTTAAAGGCTTATCGGCAACCGAGTTCGGGCCCGGGGTTAGCATAACGCGCGCGGAATTTACGGCGTTGCTCGTCCGTTCTCTCGGACTCGGCGCCATTGCATCCGATCGATCGTTTCAAGACGTGAATGCGAAATCTTGGTATTTCGACGATGTTCAGGCGGCGGTTAAAGCCGGATTGGTTAAAGGTTTGGCGGATGGAACCTTCCGTCCGGATGATCTTATTACGCGAGAGCAGATGACGGTGATTATGGCGGCGGCTTTAAGATTCGTAGGCAAGGAGCCTGCGGATGCGGACGAAAATAAATCGCTCGATAGATTTACGGATGAGGATAAAATTCATGCATGGGCATTGGATTCAGCGGCTATTTCTGTTAAGGCGGGAATGATTACTGGCCGTGAAGATTCGACATTCGCGCCGACCGCATTCGCTACCCGTGCCGAAGCGGGTTCTATGTTGGTGAGAATGCTGCGTTATATTGAATTTATCGACTAGTTTTTTCGTTGAAGTTGGATTCCTTAAGTTGCTTTAGAATGGTGGATTTATGAACTAATCTTGGATTAGAGGTACCAATAATGCAATATGAGGCTGTCCCATAAGGGGCAGCCTCATTGCGTTTTCAAACGAATAGTTTTTTTGAGAATTTATCATATGAATATTTTCCTGTGCGTTCAAACTGACTTAGCTCGGCAACGGCCGACTATCAAGTGATAGAGTTAGAACTTTCAAATCTAGGATAGCATTCAATTTGACCAAAATATCTAAACCCAGTATCTATGACGATATTGTCAATGATTTTCCGGGAGCCTCTATACTCAATTTCCAATGAAGTGAATAGCAGGCCGTCTCTATACTCGATGTTTATCATAATTTTCTCTAAACCCGAACAGAGGCTTTATTTCGATTTCTATTTTTTCTTTACCAGTGTGATAAACGAGCAGATCGTTTTTCGAACGAACGAGTTCTCTGGTTGCAATCTTTTCATCTTCAAAGGCTTGAATGACTGCAACTTCTTCTACGTAACGAACCTCATCTTCAATGTGGGATTTTAGGATTTGCATTTTCACAAAGCGGTCGGGATACAATTGTCTAACCTCCTGCCATTGCAAGGTGAACACCCCCGAGTATTTGATGATTTGATCATAACATTTGGCTATTGGACATGCTACTTAATTGATTTAATTTGCAATTTATCTGTATTATTTCTTATATCATCTACATGTAAAAATTGGGTATGCAGTCGACTAAAATGAATACTAAACGTAGAGAAAGTACTAAATCACTATCAGGTTTCAATCCACGCTTTCCATTTGGAGAGCGACGCCGTATGTTGACCCCGAATAGGTCAGGGTGATTATTTCAATCCGCGCTCTCTATACGGAGAGCGACGAAAATGTCCAAGCGATCGGTGTTACCGATTAATATTTCAATCCACGCTCTCCATACGGAGAGCGACCTAAGGCTTGTAAACATTGCGGGGCGACAAAAGGATTTCAATCCACGCTCTCCATACGGAGAGCGACGTAAGCAAATGAAGGAAGCTGAAGCACAGAAGACATTTCAATCCACGCTCTCCATACGGAGAGCTACAGCGAGAGCTGCCAGCCCTTGTCCAACTAAGGCTGGCAGCCTCAATAATGCGTTTCGATTGAAAACATCGATGAAAACTCGTGCATTTACTAGGAAAAACCCTAGAGGCCTTGTCTGGAGCGAGGTGCGAATCTCCCGGGAATATCATGTTGCAAGTCGCGATATAGCGGAACATAGCAAGACAAAAGACAAGAAATAAATACTGGAAAGGGAGGTGCGAGGAATAGGTTATTACGACTATTTACGTCGCGTGAGAGACAAGGAATTAGATGAATATGAATTGTCCAAGCAGTTATTCTTCGAACATGTCATCAGCGAGCAAAACTTCCATTCGTATGTGGAGCAGGCCGCGAGTGAATTGGAGACGTACCTCAAGTCCCCTTCTGGGGATAGTGGATGAACGCAGTTAACCTCAGACAGTCGACGAAGCCCTGGCTTTTGTGGGCTTTGTTTTTTTGTTCAGAATTGAAATTTCCTGCATGGCCAGTATTTTCTACGTAAACGTATATGACAGCGTTGGCTCCTTCGTTAAAGGTCCAATTAAATTATTGAGCGACATAGAAAGTTGAATGCAGTCACTTAAATTCCAATTTGATGAAAGCGGCCTGCACCGTTCTATTTTAATAGACACCCAATATTGCAATTAATACCCTCTTTATTTTTGCAACTATTAAATCCTCAATTCTCGGCAACATAAGTGGATCGCATCGCACATTTCATCTCGAACTCTTCACGCGAAGAGCAACTATGTTCCATCTCGCCCCGCAAGCAAATAATACCTCGGCTATAACCGCAGCATCTTTATCCGTGCCTGTTGATTTCTTCGCAGATGAAACCTGAATGATATTTTGAAGTTTGGTTTGGAAAGAGGAATTGCTAGCCTCAACGGCATCCCCGAGAACGCGCTCGCATTGGGCTTGAGCTTTTTTTTCCCGGGATTGTTTTCCGAAATTCATCAAGTCGTCAACTTAGCATATACAACAAAGAACACCATAACTTCGCCAATGATGATGTAATTGGGGAGCAAGAATAACAAGTCCACTATGAAAAATACGCCAAGCAACCCCAAGAAGAACGCTAAATGTGCTCCGCCTAATCTTTGATGCGCATGTCTATATTTATGGAAAACTAACGAGGTTGAAAAAAAGTAGAGCAATACGGATCCGAAAATAAAACTTAACATAAACGTATAATTTAACTGTTCCAAAAATAAAAGTTGAATCGAAGCCGCGATCATGGACATGGATAAATAGATAAAAAGATGACCGTAGATTATCGTTTGCCCCGCAGTCTCCAAGGACTTGTTCACTTTCTTCTCGACATTATCGAAATACTGCCACCACATCGCGATGATTAATACGAAAGTTAACGAAGCAAATAAAATAGATTGCCAAGTCCAGTAACTGGACTGTAGAACCGCTAGAATACTGATTACGGATTCGCCAAGTAAAATAAGCGTAAACAGCGAGAAGCGTTCCAATAAGTGGTGTGTATGTATAGGACTTTTCACCAAGTATCGCCGACCGAGTATCGGGAGCAAGATGTCTACGGCAATTCCCGCATACAAAACAGCATAGCGAATCCAGGAGTCGAAGAATAGGGATAAAGAAGATATCGCCAAACCAATCCAGAAGCGACTTCCCAAATATCGGGCCGTGTTCTTTCTGTGCGACTCTTCCTTTTTATGAACCGCAAGGTATTGAATGGCCGTCATTGCTCTTAATCCAATGTAGCCTATTAGGAACGGAACGTAATATTGATCAAAATCAACCGAGAGGCTGGCCGTCATGATTAACACGAAAAATAACTGTAGGATCAGAAAAATCCGGTGAGATAAGATGTCTTGACCAAACCGGTTTACGAAAAGCGATTGTCCTACCCAAGCCCACCAGATCGGAACGAAGATGAGGACGAATTTCATTAAGTATTCGAACGAAATGTAGCCGTTTTCGACATGTAATAAGACATGGCCCGCTTTTGACACCGCCGCTACGAACAGCAAATCATAAAATAATTCAAGCCAAGTAACCTTCCTATCTGACGAGGCTGGATGGTGTTGATTCGTCGTAGCTTCTTTGTTCATACTTCGAGCTCCTTTACGTTGATGGGTCGATTCCCTACTCATAATTTACTTGAATACTCACCTATCTTAGCTGATGAGATAGATTACGAATAGGGAAATATGATGATTCTAGTTAAATTTCAATTATTCCCTAGCAGTTCTTTTACCGATGAAAAAATAAAGCAAAGCCAGAAGCGGCAGGGAGACACCGATGAGAGAGGCGATAGTCCAGCCCCCGTACGCATAAGACCAACCGCCCAGCGAGGAACCAATGGCTCCGCCGACGAAAAAGATAGACATAAACAGCCCGTTAAGCCGGCCTCTCGCTTCACTTCCCAATGAATAAATCACACGCTGACCAAGCACAAGATTTCCCGATACGGCCATATCCAGCGTGATCGCGGAAACAAACAACAGGATAAGAGCAATAGTCGTGTGGCTTTGAAAAAGCGAAATGAGTAAGAAGGACAAAGCGGCAATGATCATGGCAAGTCCGGTTAACCGCGAGCTCCATCCTTTATCCGCTAGTCTTCCGGCAATCGGAGCTGCTACCGCACCGCCCACCCCTACTAAAGCGAACCATGCGATGCCTTGCTGCGACATTCCAAAATCATCCGCCAACCGCAGAGGAACGACCGTCCAAAAGAGGCTAAAAGCTCCGAATAAACACGCTTGATATAAGGCGTAGCGACGTAAAGCGGGCGTCTGTTTCAAGAGGGGGACTAAAGAGATCAATAATTTACCGTAGGTAACCCCGGGCGCAGGACTACGCTCAGGAAGAGCGCGCGAGAGCAGTATTGCCAACAACGCGATGAGGATTGCCGACAAAACGAATACGGCTTGCCAAGTCCAGATGCTAGTTACAAAGCTTGCCACCGGACGGGCGAACATGATGCCGAGCAAGAGTCCGCTCATGACGTTCCCGACCACGCGGCCCCTCTGTTCTTCGGAAGCTAAAAAGGTCGCATAAGGCACGAGGATTTGGGCTACCACGGATCCGATTCCAATAAACAGGGACGCGGTCAGGAACAGCGCCGCATTAGGCGCGAATGCGGCTGCCAGCAACGCAACGACCGCAACCGCTAGCGTTCCTACCGTTAGACGCCGATTCTCGATAATGTCGCTAAGCGGTACGATAAACAGTAACCCCACGACATAACCGATTTGAGTTAATGTGACGATCAATCCTGCTGCGGTGGAAGAAAGGCTCGTCGTAACGCTGATCGGGCCAACAAGAGTTTGAGCATAATAGAGATTGGCAACGATCAGACCGCATGAGGCCGCGAGCAGAAACATCATCCAACTTGAAATACGAGCTCCGTTCTTTGCTTGTTCTTTGTGCATAGAGATCCTCCTCTTGTTTTTCGCATGTTAAATAAAAACTAAACGTTCAGTACACTAATTATATAACTGAATAATATACTGAACGTATGGTTTTGTAAATAGTCAGTTAAGCATTTATTTTCCTTGGATTATTGAATATACTGAACGTATGGTTTTGTATTATTGCGAAATAGAATAAACACGCGAAAGGTGAGGATTCGGATGCAAGGCCAAAGAGGGCGCCCGCGTAATGTTGAAACGCAGAAGTCTATCCTTTCCGCTGCTTATGATTTATTGCTGGAAAACGGCTTTGGAGCGGTCACGGTTGAAAAAATTGCCGATCGGGCCAAGGTGAGCAAAGCCACGATCTATAAATGGTGGCCGAACAAGGCTGCCGTAGTCATGGACGGTTTTCTATCTGCCGCCGCGGACAGACTGCCGGTGCCTGACACGGGTTCCGTGCGGAATGATATTCTCGTACATGCTACAAATTTAGTCCTGTTCTTGATAAGCCGAGAGGGTAAGATCATTACGGAAATCGTAGGGGAAGGGCAATTCGATTCAGGATTGGCGGAGGCTTACCGGACACGATACTTCCATCCTCGCCGGCTTGAGGCTAGGCGTCTTCTGGAACAAGGGGTTCAGCGCGGGGAATTGAAAGAAAATCTGGATATCGATTCGATCATCGATCTGATTTACGGGCCGATTTTCTATCGCTTGCTGGTGACCGGCGATAAATTGGACTCTTCCTACGTGGAGGAATTGGTGATGTATGCTTTTGAAGGTATCCGCTCGACGTGAAGTCTTTGAGGGACAGGTCGAGCGCTTATTTGAAGCTTCTTACCGCAATCTAGAGATGACAGGTCTCCGTAAAATAATCTATTTGTCAGCGGCTTTCAAGGGAGAAAACTGATCTATCAAAGCGTAAACTAAACCGAAGAAGCTGAATATTACGATTGAAGTACTGATCTGCAAGTCGTAACCTCGAACAAAATAATCGTCATACAAGAAACGGAAAATAAACATCCCGCATAGGCCACCAAGGAGCGTATAGAAGGCGATGCGAATAGTAGGCGACTTCACCCATTTTCTAATTAGCCAAGTCAGCGGCAGTAAGGTAACGGGGTAGAGAAAGCTGGTTGTCAGAAAGATCATACCTATGAATATGATCCCGATGTTTTGAAGTCCGTAATATTCGGTTGTCGTAATTTTATTGCCTTCCAATATCTCCAAACCAAGCACGGAGAGATTGAACAAAATGGCAAACGAAACCCACATCGTTAAACAGTACCTGAATTTGTACAAGCCAGTATCACCCGCATTCGTTTATTACTACTTCAGACGTAACCGGGTTGGAAAAGTTTTAAGGTTTCGAAAATATTAGTAACTATTCTCGCAGGATTAACTCGGATTTCGACCAATTAGACCGTTACCAACGGCTTGTAGCACAAAGATCCTCGGATTTCGACCAATTAGACCGCTACCAACGGCATGTAGCACACAGATCCTCGGATTTCGACCAATTAGACCGCTGTCAACGGCTTGCAGCACACAGTTCCTCGGATTTCGACCAATTAGACCGCTACCAACGGTTTGTAGTACACTGTTCCTCGGATTTCGACCAATTCACTGAAAGTAATCTACATCCACCATTCAATTCTTCACGCTGAACAATAAAGTATTGTGAGTACTCAAACCCTGTCAGTTGGCTCCCGGAGCAAAATAGTGGTGCCCAGCACCCTTATTTCTCCAGAAAGGCACTCCCGGAACGAAATAGAGTTGCCCAGCACCCTTATTTCTCCAGAAACCCGCTCCCGGAGCAAAATAGAGGTGCCCAGCGGTTAGACCCCCTAAATCCGGAGTATTACTGATGAAATACGTTGCTGTCGTAAAAATACTTGGTTTACTAGCGTTTTCCTCAGGATTTCGATTCTTAAACGGCTCGAGTGTACTTTTCTAAAGAATCAGTCGTTTGCTCCACCCACTTCATGAAAGCCGTTGGGGACCGTTTTCCCAGGCTTCTGTGCATGCGGCGGTTGTTGTAAAAATCAATGTAATTCCGTACAGCTTCGTGTGCCTCCTGAAAAGATTCAAAGCTCTCTTTTCCAAGCAGATCTCGCTCAAGGGTGGCATGAAAGGACTCGATGTATGCATTCATATTAGGTGTCTTTGGAGGAATGCGCTCATGCATAATTCCCTCTGCTTCGCATAACTCTCCAAACGCCTTGCTGATAAATTGGGGGCCGTTATCGGTGCGAATGATCGGCTTGCTCTCTTCGGGCTTTAGACGTGACTGTAACGCCTTTTTCACAGCTTCGCATACGTGTTTGGCTTCGCAATTCGTACCGATATGGATGCCGACGATACTGCGATCGTAAACGTCGATCATATCTGCGATGTAGAAAAACTGATCATACCCCGCAACGTATCCATACTTAATATCGAGCTGCCAGACTTGGTTGGAACCTGTTATCGTGTGATTGCGTGCTAGGCGCCTTGGATAGTGAACCTTCTTACGTCGTTGCGGATGAAGAATACCGAGCTTCTTACAGAGGCGGTACACTTTTTTCTTATTGATGATGAGTTGGCGCTGTACGTGTAAGCATTCTGTTAACAACAGATAGCCGTAGCTATGCTCTTCGCCAGACACCAGCTCCATTAACCACTCTTCAATCTGTGCATTACTTATTACGTTTCCGCAAACCGTTAGAGAATGCTTAGTTACAGGGCGTCCTCGGAGTGGCATTTTTGTTTCTGTAGTTGTATCCTCACGTGATGCTTTCTTTCGTTCGTAGTACGTCGAAGACGCGGCCCCCACAATGCTTAAGATGTTAGCTACTGTATGTCCCTGCTCAATGAACGTCTGGGCAACGTCGAGTTTGTCATTGAGGCAGGGTTCGTCTTTTTTACGAGTTCGCGCAGCACCTCGATCTCTAACTCTTTTTGCCCTAACGCCTTTAATGCACGCTCGTACTTTTCTTCCAGATCTGCAAGTCGCTTGGACTCCATAACTCGTTCGTCGATCGTTGGCAATGAATCTGCCCCAAACGTCTCTTGATATTCCACTACCCATGCTCTAATTGTTTTCGGAGTCACGTCATACTTTCTGGCCAGCACGCCTGCTTTCATTCCCGCAAGAGCCTCTTGTGCTGCTTTGTAACGTACTTCCTTAAAGGCATTATTTCGCTGTCTCATTTCCGCTCGCCCCCCTAATGAAATACTACCTTATTTCCCTAGCCATTCTCCAATTCATTTAGGGGGCTTAATAGCCCAGCACCCTTATTTCTCCAAAAAGGCACTCCCGGAGCAAAATAGCGGTGCTCAGCACCCTTATTTCTCCAGAAACCCGCTCCCGGAGCAAAATAGCGGTGCCCAGCACCCTTATTTCTCCAGAAACCCGCTCCCGGAGCAAAATAGCGGGTGCTCAGCACCCTTATTTCTCCAGAAACCCGCTCCCGGAGCAAAATAGCGGTGCCCAGCACCCTTATTTCGCCAGAAACCTGCTCCCGGAGCAAAATAGTGGTGCCCAGCACCCTTATTTCTCCAGAAACCTGCTCCCGGAGCAAAATAGCGGTGCCCAGCACCCTTATTTCTCCAGAAACCCGCTCCCGGAGCAAAATAGAGGTGCCCAGCACCCTTATTTCGCCAGAAACCTACTCCCGGAGCAAAATAGTGGTGCCCAGCACCCTTATTCCCCAGAACCCTGCGTCCCGCCGGATGCAGTTTCGCAAGCGATTGCCCTCCAAGTAAAGGAGGGTTATTTACATTTCGCCAAATAGCATCCTGATCTTCCCCTTCCACCCATTATCTTCGGAAATTGGCATAATTTACGGGGAATTGGAGCAAAACAAGGAGCAAAGGGAGGAGGGAAATCGTGAAAGGTGCGATATCGGAACAATCTCAATTGAGCGATGCCGCGATGAAAGCAAAATTGTCGGGCAATCTCGAGGAAAACGTTCGGGTGCTGGGAACGATTTTCTTCGGCTGCGAAGACGTCATCACTCACGATTTCAGCGTCGATGGGCAACGGAAGGCAGTGACGGTGTACCTGAAGGGGATGATTAACACCGAGCTGCTGGATCGGCAGGTGCTTAGTATTCTTAAGAGTGCCGATTCTTCGACCTTCGAATCCTTACAAGTAGCCCGGGAGAAATTGTCCGTGTCCGACAGCAGACAAATCGGCACGATCGAACAATTCGTACGGGAGGTCATGGGGGCTAGTCCCGTGATCATGATCGACTCTCTCGAAGGGGCAATCGTCGTCGGATTGACCCAATACGATAAGCGGTCCATCGAGGAGCCCCAAGCAGAGTCCGTCGTTCGCGGTTCCCGCGACGGGTTCATTGAATCGATGACCGTGAATACGTCTCTCATCCGCCGGAGATTAAGAACGCCCGCTTTGAAATTCGTGTCCTTCAAGGTAGGCCGATATTCGGAGACAACGGTTAGAATCGGATATATTGATGGAATCGCCAAGCCGGAAGTCATCGCGGAAGTGTCGGACAAAATATCGCAAATCGATATCGACGGAGTACCCGAGAGTGCGACGATCGAGGAATGGATCGAAGATGACAATTACTCTCCGTTTCCGCAATTGCAGTCGACGGAACGTCCGGACGTAGCGAGCTCCGCGCTTCTTGAAGGTCGGGTAGTGATCTTGACGGATAATACGCCGATCGTGCTGATCGCGCCCACGACTTTCTGGTCGTTGATGCAATCTTCGGAAGATTACTACGAGAGATTCCTTATCGGCACCCTCATCCGGTGGCTCCGCTACCTTTTTTTCGTCGTCGCATTGCTGGCTCCATCCGTCTATGTCGCCATCCTGACTTTTCATCACGAAATGGTGCCGACGACGCTGCTTCTTCGCATCGCGAAATCGAGAGAGGAAATTCCTTTCCCGGCATGGATGGAAGCCTTCATTATGGAAATTACTTTCGAGGCTTTGCGCGAAGCCGGGGTTCGGTTGCCGAAGCAGATCGGCTCCGCGGTCAGCATCGTGGGAGCTCTCGTTATCGGTCAGGCTGCAATACAAGCCGGAATCGTGTCGGCTCCGATGGTTATGATCGTTGCGATTACAGGTATTTCCTCGTTTATGCTTCCGCAATACTCGATGAGCGTCTCGCTCAGGATGCTTAGATTCCCGATTATGATTTTGTCCGCGATCGTGGGTTTGTACGGACTTATTATTTGCGTAATCGTCATCATCAGCCACCTGTGCATCCTTCGGTCTTTCGGAGTTCCTTATTTGTCTCCTATCGCTCCGATCACGGCGAACGGATTGAAGGATACTCTTATTCGTGCACCGCTGAAGAAAATGAAGCGCCGACCGGCCTTCTTCGCGAAAGGGGACTTGATCCGCAATGGGAGGCGATCCGACGATCCGACTTAAAGAAAAACGGGCAACGATCCGGATGATCCTACTCATTCTGATGGTTGTGCCGCTATCGGGATGCTGGGATCAGGACGAAGTTAGCCATGTCGGCTTCATCATCTCGGCCGGTATCGATTCAACCTCTAATGACAAAGTTGATTTGACTGTCCAAGTGTTCATTCCTAATCCGACTTCTGGCGGAACTAGCGAAGGCGGAGGAGAAGGCCGGGTATTCACCTACACGAAGAGAGGAGATTCCATGCCGGAAGCGCTGTCGTCTTTGCAGAAGAGACTTCCGCGAACGTTGTCTTGGGACCACACCAAGCTAATTATTATCGGGGAGCAGCTTGCTGCGCGAGGAATGAGGGACGAGATCGACTTTCTTTTCAGGGATGTCGAGCCGAGGGAGCAAGCGAATTTTCTAGTCTGCAAGGGCACGGCAATGAAGTTGCTGCAATCGTTGGACGATCCTAATACTTACGACACGATCATCCGGATCGCCGACATGCCTTCCGTAGGGACATACAACATGAATTATGTCGAGGAGTCGATCGCCGGAGAGTCCGATGCGTTCATATTACCCGTTGCCGACACGATTGAGCTTATGATGAGTAAATCCCCGAAGACGGTGCTTACGATAAAGGGAGTGGCGGTCATCAAGGACGTCAAGCTTGCGGGCTGGATGAGCGAGCAGGACAGTTCGGGGCTTCACTTGGGTTTTCAATGGTTGCATCAGACGAGTATCGGCCATAATTTATCGGTTACCGTCAAGAAAGACGGGGGGAAGATCACGGCTAAGCTAGTGAGAAGAAAATTGCAATTGTCTCCAAGTATTCGGAATGGGAAATGGTCCATGAAGGTGAAACTGAAGGTAGACGCCGATATCGTTCAGAATTCGTCCTCCATCGATCTATTGAGCTCGAAAGACTCGCTGCGGGCTCTTCAAGGCGTCTTCGAAGACGAGATTAAGCAAATGCTGCAGCGGACGCTTGATGAGGTGCAGACGCGAATGGATGCGGACGTCGTCGGCTTTGCGAGGTCGTTCCATAAGAAGCATCCTCACCAGTGGAAGAAAGTAGAGAGAGAATGGGATTCCGTGTTTAGAACCATCGAAGTCAAGCTGGAGGTCATATGCAATCTCCGCAAGTCGGGTATTTCCAACGTCAAGATATAGGAACGCAGTATCGAACACAAGGAGGCTAAGAGATAACAAGATGATCGACATGACGCTCACAAGCCGACAAATATTCTGGATGATGATCAGCATGCAGATCATTATGACGCTACTATTAACGACGGCTCCTGCCTTCCAAACGGCGAAGCAGGATGCGTGGATATCCGCACTGATCGGAACCGGGATCGGATGCGGAATCGCTTATGTATGCGCAAAGCTGAATTTAATGTTTCCGGGCAAAACGCTCATTGAATACAGTCGGGTCCTCGTCGGGAAATGGCTCGGGGGGCTCGTCGCATCCCTGTATTTGATCTTTTGGATTTCCTTGTTCGGGCTTATATTGCAACAGTTCAAGATGTTCATTCTCGCAACGATATTGCCGTTCACGCCTCCTTATATCATCGTACTTCTCCTGATAGGAGTTGTTCTTTATCTGACGCTACACGGGGTGGGAGCGATTGCCCGCTGCTGCGAAGTGATGGGGCCGATCATCGTTTTCGGGGTTCTCGCTCCCGTTCTATTCGCCATCAATCGGGTCGATTTCGATCAACTTCTCCCTGTTTTTGTGGACAGCGGGGCGTTCGCCATCTTTAAGGGGGCACTTCCGACAGCGACGTTCCTCGGGGATTGTATCCTAATGACGGTACTTCTATCCTTCGTCGGAACGAAACGCAAAGTCGTGCGCCATGCCGTCATCGGCGTACTCGTCTCTGGCATGTTCACGGTTCTATCCGTGTTCGCTTGTCTCCTCATCTTCGGTTATCACGTCACTCAGGGATATCCTTATCCGTTTCTGATCGTCGTGCGTTCGATATCTCTCAGCGGCGTAATCGAGAATCTAGATGCCTTTCTCATCGCCGTATGGATCATGAGCGTGTTCGTGAAGTTGGCGCTTTACTTGTTCGTGTCGAGCTACGGAACCGCTCAATTGATCGGAATCAAGAGCTGGGTGAAACTCGTTTGGCCGATCGCGGCGATAGGCACGATTATGGCGTTGATCCCCCTCAACTACGTAGAATCGTCGATTATCATTCCCACTAAGCTGTTTGTTCCGTATACGCTTCCGACATTGATGTCCGGATTACCGTTGGCGATGTTCATTATTGCTATAATTAGACGTAAGAAGACGGGCGCGGCTTCGGCGGGAAAATGATATAATGGACTTCGTGATCGGTAACAATCGTCGAATCGAGCAGGGCGTCCTGTTTTCGCTGAAAGGAGTAATCAACATTGAGCAATCGTTCCAATTTTCCCGTTATCGCGCTTGTCGGGGGTCTGATGTGCATGGGGTTATCCATCGCTTTAACTTCGCTAGCGTTAACAATCGTCTTCTCCGTTGCGGGATTTGCCGGGATCGCTCTCGGAATTCGCGGTATAATACGGATGAAATAATGACGAACGATCTATCCTATCCTCGTAAATCGGAGTCTACCTGCTGAGGTAGTCTCTTTTATTTTCGGAAACCAGCGGTAATTTTCCATAATTTTGCTCGTCTAAAAATAAATTATCACCCCTCGTAAATCCCGGAATCCCTTGATTTTATGCGGAAATTGTCGGTTTGTGCCCAACAGTCTTTCATTATTCTTTCATTCGGAATCTTTAAAATTGATCTATTAACGATGAGTGCAGAAGGAGATGAACGCTCGTGCCGAATGCCGTCAAAGTTCGTAAAGAGGATGAAGGTGCAACCCGCAGCGGTTCCCGTTCGGGGGAGAGCATCGAACAAGAGGAACAATCGGAGGAGCAGGCCGGAGAGCGACCCGATAAAGCCGCGATTATGAAAAGATTGAAAGCCCAAGGGGCCGTTCGCGTCTTTCCGGGGATGGATGCGGAATCCGCGACGGAAGCTCCGGTAGAAGCACCGAAGGCACCGGAAGCGACGGCGGCTTCGGCTTCGGCGGAGACTCGATCGACGGCGCCCTCCAGCGAAGTCGCGGCGACGGAAAGCGAATCCGAGCAATCCGGCGGCATCGACAAAGGATTTCACGAGCGCGTTCAACGGGAAACGGATGCGGCCAACAACCCCAAATGGTACGATCTCCCTCAACACGTCAGCAATGCCCGTCATGGCAAATGGGATTTATCCCAAAGCCGCGAGCGCAGTGGTAACCGGCGGCAGGACGAGAATCTCGAAGAGGATGTAAGGACGAACCAGATTGAAAAGCGGATGATGCCGGGGATGTTCGACGTCAGTCAAAAGGCGAAAAATGCGGTAAACGATGTGGTGCAAAATCCGGGACAGACGGCCGCGGGCATGATTCCGCTCGTTGGCAAAGGTATCAAGCAAAAGATGGCCGAGAAGTTCGACGTGAAAGAACGCGATTTGCTTAAAGGGATCGCGGCAACGTCAACGAATGAAGCGATTCAGACGAGGGCGGCATCCCAAGCGAAAGCGGTCGGCACTAAGATCACCGCAGGCCGGGTCAAGGCGGGAATCGGCACGGTGACCGGGATCGCGGGAGACTTAATACCGGGTGCGGGACAAGTTGCCGGAGCCGTCGGTTCGGCTGCCGGAATGATCGGCGATCTGGCAACGTCAAGCGAACAGACGCAGGTGAAGAAAACTCGGGCAAGGGAAGAAGCTCGCAAGGTGATGGGCAAGAAAGAATTCGCGGGCTATGAGAATATCGACGAGTTCATCGGTCTGGAGAAGCAAAGACATGCCCTTGTCGCCGCGGGCAAAGGAAAAGCAGGAGCGGGCGCGCCGACCGTGGACAGCGAGGAGCAAGTTCAGCGGTTGACGGCGCACGCTCGGGGAGAAACGGCGCACCACGAACATTACAAGCGGCGAGCGAAAGAAGTGGAACAGGAAAGAGCCGCAGCCGCCAAGCCCAAGGAAGAAGGCACAGGCATGTTGTCCAGAGTCAAAAGGTTTTTCGGCCGCTCCTAATCGTGGCCGGCTGTTCGTGTATGGATTGAGGAGGGGAAACGTTGGAACCGGTTATTGCGATGCATAAGACGGGGACGGTAACAGCCGAAAGTCCCTATGCCGACGGAATCGAATATGTGAACGGATGGCTCCGCTGGTTGGATGCCGGCATCGAATTGCGGTTATGTTCGGATGACGGAGACAGGGCGAAGTTAGCGGAAAGGTGGGAGAACGCGCTTCGAAGAGCCGAGCTGCGTACGAGTCTTAGCGAGCAAGCGGACGTGTTCTTGCCCCTTCCTTACTTGAAGCGGGTATTCGGTCTCACTCCGCTTGAGGTCAAGATTGTCTTCATCTGTCTTGCCATCGAAGTGGATCGTAAATACGAAGCCTCGTTCGAAATGTTGCAGGAAGAACGGGGCGCGATTTATCCCCGTCGGGATTTAATCGCTTCCTTGGTCGGCGGCGACGAAGAGGAGCGGTTTCAGGCGGTGAGGGCCCTTAGGGACGATGGCAGGCTTCGGCGGTTTTTCCTGCGCGAGCCTTCGGGAGCCCGCAAGTACGAAACGACGATTAACCGATACTGCCGATTGGACGAGAGAATTGTTCGATTTGCGTTGGATTCGGCCGGTTTGCCGGCGGCGATGAAACGTTATGCGAGCCTAGTTCCGCCTTCCGCGGTGCCTCCGGCGAAACTTTTTCATGAGGACGTTCATGTTAAGCTTCGCAATTGGATTTCACGGCGCTCTGCCGATTCGGATTTTTCGGAAACGGCTTTGCTTATTTCTCTATGGGGAAATGAAGGGTCCGGCAAGAAAACGCAAATGGCTCATTTGGGCCGATATTTCGACGAGCCTTTGCTGATCGTGGATATGTCGAAACTTCCGGAGGAGGAGAGCGAGGGGCCTAACGCGCTAGACAACGTTTTCCGCGAAACGGCGATTCAACAGGCTTTGCCCGTTCTTTGCGGATTCCTCTTGCAAGAGGATACGGAGAGCGAGCGGAAACGTAAACGGGAATTACTCGAACGGCTGTCGGGGATATCCGGCATCGTTTTTCTTCTCTCGGAGGCGCCGTGTCGACCGATTGATCTTAGCAGCCGCATTGAACTGGAAGTGGAAATCCCCCCGCTTCAAGACGAGCAACGAACGGTAGCCTGGCGAACGCTTGCCGAATCGTACGAAATGGAGGATTCTTTGGACTGGGACATGTTAGCCTCCCGTTTTCTGTTTAATCCGGGTCAAATCACGAATGCGCTGCGTACGGCAAGATCGTTATCCGAATGGAAACAGGAAAACGGAGAGTCTACTCCGATTCGATGGAACGTGATGGTCGAAGCGTGTTACAAACAGTTGAATCATCGTCTGGGAACGAAGTCCAAGCGACTGTCGCCGAAAAGCCGGTGGGAGGACCTCGTGCTTCCCGGTGCCCAAACTCGCAAGCTTCGCCACGCTTGCAATCATATTCAGTATAAGCATACCGTATACGGAACATGGGGGTTCGACCGGAAGCTCAGCTACGGCACGGGGGTCAGCCTGTTGTTCTCCGGACCGCCAGGCACGGGGAAAACGATGGCCGCGGAGATCGTTGCGAAAGAATTGGATATGGAAATCTACAAAATCGATCTCTCGCAGATTATTAGCAAGTATATCGGCGAGACGGAGAAAAATTTGCGCGAAATCTTCGACGAAGCGGCTTCGAGTTATGCGATCCTGTTCTTCGACGAAGCCGATGCCTTGTTCGGCAAACGTTCGGAAGTCAAAGATTCCCACGATAAGAACGCGAATACGGAAGTGGCCTTTTTGCTGCAAAAGATGGAAGAGTACCGAGGAATATCGATATTGGCGACGAACTATTTGCAAAATATGGACGAAGCTTTTTTACGTAGAATCAATTACGTGATTCGGTTCTCCTTCCCCGACGAGGAGCAACGGGAAGCGATTTGGCGCGGTATTTTTCCTCGCGAGACGCCGCTCGATCAAGGGCTCGATTACGGTTTTCTTGCTAGAAAATTGCCGATGTCCGGAGGGAGCATTAAGAATATCGCGCTGACTGCGGCCTTCCTGGCTAGCGGTAGTGCGGAAACCGTCGGGATGAAACATATTTTCAAAGCGTATCAATACGAATTGGATAAAACGAATCGCACGATATCCAGAGACGAGCTAGCGGAATACTCTCATTTTTTTGATGAAATCCATCGTCCATAACGCCAGGATAGTTGACGGCGTAAAGGCGCGGCTTTTATAATTATTCTATGAATATACCAATATTATCCACAAAATTATATATCCCTCGTCTACGGACTAAAGTTGTCCCCCGTCCTCGCCTTCAGGAGCGAATGAACGAGGGCTTGCACCGAAAGTTGACCCTGATCTCCGCCCAAGCCGGCTTCGGTAAAACGACGCTGGTCAGCGAATGGGTTACCGGTTGCGAGCGCCCGTACGCTTGGCTGTCGCTTGACGAAGGGGACAACGATCCGACCCGATTTATTACCTATCTTATCGCCGCCTTGCAGACGATTGCGCCGAAAATCGGGGAAGGCGTATTGGGCGTACTCCAATCCCTCCAGCCTCCGCCAATCGAATCGATTGTGCCTCTGCTGGTTAATGAAATTTCCGCCGTCCCTGACCCTTTCGTCCTCGTTCTCGACGATTACCATGTGATTGAATCCGACATGACCAACCATGTCCTGGCGTTCCTGATCGAACATCTGCCGCCGCAAGCGCATTTGGTTATCGCAACCCGCAAGAAGCCGCATCTCCCATTGCCAAGATTACGAGTCCGAGGACAATTAACCGAGCTGCGCGGTTCGGACTTGCGCTTTACGCTATCCGAGGTCGCGGGTTTTCTTAACCAAGCCATGGCTCTTAACCTCGCAACGGAGGAGATCGCGCAGCTTGCATCCCGCACGGAAGGCTGGATTGCCGGATTGCAACTAGCGGCGATATCATTGCAAGGACATACGGACGCCGCCAGCTTTATTAATTCTTTCTCGGGCAACCATCATTACGTGTTGGACTATCTCGTGGAAGAAGTATTGCACCGGCAATCCGAAGACGTTCAGCATTTCCTCTTGCGAACTTCCATTCTCGACCGTATGAGCGGTCCGCTTTGCGATGCTTTATTGGCTAAAGCGGATAGACATCAAGAGAATGAGAGACAATCTTCGTCAGCGTTAGCGTCAGTTTCCGGGCAAGCGAATCTGGAATACCTCGAACAAGCCAACTTGTTCATCGTTCCCTTAGACGACGAACGTCGCTGGTACCGTTATCACCATCTCTTCGCGGAATTGCTGCGTCAGAGATTGCAACAGCGTATAGATTCGTCCTTGGGCGCTGAAGAGACGGACTTGGACGCATTACACCTCCGGGCCAGCGAATGGTTTGAAGACAACGGTCTGGAGATGGAAGCCTTTCACCATGCCGTCGCCGCCAATGCGGTGGATCGAGCCGCACGTCTAATAGAAGGAGAGGGAATGCCCCTGATCTTTCGAGGGGCGGCGACGTCCGTACGGAACTGGTTGGAATCTCTGCCGACGAAAGTGCTTGATGCCAAGCCTTCGTTGTGGGTGACCTATGCCGTGGCGTTATTGTTCGGCAGTCAGATCAGCGGCGTTGAATCGAAATTGCAAGCGGCGGAAGCGGCATTGAAGGACGTCAAGGCGGACGAAACGACACGAGATCTCGTCGGGCATATGGCTTCCATTCGGGCCACGATAGCCGTCACTCAACATCAAGTTGAAACGATCCTCGTTCAATCGCATCGCGCGTTAGAGTACTTGCATCCCGACAATCTGCCCGTTCGGACGGCCACGACATGGACATTGGGATATGCCTATCATCTCCAAGGAGATCGTGCATCGGCCATGCGGGCTTATTCCGAAGCTATATCGATTAGCGGGAGAATTGGTCATTTCATTGTTCTGATCATGGCGACGATAGGTCTTGGCAATATCCAAGAGACGGATAACCAATTAGAGCTAGCTGCCGAATCTTACCTGCGCGTCCTCGAGTTGGCTGGCGATCCGCCGCTGCTGGTGGCCAGCGAGGCGCATCTTGGCTTAGCGCGCATCGGTTATGAGCGGAACGACTTGGAGTTCTCCAAGAAGCATGCGCAACGGAGCGCTCAATTGGCCCGGATAATAGAAAACACGGACAGGTTTATCGCCAGCGATGTTCTTCTCTCCCGATTAATGCTTGCGGAAGGAAACGTAGCGGGAGCGGCTGCGTTGCTAGCCAAGGCAGATCAACACGCTCGCAGTCATAACTTCGTGTCTCTGATCCCGACAATCGCCGCAGCAAGAACGCTGATATTGCTTCGCCAAGGCCATCCGGCGGAAGCCGCCCGGATGGCTCGGACGAACGAGCTTCCGCTCAGCCTCGCCCGCGTGCAACTGGCTCAAGGAGACGCCTCCAAAGCATTGGCGATCTTGGATCAGGCGCGCCGGCAAGCGGAGGCAAGAGGCTGGGAGGATGAACGGCTCAAAGCGCTCGTGCTCGAGGCGCTCGCGCTACGCGTCCTTGGCCAGAAGAGCAAAGCTTTGCGTCGGTTGAGCGAAGCGTTGGCTATGGCCGAACCGAGCGGTTTCGTGCGTATCTTCGTCGACGAAGGGATTCGGATGGAGAAGCTATTGTCCGAAGCGGCTTCTCAAGGGATCATGCCCGTCTATACCGGGAGGTTGCTCGCCGTTTTCGAAGCGGACAATCGGCTGCGCGAACCGGAATCGGACGCGCTCTCCAAGGTTCGTCCGCTGATCGAGCCATTAAGCAGGCGCGAGTTGGATATCCTCCAGCTCATTGCCGAAGGTCTCTCGAATCGCGAGATAAGCGAGCGACTGTTCTTGGCCTTAAGCACGGTGAAAGGGCATATTCAGAATATTTTCGGCAAATTGCAGGTTCAAAGACGCACGGAAGCCATCGTACGCGCCCGCGAGTTAGAACTATTGTAGAGCGGAGCTTCTACCCCGCTGCTTGATATTGATATTCGGTTCGTTGAGGAAGGGGCAAGCGGATAGAGCAGCTTCCAATAGAAGGACCAACTATACAGATCCGGAAGGGCCTTCTTAGCAAGGCTTCTTTTTTTTCTGTTTATTTTTTACGGGAGGCACAGGTACGATTTGAACCCCCTTAAATCTTAAGAGCTTAGAAACCATCGCTTGTGAGAGTAATTGTTATTTGTTACTGTGAGCGCAAGTAGTTGAGAACAACGAAGAGGAGAGATTCAATATGGAAAAACGAAGACTTCCCGATACGCTAACGTTAGAGGATAGAGCTGGAATTGCGATGAATGCCATCGTGGGTATGGCCGACCAGGATTACAACCATATTCCTTTTTTTGCGGCGAATCTGATGTCAGACCCTGCTAACCTTACGCACGGAGATTGGGATTACGGCTCTTCTCATGGACGCATGGTTGATGCGTTGGTACTGGCTCGTCATATGTCGGGCGAGACGTTGGGCACGGATATTGAAGAGATCTACCGTTCCAACCTGTTGTCATTTTTCCAAGAGGACGGACTCAGCTATCGTCAAACAAATCCAAACCACAAATGGGAGCCCAATGCTAATTTTATCGATCAGCGAGCAGTCATTTTATCGCTTACGTCTTGGTACATGGACACGGGAGACTTGAAGGTAAAAGAAGCAGCGGACAAGCACGTTGCGGCTCTTAAACACGTGGCTATTAAGGAACGGGATGTCTGGTACTATCCTGCATCGGAATACAAGGAAGGCGGCTGGCCTTCCTCCAACGCGATTCTGCTTCGTCTTGCACCGGATCCTGCTGCTTTCTGCGGACGTTTAGTTATGCCGTTGCTTAAATACCATGAGTTGACAGGGAATCAGGATGCATTCGAGTTATGCCAATTTTTCACTCAACTGATCGTACATCGGAGCGGGGTGTTCAATCCTGACGGCAGCTTTAACGATTCGTTGGCTTATCGTAGCGGACATTTCCATACCCGGCTCGGCACGCTCGACGCGCTAGCCCGATTCGGGGTATTTACCGGGGATGCGGCTTTAATCGGCTATGTTGAAAAAAGTTTTGCTTGGGCAACGACTCAATGCACGGCTTTCGGCTGGACACCGGGTGACCTGAAAGAACAGGCCTATGAACATGAAACCTGCTCGCTGGTCGACCTGATCGCGACCGGAATCACGCTAGCGAAAAGCGGTTATACGAAGTACTGGGGGACAGTGGAAAGGTATATTCGCAATCATCTCGTCGAATCGCAGCTGTTGGACATGGATTGGGTGAAGGAGACGGACGATCTCTCGAAGGAAATTACAGGTAAGATTACTTTCCAAAATATCGGCCAACGCACGCGGGGCGCATTCGCGGGTTATTCTGCGCCAAATGACTTCTGCTGTGATGTGAATTACGGCCGCGGGCATACGAATGATTTGCAGATTTGCTGCCTCGGCTCGGGAACTCGCGGTCTTTATATGGGCTGGAGCAATACGATTGCGGAGAAGGATGGCGCGATTAGCGTTAACTTCTTACTGAATCGTGGTTCTGTTTGGCTCGATGTGGACAGCTATCTGCCGCATGAGGGCAAGCTGGTACTGCATATTCATCGTGACCTTCCTAGATTGCAGGTTCGCATTCCGGAATGGGCCGGTTATGCGAAGGTTAGCTATACCCGTGAATTGGACGGCGAGATAAGATCGGGCAGAGGAAACGAACCAAGCACCTGGGTGAACGAGCACTTCCTTCTACTTGGTGCGGCGAAAGCCGGAGAATTAATTACAATCGAATTCCCATTGTCGCACCGTACGACGACTGAAACAGCAATCGGCCAAGTGTTCGAGACGACGTGGCGCGGGGACGATGTCGTTGCTATTTCTCCGTCGGGGACGAAGCATCCGTTTTATTCCGGTCGTCAAGTGTTCGATAAGGCGCCAATGCGCGAGGGTTCATTACGTCGTAACGAGAATGAGTTAGTTTGGTAAGATCACCAATTGTATAGCTGTGGAGGCGATATGATATGAGAACGGTTGTAGCCATCTATACCGGTCAAGGATTGGCGGACCCGCTAAAAGCGGTATTCAAAGAAAAACTGCCGAATGTTCGGCTTGTTAATATTATCGATGACAGTCTGATCGGAGATGTTGTTCAAGCCGGTCATGTTCCGCCGGGAGTCGCAAGAAGACTTGTCCAGTACTATCATAATGGCGAAGAGCTTGGAGCGGACGTCATCTTGAACACCTGTTCATCGGTAGGAGAGGTTGTGGACAGCGCAAGCGCAATGATCGGGATCCCCATTGTCAAGATTGACCAGGCGATGGCAGCTAAGGCTGCCGCTGAATACTCAACGATTGCCGTCCTTGCAACATTGCCTTCTACGCTTGAGCCGACTATGCGCTTAATCTCGAAGGAGGCTTCCTTGCTAGGTAAAGAAATCAAATTAATTCAAGGGCTGGCGGCCGGAGCATTTGATTCGCTAGTTGGAGGCAAGCCTGAAGAGCACGATCGGATATTGTTAGAAACGGCTAAGCGAATATCGGAGAAAGCGGATGTTCTCGTACTGGCTCAGGGCTCGATGGCGCGTATGGCGCATTCGTTGCATGAGGCGACGGGGAAGCCGGTGCTGTCTAGTCCGCACCTTGGCGTAGAGCAAGTGAAAGCGATATTGGAGCAGCTTGATCGCGAGCAAGCAGGAATCAACAGCTAGAATGGAGGTCGCCCAATGAACCAAGATCGAGTAAATGCCACGTACCTCGTGGAAACTCCCTATTCCCTGCAGGTTGCGGCTGAAGTGATTGCGGGCGAGCAATCTACCGGAACGTTCACTGCGGTTCCGGGTGAGACAGATGCGCTTAAGATGAAGTTCGGTGCCCGAATTGAGAAGATTGCGGAGCTTGGAACAGCAGGGAAACCTACGCTTCCAGGCTACAATATACCTGCTGGGCATGATGGGCTTTACCGCAGCGGGTTAGTGACTTTGTCGTTCCCCTTACACAATTTCGGACCATCCATACCTAATCTGATGTCTTCCATAGCAGGTAATCTGTTTGAATTGCAGCAATTGTCCGGTTTGCGATTGGTGGATCTGGAGCTTCCAATCGCCTTCGCCGATAGGTATCCCGGACCTAAATTCGGGATAGAAGGCACGCGCAAGCTGACAAACGTGTACGATCGTCCGATTCTAGGTACAATCGTTAAGCCCAGTATTGGATTGGCACCGGAGCAACTGCAGAAGATGATTATTGAAGTGTCTTCAGCGGGCTTGGATTTCATTAAGGATGACGAGTTGAACGCCAATCCGCCCTATGCTCCTCTTGAGATGAAAGTGAAGGCAGTTATGGAGGCCGTTGAGAAAGCAGCGGACGCGACGGGTAAGAGGATCATGTATGCATTCAATATAACCGGCGACATTGAAGAGATGAAGCGCAATCACGAGCTTGTTGTCAAGGCTGGCGGTAATTGCGTAATGGTCAGCATCATGAGCGTCGGGCTGGCGGGTTTGGCTCATTTGAACGAGTATAGCGAAGTGCCGATTCACGGACACCGCAATCAATGGGGGATGATGACGCGTTGCCCTAATCTCGGCTTCGAGTTTGCGGCTTATCAGAAGCTATGCCGGCTCGCGGGTGCCGATCATCTTCATGTGAACGGGTTGAACAGCAAGTTTTACGAAAGTAATGAATCCGTCGTTCGTTCAATTCAGGCATGCATTTCACCGATGTACGGCGGATATGCATCGATGCCGGTCGTCTCCTCAGGACAGTGGGCGGGGACAGCGATCGACACTTATGCAGCCACGAAATCCGTAGATGTCATGCATCTGGCCGGCGGAGGTATCCTGGCTCATCCAGACGGGGCGGCAGCCGGATTCGAGAGCATGAAGCTCGGCTGGGAAGCAGCTGTGAATGGCATTCAGCTCAATGAATATGCGAAGAAGCATCCATCGCTGAAGAGGGCGATCGAGAAATATGGAAAGGGCTGAGCCGTGATGGCCATACGTTCACAGGAAGAAGCTGATGCAAATCCAGTAGCCATAAGCCTGTCCAGTGGTCGCTTTCGTAAGCTGCTCTGTTATTACGGAGATGATTTTACTGGCTCGACAGATGTATTGGAATCGCTATTCCGTGCCGGCATCAAGTCGGCTCTATTCTTAGATCCGCCGAACGATGAGCAACTGCGGGAAGAGCGTTACGCTTCCTTGGATGCCTTCGGCGTTGCTGGTATCGGACGTTCCCTAACGCCTGAAGAAGCGGAGAAGGAGTTACTTCCGATCTTCCAGACGCTGAAGAGAGCGGGGGCTGCTATCATAC
This sequence comes from Cohnella herbarum, assembly GCF_012849095.1. Classification (NCBI taxonomy): domain Bacteria; kingdom Bacillati; phylum Bacillota; class Bacilli; order Caryophanales; family Paenibacillaceae; genus Cohnella; species Cohnella herbarum. The sequence continues at coordinate 346,266 of NZ_CP051680.1, forward strand.
ACTATAAAATTTGCTCCACCTTCGATTCGTCGCCGGGAATAGGCAACATCGGTGTTGCGGCTCGGTTGGGGCGCGAAACGTTCGGCGGTCGGTATATTCCTTTGCTAGTCGGAGTGCCCTATCTGGGCAGATATACGTTGTTTGGCAATCATTTTGCCAAGTCGGGGACGGAGGTGCACAGGCTGGATCGACATCCGACAATGTCCAGGCATCCGATTACACCTATGAAAGAGGCGGATTTGCGTAAGCATCTCACCGAGCAGAGCGATGACCGGATTTCCTTATTTGACATTATGGCTTTGGAAGGCAAGCTGCCTGATGTTCGTATGCGGCTGGAGCGACAGGTTGTGGCGGAGCAGCCGGATATGCTGCTGTTCGACGTACTCGATGAAGAGCGGTTGGAGACAATCGGGCACCTGCTGTGGGAGGAGGCTTTACGCAGTGAAGGGTCATTCGTGATCGGATCCTCCGGGATTGAATATGCGCTCGGAGCTTGCTGGAAATCCTTACAGCTATCGGAACTGCAGCCGGACGTGCCGACAAGCGTCTCTCCTGTCGATCGATTGCTGGTCGTGTCAGGAAGCTGCTCTCCCGTAACGGAGGCGCAGATCCATGCAGCGGTAGCATCGGGATTTGTCGGAATTCGCGTACCGGTTCATACGCTTATCGATCCTGAACTTGCGGCACAGACAAGTCGGCAGCTACTGGAAGAAGCGAAGGAGCATCTTGAGAGGGGAAGAAGCGTCCTCTTATATTCGGCTAGCGGACCAAGCGACAGTAGTATTGAGCAGCTTCGCAAGGCGCTGGTTGCAGGCGGATTCCGAGCTGAAGATAGCAGTAAATTGCTAGGTGGGATTCTGGGCTCGTTGGCCCGTTCACTCCTTATTGAGACCGGGCTGACCCGTTTAGTTATCGCAGGTGGAGACACATCCGGTTATGTGACCCGTGAGCTTGGTATCCGCTCGCTGGAGTGCACGGCCGTAGTAACTCCCGGCGCACCGTTATGCCGGGCAGCATCGGAGCATGCTCGGATTGATGGCCTCGAGCTTGTGCTCAAAGGCGGACAGGTTGGCGGAATTGATTTCTTTAACCAAGTGAAGAACGGTAATTAAGCACGTCGTCCGAGAGAGTTTCGCAATAGAAACGATCATTACCTAAATGAATACCACGCCCCGGACTATCCTGCCAAATCTTGCAGGGTGGCAGGGGGCGTTTTTTTTCTACGACTGACCAATTAACATGCAATACTTATTTTCAAGTGCTTGAAGATACTTTGCAGGGTTTCTTCTAAATCGTCGACGTTTGGTGGTTTCCTCTAATCGACGAAACCATCTTTGCCGCTCGTTTTGGAATTCGGCATAGCTTACACTTTGAAGTCGTTCAATGAGATTGCTTTGGCGGAGTGCATCATCGACGAACACAACAAACTCTCCGGAGCGGACGATATATTCGTTCCAGCTTCGGAGTCCTGTCATCCTACGGTGTCGTGTCTTCGTTTTACGAAAAAATCTTTCGTGGTCATTATTCGTACGATGAAGATAAGGGTAGTCGTAACAGTTAAACAAACCCTTCCAAAACCCTTTTGTGTAACTCTTTAAATTAGATAACATCGGATGGTCGGATTCTTTTGAGTAAGTTACATCTAGCCATTGAAGTAAGCAATGCATATGGAACCGTACGGAATCGCTGCTTTGGTCAACTGTGGGATTGAGGACGGTGGCGACATGCTGTAGAGCGTATGACCAGCGCTTTACTTCTTCATACAATGAGCGATACTCTTCAAGTTTACTGAAAATTCTAAATACGTTTTGGAGTAGAGATGGCTCTTTTTTTACTCAGGCAGCTTAGCAGCGATGCCTGTATGACTTCGGATGTTTCAAACACTCGAATGCCTGGCAAATCTAAAGGAGGGTTCCCATCTTCAAGTAGTACCGAGCGCACAGCGGCTAGATAATCCTTCGCAATTTCTGAATCCTCGGAGTTGTCTTTAACCAGCTTCCGTTCAATAGCTCGGATTCCTCGGAGACTTTTCTTGATGCCGGTTTTTAATTTCCGATCCAGTTCTACAATGGGCTTGGCAATATCCTTCAAGTAATGATACTGGCAGTACTGATAGGGCACTTCAGGAAGCAGGGATTCCATGGCAAGCCGAATAGACTGTTGTCCGTCTGTCACGATTCCGATGATTGGAAATCCAAGATCGATAACGGGTTGAATAAGACTTTTTAGTTCTTCAGTAGAACTGCTTTTGACGTTCTTGGCGACAAGAATCGTTCCGCTGAATACTTCTCGAATAACATACAGGGTTTCATTACCTTTCTCTGGCTGCACACCATCCATCGAGATCATAATTCCTTTACGTAGATCGACAACCTGCTTAAGCTGTTCTTTTACAAATTCCGTTACACTTGAACGCAATAGCGTCAGATAACGCTCATAAAGTCTTTGGGCATTTCGCTCTGATGTGGCCACACCCCGTCCAGTTAGTTCTTCCGTGATCTCAGCTATGGTCATATGATGCTTGAAACGTAGCTGACCAACTAAAGCAAGCACGTCAAAACCATATGAAGTGTGCTTCATAGCCAGTGAATCTGCTTCCACTGATTTGTAGTAGGTTTTTGGAAATGAACAGCTTGGATTTGCGCATACATAAGCCATGCTCCAAGCTTGAATGACACCATGTAAGGTGGATATATTTTTCTTCCAAGCTGTGTGACTTCGTTTCAACTTTCCACCACATTGAACACAACAAGTAACTTCTGGTTTAAAGTAAATCTTTTGTTCCGGAATGATTCGGTTCTTAGGCAATGGCATGAGAAACCTCCGTCAAAGTGAGTTCTAATTATCTTCGACAGAGGCTAATGGAAATCCTTGTTAGTTAATTCGTCAGTCGTAGTTTTTTTTCGACACGATTATAACTCTTGTTAGCTATACAGAAGGTATTGATCTTAAAAATGAGCTATACCATTCTAAGTTTTCATCAATATTCAGCGTTTGCTAATGGTTCTAGAATAAGAGTATGAGATTGCTCAGCCAGCTTTCATACGAAATGGAAACGATTACAGTAAAAGAGAAAGAAGGAGAGAGCCGCTATGTGGAGCGACATAAAGAGACAAAAGTATGCCCATATGTTCGTACTGACCGGAATGCTGATTGTATTCATCTTCCAGTACCTGCCGATGTTCGGCATTCTAATGGCCTTTAAACAGTATTCGATTACTTCCGGCATTAAAGGTATTTTTACGAGTCAGTGGGTAGGTCTTAAGTATTTCGTAGAATTTTTCAATGCATACAATTTCGAGCAAATGGTGAAAAACACGATTGGAATCAGCTTACTGAAGCTGGTATTCACCTTTCCGGTGCCAATCTTGCTGGCGATCATGCTAAACGAAGTCAGGAGTCGTTTTTTCAAGCGATTCGTGCAAACGGTCAGCTACTTTCCGCACTTTATCTCCTGGATCGTCGTATCCGGATTGCTCGTAATTTTTTTCTCGACGAACTCCGGCATTGTTAATGACGCGCTGTTATCGCTGGGCATCATTGATGAACCGATCGCTCTATTAAGCGACCCCGACTACTTCTGGGGCTTGGCCGTAGGCAGTGCGATGTGGAAGGAAGCAGGCTGGTGGACGATCATTTTTCTGGCGGCGATTAGCGGGTTGGATCCTTCGCAATATGAGGCGGCCGAAATCGACGGAGCCGGACGGATGAAAAGAATCTGGCACATCACATTGCCTGGCATTAGGGGAACGATTGTCGTCGTGCTTATATTGGCAGTCGGAAGCTTGCTTGGCGGCGGTTTAGTCGGTTCCAATTTCGAGCAATCCTATTTACTAGGAAACGTCATGAATAATGAAAAGTCCGAAATTCTACAAACCTATGCGTTCAAGATGGGGCTAGCGCAAGGAAGATATGCATTCGCAACCGCAATCGACCTGCTGCAATCCCTTATCGCGATCGTTCTAGTATTCGGCAGTAACTATATTTCTAAGAAGACGACGAAGAGCGGTTTATTTTAACGAAGTCAGTGAGGTGAGAAGTATGCATCGGAGAACAAATGAAGACCGCATTTTTGATTTTATTAATATCCTCGTATTAAGTTTGATTGCCATTGTCACGACGTATCCTTTCTACTATATGGTTGTCATTTCATTCAATAACGGATTGGATTCTACATTGGGAGGAATCTATTTTTGGCCAAGAAGCTTTACTTTAGATAACTACACCGAATTTTTGAACGACCCCAAATGGATGCAATCGTTCTTCGTTTCGATAGCGCGAACGATAGTCGGAGCTTTCATTACGATATGGTTTACTTGCTTGGCAGCTTATGGTTTGGCCTACAAAAATCTTAAATTCCAAAAATTGTACTATAGCTTTTTTATCATTGGGATGTATACTGCAGGGGGTCTTATCCCGTACTACGTCGTCCTTCGCGGTCTGGGATTGCTTAATACTTTCTGGGTGTACGTTATACCGGGTGCGATCAATATCTTTTTCCTGATCGTTGCCGTTTCTTTCTTTAAAGAAATTCCTGCCGAGATGGAAGAGTCGGCGAAAATGGATGGCGCTTCCGATCTTAAAATTTATTATAAGCTGATCCTACCGGTATCCAAGCCGTTGTTAGCTGCAATGGGACTGTTCGTGGGGGTAGGGCAATGGAATTCTTGGCTGGACTCGGCGTATTTCGTCAACAACAATAGCCTGCGGACATTAACCTATCGGATGATGGAAATCATTAACCAGGGAATGTCTCCATTGGATGCGGAAAGCGCGGAACGAGCGGCTGCCGTAACCGGGGTCACGACCTTCTCGATGCAGATTACGGCAATGGTTATCGCAGTGCTTCCTATCTTATGCGTTTATCCGTTCCTGCAAAAGTATTTCGTTAAAGGAATTATGCTGGGTTCCGTTAAAGGGTAGGCATTCCAATCTGGTGTCGAACAAGTTGGAGTGCAACCCGGATCTGCTGCGCGTTGTGCTTCAACTGGTTTCACATATATAATCTGCGATAAGAAAAGGGAGGAAATGAAATGGTGGGTAATAAAAAGAATGCGTTAGTGATCTTATCTCTTGTGATCGTCATGTTGATTTCGGCATGCGGTGGCGGCGAGAAGAAAAACGAGGCTTCTCCTTCGGCCAGCTCCGGTTCGAGCGCTTCGAGTTCTCCAAGCGAATCGGCAAGCGAAGCGCCGAAAGAAGTCGTTGAGCTTACTTTGCTAGTGAACCATCCATGGTGGCCGTTCAAGGAGTGGAAGGGTAAAATTCCTGAGGAAATTACGAAGAGAACGGGCGTTAAGCTTAATATTCAGCTCGCTGTCGACGATAAACAGCTTCCGCTTCTCATTGCTTCGAATGAATTGCCGGACCTGGTCTACACCGCATCCGATCTGACCCGAATGGCTAATCCTGATATTTCCTATGCTTGGAATGAGCTTATTCCGCAATATGCTCCTGATTTCAAGATTGATCAGAGCCGGATTGGCGTCAACACGATGCCTGACGGGAACTATTACACGATCAAGAATGGATATTCTACGGAGCAAGAATGGAAGGATAATCCGAAAGCGTTACCAGGCGGTTCAGGTCTAGCGATTAGACAAGATATTTTGGATGAGCTTGGTAATCCGAAGCTGGACACGCTTGAGGATCTGTATCAAATCCTAATGTCCGTCAAGCAGAAGTATCCGAAAATGATGCCGATTATTTTCGATAAAGATCAAATCGGTCAGTTTTTCCGCATTAACTTCGGCTTGAAAAGAAATACGGGCTTTATCGATCTGAATGGGAATGCCGTTCATTACTTGAAGGATCCTAACTATTTGGACTACTACTTGTACATGAACCGTCTCTATCGCGATAAATTACTGACTGCCGAGAATTTCACTTTCAAGGATGCTCAGCAGGACGATCAATTATCGCTTAACGGACAAGTATTCGTGCACGGTGGAGCGATGGCGGATACATTAAATGCTCAATTGTTAACGTTGAAGAAGGATTTCTCCTTTATGTCATTGCCTAAAGTATTAAGCGACAAAGCGGGCACGCCGATGGGCGGATCGGGCTGGTCAGGCATGTACATTACGAAAAACAATAAAAACGTAGAAGCTTCCATCAAATTCATGCAGTTCATGATGAGCGAAGAGGGACAGCGTCTAGGCGTGTGGGGTATTGAAGGCGAAGATTGGACTTGGAACGAAGAAGGACAATTTCCCGTGATGAATTACGATATGAATAACGCCGAAGTACAAAAGGAATTCGGTTATGTTTACTGGGGACTGCTTGGAAGCAGCGGAGTTACGGAAGCGCTTCAACGATACGACGAGAAAGCATTGCAAACGCCTTGGGGACTCGCGCTAAGGGACACGCTCAAGTTTAACCCGGCGCTTGGTCTTGTCGCAACGAATCCGGACACGGACGAGCAGGTCATCGAGAGCCAAATCAAAAATATGGTTGCAACGGAAGAATTGAAAATCTATATGGCCAAATCCGAGGAAGAGGCTAAGAAGGCATATGAAAAAATGATTGCGCAAATGGAAAGCATGGGGCTAAGCAAGCTGGAAGCTTGGGCTACGGCGCAGTACAAAGAATATCAGAAAAATTTCTAGATGCATAGCTCACGCAATAATAAGGAGGGGGTGGGCAGGGAATATTCCTGCTCTCCCCTCCTTTGTTCATATGCGGTATGAATCATGAGAAAAGGAGCATCAATAGATGGATATTCAACCCTATGTAACTCCCTACAAGTATAGCGAACCAGTATTGGTCGGGTCAGGTAAGCCGGGGAGCTTTGACCGGAATTCCGTAGATTGTCCATTCGTATTCGAGCATCGCAGTCGCTTCTATATGATGTATGTCGGTTATGACGGCATTGGCTATCAGACCGCACTGGCAGTTAGTGACGACCTCCTTAGTTGGGAGCATCTTAGCGTTATATTGCCGAGAAAAGAGGATGGTGCGTGGGACTCGCAAAATGTCGCAGGAACTTGGATCCTGAGAGAGAATGAGCTGGATGCACCGCCGATTCTAAAAAAGTGGGACAACAAGTATTGGCTCGTCTACCATGCTTATCCTCATAAAGGGTATGAGGAAGGACCGGCGAAGATCGGATTGGCATGGACAGAGGATGAGAACTTGCTGAATTGGCACCGTCTTCCGGAACCGATACTTGTGCCTGAAGAAGGCGCGGAATGGGAGCGAGGAGGCTTATATAAGGAATGTCTCGTAGAGCATGAGGGGAGCTTCTATTTGTTCTATAATGCCAAGACAACGGACGTTCCATGGGTGGAGCAAACGGGTGTAGCCTTCTCCGCGAATTTGCGTGATTGGACGAGATACGAGCATAATCCAGTCCTTCCTGTAACTCCTGGGGGCTGGGACAGCGGCTTCGCAAGCGATCCCTGCGTCCTCAGACGCGGTTCCCAATGGGTCATGTATTATTTCGGATTTAATTTCAAGAAGGCTCAGGAGGGACTTGCATTGTCCGATAATTTACTGGACTGGAGCAAGTATCCTGAACCGATTATAGAGGTCGGCGAGGCGGGAGATATCGATGCCGTATTCGCACACAAGCCCTCCGTTATCTCGCACAACGGCGTGCTCTATCATTTCTATTGCTCTTGCAGGAAAACGCAGGAGGGGGATCGCACGATTAACATGGGTAACGAATTTCGGACGATTACCGTAGCGGCTTCACGGGATGTATTCAGAAAGTAGAATGATGCCCTCCTGCCCTCCATTCATCGCAGATTGATGCGCATATATACCCGCAGCCGACCAATTGGCTGCGGGTTTGGCGTCGATTCGAGGACTTCGAAGCTCGAACCGAAGTCTAAGTCTAGCAAGCCCTCCTAATCTCCTGCAACGTTAAAGCTGTATTGGCCGGAGGCTAATTGCAGTACCGTCCAACCCGGCTTATAGCCTTCGAGCAAGATTCCGACAGCAGCGTCGATGGGATTTCCATTTTCGGTTATTTTCAGCGTATTAGAACTTGGGATATGGGCAGTCGCGGTGCTGTTTACAGGTACGGTTAGGTCTAGCTTTAAGCTTCCGTCGTCGCTACGTTTCCATTCGACGCTCATTTCACCTAAGTCCGCTCGAACTTTTGCCTTGACGAAAACAAGACTTTCTTCGATATGGGGCTTAATCGCATAATGAATGGCTTCCGTAACGGGATCATGCGAATAATCGATGCCAGCCAAGTCTCGATAGAACCATTCTTCCAAATGACCCAGCATAAAGTGGTTTTGAGACTTGCCGACCGTTGGTCCGTCCCACGCTTCCGTTAACGAGGTTGCGCCATGTTGAATCTGATAGCCGTAGCTTGGATGTTCCGTTTGACTGGACATCTTCAGGATCAGATCATTGCAATTGCGCCGTGACAACGCGAGCAGAACAAAGCGATAGGCAACATCGCCAGCGGACGTATGATAGCCGCGTGCCGTAATATCATTTACCAGATGGCTCAGTACGTCCGACTCGTATTCCTCATCGACTAAACCAAGCGCGAGCGACATCGCTTGCGCTGCCTGGCTACCGGATCCATATTGCTTGGTTATTGGATCGAAGAACGCATCCTCGTATGCGATTTTAATTCGTGAACGGAGGGAAGCAAATTGCGCTTCATCGTCACTATGACCCAATAGGGCTGCAATTTGCCGTAGTACGTCAACGATATGATAGAACATGGCGGTTTCGGGAAGCGCAATCGGAGTGTTCTGGGTAAAGCCCGGACCTTGCTCGCCAACGTCATACCAATCTCCAAGTCCATCCTGAATAATAAGCTCTTCCGAATGATTCACCAGGAATTCGATGTATTTTTTCATATTTGGATAGTGCTCGTTCATGACTTTTCGATTTCCGTATTTGGTATACAGGATCCAAGCATTCAGAATATAAGTTGCACCCCAGGGAACGGAATGCCGGAAAATATCCCACGGCTTCTCGAAGATCACGAATTCGGGAGCGGTTGTCGGAACCATCCCGTTCGGAAGCTGGGCGTCACGTATGTCGTCCATAATTTTAGTGAGCAGGACTTCGATGGAGTAATTGTAGATCATGGAAGGACCCATGAGATGTACCTCTTCCAGCCAACCAAACTTCTCGCGATGAGGACAGTCGGTTAAGACGCTCTTCATATTGCTGAGGATAGCCCAATTTATTATCTCGTGAGTTCGATTCAGCAACGAGTCCGAGCATTCGAATTGACCGCTAACTTCGATGTCTGGGTAGATCATTTGACCTTCCAAGTCGAATAGAATTGGAAGCTCGCTAGCCGTGTCGCTATTCTGCGCCGCCTCGCTTGCAGGAACGGCGCCTTCAACCTGAACGTAACGAAATCCGGAATAAGAGAAGCGGGGCTTCCAGCTTTCGATGCTTTCGCCGCACAAAGTATAATGCCACTCATACGGAGAACCCGTCCATTTTTGGTTTACGGTACCATCGTCGTTCAGCAGCTCTGCAGGAGTGAGCTTCACGCGTGAATTCGATCGTCCTTGGACCGTAATCCTGACCCATCCGGAGAAGTTTTGTCCAAGGTCGTACACGTATTTGTGCGATTCGATACGCGTAATCTTGAGCGGTCGAAAGGTTTGCATGACCTTTAACGGTGATGACTTGTCCCATTTAAGTTGACCAAGTGGGGCTAGCGTTTCTTCTGCCTTCTGCCAGGAAGACAGGGCAGAGAAAGCAGGCTGATCCCATCCGGGCTGCCAGAGCCGGGCATCGTAATCTTCCCCTCCGTATACAGTAGAGAAGGTAATCGGACCTTTCGCTGCAGCCCACTCCGCGTTGCTGCCGATCGTCTCGACCGTGCCGTCGATATATTCGATTTCGATTTGTACGATACATCGGGGTCTTCCGAACGACTTCTCGTACTTCGCGTAACGTCCGCTGCTTGTCACATGATAGAAGCCGTTGCCTAGCATGATACCGACAGCGTGTTGTTCTGCCGTTAACAGCTTAGTTACGTCATATGCCTTGTAGAGGCACGTGCGGTCATAATGGGTCCAACCAGGTTCGAGTACATGATCTTCGACCTTGTAGCCATTGATGCGTAGTTCATATTGGCCTAATCCGCAAATGTATGCTCGTGCACGATGGATTGATTTCTGCGTGATAAATTCATGCCTGAAGAGAGGCATCGACAAGTCGTTATCCATTCCGTCTTCGTCTGTTCCATGGCAGATCCATTTGGCTGACCAATCGTCCGCGTGGAGCAACCCCATTTCCCACCAGCTTGTTTGGCTCTCCATCATGCGATCTTGGTTATCCCAAATTTGAACCTTCCAATAATAACGATTACGGGATAACAGCGGTATACCCTCGTATTCAATGCCGGATTGACGTCGGCTATGGACGATTCCGCTATCCCATACGTCCCATTGCTCTAACTCTGTCGCATGCTCGTTCGTGGAGACGAGAACGCGATATGCGCTTTGATTTTCCATTCTTTCTCCAGCGCTGGCGAGACTCCAACTCAATGTTGGCTGATGGCTGTCAAGGCCTAATGGATGGATCTGGGCATTCACATACAGGTTTCCGACGTACATAGGTTCAACATCCTTTCGAGTGGAGCGCACATGATTATCCATCCTAAGCTTAGCATGTTGCCTTCCGGATTTAGATTCCGAAAATTAAGGCTTTTTGTTAAAAATGATCGCTATGTTCATCCTGCGGAACGAACTATACTTGAACGAAAGATTGGAGGCGATCCTTGTGACAACGATAATGGAAGTTAGAAAGCGCTTCAGCCATGCCGATCCGAATTTCGGCCCGTTACCCTTCTGGTGGTGGAGCGCGGAAGAAGTTACGGCCGAACGAGTACGTTGGCAATTGCAGAAGTTTCGTAGCGGTGGCCTCCGGAATATCGGCATTATTAATATCGCTCCTACGGGTCCTCAGTATGGAAGCGTAAGCGACAATCCCGTTCACTACTCGGAACGCTGGTGGACGATGTTCGAGATCGCATTACGCGAAGCGGAACGTCTCGGAATGCGTCTATACTTCTATGATCAAATCGGATTTTCCGGATCCAATATTCCTTCAAGACTCGTAACCGAGAACCCTGAATATGCCGGCTATGGCTTGCGCCGCTTGCCGGTAAGCGATCCGTTGCCGGAAGGCGCGACGTTGCTCCTAGATCGTGAAGATTACCGCTACGTTGCCGTTAGACAGGGCTTCAATTGGCTCGACCCGGTTGCGACCGCGTCTTTGTTCAAGCTCGTCCATGGCGAATTCGAGCGGAGATTCCCGAATGATCTGGGTAAGACGCTCGGCGGAAGCTTTCAAGACGAATTGCCGCCGCTACCGTTATGGACAGCAGAATTACCAACAAGATATAAGCTTCAATACGGTGAGGAAATATATCCCGAGCTGCCGGCTTTATTCGATAATCTGCCTAATTCGGCGAACGTGCGAAGACGGGTGTATAAGCTGGCGGCAGAGTTCGCAGAGCAATCTTTGTTCATTCCGCTTGCCCAGTGGCATGAGAAGTATGACATGCTGCTCTGCTGCGATCAGGCGGGACCTGCACGCAGGGCAGACGTGCATGGCGCCCAGCGATTGTATTTGGATTATTTCCGAACGCATCGCTGGTATAATGCGGCGGGCAGCGACATGGACGGAGAGATTAAGCCGCATTCTTCGATGGTGCATCTCCATGGAGGGAAGCGCGTATTTCTGGAAGCGTTCCATACGAGCGGATGGGGCGGAACGCTTGAAGAGACGTTACATTGGCTCATTCCGTGGCTGCAAGCGGGAGTCACCTTATATAGCCCTCATTCCGTGTATTACAGCACGAGAGGAGGCTGGTGGGAGTGGGCACCGCCGGATACCGGTTGGCGTCAGCCCTATTATGAGCACTATTCGATCTTCGCGGATACGATCAGCCGAGTGTGTTCATTATTAAGCGAAGGTTCTCATGTAGCGGATATCGCAGTACATTATCCAGCACACGCGGTATGCGGGTATATGTCTTTGGCTGACGGCGGAGATCTGGAGCATCCGATGGTCGTTGCTAATCAGATGCCGCATCCCTCGCTGCAGCACATTCATGATACGTATGTAAGCATAACGGGGCGTTGGGGACGGAAGGAGCAACGCAATCTCGGAGCGCTTAGAGAAGCGTTCCGAGATTACGACATCGTGGATGACTCGGCATTAGAGAAATCCAGCGTTGAGGACGGTAAGCTCGCGATTGCGGATGAGCGGTTCACTGTACTCCTGCTCTGCGGAACAACAGAAATGGACGAAGCTGCTCGATTGCGGGTGGAAGGGTGGATTAAGCAAGGAGGGCTAGCGATTGTAGTCGATGTCCTTGACGAACAGCCTCCGCTTGAAGGGGCGATCTATGCGGCTTCTGCCCAAGAAGCGGCAGCGATAATTACCGCAAATGTACCCGCAAGAGTAGAGGGACCGGGGATGAGCCTGCAACGTCGCACGGAGGATGCGGATTTGTTCCTGTTATTGCCTGAGGAAGGTGCTCTGCTCAGAATGCACGAGCCGGCGAACGAACGCACGACTGTGCAGCGACTCGGTACTTATCGCTTGCGCACGGCTGGAATCCCTCAGATTTGGGATCCGGTTAGCGGGGAGATACGTGATGCTGAATATAAACGAGACAGAGAATGGGTAGAGGTTGACGTGCCTTTCGATACTTGGCCTGCGGCATTAGTTGTATGTCACCTACCATCGTCTTTAACGACGACAGCTATGGCGCAAGCTTCGGGACCCGATTTCAAGCACGGTCCAAGGCCGGCGCACGTTCGAGGAGTACATACACCTGGTCAAGAAATCGAGATTCCGAGCGATGCGTGGCGGATTCAAGCGGTGTCGACACTGGATAATCGATATGGGGATTTTGATCTTCATGGCGAGCATAGCGAGTATGTACCGATTGAAACGAGGCTTGTTAAGGTTCAAAGAGAGTCCGGTGATCTGACTGGATTGCAAGCGGGCTGGCACTTGGGCGCGTATGACGATTCCGAGTGGAAGCAACGTCTGTGGAGCGAAGCGGATTATTGGTCGGCCTCGAAGGGAGTGCAATACGATCCCGATCATTGTTGGCCCGTTACTTACTCGCAAATCATGGGGGATATGAAGTTCAGAACTTGGGCTGGGCGGATGGGTAGAGTCCCGCGAAGATTTCTCAACCTCGGGTACCTGGAAGCTGGGGAAACGGTGTGTGCAACCACGAATGTCATCGCACCGTCCACAGGACGCTATTGGATCCGAGCAGAGAGCAATGCAAGGTTAGAGGGTTCGTTGAACGGCAAAACGATACAGTGGACTGGCGGACCAGAAGAACAGACGGCATGGCTGGAACTAGACTGCGGAGCAAATGCACTATTCCTTCGCGCGAAGGCTATCGTTAAGGGGGTCATCCGAGCAGCCGTTGAAGTCAATACAGTAGCTCGCCCTGCTTTGCCGAAATGGATATATGCGAAGAATCCGAATAGGAGCTCTTCTCTAAAGCTTACGATTCAATCCGGCGATGGACCGGTGCAAAAGGCTCGAATGGTTTTCGCAGCCAAAGGCAGAGCTATCCTGATCGTAAACGGGGAGCAGGTTATCGAGCATGGAGACTTCAACCCCTATATTCGTCAAGGACAGGAGGAGCTGGATCTGACTTCGCTATGGTGCAGCGGAGAGAACGAAATAATATTCGTGCTGCCCGAAGGCGTGGGCGAGGTATTCGCGGACGGGATCATTGAACGAGTAGACGGAGATGCGATCTCCTTCTGCACGGGGGAGCATTGGCAGGACGAACGGGGTAACGCCCCGTCCCTATTGCATGAAGCGGTCCTGCAGTTCGCAGAGACGGAATCGTTGTGGATCACGGACCGAGATCATCCGCTTTCCGGCGTGGGGTGGTTGATGCCGGACTCCATACCGGATCCCAAGCCGCTTAGTTTTCAGCGAAATCCTTCCGGAGCGGATAAAGCGATTTGGCTGCGATACTCGTTGCCGATTGGGGCTAACCGGATGAAGCTGAACTGTGCCGGTAAGAGCAGATTATGGATCGATGGGCAGGAGATCCTCGTTCGTAATGGCATAGCGGACTTTGCGCCGCAGCCTGCCCATGCTCAAGCTGCAGTAAGAATCGAACCGTACGGCATATGCTCGGATGCGGATGTGTTGAAGGGTCCTATTCGTTATGAGACCGTTCCGACACGGGGAAGGGTAGGAGATTGGCGGTCTGCACTCAATATGCCGCATTACAGCGGAGCGGTAGAATACGAAACGACGATTGAATGGCAAGGTACAGGACAAGCGGATCTTGAATTGGGTCATGTTCGCGGAACGGCGGAATGCTGGCTAAACGGTCAATCGCTCGGAGTTAGGGCTTGGCGGCCCTATCAGTTCAGAATGGGGAATGACCTTCCGGCAGGCCGATATGCTCTTCGCGTCCGCGTGACGAATACGTTGGGTACGCATTATGAGGTAGGGCGTCCAACCAGTAACGTAGGCGGCAGCATGGATCCGAAAGTATCGTATTGGGCGCTATCTTCGATGAGTCCGACCGCTCAGGATGATTTCGCTTCAGGCGGATTATACGGTCCCGTTCGTGTTAGCGCGCAGTCATCGGGAAGCTAATTTCTTTGAAATGAACATCGTTATCTTATAAATATGCACTTTCGATTTCACTGAAGTAACGGTACAATGCATGTACCGTTACTTTTTTTATCGTTCTATGAAAGCGCTTAAAGCGAAATAAAATATTGATTATTCGGAAAAGCAGTGATTTCGGTATGAAAAGCAGGGGGGCGTTTACGTTCTTCCGTCCATTGTGGGATAAGTTCAGTAGCGTTCGTATCGTAAGAAAAATGGCTTTAGGTTACATTCTCCTTGTTATCGTTCCGGTCATTTCCTTCGGATATTATTTTTTTAATCAAATCTATGACGAAATGATGAATGAATACTCACGAGGGAAGCAAGAGCTGGTTAGACAAGCGGCAGGAAGCTTTGATGTCAGTCTTGAGCAGGTGAAGTCGGTCCATTCGCTGTTCCAATATAATCAGCAAGTTCTTGAATACTTGAATGGCAATTATTTGACGGAGGTCGATCAGGTTTATAATTATTTGAAAGACGTCCGTCCGGCATTTTCTTTTGCTTATCTTGGCAACGAGGCGATTAAGTCAATTCGCTTGTACAAAACGGATTACTCGGTATTGGCCGTACAAGGAGAAGTGGACAATTTGAATGCGCTTCCTAACCCCAAGATTCTACAGCAGCTGAACCAGCTCAAGGTAAGCCAGGGATTGTGGCGTAAACAAGATGAGACCGGAAGCTCAGGCGTTCCTTATATTGCCTATTATCAAAGGCTATATAACAACAGTTATGCCAGGCAACTGGCTGTTATGGAAGTCATGGTGGATGACACGATTTTATCCAATTTTATGAACACGGTGAAGGCATCTAAGGGAACGGAAGTCATGATCGTTCACGATCATGAGGTCATATATCGGGATAAAAGCGATAGCTTCAATGCTGAAAGAGAGCAAGCGGCTTTAGCTGCGTTCAAAGGTAAGAACGGCTACTGGAAAGATGGGAATCTACTCGTTAACGTACTTGTGCGAGAGGATCTTCAGCTAACCTTTTATTTTTTCAGTCCGTTGGACGAGATGTTTTTGGATTTTCGTAAAGAGACCTTGGTTACCGGAAGCATTCTCTTAGTCCTGCTCATCGTGCTTTCCGTTCTTTATTATTTGATCGCTTCTCTGCTGACGAAGCGAATTTTGAAGCTAGCGAAGCATATGCGACGAGTGGATGAGAACAATCTGAGTCTATACGAGGGCGAGACGGCGAGCGATGAGATCGGATTCCTGACTCATTCCTATAACTCCATGATTCATCGGATCGATGAGCTGTTAAATAAGGTTCAGAAAGCGGAATTGATGAAGAAGGAAGCCGATTATTTAGTTATGCAGGCACAGATTAAACCGCATTTTCTATACAACACATTGGAATCGATTCGCATGCTGGCAGAGATAAACGACGATCAAGAAGTCGTTGATGCGACTTACACGTTCGGCAAATTGCTGCGTTACACGTTATCTTCGGGAGAAAATGAAACGCCGCTTGTGGACGAATTGGAGAATATTCGCAATTACCTGGAAATGTACAAGCTGCGGATGCTAGATCGTCTAAGCTATGAAATCCAAGTGGATATAGATATATCCAGAATATATTGTCCGCGCTTTATCCTCCAGCCCCTCGTTGAAAATTGCATTCATCATGGAATATCCAAGAGTCGAGGCCAAGGTGAGATTATAGTGAAGATAACGGATAATGATCCGTTTATTCACATCGCCATTTCCGACAACGGCGCGGGCATAACGGAGGAGCGACTTTCTACCATCAGGGGTGTGCTCGATAATCGATTGAATCGAAGCGAACTGCAAACCGATGATTCAGGTATGGGGTTATACAACGTAAGCGAGCGAATCAAGGTTTATTTCGGAGAAAGCTCCGGATTGGATATACACAGCAAAATGGGTGAAGGCACGCTTTATGTTGTTAGGCTTTTTAGAGAAAGGGGTACTTCAAATGCTAAATCTGATGATCGTGGATGATGAACCGTTCATGATTAAAGGTCTGATGAATATTATCGAGAAGGGAAATACGCCTTGTTCGGAAGTGATCAAGGCTTCCGATGGTTTCGATGCGCTGGAGAAGCTGGAAAACTTCAGACCCGACTTGATGATTACGGATATCCAGATGCCGGAGATGGATGGTCTCGAACTCATCCGCCGAGCCCAGGAAAGAGGTCTTTGCAAACGCTTCATTATTCTGTCCGGTTATGACGATGTGAAGTATATGCGACAAGCGATTAAACGCCGAGTGATCGATTACTTGATGAAGCCGATCGACAAAACCGAGTTATACGACATCTTGGCGAATACTTCGCTTGAGCTGTTGAACTCGGCGCCACCCAAGGAATATTCGAGCTTACAAGACCATATCGTATCCGATCCGACGATTGACGAATTAGAGGTAAGCCGGCTCTCTAAGAACGTGAAAAAAATCATTTATTATATCGATCAGCACTATACGAAGGATCTTTCCCTGGATCAAATCGCCGACCATGTTTTCTTGCATCCGAACTACATCAGCGCTTTATTCCGGAAGGAAACGGGGCTTACTTTCATTCATTATTTGCATCTGTACCGGATCAAGAAAGCCAAGGAAATGATGGTCAAGGATATCGAGCTGTCGTTTCATCAAATCTCGGAGCGAGTGGGTTACGAAAGCGTGAGACATTTCTTTAATGTGTTCAAAAAATACAGCGGGGCGACGCCCGGAGAATATCGGGAACAATTCAAGCTTCAAATTCGTTGCTAATGACAGCTTTGAAAACAAAACATGGACTACGCATAGAACATATCGAAGGCCGAATGCTTCAAAAAGAACATTCGAACCTGAGATATGTTCTATTTTGTACAGACGTTTTTCATGTGAAAATAAGTGGATAAGGATGTGATGCCAATGTTTAATAAACCTATCCCAAAAATGCTTTATGGCGGGGATTACAATCCAGAGCAATGGCCCGAGGAAATATGGCAGGAGGATATGCGGCTCTTTAAGCTTGCCGGGGTCGATATTGCGACGATAAACGTGTTCTCATGGGCGTTGAACCAGCCTGACGAGAAGACATATGAATTCGGCTGGCTTGATCAAGTGATGGACATGCTTCATGCCAATGGTGTATACGCTTGCATGGGAACGGGGACGGCTGCTCATCCGGCTTGGATGGCGACCAAGTATCCCGACGTACTGACTGTCGACTTTGAAGGTCGAAAGAGAAAATACGGTCGACGGCATAATTCATGCGCCAACAGTCCGACGTTCAGAACTTACTCCCGGCAAATTGCATATCGACTTGCCGAACGATATAAAGACCATCCGGCCTTGCTGTTATGGCACGTGAATAACGAATACGGTTCGCGCTGTTATTGCGAGAATTGCGAGAAGGAATTTCGGAAATGGCTGCAGCGGAAGTATGGTAGCTTAGATGCTCTTAACGAGGCCTGGTACACTCGATTCTGGGGACACTCGTTCTATGACTGGAACGAGATTGTCCTGCCGAACGCGCTGAGTGAGCATCTGAGCTCAAGCAATCAGGATGCGACGGCCTTTCAAGGGATTTCCTTGGACTATGCCCGCTTTAATTCGGATAGCATTCTGGATAGCTATAAGATTGAACGGGATGCGATCAAGAGCGTTGACCCGAATGCGGTTGTGACTACGAATTTCCAAGGGAACGGAACGTATAAGCCGCTGGATTATTTCAAATGGGCTAAGGAGCTCGATGTGATCGCGCTCGATAGCTATCCGCCAGACGATGCGCCACCCAGTTATTCGTCAATGCGGCATGATCTGATGCGAGGGCTTAAGGGAGGAGCGCCGTTCATGCTGATGGAATCTTGTCCGAGCCAGCTGAACTGGAAGCCGCAAAATCCGCTTAAACGGCCGGGGGTATCGAGGCTATGGAGCTATCAATCGATCTCTCGCGGAGCGGATAGCATCATGTATTTTCAAATGAGACGATGTGCGGGAGCTTTCGAAAAATTCCATGGGGCAATGATTGATCATGCCGGCCATGAGAATACTCGCGTATTCCGGGAGTGCGCCTTAGTCGGACAGGAGCTTGGACAGCTGGGCGATCGAATTGTCGGCGCGCGTACGCCGGCAAAGGCAGCTATCGTCTTCGATTGGGACAATTGGTGGGCGATCGAATATTCGAGCGGTCTAACCGATCAGCTAAAGTATTTGCAGGAGATTCAGAAATACTATGATGCTTTTCATGGTCGTAATATAACAGTCGATTTCGTCAGTACGGAATGCGATCTCAGCGGATATGACGTCCTCGTAGCTCCAGTGCTGTATATGGTGAAGGAAGGCTATGCCGAGAAGCTGGAACAGTTCGTTTCCGCCGGGGGAACATTTTTGACGACTACCTATAGCGGTATCGTAGACGAGAACGACAAAATCCCGCTCGGCGGTTACCCGGGCAAGCTGCGGAAGCTGTTAGGAATATGGGTTGAAGAGATTGATGCGCTTCTGCCTTTGCAGCGCAATCTGATGCGCGTAAGCAATCCGGTCGGAGAGCTTACAGGGTCGTATGAATGCAGCATTTTGTGTGATGTGCTGCATTCCGAAGGTGCCGAGGTGATAGCGGAGTTTGGTCGTGAATTTTATCAAGGAATGCCAGCGTTAACCCGTCATTCCTTCGGCAACGGCGAAGCGTGGTATGTCGCCACTAGCCCGGAGCCGGTTTTCTTGGATAAGCTTGTGCTGCATCTGTGCGCGAATAAAGGGATTACCCCCTTGTTGGATACCCCATCGAATGTCGAAGCGACGTTCAGAGAAAAGGAAGAGAACCGTTATTTGTTCGTGCTTAATCATAATGATGATGAGAAATTGGTGAACATTGGCCCGCTACCGTATATGGATCTGTTGCGCGGTGGCGATATAAGCGGCGAAGTTAAGCTTGAACCCAAAGGCGTGTTACTGTTGCAAATAGGAGTGTGAGCGTATCGATGAGCATAAGGAGCATAAGTAAAAACAACGCGATGCTGCTCTGGTATCAAGATCCAGCCGAGGAGTGGGTGGAAGCACTGCCGCTCGGGAACGGCCGACTGGGTGGCATGGTCTATGGCGGCATTAAACGAGAGCGCATTTCGTTAAACGAGGACACCCTGTGGACGGGCTCGCCAAGGGAAGCCGACAATATGGAAGCGGTTAAGCATTTGGATGAATCGCGTAAGTTGATTTTTGCTGGGCAATACCGGGAAGCTCAGACGGTTATCGAGAATCATATGCTCGGTCCTTGGTCTGAAGCTTATCAAGCACTGGGTGACCTGGAGCTGGAGATGGAGCATGGCTCCAACGTACAGTCCTATCGCCGCGAGTTGGATCTTCGCAGCGGAATTAGCCGCACTGAATATACGCATGGAGATACGACTTATGTTCGTGAAGCTTTCATTTCAGCCGTCGATCAAGTCATGGTTATTCGGATTACTGCGGATCAGCCCAAAAAAATAAACCTGCATGCTTCATTGTGCAGTGCGTTGAATTATACGACAGGAAAAATAGGTGTGGATCGCATTTTCATGGCTGGTGCAGCCCCTAGTCGTATGGATCCAATGGGTAGCCCTGCCGAAGAAACGGTATTCTTCGAGGAGAACAAAGGGGTACGCTTTCAAGTTCAACTTCAGGCGATAGCGGAGGAAGGGCATGTCGAGACGCATGGCGCACGTTTGCTCGTCAGGTCCGCGAAGGCGGTAACGCTTCTGCTGAGTGCAGCTACCAGCTTTAACGGCTATGACAAGGATCCCGTAACCGAGGGGAAAAACCCGGCAGAGCTGTGCGAAGGCTCGATAGCCGAGGCTTCTCGTTATAGCTATGCACAATTGAGGGAGCGGCACGTCGCGGATTTTCAACCGTACTTCGATCGAGTGGAGTTGGAGTTGGGCGGGGAGAGCCGAACCGGGCTGCCTACGGATGAACGTATTATTGCTGTGCGGGAAGGCGGGGAGGACTCGCAGCTCGCAGCGTTATTTTTCCAATACGGCCGTTATTTGATGATCAGCAGCTCGCGGCCCGGCACGCAGGCCACCAATCTTCAGGGCATCTGGAACAACATGACGAAGCCGCCTTGGTCATGCAATTATACGACGAATATCAATACGGAAATGAACTACTGGCCAGCCGAAAGCTGTAACCTCGCAGAGTTCCATTATCCATTATTCGATATGCTTAACGATCTTCGGACGACAGGCGGTAAAATGGCAGACGTCTATTACGGCGCTCGGGGCTGGACCGCGCATCATGGCGTTGATCTATGGCGGACTGCCACACCGCAGGGAGGACCGTCTAAAGGACCGGCGACTTGGGCTTACTGGCCGATGACAGGGCCTTGGATGTGCCAGCACTTATGGGAGCATTATGCCTACAATGGCGATGCTGATTTCTTGAGGGATGTCGCCTATCCGATCATGAAGGAAGCGGCTATGTTCTGCCTCGATTATCTGGTCGAGGATGAGAACGGGAATCTCGTATCGTCTCCTTCGACATCGCCGGAGAATACGTTCATCGCGCCGGATGGATCGCATGTCGCAGTTGGGATGAGCTCTACGATGGATATTGCGCTCATGCGCGAGCTATTTGCTAACTGCATGGAAAGCTATAGGATATTGAACGAAACCGATGGCTTCAGGGATACGCTGAGCCAAGCCTACGATCGTTTATTGCCATTTCAGATTGGCCGGCATGGGCAGCTTCAGGAATGGTTCCGGGACTTTGAAGAAGCGGAGCCGGGCCATCGACATACGGCTCATCTATACGGACTGCATCCGGGCAACCAAATTACGGTTCGCGGAACGCCTGAGCTGGCGCAAGCCGTACGAAAGACTTTAGATCGCCGTCGAGTGTATGAGGGCACGGATACGATCGGTTGGTGCTTTGCTTGGAATATTAACATTTACGCACGGCTGGAAGATCCGGACAACGCCTACGGATATTTACGAAAACTGCTCGGCAATCCGTTTCCTAATCTCTTTAACGCGCATCGGCATCCGAAAATTACGTTTTACCCTTTTTCGATCGAAGCGAACTTTGCGGCTACCGCGGGTATTGCCGAGCTGCTTGTACAAAGCCATGCAGGCGAATTACATTTGCTGCCCGCATTGCCTTCAGCTTGGAGCAGCGGCAGCGTGAAAGGACTTCGCGCCCGCGGCGGATATGAAATTAGCATGGAATGGGAGCAGGGGAGATTGCATCATGCGATTATTCAAGCATCCTTGAACGGGAATTGTAGATTGCGAGTATCCGAGACAGTCGCAATTGAAGGAGTATCGAGTGAGATTGCGGCTGATGGTGCTATAGAGTTCACGACGCAAGTAGGGCAACGTTATGAGGTTATTACGTTAAAATAAGCAGAATCTTCAATCATAGAAGTCAGAATTGTCCCCTTTGCCAGTTCCGGTGAAGGGGATATGCTTAAATATGCTCGTCTTAAACAGCGGAACTGGGGGATGGATATGAGCACAATCGATATTGAAATACCGGATTGGATGAACTTAAATATACTGGATCGCAACACGGTAGCCCCGCGGGCAGACTTGCTTCCTTACGGGGACTGGAATAGCGCTTTGGAGAAAAATCGCAGGGCATCGCCCTACTATCATGTATTAAATGGAAGCTGGAAATTCAGCTATGCTGGAAGTCCGGATTTGGCTCCTACCCATTTTTTTGTAACCGATTTCAGAGATGAAGATTGGGATCAAATACCGGTACCAGGAAATTGGCAGATGAATGGATACGGAAGCCCCCATTACAGCAGCTGTCCCTATCCGTTCCCGATAGATCCGCCGAACGTGCCGCTCATGAATCCGGTTGGTAGTTATCGCACGGCGTTTCAGCTCAAAGAGGGATGGGACGCTAGGCAGACGAGGCTCGTCTTCGACGGTGTGGACTCTTCCTTCCATGTGTGGGTAAACGGTCGTATTGTTGGATATAGCCAGGGCAGTCATAACCGTTCGGAGTTTAATATTACTTCTTTCCTTCAGTCCGGCAATAATGTATTGGCCGTGCGAGTGTATCAGTGGTGCGATGGCAGCTATCTAGAATCCCAGGACAAGTGGCGTCTAAGCGGGATTTTCCGGGATGTGTTCCTATTGTCGCTTCCGGATATGACCATTGAAGATGCTCGCGTGCGTACGATACTGGCCAGCGATTACCAGAGTGCCGAGCTGGAAATGAAGCTGAAAATAACGCAAGCACGGAATGAGGATCGAGAGGCAGACTCAGGGATCTATCGTTCATGGAGGCTACGTGCGGTATTAATAGACGAGCAGCGAGAGACGATTTTCGATCGTTATTATGAAGACTCTCTTCAACCGGAAGACGGTTCCGAATCGAGTATCACGCTATCGGAACAGTTAGAAGCTCCCCGAATGTGGACAGCGGAAACCCCCTACTTGTACCAGCTGCTGTTAACGATATACGATGCTGACGATGTGATCCAGGAGGTTAAGGAGAAATCCGTCGGATTCCGCGATATTGCGATTAGAAAGGGTCAACTGTACATCAATGGGAAGCCCATTATTATTAAAGGCGTAAATCGTAATGAATTCCATCCGGTTACCGGTTATGTTACGACGATGGATGATATGGTAGCGGATATTAAGCTGATGAAGCAGCATAATGTCAATACCGTTAGGCTGTCCCACTATCCTAACGATACCCGCTGGTTGAATCTATGCGATCAATACGGCTTGTTCGCGATCGACGAGGCCGACTTGGAAACCCATGGCTTTCACTTTATCGAGGATGAGAGTTATCTAAGTAAGCATGAGGATTGGCGAGAAGCTTATGTTCAACGGGCGAGAAAGATGGTGGAGCGGGATAAGAATCATCCATCCGTTATTCTCTGGTCTCTAGGCAATGAATCCGGCTATGGCCCGAATCACAATGCCATGGCAGATTGGATCAGAGAAGCGGATCCAACGCGGCCTGTCCATTATGAAAGAGCCTATGAAGCTCCCGTTGTCGATGTCGTTAGCACGATGTATCCATCCGTCGATATGCTGATCGCGGAAGGGGTAAAGGATGACCCGCGTCCTTATCTGATGATCGAGTTCGGCCATGCCATGGGAAATTCCACGGGTAACCAGAAGGAATATTGGGATGCGGTGTACGCTTATCCCCGACTGCTCGGCGGACTAATATGGGAATGGTCCGATTTAGGCATCCTTCAGTGTACGAATGAAGGGAAGAGCTGGTACGCGTATGGCGGAGATTTTGGAGATGAACCGCATAGCGGGCCCTTCTGTATGGACGGGCTTACGTTCCCCGATCGCGGTCTGAAGCCCTCGATACTTGAATACAAAAAAGCGATAGAGCCCGTAAAGATTGAAGCGATCGATTTGCTTGCCGGTCGAGTACGCATTACGAATCGCTATCATTTCATAACGCTCTCGCATCTATATGGCGAATGGAAGCTGATGCGGGAAGGCGTAGAGATAGATGGAGGAGCGATTGAACCCCTGTCAACGGAAGCCGGCTCGGAGGACATCATCGAGTTGCCGCTTAAGGATACATTGTTGGATTCTCCCGGTGAATATTGGATTCACATTCGATTTGTGCTTAGCGACGATACTTCGTGGGCGGAAGCGGGACATGAAATCGCATGGGCAGATTTGCAATTGCCCGTAAAAGGCACTAACGCCGTATCTGCGGCTATAGCTGAGCAACGTCCGCTGCGGGCAGAAGAGAATAAGAAGGAGATGATCGTCTCCGGCGAAGACTTTCGGATTACCTTCGATAAGCTCACAGGATGGATCTCGGCTTGGGAGCATCAGGGTGAGAATGTGCTCATCTCCGGACCGAAGCTGAACCTGTGGAGAGCTCCTGTCGACAACGATGTCCATCTAGCCAAGGAATGGATCAAAGCTGGGTATAATCGACTCGTTGCCGACGTTCGCAAATTTACGGCGTGCGAGAATAATGAAGACATCTGCCGTCTTTCGGTCGAAATGACTTTGGGAGCTAAAGGGGAAGGACTAGCATTCCGATCTATCATCCACTATGAGATTAACCGTAGCGGACAGGTGAACATCGAAGCTACCCTTGATCCCTTGAAGGAATTACCTTCTTTGCCGCGATTCGGCTTAGAGCTTCGTCTGGCGGACAACTATGATCAACTTAGCTGGTTCGGCAAAGGTCCTCATGAATGCTACCCGGATCGCAAGGAAAGTGGAAAGCTAGGAGTGTATAGCGGAACTGTTGAAGAACAATTTGTCCCGTATGAGAAGCCTCAGGAGAACGGCAATAAGTCAGAGGTGCGCTGGTCCGCGATTGTTAATGAGCAAGGGCTTGGCTTGCGGTTCAAGGGTAAGCTTCCTTACGAGATGAGCGTTCATCATTATTCGACCAAGGATATGACCGAAGCTCGTCACATTCATCAGCTGACGCGTCTGAACGAGACGATCGTAAAGCTTGATGCCGGACAGAGCGGAATCGGCAATCATAGCTGCGGCTATGCGCCAACGATGGACAAATATTTGCTTAGTTCTAAGGAGCAGCGCTTCGAAATATCGATTGTCGCTGTGCGTAAGACGAAGTGAATTAAGGATCTCGGACGAGATTAATTTTCAGGGGAGGATATTGGAATGAATATCATAATTACGGGTGCGAATCGAGGCCTAGGACTCATGCTTGTGCTGGAAGCAGCAAAGCGGGGACATAGGGTTTGGGCAGGAGTCCGGGATGTATCGTCACAAGCGGCCGGCAGCTTGATCAATATTGCAAAGCAATATACGGGAATGGTCGAGATCGTGCCTCTGGATGTATCCGACGAGGTTGGGATCGCCAGCTTAGCAAATCGGCTGCGGAAGGAAGGACGGAGCATCGATTCCATTATCAACAATGCTGCGGTCCTAATCGGCAGGGAGCGCAGCTTGGAAGAGCTCGATATTTCCGAACTAGAACGTACGATGGATGTGAACGTATACGGTCCGGTACGAATGGTGAAGCACTTCATGCGGCTGCTGCCTGTTGGCTCAAGTACGATCGTGAACATTTCGTCTGCATCGGGTAGCTTCGAAAGAGCTTACGGAGGGGATTATTCTTACGCGATCTCCAAGGCAGCGCTCAATTTATTTTCCCATCAGCTTCATCATTTGCTTGAACCGAAAGGAATTCAGATCTACGCGGTTCATCCTGGATGGCTGAGAACCGATATGGGCGGCCCCCAAGCAACAAACGATCCTTCTATGCCCGCGCCAGGAATTATCGATCTCGCGGAAGGTAAGATCAAATGCGAGGGAGCTCATGTATTCGTAGACCACAATGGCAACGCATTGCCAAAATGAGTGAAATCAGCTTGGATTGCGGGATTAAGCCGCTGTTTCGCTAACGGAACGGAGAGGCGTTATTTGACCGGTAAGCGGCCCGATTAAACGATTTTCTATTAAGTAGCTTTCTGGCACTATATTGCACCATCCGTGCTCGAGAGCGAATTCTGAGTAACGTAATGGATTCTTTATTGTCGTCTTTATCGTTTAGAAAGCTTTTCTCTTTCTAACGACTAAGTGTAAAACCTCAGAGTGTCGAAAAAGCCCAGCGGGCTTTTCGGCACTTCTTTTTTTATGTAGTCCCGGGAATGTCACGGCACAGTTGATCTTCTACTCCATTTCAAACACGCTAATATTAGACCGTGATGTTAAATTATTGTCCTTCCATGGCGAGGCGCAAGCGCCTACAATAAAACCACTCCCGCTGTAAAAGATGGCCGAGTCCGCTCCTGCGAACAGACTGTGAAGAGATCGGAACAGACTCGAACCTCGGGGTCAGCGGGTAAGGTGAGATACGGAAGGAGAATACGACCAAGTGATGAAAGCGGCGGTTGTCCAAGGTGCTTTCCAGTTTGCAATCGAAGAGCGCCCCATTCCCGAGCCGCAATCGGGCGAAGTGCTCGTTCGCATCATGGCGGTGGGCATATGCGGATCGGATATTCACGGGATGACCGAGGACGGCGGCGTTCGGCGGCGACCGGGACTCATTATGGGCCACGAGGCAGCCGGAGTCATCGAACGTCTGGGCGAGGGCGTGGAGGGCTGGCGGCCCGGGGATCGCGTTGCCCTTGACCCGCAATGGTCTTGCGGACAATGCGAGCCTTGCCGTCACGGCTGGCTGAATCTGTGCGAGAACGGATTCATCTTCGGTTCATCGAAGCTCAAATTCACGCATGGAGCCATGTGCGAGTATTTGGCCGTACCGCAGAAGCAGTTGAACCTATTGCCCGATCAAGTAACCTTCGCCGAGGGCGCGTCTCTCGATTATGTCGGCAATGCGATGCACGCCGTCAACGAGTCGCAAAGCCGGTTCGGCGATACGTTCGTCGTCATCGGCACCGGCGCAATCGGTCTAGTTGCCATTCAGATTGCAAGGCTAAGAGGTGCCGGTAAAATTATTGCCGTAGGTACCTCCCCTCACAAGCTGGCTATGGCGAAAAAGTTCGGAGCGGATCGGGTTATTCACTCCCGCGAGGAGAATGCGTTAGAAGTCATCATGGAAGAGACGGACGGGAAGGGGGCAGAAGTTGTCATTGAAGCCGTCGGCGTAAGCGATACCTACGCTTTGGCCGTTCAAGCGGCGAAGCGGCGCGGCAAGGTTATGGCTCTTGGCTTTGCCTCCAATGAGATCACGATCCCGGTACAGCCCCTTCTGTTCCGTGAAGTCAGTCTCATCGGGATTACCGGCTATGTATTCGAGGCCGCTCCCGTATTGAAAATGATTGCCAACGGAAAGATAGACGTTAAATCCATAACGACGGAGCTTCCGCTGGAGGAAGTTCAGAAAGCTTTCGAGATGATCGTCGGCAAGAAAAACGAGGTTATTAAAGTCGCGCTTATCCCTTGAAAGCCAAGCACGGACGGGGAGCGTCATCATCTATTTACAGGAGCTGAACCAGGGATGAAACATCTTTACGGAGTTACGACAGCAATGGTCACCCCCTTCGATTCAGAGGGCAAGGTAGATACGCATAAA
This sequence comes from Cohnella herbarum, assembly GCF_012849095.1. Lineage (NCBI taxonomy): Bacteria > Bacillati > Bacillota > Bacilli > Caryophanales > Paenibacillaceae > Cohnella > Cohnella herbarum. Next base: position 373,821 of record NZ_CP051680.1, read on the forward strand.
GTGGAACGATTAACGGAATTTCTGATTACAAAAGGTGTCAATTGTTTGTACCCGCTCGGCACGACCGGAGAAATGCTTCGAGTATCGGTGGAGGAACGGAAAAGGGTAGCGGAGGCGGTCGTCCGGACGGCTAACGGCCGGGTTACGGTATTCATCCACGTCGGCGCGATGAACGCGACCGAGACGGTCGAGCTTGCCAAGCATGCGCATGAAATCGGCGCGGACGGCATTGGCGCGGTCACTCCTGTGTTCTTCGGCGCGAACGACCGGGAATTGATCCACTACTATAAGACTTTATCCGATAGCGTCCCTTCCGATTTCCCGATCTATTTGTATAGCATCCCGCAATGCGCATCCAACGATCTGAAGCCTGAGGTTGCCCGGCAGATTGCGAAGGAATGCGGCAATGTCATCGGGATCAAATACAGCTATCCGGACTATTTGCGGATTAACGATTATTTAACGATCAACGAGGAAAAGTTCTCCGTTCTGCCGGGTGCAGACAGACTGTTCCTTCCCGCGCTCGCTATGGGCTGCGACGGAGTTGTCTCCGGCATCTCAGGCGTATATCCAGAGCCTTTCGTCGCCGTCTACAAAGCTTTCATTGACGGTGATCTGACGAAAGCGCGCAGATTGCAACGACTCGCCATCCGCTTCTGCGAAGCACTCAAAAACGGCAGCAACATGGCTTATTTCAAAGAAGCTTTGAAATTCAGAGGCGTGGACGCGGGTCATATGAAAAATCCGCAGCTCGATCTCATTAGCGAAGACGCCGCCGCGCTTCGGGACAGCTTGCAAGAGTTGGAGCAACAGCTGGATCAGGCTCTCCAATCCTCCTAAACGCGTTAAATCTGTATAGTCGATGTTAAATAGTTACCATATCGACGAGGTTCAGGGCTGATTACAATTAATGATGTAAGCGATAACAACTAAGGGGGATCATTCATGAACTTCAGGAGAAAGCCTTATCTCACCGCAGCGGTGAGCGCAGTACTGACCGTTAGTTTGCTGGCGGGATGCGGTTCCAACAATGCATCGGAGGGCTCCACTGCGTCGGGCTCTCCGGCGGCAAACGGGGACAAGCCTTTCAAAGGAAAAACGTTGTCCGTCTATATCGGCAGCAATTCTACGAGCGAATATATTCGCTCGCAGTTGCCTGAGTTCGAAGAAGCGACAGGGATGAAGGTCGACTTCCAAGTATTCGCGAATGAACAGCTCAGTCAGAAGCTGAGCGTACAGATGACGGCCGGCAGCGCCACGCCCGACGTGTTCACGATCCGACCGCTTGAGGAAACGAAGCTGTTCGAGAAGAACGGTTGGTTGCAGCCGCTGAACGATTATGCTTCCAAGGACGCGGCCTTCGACCTGGCAGACTTCAGCGAATCCTCGCTGTCGTCGGCTACGGCCAACGGCAACTTGATCGGTATCCCGATGCTTACGGAGCAGCAAATCTTGTACTATCGCAAGGACTTGCTGAAGGAAGCCGGAATCGAAGTCCCCAAGACGCTCGACGAGTTGAAAGCCGCAGCCGAGAAACTGAACGATCCGGACAAAGGTATCTATGGCTTCGTCGCGCGCGGTCAGAAGGGCGCGCTTGTCACCCAGCTCTCCTCGTTTGTCTTCTCCGAGGGCGGCGACTTCCAGAACGGTGACAAGGCGACCTTGAATACGCCGGAATTCATTAAAGCCTCGGCGCTCTACGTAGATTTGCTGAAAAACTACGGACCTCCGGGCGTGCTCAACATGGGCTGGCCGCAAGCGATGGGAGTATTCGCCCAAGGTAAAGCCGCCTTCTTCACGGATACGAGCACGGTTTACCCGAATGCCACCGATCCGGATAAGTCGACGATTGCCGATCAAGTTGGATTCGCGCCTTTCCCTTCCGGCAGTTCCGGAGCCAAGCCGTACAATATTACGGCGTGGGCATTGTCCATGAATTCGCAATCGAAGAGCAAAGATGAAGCGTGGGCCTTTATCCAATGGGTAACAGGCAAGGATATGGTCAAAAAGCTGCAATTGCATGGCACGCCGGGTGCCCGTACCTCCGTCTGGAATGATCCGGAAGGCGAAGCCGGCTTCCCGCAAGGCTATATTCCCGTCATTCAGGAATCCGTGAAAACCGCCATCGGGCATGATCGTCCGCAAGTCATTAAAGTAGGCGAAGCGCGCGACGTCATCAGTGAGATCATTATCAAGGGTCTCGTAGGCGAAGACATCACCGCAGCAGCAGAGAAAGCGAACGTCGAGTTCCAGAAAATCATCGACAATGAGAAAGCAAAGTGAACTCGCTGAGCTACTCTCAGTAAAGCACAAATGAAATAACGGCACTCCCCTCCGCTGGCGTGGAAGAGCAGCACCTTGCAGCTCTTCTCCCCTCGGCGGGAAGCCTTGCCGGGAAGAGCAGGAAAGGGTGACGTTGATGCGCACAGCTTGGCTAGACAAGAACATAAAATGGGTATTTACGTTGCCGGCCGTTTTATTCGTCATCCTGATGATGGCGTTCCCCATCTTTTACACGGTGAGAATCAGCTTTTTCGAATGGAGCATGTCAGCGGTTACGCCGCCGAGATGGGTCGGATTGGACAATTACATCGAGCTGCTAAACAGCGAAAGATTCTGGCAATCGGTTAAAGCAACCTTGTATTTCACAGTACTGGCACTCGTTGTGGAAACGGTGCTGGGCGTCGCGATAGCCCTTGTACTGTTCCGTGAATACAAAGGCAAGAACATCGCCAAAACACTGTTCCTGCTGCCTATGGTATCCACTCCGGTCGCCATGGGTCTTGTCTGGCTCCTCATTTACGAGCCGACCATCGGCGCGGCGAACATGATGCTGAAGTGGTTCGGATTCAAGCCGCTGGAATGGCTGGGCAATGTGAATCAGGCTATTCCGTCTTTGGCGATTATCGATATTTGGCAATGGACTCCCATGGTGTGCCTAATCGTCATGGCTGGGTTGTCCACCTTGCCTAAGGACCCGTATGAATCCGCCGAGGTGGACGGGGCATCGGCGTGGCAGAAGCTGATCTATATTACGCTTCCGCTCGTGCGACCGACTATCATCGTGGCGATGATGCTGCGGCTGATCGATGTGCTTAAGACGTTCGATATTATTTATGCAACGACGCAAGGCGGTCCGGGAAGCGCGTCCGAGACACTGAACATTTACACCTATATGCTCGGGTTCCAATTTTTCAAGCTCGGCTCGGCTTCTTCACTGCTCGTTATCTTTTTCACCATCATCCTGATTTTCACATTGCTGATGATCTGGATTCGCAAGAGATTGGGGGCGTAAACCGTGATAAAGCAAAAATCAAAAGCAGCGCTCCTGTCCACTTCGGCATGGCTGATTATTCTGATTTTTTCCTTCCCATTGCTGTGGATGGTGCTCGCCTCCTTCAAGACGCAGGCGCAGATTATGTCCACCGACAATTTGCTTATCTTTAAGCCGACATTAAAAAATTACAGCGCGGTATTCGAGCAATACAACTTTATGAAATATATTGGCAACAGCGCTGTCGTCGCGCTTGGCTCTACGTTGGGCTCTCTGCTGCTCGGGCTGCCGGCTGCTTATGCCATTGCCCGCTACAAGCTGCAGGGACTGGCGCTGACGATTCTCGTCGCCCGGATTATTCCGGCCATCACGTTCCTCATTCCTTGGTTCATTCTGTTCAGCGGACTTAAGCTGGTGGATACGTTTACCGCACTCATTCTGACGCACATGCTCGTCGGCCTGCCCTTTATCATCTGGATTATGATTCCTTTCTTCGAATCTCTCCCGCAAGAAATCGAAGAAGCGGCGCTGATTGACGGCTGCAGCAAATTCAAGGTGTTTCTGCGCATCGTGCTTCCGATATCGGGACCGGGGGTCATCACCTCTTCGCTAATGTCGATTATTTTCTCGTGGAACAACTTCTTGTTCTCGATTATATTGGCCGGAGAAAAAACGAAGACGCTGCCTGTCGCAATCTTCAACTTCATCTCGTATTCCGAAGTGAACTGGGGCGGAATTATGGCGGCGGCATGCATCATTACGCTTCCGATCATTCTGATCGCGCTTGTCGCTCAACGCTACGTTGTAAGCGGACTGGCAGCCGGAGCCTTGAAAGGTTAAAGAACTCCCCCAAACATCCATGGAGAGGAACGATGGCATTGTCGAATCGTCCAAAAATTCTCGTCACGTCAACGAATTATTCCATCTATTGCGGCGAAGCGAAACAACTGCTGGAAAGCAATGGCTGCGAGATCATTGAAAATATGCGCGGACGTCCGTTGACCTTCGAGGAATTGTCCGCGGTCGTCCCTGATATCAGCGGCGTCGTCGCTGGAGTGGATACCTGGAACGAAGAGGTATTTAAGCTCGCTCCCCAACTGAAAGCCATTGGCCGATTCGGCGTAGGCGTCGATAATATCGATCTGGACAAAGCCCGCGAATACGGCATTCAGGTAACGAACGTTCCCGGAGGCAATGCCAATGCGGTAGCGGAATTCGCCGTAGGATTGATTCTGAGTGCCCTTCGCAACATTCCGAATCTGTATCAATCGGCTCGAAGGGCTTATTGGGATCGGCATGTCGGGGAGGAGCTCCAAGGCAAACGTATCGGGCTGCTCGGTTTCGGCAATATTTCTAGAAGACTGGCACGCAAGCTTCAAGGCTTCGACGTGGACATTATAGCCTTCGACAAATATCCGAACGAAGCGGCCGCCAAGGAGTTAAACGTGACGCTGGCTTCTTTCGAGGAAGTGTTAAGCACCAGCGACATCGTCAGCATGCATTTGCCGGCGCTGCCCGAAACTTATCATATTATGGGTGACAAGCAATTCGGGATGATGAAGCGAGGCAGCTACTTCATCAATACTGCACGGGGGACGGTCGTGGATGAGGCGGCGCTCCGCAAGGCGCTAACGGACGGCCCTCTCGGCGGGGCGGCCATCGACGTCTACGAGCATGAACCCGTCGGAGCCGACAATCCGCTGCTGACGACGGACCGTATCGTAACGACGCCTCATACGGCGGCGGAAACTATCGAAACTTACCGTTTAGTCGGGTTAACGACGGCAAGGGCGATTTTGGACGTACTTGCGGGCCGCACGCCCAACAATCTGTTATAATTGCGAGATCACATTCGGCACCAGCGACACGGAGGAGATCGAGATGCAAATCATCGGAAGGATGAATACCTTCGGCAAGGTGATTACGCTCGTCATCGTGTTGCTTGTGCCGATTATTATTTTGTACGCATATTCCCATCAGGTCAGCGTAAAAGTCGTCGGAGAAAACATTGAAAGCGAGAAGGCTCACCGCCTCTCCTTCTTCAACAGTCAGATTCAATCCGCGGTCGATCAATTGACGAAGTTTTCCGTTATCGTCAGTCGGGACCCTGAGGTCAAAGAGTATTTGTCCGATTACGATACGCTACCTCCGCTAGCCAAGCTGCAGAAGCAACAGCGAATCGTCGATATGCTCAACCTCCAGGTGCTGACCAGCGTATGGAACAGTCAGATCATCCTGCATTTGCCGAAGCAGAAGGAAGTTATTACGACCGATTACTTCGTTCAATTCGACGAGCGCTATTTGGAACAGGCCGTTCCGGGACAATGGAATTACTACACCAATGTCGTCAACGGCGCTAATGAAGCTTATTTCTCGTTGATACGAATCTCCAGCAATCCCGAACTGTGGATTGAGGTTCGTTTTATCGATGCTAATATCCGAAATATGCTCAAGCATTTCAACCAAGGCGGAGACAGCGAACCGATCTTCTATTCGCCGGGAAAGCAAGCCATTGCCAACGAAACGTCGGACCCTGATCTCGTAGCCTCCCTTGTCCAGCAGCTCGGCACGAGCGAGCTCGGAGCTTCCGGTCATCTAGACATGACGGCTGGCGGGCGCAAATACACGGTCAATTATATTCTCTCCGATGCACTAGGATGGTATTTGGTCGACTACGTGCCGCTGCAACAAATTCTTATGCCCATTACGACCAGCCGAAATCTGTTCTATACTTCAATCGCGCTTCTTCTCTGCGTCAGCATCCTAGCCACGACGCTGTTGTACCGCAATGTCCAGAGGCCGATTCATATGCTCATCCTCAGCGTGAAGAAAATTCGCATGGGGCAGTACTCCACCCGTCTGCGCAAGCAGCCGAACAATGAATTCGACTTTCTGTTCGAGAGCTTCAACAAGATGGCTGAGCAAATCCAGGAATTGATCGAGAAGGTGCACGTCGAAAATCTGCGTTCACGGGAAGCGACCTTGAAGCAACTGCAATCGCAGATTAATCCGCACTTCCTGTACAACTGCCTCTTCTACATTAAAAATATGGCCAATCTCAACGACAAGGAAGCCGTCGTAGCTATGTCGCTTAATCTTGGGGAATATTACCGGTATACGACCAGGGTAAACAACGAGATGGCGACCGTCGAGGAAGAGATTCGGCTTGTCGTCAGCTACTTGACCATTCAGAACTTGCGCATTCAACGCTTTCATTGCGAGATCGACATTCCCGAACGGATGAACGGTCTATCCATCCCCCGTCTCTTATTGCAGCCGATTGTGGAAAATGCAATTGTACACGGAGTCGAGAAGCAGACGGGCTTCGGAATCATTCAGATTACCGGGGAGCAGGAAGGCCGCATATGCAAAATTATCGTGGAGGATAATGGAGCAGGCATGGATCCGGAGGCGCTATCCGAATTGCAGAGTAAGCTGTTGTTGCCGATGGAGGACGATATGGGCTGCGGGATGTGGAATGTCAATCAACGGCTGATCCATCTGTACAAAGGAGGCTCCGGCTTGCGGCTATCCCGCTCCGAGCTCGGCGGCATGCGCGTCGAGCTGGTCTGGGAAGATGATCGGCGGGCAAGCGATTGAGAGAGGAGGCGGTGCCATGTTCCATTTGCTTATCGTGGATGATGAAGCCAGCGTCGTTGATAGTTTGGCGGACACCCTCCCTTGGGCGGATATCGGGATCACCGGCGTCTTCAAAGCCTATTCGGGGGCTGAAGCGCTCGGAATGATGCGGCTGAACAGCATTGATATCGTAATCTCTGATATTCAGATGCCGGGGATGAGCGGGATCGAACTGCTTGAGCGCATCCGCAAAAGCTGGCGGAAGACGAAGTGTATCGTTCTCTCCGGCTACGCCGAATTCTCCTATGCCCAGCAAGCGATTCGGCACAACTCCTACGACTATTTGCTGAAGCCAATCGGCGACGGCGAGATCATGGACAAAGTCGAAGCGATTGTGAAGCTGTTGCAGGAGGAACGCCAGGAAGACCGTTCTTATCAACGGGCGATCAAAGCTTTCCGGGAAAATCTGCCGAAAATCCGCGGAGAACTGCTGAACGGCCTCCTTCAGGGCAAACGGTATTCCGATTCACGGCTGAACGAGGAACTGGAAATGGTTAGCGTGGACGTTCGCCAGAACGATTGCTTCGCATTAATGCTGATGCGGCTTGAACAAGGCTTCGCAGAGATGGATTTTCTCAGTCTGTCGCTGATGGAATATGCGATTGGCAACATTGCGGAAGAGCTGTTCGAAGACAAATTCCGGCTATGGGCCTGCAGAGACGTTCACGGCTACCTGCTGTTCATGGTCACTCTGAACGACGAGCGACCTGCAGGAGACGACGCTTCTCCCGCGCCGCGTTCACCGTCGCCGGAAGACGCGGAGTTATTCCAGCTTGCGGCTTCCCGGCTCCAGAGCAGCGTCAAGCAATATCTGAAGGGTTCCGTATCCGTCATCGTTAGCGGCTGGGGGTTCTTTCCCCATGACATGAACGGGCTGTACCAGAGCTTGCTGGCTTCGTTGCGCCGAATGCTTGGCGATCAGGACGACCTGTTCATCGCCGCCCCCGCCGAGCGGGAACCCATGAGTATCCCTTCACTGCAGACGCTATATGAGCCCCCGATGCTCGTTCACTTGCTGGAATCGGGCGATTGGAAGGCGATTGGAGAGAAGCTCGGGTTAATTTTCGGAGAGCTTGGCGCCAAGGGAGCCGAATCAACCGAGCATCTCGTCGAAGTCTTCTTCTTCATCTATTCCGCGTTCAGTTCCTTCGCCCACAAGAACGGGCGAAGAATGGAGGAAATGCTGGGGATCGGCCTCGCCGACCTTCGCGAGCTATCTGCCTGCCGCTCGGTGGATGCTTTGCGCGGCTGGGCTTCCCAAGCGCTCGACTTCATGCAGCGAGATATGGAACGCGAAACGAGAAGCACGAGGGAGACGGTCGTGCGAAAAATCCAAGAGTTCGTACGGAAGCATCTTGGAGAAGACGTCTCCCTTCTGGCTATCGCCGACCACATGTACATGCATCCGGTACATGTATCGCGAATCTACAAGCTCGTTGCGGGTGAGAATTTAAGCGATTATGTATTGAGGTTGAAAATGGAACGAGCCGTGGAGCTTCTGACGGGCAGCACGCTCAAAAATTACGAAATCGCGTTGCGGCTAGGTTACCAGAACCCTAATTATTTTATCAAGGTGTTCAAAAAATACTACTCCGTCACGCCGCAGGAATATCGACTCAAGTTGCCGGAATAAACTTTTCAACCTGCACGTTATCATCAATAATGCAGCTTAACAATCGGAAAGGCAGATAACCCTAGGGTCTGCCTCTTTGCTTTTCCTTCGAATCCACCTCGGTTGCAGGAGTGAGCGTTTTTTGATAGTGTAAACGCTAGCATAAAGGGGGCACCGTCATGCGCATCCGCACCTTACTATTACTTAGCTACTTTGTCGTCATTTTGCTTAGTATTACGCTAGTCGGAACCGTATCGTTCTATATCTCTTACAAGACGATGGCAGAGAAAATCGAATCGGCCAGTATGCAGGTTATTAGGCAGATCGAGAACAATATGGACAACGATTTTCACAGCAAACGAAATTTAATGCTGGCACCTTATACCGATTCGGAATATATAGACGGAATTAACCGTTATGAAGATATGAGCGATCAAGAGAAGTTTCAGTTCCGGCAAAACATTGGGGACCTCTACTTAAAAAGCTTTAATGTAACTCCGATCCGCGATTTCATCCGGTTCCAAATCTATTACAGCAACGGGGAACTGTTAAGCTCTTCGGATGCACGGAAACCTTGGACGCCGTCGCAGGTGCGCAATTCGGAATGGTTCCGAGCAACAGTCGCCAAGGACGGGGAAGTATTCTTTAGTGGATTAATCGTGACGGATGAGAAGGACACTTCGGAAGTGGCCTCTTATTCCTCTTCCATTATGATCCGGGACTTCTCGAACCCTGACCGTTTTATTATTATGCGAACGGAATACAGAGCGAGTCTATTCCACAGTATCGGACTGAACGACAATCTATCCGAAAACAGCCAAATCGTTTTTTTGGACGAGGATAATCGACTGATTTATGAATCCGGCGACCATCCAAGCTCCCTCTCCGAATCCGATATGCTCGGGAGGGTTATCGGGAAGGAAGGGAAATTCTGGACGCACATCGGTGGTCAAGAAATGCTGGTCTCTTATACGCGGTCCGGATACTCGAATTGGAAAGCCGTTATCATTACGCCGAGGGTCGAAATATTCGGAGCGCTCGACAACATCAAGACGACGGTTATTTTTACCGCGTTGATCGCATTTGTCATTACATTCCTTATCTCCATGATGTTCGGCCAACGAATAACGAAACCGATCCTGAACTTATTCAAATCCGTCAATCGCATTAAACGGGGGGATTTCTCTGTTCGGGTCGAGGTCGATCGTAATGATGAAATCGGTCTAATCGGGAAAAACTTCAACGCGATGCAGGATGAGCTTCAGACGCTGATCGAGACGAAGTATTTGAACCAGATCAAGCTGCAAGAAGTGGAACTCGCGATGCTTTATTCCCAGATCAACCCGCATTTCCTCTATAACACTCTCGATAGCATTCGCTCAATGTCGGATTATTATAAAGTGCCCGAGATTAGCGTGATGGCGCAGTCGCTCGCGGACATGTTTAGGTACAATACGAAAAACCGGGACGAAATCGTCACATTGCAGGAGGAACTCGTACAGATCGACGCTTACATTCAGATTCAGAGCATCCGATTCGAGGACAAGATCGTCTATCATCAGATGATCGAAGAGGACCTGTACGGGACTCCATTGTTGAAAATGACACTGCAACCTCTTGTGGAAAATGCCGTATTTCACGGAATCGAGCGCAAGCGCGGAAAAGGAAACATTACGATCTCCGCTCAGCGCGAACAAGATCGAATCAAACTTACCATTAAGGATGATGGCGTCGGTATATCGGAGAGAAGATTAAACGAAATCAGGGAAAAGCTGAAACCGCCTATGCAGCAAGCAGAGATGAACTTCTCCGCTCAGGAGAACGGAATAGGCATCACTAATGTGTATTCGCGGTACGTGATTCGTTTCGGTGACCGTTTTAATTTCTTCATTGACAGTAAAAAAGGGGTCGGCACGGAAATTACGCTAATCTTTCCGCCTTTCGATGTTTAAATTCGCCAAAGAAGTAAGAATATTAAACATAACAGGTCATAATCGTGAATGGGGACTTCGGAAGCGTTTTCATATAATCAAGTTGTAAGAGATTACGACTGAGAGGGTGTCATCAAGTGAGAAAGACGAAAGCGATTTACCTCGTATTAACTGTAATGTTAGTTACTCTTGCACTGTCTGCATGCGGCGGCAATAACAAGGAGAATGCGTCACCATCGTCCAACGCATCTGAAAGCGCTCCCGCGAGTTCGTCGGCAGCAAATCCTTCAGTTGAGCCGAAGAAGGATCCCGTTACACTGACTTTCTTGATTCCGAATACGGACGATGTTACGCCATACAACACGATCTTCGCTGAATTTCAAAAACAAACCGGCAATAAAGTCGAGGTTCAAGCCCTTCCCGGCGGAGACTATGACAATATGCTGAAAACCCGGTTCTCGACCGGCGATTTCCCTGATGTGTTCCTTATGCAGCCGGGTACGAAGCAATACGTGAAACTTAGAGCGGAAGAGACGTTGACGGAGTGGTCCAAGGAAGCTGGCGTTTGGGACAACGTTATCGAATCCATCGCGGACTTCCAGAAAACGCCTGAAGGTCTTGCGTATGGCGTACCGTTCGGCAAAACCGGTCAAATGGGCGTTTTCTACAATAAAGACGTCTTCACGAAAGCCGGCGTAGAGCCACCGAAAAATTATGCCGATCTCATTGAAATTGCCAAAAAAATCAAAGCGGCTGGAGTCACGCCGTTCTATGAAGCCGTCAAAGAAGGATGGCCAACGCAAATCTTTTATTTGTCGGGTTGGGTATCTCAGGTCGATCAAGCCATCGGCGCCGAAGGCGTTCAGAAGCTGAACGTGAACCAGATGAAGCTGTCCGACATTGCCGAGCTGAAAGATTTGTTCGTTAAAGCTAAAGAGTTGAAGGATCTGGATCTGTTCCAGAAAAACGCGCTCTCGGGAACGTACGATGAGATGCAAAATGAGTTCGGCGATGGCAAAATCGGGATGATCTTCATGCTGGACGGCGTTCTGCCGCAGTTGGAGAAGAAATTCGGTAAAGAATTTTTGACTGACAAAGTCGGATTCTTCCCGTTCCCGTCCGCTACGGATGCCGGAACTGCAATGATCACGCCGCCGAACCAGTTAATGGTTCCTTCTAAGGCGAAGCATCTGGAGCAAGCGAAAGAACTGGTTAAATTCATGATTTCGCAGGAGAGTATTAATACTTTCTATGCAAGCCAACCCGGAATTCCGATCTTCAAAGGCGCGACAAGCGAGATGTATCCCGTTCAACAAACGGTTCAAGGTTTCATCGATGCGGGCAAGTCAACCGTAAACGTACAAAATCGTCTGACCGCTTCGTTCCTGGATTTGGGCAAAACGTTGCAAAACTTCCACATCGATGGGGATATAGACAAGGCCATTAACGAGATGGCTAAGAACTATATTAAAGACGGCAATTCCAAACGCTTGACAGGTTTCGAATAACGATTCGCTAACTAACAGTACACGACACAACGGAGGGACGGCTTCGCTGCAGAGTTTGTTCTGGGCGCGGCGGTCCCTCACTTTTATAGACTATCAGAAGCTCTAAGTTTCATACTTGCTTATTTATCTATCTGATAGCTCGATACAAACGTGTGCCGCCGTCCCAATGACGGCGAAACCGTTTTACTTGGAAGGAGGGATTAACATGAAGAGGTTGAAGTATCCGCTTTATTTTTCATTTCCGGCAATAGCCGTATTCCTACTGTTCTTCATTACTCCGACGATTATCGGGGTATATTATAGCTTTACGGATTGGAACATTAACGCTGACGCGATCAAGTTTATCGGTTTGGACAATTACGTGGAATTATTCAAGGAACCGCGCCTTAAGCAAGCCTTTATTAATACGATTATTTTCGCTGCCGCGGTAACCGTGCTTCAGAACGTAACGGGGATTGCGCTGGCGTTGATTCTGAATGAAAAGCTGAAATCCCGTAACCTGTTGCGAATGATCTTCTTCATGCCCTATGTCATCGCTCCTCTTGTCATCGGGTATATTTTTCGCGCCATTTATCATCCTGGACACGGAATCGTCAATCAGTTCCTCGATCTGATTGGACTTGATTTCATGATGCAGGATTGGCTGAACGATCCGAAATACGCGTTGTTTACGATCATCATTACGGACATTTGGCGCGTCGCCGGATTTTCGATGGTCGTCTATTTAGCGGGCTTGCAGTTTATTCCGAAAGATTTGATCGAGAGCTCTTCCATAGACGGGGCGAATTACTGGAGTCGCTTTAGGCACATCGTGTTTCCGTTGCTGGCTCCGGCGTTTACGGTAAACGTACTGCTTGCGATGATCGGATCGATGAAAGTATTCGAGATCGTCATGGTACTGACCGAGGGCGGGCCTGGCTATACGACCGAAGTGTTCTATACCTTGATTCGTACGACATTCAGCTCGGGCGAGATGGGCTACGCAACCGCGGTAAACATGCTGCTATTCGCCTTCGTGTCGCTTGTAGGCGTCCCGGTATTGATGATGATGAAGAAAAGGGAGGTCGAGATGTGATGACGAGACGAAGTTCATTAATCGCACTAGAGATTGTAGCCATCGCGCTTGCTCTCCTTATTCTGATTCCGTTCTTTATGATCTTGGTGAACTCCTTCAAGGGAATCCGGGAATCGGCTCTTTTCGGCCTTTCCTTGCCAACGACATGGGAATTCGGCAACTACAAGGACGTCTTTAAGCAAGACAATATCATACGCGGATTTAAGAACAGCTTCTTGATCTCCGGCTTAACAGTCGTATGCGTGAACTTGTTCGCGGCAATGTCGGCGTTTATTATACAACGTCGCGGCGGCAAATTTCTCAACGGCGTCTATCTTGCCTTCATTATGGGATTGATCGTTCCGGTGTCCATTATTCCAACGATCAAATTGATGAACGATTTGCATATCAAAGGAACCTATTTCAGCATCATTATGTATTATTCAGCCGTTTTGCTTCCTTTCGCGGTATTTTTGCTCGTCGGGTTCATGAAATCGATCCCGCGAGAGTTGGATGAGGCGGCGTTGCTGGAAGGCTGCGGTTATTTCCGGTTGTTCTTCCGAATCATTCTGCCGCTTATCAGCACGGTGCTCGTCACGGTGTCCATCGTCGTCATCGTATCGGTATGGAACGATTTCTTTGGGCCGTTTTATCTGGTTACCGACAGTACGAAGTGGACGATCGTTCTGCAAGTATTCAATTTCGTTACGCTCTATAGTACGAACTGGGGTGTTGTGTTCGCCTTCATGATCGTGGTTATTACTCCCGTGCTTGTCATTTACTTATTTTTGCAACGCTACATCATCGATGGGCTGACCGCCGGTTCTATGAAAGGTTAAGTACCATCAAAAGACGAGATCAAGGGGGCGGATACGATGAGGCAAGTCATTATCGTCGACGATGAACGCTGGATTCGACGCGGCCTGATTGGAGCCATCCCTTGGGACGAGATGGGACTTGAGTTGGTCGGAGAGGCTGGAGACGGACAAGATGCTTACGATATGGCGATCGAAAGAAAACCTGATTTGCTGTTTCTGGACATGCGCATGCCTGGCTTGGACGGCAAACAATTACTCGGCATGCTCAGGAGGGATTTGCCGGATTTGCTTACGATCGTTGTCAGCGGATACTCCGATTTCGAATATACGAAGGAAGCGATCCGTTTCGGAGCCTTCGATTATTTGCTTAAGCCGGTCAAGAAGGAAGAGTTGACCTCGGTGCTTGAGAAGGCTTGCTTTAAGCTGGAAGAACGTGATGCCATCCATCGTGGACAGCAGAATGGACAAGGAGAGAACTGGCTTTGGAACGCGCTGTTTTATTCTGAACAGCCGAATCAATCGGGGCATGACGCCGGCATTAAACCTCCAAGAGGTTGGTTGGACAACCCATTCGTGCTGTTAGTTGCCTTGCCGGATCGGTACTGCGATCGATATGAGACGCAGCAGCGCGTGGCATGGCTGCAAAAGAAGCTTATGGCGGACAAAGGTTTTTATTTTAACGGATCTTGGGAGTTTGTTATCACGACAGGACTAGGAGGAACCGGGGAAATCGTCATGACTGTTGCAGGCGGTCCAGGAGTATTGAATCCTAAGGATATGCTTCCGTTTATCTCCGTTTTACAAAATCAATTGAAGCAGCTCGGAAATGTCAGCTACAGTGTTGGCGTTAACTTGAAGGTGGAGAGTGTAGCGACGATTCAACTGGCTTATAAGCAGGCTAAGCAACTGCTTTCAGGCAAGAAGTTGGGTGAATCGGGCGCTGTTCTTTATCGGACATCGAATTCGGAACAGAGAAGCTACCAGCACCAATATCCGCAGCTCAAAGAAGACGTATTGCTGCTTACGCTGCAGACCGGCAATGAAGACGCGACGAATGCGGAGTTTAATCGTTTCTACGAGGCAATCTCCGATGACGGAATGACCGTCGATCATTTGCAGCGCTGCTCCTCTATGCTCATCCATTCCATCGAACGGCTGCTTCAGGCTGCTCATTCGAGCTTGGAGGAGGTTAGCGGCAAGGGTTCGCTCAGCTATACAGAGCTCATACAAGTCCGCAATGATGCGGTTTCGATTCGAGAAATATTCGATTGCTGCTTGATCCCTGCCGTAATTAAGTACTACAGCAACCCCCGAGCTAACCAAGGGGAACAAATCGTTAAAGAAATACAAAAGTTGATCGAAGTTCAATATGCGCAGGCGCTTTCCTTGCAGAACATCGCAGAAAGCAGGTTTCTGAATCCGGACTACTTGAGCCGGCTGTTCAAGAAGACGACGGGACGCAACTTCGTCGATTACTTAACCGATTATCGAATAGCCAAGTCTATCGAGTATTTGAAATACACGAATCACAAAAACTATGAAATCGCCAGTAAAGTCGGATACGAGGATTACCGTTATTTTAGCCAGATTTTCAAGAAGAAAACGGGCATGACGATCGGACAATTTCGTAGCACCCATGCGCAAAACTTAGAGAAAACTTAAGGAGAGATCAACATGGAGAAAAGACAAATCCCGGATACGTTAACGCTGGAAGTAAGAGCTGGGCACGCAATGAATGCGATTGCCGGTATGGCGGACCGCGATTATAACGATATCCCCTTTTTCGCAGCGAATTTGATGACCGAGCCGGCCAACCTGACACATGGAGATTGGGATTATGGTTCCTCCCACGGGCGGATGGTTGATGGGATGATCCTAGCCCGTCATATGTCCGGCGAAACCTTCGGTACAGATATTGAAGAAAAATACCGCTCTAACTTACTGTCATTCTTCAAGGAAGACGGCTTAAGCTACCGCCAGAAAAATCCGAACTACGACTGGGAGCCGAATGCGAACTTCATTGACCAGCGTGCGGTCATCCTGTCTTTGACGACATGGTATATGGACACCAAAGATCCGAAGGTGAAGGAAGCGGCCGATAAGCATGTCGCAGCGCTTAAGCGGGTCGCGATCAAAGAGAAGGATATTTGGTATTATCCATCCTCTGAGTACAAAGAAGGCGGTTGGCCATCATCCAATCAAATCTTGCTTCGGCTTGCTCCGGACCCGGCTGCTTTCTGCGGTAGATTAGTTATGCCGTTACTGAAGTACCATGAGCTGACGGGCAATCAAGATGCATTCGAGTTATGTCAATTTTTTACCGCCCTGATCGTACAACGGAGCGGCGTATTTAATGCGGACGGTAGCTTTAATGATTCGTTAGCTTATCGTAGCGGACACTTTCATACCCGCCTCGGAACGCTAGACGCGCTTGCTAGATTCGGTGTATTTACCGGGGACGCCGCTTTAATTAGCTATGTCGAGAAGAGTTATGCTTGGGCGGTCACGCAATGCACGGCATTCGGCTGGACTCCTGGAGATATGAAGGAGCAGGCTTACGAGCACGAAACCTGCTCATTGGTCGATCTGATCGCCACTGGGATTACGCTCGCGAAGAGCGGATATACGAAATATTGGGGCATCGTGGAAAGATATATTCGCAATCATTTAACGGAATCTCAGCTATTGGACATGGATTGGGTGAAGGAATCGGACGATCGGTCCAAAGACGTCCCCGGTAAAATTACTTATCACAACATCGCGCAGCGGACACGCGGAGCTTTCGCCGGCTATTCGGCACCGAACGATTTCTGCTGTGATGTAAACCATGGTCGCGGTCATACGAATGACTTGCAAATCTGTTGCTTAGGCTCGGGAACTCGCGGCTTGTATATGGGTTGGAGCAATACGGTTACCGAGAAGAACGGCACGGTCAGCGTCAATTTTCTGCTCAACCGGGGGTCCAAATGGTTGGATGTGGACAGCTATCTTCCGCACGAAGGTAAGCTAGTGCTGCATATTCACGCAGACATCAAACGGCTGCTCGTACGCATTCCGGAATGGGCGGGCTTCGCGAAGGTTGCTTATACCCGCGTGTTGAACGGTGGAGAGATCAGATCAGGCAAAGGAAGCGAGCCGAGCTCATGGGTCAATGAATGTTTCTTGCTGCTTGGTTCGGCTACAGCAGGAGAGACGATTACGATTGAATTTCCGCTGTCTCATCGCAAGACGATTGAGACGGCAATGGGTCAAGCGTTCGAAACCGAATGGCGTGGAGACGATGTCGTGAACATTTCCCCTTCGGGAACGAAGCATCCTTTCTATAGCGGACGCAAGGTTTATGACAAAGCGCCGATGCGCGAAGGCGGATTCCGCAAAATCGACAACGAGCTTGTCTGGTAGAACAAATCGAGGAGGCGTTGAGCAATGAGAACGGTAGTGGCTGTCTATACCGGCCAAGGGTTGGCCGATCCGCTTAAAGCGGTATTCAAGGAAGTGATGCCGGACGTTCGTCTGGTTAATATCATCGACGACAGCCTAATCGGAGATGTTGTGAAAGCGGGACATATTCCGCCAGGCGTCGCTAGGAGACTTGTGCAATATTATCATAACGGAGAAGAGCTTGGCGCGGACGTGATTCTGAACACTTGCTCATCCGTAGGTGAAGTCGCGGATAGCGCCGGTCCGATGATCGGGGTACCCATCGTCAAAATCGATCAATCGATGGCGGCGAAAGCTGCTGCAGAGTATGGTCGGATCGCTGTTCTGGCTACGCTGCCTTCCACTCTTGATCCGACATTGCGCTTGATTCAAAAGGAAGCGGGCTTGCTCGGCAAACAAGTTTCATTAGTTAAAGGGCTGGCGGAGGGTGCATTCGATGCCTTGGTCGGTGGAAAGCCAGAGGAGCATGACCGAATATTGCTGGAAACGGCCAAACGGGTTTGCGAGCAAGCAGACGTACTCGTGCTAGCGCAAGGATCGATGGCACGCATGGAAAATGCGCTTCGCGAAGCGACGGGTAAACCGGTATTATCCAGTCCTCGGCTTGGCGTTGAGCAAGTGAAGGCTGTGCTGGAGCGGCTCGATGCGGAGCAGGCAGGAAGCAGTAACGCATAGAAATGGAGGTTATCCCATTGGTTCAGGATAGAGTTAAAGTCGTCTATCTCGTCGAGACACCTTATTCTCTGCGCAGAGCAGCGGAGGTGATCGCCGGAGAACAGTCTACTGGAACGTTCACGGCTGTTCCCGGAGAGACGGACGAGCTGAAGGGTAAGCATGGCGCGCGCGTGGAGAACATTGTTGAGCTAGAGACGGTAGATGAGCCTTCGCTACCCGGCTCTAAGACCCCGCCAGGGCATGACGGTTTATATCGCCGTGGGCTTGTAACGGTGTCCTTTCCGCTGCATAATTTCGGTCCGTCCATCCCAAATCTGATGTCCGCCATAGCGGGTAATTTATATGAATTGCAAGAGTTGTCGGGATTGCGGTTAGTCGATCTGGAGCTGCCGGATGCCTTCGCGGCTCGATATCCCGGTCCGAAATTCGGTATTGAAGGAACACGCCGCTTAACCGGGGTCTCTGATCGTCCCATTCTAGGGACGATCGTGAAGCCGAGCATCGGCTTAGCGATGGAAGATTTACAACGGATTATTATGGACGTATCCGAAGCGGGACTCGATTTCATCAAGGATGACGAACTGAACGCGAATCCTCCTTATGCGCCTCTCGATCTGAAGGTGAAATCCGTGATGGAAGCCATCGAGAGGGCAGCAGACGCTACTGGCAAAAAAATAATGTACGCCTTTAATATTACCGGTGACATAGAAGAAATGAAACGCAATCATGACTTGGTCGTGAAGGCCGGCGGTAATTGCGTCATGGTCAGCATCATGAGTATCGGATTAGCCGGACTAGCCCATTTGAATGGGTACAGTGAAGTGCCGATACACGGTCATCGCAATCAGTGGGGGATGCTGACCCGCTCTCCGCTGCTTGGTTTCGAATTTTCCGCTTACCAGAAGCTTTGCCGACTGGCGGGTGCGGACCATCTGCACGTGAATGGGCTGAATAGCAAGTTCTATGAGAGCAACGACTCCGTCGTTCGATCCATTCAAGCGTGCGTAACACCGATGCATGGCGGATATGCGACAATGCCGGTCGTATCGTCGGCGCAATGGGCAGGTACAGCGCCGGCCACATATGCCGCTACAAGCACGGTTGACGTTATGCATTTGGCAGGCGGAGGCATTCTGGCTCATCCGGATGGCGCGGCTGCCGGATTTGAAAGCATGAAGCTGGGATGGGAAGCGGCGGTCAAGGGCATTCCGCTTGAGGAGTACGCTGAGTCATATCCTGCACTGAAACGAGCGATCGAGAAATACGGAAAGGGCTGATCGGCGATGACGGATTCGTTAGAGCGGGCTCAGTTGGACGAAGGGTGCGGTAGTTCCGTAGCCCACGACCGTCGACATAGCAAGCTGCTTTGTTATTACGGCGACGATTTCACCGGCTCGACGGATGTGCTGGAATCGCTATTCCGCGCTGGCGTGAGAAGCGCGCTGTTCCTAGAGCCGCCAAGCGACGAACAGCTTCGAGGACGCTTTGAATCGCTCGAAGCGTTCGGCGTGGCTGGCGTCGGACGATCCTTGTCACCCGATGCGGCTGAGCAGGAGCTGCGTCCGATTTTCGAGATGTTGAAGAGAGCCGATGCGGCAATCGTACATTATAAAATTTGTTCCACCTTCGATTCCTCGCCGGAAATCGGCAATATCGGAACGGCTGCGCGAATCGGCCGTGAAACGTTCGGCGGCCGATTCATTCCGCTGCTTGTCGGCGTCCCGTACTTGGGTCGATATACGTTGTTTGGCAATCATTTCGCAGCAGCAGGAGAAGAGGTTCATCGATTGGATCGTCATCCGACGATGTCGAGACACCCGATCACTCCAATGAAGGAAGCGGATTTGCGCAAGCATCTTGCAGAACAATGCGATTATCGGATCTCATTGATCGATATTCTAGCGCTGCAAGGCGAAATTTCCGAAGTGCGGGAACGGCTGAACCAATGCGTATCCGCGCAACGACCCGAAATCTTGCTATTCGATGTACTGGATGATGAACGACTGGAGACGGCGGGCAAGTTAATATTGGAGGAGGCTGACCGTAGCGATGGTCTGTTCGTCATCGGCTCGTCCGGAGTCGAATATGCGCTTAGCGCTTGCTGGAAGTCGGTAGGGCTGGTTGAACGACATCCGGAAGTTTCGACAAGCGTCCCCGCTGTTGACCGGATGCTCGTCGTGTCCGGGAGCTGCTCACCGATTACCGAAGGGCAGATTAACGCTGCTCTATCGGATGGTTTTGTAGGTCTGCGCGTTCCGGTGGATGAATTGATCGACCCAGTCTCTGCTAAACATGCTCACGAACGGTTGATGGAAGAAGCGAGAGCTTTGCTGGAGCAGGGGAGAAGCGTCTTGTTGTATTCGGCAACGGGACCAGGCGATAGGAGTATCGAGAAATTCCGTAAGGCGCTCATTGCCCGGGGCTATCGTGCCGATGACAGCAGCCGACTGCTCGGATCGATACTCGGCTCTTTAGCTAAGTCGCTCATCATCGAAACAGGTCTGACGCGAATCGTCATTGCCGGTGGGGATACATCCGGCTATGTCACCCGAGAATTGGACATTTATGCGCTAGAGTGCGTTGCCGCTCTGACTCCGGGCGGACCTCTGTGCCGTGCCTCTTCGACCAACCCGCGGCTTGACGGTCTGGAACTGGTATTGAAGGGCGGCCAAGTCGGCAACGTTAACTTCTTTAATCAAGTGCGAAGCGGAGGATAACATAAAGCACTCTGTATAATAGCACCATAATTAGGACATGAGGCTGTGCCAAAAGTTACTCTACGGGCAGCCTCTTTACTTTTCTTCCGGATCCACCTCCAATTCTGCCTCCAAAACATGAATCCGAGGCCAATAACGTTATGGCATAACTTTATTCTTGTGCTCAACTCCATTATTCGGTCGATAGAGTGATGTCATAACGCTAATCTTCTAAATCTGCCTCCAAAATGTGAATCCGATGCTAATAACGTTATGGCGTAACGCTATACATGTGCTCAAGTCCATTATTCGGTTGATAGAGTGATGTCATAACGCTATTGCTCCAATTCTGCCTCCAAAACATGGTGTCCTGAGCCAAGGGGATAGTGTCGAAAGGGGTTGAAATGGTGGTGGGCGATAAACAAGCTTCTATCTATTTAGGATCAACTGCACAGAATCGAACAACAGTCCCCACCTTTATTGGATGGGGACTGTTGCGATATTAGAGGATAAAATTTGAAATTTTTATTTGGAAGCGATGGCAGGGGCGCGACACGACAATCTTTCGATGAATTTCGTATCGATCGTTGTTTTCGTGGTCATGTTCAAGCCTTCATTAATAAGCTCGATAAGCAAGTCGACTGCTACCTGCGCCATTTTCTCCTTCTCGACGTGAATCGTCGTTAGCTCAGGAGTGACCACCATAGACTCGGTAATATTATCAAAGCCGATGACAGACACGTCCTCCGGCACTCGAAACCCTAACTCGTTCAGTGTCTTCATCGCGCTGATGGCGATGTAATCGCATTCGCAGAACAATGCGGTCGGAAGATGTCCGTTTTTTTGTAAATAAAGCTGGAACTGCTCTCTCATCGAATCCTGTGAGTAGAGAATCGTTGGCGCGACCGAGAATATGCGGTTATCGGGAATGGTAAGCTCTCTGTCTTGAAGCGCAGACATGAAGCCTCGTTTACGCGAATTGAAATTATGGATCCGAACATTAGAGGCGATATAACCGATTTCCCGGTGGCCGATCTCATACAAATAGGAGCCTGCTTGATAAGCGCCCATCACATTATTTATTTCAACAAAAGGAATAGGCAAGGTTTCGAAATTGGTATCGAGCACAACGAGATGCGGTAAATGCTCGGCGATGCTTACGATTTGCTGTCTGCTTAAATTCGTTCCCAGGAGGATCACGCCGCTATTCCGATTATCTTCGCTTAGGCTTTTGACGTTCTGTTCCAACGATTCCGTATTCAGAGTAGCGAACTGCAGGGAGTATCCTTTGGAACGGCAGCGCTCTTCAATATAATGAATCAATTCACGGAAGAAAGGTTGCTGATAATACTGTTCTAATACGATCCCCGAATTCGCGCAGACAAGGAATAGCAGAGACGAGAGGGGGCGCTCTTGAGCCGGGGCAGCTCTTCTTTTTGTAATATACCCCGACTCTTGCGCAATTCTGATAACCCGTTCACGTGTATCCTCGCTTATACCCGGCTTGCCATTAAGGGCAAGGGATACAGCCGATTTAGATACATTGGCTTGCTTAGCGATATCCTCCATTTTCACGCAAACATTCTCCATCCTCGCCAAATTTTCCGAACAATCAGAAAGACGCCGTCAATAGCACAACGTGACAGCTGTCATAGCTCAACAAATAATAAGTTTAGTTTACAATTGTTCCTAAACAATAGCAATCATCAATGTTTGTTGTTTAGTTGATTTTATTAAATATCCACTAAACTTCTATTGGAATCGGTGTCTTTTTTGTATTGACGAGGTTGATTTCGGGTGCTAGGATGAAGTTAAGTTATTAGTTTAGTTTGTATTACCGATAAAAATCCAATTAGTTTAGTTAATTTATTTAGTTTAGTTTAGGGGGATAAGGCAATGAAAAAATTAAAGCTTGGTTACGCGCCTACGCGTCGGTTCACATTTAGTGAACAAGATGCTTTTAAGTACAAGGTACAAATCCGCGAGAAGATGGATTCCTTCGGCATGGACATCGACATCGTCGACCTTGAGGGCTTGAATTCGGAAGGCTTGCTCTACGATGATCACATCAATGCGGAGCAGATTGCGGAGCGCTTTAAGCAGCAGGACGTGGACGCGGTGTTTTTCCCCCATTGTAATTTCGGAACAGAGGATACCGTTGCCCGCGTGGCTAAAAGTCTAGGTAAGCCCGTATTGCTATGGGGACCCCGAGATGAAGCGCCGCTAGAGGACGGGATGCGGCTAAGGGATACCCAATGCGGACTTTTTGCCACAGGTAAGGTGCTGCGTCGATTCAATGTTCCTTTTACCTATATTACGAATAGCAGAGTGAATGACCCTGTCTTTGAGAGAGGGTTCAAAAACTTCATCTCGGCGGCCAACGTCGTTCGGCAATTCCGCAAACTGCGTATTCTGCAGATCGGACCGCGCCCTCATTCTTTCTGGACGATGATGTGCAATGAAGGAGAGCTGCTAGAGCGGTTCGGAATTGAGTTATACCCGATCACTCTTGTTGATATTACGAAAGCCGCAAAGCACCAAGAGAAAATGAACAGCACGGAAATGCAAGAGGCGATTACTTACATTCGCGAGAAGCTTGATATTTCTGAAGTGACAGACGATGATGTACGCCGTGTAGCTGCGCTAAAAGTTGCGATGAAGAAGTATGCGACAGATACAGGCAGCACAGCGATCGCGATTCAGTGCTGGTCCTCACTGCAAGATGCCATTGGAATCATGCCATGCCTAGCGAATGCGTTGCTCACGGACGAGCAGATTCCAGTCACATGCGAGACGGATATCCATGGTGCAATCACATCCATAATGGTGCAGGCTGCAGCTATGAACGAAGCACCGATCTTTTTCGCGGATTTAACGATTCGTCATCCCGAGAATGCAAATGGAGAGCTGTTATTTCATTGCGGGAACTTCCCTGTATCCTTATCTGTTGAAGATAAGCCGAAGATGCGCAAGCATTTTCTCTTCGATGACCATGCACCCGGAACGCATGAAGGCGAGATTCGAGGAGGGGATATGACGTTAGCCCGATTCGATGGCGATCATGGAGAATATCAGCTGTTCCTTGGCAAAGCCCGCGGTATTCAAGGTCCTTATACTCGTGGCTCCTATGTGTGGGTAGAGGTTAACGACTGGCCGTTGTGGGAAGAGAAGCTGGTTAAAGGTCCTTATGTTCATCATTCCGTCGGGATTCATGCGAATGTTATTCCTTCGTTATATGAAGCGTGCTCCTATATCCCTGGTTTAACGCCAGATCCCGTAGATCCGACGGAAGCGCAAATTCAAGCGTGGCTGAGAGGAAGTGTATGAGGATGACTACGACAGAAAACCTGCGTATTAAATCTCTACAAATCCGCATGGACCTGCTTAAGCTCATACATGGGGCTAAGATGGGCCATACCGGCGGATCGCTGAGCAATACCGATGTATTGACCGCTTTGTATTTTCACGTCATGCGCCATGATCCGCTTAATCCGAAATGGCCGGATCGCGACCGCTTCATTGCCAGTAAGGGTCACTCCGTGGAGTCGCTCTGGTGTATACTCGCCGATCTTGGCTATTTCCCCAAGGAGGAGCTCTCCACCTTCTGTCAGTTCGGAACGCGTTTAATCGGTCATCCGAATAACAAGGTGCCGGGCATCGAGATGAATACGGGAGCGCTCGGTCACGGCTTGTCGGTATCCGTAGGAATGGCGCTTGCCGCGCGCAAGGATAGCAGACCTAGCCGGGTATTCTGTCTGATGGGAGACGGAGAGCAAGCGGAAGGCTCCGTATGGGAAGCCGCGATGGCTGGCGCTCATTATAAGCTAGACAATCTCGTAGGCATTATCGACCGCAATAGATTACAAATTAGCGGTTCCACGGAGGATGTCATGGGTATTGACCCTCTAGATCAGAAGTGGGAAGCCTTCGGCTGGAACGTCGTATCTATAGATGGACATGACTATGACCAACTGGTTCACGCGTTCGAATCCGCGCCGCAGGTGACCGGTAAACCTACGCTTGTTATTGCGAATACGATTAAGGGTAAGGGCGTGTCCTTCGCTGAAAATGTTCCGGAATGGCATCATCACGTTCCTAATGATGCTGAGCTACAGCGGGCTATCGATGAGTTGACTGCAGCAATTACGAACCAGGATGAAGGGAGTGTAACTACTCATGCAATCCATTCCTAATCGTCAGGCCATGTGCGAGAAACTATTGGAGCTGGCCCAAACGGATAGAGATATTATGGTATTGACAAGCGATTCTCGCGGATCTGCGGCTATGGCGCCTTTTGCCAAGCAATATCCAGAGCAATTCGTAGAGACAGGTATCGCTGAACAGAATATTGTAGGTATCGCAGCCGGACTGGCGCACAGTGGTAAAATACCTTTCGTTACCTCGCCTGCATGCTTCCTTAGCATGCGCAGCATCGAGCAAATCAAAGTGGATGTGGCCTATTCGGGGACTAACGTTAAGCTGGTCGGTATCAGCGGCGGCGTGAGCTACGGCGCGCTGGGCATGTCGCATCATTCCTTGCAGGATTATGCGGTTACTCGGGCGATCCCGGGATTAACGGTTGTCATACCCGCTGATCGATATGAGACGAAGAAGCTGACGGAGGCTCTCGTTAAACATGAAGGCGGCGTATATGTTCGAATTGGACGCAATCCGGTTGAAGATGTCTACGAATCGGAGGATTATGAGTTCGAGATCGGCAAGGCGGTTCAATTGAACGATGGCGAGCATTTGACCTTAATAGCAGTAGGCGAAACTGTTCGCATTGCGTTAGATGCAGCGGAGCTCATGGCGAAGGAGGGCATTCACGCTCGCGTGCTTAATATGCATACGATTAAGCCGCTTGATGCGGAGGCCATACTGAGCGCGGCAAGGGAGACTGGCTTTATTATTACGCTTGAGGAGCATAGCATCTACGGTGGGCTCGGCGCGGCAGTTGCCGAAGTCACTTCAAGCTCATGTCCGGTACCTGTTCATATTCTTGGCATCCCAGACGAACCGGCTATTGCAGGTAAAACTTCTGAAATTTTCCGCCACTACGGCCTTTCGGCAGAGAACGTATTAAAGATCGCTCAAGAGCGGCTTGCGAAGAAGGGGCAGTAGAGATGGACGGCTCAACTGTGCTGACGATTGATCAGAGCACGACGGGAACCAAAGCGATATTAACGAATCAAGAGGGTCGCATCGTGAGCAAGCTCGCGATGCCCCATCAGCAATACTATCCTCGGGAGGGTTGGGTGGAGCACGACCCAATGGAACTCTATCATAATGTGAAGTCTGTTATTCGGGGGTGCTCACCCAAGCAGATTTGTCTCCCATGGCAATTGCGGGAATTACGATCACGAATCAGCGAGAGACGGCTTTAATCTGGAACAGTAAAACAGGCTTGCCGATAGCGAATGCCATCGTGTGGCAATGTCGTCGGACCGCAGATTTCTGCGACCGGTTGAAGACCGAGGGCCATGAGGCTCTCGTACAAGCGAAAACAGGCTTGCTGCTAGATCCCTACTTCTCTGCCGCGAAATGGCGTTGGCTACTCGATCACCATGCAGCGGATCACCCTCTCGATGAGCTAATGGCAGGTACGGTGGATAGCTGGCTCTTGTGGAAGTTAACGGGTGGACGGATTCATGCAACCGATTACACGAATGCAAGCAGAACGCAGTTATTTAATATTCATACGTTACGGTGGGATGAGGAGTTGGCGGAGCTCTTTGGTGTACCCTCGAGTATTCTGCCGAAGGTTTATCCAAGCGATCACTTGTTTGGAACAATGGATGAGCCCGAGCTTTTTCCAGAGGGTGCACGGATTGCGGGTGTGATCGGAGATTCGCAAGGTGCCTTGTACGGACAGCAATGTATACATCCTGGTATGGCCAAAGGAACTTACGGAACCGGCACATCGATTCTGATGAATGTCGGAGAGAAGCCGATCCAGGCATCGGGCGGCCTAGTATCTGCAATCGCATGGGGTGTCGGTCGACGTGTAGAATATGCGCTAGAAGCCATCATTCACTCGACAGGCGATAGCTTGAACTGGGCTCGTGATCAGATGGGGTTATATAGCACATTTGAAGAACTCGAAGAGATGATCACCGCTATCCCGGATGCCGGAGGCGTCTATCTGGTGCCGGCCTTCGTCGGCCTCGGCGCACCGCATTGGAACTCGCGCGCTCGCGCAGCCTTCGTCGGAATGAACCGTTCCTCCGACCGCCGCCATCTGCTCCGCGCCACAGTCGAGAGCATCGCTTACCAGGTGACGGACGCCGTCCGTCTACTGGAGCGGCATACAGGCATGCGCCTCGCCGAGCTTCGCGTCGACGGCGGCGCAACCACGAATGGGACATTGATGCAGCTCCAGGCGGATCTGCTGAATGTCCCGGTCGTCTCCTCCGAGGCCGCGGAGCTGTCCGCGCTCGGCTCGGCTTACATCGGCGGGCTAGCGCTCGGCGTATGGAGCAACGAACAAGAGCTGGCTAGCTTCTATCGCAAGCGACAGACTTATATCCCTCATATGGATGAAGAAGAACGCGCTTCCTTAGACAAAGGCTGGCAAGCCGCGCTAAAGGCGGTTCTTACCGCAGAAGCGGCATTAAATTAACGAATCCAAGGAGTGATGTATCTCATGATCATGCCCTTCCAGATTGCCGATAACAAAAGAATACGCGTCATCATTAACACAGATCCGGCGAACGAAGCGGATGATCAATATGCGATCGTCCATGCGCTGTTGACGCCTAGGTTCCATATTGCAGGAATTATCGCGGCGCACTTCGGTACGCGTACGACAACGACAATGGAGGAATCGTATGCTGAAGCAAGCAAGCTGCTAAAGCTGATGGAGATGGAACATACGGTTCCTCTCTATAAGGGTGCTCCGCATGCGCTCGAGGATGCATCGATTCCCGTCGTCTCCGAAGGCGCCGAGCTTATTATTCGTGAGGCTTTGAAGGATGATCCGTTACCCTTGTACGTCATTTTCCTCGGTCCTCTAACAGACATGGCTTCCGCTTACTTAATGGAGCCTCGAATTGCCGACCGTTTGACAGCGGTGTGGATAGGCGGTGGAACGTACCCGATTGGAGCAGAGGAATTTAACCTGCTTAACGATATTAAAGCGGCGAATACCGTATTCCAATCTCCGATACCGTTGTGGCAGGTTCCTAAGAACGTCTATTCCATGATCCGGGTTAGCTTGGCTGAACTAGCGGTTAGAGTCCGTCCCTACGGTGAAATCGGGAAGTATCTCTATGAGCAGCTTGTTGAATTCAACCTATTACCAAGACATGGCGCAAGGTGGCCGAAAGGCGAGATGTGGATGCTCGGGGATTCTCCCGCAGTATCGCTTCTGATTGATGATCACACATTCGAATACGACTTGCGCAAGGCCCCATATATTCGCGAGGATATGAGCTACGAGGACCGGGAGGATGGACGAATCATCCGGGTATATCGTTATGTAGATTCCAGATTCACACTGGAGGACATGTACGCTAAGCTAGTATTATTCCATGCTTACAATGAAGAGAAGGGGAGAACGTCATCATGACACTTAAGATTGTAGGCTGCAAAACAGAATATGCGATTAATCCGCTCGGGCTAAATACACTCGCACCCCGTCTTTTTTGGAGAATAGAAACCGAGGAGCAAGCTGTAACACAAACCGCTTATCAAATTCTCGTTGCTTCATCCCTACAGCAGCTTGATCGTGACGATGCCGATATGTGGGATAGCGGTAAAGTGGCTAACGGCGCATCCATCCAGATTGTCTATGATGGCAATCCGCTTGAGCAGGAAGGCGTATATTATTGGAAGGTTCGTATTTGGGATGGGAACGATCGGCAATCCGATTGGAGCGAGTCTGCATTCTGGAGTATCGGATTGCTCTCTCGTGCTGCTTGGAAGGGCAAATGGATCGGACGTAAGCCTGTAACGAATGTGATTTCCGAGGATGCTTCAGGATCGGAAGAGCATAAACCCGAGATGGAGAAGCTGCTATTGCCTTCCCCCTATTTACGCAAGACGTTCGCAATTCGCGGTCCGATTAAGCGTGCTACAGCTTATGCGACCGCACTTGGTGTATATAAGCTTAGCATAAACGGTACCCGTGTGGGCGGAGATTGGTTCGCGCCGGGATGGACCGATTACAATGTTCGTACGCAAGTGCAAGCCTACGATATTACGGGGCAGCTCCAAGCGGGAATCAATACGTTCAGCGTCATTTTGGGAGATGGCTGGTATTCGGGGACGGTTGGATTTCTAGGCGATAAAGTATATGGGGAAAGACCTTTCTTCCTCCTACAGACGAATATCGAGTACGAAGACGGAAGCCGCGACAGCGTAGTCACCGATGGCAGCTGGGCGGTAACGACCGGTCCGATCCTCTATTCCGACATGATTAAAGGTGAAACCTATGACGCGACGAAGGAACTGAGCGGCTGGGACAAGGCTAACTATGACGACTCTGCTTGGGAGAAGCCGGATGTGCGTCCTGGCTACAATGGCGTTCTGAGCGCAACTCTGGAACCTCCTATTCGGACGACGGAAGTCCTGAAGCCGATCAGTATTCGCAAGACGGACACCGGAACTTATATCTATGATATGGGACAAAATATGGTGGGCTGGACGGAAGTTAAGGTTACCGGCGATCGTGGAACGCGAATTACATTAAGTCATGCGGAGATGCTTAATCCGGACGGTTCGATGTATTTGGATAATTTACGCGTGGCCGTTCAGCAGAATCATTATATCCTCAAAGGCGAAGGAGAAGAGCGATACGAGCCGAACTTCACCTTTCACGGCTTTCGTTACGTCGAGCTGATCGGATATCCGGGTGAAGCGGATCTCGACACGATTGCAGGTAAGGTCGTCCATTCGGATACGCCTAAAACCGGGAGCCTGCGCACTTCCGACGAGAAGGTAAACCAGCTTTATTCGAATATTACGTGGGGTCAAAGAGGCAATTTCTTATCGGTTCCAACGGACTGTCCACAGCGCGACGAACGATTGGGTTGGACGGGAGACGCTCAAATATTTGCCCGCACGGCATCCTACAATATGGACGTTTCTCGATTTTTCACCAAGTTCTATCAAGATATGCTAGATTGCCAGCAACCATCAGGCGCATTCACTGATGTCGCTCCGGATGCAGGTTGGATTCGGCATAAAATGTGGAATACGAGACTGAATTGGTATGCGCCGGACAATTCGGGCTGGGGCGATGCGGGGGTCGTTATTCCATGGACCCAGTACCTGATGTATGGAGATACGCGTATTCTGGAAGCGAACTATGGGGCCATGGAACGTTGGGTTGAATATTTGCGTTGCACCACAACTAACCTTGTTCGTCCGGACTACGCCAATTACGGAGATTGGTTATCGATCGGGGCGGATACGCCGAATGAGGTGCTTGCAACCGCTTATTTTGCATACAGTACGCAGCTGCTATCGCGTATTGCGGGCGTTCTAGGCAGAACGGATGACGAGGCGCATTATCAAGCTTTGTTCGCGGATATTGCCGCGGCTTTCCGAGGGGCGTTCGTCGATGAAGCGGGAGTTATCCGCGGTCACACTCAAACCGTATACGTATTGGCGCTGCAATTCGGTTTATTGACCGATGATCTTCGAGAGAAGGCTGTTGCGCATCTGACGGCGGATATTAAGCAGCGAGGTGACCGACTGTCTACCGGATTCCTAGGAGTAGGTTATTTACTTCCGGCACTTACGGATAATGGTCGACTGGATGTCGCTTACCAGCTGTTAACCCAAGAGGAGTTTCCTTCTTGGATGTATTCGATCAAGCACGGTGCGACGACGATATGGGAACGTTGGGACGGTTGGACGGAGGACAATGGCTTCCAGACGCCATCCATGAACTCCTTCAATCATTACTCTCTAGGCTCCGTCGGCGAATGGATGTATCGATATATGGCGGGGATCGAGACGGACGCAGCTGCGTCCGGCTTCCGTCACGCCATCATTCGCCCGCGTCCGGGTGGAACGCTGACTGAGGTGGAAGCATCCTACGAATCGTTATACGGCACGATCTCTACGCATTGGAAGCAGGAAAGCGAAGGGCCATTCCGCCTTGTTGTCGCGATTCCTCCGAATACGACCGCTACCGTATGGATTCCGAAAGGTGCTGTATCCGTTAACGGTATGTCGGTTGAGGACACTGCTTTGCGAGGCTGTACGGCATCGGGAGAAGCCGAGAATTGTTTGAAATTCGATATCGCTTCGGGCACTTATGAATTCCTAAGCACGCTATAAGTCTAATATCAATTCGATTAATAGATCGTGAGTAACCTTCCGGAGAGAACAATTCTTCGGAAGGTTGTTTAAATACGATCGTTTCCATTTATTCGTGATTGGAATTATTGCAACTTATGTTAACGCTTACTTATAGGAGGTGACATGAAGATGTTGAAAAAGTGGAATATATTCGGAAGCGTTCGTTCGCAAATTCTGATTTTGCTGCTGGTGTTCATTATCACGCCGACAACGATCATTTCCGTATTTACGATTAACAAATTCACGGAAATGATCGAACAGAACGGGATGGATATGATGGAAACAGCGCTAAAGCATTCCATGGAGAACCCCCAGACTTTTATGGATGGCGCTGCGGATGCGGCGCTCATGATCATGACCAATACCGCGATAATCGATCCTATTTTGAAGTCGGACAAGCAGGGAACGGTCCAACAGAAAATTGGAGTCACCAAGCTGCTGGAGAATTATTTGTACGATTTCTGAAGACCGAGTTTGGCGAGGTTTGGGATGAATTCGCGCGTAAATTTGTGCCGGAGCATCCATTGGAATGGAGCCATTCGGAGGCGAATGCGGATATCGTGTTTATTTATGCGGATGACAGCAATTATGGCCAGAATGAACGATTGTACGGCAATCGCCATTTGCGGGCTGAGGATGCTAGCCTAAGCGTTTTTCAAGTCTGGCATCTACTCAGCCATGGAACGATTCCGGCACATGGGAGCTGTATGTTTATTTCGAGATATTCGTTCCCCAGACATCAACTGAAAGCGAACACTGCGGCAGATCGATTCCCGCTGGAGAGAGGTACCGTTTTCGAGGCCGAGCATCGGGTACATTCGTTATTTGACCCCATGAACAATGTGCTTGTATTCGATGAAACTGTCACTGAGCAGGAGCTCGGTCAGCCGAAATTGATTGTGGTAGCGGGTTCTCGACTTTCTGTCGAAACGTTGACCGCAGTACGCCAGTCAGGCTGAATCCGGCGCGACGGTCATAATAGCGAGCTGGTTGACTCCGATACTCTGGGGGAGCAGTGGCCGAGTAGGCTCCGGCAACTGGCTAGTTACCAGGAATTTCCTAACCAATGAGAGGGTTCATGAAACGATGTAGGCGATTAATTGAACTTCCCCCTCCCCAAACAGTACTTAAGTAGCTATACGCAAACGTTGCGGATTAGCTATATTATTTGTGGATTGAGTTTCGATCCAGACGCGATTCGGCATTTCCGCATTCCCTTCGGGGCGTGCCGAAAAGTGGCCGGGTCTAGGGAGGGAAATCATACATGAAAGCCGTTCTATGCACCCAATATGGTTCTCCGGACGTTCTTCAGCTTCAAGAGGTGGAGAAACCTACGGCCAAGGACAACGAAATACTGATCAGAATACATGCCGCGGTTGTGGGGCCGTCGGATTGCGCCTTTCGTAAGGCCGACACCTTCATGATAAGACTCGTATTCGGCCTTACGAAACCGAGAAACCCGCGGCAAGGCGTCGAATTCGCCGGCGAAGTAGAAGCGGTCGGCAGCGTTGTGAAGTTATTCAAGAAAGGCGACCGGGTATTCGGCATGAGTCCGAATCAATTCGGCGCGCATGCCGAATATATCTGTTTGCCCGAAGGGAAAACGGTAGCCATTCAACCGGCTAACGCAACCTATGAAGATGCCGCGGCCGTCTGTGACGGGGGATTAACCGCGTTGACGTTCCTTAGGGATCTTGCGAATGTACGGAGCGGGCAGCAGGTTCTGATCAATGGCGCCTCCGGTGCCGTGGGGGCTTACGCCGTACAGCTTGCGAAATATTATGGAGCCGAAGTTACCGGAGTATGCAGTACGGCGAACGTACAATTGGTGAAATCCCTTGGGGCTGACAAGGTCGTCGATTATACGAAAGAGGATTTCACCAGGATCGGTCAAGTTTACGACGTCATTTTCGACGCGGTCGGTAAAAGTTCGTTTTCCAGAAGTAAAGGATCGCTTAAGCCAAACGGAGTCTATCTCAACACGGTTCTAACGATGGGAATATTGCTTAGGATGTTGTGGACGACCGTGACCGGCGGCAAAAGAGCGAAATTTACGACGGCAGGCTTAAAACAGAACAAAGCCAATTTCGATTTTCTCAAAGAACTCGTCGAGGCCGGGAAAATCAAAGCGGTCATCGACCGGCGCTACTCGCTAGATCAGATATCCGAGGCGCATAGATACGTCGATACAGGGCGTAAAAAGGGCAACGTGGTCATCACTTTGGGGAAGCCAAACTAGTCGAACGACCATACCAATCGAGAAACCATACCAATCCGATAAAACGAACGGCCGCCAGGAAGAACTGGCGGTTTTTCTTGCGTTGTCAGAGAATATATCGCTCGAAACGAGCAATGCCGCCCCGCCCATTGTCGCAAAAAGCGACTTTAGAGCTGGGCAAACGAGCAAAGCCCCGCCCATTGTCGCAAAAAGCGACTATAGAGCCGGGCAAACGAGCAAAGCCCCGCCCATTGTCGCAAAAAGCGACTTTAGAGCTGGGCAAACGAGCAAAGCCCCGCCCATTGTCGCAAAAAGCGACATTAGATTCCCGAAGGAGTACTCCACAACTAAGGGAGAACTGATGGCTTTAATACGCGCAAAATCCCCATCTACAACCAAACCGTTTCATATCCATGAAAATAAATACGTTTTATTAGCGTTAATCGCCATCGATTTCAACACAATGTAGAAATATTTATACATTTGTGAAAAATTATTGACTATAAATAGGATCGAAGATAAAATTCACTTATTAGCGCGCTAGTGAATACAATCGGCGATGTCGGGAGGACAACAAGTGAGCGGCAGCGGTAGGAAAAGAGTCGCGGCGATCGTAACCGAATATCGTTACAATTCCCACGCTGAAGTCATTGTCGGACGGCTGCTGGGAAGGTTAAACTATCATCCGCGAGTAGAGGTCGTCTCTCTCTACGTGGATCAGTTCCCCGCGAATGACATGAGCAGGGATGAGGCAGAACGGATGGGAATACCGATCTGCTCGACGATTAGAGAGGCTATTAGGGCGTCTCATCGCGCGGAGCCGATCGACGGAGTTATCCTCATCGGCGAGCATGGCGACTATCCGATGAACGAGAAGGAGCAGATGATGTATCCGCGCAGGAGATTCCTGGAGGAGACGATCGCCGCGCTGGACGAACTCGGGCTGACGGTCCCGATCTTCTCCGATAAACATCTGGCTTACGATTATGACGATGCTCTATGGATGTACGACGCGATGAAATTCAGAGGAATCCCCTTCTTGGGAGGCTCCTCTATTCCGCATTGCGACCACATTCCGAAGTTTGACATGGGCCAACTGAGAGACTTGCGAGAAGTCGTCGTCATCAGCTCGGGCGGGCTTGAAGGTTACGGCATTCACGCGATGGAAGTCATGCAATCGCTTACCGAACGGAGAAAGGGCGGAGAAACCGGCGTTCGCTCGGTTCAATTGCTGCGTGGTACCGATGGCGAAGCGTGGGCGGCGATGGATCGGGGTGAATGGCCGGAGGATCTCTTATTGTATGCGCTTAAGACGATACCGAATTTGCCCGGGATTCATCCAAGGGAAGTCGAGCCGGATCCTGCCCTGTTCATTATCGAGTATCGGGACGGTACGAAGGGATACATCGTCCAATTTAAGCGGCTCACCGAGCATTGGAGCTTCGCTTTCCGCGATCGCCATCGTCAAATAACGGCGGCGCTTTGCGACAGCGACTTGGATCGGCCGTTCGCCCATTTCGAACGATTGACCCGCATGGTCGAAGATTTGATCATCGATGGCCGTCCCCCGTTCCCGGCTGAGCGCACGCTGCTGACGACCGGAATGATCTGTTACGCCATGGATTCGCTATATGAGGGAAAGAAGCTGGATACGCCGAGGTTAGGCATTACTTATCGATAACGTCACAAGTCGCCCTTGAGGAGGAATAGCTTTGAAACCGAATTTGCTAGCCGGTATTCCCGAGCATCATGCGCGGTTTACCCAATTGCCGAATGAAGAAGGACATAACGCCGTCTGGGATTTCGTACGTTCGCCGGACGGCCGATTCTATGTGAGCGTGTGCGGGGAAAACGAAAAGCCTTTAACGGCGTTGCTCTACGAATATTATCCGACTACAGGCGATCTTCGGTTGATGTTCGACGTTGCGAACATTTGGATCGTCGATCCGGCGCAAATGCCCCCTAGTAAAATTCATACGAGTATCGACTTCATGCCGGACGGAAGACTTATTATGGCGACGCACAATACGGCTCCGGCGCCCGGTCATCGGCAATGGATGTTCGAACAGCATTACGAGCATCCGTGGGAAGGGTATCCCGGGTCGATCTTGATGCTCGTGAATCCGGACACGAACGAAGTGCAGATCAAAGGAATTCCCGTACCTAGGGAAAGCATCTACGGCGGTATGCTCGGCAATGATCCAAGATACTATTATTTTCTAGGGTATATGAGAGGCCATTTCTATCGAATCGATCTAGAGACGAACGAAGTGAAAGATTACGGCAAAGTGTCCGAATTTTCTTCGTGCCGGTTGGTGAAGGATGCGAAAGGCCGGTTTTACGGAAGCTCCTACACCGGAAGCTTCTGGAGGTACGATCCCGAGAACGACGAGATAGAGGATTTGAAAATTCGTTTTCATCCGCCGAGCGGGACGAAACACCGCAGACAGTTTATTTTCGCGCTGCATACTCCGCGGGATACGCTGCTCTTGGTCGGCAATATGGACGGCGAGATCATCGAATTGCACCCGGAGACGTTGGAAGTTACGCGTCATGGCTCGATTCTGCCTTCGGACGTCCCGTCGGTTAACGGGTATGGCATCGGCGGCTTCGCGGCGGACGAGAATTTCGTTATTTACTATGGATTGAAGACGCATGACGAGTACCGTCCGATCCGTTTGGTGCGCTGGGATCTCCTGCGAGGCGGCAAGCCGGAAAATCTGGGATTGATCACGTGGGGCGGGAAGGATTCCCAATATATTTGCGAAATGATCTTCGACGATAACGGCTTGCTTCATATGGTAGACGTATGCGGACAATTTTCTCCTTATATTCTTGCCGTAGATGTCGATAAGCTTCAACCGCCGGGAGAGGAGACGCCGAACGCGGCTCTGACGCCTTACTACGAATCGGATTACAATGGCGTTGGCAGTGCGGCTTTCATGCACATAGCGGCACGGGAGGTCAGTACGTTACCTTTGCATCGGCATATGGACTGGAAGGATACGGCGGTCAAACATATGAGCGCGATTAACGGCAAACTGTATACCGTCGGAGGCAAAGAAAGCGTCATGCTCACCGAATCCGAATTTGCCGGTGATTGTCCTTTGCAAATAAAGACGATCTACCACGGGGGCGCTCCCTTAAGTTGCCTTTCAATAGAAGAAAATAAAGCGGCCGTGCTGACGACGGATCATCGTATTCTCTTGATCGACCTGACGAAAGGGAGCTGGGAGGAGACGATTGTTCCGCTCGAGAACGGCTTAATCAAACTTCATGCCGTGCTTGAGGAAGGGAAGTTGCTTGCAAGTGATAGAGAAGGCTTCTTATTCGTATGCGCCGGGAACGACTTCAGTAGACTCGGTCCGATCCAAGTCGACCCGCGCGACGGTTATATCGTACAGCTGGATAACGACAGATTGCTGCTGAGCGGCCGGAATGACGAAATTATTATGTATTCGATTAATGATCAACGTATCGAGACATTGACGGTTAAAGCGGCTTCCATCAGAGGCCGGATGTTCCAAGCGACGATTACCGGAGGGGCGGTTCTGTCCGATGGAACCGTCGTGGCGGGAACAAGAGACGGCCTACTGTTCAGCCTGACTCCGGATCTGCGGGACAGAACCGTTTACGGCAGACTGTATTCCAATGGCGAGCTGCGCGACTTCATTCGAATGGACAATGATGAGGTGCTCGGAATCTATGGCGGCGATAAGGAAGCGGGGCATGTGTTTCATTTTTCGGGAAAGCATGGATTCGTCGATCTAGGAAGACCTCGGATGATTAAGGACAATAGAGAGCTGAATGCCCTACCGTCGGAATTCGGCAACATCCATCACATTTCCCGATTGGCATATGGAAAGGAAGACGATTGCCTGCACGTGGGGTCCGCGGAATTGTACGGCTGCGTGATTCGGTATCGCGGAATCGCATTTCCTTAAGGAGGTTAGAAAATGGGCGGAACGGAACGGATCACGACCGGAATGCGCATTGTGGAGGAGCAATACGATATCGTGGTATGCGGAGGAGGGCTAGCCGGGTTCTCCGCGGCTGTCGCAGCAGCGCGTCATGGGGCGAAAGTGTGTCTAGTGCAAGACCGCCCCGTGTTCGGCGGCAACAGTTCGTCGGAAATCCGCGTTCCTCCGCAAGGCGCGGCTAGTTTTCATGCCTATGCGCGTGAGACGGGGATCATATCCGAGTTGCTCATCGAGGAGCGCGCGCTGAATCACGAAAGCCCGATATTCGATAACGGCTATATCAACAGCGTCTGGGATATGGTGATGTACGACATGGCCGTCAAGACGCCGGGATTAACCTTTCGCTTGAATTCTACCGTTACGGACGTCGTGATGAGCGACGAGCGTACGGTCGAGACGGTCATCGCGCGCGTCGGTCATGCCGAAACAGAGCTGCATCTAAGAGGAACTACATTCATCGATTGCACGGGCGACGGGATCGTCGCGGCGCTCGCGGGCTGC
Source organism: Cohnella herbarum (assembly GCF_012849095.1). Taxonomy (NCBI): domain Bacteria; kingdom Bacillati; phylum Bacillota; class Bacilli; order Caryophanales; family Paenibacillaceae; genus Cohnella; species Cohnella herbarum. Next base: position 411,476 of record NZ_CP051680.1, read on the forward strand.
AAGTGGAGATACGGAACGGAAGGCCGGGACGAATTCGGCGAGCCCCATGCCCCGGATCAAGCGAGCGATGCGGTGATGGGCAGTTCGATTCACATTAAGGCGAAGAACGTCGGTCATCCGGTGCCGTTCGCCGCGCCGGATTGGGCGGTTCGATACGAAGATCCGGATTTTTTCTGGAAACGAGGCAGGGGAGTTAACCCGTACAGCGGATTCTGGTGGCTAGAATTGTCGCTGCCTTGGCATACGATTCATGATAATGAGACGTTGCGGCATGAATTAACCCGGCACGTGCTCGGAGTATGGGATTATATCAAGAATCGAGATCCGGTCTTGCGCGAGGAAGCGCAAAATTACGCGCTGGACTGGATCGGGCAAGTGCCGGGCAAGCGGGAGAGTCGACGGATTATCGGCGAATATTTAATGACGGAGCACGATCCCTTGCGGAAGACGGTATTTCCGGATGAGGTCGCGTTCGGAGGATGGTTCATCGATCTGCATGAGCCCGGAGGGCTGATGGCGGAGTACAGCGAGAAATCCGCCGTGGAAGAACAAGGGGATCAAACTTATATGGCGAAAAGTTATGTGGGGCCGTTCGGCATCCCTTTGCGAATTCTCATAGCCAAAGACATGAACAATCTGATGATGGCAGGGCGCAACGTTAGCGTAACGCATGCGGCGCTCGGCGCGGTTCGGGTGATGGGAACGACGGCGGTGATGGGGCAAGCTGCGGGTACGGCGGCGGCGCTGGCAGTGAAAGGCGGTTTTCACGTTCGCGAAGTACCGGAAAGGAATATCGGGGATGTTCAGCAAGCATTGCTGCGCGATGGTTGCTTCTTGCCTAACGCAGTCAATGACGATCCCGACGACTTAGCCCGCAAAGCTTCGGTCCGTGCAAGCAGCGCAGCTAAGCTTGCCCCGGTCGGACCTGTTCCGGGACGGAACGAATCGGATTCGCGGCAGGATGCTTTGACCGCTACCCGCGGACAATGGATCGCGATCGGAGCGGATCGCATCGATTCTCTGTCGGTGTGCTTAAGTAACGATTCGGACACGGCGCAACACATTGAAGCGAGGATTTACGCGGTCGATCATCTATGGGATTATCGATGCGAACCGGGTCTGCCGCTAGCTTCAACCGTTCTATCTGTACCGCCCGGATTGGAGCATTGGGCGGAATGGAACGTGAACCTGGATGTACGGGAACTTCGAGGCTCTTACGTTCGGCTGGATTTGCTCGCGAACCCGTTCGTCGGTTGGCATTCGTCAACCTCGATCGAACCGGGACACGTTAGCGCATATGAGATCGGAGAAGGGAAAATGCGCAAGTTCGGCCAAGGCGTTATGATGAGCTTGAAGGTTGAACCTCCGCAAGCCTGTTACGAAGCAAGTAACGTGCTTAGCGGGGTGTCGCGCCCTTATCGCTATACGAATCTATGGCGTTCGGACCCTGCGCAACAACTGCCTCAGTGGCTGGAGCTGACGTGGGAACAACCTATCGAGCTAGGCGTCATCGAACTGACTTTCCCCGGCCAGTTGCTCCGCGGATATATGCTGTACCCCGCGTTCTACAAGGATCCGCAATGTCCGAAGGATGTTGCGATCGAAGCCAGCGTAGACGGCCGTTGGATTGTGCTGGCGAAGTTGCTGGGCAACTATCAGCGTAGGCGCGTCGTTACTTTGGATACACCGGTAACGACAGATCGCTTGCGCGTGGTCATTCAGGCTACGAACGGCGATCTTTCTGCCGCCATTTACGAAATTCGTTGTTACCCTTTGCCAAGCGCGACGAGTAATGAACCGATGTAACCATAACTACTGTAGGCAGGTGATCTTAGTGAATACGTTACAGGACAAGGCGATATTGATTACGGGGTGTCTAGGTACGCTCGGTCGTTCGGCTATCGGGATGTTTCTGGAGCGCGGAGCAACGATATATGGCTGCGATCGCGCTCCTTTGAACGATTACCCCGAAATCGGTCTTCTCCAAGAACGATACGGCGAGTCCCGTTTGATGTTCAAGCAGGCGGATATGTGCGATGAAAAAGAGGTCATGGCGGTCATCGCCGATGCGGATCGACGTATCGGCAGGCTGGATGGCACGTATCACAACGTCTACACGAGCGGATGGAAGCCGATCTTGGACATGTCGTTAGGGGAATGGGACAACTCGATAAGAGGAACGTTGACGAGTACGTTCTTATTGTGCAAGTACGCCATTCCTCTGCTTATCCGATCGGGGGAGGCTCTATCGTCAACACCTCCTCGATTCTGGGACAGATCGTGTCCGAGGGGTGCTTGGCATACGGCGCGGCCAAAGCCGGAGTGGATCAGATGACGCGCGTCGTGGCGGCGGACTACGCGCAGCACGGTATTCGCGCCAACGTGCTCGTGCCCGGGGATTTCGATACGAAAGAGGCAATCGGGCGCCAATCCGAGCAGCAGAAAGCCGCGATTAGAACGAAAGCGCGGTTGGGTAGAAGCGGTGCCGCGGACGAGATTAACGAGGTCGCGGCTTTCTTGTTATCCGATGCTTCTTCTTACGTTACTGGCGCTAGTTATCGGGTAGACGGAGGATTCCATTGAAGTCGAAGGCGAATCCGAACAACTTGGGGGATGAGAGCATGGATTACGTCAGCGCGGCGCTAACGTTGCCTGGAAGCTTCACCAGCGGGATTGAAGGTCCCGCTTGCGACGGTGCCGGCAACCTGTACGCGGTTAATTACGAGAAGCAGGCGACGATCGGACGGATAACGCCGCAGGGAGATGAAAGTATTTTCATCGAACTGCCGAACGGGAGCATCGGAAACGGCATCCGATTTAATCGGGAAGGCGACATGTTTATCGCGGATTTCGTCCATCACAACATATGGAAGGTGGACATGTCGACGCGGCATCTGTCCATTCACGCCCATGAGCCTCGGATGAATCAACCAAACGATATCGCCATTTCGAACAAAGGCGTTATTTATGCCAGCGATCCGAATTGGGACGACGGCACCGGAAACATGTGGCGTATCGATACGGACGGTACCGTAACGTTATTGGAAGCGAACATGGGTACGACGAACGGTATCGAGACTAGCCCCGACGATACGGTGCTCTATGTTAACGAAACCGTGCAGCGTAGAATTTGGGCTTACGATCTGAATAAGGATGGAGAGATTAGCAACAAACGATTGTTAATCGAGTTTCCCGATCATTTGCTGGACGGGATGCGTTGCGATATGCTGGGAAACTTGTACGTAACCCGATTCGGCAAAGGGGTCATAGCGGTTATCTCTCCAACAGGCCAACCGTTAAGGGAAATCGGATTGGAAGGAACGGACTGCACCAACCTGACCTTCGGCGGACCGGAAGGCAAACACTGTTACGTGACCGTATCGGATGTCGGTAACGTACAGGTGTTTACCGTGGAGCATCCCGGACGATGTTGGGGGATGTGGAAATGAGCGAGAAAGGGGAAGGCGCGATGAAATCTTACTTATTTCACGAACACACGAGAGAGCAATTAAAGCTGAAAGCCGAGGAAGGGTACATGGTGGTCGTCGCCCTGGCGGCAACCGAGCAGCACGGCCCCCATCTGCCGGTATTCACGGACAGTTTCATCGGGGAGTTCGTTGCTACCGAAGCGATCGAAGAAGCGGCGAGAACCGTGCCGATCCTGCTCTGTCCGGTAATTCCTATCGGCTGTTCGGATCATCATATCCGCTTCGGCGGAACGTTGTCCTTCTCTTCGGCAACCTATCTCATGATGCTGCGAGACATTGGGGAAAGTCTGGTTTCCGGAGGCTTTCGCAAGATCGCGTTTCTGAACGCGCATGGCGGCAACGAGCCGATCATGCATCAGACGGCTAACGACCTTGCGGTCAAACATCCGATATGGACGGCGTCGGCGTCGTATTGGAGCCTCTCGCGGGAAGAACTTCGCAAGGAGAATGCCGACGAAGTCGGCATGGTTCCGGGTCATGCGGGCGGATTCGAAACTTCGGCGATCATGGCGTTGCGGGAAGATTTGGTTCATGCGGAGTTAGGCGGTAATGAACACGATGAGCGGGCATGGATAAATTCCGGCCCTCCAGGAACGTTCATAGGCCGCCACTCGGAGCTGACCGGCGCGGATGGCTACACCGATGCGCCGAATAAGGCGACGAAGGAGCGGGGGGAACGATATTTGGCAGCCATTAGCCGGAGCGTAACGGCGTGGCTTATTCGTACATACCAATCCATGGATAGCGGGGAAAGGAGCGTCGTTAAGGAACAATGACGACAACTTCCTCGTTACTTCATAATCATCCTTCGCTCGTTGCTTTCTGGGATTTTCAAGAGGCGGCTGGCGAACGAAGGGTATCCAAAGGTCCTAATGCGATCGAGTTGCGGGAAATGTCCGGAACCATCGAGCGAGTAGAAGAGGGGATATTCGGTCCCTATAGCGCCAGCCTGCGGGAAGGCGATTGGTTTAGCGTCCCGCGCAACGAGGCGTTTGCCTTGAACATTCACGGACGGAATGCGGAAGTAACCGTGGCGGCATGGGTGAAAAGAAGCGCTACGGCGCGAAGTCATTGCGAATTTATCGCCGGTATATGGAATGAGACGAACGAGAAACGGCAATACGGGTTATTCTTGAACTTGGCGATCTGGGATAGTGGGGAGCAGGTATGCGGCCATGTCTCGTCGATCGGCGGTCCGACGCCCGGATATCGATACTGCATGGACGCTTCCATCGGACAGTCCCCCGTCCCGCTTGATCGTTGGCAGTTCGTCGCTTTCACCTACGACGGCGAATATGCTCGCTCCTACTTGAACGGCAAGTTGGATACGAGGGAAACGTTTAATCCTTATTCGTATAGAGGCGGCCTGTATGATGGAGGGGAAGACGGCGCGGACTTCACGGTCGGCGCGGTAGACCGTTCGGGAGAGATTGGCAATTATTACGCGGGACGGATCGGCGGCTTAGCCGTATTCCGTCAAGCACTCTCAGAACAAGAAATCGCACAGATGGCATGCGGAATCAAGGTATCGTAAACCGTTCGTTGGAAGGATCATTCGACAGCAACGCCCGAAGGAAAAGTATCCTCCGGGCGTTGTTCTTCCATCCGTATTCCCATTCTCGATCGATAAGCCGTCTAGCTTAGCTTCATCTTGCCTGCTTGCGCAGTTGGGCAACGACATCGATCTCTACGAGGAGATCGAAGTTGAGATCGCAATAGACGAGAGTTCTTGCCGGATAAGGCCGCGGGAATTCGCGGGCGTAAATGCGATTGAAGGTTTCGTAGTCGGTACGGTTTTTGAGATAAATATTCACTTTAACGACATCTTCCAGCGTTAGTCCCGATTGCGCTAATATAATCGAGATATTTCGCAGGGTTAGAACGGTCTGACTTTCGAGATCGTCAGCGGTCACCTCCCCGGTTATGGGGTCGGTGCCGCCCTGTCCGGAAACGAACAGATGCGAATCGGACGGGGTGGCAGGAGAGAATGGAAGTTCATCCATTCCATATTTGAAATTCATATTCAACAGACATGTTCCTCCCCGCTGCTTACCAGCCAAGTGCTTTTCTAGTTTCTGCAGCTTTCAAATTATAGGCCTCTACCGCAGGTATGCGGGTGCTAAAATCGCCGCCTTTCGTAATCATCCCGGCGATAGGACCGTTAACGTTGTCTACTAAAGTAACAAGGTCGGCAACGCTAGGGTCGCGCGAGAAACAACACATTTCCGTGTTCATGCGGATGGCGTCTACGTTCTTGCCTTGCCACATCGGTACTTCGGCGTAGTAGTCGTACAAGGTCTTATCTTGAACCCAAGCTCCGCTTCCGTTCTCGATCATCGTCTTCTGAGCTTCGAGATCGAAGAGGAAACTGATATACAAGAATGCTTCTTCTTTGTGCTTGGAAGCCTTCGGAATTCCGATCGCTCCCGCTTGGTGGACGGTCGCTTGCTGGGCTTTGCCAACCGGCATCGGCAGCACATCCCATTCGAAGTCGGCGTTCTTGAGCGCTTCCAGGTTCCAGTCGGCACCGAGCGTGAATAGGGAGTTGCCTTGCATGAACACTTCGACGGAATCGCCTTGCATGCCCAGTTTCTCTCTCTCTATGTCGCTTGGTCGAACATGCCATTTGGTCGTGAGTTCTTGCGACCATTTCAAATCTTCCAACACAGCGGGCGTATTCACTAAGCTAGCGCTATTGTCTTCATTCATGTAACGATAATTCGGGGCGCTTCCATTGGCCATCGTCATGATGCTCGTGAATTCGTCGACCAATCCGCTGATGCCCCAATCGTTGGCGACCGGATCCGTTGCTTTCTTCGCCATCTCTAGCAGATCATCATAGGTCCAATCGTTGCCCGGCATTTCCATGCCGTATTTATGAAGCATTTCCTTATTCACGACGATCCACATCGGGATATCGGAGTAGGGAACGACCCATTGTTTGCCGCCGGTTTGGAACGCTTCAATGAATCCATCGGCCATCGAAGTCCCTTGAATCCGGACGTCCTTCTCGATATAAGGAGTTAAATCTTCAAGCAAGTCGCCCGATAACCATTGCGATAACCCGGCATCAAGAAAAACGAGGTCGGCTTTCTCTCCCGCGATGACATTGTTGACGACTGCTTTATCGATTTTCGTATTCGCTTCGATCGTAATCCAGGGATACATCTCATGAAACTTATCGAACAAAGCTTGATTGGGTCCGACGAACCAAGTCAGAACGGTTAAGGTTACCGGCTCGTGATCGCCTCCCGTCGTCGCGCTTGCGGATTCCGAAGCGGTTGCCGGCGATTTCGTAGGGCTTGGGCTCGTAGAGGATGACGCGGATTCCGAGGAGTTGCCGTTCGAACAAGCTGCCAACAAAGGCAGTAAAACGAGAATAGTCATCAAACTAAGTAAATAAAACCGCTTTCTTAATGGAACCGGATTCATTGGCCCACACACTCCCCCAATAGATAGATAAGGCATATAGACAGCGGGATAAAGCATCTTGCATGAAAGGGCTGTCATATTTGAATTGTAACACGACATGATTTCATGTCAAGGAATAAATTTCACGTATGAATTATATTGAATTCAATAAAATGGTGAAGAGAAGATTCCCGATGCGGGAAGGTTTTCTTCATTAATGGTACTAATCGCACAAATATCGATCTTAATCTATTGTATTTTATAGGTTTACGTGATTATGTTTATTTGTTATCATTATTTCATGTACTTGAAATCTTTTCACAAAAAACAATCGTGGGGGAGAAAGTTATGGGGAACGTCGCATTTAACCACGTGTACAAATATTACAAAGACGAGGCGGATCCGGCGGTTAAAGACTTTCATTTGGATATTGAGGATGGAGAGTTTCTCATTATGGTAGGGCCGTCCGGTTGCGGCAAATCGACGACGTTGCGCATGTTGGCGGGTCTTGAGGAAGTGTCCGAAGGCGATATCTACATAGACGGCAAACTCATGAACTACGTATCGCCCAAAAATCGCGATATCGCGATGGTATTCCAGAATTATGCGCTTTATCCGAATTTAACGGTTTTCGAGAACATGGCACTTGGGCTTCAATTGCATAAGGTGGCAAAGAGCGAAATCGAGCTGCGCGTGAATCGGACGGCTAAGATGCTGGAAATCTCCCATTTTCTGACGAAGAAACCGAATCAGCTTTCCGGGGGACAGAAGCAACGCGTGGCGCTGGGACGCGCATTGGTCAGGGAGCCTCAGGTATTCCTAATGGATGAACCGTTATCTAATCTGGATGCCAAGCTGCGCACCCAGACCCGAATGGAGATCAGCAAGCTTCATAAAGAGTTGCGAACGACGATGGTCTATGTAACCCATGACCAGACGGAAGCCATGACGATGGGGACGCGCATCGTCGTCATGAAGGACGGACGAATTCAGCAAGTTGCTCCTCCCCAGCAGTTATACGACGAGCCTCGCAATCTGTTCGTTGCCGGATTTATCGGAACGCCTCAAATGAACTTCCTTCATGGAATGATCGTGTCCGTGGACGACCGGTATTATTTTAGAAGCAAACGATTGGAAATGAGATTACCGGATAGTTATCTTCCGCTTATTCGCTCCGCTAATAACGCATTGCGTAATGTCGTGATGGGCATTCGACCGGAATACGTATCTTGCGAATCTTGGGCTCTCGAGCGTTATCCGGATTGGATCGTATCCGCGACCGTTCAAATGAGAGAACCGTTAGGATCGAATACGTTCCTCTATGCAAAGTTAGGGGAAGAAAATCTCATTTCGCGCGCGGAAGCGCATACACCGATAGAACCCGGAGATTCGGTCGCATTCGCTCTATGCATGGATAAAGCTCATTTCTTCGATCGAGACAGCGGATTATCGCTAGCGTGCCTAGGGGAGTGATGAAGGTGAGGCGTAAGAGAAACCGCTCCATAATCGCGATATGCGGTATCGTCTTGCTGGGCGTCGTACTCGCGTTGTTGTTAGGGGCGGGACCGAAAGAAGTTCAAGATTATCCCGTGATAGCGGAAGAAGACGTATTGTCCGGCATACGTTCCGAAGAAAGCGGTGCCCCGTCGTACGTGCAATGGATTCGAAGCGAAGAATATAAAGCTTACAAGCCGGCGGCCGGTAAGGAGATTACGGTCATGGCTTCCGACTATACGGAATCGGATTCGGAAGCGCGGGTGGAAAGCCGGGAGGATCAAGCGAGAGGGACGGAAGTCATCGTTTGGAACAATGCCAAAGGATGGATCGAATGGCAAGTCGAAGTTCCGGAAGACGGAATCTATGAGATGGTTATGGATTACGCGCCTCTGAAAGGAGGTTTCTCCTCGATCGTTCGAGGGGTGCAGATCGACGGCAAGTATCCGTTCGAAGAAGCGGAGCGGGTCAGCTTAGAGAGGTTATGGAAGGATAGCGCGTATCCGTATGAACGCAACGGGATAGGGAACGAGATTCGCCCGGTGCAAGATGAACTGCTGGATTGGCGCTCCGAGCGGGTGACGAATTATTCGCTTAGCTCGGAACCGCTTCGTTGGGCTTTGAAAGCCGGTTCCCATACGATTCGGCTTGTCGGTAAACGCGAGTCTTTAACCTTGCATTCCATTACGTTGGCTTCGCCGGAGCAGGTACCTGCTTACTCGGAATACTTGAGCGGACAATCTCCCGGGGGCAATGCCGAGGAGACGTGGTATGAAGTCTTCGAAGCGGAACGTTTCGTTAGCAAAACCGCCGTAAGCATTCAATTGCAAAGCGAAGCCGAGCCGGGAATCTCTCCCGATCCGAAGGGGAAAATCGTATATAATACGATCGGCGGAGCGAACTGGACGAAACCCGGAGAGCGGATCGGGTGGGAGATCTCCGTACCGGAGACCGGATATTACGCGATCGACGCGAAATATTATCAAGGCTTTAACGGCAGATCGAGCGCTTACCGTACCGTGCTGCTCGATGGCAAGGTTCCGTTCCGGGAAATGCAAAGCTATCGTTTCGCGCCTAATAAATCTTTTCGAATTCAGTCTTTGGCCGATGAGAAGGGAAGCCCGTATCTGTTCTACCTGACGGAGGGCAAACATCTGCTGGAGATGGCCGTAGACACCTCGGTCATCCGCCCGGTTACGCAATCGTTGCTGGATATCAACGATCGGCTGACGGCGATCGAACGGGATATCCGCGCGATTACCGGTAACTACGGGTACGACGGCGATCAGAATGTCGATAAAGCCCGCACCTGGGATCTTCGCAAATACGACCCCGAGCTCGAAACGAAACTGCAATCGATCGTCGACGAACTGCTTACGATATGCGACTACTTAAACGGGTTGAATCAGGCGGAAACCGATTCGGTCACGGCGTTGCGGGTCAATGCGGACCGCTTGGAGAAATTGCTGCGCCGCATGAACGATATTCCCAATCGGGTGACGCAATTCTCGACGGTAAGAACGAGCATCAATACTTGGATACAGACGATAGAGGCTCAGTCGATCGAACTGGATTATTTGGTCGTGAGAACTCCCGAAACCGTTACCGGATTAAAGTCCCCGAGCACCTGGAACAAGGTGAGCTACTCGACGGCCAATTTCTTCAGATCGTTCTTCCAGGAATACGATTCGATCGAGGCGGACGACGAGGATGCATTGACCGTATGGGTACAGCGCGGGAAAGACTACGTGGACTTGCTCGAATTGATGGTCCAGCAAGACTTTACTCCGAAGACCGGCATCAAGGTAAACATTAATCTGGTTCCGAATACGAACGTGCTGCTCTTGGGCAACGTTGCGGGAGATCAGCCCGACTTGGCGCTCGGAGTACCGCTCGAAACGCCGGTAGATTTCGCGATGCGCGGTTCCGCGGAGGACTTAAGCGCCTATCCCGGATTCCAGGATGTGTTTAAGCGCTTCAATCCGGGTCTCATGCGTTCTTACGAGTACGACGGTAAATTATACGGACTGCCCGAAACTCAAAACTACTATATGATGTTCTATCGCACGGATATTTTCGAGGAGTTGAAACTGGATCCGCCGGATACGTGGGACGATGTCATCGACATCTTGCCGACGTTGCAAGAAAACGGATTAACGTTTAATTTGCCGAAGAAAAATTTCCACATTCCTTTCTATCAGCATGGCGCCGAATTCTATCAATCGAACGGGATGCTGCCGAGCCTCACCTCGGAAGAGGGGATAGCGGCCTTCAAGCAATGGACGAATTGGTATAGCAAATACAATCTGCCGAAGGATATTCCGGCGTTTATCCATCATTTTCGGAACGGAGACATTCCGATCGGCGTTGCCGACTTCGACCTATACATTCAATTAACGGTCGGCGCGCCGGAGATCGAAGGGAAATGGAGAATGCTTCCGCTCCCGGGCATCAAGCAGCCGGATGGCTCGGTTGCGAGATGGTCGCATAACGAATCCATGGTCAGGCTGCAGGAGCCTTCGTCCATCATGATGCTGAACAAGAGCGATCGGAAGGACGAGGCGTGGCAATTCATTCAATGGTGGACTTCGGCGGATGTGCAAAGCAGGTATAGCAGCGATATCGAGTCGTTCGCGGGCATCGCCTATCGCTGGAATACGGCCAATCTAGAAGCGATGCAGACGATTCCATGGCCGGAAGAAGATCTGGCGGCGCTCAACGAGCAGGATCGTTGGGTCAAAAATATGCCGTACGTGCCGGGATACTATTATTTGGCGAGAGAGATCGAATTTGCTTGGAACAACGTGGTCGTCGGACGAATGCCGGCCAGGGAAGCGTTGGAGCAATCGGAGATGTCTCTATCGCGGGAAATGATGCGCAAGCAAGAGGAATTCGGGCTGACGCCCAAGGATGATCTTCATATCGCTCCATATGACAAACCTTATGAAAGGAGTACGCCGTGAAACCCGTGAGCCATACAGAAGTCGTTATCAGCCGGTCGTCTACTCCGAACAAAGGGTATGGAGCCAAGCTTAAGCGGTTCCTGCGAGAATGCTGGGCGGATCGCTTATCGTATTTGTTTCTGGCGCCTTTCTTGCTTAGCTTCGTTTGCTTCATTATCATTCCGGTCGTCGTCGCCGTTCTGCTCAGTCTGACCTCCTTCAACGGTTTCGCGTTCCCGCGCTTCATCGGGGTCAGCAATTTTATCTACATGTTCACCCAAGACGTCGTATTCATGAAATACACGATCCCGAATACGCTGAAGTTTGCACTTGTCGTAGGTCCGGGCGGATATATTCTTTCCTTTATATTCGCTTGGTTGATTCATCAGTTGCCGAGAAGCATCCGCGATTATTTCTCGCTTGCTTTGTATGCCCCGTCGATGGTTGCGGGCGTAGCGCTTACAATGGTCTGGACCGCGACTTTCAGCGGCGACAGCATTGGCTACTTGAATAATATTTTGCTGAGCTTGGGACTGATCGAGACTCCGCAATTGTGGCTGCAGGATCCGAAATATTTAATGACGATCATGATCGTCGTCACGATGTGGACCAGCATGGGCGTCGGGTTCCTGGCGATGCTCGGCGGATTGCAAACCGTGAACACCGAGCTCTATGAAGCCGGCCGAATCGACGGCATCAAGAACAGCTTGCAGGAAGTGTACTACATTACGATCCCGAGCATGAAACCGCAGATGTTATTCAGCGCGGTTATGGCGATCGTCGGCGCGATCAAAGCGGGCTCCATATCGAGCGCGCTAACTGGCATGACGATTACGCCGCAATATGCGGGTCATCTCATCAACAATCATATTTACGATTACGCTTTCCTCCGATACGAATGGGGTTATGCTTCGGCGTTATCCGTCGTTCTGCTCCTGGCGAGCTATGCGATCATGAAGCTAAGCTACTGGGTGTTCGGCACGAAGGAGGATGAATAGATGCTGCTATCCATACGCAGGAATTTCACCCTTTCTCGGGTATCGCTTATTCTGTTCCTTACCGTCATCGGAATTTTCATGTTCCTGCCCATTATTTTTCTCTTTAATAATGCCTTCAAGCCTCTGAACGAGCTGTTCCTGTTTCCGCCGAGAATCTTCGTGAAGAATCCGACGCTGTTCAATTTCGAGCAGCTGTTTCTTCATACTTCCGCCGGGGTCGTGCCGTTTACCCGTTATTTATTCAACAGCGCCGTCATTGCGCTTACGACGACTTTCGCGGTCATTATTGTCAGCACGATGGCCGGCTATGTGCTGTCCAAACATCGATTTCACTTCAAAGCGTTCATTATGGGCGCGATCCTGATCGCGTTGATGTTTACGCCGGAGACGGTCGCCATTCCCCGTTACTTGATCGTGAGCGGATTGGGTCTTAAGAATACGTATTTGGCGCACATTCTTCCTTTTCTTGCTTCGCCGGTCGCGGTGTTCCTGATGAAACAGTTCATCGATCAAATTCCCAATTCGCTCCTAGAGGCGGCGAAGCTGGACGGCGCAACGGACATGTATATTTTTATGCGGATCATCATTCCGTTAACTTCGCCCGCGGTCGCTACGGCGGCCATTATTACTTTCCAAACGGTGTACATGGACGTAGAAGGCTCTACGTTGTATATGACCAAAGAAACGATGAAGACGCTGGCTTACTACGTGGAAGCGATGACGTTGAATATTCCGGGGGTTGCGCAGCTCAGCATCGGCTCGTCCATCGGTCTGCTGATGTTCCTGCCCAACTTAATTATTTTCCTGCTGTTCCAACGAAAAATGATTCAAACGATGCTGCATTCGGGCGTGAAATGAACGACGGAGAAGAGAGGGGGGTTGCAGATGTTCAGTCGTTCCCTGAATGGCATCGTTATTAAAACGGTAGCCATCTTATGTTTGCTTGGCTTGCTCTTCCCGCAGTTCGCCTCGGCACAGCTTCCGTATTACACATGGTACAGAGACCTCAATTCCGGAATGATCGCCACGCAGCCGATCTACGTGCCGGATCGGGTCATCGATGGCAACGGAGCTGGAGGGGCGTTATCTTCGCCTAGCGATGTATTCATCGCGGACGATAACCACGTGTATATCGCGGATACGGGCAACAATCGAATCGTGGAACTGGATGCAAACGGGGAATTCGTTCGCGGCATAGGCCAAGAAGACGGACAAGGAAAGTTGAATCAACCGGAAGGCGTATTCGTGTCGGAGGACGGAATGATCTACGCGGCGAATACGGGCGGCCAAACGATCGTCCGCTATTCGAGCGACGGCCGCTTCGATCGCGAGTTTAAGAAGCCCGATTCGAAAGCGCTCACGGCGGATTATCACTTTCTTCCGACCAAGCTGGTCGTAGACCGCCGCGGCGTGATGTATATCGTCGTTAAAGATACGTTCCTTGGCTTGCTAAGAATGAACCCGGAAGGCGAATTTACGGGTTTCTTCGGAGCGAACAAGGCGAAGCTGAGCTGGATGGACCGGTTGAAACGGTCTCTGTTGAACGAAGTTCAAATGGCGCAGGAAATCTCGAAGCAGCCGAATCCGATACAGAACGTGTCGCTCGCCGATGACGGTTTCCTGTTGACGACCAGCTCGGGGGTGGCGAGCGATGGGCAGATCAAGAAACTGAATGCCGGGGGATTCGATGCCTTCCGTAATAAAGCGTTCTGGGAGCCGCATCTCGTGGACACGGCGATCGATAGCAACGGCTTCATGTATGGACTTAACCGCGATGATTTCGTCAACATTTCGGTTTACGATCCGACGGGCGAGGTGATGTTCTACTTCGGCTCGACCGAGAAGAGCGCTAGACAACTCGGCATTACCGATTATGGCATCAGTATCGACATTAACAGCAACAACGAACTATGGGTCGTAGACAATGCTTCCAATTTGATTCATATCTTTAAGCGAACGAACTTCGGAGATACGTACATGACGGCCGCCCATTTGTATTTCGAAGGCGATTACGACCGCAGCCGATCTTATTGGGAAGAAGTCATTCGTCAGAACGGCATGCTCAATATCGCCTATAACGGCTTGGGGAAAATTGCGCTGCATGATCGCGATTATCGGACGGCGCTGGATTACTTCAAGCAGTCGAATGATGCGGAAGGTTATTCCAATGCTTTCTGGTATATCCGGTACGAGTGGCTGAAACACAATTTCTTGCTGATGGTAGTAGTGTTGGTCGTGGGGATCTGGGGACTGATATTCGGAGCGAGACGGACGGCGGCGTTCGTTCGCAAGCGAACTTGGCCGGACAAAGTCCGGCAGTATGCGGGCGAATTGAGGGACGCCTTGTATTTGATCGTTCATCCTTACAACGGGTTTTATCGTTTGAAGGATCGAAACGTCTCGTATGCCGTGCTCATCTTCATTATCGTATCGGCGATCGGTGTCCATCTCTGGTCCGTTTTCGCCTCCGGATTTATCGCATATCCATTCGAACTCGGCGATTATAATATTCGCTTATCGCTAGCCTTTAAGGTGGTCCCTTGGGTGACCTGGGTCATCGCGAATTATCTGGTAAGCGCCGTTAAAGGCGGCGAAGGCAGATTCAGGGAAGTTCTGCAGGCGAGTACCTTTGCCATCGTTCCTTACATCGTCGTTATGATTCCGGCAACGATTCTGACTAACTTCGTCGTGCAAGAGGAATGGATCATCATAGATCTGGCTCATCGGATCATGTGGATCTGGATTATCGTTCTGTTCTTCGTGATGACGCAGGTCATCCATAATTTCGATTTCACCGAAGCAATTAAGAATGCGGTTATTACGTTGTTAACGATCGGGGTTATATGGGTGTTCGTTATGATTATCGGCGGTTTGGCCTATAACTTCTATGATTTCGTCAAGCAGATCTACCGGGAGGTGATCTTCCGTGCTTAGAACCTTATGGCCGACAAGCCGCAAATCCCGGCTGACTCTGTTGATCGCGATCGTTATTGTCATTGCGGCAGCGGCTGTCATCTATAGCAGGAGAGATACGCTTCCTTCTTTGCAAAAAATGGGGATAAGTCCGCCGATCGCGCAGCTCGCATCCGTCATGGAAGGGGCGGCATGGCAAGCGGGCACCGTTAACGAGGAAGGCTTCGCGCAGGTGGCGGACAATGGGGATTTCGCTTTATGGCTTGAACCGAAGACGAGCCAGATTGCCGTAATGGATAAGCAAAGCGGGTATCAATGGCGGAGCAATCCGTCGAAAGAGCAGTTGGCCAACGAAACCGTTAAGGGAGCATTGCTGGAAAACTTGCAGTCGCCGTTCGTCGTTGAGGTGGTCGCAGCCGGTCAGACTAGGCGCACTTCGTTGAACTCATTGACCAAGGGACTCTCCGTATCCTATACGTTAATGGATGATCTCGGCGTTCAAGCGACTTATACGTACGGGAAAGAGCAGATTTCCTTCGTCATCCAATACAAGCTTACCAGTCGCGGGATGGAAGCGACCATTCCGAGCAACGGCATTCAGGAATCGGGCGATCGGTTGATCTACTCGATCCATCTTCTGCCCTTTTTCGGAGCGGTATCCGCTAAGAGCGACACGGGTTATCTGTTCGTGCCGGATGGGCCGGGCGGGTTGATCTATTATGATCGAGTCAGGCCGGCAATCGGCAGCAGCTATGAGTTTCCCGTCTATGGAGACGATCCCGCGCAGATTAATTTCGAAGAGGAGAACGAGGTCCGGCGCGAACAAATCGCCTTTCCTTTATATGGTTTGAAGCGCGGCGACCATGCTTTCGCTGCGATCGTGAAGGAAGGTCCGTATACGGCCAAGATTAAAGCCGCTACGCCGGGTAATGCCTCGAAGTATCATTCGGTAAGCGTTAGCTTTAATTATCGCGAGGAATACGGTCGCAAAGTGAGCGGAATAACGAAAGAAACGGTGAAAGCGATCCGGGTGGAACGAAGCCGGGAGGATCGTCGCGTGGAATTCCGCCTGTTATCCGGAGAAGAGGCGGATTACGTCGGTATGGCGAACGCATACCGCGATTATTTGGAAGAAAGCGGACAACTCGGCGGCCAGTTGCCTACTACGGATCATATTCCGTTAATGCTCTCTATTGTCGGCGGAGGAACGAAACCGCAATTCGGCAGCAACGGGTACGAAGCGGCCACAACGTTTAACGAGGCCGAGCAGATCGTCGACGGTTTGCGGGAAGCCGGCGTAGCGAACATGAACGTGATCTATCAAGGCTGGCAGAACAGCGGCCACGCGTATACGGACGAGCGATTCCCGATCGTATCCAAGATCGGCGGCATCCAAGGCGCCAAGCAATTCGTCCGAAATATGCACGAGAAGGGGATCAAGGTTCTGTTCGACGATTACATGGCATGGAAGGAAGAGGATTACAGTTCCTTCTATAAGAAGTCGGACGGGATACGCAGTATCGATTCGACGGTTATGTCGGGAGAGGGAGACAGCTTCATCGTGAATCCGGTGAAAGCGGTTCGCCAGCAGAAGCAAGTCGTCGACGTCCTGAAGGAAATCGGAATCGACGGCATCCATTACGTCGACGGACCGGGGAGCATCACCTTCAGCGATTATCGTTCGAATAATCCGCTCACGCGAAGCGATACGGTGTATTACTATCAGGAATTGCTGGACTACGTTCGCGAACAATTAAACGTAGTAAGTGTCGCGAGGGGAGAGCAGTATGCGTTGAAGCATGTCGATTATATCGATGGGCTGCCGTACTCCTCGAGCCGCGATCTTATGATCGATGAGACAGTCCCCGTCTATCCGATCGCCGTTCACGGTACGGTCGCTTATACGACGGTAGCCGGCAATACGCGCGATATTTACGAGGATGAATTACTTAAAGCGATCGAGTATGGCGCCGTTCCTTCTTTTAAGCTCACTTATGCCGAGAGCAGGGTGTTGAAGAGGACGGATTTCCAAAACGTATACAGCAGTCAATACGCCATCTGGAAAGACCGTATCGTCGAGGACTACGAGAAGTTCGATCAGTTGGCCGCGGTATATCATCTTAAGA
The DNA here is from genome assembly GCF_012849095.1 of Cohnella herbarum. Classification (NCBI taxonomy): domain Bacteria; kingdom Bacillati; phylum Bacillota; class Bacilli; order Caryophanales; family Paenibacillaceae; genus Cohnella; species Cohnella herbarum. Next base: position 428,848 of record NZ_CP051680.1, read on the forward strand.
TCGTGGATCACGAGAAGTTGGCGGACGGAATCTATGCGACGACTTACGAGAACGGCACGAGAGTTACCGTAGACTATAAGACGAAGCAATTCAGCGTCGAGGGAGGGAAAGCAGGATGAATGGGAAAACCTCGCGACGCAAAATGATCCTGCAGTTCCGCTGGAAGGAATACGGAATCGGTTATTTGTTCATGCTGCCGTGGATAATCGGATTTATCGCGTTCGTGGCGTTTCCGGTCGGCTGGTCGCTATGGAACAGCTTTAACCAAGTATTCATTACGAGCGAAGGTTTCAAATATACGTGGGTAGGGTTGGACAATTTTCGCCGGATGCTCATCGAGAACAATACTTATCCGATCATTTTGCTCACTTATTTGCAGGAAGTGCTGTTGATTATCCCGCTTATTCTCATTTTTTCCTTCTTCGTGTCCTTGCTATTGAACGAGAAGTTTCCCGGACGAGGATGGATGCGCGCGCTCTTCTTCCTTCCCGTTATTTTCGCCACCGGGCAAGTCATCATGGAACTGTTCGAGCAAGGCGCGGGCGGGTTGCCATTCATGGACCAGTACAATCTGGATGTCATTATTCGTCAATATTTCAGCGAAAACACGTCTAACATGCTTCTTGGGATTCTCAGCAAAGCCGTAATCATCCTATGGTACTCCGGCGTACAAATCTTGATTTTCATCGCCGGGTTCCAAACGATCCCGAAAACGGTGTACGAAGCGGTTAAAGTAGACGGCGCCTCGCCTTGGGAAAGCTTCTGGAAGATTACTTTTCCGGGGATGCTGCCTTTCATCGGACTGAACGCGATTTATACGATCGTCGACTTGTTTACGTTTCCTTATAATCCGGTTTTGGAAATCGTCAGGAACAATATGTTCTCGCCGACAACGGGTTACGGATACGCCAGCGCAATGGCTTGGTTGTATTTCGTTATCATCTTGCTGCTGCTTGGAATTACTTTAGGGCTGACTTATCGGGCGACAAGAGGAAGGAGCGAGGGACGATGAAACTGGAAAAGGCGTATAAGCAAGTAAAGCTGGATATTACGGAGACGCTTGCGCATCGGAAGACGCAGAAGCTGAAGAGGCTGGTATTCGGGCAAAACGTGAAAGACGGGTTAATCGCCAAACTGGTCATTCTTGCGCTGTTGACCGTAATTGCCTTCTTGTACGTGAAACCGATTCTGTACATGATATCCACCAGCTTGAAAAGCGTAGCCGATATGATCGATCCGGTTGTCGGCTTGATTCCGCGGGAATTGAACTTTAACAATTACAAGGATGCATGGAAAGGGCTCAATTATCCCGAAGGTTTCGTGGATACGATGACGATTGCTTTGTTCGGTTCCATCCTGCAGGTGTTCACCTGCGCTCTGACGGGTTATGCGCTGGCAAGGCTGAAATTTCCGGGGAAAAACTTGTTTTTCTTCCTGATCCTCCTTGCCTTCCTCATTCCGCCGCAGCTGACGATCGTTCCGCTCTATATGATCTATAGCGAGCTCGGATGGATTAACACGCCTTTTGTTTTTCTGGTTCCCGCTCTATTCGGGCAAGGCTTGCGGGGCGCTCTGTTCATTGTTATTTTCCGGCAATTTTTCCTTTCGCAGCCGAAGGCGTTAGAGGAGGCGGCGAAGATCGACGGGGCTTCCGTCTTCCGCTTGTTTTTCCGGATCATGATGCCGCTGGCCGGCGGAGCATGTTTAGTCGTGTTCTTGTTCTCGTTTGTCTGGTATTGGAACATGAGCTACGAGGCGGCGTTGTTCCTTAGCAAAGATTTCACTCCCCTCTCCTTGCGGTTAAGCTCGATGCAGATGGAGCTGCTCGGCAACAAGGCGATTAACTTCAGCGCGGGGATGGGGCAGGATCCGGTCACGGAAGGGCCCAAGATGGCGGGCGCGTTCCTCATCATCTTTCCCCCGCTCCTGATTTACTTGATCGCCCAGCGTTGGTTTACGGAAGGCATTGAACGGACTGGGCTGGTCGAGTAAGGCGGCTTGGGGCGAAACCAACGATATTGCGTGCAAGAAACCAACTTATGCCCTCTTATTGTTGGATAAACCGACTAAGGAGGGCATCAAACCAACCAACGCCCTCTTATAGTCGAAAAAACCGACTATGGAGGGCATCAAACCAACCAACGCCCTCTTATAGTCGGAAAAACCGACTATAGAGGGTATCAAACCAACAACCGCCCTCTCATAGTCGGAAAAACCGACTAAGGAGGACATCAAACCAACCAACGCCCTCTTATAGTCGGAAAAACCGACTATAGAGGGCATCAAACCAACCAACGCCCTCTTATAGTCGGAAAAACGTTACTACTCAGGTCACTCTTATTGCCTTTCTTAGTCCGATACTCTTAGTTGCCAAGGTCGAATGCACCTCTGTGGACGGAAGTATGGCGAGTGCGCCGAAAGTAGGCAAAAATGTGCCTTGAATTACTCCCTAAAAGCTAAGCTGTTACGGAAAAACCGACTTTAGAGGGCGTTAAACCAACCACCGCCACCGCCACACCACAAGCTATACCGAAGAGAAAGAAGGAGCTATCCCTGAGTGTTCGGGATAGCTCCATTATCGCACCTCTTGCGAGCTTGCCAGCTGTCTACCTACCATCAGCCAACTTTCACTAGCAAGCTAACATACTTACTTTTTGCTCGCTAATTCCATCTCTACCGCTTTGTTGAGTTCAACTTCCGCCGACTTCAGGGCGCTAGCGGAATCCAGTTCTCCGCGAAGGACCTTCTCGAATTCAACGGTTAGAATCGATGCATAGTTCAATGTAAGCGTCGGATGAATCGCCGGCGTGGGAGCGAACTTATTGAAATAGACGGCCGAAGTGTTCTTGCCTTGAAGCAACGGAACATCCGCGCCGAACGCTTTGCGAACTTCTTCGTTAAGAAGGTGCGTAGGCCGTCCTTCTTTGGCTGCCGCTAGTTGCGCTTCATCGGATAGCAGTTCGCCTACGGTTTGCAATGCGGCTTCTTTGTTAGCCGCCGTATCCGTAATGTAGATCATCGTCGGGAAAGATTGATAACCGACGCCGTTGTTGTCGCTGAAGGTCGGCGCGGCGACCATATCCCAATTGAGCTGATCGAAGCCGGGCCGCTTGTAGCTGGTCGAGAGCGAGAGGACCATGGCGATATTTTTCTGCTCGTAGAATTTGCTAAGCTCGAGACCGGAGTCCGCCTCGTAACCTTCCATGTTGCCTTTAATCTTATAGAAGCGGGAAAGGTTGTCGAAGATTTTTTTCCAACTATCGTTATTCACGACCGCTTTGCCGGATTCGGCATCGATTATCGGAAGGGAGAGCTCGTTGTTCAGCAGGGCGAAACGATAGAACATGCTAATACCGCGATACTTCACGCCTTCCTTCGTTCCGGTGACTTTCTTGGCTAGGTCGTAAAGCTGATCCCAGGTCATGCCGTCCGTCGGGTAAGGAGCTCCGAATTTATCGAAAATGTCTTTGTTGTAGAACAACACCATCGGGTTGGAGCTTTCCGGCAGCCCGTAGAGTTTACCGCCGGAGTAATTCTTGGCTGATTCGATGGAAACGGGATCGAACCGGTTCAAGTCGACGATTCCGGAGTCGACCAGGCTAGTCAGGTCCGTCTGCAGATTATCGGCCAGAAGCACCCGCAAATCGCCTTCGGCGGCTCCATAAACAATATCCGGCGTAATTCCTTTTTGCGCTTTCAAATCCGGCATGTTAAGGATGCAGGCGCAATTGTAGGACAGATTGAAATTCGGATATTTCGCCGTAACCCATTTGTTGATCTGCGGTTCGAATGCTTCTTCCGGGATGGAGCCGAATACGCTTAACTCGATCTTAGCGGGTTCGGGTTCAGGCGTCGGAGTTGGAGCGGGCGTCGGTTCCGGAGTCGGCGACGCAGAAGGAGAAGCGCTTTCAGAAGCAGGCGGACTGGAGGATGAAGCAGCGTCATTGTTGCCGCATGCCGAGAGCACCACCGTGAGAAGCATCAAACTGGCGAGTAGTAAGGCGAATATCCGAGATTTGTTGATCATTCATGTAACCCCCTAAGATTCTGATAAAAAAGGCGTAGAGATGATGAATAGCCGTTTATTCAATTTTGCAGAAAAATGCGGGCAGGGTATATGGAATATTAATTGATTGTTATGGATAAAAAGTTAAAAAATGATTTTATATTTGTAAAATCGGTGGGGGAGATGCCCATGTACGCCTTTTTTGACCGTTTCTATCCGCATATTCTGGATGTCATTCACGGAAAACTGGATCATTGGGAGACGCAAGGTACCCAGTTGTACAAGAAATCGACCGGCAAGCTATGCTTGTTCTACGTTTATGAGGGTTTAGGCGTCATGGAGCTCGATGGACACTCTTACCCGCTGGCGGAAGGGAGTATCGCGCAAATTCCCGTTAAACGCAAATTGATTATCCGTAACTCCCCTCCGGGACCTCTTCGGTATTTTATGATCGAATACGACTATAAACTGATTAAGTGGCAAGACGAGCCGACCGGGTTCGAGGAATCGCCGGAGAAGCGTTTGCCGTTCGATCTAGTCGTGCCCATGATGGATCATAGGGGGTTGCGATCGGATATGCAGCTCCTCTATCGCGTTTGGTCGGAGAGGCAGGAAGGTTACTCCGGTCAAGCCAAGCTGTTATTCTATCAATTAATCCTTCGCATCGGCGAACAGTTGGTTGAGCGTCAGAAGGACGATTCTGCCGAACGGTCGATCATGGATTGCGTGAATTATATTAATAACCACTATCACGAGTCGTTGGAGCGGGAACAGTTGGCTCGCAAAGTGTCGCTATCCAGAAGTTATTTCTCGGTGTTGTTCAAAAAGTACGTGGGGTGCTCTCCGGTCGAATATATTACGAGGGTTAGGCTGGACAAGGCGATGCAACTGTTAAGGGGAAGCAACAAATCGGTATCGGTCGTTGCGCTGGAGGTAGGCTTTCACGATCCGTTGTACTTCAGCCGCGTTTTTACCCGCGAGATCGGCGTGACCCCGAGAGACTACCGGGAGGCGTGATTAAGCGTCGCAGAAAATGATAAGCAGATAAAAAGGCCGACCAGATTCTGAGGGATCTAGTCGGCCTTCCTGTCGTATGCGAATACTAGTGTTGTTGTCCGTAAACTTTGGTGCTGAGCTCTTCGCATGAACGCTTGATCCAATCGTGCACTCTGCCCCATACTTCGCCGGTTATCCGGACTACCGGAATAGAGATGCTGACGGACGCGACGGTGCGGCCATCCGCATCGTGAATGGCTCCGCCTACGCAGTGCACGCCATCGACGGTTTCGCCCATGTTGTAGCCGAATCCTTGCGTGCGTACTTTGTTCAGCTCCTTGAGCAGATCCGAGAAGGTGGAAATCGTCTTGTCGGTTACCTTCTCCAGTTCATCGTTCGGATAGAGCGCCCGGAGCTCCTCCATGGACAGATCGGCCAACATGATTTTGCCGGAAGCCGTTGCGTGCAGCGGTAAAGTGGATCCGACGTTAGGGTTAAAGCGAAGCGCATGGGTGCTGACCTTCTCCCCGATATAGAGCAGATCGCTTCCTGCCTTAATAGCCAGGCTAGTCGTCTCGTTCAGGTCGTCGATAATCTTCTCGGCGATCATATTAAATTCCCCGGTCAAGCTAGAGCTGCGCATGTAACCGGAACGGATCGTGAAGAGCTTGTAGCCGATGCGGAATTGCTTGCCGGAACGGTCGGTTTCCAAGTATCCCCGGTTCAACATGTTTTGCAGAATTAAATAAGTACTGCTGGGAGGCATGTTCAATCCTTTGGAAATTTCGGTGAGGTTGTAGGATTCCTTGTCACCGGTAAACAGTTCGAATATATCCAATACGCGATCCGCTGACTTGACCTTTGGCGTTTGTTGTCCCATTCAGATAACACCCTTCGAGAAAAAGATTCATAAATATGAAACACACAACCATATTACCGTACTCCGCGCGACTTGTCGATAGGGAGATAGGGTGCTTTAACCTGTCGACTGAGGCCGATAATTTTATCGTTTTCGAGAGCCGGAAACTTTATTTTCGTAAATTTATTTTATATACATGAAATAAATAATTTACATATATAAACATTATGCTATAATGTGAAACGTAATAACAAAATTTACTAGAAATTCGCCTGATGTCGCCGACAGCGGAAAGGGGGAAATTCGCGAAAAATGTTCAAAGTCATGTATGCGGTTACATTTTAGTCTGGTCGTACGTCCGTTTTCCGTTGAACTCGAGGTGAACTTATTTATCGATGAGGAGTGATTACGATTATGCGCAAACGTTATTGGTCGGCAATCATCATGGCTTGTATGATTGTGGCAATGTCGTCTACCGCGCTGGCGAATTCGGGCACAGGCGCTTCAACGAGCGGGACATGGTCATTGTCGGAATTGACAGCTCTGAATGGACAACTCGATACGGCAGTTCAAGCGACGAACAGGCAGCAACTGAAGACATATTTGGCAAACGTTCGCGATGATGCCGCTACGGTGATCTCCTCCGCTACCGTATCGCAAGAAGTAGGGTTAAAGACGAAGGAACATTTGGTGTACGCCCTTAAATTAGCCAAGGATGCCGAATCCGTTCCCGGGTTATGGACGAATACGCCGTTTATCGTGTATGGCGCACCCGCGCTGAGTCCCGAGAAGCGTCTTCCGAATACGCTTCCGACCGATGGGGCGATCAGCGATCAGATCCGCGTCGTATCGGCGCAAGGGGAGTACGAAGCTTCGTCATTCGTCATGGCTCCGCTTACCGACTCGAACTCGGTCACTTTCGCGGTATACGATCTTCAAGGCTCTGCAGGCACGATCCCTTCCGATGCCGTCGACCTGCGCGTCGTGAACACGTGGTATCAAGGCGGGACGGCATGGCAAAGTTATTTTTTCGATGATTCCAAAGACGTGCTGATTCCGGAACTGCTGCTTCACGACGAGAATCTCGTTCGCACGAATCATCAGACGAAACGCAATTCCGTACGGGTCAATAAGCCCTCAGGGCCGCAATACGTAGACGTGTCGGGTAGTCCCCCAGCCGCTTTCTCGTCTTATACTTCACAATTCGAGGACAGCCCGGTCATGCTGCCGATCGAACTGAAAGCGGGCGAGTCGAAGCAAATGTGGATTACGACCAAAGTTCCGAGCGGAACGCCGGAAGGCGTCTACACCGGAGCGATCGCGATCATGGCGGATGGAGTGCCCGCCGGGCAGCTGACGCTCAAAATCCGCGTGCTTCCGTTCGAGTTGCCGTCTCCGAAAACGTATTACGACCTGGACAAAGACTTTTATACGATGCTGTACCACAATGTTAGATTAAAAGACGCCTTGGACAGCAACGGAAACAACGTAGCTCTTGCGGAAACGAGACTATTAAATTCCTATCGGAACCTAGTCGAGCATAACGTCGTGAATTTGCCTACGAACGCCAGCGTTAACCTGAACAATCCAAGCGTATTTCTCCGTCAGCTGGAGTTGATGCAAGAGGCGGGGATGGACTTGAATCCGCTCTTCGGCGCCGGGCCTCTGTTCCCGTCCAACGAGGACTATTCGAAATTCACGCTGTATTTGCAAGCCAAAAACGCATACGAGGCGAATCCGACTCCGGCCAATCAAGCGATCATGGATCAACGGTACGCCGTCTACCAGCAAACTTTGATCCCGGCTAAGAATTACGTTCAGCAAGCCTTTAATCTTGTTTCGCAAGCGTTAGGACACACCAACATTTATTTCGACGCATGGGACGAAGCGGAATGGAACCGGCTGCTCTGGCAACAGGAAATGTGGAAGTTCGTCAAGGACGATGTCGGCGCCAAAGTGTTCGCGACAGGCCACGAAACCCACTTCAATCTGGAGACGACGGAAGATTTCCTCAATTGGTTCGGGGATCCGACGCGCGAGAAAGCCGATGCATGGCATGCGCTTGGAGATGACAAGATCATTACCAACTACGCGCACCCCCATTCGGGACCCGAGAATCCGGATCTGATGCGTCAACGGCACGGCATGTGGTTGTATAAGGCAAACTATGACGCGGTTTACAATTACATTTGGTACTTTGAAAGTCCGCAAGTTAGCGCCTGGTCCGATTACGTTGACGCGACGTACCGTTCTTTCGGTTTCGTGTATCCGACGCAGACGGACGTCATAGACACTCTGGCATGGGAAGGCTTCCGCGAAGGCTTAGACGATATTCGTTACGCGACGAAGTTGAAGCAGTTAGCCGCGGATGCTCAAGCATCGGGAGACGCAGGGCGAATCGCGATCGCGAACAGAGCGTTGAATTGGTTGGAAACGATGGACGAGCGCGCCGTGAAGTCGGATTTGATTCGTTTGGAGATGGTTTCGCACATCATGAAGCTGATAGATTCCGAGAGCGGGAATTAAGGAGGGAATGCCCATGTGGAGAAAAGCGAAGCGATGCGGCCTGCTGTTGTCGATGATTTTCCTCGCGACTTCAACCTTTCAACAGGCAACGGCGAATGCGAACGTCAACAAGCTGGTCTATGAAGTCACTTACGCGACGGAGGATTTGTCTACGCCTACGGCTTGGTACAACAGCGCTTACCTGAACGATCCGGCTTACAAGGAAAACCGTTTCGTGCAATATTGGGTAGAGACGCCGATTGCGCCCGGCGGTCCGCGGGATACGGGATTCTATATGGTGTACCGCGATGACGGACTTTATATGTTCTTTCAGTCTAACGAACAAGAGAAAGACGCGACCAACAAGTGGAAAAACAGTTCGATCGAGTTTTTCGTGAAGTACGGACAGGGAGATCTTCCGTATCACCAGATGATCTTCGAGACGAACGACAGCAATGTTCAATATTACGAATGGCAAACGGATTATCGCAATAACGTTCCATTGAAGGGCAATATCGCGTTGGACAACGAAGAACTTCCCACCGGATGGGGCTCCGTGCTGTTCATCCCCTGGAAGGCCGCTTACAAGTACGTACCGTTGAACGGCGAGGATTGGGAGTTTTCCATGATTCGATGGTCTCCTTCGAATTCCCCGACATGGGGAGGGAAAGTCCATCAGGTCGGACGGTTCAACACGCTCGATTTCCAAACTCCGACGGCATCCGCGCGCTTGGCTATTCAGAAAAACGTGATCCGGCAAGCTTGGGAAGCTTTCAATGAAGCCATCCCGCTGCTTGAAGCGAAGTGGTTAAACGGAGACGCGGAGAACGCGAGCTTCTACGCCGAGAAAGTTCAGCCGTTAATCACCCAAGGTCAAACGAACGGCAGTCTGATTCCGAACCTGGATACTTTGAGCGGAGCGGAGATCGATCAACTGTACACGCATATCGACAGCTGGTTCGAACTATCCCGCGACGTGGAGGACAATCGTTCGGAGGATATCGTGAACAAGCTGTTCGACGAAGATGACGATCAGCCGCCCGTTACCGAGATCTCGCTTAATCCGGCGCATCCTAACGGGACGGGAGGATGGTACGTTTCCGAGGTGACCGTCGATTTGCAAGCGACGGCGGTAGCGAATGAAACGGTAAGCACGGAATACCGCCTGAACGGCGGCAATTGGACGGTCTACGGAGGACCTTTCGCGATCTCGGCGGACGGCGTTCATACGTTGGAATATCGGAGCGCGGACTCATCCGGAAACGTGGAGCAGGCTAAGCAGGAGGTCATTTCGATCGACCGAACTTCGCCAACCGCTTTGGTCGTATACAGCGAGACCGCGCCGAACCAAGATCGCGTAACCGCAACGATGACGCCGAGCGAGGCGGTTACGATTACGAACAACGGAGGAGCGGACGGATACGAATTCTTGTTCAACGGCAGCTTTAACTTCGAATTCGTCGACGTTGCGGGTAACTCCGGTACGGCGACGGCTACCGTGAACAATATCGCGACGAACAGCACCGGCGTTCCGGGGAAACCGGTCTTGTTCGACGACAACGGTCAGGATACGGGACTGCTCGATGGAAATTACAACATTAAGATGAACCAGTGGTGGGGCAACAATGGTCGAATTTACAAGCTTTACGAGAACGATACGTTAATCGACACTCAGATTTTGCCTGATCATGCGCCGCAAGCTCAATCGGCCACCACTACCGTTAGCGGCAAGGCAAACGGAACTTACCGCTACTATGCCGAGCTTACGAATGCGTTCGGGACGACGAGGAGCGACGAATGGACGGTCACCGTCTCGCAAGGGGCGCCCGCAAAACCGGTCCTATCGAGCAATAACTGGGACGGTGACGGTAACTTCAACGTTCAGATGAATATGTGGTGGGGAATGAACGGAACGACCTATCGGTTGTACGAGAATGACGTTCTCGTCGATGAACGTACGCTTGTAGCCGGTACGCCGCAAGCCCAGTCGGCCGTCGTAGAGATCAGCGGCAAGCCTATCGGCACCTATGAGTATCGCGGTGAACTTATTAACGCCGCGGGCTCGACTTCCAGCGATAAGATTCAGGTTCAAGTCACGAAATAACGATTCCGGCTTCGTTGAATGTCCGCTTCACGTTCTAGGCTTATGGCCCGTGAAGCCGGTAGTATAGATAAAGCCGCCCTCGCAAGTCGAGGACGGCTTTATGCACTATTTATTCACGGTTACAGAGATACGATCTTTCCGGTCGCTTGGGATTCGAATGCCGCCAGAATAACTTGCAGCGAACGCAATCCTTCTTCCCCGGAGATGCTCGGAGGGGTGTTCGTCAAGATGGATTCGACGAAAGCGTCGATGACGCCGCTAGGAACTTGTTTCTCGTTCGTCGCCATAGCGCCAACCTTGTAATGCTCGACCGTTCCGTTCGTAAGTTCGACGATGACTTCTTCGCCGGATTCGGTACCGATCTTCATCACGCCGTTCTCGCACCATAATACGGTACTGTTGTCTCCGCCTTTATATTGCGTCCAGCTCGCTACGAGCGTACCGATCGCGCCGCTCTTCATGCGAAGGATACAAGTGGCGTTGTCGTCCACTTGGGTTCCTTCTTTATGAAGAGTGCTGATGAAACTGCCCACTTCGGACACTTCGTCGCCGAGCAAATAACGAATGAAGTCGGATTTATGCACGCCGAGATCGCCCATGGCGCCCATAATGGCTTCTTCTTTACGGAAGAACCAGCTATCGCCGCCGTCTACGCTCCAACCTTCCGGTCCAGGGTGGCCGAAAGCGGTGCGGAACGTCAACACTTTACCGAGCTTGCCTGACTCCAGAAGTTCGCGCGCTTTCGCGTGCGGAGGCATTAAACGTTGATTGTGTCCGACCATGAGGTAGACGCCGTTACGGCGGGCGGCTTCGATCATTTGCTCGCCTTCTTCCGAGGTCGTTGCCATAGGCTTCTCAACGAGTACGTGAGCGCCGGCGTTCGCGGCGGCAATGGATACGGTCGCATGCAGATAGTTCGGCGTACACACGCTTACCGCGTCCACTTTTTCGTTCGCGAGCAAATCTTCGTAACTGGCATAGCTTTTGCCGCCGTATTGATTCGCCATCTCCTGCGCACGTTCGATTACCGGATCCGCGAACGCAACGAGTTCTACGTTCGGATTGGAAGCGAACTCGGGGATGTGTCTGCGTTGCGCGATGGCGCCGCAGCCGACTACCGCTACTCTTACTAACTTCATGAAGATTTTCCTCCGGTTTCAGTTGATTTGAAAATCAGGTTCGGTTCCATTCCTATTTCATAAGGCAATGAAACCTGAACGACTTGTCCCTTACATTATACTTGAAAATCGCAGTCATGGTTGCTGTTATCATCGAGAAATTATGAAGTACGAACAATCGCAATACTTGCAAATAATCGGCTTTACAGGGAGGCTGGACAATGAGAATCGGAATTGCCGGATGTTTTCACGAGACGAATACTTTTGCCCCGGGAGTAACCGGGTTGTCCGACTTTCAACGAGAGTGGCATGAAGGGGAAAACGCGTTCAGGCAAGCCTATGAAGGAACTCGAACGAGCATGGGAGCGGCATTAGACGCCACGGAAGTTTTGGGATTGCAAATGATTCCTCTTTTTTACACGTATACGACGCCCTCCTCAATGGTAGAAGACGAGGCAATGGACAAAATCATACAAACCTTGATCGAATCCGTTGCCGCCCAGGCCGATCGACTGGATGGGCTATTGCTGATCGTACATGGGGCGATGGCGAGCGAAACGGTCGAGGATGTAGAAGGGCTGATGCTGAGGAGATTACGCGCCGTTCTCGGGAGTAAGCCGATCGCTATGACGATCGATTTGCATGCTAATATGAGCCAGGAGATGACCGACCTTGCGGATTTTATCGTCGGCTACGATACCTATCCGCATATCGATGCGTACGAACGAGGACTCGAGGCATGCGAATTGTTGCGTAAACTTCTCGAAGGCACTGTTCGTCCTACGCGTTATTTGGCTAGACCGGGCGTTCTTATCGCTCCGACATTAATGAATACGAACCAGGCTCCGATGTCGGAGCTTATGGATATGGCATATGCGTACGAGAGCAAGACCGACGTTCTGAACGTGACGGCGGCGGGAGGTTTCGCGTTCGCGGACGTTAGCTGCGCAGGTTTTACTTTCGTCGTTACGACGGACGGAAATCCGCTGTTAGCTAGGAAAATCGGCGATGAGCTCTCGCAGTGGTTATTGAAAAATCAGGATCGATTCGCGCCGGTCTTATTCAGCGCGAAATCGGCTATCGAAGAAGCCTCTCGGCAAGGGTTATTCCCTACCGTTCTCGTAGAATCCTCCGATAATGTCGGCGCCGGATCTCCAGCGGACGCAACGCATGTCATTCACGAGCTGTTGGAACAGCGGAAGCATTCGTTCTTAGTCGTTCTATGCGACGGGCAAGCTGTAGCCGAGGCGGAAGCCGCGGGAGTCGGAAATGCCTATTCCTATGATGTCGGCGGGAAGACGGATCGGTTGTTCGGCAAACCTCCTATTCACGGAGAACCGGTCCGCATTGCCGGAACGATCCGCGCTCTATCGGATGGCCGTTATAAACATAACGGACCTTACATGACCGGAATGGCGGCGGAGATGGGGAAAACAGCGGTCGTCGAGCTGGAACGGGGAGACGGATCGCTCGTCGTCCTGACGGAGCAACGGGTGCCACCTTGGGATATTAATCACGTCAGGACTTTGGGAATAGATCCGTCAAGTTACGATTTTATCGTCGTAAAAGCGGCCGTAGCTTGGCGAACCGCATTCGGCGAGCTTGCCGCCTTGTCGATCGAGGTCGATACGCCGGGCTGCAGCAGTTCGAATCTATCTCGATTACCCTATCGGAATATCGCGGCCGATATACATATCATTAGCGGAGAGCTAACGAGATGAGGTCGAGATTTCGACCATCGGGTGTTCATAGCCGTCTTGTGGCATAATGAATACAGACGATGGTTGGAAGGGGAATGAGCATGACTCGATTTAAAAGAACTCCGCTAGCGGATAACCTGGTGGATTTGGTAGCGACGGGCAGAGGAAATAAGACGGCGACGTTGGCGATTACGAACGGCAAGCTGGTGAACGTCTGTTCGGGGGAAATCTTGCCTGGAATGAGCGTTGGCATTCAAGGATCCCGGATCGCCTATGTGGGCAGAGACGTTTCGCATATGATCGGAGCGGAGACGAAGGTCGTGGACGCGGGCGGCAAATATATCGCTCCGGGGTTGTTGGACGGACATTGCCATATCGAGAGCACGCAGCTGACCGTGACGGAATTTTCCCGAGCGGTATTGCCGCTGGGCACGACCGGAGGTTTCTTCGATCCGCACGAGATGGCGAACGTATTCGGAATCGAAGGAATCCGCCTGATGTTGGAGGAAGCTCGCGGTACTCCGCTGGCCGCTTATTTGCAAGTCGCGTCATGCGTACCCGCGGCGGGACCTGCATTCGAAACGACGGGAGCCTCGATCGGTCCGGAGGAAGTGGCGGAAGCTTTTGCGTGGGGACAAGACATGATCGCGCTCGGCGAAGTCATGAATTTCCCGGGAGTCGTAAACGGCGACGATAATATGATGGGAATATTGCAAGCGACGTTAGCCGCGGGCAAAATAGCGGACGGACACTTTACGTGGTCCGCGAACGATTGGAGGCTGCCGGTCTATGCGGCTGCCGGCATTACGGGCGACCACGAATGCGTGACGCCCGAAGACGTTATCGAGCGCGTTCGTCTCGGAATGTACGCGAAGATGCGACGGGGCTCCGCTTGGCACGATGTGGCGGGGACGGTCAAGGCCCATACGGAATACGGCCTCGATACCCGGCGGATGATGCTCGTCACCGACGATCGAAGCTCGGAATCTCTTCGCTCGGAGGGACATATGGATTTCGTCGTGCGCGATGCGATCCGCCAAGGGGTGAAGCCGATTACGGCTTTCCAGATGGCGACGTTGAATACCGCCGAGAGATTCGGCGTGGCGAGGGACGTCGGTTCCATCTCTCCCGGCAACTATGCCGATATCATCCTGCTCGACGGCAACCTTGCGGACGTGAACGTGGTGATGACTATTGCGGCGGGGACGGTCGTCGCCGAGAATGGTAGGATGATTACCGAGTTGCCTGCTTACGAGTATCCGCAACAGGTCATGAATTCGATTCATTTGACCGCGGACTTATCCGCAGAGCGGTTTGTCGTGGAAGCTCCGATCCGGGAAGGTTCGGCTAACGTTCGCGTCATCGGCGTCATCGAGAACCACGTGGAAACGACGGAAGAAATCGTAAACGTGCCGGTCAAGGATTCGCGGGTCGTATTGGAAGAGGGCAGCGGCTTGTGTAAAATTGCCGTATTCGAGAGGCACCATGGGACGGGGAACAGTTCGATCGGCTTATTGGCGAATGTCGGGTTTACGATGCCTGCCGCTCTTGCGATGACAGTCGCCCATGATAGCCATAATCTAGTGGTCATCGGCAATTCCGACGAGTTGATGGCGAAGGCCGCCAACGAGGTCATCGCGATGCAAGGAGGCGTTGCCGTCGTAACGGAAGGGAACGCGACGTTATTCCCTCTGCGGATTGCCGGATTGATGTCGGCGGAGCCTTACGAGATCGCGGCGGAGCAATCCGCGGCGATTAGCCGCGCGCTCGTCGAAGCGGGATGCGAGCTCAATTACGCCTTCATGACTTTGTCCTTGCTAGCGTTAGTCGTCATTCCGACGCTGCGGATTTCAGACAAAGGCCTCGTACGCATATCTTCGGAAGGCATTCAACTCGTTCCGTTATTTTGCGACTGATTCTGTCAATGGGCGGGAGTTAGTTAATTGGAAAATCGATGGTTTGGCGGGAACTCTCCAAGAATCTTGGGGAGTTTTCTTGTTGTGAGGGGGAGAGAGCCGCATGATTGGATGCAGTAACTCAAAGCGCACTGAAAGTACCTTGCCGCCGCCGAACGGTCGGATACGGCAACGTCAATTTCTACCGCACCGGCTGCGATTTGAAATTGACGTTGCCTAACCCGCTTGCTATAATTTCTTTATCGATAATATTATCGATAATCGTATCGATAAAGTTGGAGGCGGATTTCCATTCCATTTCGCTTGGACGAACGAGGCAATTCATTAAGCGAACAAGTGTATCTTGCCCTGAGAGAGTCGATCGTAAAAGGCGAGTTTTATCCGGGATTCAGGTTGCTCGTCTTGGATATCGCCAATGCCCTCAAGATCAGTCAAGCGCCCGTAAGGGAAGCGATGGAGCGGCTGAAGCAGGAAGGGTTATTGGATAGCAAACATAATAAGGGATCATTCGTATCCGAGATCAAGCAGGATGAGTTGGAAGAGTTGTACGAGCTTCGGGAGTTGATCGAGTGGAACGCGATTAAGCGCTCGATTCCGTTGCTTGAGCCGGCGGATTATGACCAGTTGAACGAAATTTGCGAAAAGATGATCTACGCGGCCGGTCAGGACGATCTGTTCAAATTCATTGAATTGGACATGGACTTCCATGGATTTTTCTTCGCTAAGTCCGGCAACCGATCGATCATGAGACTGTGGGATCAGATCACCGTGAAGATGAAGAGGTTTCTGGCGATCACGAACAAGATTTATTTTCCGAATCTGATTTCCATCGCGGAAAGCCATCTGCCCCTCATCGAAGTGTTAAAAACGGGAGACGAAATCCTAATCGAGCAAAAGTTTATTAGGCATATGAACGAAGTCTGGTGGCGGATGAACAATAAGAAAGAGGATACACAAGCCGGGAGGTAACGGAAATATGGCGCAAAGTATGGCAGAGGAGCAATCGGCTTTCCACCCGGAGGTCGTCACGTTCGGCGAAACGATGGCATTGTTATTAGGAGGCTCGAAGGGGATCGAGTACGGCGGAAGTCTGGAAAAATCGTTCGGAGGAGCGGAAAGCAACGTAGCGATCGGTCTTTCGAGACTCGGGCATCGCGTTGGCTGGTTCGGCATTCTGGGGAATGATCCTCTAGGCAGGATGATTCTGAAAAAAATCCGCGGAGAAGGCGTCGATGTCTCGGGAGCGCGCGTTAGCAATGAGGCTCCAACCGGACTCATGCTGCGCGAGCAATTATCGGGAAAAACATCGGTTTACTATTATCGGAAAAATTCGGCGGCAAGCACGATGTTACCTGAACATCTGGATGCGAGCTACATTTCTAAAGCCAAACTGCTTCATATCACCGGGATAACTCCGGCTTTAAGCGCGAGCTGTCGCGAGACGATGCTGGAAGCGATAAAAATCGCCAGATCGAACGGCGTCAAAATCGTTTTCGATCCTAACCTGCGGTTAAAGCTATGGCCGTTGGGAGAGGCGAGAAACGTGCTGCTGCAACTGGCGGAAGAGGCCGATTATTTCCTTCCGGGGCTCGACGAGTTGAAGTTGTTGTACGATACGGACGACTTCGACGAGATCGTTGATCGTCTGAGACAACTGCGCGCCGTATCGATCGTCAAAGGCGGAGACGATGAGACGTATCTCGTCGACAAGGATCAAGTAACGGCGGTTCCTTATTTCAAAGTAAAACACGTCGTGGATTCGATTGGTGCGGGGGATGGCTTCTGCGCGGGCTTTATTTCGGGACTTCTGCGCGAATACGAGCTCGTCGAAGCCGTTCGGTTAGGCAATCTAGTAGGTTCTCTCGTCGTTCAAATGGAAGGCGATTGGGAAGGGCTGCCTACGGAAGCCGATGTGAATGCCATCCTTAACAACCAAGCGCATGTTGAAAGATAGATAACATTCATATGATCTCGGAGGGAATAGAAATCATGAAAAAATTAAAATTGATTCAAAGTATCGTCGACAATGGAGTCGTAGCGGTATTACGCGGCAAAGACGCGAACGAAGTATACGAAATGGCGGAGCAAGCGATCGCCGGCGGAATTAAAGTGATCGAAGTAACGATGACGGTACCCTCGGCGTTAACGGCCATCGAGAAGTTAGCCGCCAAATATTCCAGCACAACGAACGATCCAAGCAAATTCGCGATTATCGGCGTTGGAACGGTACTTGACCCGGAGACGGCGCGCGCCGCTATCTTGAGCGGTTCCGAATTCGTCGTCGGACCTGCGCTTAATCCAGCCACGATTACATTGTGCAACCGTTATCGGGTGCCCGTAATGCCCGGGGTCATGACGATCAAGGAAATTCAGGAGGCTCTCGAGCTAGGCGTGGACGTCGTTAAGTTGTTCCCGGGCAGCTCGCCTTCCATGATCAAATCGATCAAAGGTCCGTTGCCGCAAGCGAATATTATGCCTACGGGCGGGGTGACGCTCGATAATCTAGGCGAATGGATCGCCGCTGGAGCGGTGGCCGTCGGCATCGGCTCCGATCTTACGACCGAAGCGGTGAAGCAAGGAGACCTAAGTCTCGTCGCGAAGCGCGCTGCCCAGTATATCCAAGCTTTCCAAGCAGCGAAGAAATAATAGGACATTAACAATATTTCAAGGGACCATAACGATTCATGTTAGGGTCCCTTTTCGTATCAGTTCGGCAGGGATAAGATTACCCTTCATATCGTAAGCTTCGATTTTATTGACTTTCAAAGGCCGATAGAGGTAAAAATAGTAGAACAAATGTAAGATGCGACGGATTTCTTGCCCCCTCCACGCTCTCTTATACTGTAAGCAGGCCATAAATAAACAGGCGAAGGGGAAATTGAATTGAGAAGAATCGGGCAACTGGCACTTGTATGTAGCATCGTTCTATCGGTCTTGGCGGGATGCGGATCGAACAACGGGAATGGCACCGAGGCTTCCGGTACGCCAGGCGCTTCCGGCGCTTCCTCCGCGGCTCCTTCCAAAGAAGCAACCGGCAAGAAGCAAAGCTTAGTCGTGTGGACGCTGCAACAAGCGGATACGAACATTCAAGAGGCGCAAGAAAACGCGGCGAAATCCTTCGAAGAAAAATTCAACGCGGAAGTTCAAATTACGGCTTTCCCTTACGATCAATTGAAGAGCAAGCTGCTTCCCGCCGTGGCGGGAGGAGAAGGTCCGGACATTCTGTTGCTAGACCAAGTATGGGTCGCCCAATACGCGGCGGCGAAGTACATCGTGCCCCTGGACGACTACTTAGGAAAGTCGGAAGTGAAGGCTGAAGATTATTTCGACGGGGCATGGGGCGCGGGTTCGTTCCAGAACAACGTCTATGCGGTTCCGTTCGACGTAGGAGTATGGGGAGTTCTCTACTACAACAAAGATATGTTTAAAGCGGCCGGTCTTGATCCCGAGAAACCGCCCGTAACCTGGGAAGAGTTCCTCAAGTACGGCGAGCAACTGACGAAGGACGGCAAATACGGCGCGTCCAACTGGGCTGGAAGCAGCGAATCCGTGCAATGTCTGGTGGATGCGTTTACGGTTGCGGCCGGCGGTAAATTGCTGGACGAGTCCGGCAAGAAAATTCTGATCAACGAAGAGCCCGGCGTGAAAGCTCTGCAATTCTGGGCGGACATCAGCAAGATTAGTCCTCCGGGAAGCGTCGGCAAGAACGAGGAAGATGCGATGACGCTGTTCACGAGCGGTCAAACCGCGATGACGATGTACGGGGAATGGGGTCAAGACACGATCAAGACGAGAGCTCCGAACATGAACTACGGAGTCGCGAACTTGCCGAAGCCTGAAGGCGGACAGTCGATCGGGACTTTCGGGGGCTTTAACCTCGCGATCAACGCAAACTCGAGCAACAAGGATCTGGCATGGGAATTCATTCAGTATTCGACCAACTACGACAATCAGAAGAACATCACGATGTTGACGCCCGCGAACAAGAAAGCGGCGAAAGAATATTTGGATCAGAAGCGCCAATTTCCGGACGTCATCTACCAGCAACTGACGACGGCTACCTACCGTCCGAACGTAGCGAACTACCCGGCGATCGCCGAGTTGCAGCTGCAAGCGACGCAGAAGGTCATGACGGGTAACATGAGCGCTAAAGACGCGCTGCAAGAAGCCGCGGACAAAATCAACGGGCTTCTGAACAAATAAAGGTCGTCTAGATTCAAAGCAATGCGACACAAAGAAGGCGCTGCCACGGATACGCCTAGTTTCTCGCGCAGCGTCTTCTTTCTTATTCAAGGACGGAATTAACGGGAGTGAAGACATGAAGACACGCTCGACGTTGTTGGGATATTTGTTGATAGGACCATCGGTATTGTTGTTGCTCGTACTTTTATTTATTCCGTTGATGTATTCGCTTCAAATCTCGTTACAGGATACGGATCTCTCCCATGGGGCGCCGAGATGGATCGGTTTATCCGGTTACGTCGATATGTTCAAGAACGGCGAGCTCTTGAAGATAGGCAAGCATTCTATCGTATGGACGGCTTGCGTCGCTTTTTTCCAAGTTGCAATCGGCCTTGGCGCGGCATTGTTGCTTAACCGCAAATTTCCGCTCAGATGGTTGGTACGCGTGCTCGTGTTGCTTCCATGGGTTTTGCCGGGCGTCATCGCCGCGTTGACTTGGAGATTGGTGTACGATTCGCAGTTCGGATTTCTCAATTCGTTGATCGCGAAGCTGGGCTTCGGACAACATGCGACGGATTGGCTAGGAACTCCGGGGCTGGCGATGTTCTCCGTTATTCTGGCCGCAATATGGAAAGGGTTCCCGTTCGCCATGTTGATGTTGCTGGCCGCGCTGCAGAGCGTTCCGCACGATCAGTACGAAGCATCGAAAATCGATGGAGCGGACGGATTGAGACAATTTTTCCACATTACGCTTCCCTCGATCTCCGGCGTATTGAAGACGGTCATCATGCTCGTCTCGATCTGGACGTTTAATTATTTCGAGATGATCTACGTCTTGACCGGCGGGGGACCGATTCGTTCGACGCATATCGCTCCTACTTACATCTACGAGTTGAGTTTCGGCCACTTTAACTTCGGCGAAGCTTCGCGCGTATCCGTCGTCAGCTTTATCTTTATTTTCCTGATCAGCTTAATACTCATCCGGCAAATGCACAAGAATGAAAGAAATTGAGGGATATCGATATGATGATTAAGCGTATGGGCTCTCGGATTATGTTCGCCGTCGGAATCGCGGCGCTGCTGTTCTTCTCTTTGTTTCCGTTCATGCAGATGCTTTCGACTTCCTTGAAGTCGTCCGACCAGTTGTTCACGATCCCGCCCGTCTGGATTCCGAAGGACATTACGCTGTCCAACTTCGCCGCGGCTTTGCGGCATCAACAGTTCGCCGATTACTTCTTGAACAGCTTGTTCGTTTCCGTCGTTACCTGCGTATTGGTCATCATCGTGTCGGTGCTGGCGGCTTACAGCTTTACCCGGTTGGAATTCCCGGGAAGGAAATTTTTCCTGAACGTCATCTTGGTTAGCCAGATGTTCTGCATTAGCGCCATCGTTATTCCTTTGTACAAAATCGTAAGCTCGCTCGGGTTATTGAATTCCTATCCCGGACTCATTCTGGCTTACATGGCGTTCACCGTACCCGTGGCTGTTTGGCTGCTCCGCAGCTTTATGTTGAATATACCGATCGATATGGAAGAGTCGGCCATGATGGAAGGCGCCTCGAAGCTGCAGGCATTCATTAAAGTAATCGTGCCTATCTTAAGGCCGGGGATCGGAGCGACCGCCGCATACGTCTTCTTGATTACGTGGCAAGAGTTTTTGTTCTCGCTCGTGTTCATGACGGATCCGTCCAAGAGAACGCTGCCGATCGGCATAATGGATTTCAAAGGACAGTACGAGACGAATTGGGGAACGATGATGGCGGCTTCGATTCTGATCTCGATTCCGGTGTTCATTTTGTTCCTCGTCATTCAGCGGCAACTGATTTCGGGATTGACGGAAGGGGCTACAAAAGGTTAAATACTCAGTATGCACGCAAACAAAGGAGCTCTTACGCCATGAACATGCACAGTTTGCGTTTCAAGCTGATCGTTTATTTCCTGATCCTGATTTGTTTGCCGCTCGGGGTCGTTTCGTTCTTCACCTACAAGAGCTCGACGGCGATCATCGAAGATAAAGTCAGCGATTCAGTCTCTACCAATCTACGGACGTTGGAAGAGAGCATCGAATCGGTCCTTAAGGAGTCGCGGTATACCGTGACTCCGTTTCTCATTAATTTCGCTTACCGGCAGTTTCTGCAACGCGACATCGATTTGTCCGACTACGGCGATCTTACGATCATCAATGAAATTATGAACGAGATGAACTCGATGCAAATATCGGGTCATAACATCTATTCGATCAGCTTGTACAATAGCCGCAACCGAATGCTGCTTACGTCGGAGAAGACGATGTATTTCTATCCGAACAACGAAGTCTTGCATATCGAGGGTTTGGTAAAAAGGGAAGCGGATTCTCCGCATTGGTTTCTGGAAAACGAAGCGGGTTTCACGTATATGACGCGGAAAGCGAACTTTATTACGTATCCGATCCAATTGGATCCGACGGACGACGGCAGCGTGTTATTCCTTCACGTTAGCGAGAGCACGATATCGGATTATATCAAAAAAATCAACGCCAACGAAAACGGAATCAAGACGTTGGTGCTAACGGACGACGGACGCAGCTTAAGCCAGACGGAAGGAAGTGGGGATACGCCGTTTCCTCCCGTTATTTTCGGAGAGAAACCCGCTTTTCTTCGGAACATGAAGCTGATCGACGAGAATAAGGAAGGCAGCTTCTCCGAGGAAGTAGGAGGCAAAGAACTGCTCGTCGTGTTCAACACCTCGTTGAGTACCGGGTTTAAATATATGGCATTCGTGCCGAGGGAAGATTGGAACAGGGAGATCGTCAACCTGCGCAACGACATCGCGGCCGTTGCCGCCATCGCCGTCGCCGCGGCGCTCGTGCTGTCGTTCCTGTTCATGAGAAACATCTATAGTCCAATGTTCCGGTTATTGAACGCGATGAAGCAATTCGTCGGCAAGAAGGATTTTAATTATCAGATCGAAGAGAAGAGGAAAGACGAATTCGGTATTCTGTACTCGGGATTTAACACGATGACGGAGAACCTACAGCAACTCGTCCGAAATTTGTACGAAGAGAAGCTGATGAAGCAACAATTCGAGCTGAAGCTGATGCAATCGAAGATTAACCCCCATTTTCTGTACAATACGCTTAACTCGATCTATTCCATTGCCAAAATTCACGGGGTAAACGAAGTAACGGAAATGACTTACGCCTTATCCCACTTCTTCCGCCATAGCTTGAAGGGGGACGATTGGATTTCCGTGAGGGAAATGCTCGAACATATCGAGTATTACTTGCGGATTCAGAAAATCAGGTATCGCGATAAATTCGACGTGACGATCGACGTGGAAGACGAACTGATGGAAATGCCGGTGTTGAAGCTGCTGCTTCAGCCGCTCGTGGAGAACGCCATCATTCATGGGATAGAGATGAAGAAGGGGAACGGTTCGATATCGGTGACCGGCTACCGGTTAGGCGCCGACGTCGTATTTACGGTAAGCGACGATGGTCTCGGCATGTCATCGGAACGTTTAGAGGAAGTTCGGGAATACCTGCGTTCGGGCGTTCAGTCCTCGAATCAGATATTCGCACTGAGCAACGTTAACAACAGAATCAAGCATTATTACGGTGAAAATTACGGATTGCAAATCTATAGCCAACCGGATCAAGGCACGACTTTGGAAGTGACTTTACCTAAGCCGGCGGGAGGTACCCATGTATAGCTTACTGATCGTGGAAGACGAAGGCTGGATGCGCGAAGTGCTCGTTAAAGCCGACTATTGGAAACTGTGCGGCATTACCCGAATTCATGAAGCTGGCAACGGGGAAGATGCTTACGACATTTTGCAATCTGAGAAAGTGGATTTCTTGCTGTGCGATATTCGCATGCCGATCTTGGACGGGTTACAGCTCTTGGCCCGTATACAGACGTCGCATCCGGAGACGACCAAGGTGATGCTGACCGGATTCGACGATTTCGATTACGTGCGAACGGCAATGCGTCTGGATGCGAACGATTATTTGCTGAAGCCGGTTAATGATGACGAAATGCTTCAATTATTTCTGCGGCTTGCCCGCCGGAAGAACGAAAGGCAAGCGGAACGCCATAGAAGGGTTGCCGAGGAGTCCAAGTGGAACCAAGACCGACATCGGCTGAGGGAGCAATTCCTTGCGAACTGGTTCTCCGGGAGGAAAGCGGATGAGATTTCCGTGAGGCAACAACGCGAGGAGCTTGGGATCGAATGGAAAGCGGAGCGTTTCGTCGTGATTCTGCTAGAGGTCGATAGGCTGTATGCTCTGCTTGAACGGTATAGCCATAGGGATATGGAGCTCCTCTATTACGGGATCCGCAATATCGTCGAAGAATATTTCAAGGAAAGCGGACTTCAGTATTACTTGTTCGGGGTTGAAGAGCGAGTCGCGATCTGGTGTGAAGCCGGCTCGGATACGGCCGAGGCGGAGAGCTTGGTCGAACGAATCCGGGAGAGCGTGAAACGGTTTATCAAGGTTACCGTATCGGTAGGGGTCAGCGGGAAGCACGATTCGGAGCGCGAAGTATTCCATGCTTATATGGAAGCTCTGAATTCGCTCAAGATGAAAATGTATTTCGGCAACGACCGGGCGACGTTCTACGAAAGATTGACGCTCGAAGACAATCGCAAGCTGTTTAACCGGGAATTGCAGCAGCGTCTGTTCAATTGCGTCGCCTCGGGCAATGAGGAAGAAACGACGTCGTTGCTTGCGGGTTTATTCGAGGAAATCGGCCGCAATAAAGTTTCGGCTCAGGACCTGGACGACATCTGGCAGGACATGAACAAGATTTTAGGGGAGACGCGCGATCAATCGGCGGATTCCGGATCGGATCGAAACCCGGAGTCGGGATTGGGCAAAGTCTATGCTTTCGATACGTTGGACGAGATTAGGGAATACGTAACGGCGGAGTTCAAAGATGTGGTCTCGAATGCCGCGTTAAACAGAACTCATCGCAAGAGCAAGCTCATAGTCGACGTTCTTCGTTATTTAGAAGATCATTTTCAGGATGAAGTCTCTTTGCAGAAGCTCGCCGACAGATTTTTCGTTAACGCTTCGTACCTTAGCCGATTGTTTAAGGAAGAGGTAGGAGAAATTTTCACCAAATACTTGATGCAGCTCCGAGTGGCCCGCGCCCGTCATTTGCTCCAGACGACTCATATGAAGGTATACGAGGTGAGCGAGGCGGTCGGTTATGCCGACGTGAAATATTTTAACAAGATTTTCAAGGATTTGACCGGCATAACGCCTGCCGATCACCGAAGTCTGTCAAATACCTAAAAAGAATAGAAGAAAAGTAAAACCCGTCACGTTACGTCGCCGACGGGAACCCGATATCATTACAAGTATCGAAGCTTCCATCTAATGAGGCTCGAAGCGATACCTGGAAGAGGGGGTTCCCGATTGGCGACTAACGTGAATTTTCATTTTAAAGGGCAGGTTGCGGTCGTGACGGGCGGCTCGATGGGCATCGGCGGCGCGGCGGTTCGCGCTTTCGCGGAAGCGGGCGCAACGACGGTCATCGCGGATTTGGACGAGAAGCGCGGCCGTTCATTGGAAGACGAGCTCCGCAAAGAAGGAAAAGACGTCCATTTCTTCCCGGTTGACGTCGGAAGCGACGAGCAAATGAAACGGCTCATGGAGCAAGCTCATGCCCTTCGAGGCAGGCTCGATTTTCTGTATAACAACGCCGGAGTGGCCATTGCCGGGGAAGCGGTCGAGACGAGCGATGAGGATTGGCACAAAGTGCTGAATATTAATCTGGGCGGCGTATTCCGCGGCTGCAAATATGCGATCCCTTACATGCGGAAGCAAGGCAAAGGCTCTATCGTGAATTGCTCGTCGACCCAGGCGCTTAACGGTTTCATGGGCTGGGCGGCCTATAGCGCGTCCAAAGGAGGCATTCTTGCTTTCACGAGGCAGGCTGCCGTGCAGTACGCAGGCCAAGGCGTTCGGATTAACGCCGTCGCGCCGGGTACGATCATGACGCCGATGAACGAGAAAATATTCGAGGAAGTCGACGATCCGGAAGCGTTGATCCGTCTATGGAACGACGCGCATCCGATAGGAAGATTCGGACAACCCGAGGAAATCGCCGATTTGGTGTTGTATTTGTGCAGCGATGCCGCATCGTTCATTACGGGGCAGACGTTCGTGGCCGATGGCGGACAGTCGGTTAGAGGCGAATGACAGCAAGGGGGATATGGAAATGAACGATCAAACTTACGAATATATCAAAGTCGAACAAACCGGATGGGTCATCACTTTGACGTTGCTTCGCGAAGCTAAGCTGAATGCGATGAACGGCGTGATGATGGCCGAGCTAACGGATGTCTTTCGTCGTATTCAAGAAAGACCGGACGTACGCGCGGTTATCTTGACCGGAACGGGCAAAGCCTTCATGGCGGGCGCCGATATCGAAGAATATAGCGGGTTCGACTTAGGGGCTTTTTTCTCGTTCCAGAACAAGGGACGCGACATGTACCGGGCGATCGAGGAATGCGCGAAGCCGGTTATCGCGGCGGTTAACGGCTATGCGCTCGGCGGCGGATTCGAGATCGTGCTCGCGTGCGACCTAATCGTGGCCTCGGAGAAAGCGAAATTCGGGTTGCCGGAAGTCAAGCTAGGTCTCGTTCCGGGGGGCGGCGGCGTGCAGAAAGCCCTTCGCGCCATCGGACCTTACGCGGCCAAAGAAATGCTCATGACGGGCAGATTCTTAACCGCGCAGGAGGGGACGGGGCTAGGTTTCGTCAATCAAGTGACGGCACCGGAAAAGCTGCTCGAGACGGCAGCCGCATTGGCTAAGGAAATCGCGGAGAAAGCACCGCTAGCCGTCCAAGGCTTGAAGAAACTCGTAAACGAAGGGCGAGACGCGAGCTTGGAAACGGCTCAAGCATACGATAGAGCCTATCTGGCGAACTTATTTTACAGCGCCGACGCGCAAGAGGGAATCGCGGCCTTCGTCGAGAAGCGCAGTCCCGTATTCATAGGAAAATAAGCTTGCATTCGGGGTGTCAAAATGGGTTATGAGGCTTACGAAGATGTCCGGGAAGGGCATGCCGTCATCGTTCTAGCGGATCGGGAGCAGGATTCGATTGCGATTATCGTTCCCTCTATCGGATTCAATTTGATCCGTTGCCGTCTGGGAGGGCACGAAACGATCGAAGGTCCTCCGGATTTGGCGACGCTCGGAGCCCGCTCTTCGGAATTCGGAGTACCGCTGCTATGGCCACCTGGTCGCATAGCGGGCGGAGCGTTTTCTTTCCGGGGCAAGTCCTATGTTTATCCGGTTCATGATGGAGAATATCACCTTCACGGAGAAATTCGCATGCGGCAGTGGCAGATCGTTTCTCTTGAAGCGGACGACGAGAACGGAGCATCGGCTACTGCGGAATATCGATTCGAGGCCACCGAGGCTCAAGGCGCTTATTATCCGCATGCGGTGTTGCTCAGAATGCATTGGAGATTAACCGGCAATCGAATATCCGGGGAGTTGGAAGCATTCAACGGCGGAAACGAAGAAGCGCCTTTCGGTTTTGGACTGCATCCTTACTTTAAGTTTCGGGGGAAGCCGGAAGAGATCGAGATCACGGCCCCGACCCGCCTGCAGTATATCGCCGACGCTGACGGACTCAACCGTCAGACACCTGTCCCTACGGAATTATGCGGGAAATTGAGCGATGGCATGACGTTGGATCTTCTGCCCTCGGACGTAGATCACTTTGTGTTCCGGATGGCGGAAGGTTCCGCAAGCAGACAAATGAGCATGAAGGATGGCGATGTACGTATCGGCTTCGAATGCGACAGCGGTTTTCCTTATCTGGTCGTGTTCAAGCCGAAATGGGCGGACGCCTTGTCGTTGGAACCATGGAACTGCATCTCGGATGCCTATAATTCGCCCTTGTCTTCGGAATGGACGGGTGCCGATGCGGAGGGGCTGAGGGCGGGAGAACGACGTACATTGGGATGGGCTTGGCAAGCGGATAAGGCGTAATCGGACAAGAGAAAGGGTGATAGATTCGTGGAAAAGGCATTGAAAGGCATTAAGGTTCTGGATTTCACCCATTTGCTGCAAGGGCCGTTCGCGACGCAAATGCTTGGAGATCTAGGGGCAGACGTCGTTAAGGTCGAACGCAAGGGCAGCGGCGACAGCTATCGGCAATGGTCCTTTCTTAAATATTGGGTCGGGGGGACGGAATCCCCTTGTTTTATGGCGTTCAACCGCAACAAGCGGTCGCTTGCGCTCGACCTCAAATCTAGCGAAGCGAAAGAAATTATTTATAAGCTGGCGGCGGAATGCGACTTCGTCATCGAAAATTTTCGTCCGGGCGTCATGGATAAGCTTGGTTTCGGCTTCGAGGATCTGAAGAAAATCAATCCCAAGATTATCTACTGTTCCAGTACGGGCTACGGACAAGACGGTCCTTATGTCGATCGCCCGGGACAAGATCTTATGATTCAATCCCTGAGCGGCTTGGCGACATTAACCGGTCGCGCGGATGCTGCGCCGACTCCTCTCGGAACCGGAATCGCGGATCAATTAGGCGCTTATAACATCGTATACGGGCTCTTATCCGCCCTCTATTATCGGGAGCGTACGGGCAAAGGCCAGAAAATCGAGATCAACCTGTTCCAATGTCTCATCACCCACCAGCTTCAGGAATTCGCGGTAACCCTTAACTCGGGTAAGCTGTTCGAACGCCCGATGTCGGGTATCGCGCATCCGGGTCAGTCGGCTCCGTTCGGAATCTATCAAACTTCCGACGGACATATGTGCATCTCCGTTAATCCGATTCCGGTGTTGGCGGAAGTGTTGGAAGACGAAGGGTTGAACGATTATAACGATCCCGATACGCTTTACGACAAACGGGACGAAGTGTTCTTCCGCATTCAGGCAAGCGTGGTCAAGCAGACGACGGCGTATTGGGTGGAGAAAATGCTCGAAAGGGACATGTGGGTATCGGAAGTGAAAAACCATCTCGAGGTCGAACAAGATCCGCAAGCCGTTCATCTGGAGGCGTTCGCCACCTATCGGCATCCGACCGCGGGCGACGTGAAGACGGTCAATATTCCGGTCAAGTTTAGCGAGACGCCGGGCGAGATCGTGCGCCATCCGCCTATGGTCGGGGAACACAACGAGGAAATTCTGAAGGAATTGGGTTACGACGGCGGGAGCATTGCCGAGATGCAAGGAAAAGGGGTTATCTAAGTTGATCACCCTCAAGGGAATGACATGGAATCACGAGCGGGGTTATGCTCCGTTGCTGCTCGCGTCGGAGAAGTTC
Organism: Cohnella herbarum; assembly: GCF_012849095.1. Classification (NCBI taxonomy): domain Bacteria; kingdom Bacillati; phylum Bacillota; class Bacilli; order Caryophanales; family Paenibacillaceae; genus Cohnella; species Cohnella herbarum. The sequence continues at coordinate 457,515 of NZ_CP051680.1, forward strand.
AGGGAACTGCGACGACCGGACGTGATGCTGACTTGGGATCGGCGATCGCTTAAGGATTTCGGTGATTATCCGGTAGATGAACTGGCTATGGAATACGACATTATTCTCATCGATCATCCTCATGTCGGAATTAGCTGCTCTCAGGGAGTTCTGGTTGCGTTGGAGGAATGGATTCCGGAATCGTATATGGCGGATCAGCAAGCGAATAGCGTGGGACCTAGCCATTCCAGTTACAATTGGAACGGCCGCCAATGGGCTCTTGCGGTCGACGCTGCCGCTCAAGTGGCGTCCTATCGGCCGGATCTGTTCATGGACCGGATATTGCCGACCGATTGGAAGGATGTTGTCGAGCTAGCTGCCACGTTGCCCAGCGGTCGTAAGATCGGTTGGCCGCTCTGTCCGACGGATGCGATGTGCAGCTTCCTATCGTTGTGCGCCAATATCGGAGGAAAATCGTTCTTCGACGAACGCGAAGGCATTCCTCACGCAACCGGCGAAGCGGCATTGAAGATCATGCTCGATCTGCTTCCGTTGTTACACGAGTCTTCTCTAGAGTCGAATCCGATCCAGATGTACGATCTGATGGCGGCAACCGATGAGATCGTATACGTTCCGCTTGCTTTCGGATATACGAATTATGCGAGAGCGGCTGTCGCCGACGGTCGCAGGTTGCGGTTTGCCGATATTCCTTCAACGACGGGGAGCCCGGAAAACGCTTTGCTCGGAGGCGTGGGGATGGCTGTGTCTGCCAGATCCAAGCACATTTCGGCCGCAGCGGAGTTTGCGATGTTCGCGGCAAGCCCGAATGTTCAGCGTACCTTATATTTCGATGCCGGGGGACAGCCGGGACATTCGGCGGCATGGACGGATGAGCGGACGAACGCTGATAGCGGCGACTTCTTCGCCGCGACGCGTCGGACGATGGAGCAAAGTTACATGAGACCGCGCAATCGGGCTTTTCCGGAATTTCAGGAACAAGCCGGGATTATCGTGAATGAAATGCTTCGCAAGTCTTTAACCGGTCGCGCGCTGCCGACCAAGGCTACGATCGAGGAAATGAACCGATTATACGCGAGTTTGCTTTAGCCGGCTCCATTCGGCGACATGAGGGAGGTTATCCTTGTGTCGTCTTTTCTTGCAATATCGGTCTGAATAGAAAAAAATAAATGGGAATAGCACACACGTCTTAAAACTTAAGTGTAAAATGTACAATTAGATTCTTCTAAAGCCCTCTTTTCCAACTTCTAAATGTAAAATTTACACTTAGATTGATTGATTTCGTCTGTGTTACAAACATTCGCTTGAACTAATTGTATGTTTTACACTTAGTCATTTGAGCAAGATAAAATCCCCAAACTAGGTGTACAATTTACACTTAGGTGCACAAGTTTGCTAGGTTACGTCTCTTAGAAGCTGAAATCGGAGAACTTGTTGAAAATCGAGGAACAGTGAACCGAAAGCCGCTGGTAGCGGTCTAATTGGTTGGGAAAAGTGGAAATGTGCATAAAGACTGTTGAAGCCCAACTAATCCGAAACTCTCCCGAAAGCGTATGAGCCTGTACTTATTCGATGTCCGACCTTAATCTCGTAAAGACGACCGCGCTTAAGCGGATTTCCGTCGAATATTCGGGAATAGGTTGCCGTTCTCTTTTCATCCTAGCTTTGATTTTTTATGCCGATTCCGCTATGATTAAGAAGAAATGAATGTATTTTGGAAGAGCGGAGGTGTTCGGGTAGGATGGATATCGTGGAACAAATCGACAAGATCAATCGGCAATTGACGGTGAAGGGCTATAAGTTGACTCCCCAACGGGAAATTACGCTGAAGGTGCTGCTGGAGAATGAAAAAGATCATTTGAGCGCCGAAGATGTATTTATGTTAGTGAGATCAAAATTTCCGGATATCGGTCTTGCCACGGTGTATCGTACCTTAGAACTTCTCGCGGAATTGCATATCGTGGAGAAAATGAATTTCGGTGACGGCGTAGCCCGGTTCGATCTTCGTATCGAAGGTCATGAGCATATGCATCACCACTTGATCTGCAAAGTATGCGGAGCGCTGGAAGAGATCGAAGACGATTGGCTTCAGGATTTGGAGCAAAAACTCATGCGCGAGCATGGCTTCCAAGTCACGGACCACCGTCTGGATTTCAGAGGGGTATACCACACCTGCAAGAACAACAGCAAGCCTTGCAAGAGAACCGGCAAAGCCGTATCCTAACCGCGAGCGGGTTAGTTATATAGAAGTAAGTCAAGAAGCCGTCCCTTTCAAGGAACGGCTTCTTGCTGTTTTGCCGATAAGTCGTCATAATTACGAGTCGCGAGTAGCCAGAAGAGGGAACAAAGGCCCTTTAATCGCCGAGTTTTTCTCCAAATTCAAGCTGTGCGTAATCGCGTGGTCAGCACCGCTGAACGTGATGCCGTCCGGCATATAGATGATGGCGAGCGCCCTGCGGGGACGATCGGTCATATTCGCGTGAGCATAATGGAACGTTAATCCATTGTGAAACGTGCAGCTTCCGGCCTTAAGCGGTACGACGACGGGTTTGCGGTCATCGAGCTGGCCTCCTTCGACGTAATCGAAAATATTTTGCGGCTCGAGGAAGTCGATTCCGGTAAGTTTGCCGAGCTTATGGGATTTAGGAATGAATGCCATGCAGCCATTTTGTTCATTCACATCGTCAAGGGCGATCCAGATCGATAACATCCCCTTGTCGGCTTCATTGATCGGCCAGTAAGGCGTATCTTGGTGCCAAGGCGTCGGTTTGGAGTCGTTAGGCATCTTCCAGAGACCATGGTCATGGAAAAAACGAATTTCATTCGCCCCTGTCAAGGCGAGAGCGGATTGCGCGAATCGATCATGAAAGGAGAATTTCCCCATTCCGCCATGATCTCTCCACGTATTGACTTTCTGATTTAACACCCGATAATAAAGTCCGTCTTTTTTGTCGGTTTTCACTGAACGATCGCTGTCGGCATGCATCGCTTCTTCAAGGTATTCCCGCAATTGATCGAGTTCATCCGGCGTAAGCATGTTATCGACTTGTACGAATCCGTTCTCGCGATAGAAATCAACGTGTTTCTCCGTAATTGGCGTGTTGGCGTTCATGATCTAATTCCTCCTCCGTAATGGGTACGCTCTTATCGTACAAGACGATGAGGAAAGATGGGATGGAGAGACTTCGCAACTTTTTGTAATAAAGTCGAATCTTTGATTGCCCGATGATTAAAGGAATTGCCGCGTGATATAATGGGAAAAAATACGGAAGTCGAACAACTATGGGGTGATCGAAAATGGTAAATGCTTATCGGGTCGATTATAGAACGTTATCCCCCTACGTCCGTTTCGTTCATGAAGTCGTGATTCCTCCAGGTGCCCATAATCCGGAAAGGTACATTTACGATCACGAATTCATCTATGTCGTGAAGGGAAGCGGGTCGCTCAGAATAGAGGATAAGACGTACGTCATGAACCCCGGCGATCTACTCTACATTCGTCCGCAAAGAGCGAACGAGATGTTCGTTTCGGACGATGAACCTATGCATTGCTTTGCGGTACATTTCGACTATGTATTCCTGGGGGAATCGGCGGATTTCTCACCTTATGGAGTATATCTTGACCGAAAGTCGGATGAAGCATCGCCTGACGCGAATTGGCTGCTGGCCCGGCCTGATGCCGAACTGATCGATATGGTTATTCCGGAACGGATGACTCCCGTCCGCGTGCATCAGTTTTTCGAAGCATTCAGGGAGTTAAACGCGCGCTTTCAAGATACGAGGGCCAATGCCCAGATCGGGCTGAAGTCCTCCATGCTGAATCTGATCGGGTTGATCGACCAAGAGTTAACGACGGAAGAAGGCATCTGGATCGGTCATTCTCACGCGGACGTAATGCTGGATGCCATCCATTATATGAAACAAAACTATACCGGAAAAATTACCCTCCCGACGCTCGCCGCCAGAGCGATGCTGTCGCCTAAATATTTCGGAACGTTGTTCAAGCAAGCGACAGGTCAAAGCGTTGCCCAATATGTGTTGCATCTTAGACTCGAGGAAGCGAAGAGGCTCCTCCGGGAAAATACGTTAACGGTGGAACAGATTGCCGAACGCGTGGGAATCGGAGATTTGTTTTACTTCAGCAAGCTGTTCAAGAAATCGGAGGGACTTTCTCCCAAGCGTTATGCGGACTCCTTGAAATGGCTCGGCTTCAATGGAAAACAAAGGACATAATCAAAAATACCCCGAGCATGGCGATTATCGTCACGTCCAGGGTATTTCTTTCTTTATTATCCGTTGCGCAGCCGTTTCTTTAATGCGGCATAACGACGAATTCCGTTAACCCCCACGAGGAGTCCGACTGCAATTAGAAATATGCCGATCCATACTCTGTCGATGAACAAATCCGTAACTCCGAAAACAACGCATATTAGACCGAGAACGGACAGAATAAGCGGATTGGGTTGTTTGGCTTGCGATTGCCGACTCATGTGCCACCTCCTGTCTGATGTCTTACATTATCCTCAAAGTATAGCTGAAATGGATGATTTGCGCAGAATAATTTATTTTGCCGAGGAGACCTTAAGGAGCGTAAATCATTATATCGAGGAGGTTATTCGCTTGAAAAAGTTTCTGGTCGGCTTTATGATGTTCGGGTGTCTTGCCATGGTTCTTATGATTCCTGCTTTCGCCGAAACGACGGTCAGCAAGTCGAAGACGGACGGAGTAACGCCGCTTAGCACTCCTGGCATTAACAAGACGTATTCTCCGGGCACGGGGAATGGAATGACCAATCGAATGATGCCTAACGGAACGCCGTCAAACGGCTACTATTACAACAACTTAAACGGTACGCGTACGGGTACCGGGAACGGTATGGGATCTTACGGAACGTATGGCACGGGGAACTATGGAACGTACGGGACCGGCAATTATGGAATGTATGGCACCGATGGCAATTACGGGGCTTACGATTCGACGAGAATGAACACGTACAGACCATACGGCAACACCTACAGGCCTTACAATACGAACCTGACCACTCGCACGAACCATACGGTCAGAGCGATGGAAACGACGGCTAAAAGAAGCTTCAACTGGGGTTGGTTAGGCTTGCTAGGTTTATTCGGACTTGCGGGCATGCGCAGCCGGAGCAGCGACGAAGCGCGGTAATCAGCTTTAACGTAGATAAGGGCCGTTCCTCAAGCTGATTTAACGGCTTGCGGAACGGCCGCTTTTGCTTAATCAGCGAATACGACTGAGCCGCTTTCCAACGATGCAATGCGCGCTAACGATTCGACCCGATAGCCATGTTCGCGCAGCTTGCCGCTGCCGTTCTGGAATGCCTTCTCGATGACGATTCCGATTCCGGCTACCGTCGCGCCCGCTTGTTCAACGATTCTGGCCATCGCTAATGCCGCCTCTCCGTTAGCTAAGAAGTCGTCTATGAGCAGCACTCGATCGCCCTGCGACAGCAATTTCCTCGAAACGGATACTTCGCTTTCTTCCTTCTTCGTAAACGAATAGACCTTCTCCGTATATAAGTCGTCCTGCAACGTTAGCGATTTTCTTTTACGAGCGAATATGACCGGAACGTCAAGATCGAGCCCCGTCATAACAGCCGGAGCGATTCCGGACGATTCTATCGTTACGATCTTCGTAATACCGGATTCCGAGAACAGGCTTGCGAACGTTCGGCCGATCTCCCGCATGAGTCGGGGGTCGACTTGGTGATTCAGGAACGAATCAACTTTCAGTACCTGATCGCTAAGTACGAGTCCTTCTTCTATGATTTTATTCTTCAGTAGCTCCATGATGATCGTCCCCCTCTTTCTAACATTTTAACATGCGTGATCAAGTTAGTGGATAATCATATTTGTTAGCATAAAATTATGATAAACTGATACCGACAAACGGAAAGGTGACTCTCCTAGAGGCGAGATCGCCTTTTGTTGCCTATAGATGAAGGAGCGTCGGGGGATGAACGGATTTTGGCGCGGGGTAAAGAAGAGACTGACTTGGCCGGCGGACAGAATGGAAGGGAAGCTGTTCGTCGTCTTTTTGTTTTTGATTATTTTGCCCATAGGTGTGCTTAGTTATATTTCCGCCCAACGTTACACGGACTCCATCGAACGCAATACGGTCACCTATGTTTCCCAAGTATCGGATCTTATGATCAGTAAATTGGATGACTACATGGAAGATATGAAAAAAATCTCGATCATTCCTTCGTACTTAGCGGAGATTAAATCCGGTTTGAAGGAATCTAACCGCTATTATGAAAGCCTTCCCATGAAGTCTAAGGATATCGGCACGGATTTGAACGCCGGAAGGACGGCGCTTTCGGACGAACAACTCCAGTTGCTCAGGCGCGTGGAAGGCAGTATTTATTTTCTGAACAACATTAAGAACGGCGCCAACACGGTCTATCTGTTCGATCGTTACGGACATTCTTACTTCGTGACGAAGAGCGGCGGCGTGCGTCCGGACTTGAAATCGGTGTACCCGGAATGGAGGAAGCTCGCCTACGATGCCCACGGCTATCCCGTCCTGGTCAGCACGCAAGAGGTAAGCGGGAATACGACGGGTAGCCGTTACGTCTTCACGATCGTTCGGGAGATCATCGATACGACTTACGAATCTCTGGGACTGATCGCCGTAGACGCCAATATCATCGTGATCGAGAACATCGTCAAGGATCTGGACAAAGCGACGCACGGAACGACGTTGATCGTCGATCATACGGGGCGGGTCGTCTACGACAGCGAGAAGAAATATTTAGGGCAGAACATGAATCCAGGCGACATGCTCCAAGCATCGGGGGAAGAAGGCAGCTTCCATACGACAATAGACGGCAAGCACGTTCTGACGATCTATGAGCAATCGCGGAATACGGGTTGGAAAATCTTCATTACGATCCCGGAAAAAGAATTGATGGGGGACGCGCTTAGAATTCGAGGGTTCACGTTAGTATCGGCGGTATTGATTATCGGCTTCGCCTTGTTGATCTCGCTTATTTTCACGTTTACGTTAACGAAACCGCTGCGGTCTCTCGTACGCATGATGAAGGTCGTCCAAACGGGTAACCTCGACGTTACGTTCCCTGTAAGAAGAAGAGACGAGATCGGGTTAGTCGGCAGCGCCTTCAACCGGATGATCGTACGCGTCAAGAGCTTGGTAGAGGACGTGTATATGGCCGGTCAACGCAAGAAGGAAGCGGAGCTCGAAGCGTTACAGAACCAGATCAACCCGCACTTCATCTATAACACCTTGGAATCGATTCGCATGACCGCCGTCATTAACGATGACGTCGAAGTGAGCGACATGACGCAGCTGCTCGGGAAACTGCTTCGATACGGAATGGGGACCGGAACGGAGAAGGTACCTCTTAGAATGGAGCTTGAGCATCTGAACATGTACATGCAACTGCTTAATTATCGATATGGCAATCGGTTCGTGCTGGAGATCGTTAACGTAACCGATCCCGATTTGCCCGTCATGAAGCTTCTTTTTCAACCGATCGTGGAGAACGCGCTCTATCATGGCATGGATGAGTCCAAGCCCGCCATGATCATTCGGTTAGTTCATGAGCAGGCGGGGACGGATCATCTGTTTACGATTACGGACGACGGGGTCGGAATGTCGGAGGCCGATCTGACTCGTCTGCGAAGAAGGTTAAACGAACCTAAGACAGCGCATGAGAACAACGGTCGAGGCATCGGATTGCGCAACGTGCACGAGAGATTAAAGCTGTTGTTCGGCGAAAACTATGGAATAAGCATCGAAAGCGCGGTAGGAGCGGGGACGTCGGTTACGGTTCGGCTGCCCCGCGCGATGACGAAAGGGGATCAGTGACATGGTTAACATAGTCGTCGTAGACGATGAAGAAAGAATCCGTAAAGGGCTGGCCAAGCTGATCACTCAAGCGGGCAGAGAATTTCATGTGACCGGCATCTTCGCGGGGGCTCAGGAATTGTTGGCGGGAATCGATGCGATATCGGTAGATCTCGTCATTACGGATATCAAGATGCCGGTCATGAACGGATTAGAGCTTATAGAGAAGTTGCAGGCCCGATATCCCGGATTGAAACTCGCGATTATTAGCGGGTTCGACGATTTTATCTTTGCCCGGCAAGCGCTTCGCTTCGGAGTCCAAGATTATTTACTGAAGCCCGTCGACAAAGCAGAGCTTGCGAAAATGCTCTATCAAGTGAGAGATAAGCTGGAACAGGAATATGCGATGATCAAAGAAAATCAGGATGAGCGGCTGAAGCTATTGCTGTTCAATGATGCGGAATCGTTGCCCAAGCATATAAGGCTGGAAGCTTGCCGTCAATTGGAGCAATGGCCGTTGTTTCAAGACGCTTATGCCGTGTTCGTGCTGCGCGGAAACCCGCGAATGTCGCACGAGCAGATGAGCTCGGTAACCGCGGCATGGTTACCGAAATCGGTTCTGCTGGAATGGGACGAGCGAATGATCCTGATTGTAGGAATACATAACTCCGAGCATGCGGATCGGGTGAGAGAGCTAGGTCAGACGCTGCTGCACCGATTGCCCGTTAACCAAGAAGCGCGTATAGGCGGCAGCGATGTGTTTCGCGGTACGACTTGGCTGCGCGAAGCGTTCCGCCAAGGCGATCAAGCGATGCAACAAGCTTGGTACGATGCGGGCAAGCGGGCATTCTCCGATTACGCTAGAAAATCGCGGAAGCCACATTCCATCAAGCATTTGCTTGTTTTGTTGGATAGCGAATTCCAAGAAGAGATGGCTTTATCCGATTATGTTAAAGCTCAGGAAGCCGTTCAACGGTGGTTTCGGCAATGTATAGCGCTTATGCCGGGTTGGAATGAACTGCGCGAAGGCTGCGAGACGGTGTTGGCGCTAATCGGTAGGTATATGCCGGAGCAAAGGAACGAACAGGAGGAAAGGAGCGTTTCCTGCGAACCGGGGCATTACGGAAACAAGGAAATATTCTCGTCCTATTTCCTCGGGGAAGTGGACAAGCTGTTCGTTCTGTTGCGTCAGTCCCGGCAGGAGAATCGGGTAGTCGAAACCGTAAAGCAGTATATTCATCAGCATTTCTCGGAGGAGCTGGAACTGAACAAACTCGCGGAGGAAGTGTACTTGACTCCTAGTTATTTAAGCAAGCTGTTCAAGACCGAGACCGGGGAGACGATTACCGATTTCTTGATCTCGGTGCGGATCGATCGCGCGAAAGACTGGCTTAGGGAGAAGAACGCGTTGAAAACGTACGAGGTCGGAGAGAGGGTCGGATACGCGGATCCGGCTTATTTCAACAAAGTGTTCAAGAAGGTTGTCGGATGTACCCCGAAAGAATTCAAGGATCGTGTTAGGTGAATATTATCTAAATTGAAGACAATTAAAACAAACACAACACCTTAAATTAAATAACAAAACCCGCTATAATCATACTGAAAGCGTTTGCTTAATGGACGTTCGATTAAATAGACGAATCAGGATTAGGGGGATTTAAGGATGAACATCAGCTATAAAACGCAGAAATACATCATCCTGTTCGGGTTTCTTACCATTCCCGTCGCGTTGTTGTGCGCGTTCTCGTTGTATCCGGCGGCGGCTTTGTTTTACTTCAGCCTAACGGATTGGGACGGGTTAGGTTACGATCAGACCTGGATCGGATTCGCGAACTACAAGGAAATTCTTATGAGACCGGAAATCTTCGGCGCGTTCAAGAACAATTTGTACTATTTCGGCGGCGGAGTTCTGCAAACCGCGATCGCGCTTTATTTCGCGATCGTCCTTAACGGACGGCTGCGCGGGAAGTACGTCTTTAGGGTTCTGCTTTTCCTGCCGTACGTTCTGCATAGCGTCGCGACCGTAATTATGTTTAAGAATCTATACCATGCCGAATACGGCTCTCTTAACGTGTTCTTGGGTGCGATCGGGCTGGAGTCCTGGCAGCAGCTGTGGCTGGGAAACCCCCACCTCGTGAATTTTTCCTTGGCGTTCATTTCGATGTGGAAGTATTTCGGGCTCAGCATGGTTATCTTTCTCGGCGCTTTGCAGTCGATTCCTAAGGATTTGTACGAGGCTTCGACGATCGACGGCGCGTCCAGTTGGCAATCGTTCCGGTTCATTACGTTGCCTAGCCTGCGCAGAGTCATCGAGCTGATGCTGATTCTCACCTTGACCGGAGCGCTTGAGGCGTTCGATATTCCGTTTATTATGATGCTCGGGGCTAACGGTACTTCTACCTTCGTCATACAGACGGTCGATATGGCATTCAAATTCGAGAATTTCGGATTGGCGTCCGCGATGGCCGTCGTGCTGCTCTTCATCGTACTATTCTTTATTTTCATCCAGAGAAAAGTGCTGTTCAGGGGGGATCATTGACGATGGTAAAAACTCCGGGTTACGTCCAAGCCTTCAAATACTTTACTTTACTCGTTGCCGTCATCATCGTATTTTTCCCGATTTATTCGGTCTTCGTCGGCGCTTTCAAAACAAAGGTCGAATTCTATCAATCCGGGCTGAGCCTCCCGCATGACTTCTTTAACTTCGAAAATTTTCAACGGGTCTTCAAAGTCGGCAAGCTCGGGCTCGGTTTTCAGAATATATTCGTCATCTTGGCCGTATCGCTAACGGGGAATGTCATTATCGGAACGATGGTGGCTTACGCGCTCGGTCGCTTCGACTTCGCTTTGAAGAAGCCCATTATGGCTTTGTATCTGATCGCTCAGGTGATCCCGCTAGTCACGACGCAAGTGGCTACGTTTAGCGTCATTAAGGCGCTTGGCGTGTATAACACGATCAAAGCTCCGATGTTGCTGTATTTAGGCGCCGACGTGCTGCAGATCGTGATTTACTTGCAATTCGTCGCGAGCATTCCGAAGGATCTCGACGAGAACGCGATGGTAGAGGGAGCGTCGTTATTCAAAATCTATCGCTCGATTATTTTCCCGTTGCTCGCTCCCGCCACCGCTACCTTAATCATCCTGAAGACAATTTCGATCTACAACGACTTTTACACGCCGTACTTATACATGCCGTCGCAGAAGCTCAAAGTCGTCTCAACGGCCATTTACAGCTTCGTCGGTCCGAATGCGGCGCAGCTTAACGTGATTTCCGCTGGCATTCTCATTATTTTTATCCCGACCGTGCTGATCTTCTTGTTCCTCCAACGTTACATTTTCGCCGGGGTTACGAATGGAGCCGTCAAATAAGCTGGATCGGTTCGTTCGGCGACGAAGAGTACCTCTTACGGAGAGTACCGCTGCCGAAAAGTACCGCTAACGAAACGGGTATGTTATGATAACAAAAGAATTTGTTATTATCGTCGATTCGAATGGGCGGAGTGAAAGAGATCATGTCGAAAAAAGTAACGATGCAACAGATAGCCGACCACGTGAACGTATCCAAGTTCGCCGTGTCCAAAGCGCTCTCGGGCAAATCCGGGGTCAGTCCGGATACCCGGGAGAAGATCATTCAGGCGGCAACGCAGCTCGGTTATTTCTCTCAGAAACGCAATAAGCCTATCGTTAGCCGCAATATCCCGAACAAACCTCCCTCGTCCGAACGGAATACGATTATCGTACTCATTCCGAACGTTCGGGAGCAGAACCGGCAGTCGAGCTTCTGGGGACGGATCATCGACGGGATCACGACGGGTCTGGAGGAAAATCATCTGGGCATGATGATCGTAACCGAACATGTCACCGATAATTTCTCGAGGCTGATTAACCCGGAGGCGGTATTGGGTTTAATCGGCGTGGGGCTCATCTCCAACCAATTGCTGCTCGAAGTTCGCAACTTAGGAATTCCTTTCGTACTCGTTGACCATGAGGATTCGCTTATTCCCTCGGACGTTCTGTTCATGAACAACTATGAGTGCGTCCGGAGAGCTACGAATTATTTGCTTGGCAACGGGCATCGCAAGCTGCAATTCGTCGGCAATATCCGTTATTCGCGCAGCTTCTACGATCGTTGGCTCGGTTTCCGTTCGATGTTGGAGGAACAGAACGTGGAGCATGCGCAGAACAAGGAACTGCTACAGTTTGAGGGGGTTAACCGCTCGGAGATGACGGAGCAGATCGAGCGAATTTTACGTGAAGATCAGGGAAGAGGCGAGCTACCGACGGCTTTGGTATGCGCGAACGATTCCATAGCGATCTGCGTCATGACCGTACTTATGCGTATGGGGATCGATGTCCCGGGACAAGTGTCGGTGACGGGATTCGATAACATCGAGGATGCCGGATTGTCTTCGCCGACTTTAAGCACGGTGCACGTCAACAAGGAAGCGCTGGGTCAGCGATCGGTCGAAACGTTGCTCTGGAGAATCGCCCACCCGGACGGCCCGAAGGAGAAGATTCTGCTCGCGGGAGAAATCGTCCTCCGCGAATCAACTGCAGCCGCCCCGAACTGAGGCTGAAGGGTCGGAAGGTTGGCGTGGGGACAGGTTGCAGGTGGACGGGCAGATTTTAGGCTATCTGGCGGGCGGGTGAACCGATGGAATCCGCGGCTTGAATTATGGTGAAGTGGTGGCGGATGAAAGTAAAGATATCGACTTCGTATCGGCACGTTGAGATTTAATCGAGTATGACAATGGAGGGATAGAAATGATCCCCAAAAAAATGGATGAACAAGCAGCGAGTGAAATAAAGTCCATCCTTCAAAAACTCAATATTAATAATTCGCGTGTATTGATTGACCTTGAGATGCAGACAGTGGAAGTTCAAGAAGACGATTACTCCATTGATGATCTTTTGGAGGCAGCCGGTTCGTTAACACCAGAGCGAGGGAAAGAACTTCTTGAAGAGGTTAACAAGTCACGTGAGGACTGGGATTTATGAGTAAAGGGTATCTACTGGATACTAATATTGCGATTGCCATTCTTATTAATGAAAGTACCCCGGATGCTCTCATTATTGCGACAGTGGTGTTCCATGAGTTTACATTAGTATCTAGAGATTCTGACATGAGCTTCGTTCAGAACGAACTGGAAATTCCACTTATAAATATTGAGTCAATTTAAATGAAATCGTCTCTTCTACTTTTTGTTGGAGACGGTTTTTTTATATTTACCTAAGCCCCTAAGATGTGTAGGGATGCGATCAAATCTTGTTATTTTCATGAAATATTTTAACTCATGAAAATAGCTAACAATCGAGCAGAAAACGATTGACAAAACGACCTGCGATGATAAAATTTGTTTGAGTATTGTTATCTATTAATAAAAACAAATAGCTAACAAAATTATTTGTTAGCTATAAGTCGGGAGCGGGACTGCATGAGTCAATGGGCTGAAACGGTGAACGGAATGACCTGGGGCTGGACCGGCGTACGCGGGACTTGGATGGGACCAATTGCGGAAGACTCCATGCTCCGGATGAGCGCCATGGGAGTCAATTGGGTAGCGATCGCTTTATCCGCGGAGCAAGCGACAGCCCAATCGACGACGATTCCTTATCGCGAAGCGCCAACCGTTACGGATGAGGAAACGCGATGGGCGATCCGCAATGCGAAGTCGTTAGGCATGAAGGTTTGTTTGAAACCGGTCGTGAATTGCGCGGATGGAACTTGGCGCGCTCATATTAGTTTTTTCCGGCAGAAAGTACCAGGAGAGCCTAGCTGGAGCGAATGGTTCGCGTCATACGGGGAGTTCATCGTCCATTATGCGAAGATCGCCGAACAAGAAGGCTGCGAAATGTTCTGCGTTGGCTGCGAGATGGTGCAGTCCGACTCGAGAGAAGCCGAATGGAGAGACTTGATCGCGAAGGTCAGAGCGGTATACAGCGGATGGATTACTTACAATTGCGATAAGTACCAAGAGGATCATGTGACGTGGTGGGATGCGGTCGATATCATCTCGTCCAGCGGTTACTACCCGATCGACCAATGGGAGTCTCAGCTCGACCGGATCGAGAATGCGTTATCCAAATGGAACAAGCCGTTTTTCTTCATGGAAACGGGCTGCCCGAGCAGGGAAGGATCAAGCCTTAAGCCTAACGATTGGTCATTGCCGGGAGGACCTTCCGAGGAAGAACAAGAAGCGTATTATTCGGCGATGTTCGAGGCTTGTTCTCGTCGGGAGTGGATGAGGGGATACATGCTCTGGGATTGGCCGGCTAAGCTGTATTCGCGGGAAGAAGCATCAAGCAACGATGATTACTGCATGTTCGGCAAAAAAGCGGAGACCATCGTGCGCAACTATTATACGTCCAAGAAATAAGGGTTTTCGGAGGTGGCAGCGCGAATGAACGATCAACTGACGTTAGAAAGATGGCGCGCCGAATTGGAAAAGGAACTGAAGTCGAACATCCTCGGCTTCTGGATGAAGCATACGATTGACGAGCGCAACGGCGGGTTCGTCGGAGAAATCGGCAGCGACATGAGCATCAAGCCGGATGCGGACAAAGGTTTGGTGCTCAACGCCCGCATCCTGTGGACGTTCGCGACGGCATACCGGGTTTACCAGGACGAAGCCTATCGAACCATCGCCGACAGAGCCTATGAGGAACTCGGCCAACGATTCCGAGATCGGAAGCACGGAGGCCTCTACTGGATAGTGGACGCCTTCGGCCATCCGGTTCAGGACAAGAAACAAGTGTACGGCCAAGCTTTCGTCATCTATGCGTTATCCGAATATTTTCGCGCAACGGGATCGGAAGAAGCTCTCTCATGGGCTAAGGAGCTGTATCGGCTGATCGAGAAGCATGCTTGGGACAGCGTTCATCGCGGATATATCGAAGCGTTAGCCGGAGATTGGACGGAGACGAACGATCTTAGCTTAAGCGGCAAAGACTTGAATGAACGTAAATCCATGAACACTCATCTGCACGTTCTGGAAGCTTATACGAATCTATACAGAGCGTGGAAGCCGGAAGGCTTGCGAATGAAGCTTGCGGAATTGATCGACATTCATCTCGAACTTATCGTGGATTCGAATAATAACCATTTCAAGCTGTTTTTCGACGATGAGTGGAATTCGAAGACGGAGCAAGTTTCCTATGGCCACGATATCGAAGGCAGTTGGTTGCTGTGCGAAGCCGCGGAAGTATTAGGCGATGATGCGCGGATCCGCAAAGTAAACGAGGCTGCTTATGCTATGGCCGAAGCGACGCTAGCGGAAGGTACGGACAGCGACGGCGGCATCTATAACGAAGCGGACGGGAAGGGACATATCGACGATTCGAAGGATTGGTGGCCGCAAGCCGAAGCGATGGTCGGATTCTTGAACGCGTATCAATTGTCCGGGAATGAAGCGATGCTTAGAGCCGCTATGAAAAGTTGGAGTTTTACGAAAACGTTCATCATCGATGACGAGAACGGCGAATGGCATTGGCAAGTTTCTCGCGACGGGGTGCCGAATCGTTCTTATGCGAAGGTCGATCGGTGGAAATGTCCTTATCATAATAGCAGAGCTTGTTTCGAAGGCTTGGAAAGATTGGCGCATCTCATTCAACGGAGGAATCATTCATGAGCGATTTCATGTCGAAACTTAAAGCTTTGAAAAGCGAGCACGACAAGCTGATTAAACGGCCCAATCGTCCGGCGGCGAACAATAACGGCGTGTATGAACGTTACGAGTTTCCGGTTCTGACGAAGGAACATGCGCCGATCCATTGGCGTTACGATCTCAATCCGAAGACGAACCCTTTCCTGCTGGAGAGAATCGGAGTCAACGCGACGTTTAATCCGGGGGCGATCGAGCTTAACGGCAAATACTATCTCATGGTCAGAGCGGAAGGGGTGGACCGCAAGTCGTTCTTCGCCGTCGCGGAAAGCGACAGTCCGGTAGACGGCTTTAAGTTCTGGGATTACCCGGTGCTGCTGCCGGAAACCGAAAACCCGGACACCAACGTGTACGACATGCGGCTCGTCAAACATGCGGACGGTTGGATCTACGGCTTGTTCTGTACGGAACGCAAGGATCCGTTGGTACCGCTTAGCGATACTTCCAGCGCGGTTGCGCAAGGGGGAATCGTTCGCACGAAAGATCTCGTGCATTGGGAACGGTTGCCCGATCTGCAAACGCCTTCCCCGCAACAACGTAACGTCGTGCTTCATCCGGAGTTCGTCAACGGCAAGTATGCGTTCTATACCCGCCCGCAGGACGGATTCATCGACGCCGGTTCCGGAGGAGGGATCGGCTGGGGCTTGTCGGAAAGCATGAATCCGGCAATCGTCGATAAGGAAGTCATCGTGGACGAGCGTCAATACCATACGATTAAAGAAGTCAAGAACGGCCAAGGCCCGGCTCCGATCAAGACGTCGGAAGGCTGGCTCCACGTCGCTCACGGCGTTCGCAATACGGCTGCTGGCTTGCGTTACGTGCTGTACATATTCATGACGGCGCTGGATGAGCCGAACAAAGTTATTCATGCGCCGGGGGGACATCTGATCGCGCCGGAAGGGATCGAACGTGTCGGAGACGTATCTAACGTCGTCTTCTGCAACGGCTTGATCGCCAAGGACAACGGAGAAGTCTATATCTATTACGCCTCCTCGGACACCCGAATTCATGTCGCCGCCACGACGGTCGATAAGCTCGTGGATGCCTGCCTGAATACGCCGGAAGATTTGCTTCGTTCTCGCGCGAGCTTGGAGCAACGCACGAAGCTGATTTTCAGCAATCTCGAGCTTATGAAGCAGCCGGAGTATGCATTTCTGAACGATTAATTCCTTAATACTTATCGTGTATAATGATGGGGCCGACTCTGTTGCGCAATAACGGAGGCGGCCTCGTTTGTTATCGTTTGTAACCTAAAATTATTTATTTGTTATCATAATCAGGAACAATAAAAACAAATATAAGGCATTTTCATAGCGAACAAAAACTCTATAATGAAGGATGTAAGCGATATCAAAGTTCCTTTACAAGGAACGGAAATCGCCAAAAATCAAGCTATGGGGGAATCACTAAAGATGAAAAAATCACTGCTTCTCGCAATGACTATGATTTTGACAACCGTATTGCTCGCTGCTTGCGGCGGCGGTAATAACAACGAAAGCTCATCTTCGTCCGCGTCCTCTTCACCTTCTGCGAGCGTAAGCGAAACTGCCAGTGCAAGCGCAAGCGAGAGCCCGAGCGAAGAACCGGCAGCCGAGCTTGGCGGTAAAATCAAGTTTTTGTCCCATCGCACGGATTTGATCGACGACGGCACATTCGATAAATACGCCGAGGCTTTCAAAGCGAAATTTCCGAACGCCGAAGTGGAGTTCGAAGGGATCACGAACTATGCTAACGATATTAAAGTCCGTCTAACGACCGGCGAAGCCGGCGATGTCAACATGATCGATTCCAGCTTGCCGAATACCGAGCTAGCGAACTACTACGAACCGCTTCCGGAATCCTTGTTCGAAGATGTGTATTTTGCGGATATGCGCTTGCATGAAGGACAACGCTATGGGCTTTCCACAGGCGTGAATACTCAAGGCATCGTCTACAATAAGCAAGCGTTCGCCAAAGCCGGAGTAGATAAAGTACCGACGACTCTGGATGAATTCTATGCGGCTTGCGAGAAGCTGAAAGCAGCGGGAATCATTCCGTTGTACATGAACTACGGCGCGCAATGGCCGATCGGCAACTGGGCGGAAGGCTCCATTAAATACGTTGCCGGAGACATGAAATGGACGGATCAATTCGTGACTTCCGATGCTCCTTGGCAAGTGGATAACGCTTGGGGCATTCTCATGAATATTGCCCGTACACTCGTTCAAAAAGGATACGTAGAGAAAGACTTGGCAACGAACAACTGGGAAATGTCCAAGGGAGAAGTCGCATCTGGCAAGGCGGCAATGTACTTCCTTGGTAACTGGGTCATCCCTCAATTGATCGGCGCCGGCGCTAAATCCGAAGATATCGGTTTCTTCCCATTACCGTATGACAACAGCGGAAAATACAACGCTCCGCTCGGTTCAGATTATATGATCGGAGTGAGCAAGAACAGCGAGAATAAGGAGCTTGCTAAAGCTTGGGTTGAATTCTTCGTTAAAGAATCCGGCTTTATTGATTCCCAAGGTTTCATGCCGGTGTACAAATCGCAAAAGCCTAACGTTCCGCAATTGGCCGAATTCCAATCGTTCAACCCTACGTTCCTCGAAGACGTCGCAGGCGATCCGAAATTCAACGAAATCGCGAACAAAGCGGAAATCGATCTGTTCGTCGGCAAAACGACGCAAGACCTGATCGTTGCCAAAGATTTGCAAAAAGCTTACGACGGTCTAAACGAAAGATGGAAAAAAGCAAGAGCGGCGCTCGGCTACTAAGCACTGAATCTAATCGGTTTATCCGTAAAACCTCCCGACCGTCGTCGGGAGGTTTTACGATTATAAGCAAACAAATAAAATTTACCAGAATTGCTCATAATAATGAAGATCAGGATTCGTAGACCAAACCCCTATGGTGATGGAGGACAACAACCTATGAGCAATACAACTCGCATAATCCCGTGGAAAATCGCACTGATCCTGTGCGTCGGACTGCTGTTCGGAGGACTGACGGCTCAAGCGGGCAATCCGAATGCCGCTTCGGCGGACAAGCCGGTGAAACGGCAAATCGCGGTCGTCATCGACGATTTCGGTAACGGAATGAAAGGGACGGAGCAGATGCTCGATCTTCCCATCCGATTAACCGTCGCCGTCATGCCGTTCCTGCGGACGACGAAGCAGGATGCGGAAGCCGCCCATCGCAAGGGGCACGACGTCATCGTACACCTGCCAATGGAGCCCGTCAGAGGGTTGCGCAGTTGGCTGGGACCGGGATCGATAACAACGGATTTGCCGGACGAGGAAATCCGTAAACGCGTCGAGGCGGCGATTGCGGACGTGCCGCATGCGATCGGAATGAATAATCATATGGGCTCCAAGGCGACGGCGGACAGTCGGGTCATGAGAGTCGTGCTTCAAGTGTGCAAAGAGAAAGGTTTATTTTTCTTGGACAGCCGCACGTCATACAAAACCGTCGTTCCGAAAGTCGCCAAGGAGGTTGATTTGGTCACCCTGCACAACGACGTGTTCCTAGACGATGTATATACCCAGAACCATGTCTTACGGCAAATCGCCGAGGTGAAGAAGTTTTTGACGAAAAATGAACGCTGTATCGTCATAGGCCATGTCGGCGCGCCGGGTCTCTACACTTCGAGCGTTCTGAGGAACGCCATTCCGGATTTGAAGACCAGAGCGACGTTCGTCCCGCTAACGCAATTACTGCCGATGCCCGAAGCGTTCGATCAAGGGCTGAAGCTCAAATAACCGATAATTCCGTTCGCGATCGCCGCGGCTAACCGATTCTGTCCGGGAACCGAGGTGAGCATCGCCCGGTCGCCCGGATCGTTAAGGAAAGCGGTCTCTACGATCACGCTGGGAACCTGAACGCGGTTTAACAAATAAAATTTGTTGGCTACTTGCGGTAAACGGTGCCTATTTTGCTGTTGATTCAAGCTATTCTGAATAAAGCTTGCCAGTATCGCGCTCCGTCCTTCGGCTTGGTGAATGACGAGAGGACCTCTTTTGCTCCTCTTGGACCAATTGACATGGATACTCACGAACACTGTAGCCCCGATCTCGTCGGATAGCCCTCTTCGTTGTGAGAGATCGCGACGGTGCCTAGAGCGGGTAACATGCCAACGGTTATCGTCGCTAAGCGCGTAATCGCCGGTTCGGTTCAAGATGACCTTGAAGCCGTGGCTGCGGAGCAGTAAATACAGTTTGCGGGAAACGGCGAGGTTGATATCCTTCTCGAGAACGTCGTTCCAGTGGGTGCCGCTGTCGATTCCGCCATGTCCGGCATCGATAATGACGTCGGCGGTCGGCAACGCGCGTTTCACGTGGGGCGGTTCCCCTCCGCCTTTCCAGCCGGTTAGCAGCAAGAGTGCCGCAAGGAATAATAGGAATCGGGACAATTCGGATTCTCCTCCGTTTATTTATTTTATCTTATCGTGGCTCAAATCCTTGAACCTCATGCAGGCATCGGGAAGGAATTGACTAATTCGAATCGTCGTGGGGGAGGATTGCCGATCAGGCAAAACGGGCATGCTATACCCAAGGGAGGGATGCAGGATGGATGGATCGGAATACTTGAAGTACATGACGGAGAAGGTCGTTAAATATATCGAGACGCCTTCCGAGGCGGAACAAACCGACGATGCGATGCCGGGCAGAAAAATAAGCAAGGAACCGTGGTTAACGAGATGGTTCGGAGTGGCTCCGATGGGGATTATGATGTGGTGGGGAAGCAGAGCCGATAAGAAAAATAAAGCGCACCCCGAGGTACGCTCCGCGAATCCGACTTCTTATCGATAGAAGAGACCTTTATTGCTTAGCATGGCGTCCAGGGGAATAAACCGGGTTCCTTGCATGTCGATTGCCACATCCATACGGCCGTTCGACCAACGCTGATATCCGACGACGGGCACGGCGTACAGCATAGCGTCGCCGAACGGTTCCGTTACATATCGCAGATGCTGCTTATTGTTTAAGCGTTTCTGCAGCTTGCCAGCGTCTTTCACGGGAAAGGGCGCTTCTTTGGTGAGCCAGGTTAATTTCTCGTAGGCATCGAACGATTCGTTCACGCGAAGGGAAACGGGCCGTTGACCGTCTTTGTCTTTGGCACCCGAGTATTCGGTTTTGTTTTCTGGAAACAACCGATGCCATGTCTCCGCGTCTAGCGGAAGCTGTTCCCCTGTTTTCGCATCCAACCAGAACGTTTCTGGACCGATCGTAATTTCCCAAGCGGCGGCGAAGGGATGAGCGTAATGCTTGAGAGCGGTTATCGCTTGATCTTCGCCGGTAATCAGTCCGCTGTCGATCAACGATTGCTTCATCAGCTGCTGGGAGAAGAGCGAGTAAGGACCGGTGCCGTATTCGCCAAGTTGGAACGAACCATCCGTTACCGCATGAACGACCATATATCCGATATCTTTGCCCTCTTTCGTAAACAGCACGAGCCAACTGTGCGTTCCGGGGCCAAGCGCTTCGATCTGCGGGTCGGCGGATTGCCAATCTTTGAAAGGTTTCTGCTCCGCTAACCGTTCGACCCAAGCTTTAACTTGTTGTTCAAGCTTGGAAGGAAGCTGCGAAGCTTGGGATAGCGCCACAGACGAAGTCGAAGCTAAGGCCGGCATTGAGCCGATGAACAAGATGAGCAGCATCGCGATGAGTGGGAGCGCATACGCTCTAAGCCGATATAGACGACGAGAAAACAAGGGAGCATCACCTGCTATTTAATGGAGTGGATACGGAATGCTATTTTGGCGGAAAACCTGAATTTTTGAACACATAATGTAATTGTAAAGGACAAGCCCTGCCGAGACTGTTGTAACCTGTCAGGCGCAGGGAAGTCCGAAGGTTCTATTTTTGCCGATTAGACGCGCTTTATCTCCCGCAAAGGCTAATGAATGCCGGGAAGATGAAAAATTCCGCAGTTCATGACGGTCAGAGACACTCTAGGACGGTACTGCCAGTCGATCTCGGCTTCTCTCTGTTTGTATCGAGCGGTTACGGCTTCCTTCTGTTCCTTCTGATCCGGATGCCCCATATTGTCTAACATGGGCAAGTAATACTGCCGAATCCGCTCCAACTCGTCCTGCCGGCGTTGCTCCGCTTCTACCGCCCAGGAAAAATCGGTATTTTTGAGCTTGCGTTCCATCGTTAGCTCTAATTGATTCATCCCCTTGCGAAGCGACATACCATTCTTCATTAAATGGATGTTGGAAGGAAGCCGGGGCGAGAGCTTCTTAACCTTCAGTGTTTCCATAAACCTCTCGTTGATAACCCCGGTAGCGAGCGAAATCCCCCATCCGTAGATCTCTTCCCGTTTCATGTCGCATTCGAAGCCGACCTTGAAGTTCACCCCGAGCCATGCCGTATAAGGTAGCGAGCTTAACGGATCGATTCTGCCGCGGGGAGGCTCTTCGAACAGCGTGACGCATCGTCCTCCCAGCGAGGTCGCTTCGAACAATTGCTGAAGGCGCCTCGATCCGAAATAAACGTCCTCTTGAATGATCCTGCCGGATTCGGTCATGACGTAGGTGATCGGGGTGGCCGCAGCTCTATCCGCCATGGAGGGATTCTCGAATGACCATTTGTAAGTCATCGTCTCGGGAACGGAACCTGTCCGATCGACGAAGCTCCAATAATAGGGGCGGTTCGATAACGCTCTGTCCGCATCGGGCGAGAGCTTAACCGTCACGTGACTTGGGCTTTTCTCGATAAAATGGCTGCCGGTGGAATCCAAATAAGCGACGACGAATTTGTGGATTTGTTTGGTATTCATGGCTTGTTCTCCCGATGCAGTTGATTTTTCGTTGCGAGCAACGTATCTCCGAGTCCGTCGATCCGTCTGCGCAGTTCCTCTCCATCCGTGGATTCCAGCACCAACTGGGCTAACCGGCGCTCCAGGGATTCCTCTTTCTCGAACTGTTGAATGATCTCGTCAAGCTCTCCGATAACCAATTCGAACATATTGATTTTCTCATGGAGCAGATGTACGATGTGTTCTTCGATTGTCCCCAATGTGCACAGATTAAAGATTTGCACGTCTTCCGTTTGTCCTAGGCGATGGACGCGACCGATTCTCTGTTCGACCCTCATCGGGTTCCAAGGGAGATCGAAGTTGATGACGTGATGGCAGAATTGCAGGTTGATGCCTTCGCCTCCGGCTTCGGTGGCCACCATCACTTGCGCGCGTCTGCGGAAGAGATCCATCATCCAGTCTTTTTTGCCGCGGTTCATTCCGCCTCGGTAAGGCACGGCCGTGAGTCCGTGTTCTTTGAAAAACTTCAGCAAGTATTCTTGGGTGGCGCGATATTCGGTAAATACGATCACTTTGTCGTTCATGTTCTGAATCAATTCCATCGTCTTCTCCGCTTTGGTGTTCGATTTAATGCTGCGGATGAGCTCGACGATCTCCCAAATCCTGGCGCGAAGCGGCGATTCCTCGGACGTTTTCTTAAACAAGTTAATGAGGGTAAGAAATACGGCATCCCGGCTGGAACAAACCTCGCGTTGAAGCGTGACGAGGGATAACATGCTCGTTAAGTCGCCGTTCTCGGTCGTCGCGTGCTTGCGGACATAGTCGGTTACGCCTTGGTAGAGCGCCATCTCCTCGGGAGAGAGGCGAAGCGGGACGTTCGTGACGACCCGTTTCGTAAATTCGACGCCGCCGTCGCTGCGACGATTGCGGATCATCACTTGCCCGAGCGCTTCGTGCAGCTTGGCTTCGTTCTTAGGCACTCTGCGATCGGCGACGAAGTTAGCGGCGAAGTCGCCTTCTCCGCCAAGTTGGCCGGGTTTAAGCAGGGTAATGAGGTTATATAACTCGGACAGATCGTTCTGAACGGGCGTAGCGGTTAGCAGCAGGCAATACTTTTTGCGAAGCTCGTTAATGAACTGATAGTTGCCCGTCCGCTTATTCTTCAGCTTGTGCGCTTCGTCCACGATGATCAGATCGAACTCGTTGTCTAGCAGCATCTGGCGATGGGGATCGCGTTTGGCCGTATCCATCGAGGCGACGACGATGTCGTTGTCCCATGTATACGCCTTCCGCTGCGCGATGGCGGGAATGTCGAACTTGCCGTTTAATTCGCGAACCCATTGCAGAACGAGCGATGCCGGAACGAGGATGAGCACTTTCTTCACTAAGCCGCGAATGAGGTATTCTTTCAGAATAAGTCCGGCTTCGATCGTCTTGCCCAAGCCGACTTCATCGGCTAAGATCGCGCGGCCTCGCATCTCGTGGAGGACTTTGCGGGCGGTATCGACTTGATGCGGCAACGGTTCGAAATGCGGAAGCAGCGTAAGGCATTGCAACGCATGGAAATCCGTAACGAGAGAGGCTTCTTCGGCTTCCAAGCTGAGTTGGTATAGAGCCCAATCGTCCCAAGGACCGTTGCGGTCCGAGCGACGTTCCAATTCTTCGAAAGCTCCGCGATCGACGTGCATGTCTACCAACGCATGAAGCTTGCGGGGGGCCGGATCGGAAGAATAGCTGGCCGGAGACTTGAAAGGTTGAGGAACGGAGGCCGAAGATCCTTCCTCGATATCGGGTGCCATTGGCGGTTCTGGCGGCAGTTGGACGGCAGGTGAAACCGCGCCGGACAGCGGGTCGGCGGGGGAAGAGAAAGGGTTGCGCAACGAGAGTTCCTCCTGGGCGATAACTTAACCGATGTCGTATAGGTGAAGTTTCGAAGGGTTATTGTAAAGCTAGAATATCATGTCCATTCTTTAGTATGAGCAAACGGCGAGAATTCATAACAAGGATGCAAAATCGAGCCGTATCCGGTTCGTTCTAGCGCTTCCTCGTTATTTCATCCGTTTTCGACTAATGATCTGATTGTCCTATGTTTTCACTATATATGGTGATGTATAATGGTTTTTAAACACAATATGTTGTATAATTTAGGTATGGCATGAAGTGTTGCGGGCCGTGTGATGTTGCAATTCTAATCTGATATTCGGGAGGGTGTACCGGATTGAAAACGATGCAAGCAAGTCGGTTGGAAGGACTTAGCGAGAAAATATTTTTGGATCGATATGCATGGAAGAATGCCGATTCCAACGCCGCGAAGGTTGGGGATGTCGTCCTTGTGCTCACGAAGGATGATCCTAAATTTCCTGCCAAAGACGTAGGGGAAGTCGTGGAACGCGATGGACAACAAGTAACCGTTAAGCTTCGTAACGGAGAGTTAGTGCAATCTACCGTCGAGAAATTGACGTTAACCATTGAGAAGACGCCGGAGGAAATGTGGACGCGCCTCGCTAACGCGATGGGGTCCGTCGAGGATTCCGCCGAGAAGCAGAAGGAATGGTCGGAGAAATTCCGCTGGCTGCTGGACGACTGGAAGCTCGTTCCGGGCGGACGGATCGCCGCGGGTGCGGGAGCGAGCGAAGAATTGACGCTCTTTAACTGCTACGTTATCCCGTCGCCTCATGATAGCCGTGGCGGCATTATGCAGACGCTGACGGAGATGACGGAAATTATGGCGCGCGGCGGCGGAGTGGGCATTAACTTGTCGTCGTTGCGTCCTCGCCGTGCGATCGTCAAAGGCGTGAACGGTTCCTCCAGCGGGGCGGTCTCTTGGGGCGGATTGTTCAGCTATACGACGGGGTTGATCGAACAGGGCGGAAGCCGTCGCGGAGCATTGATGCTTATGATCAACGACTGGCATCCGGACGTCGAGGATTTCATTACCGTGAAGCAGACGATGGGCCAAGTCACGAACGCGAATCTGTCCGTATGCGTAAGCAACGCCTTCATGAAGGCGGTCAAGGAAGACGCGAACTGGGATTTGGTGTTCCCGGATTCCAAGGATCCGGAATACGACGCGCTATGGGACGGAGATCTGGAGAAGTGGAAGAAGCTCGGCAAGAACGTCGTCCATTATCGGACCGTTCGCGCTCGCGACGTATGGAACAGCATTATCGAGGGCGCATGGAAATCGGCTGAACCGGGCGTCGTATTCATGGAATACTACAACCAAATGTCCAACAGCTGGTATTTTAACCCGATTATTTGTACGAATCCGTGCGGGGAGCAAGGACTCCCGGCATGGGGAGTGTGCAATTTATCGGCGATTAATCTGTCCAAGTTCTACGATGAGGAGAACCACGACGTCGCATGGGATGAGCTGTCTAAGGTTGTCCGTTACTCGACTCGTTTCTTGGATAACGTAATCGACAAGACGCCATATCATTTTCCCGAGAACGAGAAAAACCAGAAGAACGAGCGTCGCGTAGGTCTAGGAACGATGGGGCTTGCGGAGTTGATGATTCGTTTGGAAGTCCGCTACGGCAGCACGGAAAGCATGGATTTCCTAGATAAGTTATATGGCTTCATAGCACGCGAAGCTTACCTCGCGTCCACGGAGATTGCTGCGGAAAAAGGTTCTTTCCCAGCATTCGAGGCGGAGCCATACTTGCAAAGCGGATTCATGAAAAATATGGTCGAGACTTATCCGGAAGTCGGCGAAGCCGTTTCCAAACGAGGGATGCGCAACGTTACCGTTCTTACCCAAGCGCCTACGGGCTCCACGGGTACGATGGTGGGCACTTCTACCGGAATCGAACCTTATTTCGCTTTTGAGTTTTTCCGTCAAAGCCGTTTAGGCTACGATAAGCAATTTGTCCCGATCGCTCAGGAATGGCAAGACGCCCATCCGGGCGAAACGCTTCCGGAGTGGTTCGTCACCGCGATGGACCTGTCCGCGAAAGATCACATTCGCGCGCAGGCCGCGATTCAACGCTGGGTCGACAGCTCGATCTCCAAGACGGCGAACTGCCCGTCCGATTTCACGGTCGAAGAGACGGCGGAGCTGTACGAGATGGCATTCGAGCTCGGTTGCAAAGGCGTAACGATCTATCGCGACGGCAGTCGCGACGTTCAAGTTCTCAGCACGACTAAAGACGCCAAGAAGGAAGATGCGGCGAAAGCGGAAGCTCCAGCGGCAACGGTCGCGGCGGTTGCGGAAGCAAGTCCAAGTCCGGTGGAAACTCTGGACTCGGCGCTTAACGTCAGCGTGACTCCGGAGCAGAAGCAAGTGTTCGACAAACAATACAAGAGCCGTCCAAAAGTTCTTCGCGGAGCGACTTACAAATACAATACGCCGTTCGGCATGGCGTATATTACCGTTAACGATATCGATGGCACGCCGGGAGAAATTTTCCTGAACGTCGGTAAAGCCGGTTCCGACGTATTCGCCATGGCGGAAGCGCTCGGCCGCGTGTGCTCGTTGTTCCTGCGTTACGGGGATCACGGCAACAAAGTCCAGCTTCTCGTGAAACATCTGAAAGGCATCGGAGGCTCCGGCGCAGTCGGCTTCGGCCCGAACCGCGTCGAGTCCATTGCGGACGCGGTCGCTCAAGCGCTTGAAACCCACGCTGGCATGGTAGATCACGAACACGCGGCTTCTCTGGAAACTCCGATCGCGGCGACTGCTTACAACGTCCTCTCGGACAAGTCGCGAGCGGCGTATACTTCTAAGGATTTGTGCCCGTCTTGCGGATCGGCATCACTGCTGAATGTTGAGGGTTGTAAGACTTGCGGGAATTGCGGATATAGTAAGTGTAATTGAGGATAGAGGGGGATTTTATCCCTCTTCTTTTTTTTCTTCTTTTGTTTGGCGTCCGTTCACGTCGGGGGAAATAGCCCAGATCCTCACTTTATTTTCTCCAGACACTAGACCGCGTTTTATATATCGGTCTACGCCAATGGAATTCGTATTTCGACTAAATGTTCGCTCTCGTTTTTCACAATAAAACTACTAATAATAGAGGTCATAATAATATCTCCTCTTATATTCAGTTTATTAACTGCAATATACTCCCTGATATCGGTGAAGACGTGTATTAGTTTATCGTTTTCACCTTTATGATAGGCGACGATGCAAACGCCCAGGGGATATTCTTCAACGTTGGCGTCACCCCGGAACTCCTTTTCAAGAGGCAAAATGACCTTTTCAATCAGTAGATCATTCGCAGTATGCAGGTATTTTTCGTTATATATATAGGTCAGGCCGTGATTATGACCGACCTCCGAGTAATTCGGAAAGCGGGTTATTAATTCTTGTAATTTGGCCTCGAAATCAAACCAATCACTGACTGTTTGGCATTCTCCGATTACCCCTCGAATCGAGTAACATTCTTTAATTTCTATCCCATTCTTAAACTTTTCAAAATAGCTGCCCTTTTCCTCAATTGTATCCAGGATGAAAGCAAACCTCTTCGCAACGGTTTGCATCTTAGCAATTTGTTCTTCGAATTGATTTTGCTGATATCTAAGATTATTAATTGCTTCCTTAAGACTCGTTATTTCTCTGAATTGCTTTACTTCATCCAACGATAATCCGATCAATTTGAGAAATTTGATATGGTCAACTTCAAGAAATTGCTCTTCAGAGTAAAAACGGTAGCCATTTTGTTCATTTATAAGATCGGGAGACAAAAGGCCGATTTGGTCATAATACCTTAAGGTTTGAGCATCGATCCTCTTAATTTTTGCAAGTTCTCCGATTTTGAATTTTTTCTTCATACATTACACCCCTAAATATGGAAGATCGTATTTTTATCATGATGGTGAGATGTCTATTGACCTTATGGTTACTATAAGGTTTATTCTATCATTAATCAAGGCAACTTGGAGGTGAGTCGAGAGGCTGATGTTCATGTGCTAGGTCTAAAAGGGAATCCAAATGCAATCCATTTTCAGTCTGACTTAAAGAATGAAAGGAAGTGAGAGCATGCAACCAGTTCAAACATCATATACGTACCGCGATTTGGTCGAACGATTGTTCAACCTTGAAATGCTGGCCGTTCCGCCTATACCCGGCGAAAGAAGCGGAAGTTTCTCGAGCTTTGATCGAAGCTCCGTCTACAATGAGGAAACTCGATGCTATGAGAACTGGGGAGCAAATGAAGACGGGGGCGGCTATATACGCCTTGAAGACAGCGGTATCGTGGCTTGTGATTTAGAGGGGCCGGGGGTCATCTGGCGAGTCTGGTCTGCATTGCCGGGTGAAGGGCATATTCGAATATATCTCGACAATAGCGAGGAACCGGTCATTGACAAACCCTTCAGCGATTTTTTTGATAAATTCAGTGATGAGAGTTGTCCGGCGAATTTCCCGAATTTAGCGCCTATTCTGTCTCGTGGAAGAAACAGTTATATCCCAATTCCCTTTCAGAAACATTGCAAAGTGGTGCTCGACAAGGATTGGGGAAATTATTATCACTTCACATATACGCAGTTCCCAAAGGATGTGCAGATGCCAGAGTTCTCCGGCAAGTTCGACAAGGACTCATCTATAGCTCTTGCAGAAGCGGACAGATTTCTTCAAGGGCGGGGGAGGCGGAGACCGCAGCATCAGCAGCATTTTGATCGGACAGTAAGATTGTCCGTACCGGCTGGTGATAAAACTGTTGTCTTAGACCATACTGGTGCAGGTGCTATCTCCATGATCCGTATTCGAACAAACTTAGCTCAAAAAACCGAGGAGCAACAGCGAAATGCATTGAGGCAAATGGTTATTTCCATGAAATGGGATCGTGTAGACAAGCCTTCTGTCTGGGCACCGCTCGGTGACTTTTTTGGTAGCGCTCCAGGTATTAAGCCATATCGCGCTCTGCCATTGGGGATGGACGAACTTGAATTCTATTGCCACTGGTACATGCCCTTCTCGGATGGCGCTATGATTGAAATCGCAAATGACGGACCTGAACTACAGACGCTCGAGATCGATATTCGAATCGTAGACGTGATGAAGGAGCATACGGATAAGCTGCTGCGGTTCCATGCTAAATGGCACCGAGACGAATTTCTTGATCTGGAGAAGGAGCGGTATGAGGCGGGGCGAGACCGTTGGCCGGATTGGCCGTTATTGCTGGCCGAAGGCCCAGGCCGATTCTGCGGCGTTCATCTTCATGTCTATAATGCATGGAAAAAGCCCGAACAAGATGCTGACACTTGGTGGTACGGAAGAGGGGACCGGAAAACAATCGATTGGTGGTGGGGGGAAGGAGACGAGAAGTTTTTCGTTGACGGAGAGACATTTCCATCGACTTTCGGAACGGGGAGTGAGGACTATATCGGTTATGCTTGGGCAGCCGAACCCCCTTTCCCTATGTTCGACAGTGCGTTTGCTAGTCAACCCTATGTCGAGATCGATGGAAATGGCCATACTTCAGTGAACCGGTTCCATATCTGTGACAATATTCCGTTCATGCAATCATTCGAAGGCTTTATTGAGAAATATAAAGCGAATCAATGGGATGAAGTCAATCGATGCCTCTATGCCTCAACGGTGTACTGGTACCAAACTCGCGGTACGACAGACCGGTATTTGCCTATAGAACTAGAAGAACGTATCGGGTATGACACGTTGGATCATGACGGACCAAAATACAATAACGATAAATTGGGGGATTCGCTTTGAAGAATAATTTAATCGCGCATTGGAGTTTTGACGAAGGCAAGGGCAATCTGATTCGTGAGCACTGCACTGGACGTGAGGACAATATTCATTATGTATTCAACGAGGCGAAATATAAACCGTCTAGCGACCCGCTTTGGGTGAAGGGGGTCAAAGGCAATGCGCTTCTGTTCGACGGATATTCGACCTGGGTTTCCGCACCATCCGATACGCGCTCATTCAAGTCGATGACGATTGAATGTTGGGTTGCGCCTCGTTCGTATGAGCACGGCGACGGGGGAAGACTTTCCGCAATAATAAACCAACATGATCGGGAGACCAAGACGGGGTTTGTGCTGGGGATGTTTCGACATGGCTGGTGGTCTTTTCAAATCGGGACAGGAGATGCGTGGTACGAGGTTTGGTCCGAGGCAGACCCGATTCCAAGAGATACATGGTCACATGTCGCCGCCGTATTTGATGGAGTGAAAGGCAACTTAGTTCTCTTGTTAAACGGAAAACAGGTGGCATTGCGAAGTATTCCATCGGAAATGGAAATCAAGCCTGCACCCGTCGAATTGCTCGTCGGAAAGAACAATAAGCCGAGTGTATTGCACGGTGTTTTTACAACCAATATGTTCAATGGTATCATCGACGAGCTTTGCTTGTACGATGCGGCCTTATCGGTGGAGGAGATCGAAGCCAGGGGTGTAAGAGTTCCCGAGAACCAGCCGGATACCGTTCAGCGCAGAAGCAGATACGACGGCGACAGACATAGACCTCAATACCACTTTATACCGCCGGAGCATTGGATGAACGAGCCTCATGGGCCGATGTACTTTAACGGACAATATCATATATTTTATCAGCATAACCCACAAGGCCCCTACTGGAATCAGATACATTGGGGACATGCAGTTAGCCCGGACATGCTTCGCTGGCGCGACGTGCCGTTTGCCTTGTCTCCGGAAAAAGGCGATATTGACCCTGATGGCATTTGGTCCGGCGGAACGGCAGTCGATGACGATGGCGTTCCGGTGATCTTCTATGCGGCAGGCAACAAACGAAGGAATCCAGATCAATCAGTAGCTATGGCGAGAAGTACGTTCGGGCAGGATGGGAACAACGATTTGGTAGATTGGATCAAGCACCCCGAGTATGTCGCAGTCTTACCGGAAGGGGTAGGCCTTCCTGGGAATTTTCGAGACCCTTTTGTATGGAAGGAAGAGAAGACATGGTATATGATCGTGACGTCCGGCATACCGGGAAAAGGCGGAACGGCATTGTTGTATACGTCGGAGGACATGATCGACTGGACCTATCGAAATCCGATCTATGTCGGCGATTCGCAAAAGTACCCGAAGACAGGCGATGCCTGGGAACTGCCGCTCCTGTTCCCATTTTATAAGACCGAAAAAGGTGAACAGAAGCACATTTTTATCGTTAATCCGTGGTTCTTGCAAGCAAGCCCGCACTACTGCAAATATATTTTCTACTGGATTGGTACTTGGGACCGGGATCGTCTGGTTTTTATTCCTGACGAAGAGGAGCCACAGGTGTTCGATGTGGGAGAGCACTGGATCGGGCCGAGTGGATTTGTGGATCCAAGCGGAAGAATCATTCTATTCAGCGTCATTTTCGCCATGAGCCCGAGGATCAGCAATGAACTCGGTTGGTCCTACAATGCCGGTCTCCCCGTAGAGGTCGGGATGCGTCCGGACGGTCGGCCAGGCGTCAAGCCCATCGTGGAGCTAGAAACCTTACGAGGCCGTAAATTGATTGAATTGTCAGATCTCCCTCTCGATAAGGCGAATGAACGGCTGAGAGAAATTGAAGGCGACATGCTTGAAATCGAGCTTGAGCTTGAACCGGGCGAGGCCGAACGATTTGGGATCAAGGTTCGCGTGTCACCTGACGAGATGGAAGAAACGTTGCTGTTCTATGACAGAGCGAATGCAAGCTTCATGGCGGATCGAAATAAGTCGAGTATGGAGCCGGATGTGGAGAAAGGCATTGAAGGCGGTCCGGTAGATTTGGAGGGCGGCAATCTTCAACTGCACATCTATCTGGATAAATCCATGATCGAGTCTTACATTAACGGAATTAAAAGTTTGACGACGCGTATATTCCCTTTCCGGCATGACGCGCAGGGTTTGAAGCTTCTAGGTGACGCGTCGACAGTAGTCAAGTCGCTTACGATATGGGAAATGAAGTCCGCATACGAAGATTGTCAGGAAGGAAAAATGGACATTTAACGGAACCTGCAAACCCTATGGCAACTAACATAGGGTTTGCGGTAGTTGCCGGAATTATGAAGAGTAATCATCATTCAAGAGTAGTAATAACTATTATCGGGAAATGCGGTTCTCAATCTTAACGGGAGGCTACAGTTATGAAGGAATTTTTTTATCGTCCTGAGAATGCTTGGGTCGGAGACGTGATCCCCTATTATGAAGATCAAGAGTTTAAGCTATTTTATCTTCACGGTTGGAGAGAGAATTACAGAGAAGGTTTGGATAATGGTTGGCATTTGATAACAACGAACGACTTCTGTAATTATAGGGAATATGGGGCTATTAATGTACTTGGAGGAACGGGGCACGTTATAAAAGTCGGGCTTATCTATCATTTGTTCTATTGTATTTTTCCCGAAGGAAAGCAGTTAGTCTGCCATGCAATCGGAACGGATCTCATGAACTGGACGCCGATTCCAGAGGATACTTTCTCCGCGGATAATGAGATTTACGAAATGTCTGACTGGAGGGATCCCTTCGTATTTTGGAACGAAGAGGATGGGCAATATTGGATGCTTCTTGCCGCAATGGCTAAGGGACCTTCAAATCGCAAAGGGTGCGTAGCATTGCTGACGTCACCGGACTTGAGGAAGTGGTCTTATCGTGAGCCCCTCTATGCTCCGAATATTCATGTAGGGGCCCATGAATGCCCGGAAATGTTTCGGATGGGAGAATGGTGGTATCTAGTATACTCTAACTACACAGACCGTTTCGCCACCTTCTACCGCATGAGCCGCTCGGCGAATGGTCCATGGATCACGCCAAAGTTCGATACATTCGATGGTCGGGCATATTATGCGGCAAAGTCGGCTTCGGACGGGCAAAAGCGCTATTTGTTCGGCTGGAACCCGACGAAGAATGACGACTTATTCGGGTGGAATCCTCCTAAGTACGTCGGTAAAGATTATGATACATGGGATTGGGGCGGAAATTTGGTTGTCCATGAGATCATCCAGCGTCCGGACGGTACACTTGCGGTCAAGGTTCCGGATTCGGTGAATAAGGCATTTGCAGTCGAGCAGCCGCTTCATCTGGAATGGATCACCGGAACGTGGACGTCTTCGTCTCTAGAGTACGCGTGCGAATCTCCATATGCATTTGCAGCCAGTTTGTCGCAAGAAGATTTGCCGGATCGATGCAAAGTATCGATGGAAATACGGTTCTCGGAACATACGCAGGGGACAGGCATCATGTTGCGTGCGGGGAGGGGACTGGATTTTGCATACTATATCGCGCTTGAGCCACAGCGAAATAGAGTTACATTTCGAGGACCAATCATGCAGAGCGAGGATGGGGGCAAGACTTTCCCTTACGAGGTTGAATTAGAACGTCCGATCGAACTATTGCCCGACCAAGACTATAAACTTCAAATCTTTATCGATGGCTCAATCTGCGAGATCTATGTCAATGGGGAAGTTGCAATGAGCGCAAGAATGTACGATATCGAACGAGGCAAGCTTGGTTTGTTCGTTAGTCAGGGAAATGCTCAATTCAAACAGGTGAAGGTTGAGACGATCAGAGGTTGATTCTCAATATAGGTCAGGAATCAAAAGGAAAATAAGAGGTATTATAAAATCATCATCAGATAAATAAAACGTTTACGTAAACGCTTAACTAGATCAATATTGAACAAATGGGATGCCGAATCTAGCAGAACAAAGAGAGGTGACAGGAGATTTTGCGACTCAAGGAAAGCGGATTAAAAACAGAGCCTGCTTTTGCCCAAGTGTTTGAATTAGTTGGTGAATTATGTGTGGATCCTCTAGACGAAAAGACGCTCAAAACCGAAATCTTGGTAAACTCTAGTAGTCTAGTAAACCGTCGAATCCTGGTGAAAATCGAGTAAAAGTTGTTGACAGCATCTCTTGAAAGCGTTTATACTGAGTTCATAAAAACGATTACGTAAACGTTTTTCTGAGAGGTGAGGGAACGAATGAATGCCGGCATCAAAGAGGTGGCGGAAGCCGCTGGAGTATCCATCGCAACCGTTTCCCACGTGGTGAACAGTACAAGATTCGTATCCGAAAAGACGAAATCGAAAGTGTTCCGCGCCATGGAACAGCTTGACTTCCGTCCCAACGCAGTTGCCCAAAGCTTGAGAAGTCAGAAGTCCAACACGATCGGCCTGATCGTTCCAATGCTTCCTTCTGATACTTCGAATTTCTTCTTCATGACGATTGTGCAAGGCATTCAGAAGACACTGAAACAGCATGGATATCAATTGCTGCTTAGCAACAACGCTACGGAAGAACTCGAAGAGGAGAAAGAGCAGATCAAGCTGTTCAATTCCAAATTGATCGACGGGTTGATTATCGCGTCCATTGCCGATGATGCGAGTTATTTGAACGACACGGTCCGCTCCCATTACCCGGTTGTGTTTATTGACCGAAAGTCTGAAGGCTATCCTGGCGATTACGTCTTGGCTGATGGCTTCGGAGGTTCGTTGAAAGCGGTTCAATCAATATTGGATAAAGGGCATGAAAAAATAGGCTTCATTACGGGCACACTAGGAATATCCACGAGCAACGAACGATTGGAAGGATACAAGAAAGCATTAGCCGATCGCGGCATAGCGTTCGATCCGTCGCTTATGAGGGAAGCGAATGCAAGTTTTGAAAACGGATACGAATGCGCAAAAGAGCTTATTGCCTCATCTGACATTACCGCTTTATTTGTGGCCAACAACGTGTTGACCATGGGGGTTGTGGCATACCTTCAGGAGCAAAAAATAAAAATGCCGGAGGAACTAGCCGTCATCGGATTCGACGACTACGATTGGACGAAAATTACGACTCCTCCGCTATCGGTAATTCGACAGCCTTCGTTTGAAATCGGCGTAAAGGCGGCCGAAGCGATGATTCAACGAATTGAGAATTCGGATAAGCATGAAGGGATCGAGTACCGCCTTCCAACGACACTGATTATGCGAGGCTCGTGCTAGCCTAAATTTTTTCTATTTATGGCTAGCATTATTTTCGGAAATATATAAAAACGTTTACGTAAACGTTTTTATTACAAAAACGGGGGAATTCGCAGTGCAAAATCGTCTAAAACGAATTCGAGTCAATTGGGAGCTTTATTTGTTAATGTTGCTTCCGGTCACCTACTTCATCATTTTCCGGTATATGCCCATGTATGGAGTTCAAATCGCATTTAAAGATTTTTCCGCAGCCAAAGGGGTTTGGGACAGCCCATGGATCGGTTTCGATCATTTTGTCCGTTTTTTCGAATCTTATAACTTCGATCAGGTGGTTCTAAACACCGTTTACTTAAGCTTGTTGCTTCTTGTCATCGCGTTTCCGATTCCGATCCTTATCGCGCTCATGCTGCATCAGGTAACGCACCAGAAGCTCAAGAAGTTTATGCAGACTTCCATCTACGCTCCATATTTTATCTCGACCGTCGTTCTGGTCGGCATGGTATTCGTGTTCCTGTCCCCGAACAGCGGTATCGTAAACCATATTATTATGGCCTTCGGCGGCAAGCCGGTTATGTTTATGGCGGATTCGGCTTGGTTCAGGCCGATTTATGTCTTTACCGAAGTGTGGCAGACGACTGGGTTTTCTTCCATCATCTACTTGGCTGCTTTGGCCGGCATCGATCCTTCTTTGCACGAAGCGGCAGTCGTGGATGGTGCCAATAAATGGAAGAGGATCCGGCACATCGATATTCCCGGCATTATGCCAACCATCGTGGTGCTATTCGTTCTAGCCGTCGGCAATCTGATGAACATCGGCTTCGAGAAAGCGTTTCTCATGCAAACCAACATTAATGTGGACACGTCCGAAATCATTCCGACTTACGTGTACAAAATCGGGATTCAGCGTGCGCAATATAGCTTCTCTGCGGCGATCGGTTTGTTTAATGCCGTTATTAATTTGATCCTGTTGTTCATCGTCAACCGGGCAGTCAAAAAAATGAGTGGAAACGGCTTGTTTTAGGAAGGGAGAGAATCGAACTTGCTTACAATGAAAAGAAAAACGGCCAGTGACGTGCTTTTCGATATTACAAACTATACGCTTCTCATCGGATTTACGCTCATGATTTTGTATCCGCTTTATTTTATTCTGATCGCTTCCTTCAGTGATCCGAATCAGGTCAGCACCGGCCGAGTTTGGTTGTTCCCGCAGGGAATCACCTTCGAAGGTTACGAGCGGATTTTTGGTAACAAAGAAATTTGGATCGGTTACCGGAATTCGATCGTGTATGCCGCCTTGTCGGCATTCATCGGCACCGCGCTTGCCATCATGGCAGCCTACCCGTTGTCGCGGAAAGATTTCTACGGCCGACACGTGTTCATGCTCTTCTTCGCAATCACCTTGTTTTTCAACGGAGGCTTGATCCCGACCTATCTTCAGGTTCGGAAGATGCACATGGTGGATACGATTTGGCCGGTCATTCTCCTAACGTGTGTCGACGCCTTCGTCATCATTATCGCGAGGACCTTCTTCCAGGGGCTTCCGGAGGAAATTCGCGAATCGGCGAACATGGATGGTTGTACCAATCTGCGATATATCTGGAGTTTCGTGCTGCCGTTATCAAAACCGATTATCGCCGTACTCGTGCTGTTTGCGATTGTAAGACAATGGAACGGATTTTTCGATGCGCTGATTTACCTTAAAGACCAAAGCAAATTTCCGTTGCAGTTAATCTTGCGCAACATTCTCATAGAGAACCAGCCTAGCGGGAATTTGGTTGCCGACCTTCAGGAGGCTGTCGAGCAGCAGCGGATCGTAGGTTTAATCAAATATGGCCTCATTATCGTCGCGGCGCTTCCGCTCTTGATCCTGTATCCGTTCCTGCAACGCTATTTCGTTCAAGGGGTGTTCATTGGTTCGGTCAAGGGCTGAGGAGTAAACGAATCTGTTGACTATGGTAGGAGGTGATTCTTTCCTCGGTGGAGACCGCGGATCAGTCGCAGGACCGTTTTTGTGATTAAAGATAATCAAAGGGAGGGTTTTGTACAAATGAAAAGAAAATCTTCACTCGGATTGGCAGGCATCTTGGGTTTGACCTTGGTACTCTCCGCATGCAGCGGCAGCAACGACAACAACAACTCATCACCTTCGACAAGCGCAAGTAGCGCACCGTCGGCAAGTGCACAGGCATCCGAAACAGCCGTAGGTCAATTCCCGCTTAAAGAGCAAATTACATTGAAGGGGGTAGCAAAAAGACCTCCTCTCGCGCCTAGCGATTTCAACGAGCAACCGCTAATCAAAGAGCTCGAGAAAAACACGAATGTTCACATCGAGTGGGACACTACCGTAGACACTGACTTTATCGCGAAGCGCAACCTGCTGCTCGCTTCCGGCAGTCTGCCGGACTTCTTCTTCCCGTCACAGTTCAACGATATCGAGTTGCTGAAATACGGTAAAGAAGGAACGATCGTTCCGCTGAACGATCTGATCGACAAGCATATGCCTAACCTGAAAGCGATCCTTGATCGCCGTTCTGATATCAAAGCTTATATAACAGCGCCGGATGGTAATATCTATGCGTTGCCTGTCGGCGAAGAAATTGGTTCCGGCCAGCAAGTCATCGGTTCTCAGCCTAACTTCCTGTACATTAACCAGGAATGGCTCGACAATCTCGGCCTGCAAATGCCAACGACGATCGACGAGTTCACGAATGTCCTGAAAGAGTTTAAAACGAAAGACCCGAACAAAAACGGCAAAGCCGACGAAATTCCGTTGACCTACATCGACAACTTCTGGACCGGCGACATCGGCTATCTATTCGGCGCCTTCGGCGTGCCGGACAAAACGTACCGTCCGAACAACTTCACTTTTCTGGATCACCTAAACGTAGACAACGGGAAAGTTACCGTTTCCGCTCAACAGGAAGGCTTCAAGCAAGCTGCGGCTTACCTGCATAACTGGTTCAAAGATGGTCTGGTTGATCTGGACGCGTTTACGCACGACTACGATACGTACTTCGCTCGAGGCAAAACGCCGGATGAAACGATTGGCGCGATGATCTGGTGGGACAAAAACGACGTAGCAGGCCCCGAAAGAGGCAAACACTGGGTTCACGTTCCTCCGTTCAAAGATATGGTCGTGGAATTCTCAAACGGCGGAGACGGTCTTGATCGCAATGGTCCGGCTATTACGAGAGACAACAAGAATCCGGAAATCACTGCGGCGTGGCTGGATCAATTCTACGCGCCTGAGATGGCGGCCCAAGCGCGCTTCGGTCCGATCGGCGTATGGTTCGAAAAAGATGCCAGCGGCAAGCTGGTTCAAAAGCAAATTGAAAACCCGGGCGAGTTCAGACAATCCTCGGCGGTTTCCAACGGTATTGGTCTTCTCCTCACTGACATGACGGACAAAGTCGGTTATATTGAGCCGCGTGCGCAAGAGAGGATCGACGATATCAGTAAATACTACTTACCACAAATGCAAAAAGAAAAATTCCCGAACATCTTCTTCACTGAGGAAGAATTGGAAGTCATCGAACGTCTGAAGCCGGACATTTCCGACTACATCAACAAGATGCGCGCTAAATGG
Organism: Cohnella herbarum; assembly: GCF_012849095.1. Taxonomy (NCBI): domain Bacteria; kingdom Bacillati; phylum Bacillota; class Bacilli; order Caryophanales; family Paenibacillaceae; genus Cohnella; species Cohnella herbarum. The sequence continues at coordinate 496,195 of NZ_CP051680.1, forward strand.
CTGCTTGGCGGCGGCGTGGAAAATGATTGGGACAAATTCCAAAAGACCCTGGATAAGATGGGCGTTCAAGAATTGCTGAAGGTGCACCAAGCCGGATACGACCGTTATATTGCAGCACAGAAATAAATCTATCTGTCCAATTGAGTCTATAGTAGCTGGCCGGAACTGACATTGTCTGTTCCGGCTAGTCTCCTATTGTTCCTGTAAAGGCAGAGTACAGGAGGAAACAAGTTTTGTATACAGACCAAGGAGAACATTCTTTGATCGCAAGCTGGTCGTTCGACGAAGGGCAAGGAAACAAGGCATGGGACATCGTGTCCGGCAAAGAGGACAACATTACATTTGCACTGGCCAAGGGGCGGTTTCAGCCACCGCAGCATCCGGTCTGGCGGCCGGGATTATCTGGAACCGCCTTGTCTTTCGACGGGTATTCAACCTATATCCGCCGTTGGTCAGGTGAAGTAGGAAAACCAACCGATGCATTGTCAATCGCCGCTTGGATTGCGCCGCGTACCTATGATATTGACCATGATCACCGGCTTTGCCCCATTGTGAACCAGCATAATAGAGATCTTCGGCAGGGATACGTATTCGGGCTTTACAAACACGGATCCTGGTCGTTGCAGCTTGGACTGGGCAACGAATGGGTTGAAGTTTGGTGCCATGACCGGCCAATTCCGAAAAACAGGTGGTCGTTCGTGGCTGCCGTCTACGATAAAGGAAACGGCACATTAAAGCTATTTCTCAACGGAGTAGAAGCCGCTAGTCTGACCCATCCGGGGGCGGCAAGCATTTCTCCCTGCGAAGCCGATTTGCTCGTCGGGCGCCATAACGAAGAGGCGATGTTGGACGGACCTTTCGTCAAGAATCATTTCGACGGGCTCATGGATGAAGTCCGAATTTATTCCAGGAGCTTGCGAGGGGAAGAAGTACTCCATTTATATCGGGAAGCGCTTGAACTCCATGGGGGCCTAATTCCAGAAATTCCTTCGGAACATCTGACGATTTCGCGAGAGTTGTTCAGCAGGGACCGGCATCGGCCCCAATTCCATCTCAGCCCTCCAGGCCATTGGATGAATGAGCCTCATGCTCCGATCTATTATAACGGCCGTTATCATTTGTTTTATCAGTCCAATCCGAGAGGCCCCTTCTGGCAATCGATCCATTGGGGTCACTGGGTAAGCGATGATTTGGTTCATTGGCGGGATCTGCCGCCGGCACTCGCTCCCGAACCCGGCATCGATAGTGACGGTATTTGGTCAGGGAGCGCGGCGCTTGATGAGAACGGAGTTCCGGCGCTATTTTATACGGCGGGGAATTTCAATCTGAATCCCGATCAATGTGTAGCGCTTGCTCGAAGCACGTTCGTTGAAGACGGAGATCCGGATTTGGTCCGGTGGGTAAAAAGGCAAACGCCGCTCGCAGTCCAACCGCAAGGCGTCGAAGCGCTGCCAGGGATGTTTCGCGATCCGTTCGTCTGGAAGGAAGACGGGCGATGGATCATGTTGGTCGGCGGCGGTCTGATCGAACGGGGCGGTACGGCGTTCGTCTATGTCTCGGAGAATATGGAGGATTGGATTTACAAAGGAACGTTTTGCGTCAGTGATTTTGCGAAGTACCCTCATTTGGGAACTGGATGGGAATTGCCGGTCCTGCTGCCGTTGAAACAGGGCGGACGAAATACAGGCAAACATGTCTTTTTGATCAGCCCATGGGGTACCGGGGCGAAGATGATCGTGCATTACTGGATCGGAACGTATGATGCGGCAAATTTACGATTTATTCCGGACGATGATGAACCGCGACCGATCGACGTCGGGGATATTCACTTCACGGGACCGAGCGGCATGGTTGATCCGATCACGGGACGGTCACTGCTCTTCACGATCGCACAAGGGGAACGCACATCCGAATTGGAATACGACAGCGGATGGGCCCATAGCGCTGGAATGCCGGTTTCACTTCACTTGCGGAATGACGGCAGGTTAGGGGTCGAGCCGATCCGAGAGGTCGAGCAATTGCGGGACCGTTTGCTGCTTCAGTTGTCGGATGTGTCCATGGATGAGGCGAATCGGCGGCTACAGGATATCCATGGCGATTTGCTGGAAATCGATATCGTTTTCCAAGTCGGTTCCGCGAACCGTTATGGCGTGTCGGTTCGGCGTTCACCGGAAGGTGAAGAGGAAATTGAACTCTTTTACGATCGCCTTCGGGAACGGCTCGGCGTAGACAGGAACCACTCGACATTGGATTCGAGGGAACGACCTAACGGCATTCAGGAAGGTTCGCTGGAATTGCGTGGCGAGCCTCTGCATATGCGAATCTTCGTCGACCGATCCCTGATTGAAACCTACGCGAACGGATTGAAGAGCCTCACGACCCGAACGTATCCGTCCCGGACGGACGCGGACGGCATCCGGCTGTTCGCGGACGCGGAGCTACGAATCGAATCGCTTCGAATCTGGAGCATGCTGCCGATTTTTCAGCCGTAAAGCTTTGAAAGTTGAAAGTTCATATTTTGGAACATAGAGAGAAGCAGGTGGTGGAGAGAGATGCTAGATGTCACGTCGCTTGGAGAAGTCTTGATCGATTTTACGCCGGTGGGCTCGTCCGGCAACGGCAACGCGAGGTTCGAGCAGAACCCGGGCGGTGCACCCGCCAACGTACTAGCGGCGTTATCGAAATGGGGCAAAAAGACGGCTTTCATTGGCAAAGTCGGCGATGATCCGTTCGGCCGCTTTCTGACTGATACGCTGGAGGCATGTGGCATTCAGACATCGGGCGTTGTCCGAACCGAAGAGGCGAGCACCACGCTTGCTTTCGTTCATTTGGACAAACGCGGAGACAGAATGTTCAGCTTTGTGCGGAATCCGGGCGCGGATATGCTTCTAACCGAAACGGATGTCGATTGTTCGATCGTGGAAAGGTCGAAAATCTTTCATTTCGGCTCAATATCCATGACTAACGAACCGGCGTCAACCGCGACGAAAAAAGCGGTCATGATCGCAAAAGCGAGCGGGGCTGTGGTGTCATTTGACCCCAATCTGCGAACCGCGTTATGGAATACTCTTGAACACGCAAAAGAGAAGATTCGGATCGGATTAACCTTTGCAGATGTGCTCAAGATTTCGGAAGAGGAACTTGTATTCATCACCGGGACGAACGACCTTGTTCAGGGTTCCCAATCGATTTTCCGCGAATATGGCGTGCGTATCATTCTGGTCACACAGGCGGAGAAGGGCTGCTTCGTAAGAAATGGAGACGTTGCGTTCTCTGTTCCCGGATTTCCGGCGGATGCGGTGGATACGACAGGTGCAGGGGACGCTTTTTTGGGCGGATTTCTGTATCAGCTGTTGGAAAGAGGCTGCCGGATCGACGATCTTGGCGAAGATGAACTCTACGCCATGACTCGCTTCGCCAACGCGGTCGGAGCCCTAGCCACGACAAAGAAAGGCGCAATCCCGGCGATGCCAGCATTAACAGAAATAGGAGAGATTATGTTGACGGTGAATACGCAAACGAAACTAGACAAATATAGGCCTCAATTCCACTTCAGTCCTAAGTCGGGTTGGTTAAACGATCCGAACGGGCTCGTCTATTTCGAAGGAGAATATCATTTGTTTTACCAGCATTATCCCGATAAAAACGTGTGGGGACCGATGCATTGGGGACATGCGGTAAGCAAGGATCTAGCTCATTGGGAACACCTTCCAATTGCGCTGGCACCGGACAGCAACGGAAATATCTTCTCTGGCAGCGCCGTCGTGGACTGGAACGATACAAGCGGCTTCTTCGACGGTGGGACCGGACTTGTCGCTGTCTTCACGCATGCGGATACGTATCCGGATACCGAAGACGACGCCTATGTAATCGACGGAGAGCGGGTTACCGGACGGCCAAGGCAGAGACAGAGCCTCGCTTATAGCAAGGATAGAGGCCGAACGTGGACGATGTACGAAGGTAATCCGGTGCTTGCCGACGCCGAGATCACGGATTTCCGTGATCCGAAGGTGTTTTGGCACGACGATGCAAAACATTGGGTAATGGTGCTGGTTGCTGGCGACCATGCCCGATTCTATGCGTCCGCGAATTTGAAAGAGTGGACACTCACCGGTAAATTCGGAGCGAGTGAAGGTTCACACGCAGGCGTCTGGGAATGTCCCGATTTGTTCGAACTTCCCATCGACGGCAATGCCGAGAACGCGAAGTGGGTGTTGCTTGTCAGTATAGGCGACGATCCAGAATCCCCCGAAGGTTCTCGAACTCAATATTTTATTGGCCATTTCGACGGACATACGTTCACGAATGATTTGGATCCGGAAGAGATCCTGTGGATGGACCACGGACGGGACAACTATGCCGCCGTCACATGGTCAGATGTACCCAAGCAGGATGGCCGCCGTCTTCTCATCGGCTGGATGAGCAATTGGAAGTACGCGAATCACACTCCGACCGTGGAATGGCGCAGCGCGATGACGATCCCGCGTACGATCTCCTTGACAAGGACGGCGGAAGGCATACGTATGGTTTCGAAGCCATTCGAAGAGCTGAGCGAATTGCGGGGCGAGCCAATATCGCTGCCTCCCGGGACATACGTGGCGGGAGAGCGGGTGTTGTTCGATCTTAGCGGAAACTGTTATGAAATCGAAGCGGAATTCACTTGGGACGATGTGACGGAATTCGGGCTTAAAGTTTGCAGGTCCGACCGAGAGGAGACGGTGATCGGTTTCGAAGCTACATCGGGTTTCCTGTTTATCGACCGTACACGTTCCGGCGAGTCCGGCTTCCACGATACATTCCCGTGCAAACACGGAGCTGCTTTGCAAACGGCAGGGAATCGGATGAAAATGCGCATTATCGTCGACCGTTCGTCTGTCGAAGTGTTTGCCGAGGACGGACTTGTTGTACTAACCGATCTTATTTTCCCTGATCCATCCAGCATGGGGGTAGCGCTTTACAGCAAAGGCGGGGAGGTGAAGGTAAATACCTTCGTCTATTATCCGCTGAAGTCCATTCATACGGAATCAAGCATGAGGTCACCTACTGAGAGAAAAGGAATGGTATAGCAGCGAGGGGCCGTTTCTAAAGCAAGCTACGACTTGAATAGGGAGCGGCCTTCTCGACGTCTATTCCAAATCGAAAGGAAATGACGAATAATGCTGAAGCAAGAACCCTTATTGAAAGAACTTCCCGATTTGCATTATACGACTTGGGGCAATTGTGCCGATGCGCTGGCATGCTCCGTGCTTCAAGCGTACAATAAGCCGTTCCAATGGATCTTTTCTAATACCTGGAACTGAAACCTATAGCCTTCCATGGTGCTACGGCTACCAAACGAGTCGTAATAACTATCATTTGTTTGCTGTACAACATTATGATGAAACGAATCGGCAAGCTCGTTTGGAGCATACATCATCGAGGGTAAATTCCCGCAGAGATTATCAAGCAATCATTTGAGAGACCCGGCGCCGCCGCTTTTGTTTTTACACCTCCTACCAAATCCTTGACGGACGGCGTCCTAACGCGCCAATTACAAATCACCCACGATAAAATTATTAGAACGACGACCCCGAACGATTTCATATGTCGACGGCAAAACGGAGGAGAAGCTCTATCGGGTATCTGATTTTGGGAGCGTTTATTTTTCACGAATGATTTGTTTCCTTCGGAGGAAATCGGCGTCACTCTTCCTTATCGAAGAGATAAGCAGGGGAATAAAATTCCCGTTCTCGCCGGACTTTTCATCCAAAAATAGACATCGCCGCCAAGCCTAAAGAAGTTTTGTCGATCACGTTGCCTCTCAACCCTTATATTTTTATTGCTTCCATGACTTTGATTCATTAATGCACTTTAATTTGTAAGCACTTTATTTGGTTAATAGGGGGTTTTTAAAGCATGTTAAAAAAGTCAATTCGTTTAGGCTTAGTTCTCTCCATGTTCTTATCCATACTTATTTCCACAGGATGTTTTGGAAGTATCGACAGGGTCTATGCCGAAGATACAATACCATTTGAATCAAGTGGTAATAACGATTCGGCGTCTGTTACATCAGCGGTATATTCGAATACGATTGAGAACCCAGGATTTGAAACCGGAGATATGACTGGGTGGACGGTCATTGATGGAAGCGCTTTTGGACCCAACAGCGTTTCTAATGAAACGATGTATTGGGCGGAAGGGATTCCTTATCAGCAAGAAGGTGTCTATCATTTGAATGGATGGAGGTATCAGGAAACCGAAATCGGTAGAGTTCGGTCATCGACTTTCACACTGGAAGGTTCCGGTTGGATTACGTTTATGCTCGGCGGTGGAAGACATACGGATATGGACTATATTGAAGTTCGTAATGCGGACACAGGCGATGTAATTGCTCGATTCGGGAATACGGAATGGAGCGATGCAAATTTCCCAAAAGTAGAACTGGGCTTGCGATTGGCAAATCTGGTGAAATACAAGGCGGATTTAAGCAGCAGTCTTGGACAAAATTTGTATATTGATATTGTAGATAAGGGTACTTCAGATTGGGGCTTGCTGTTCGCCGATTCCTTCGATACATACCATGAGACGAAACCAAGTGAAGGAATAAGGGCTGATAATTTGTATGATCCAGGGGTGAAAGAGATTGAAAACCCTGGATTTGAAACGGGTAATCTATCGGGCTGGACAGTCGTTGAAGGGGAAGCATTTGGTCCAGACAGCGTATCGAATGAAACGACCTATTGGAATGAAAACATTCCGTATAACCAAGAAGGTCAATATCATCTGAACGGTTGGAAATATCCAGAAGATAAGATCGGTAAATTGCGCTCGACCGCGTTTAAGTTGGGCGGAACTGGCTGGATCACGTTCAAAATAGGCGGAGGCAAAAATACGGACTTGGTTCATGTAGACGTATATGATGCCGATACCAATGAGTTAGTAGCGCGTTACGGCAACACCGAATTCGCCGATATTAACTTTCCGAACGTTGATCAAGGTCTTCGATTGGCGAATATGGTTCAGTACAGAGCTGATTTGCGTGCGTATTTAGGCGAGAATCTTTATTTCGAAATTGTAGACAATGCAACGAGCGACTGGGGAGTTGCCTTCGTCGACGATTTCAAAACGTATCACGCAAATACACCGAACGATGGCGTGCTTGCCAAAAACCTGTATAACCCTGTTCGTTATGAATTGCGAAATCCCGGATTCGAATCGGGTAGCTTACTGGGCTGGACGATAATCGCCGGCAATGCTTTCGGACCGGGTAGCGTGTCCAGTGATACGACATGGTGGGCCGAGAATATTCCTTATAATCAGGAAGGCAGCTACCATCTTGACGGCTGGATGTATGACGAGAAAAAAACGGGTGTTTTGCGATCTTCTACTTTTACCTTAGGTGGTTCGGGCTGGATTACGTTTAGACTTGGAGGCGGAAAAAACACGAATCTTGTGCACGTTAATATTTACAATGCGGACACGGATGAACTGATTGCCCGTTATGGTAATACGGAGTTCAAAGATGCCAACTTCCCAAATATTGACCAGGGGATGAGGCTTGCTAACATGGTGCAGTATAAGGCGGATTTGTCCAATCATATTGATGATAACTTATATCTTGAAATTGTTGACAACGCTGTTTCGGATTGGGGGATGATCTTTGCTGATGCCTTCTTAACCTATCAGGTATCCGTTCCGACTGATGGCGTTCTGGCAACTAACTTATACTCGGCAATCCCTGAGACCATTGAAAATCCAGGCTTCGAAACCGGCGATTTAAGCGGTTGGACGACGGAAGGCGATGCGTTTTCCGGTGCAGTGACGAATCAAACCAGTTTCGGAGACACTCCAACGCCATTCGGACAAGAAGGCGTCTATCATGTATCCGGCTACGTTAAAGCTGACGAACAAACGGGAACCTTAACCTCAAATCTCTTCCGACTAGGAGGCACCGGATTTGTCAATTTCCTCGTAGGCGGCGGAAAGAATGAAAACGCTCTATTTGTGGCTTTGGTACGAGCTTCGGATCATTCCGTGATAATGAAAGCTACCGGAAATCAATCGGAAGCGTATACCCGCGTAAATTGGGATGTAACGCCTTACCTAGGCCAAGAGCTGTATATTCAAGTCGTGGATCAGGATCCATCTGGACATCTCAATGTCGACGATTTTCAGGTAAGGGGTTCTGGTTTGATCGGGAATTGGCGTTTCGACGAGGGTCAAGGAACAGCGGCGATGGATCAAGTCCGAAATCGGAACGACGCGGTTCATTATGTATTTAACGATGCCAAATACAAACCGAACAGCGAACCACTGTGGAGAGACGGCATTGCTGGTAATGGCTTACTATTTGATGGTTATTCCACATGGGTTGCTAGACCTGCGAATGAAATCGCCAAACCCACAGATGAAATCACAATCGAAACCTGGGTTGCTCCAAGATCTTACGAGTGGGGCGATCAAGGAAAACTGTCCGCTATCGTAAATCAATATGACGATGTGAATCGAGCAGGATATATTCTGGGAATGGGCCGCCATGGCAAATGGTCGTTCCAGGTAGGGATTAACGGGAAATGGACTGAAGTATGGGCAGCAAGCAATAAACCGCTTAAAAAATTCGAGTGGTCTCACATTGCTGCTACTTACAGCAAAACCGAAGGAAAACTGAAATTGTATTTAAACGGTGAGCTAGTAGGAACTGCCACTGCGGAGAAAAAACTCTCTATCACGCCGGCGAACACAGACTTTATGATCGGTAAGAATAACTCAGGTGCTTTGATCAACGGAGTCTTCACCGCCAATATGTTTAACGGCATGATCGATGAAGTGAAGGTTCTTAATAAAGCACTGACTCAATCGGAGATTCAAAACGACTACCAAGCCGTTGCATCTGGCTTTGCAGGTGGCATCGCACCAACACCTTCCATGGATTTTGATCGCAGCGATTATGATGGTGACCGTTATCGGCCTCAGTATCATTTGATTTCGCCCGGTCACTGGATGAATGAACCGCATGCGCCGCTATACTTTGAAGGCAAGTACCACATTTTCTATCAGTTTAACCCGCAAGGGCCCTATTGGCACCAAATTCATTGGGGGCATGCAGTAAGTGATGATATGGTTCATTGGAAGGATATGCCGGTAGCCCTTGCACCGGATGGCGGCTCGGAAACACCGGATGGGGTGTGGTCTGGCAGCGCGGCTATCGATGAAAATGGCAATCCGGCTCTGTTCTTTACGGCTGGGAATGACGCTGCGACACCTAACCAGGCGACGGGACTGGCAAGAAGTACCTACAAGGATGACGGCGATACTAATCTGAAGAAATGGGTTTATAATGGAACGCCGGTCACGACTCAAGCGCCTAACTTGTCTGCGGCGGAAGGCGAAGTGTGGTACGGCAACTTCCGCGATCCTTACATTTGGAAAGACGGGGGTACATGGTATCAGCTTGTTGGTTCGGGAATTAAAAACGTAGGCGGAACAGCGTTATTGTATACCTCCGACGATATGGTTAACTGGACTTACCAACACCCCTTCTTCGTCGGAAATTATGAGAAATACCATAAGACCGGTCAAGTATGGGAACTTCCTATCCTTCTGCCATTAGGCAAGGATGGCAGCGGGACGATGAAGTACGCCTTCTTCATTAACCCTTGGTTCGCTCAATATGACGCCGATAATGTAAAGTATGTGTTCCATTGGATTGGTACCTGGGATAAAGCGAATAACAAATTCGTACCCGATCATGAAGAACCTCGCTTGTTCGATTACGGCGAACACTTTACGGGACCAAGCGGAATGGTGGATGGTGATGGCCGTTCGATTTTGTTCAGTATTGCGCAAGATCGACGTACGGAGCAGCAGCATTATGATGCAGGTTGGGCCCATAATGGCGGATTACCGCTCGTGTTGTCCCTGCGCAGCGACGATACGCTTGGCGTAGAGCCGATTCCGGAACTGCAGTCGCTCCGCGGTCAGAAGCTGGTAGATGTGTCTCAGACAACCATTGGCGCTGCCAATGCAAAACTGAATCAAATTCAAGGCGATATGCTGGAAGTAGTGCTGGAAGCCCAAATAAATACAGCGAAAAAGTTCGGTATTTCGTTGCGGAAGACAGCAGATGGTTCTGAGGAGACCAAGTTGTTCTATGACACAGACAATCAGACTTTGAATCTTGATCGGTGGAAATCTTCTCTGAATCCTGACGTACAAAAAGGTATTCAAAACGGCAAAATGGAGCTCGACGGCGATCTGTTGAAGCTGCATATCTATCTTGATCGCTCGATGATCGAGGCCTACGCTAACGGGAAGAATAGCATTACTTCCCGAGTGTATCCGACTCGCGGAGATGCGCTTGGTCTTAACATTTGGAGTGAAGGCGGAGAGGTTTCCATTCAGAAATTGCAGGTTTGGGAAATGAACTCCGCTTATGGGAGTAATGTTCCAGCCAACTGGCCATCTCCTGAAGTTCAAGCAACATCCGTCGGGGATCTGACGAATGCCGATTTTGAGAATGGTGATTTGTCCGGATGGACGACTGAAGGCAATGCTTTTTCAAACCAAAACGTTGTAAAGGTGAATGATTGGGGCTGGGGCGGTCCATTCAGTCAAGCATGGGTTGCTAAAGATCCCGAGCGTTACCATCTGTGGGGATTTACTCCTGAGCTTGGAGATGGTGCAACAGGATCCTTGAAGTCACAATCGTTTAAGTTAGGCGGAAACGGCAAGATCAGCTTCTTAGTTAGCGGAGGCTCAAATATCGAGAATCTTTATGTTGCGCTTGTTCGCGCTTCCGACAAACAAATTCTAATGAAAGCGACCGGGAACAACAACGAAACCTATCAACGCGTAATCTGGGATGCATCAGCGTACAAGGGGGAGAACCTGTACATTCAGGTTGTCGATCAGGCTACTGGCGGCTGGGGGCATATCAATTTTGATAATCTAAATGTTCCTATAACGTTAAGCAGCACAAGCAATCCAGGCAATCCAGGCAATGGGGGAACGACAACTAATCCGAGACCGGATGTCGTGAATCTGCCACAGGCAGATAGCAATGGCAAAGTCGCCGTTTCAATTGCTAATGGTGCTACACAAGTACTTCTTCCCGCTAATGCAGCTGCCATCAATAAAAAGAATACAATCGAGATTTCAAATGACAATGTGACGGTTAAAATTCCAGGCAGCGTACTGCTCAAACTACAAAGCTACCTTCCGGCAGATCAACTGAAAGATGCGACGATTTCCTTGAAGATGGAACCAGTGTCTGCAACGGATCGAACTACGCTCCTTGATAAAGCGGGAGGAAAGGCTTTTGCGAATCTAACGGCTGCCGGAACTATGCTGGATTTCTCGCTCGTTATCATTAATAAGGATGGATCAGAGACGAAATTATCCCAATTTGACGAGAAGATTACGATTTCGCTTAAAGTCGATAGTAATTCAAAGAAAGAACTCCTTGGCATCTATTACTTCACCGATGACGGTTCGATGGAGTATGTAGGCGGCAAGATTGTCGACGGCAAGATGGAAGTGCAAATCAGCCACTTCGGTAAATATGTGGTTCTTAGCTTCGACAAGTCCTTCTTAGATGTCAACGATACGTTCTGGGCGGCGGAAGTCATAAAGGAAATGGCTGCAAAACATATCATTGAAGGCGTCAATGAAACGCATTTCGCACCATTCAAATCAGTTACTCGCGCTGAGTTCGCGGCGATGATCGTACGTGCTCTAGGTCTTAAATCCCAAGGAACTGCGCGATTTAACGACGTGGCATCCACGAGTTGGTACGCTGACGATGTGGCAGCAGCCAGCGAAGCGGGAATCGTGAATGGCCGTTCCAATACCAAGTTCGCGCCGAATGAGACTATCACTCGAGAAGAAATGGCAGTTATGCTTATTCGCTCCTATGAGCGGATCAAAGGCACTGAGGTGAATAAGGTAGGCGCAAAAGGCTTCGTCGATCAAGAAAGTGTCAGCCGTTGGGCGCAGGATGCAGTAACAAAAGCGCAAGCGCTTGGCATTATCAATGGCCGCGACAACAACCGGTTTGTGCCAATGGATACGGCAAGTCGTGCAGAAAGCGCGAAGGTTCTGTCAAAACTGATGGCGCAGTAAAGAAGCATTTCAAGCAAAAGCAATTAAGATCAGGAAGGCAAGTTGCTAAGGCAGCTTGCCTTCTTTACAAAGTCGATCGTCTAGACGGATTCGAGGCGGAGCAATCTTTTTCTATTGCGGAAGATATCATAGATGGTCAGGAACTTTATTAGAAACATTGGCGGTATTAGTAGTCTATGAGAAAGGAGGTTATTTTTATGTAATCGCTTATGTAAACGTTTCCATTCAAACGCTATGGTTAGAAAAAACCCATTTTAGGAGGAAATGAAATGTCCACTTGTTCGAAATGGTTAAGACTCGTCCTCTGTATCGCAGTAGTATTTGTTTCTTATCCGATTTATTCCTATACCCAAGCGGCAGCTGTTACAAGTGCAGAGTGGAAGTTTGATGAGGGGAGCGGGAAAACAACAAAGGAGTGGGTAGGAAATACGAATGACGCCATCCACTATGTCTTTAATAACGCGGTATATAAACCATCTAGTGATCCGGAATGGAGAGAAGACGGTATCTCCAATGGTGCTTTATTGTTTGACGGCTACTCCACATGGGTAACGCATAATTCGATTGCTATGCCTTCTTCGGCAATGACCATCGAGACTTGGGTCGCCCCTAGGGCTTATGAATGGGGCGATAACGGAGTTTTGTCAGCAATCGTAAACCAGCATGATAAGTCGGCCAAGCAAGGATTTCTGCTTGGCGTGTTTCGCGGCGGAACCTGGTCGTTCCAAATCGGGTCGAATGGAAATTGGTATGAAGTGTGGGCATACGAGCCGCTTCCCAAATACGAATGGTCGCATCTCGTCGCTACATTCGACGGCGCTTTAGGTACAATGAAGCTCTATCTAAACGGGAAGGAAGTCGCATCGCGCAATATACCAATTAATTCAACGATTACCCCTTCGACCAATCAACTGCTGATTGGCAAAAACAACCAGAGTACGCAACTAGGTGTATTTCCTCTGAATATGTTTAACGGACTTATCGATGAATTAAAAATCAGTAGCGGAGCTTACACTGCCACGGAAGTGCAAAGTTCTTTTCAGAGTGATCTGACACAACTAGGAGGTAATCTTCCAACTCCTAATCTAACCTTCGACCGGAGCGTATACGATGGGGACAAATACCGCCCCATCTATCACGCCATCGCTCCAGGCCATTGGATGAATGAGCCGCATGCACCGCTGTATTACAATGGCCAATATCACCTTTTCTATCAGAATAATCAGCATGGGCCATATTGGCATAATATGCACTGGGGTCACTGGGTGAGTGACGATATGGTGCATTGGCGAGACCTTCCACCGGCACTATCTCCGGAACTTTTCCAGGTTGATCCGGATGGGGTCTGGTCAGGAAGTGCTGTTGTGGACGACTCCGGGAATCCGACTCTCTTTTTTACTGCCGGCAACGATTCTAAACCGTACATTAATAGTAATCAGAATATGGGACTTGCTCGAAGCACGGTTCAGCAAGACGGTGATAACGACTTAATGAACTGGGTGAAAGAGTCCAAACTTGCCGTAACTCAGCAGCCTGGGCAAGGTAAACTTGGAGAGTTCCGGGACCCCTATGTATTTAAAGACGGATCGACATGGTTCATGCTAATGGGTACGGGAACAGATAGTCAAGGAGGAACCGCAGCTGTATATTCCACAACAGACCCCAATTTAATGAACTGGACTTATCGCGGTCCGTTGTATATCTCTAATCCCTCTATTTATCCTTATCTAGGTCAGGTATGGGAACTCCCTGTATTGTTGCCACTAGGAAACGGGAAGCATCTTCTTGCAATTAGTCCGGTCGGATCGGGCGCAAACGTCGAAGTGTATTACTGGATTGGTACTTGGAACAGCATTACTGCGAAGTTTATACCTGATCAGCCTACTCCTCAATTAATGGATTTTGGCGACTTCAAGTTCACGGGGCCAAGCGCATTTATCGACCCGGTAACAGAACGGAATATCATGTTTACGATTGCACAAGGTGAACGTTCCTCTCAGGAAGAATCCGAATCAGGCTGGGCTCATAATGCCGGACTTCCGGTTGAAATAAGTCTTCGATCGGACGGAAAACTTGGAATTGAACCGATTGATGAATTGCAGTCCCTTCGAGGGCAACAATTGGTGAATATCACGAGTGATACTAGTTTTGCTGCTGCAAACTCCGTTCTTTCAGCTGTATCAGGCGATACACTTGAAATTGTGATGGAGATCGCCAGAGGATCGGCAGATCAAGTAGGGATTAAAGTCCGGAAATCTCCAAATAGTGAGGAAGAAACCCTGCTGTACTACAATTACAGTACGGATGAGTATGGAGTAGATCGGACCAAGACGGTTGCCGGAACCAACAAAGGCATCCAGAAGGGAACGGTAGATATCGGCTCTGAAAACGTAAAACTTCATATTTATCTGGACAAATCCATGGTGGAGTCTTACTTAAATGGATTAAAATCCATCACAACGCGAACCTATTCCACTCGTAACGATGCCAAAGGCTTGCAATTATGGGGAGACGCGAACGCAAGTTCAATCGTTGTCAGGTCATTAAAGGTCTGGAGAATGAATTCCGCGTACACGCAGGTACCTGCTACCGGTTTGAATCTCTCACCTGAGAGCATTCAATTATCGGTCGGCGGGAAAAAGGAGATATACGGAGCAGTTACGCCATCAAACGCATCGAATAAAAACCTGATATGGAGTTCGAGCAATCCCAATGTAGCGACGGTCGTGAACGGCGTAGTTACTGGAAATTCAATCGGTACTGCAACGATAATAGCCACAACGCGTGATGGTGCGAAAACGGACACAGCCCAGGTTACCGTAGTCTCTGTTCCAACCTCCACAAATTTGACAAACGGCGGTTTTGAATCCGGAAATCTAAGCGGTTGGATTGTGGAAAGCGGAACTGCATTTTCAGATAGTTCTGTTACCAGCGAGTCGGTATTCTCGGGTTCGCAGCCTTTTAATCATAAAGGCACCTATCATCTCTGGGGTGCTAAACAAGGTGAAGCGGCAGTAGGAGTTCTCAAATCGCAAAACTTCACGTTAGGCGGGAATGGACAAATCAATTTCTTGGTAGGCGGCGGTTCCGATATTGACAAATTGTATGTATCCTTCATCCGGGCTTCCGATGGAAAAGAATTGTTCAGATCCACCGGCCCTGGAACCTATTGGAATTGGCAAAGCTCCAAAGGAGAGACGGAGAGCTATACCAGAAGATATTGGGATGCAACAGCCTATATTGGAACCATTATGTATATTAAAGTCATGGATGAACGCACAGATGCATGGGGACATATTAACGTGGATGATTTCCTAGTTCCCGTTCAAGGAGGGGCCACGGACACCTCTGCGCCGACTGCACCGGCCAATTTGCAGTCGCCGACCAAGTCTTCTAATTCGGTCACGCTGAGTTGGAGCGCCTCTACCGATAATGTAGGCGTTACTGGGTATTCCATCTTCCGGGATGGGACCCAAGTAGGCAGCAGCACAGCAACGAGCTATACAGACACGGGATTATCGGCAAGCACAGTCTATACGTATACGGTTAAAGCAACGGATGCGGCCGGGAACCTGTCCGCCGTCAGCAACAGCGTGGCGGTAACGACGAACGCATCCTCGTCCGTGGGGATTACCAACCATGATTTTGAGAGCGGGAATCTGACTGGATGGACAGTCGTTAGCGGGAATGCATTCAGCGCTGCGGACGTCACTACGGATGTGAATTGGGGATGGGGAGGTCCCTTTAATCAAAATGGTTCTTACCATCTATGGGGATTTAAGGACGGAGGAGACAGCCAGGTCGGAGTCCTCAAGTCTGAAACCTTTACGCTTGGCGGAAACGGAGCAATCGATTTCCTCATTGGCGGCGGGAATGATATCAACAATTTGTACGTTGCTCTGGTTCGCGCTTCAGACGGCGTTGAGTTAATGAAGGCGACCGGCAGCAACAACGAAGCGTATAGTCGCGTAACATGGAATGCGGCTGCTTATATCGGAACTGCAAGTTATATCAAGATCGTCGACAACTCGACGGGAGGCTTCGGACACATCAATGTGGATGATGTGAATGTGTCGACAGGGACTACCAACCCGGACACCTCTGCGCCGACCGCACCGGCCAATCTGCAGTCGCCGGCCAAGTCTTCTAATTCGGTCACGCTGAGTTGGAGCGCCTCTACAGACAATGTAGGCGTTACTGGGTATTCCATCTTCCGGGATGGGACGCAAGTAGGCAACAGCACAGCAACGAGTTATACAGACACGGGATTATCGGCAAGCACAGCCTATACGTACACGGTTAAAGCAACGGATGCGGCAGGGAACCTATCCGCTTTTAGCAACAGTGTGGCGATAACGACGAACGTATCCTCGTCCGTGGGGATTACCAACCACGATTTTGAGAGCGGGAACCTGACCGGATGGACAGTCGTCAGCGGTAATGCATTCAGCGCTGCGGACGTCACTACGGATGTGAATTGGGGGTGGGGAGGTCCCTTTAATCAAAATGGTTCTTACCATCTATGGGGATTTAAGGACGGAGGAGACAGCCAGGTCGGAGTCCTCAAGTCTGAAACCTTTACGCTTGGCGGAAACGGAGCAATCGATTTCCTCATTGGCGGCGGGAATGATATCAACAATTTGTACGTTGCTCTGGTTCGCGCTTCAGACGGCGTTGAGTTAATGAAGGCGACCGGCAGCAACAACGAAGCGTATAGTCGCGTAACATGGAATGCGGCTGCTTATATCGGAACTGCAAGTTATATCAAGATCGTCGACAACTCGACGGGAGGATTCGGACACATCAATGTGGATGATGTGAATGTTCCGACTCTGTAATTCTCGAATTAGGGGGAATGTCCTTGTAGGACATTCCCTTAAAAACTGGCTGACTTCATAATACGAACGGGCATTTATTGCGTTGCGATTGCAGTAGATTTTCTCCTCCTGAATGGAAAATATCCCTACATCAGAAGCATGTAGGCGGCGGCACCTGCTGGTACATGTGAAAACGCCAAGACCGAGTGGATATAGCGGTGACATGTCCAACTTCAATTTCGCAATCGAATGATCAATATGTTTACATGTTATGCTCATTGTAGACTTTTATTTTTTCTAATAACAAAACCATTATCATTACTGGTAAACAAACTCCCATCATACATGACTCCGCTGAGCAATTTATCGCTTAATTGTTCTGAAGGATATTTAAGCAGCGTTTCTATTTGCTCCTGGTGGGTTTGTATTAAGTTAGAATAATCATTCAGAGTCATTATTTTTACGAATTCTTCTTTATCTGAGGGTAATTTAGCTTTGAACTTATCCACTCGATTTTCATTTATAAAGTAATGATACTTGATGTTGCCAGCATTCTTAAGTTTGTGTAGTTTATCAATTGCCTTTGTATCCAATTCTTCAAGGCAAATAACATTGCAAGAATGCGTATGAAAGACAAATTCACCTACTTCATTTATTTTTGTGTGATTATATTTTACATATTGGATCAATTCTGAAATACTCGTTGGATATGGAGTTTTTGAGCTCCGAATAATCGAACTATCCAAGAATAAACCGAAATTTAAAGCCAATTTATCAGCTTTGTTATAAAAGATTTCAAAACTCTCATTGGAGAACTTATGATTTAGTGAAATAACATGAATAGCTAGTAACTTCAGAATATCAGAACGATCTTTATATGTAATAATTGTGTCCCGCCAATCAAACTCAGAAATTGCATTAACTTCACTGTTTGGGGTTTCTGTATCGGATAGATATTGACGAATTGAATGCGCCTCTTGTTCTAAGCTCCAAATGATTTTCTGCAAAGAGACTTGAAAAACATAAGATTTTAGATTTAATAAGTATTCATCGGAATAATGCAGATCATCTTCAATTTGATCGATATAGATTTTCTCCATATAAATGAACTGTCTGCACATATAAGCAAGTTGGTAATCATCTTCTTCTATTTTCTTGATGAGATTATCAATTTCATCAAACAAGAATTTAGATTTGGTGTCTGCGTTCTGAAACATTTCGTGAAATGAACTAATTTGATTTTGTCTGAAGAAACTCTTTACATCGTACGAGTTGAAATAAAGATCTTTAAAAACAGTAATCCTAAGCGATAAATAGTTTGACGTTTTTTGAAGAATGAATGAGATATGTTTTTTGTGGGCAGGCATTGCAGATTCTATTTTTTGATGAATTTGCTGTAATAATATGCGCTCAGTGATTTTGAATACTTCGTCATAAATATTATGCTTTTTAAGATTATCAATAATGAGACTCTGATCGAATAGGTTAATTTTGATGTTATATTTTGTTTCACGTTCTTTCTTCCAGCTTGTCCATTTCGTTCTCTCTTTTATGTCCATATCCTTAGGAATCATTAGTGTCCAAGATTTTATTTTATAGTTTGTATTCGTAATTGCTTTTTCAAATGAATTATTTATCTGTTGATATTTTAAATCATTAAGTAGAAACTTACATTGATAAACATCGATTGGTTGAGAAAAATCCCCAACGTATATGTCAATCCCTTCGTCTCCGGGATTCTCTCTCATCTTATGTACATTTTCATTAAACTTCCTTTGTAGCATTGTGTAGCACACATTTTGAAATTCATCTCTGGCCCCAGGCTGGCCGTAAAGATCAATAAGCCGCTTAAAATCCATGTCCATTTAAGAGATTCCGCTCCGATCGACTAAGTTAGAGTTATATAGTGTTTATGTTGAAACGATAATAACCTTATTATCGTTTAACAATCATAAAAATGGAAATGAAAATAATATGATGATGTCGATGATGATCACGAGATTGACAAATCATTTTCGTGTGAAACTTAACGTTCAGCCACGAATCTTTGATGGTGAAAGATTGGGGAGTTACTTGTACCGTTTGGCTTTTGCTAGAATAGTTTTTTGTTTCTGATTGGTTGAAAACACACAAATCGCCATGGCTCGGAATTCAGAGTCGTGGTTTTTTTATGTACGCATAATTGCATGTAGCGTTGTGCAAATTATGGAAAAGGGGTGGTTAGGATGAAGCATTCGATAAGGACGGATTGGGAGCAGGGACTTCTCGATCGGATGGGAGCCATGGCCGACTTTAAGGCAGCAACATTTCCGTTGCGGGGACAAATGACGACCCTATATTACTTGTCATCACTCGTAAACCTGCCGGAGACGCTCTCGACCATTGAACGATTGATTGAAACGTCGACGTCAGTCCCTCCATCGCATGAAATGTTGCTCAACTCCTTGTTAGCGGGGAAGGTGATCGTCCGCCGGACGGACGACGAAGCTCCTATCGTAATCTTGCCGGTAGGATTGGATATCAATCGGCAGATCGTGCCGGCTCAGACGGAGCAGCCGCTCCAATCGTCGTTCGACTCCTTCACGGAAGACGTAAATACGAATATTGGCCTTATTCGTAAGAGGATGGGAAGAGCGGACTTGATAGTCGAATCCTTCGTGACTGGGACCAGCCGACTCAGAGAGATCGTTCTGGTCTACGTAGGCGGGGAAGCCAATCCGAATGTCGTCAAATTCATGAAATCGAAGCTTTCCAAGAACCTGCGCAACGATATCCATAACGTCTCGGATTTACTGAAGACGCTTGAGCAGCCTAAGATATCGCTTGTTCCCACGTATTTAACGACGGAACTTCCCGAGGAATCGGTTCAAAATATGCATGCTGGAAAGGTGATCGTCTTCATCGATCAATTCCCCCATGCGTTGGCATTTCCCGCTATTATCCGAGATTTATGGGCGCTCAAATCCGATCTGAACAATCCGAGCTTGTTCCGGATGTTCTATCGGGCGCTCCGCATCGCCGGCATTCTCTTCTCCATCGTCACGCCTAGTTTCTACATTATACTGAACGCGGTTAACCCCGAACTTCTTCGCATCCAGTTGGCTCTCTCCGTTGCCAAGAGCAGGGAAGGCGTCCCCTATCCGTCCATTGTGGAAGTGGTACTTATGCTGATTCTGATTGAGATGGTAATCGAAGCGACGATCCGGCTTCCGAAGAGCATCGGCCCAACGATCACAATGATCGGGGGCATTATTCTCGGACAAGCGATTGTTCAAGCTCAATTGGTCAGCAATCTGCTTATTATTATTCTGGCGACTTCGACGATCGCGAATTTTACCGTGGCCGGCTTTTTGAATACGGTCGGAATCCGACTTTTCAAATACGGAGCTTTGCTACTTAGCACGTTGTTCGGCGTCTTTGGCTTGGAAATCTCTATACTCTGGTTCTGCGTTTATTTGGCGGGACTCAACACTATCGCCGTTCCATATTTGAGTCTCAATTTGAAAGGACAAGCCTCTTATGACTAAGCGGATGGTCTTCATTCTATTCATGCAGGTTCATCTGGCGGCGGGTATGTCTATCTATTCAGTCCGTATCATCGAGTCGACGTCGAAGGGGCATTGGGAACCCATTCTTCTTGGGTGTCTGCTGGAATTCTTCTTGGTGTGGATGTATATGAAAGGAATGGCCGTGTCCAAGGGGAGACAGATGGTAGATGTTCTAGCAAGCGCGCTCGGGAAATGGGGGGCGCTACTGTTGCTTCTGCCCGTTATTATCTATCTCGCTTGTCGCTTGATCTCTCTAGTACGTTACCAAATCATCGAGATCAACATTATTCTGCTTCCCAAAACGCCCTTATGGGCAACGACACTCATATATGTGGCTATGCCCCTCTACGCGGCGAGCAAGGGAATGTCCGCGATCATACGATTGAGCGTTGCCGTCTGTTTCTTGTTCGTTCCGTTCGTCTTCTTCTCCTTAATCATCAGCTTTCGGAACTTCGATTACTTTAACGCGTTTCCGATATGGGATTCCACTGCTGCTTTCGTTACTAAACCTTCTTTCTACGTGAGTATGTATGCCAATAGCGGATTTCTATTCCTTGGTATGCTGACCCTGGATAAACCGATAACGATGAGGAGCCTGTGGCCGATCTTGATCCTTGTCACCTTCTTTTATCTTGCCGTCGTCTACGTTCCACTTTTCGTGTTCGGACAGGAATGCCTATCGATATTGGAGCATCCTCCCGTTATCGCTTCGGATACGATCGACGTGGAGTGGGTCGTATTCGACTGGTTGCCCACGTTCTATATCGTCGCCTCCAGCGCGGTCAGCTTTCTGGAAGCCACAGTTACCGTATGGATGATCATGCTTATTGTACGTAAACTGATTGTGCCGTTCCCACCCAAATGGATCTTGGTCTTCATCGGAATAGTGGCTTTCTGCTTTAATTTGATGATTCGAAACGTAACATCCCTGAATCGCTTAGATACGGTGAACGTGGTTTTTTGTTTGTACAGCATCGTGATCGTCCCGTTAGTGATTTTTCTGACAAGTTTGCGCCGAAGGGGGCGTCCTGCTTGAAAATCGCCTTATTTCGGTTGCCTCTCTTGCTTATGATAATTATCGCTCTTAGCGGCTGTTGGGACATCAAAGATATTAATAAGCGGTTTTTACCGGTTGTCATGGGAATTAGTGCCGGGCAAGAAGGCAAATACAAGATCATCTTCCAGGTTCCCAATGTCAAAGGAGGAACGCAATTTCTAGAAGGGGAATCTAAGTCGATCAGCAAAGCTGTCGACCTGATCCGAACGAAGTCGGAGAAGGAGATTGACCTGCTACACGTAAGGCTATTCTTGATCAGCCAAGATTTGGCCCAGAAGAGCTTGGAAGATATCGTCGACTTCGCGATGCGGGCCAATGATATCTCCATAAAGAGCATGGTGGCCATCGTATCGGGCGATTTCGAGAAGACGCTCTTTCATCAGATCCAACCGACTCCCGAGGTTTCTTCATACGATTACTTCAGCGAAGAAGCCGGTTGGACGCCAAACGTTACCATCAATAGGTTATGGGAAGCGTTCCGCAGCGCCCACTCCTATACGGAAGACTTTGCCGTTCCCATCCTGGAAGCGGGCAGGAGGACTCTGTTCGAATTCAAAGGTTCCGCGGTTATTAGCCAAGACCGAATGGTCGGAGTTCTAAGCCGGGAGGAAACGCTTATAAACAATATTTTTCAGGAAAAGTACAGCGGAGGAACGATTGAGTTGACCAAGGACGCGAGCGTTCTGATCAAGAAAGTGAACATTCGCAATAAAGCGAGGTGGCCGTCTTCCGGTCCGATTCTGAAGAGTAGCATCCAAATGGATGTCGTCATTACCGAGAATCACAAAGAAAAGTCGAACGAGGAAGTTGCCAAGGATCTCGAAAGCTTGCTCCAAGCCCGAGCAACCGCCATCTCGGTCAAGCTTCGCGGTTTGAAGGCGGACATTCTCGGCTGCGGCCAGAACTTCCGACCCCGAATGTCCAGTCAGCAGTTGAAAGATTGGAAGCAGATCTGGTATCCGAAGATGCGGCACGAGATCGTCATCCGGGTTAACATTCGCGATAATCTGGATTTCAAAGAAAACTTGAAGTATACGAAGTAGAGCTCTTTATGGCTTTTCAATTAAATATGGAAAAACAATAACGGAGTTATGCGGGTTCGCTGCTCCGTTTTTCTAATTAATTTTGGAATATCACATTTCGGAAGTTATCGAGCAGTATGAAAAAATTGCGCCAACGATTGTGATCCCTTCCGATCATTTTGACGGTGTCCATGATTAACTTCGTTATTTAGCCGATGTGCTTGGCAAAAAAAGATATTGCGGTGCAGTGGCTGGCCGATTTCGACCAGACGGTGGAGGCATCTCGGGCGCAGCTTGCCGAAATCATCAAGCCTGAGGACACCTTTGCGCTAATGGGCGTGTTCGTCGTCGACAGCGGATTTTATATTTACGCAGATGGCGAATACCGCGGGGGCGAGGCCATACACACTCATTTAAAGTTGACGCCGCCAGAGAAGCAGAAACAGGAAATGATAGGAAAAGAAACGCACAGGAAAATTTCTTACGAGGTCATAAGCGACTATGCGGGCGACTATATTTTTCTAGATCAGGGCGAGAAAATTTCCGAAGTGTGGGGCGAGAACGAAGGCGTCTGGAAATCGTTAGATGCCGTAAAGAAAGACCGAGTATTTAAACTGGATCCCGACCTGTTCTGGGGAAATGATGCCATTTCGTTGAAGCTGCAAATCCAAGAAGTCGTAAAAATGATTGAGGAAAAGTCGAAGAAATAGTCATAGTTGAGCAGATACAGGCTCAGCTTTACCCAGAAAACCGACCTCATCTTGGTCAGTTTTCCTGGTTGTACAGGAGAGTTACAACGAATTGCTAGCTTACTCCCCGGCAAACAAAGAAGCCGCTCCATCTTACTCTTCCAGACTTATATCACCTATTAATTCTTCTTACGAATAACTTACATTTTTGTAATTCGTGAGAAATTATTCTGTTAATAAATTCCCTTTAGAAAGGCGCAATTTGCCGAAAATAACAGAGCTTATGCTATAATATTTGAAGGGAGTTGAACATATGAGCGATGAGCTATTGAAGCAAGTAATCGGAGAAATTAAAACTCTTAGAAATGAAGTTTCATCAAGAATGGATGCGTTAGATTTGAAGCTTGATCGTATCGAGAGCAAGCTTGATGCAACCTTCGAACAAGTTGGAAAGAATACCGAACATGATTCAACGTTTAACGAACTTGCTGTTACTGTAGACTCCCATACTACCGACATAAAGTTACTTAAGAAATTGGTTGCGAATAGATAAACTAATGATTGATATGTTTGAAGCTGAGGATATTAGTCCCAGCTTCTTTTCGTTTGCATAAAAATAGGGATGATACCAGTTTGGATGTCTGCAAGTCATCAGATTATGCATGATTGAATGTGGGATTTGTAGAACATGATCATTATTCCTACTTGTTTGCTCTAGTGGCCGCCTATAAGTTCAGCAGAAATGATGATGTCAGAAACTACTATTAATCGTGTATGATGGAGAAAAAGAAGAGAAAAGGTGAAGCTTCGTGGATATCAGGGCGATCAATACGTTTCATCATGTCGTACGGTCAGGAAGCTTCCTCCGCGCGGCGGAGCAATTAAACTATTCTCAATCGTCGGTAACGATGCAAATTCAGAAACTAGAGTCGACTTTGGGTCTGCCGCTCTTCGATAGGAGCAGAAGAACGGTTCGTTTAACCGATGCCGGAAATTTATTTTATGAGAAGAGCTTGAAAATATTGCAGGATATCGAAGCGCTACAGACGAGTCTGATTGCAGTCCATTCGGGCGAATCAGGCTCAGTTAGAATTGGCGTCGTAGAGCCTACCGCGAGCTTTCGTCTACCTATGATCGTCAAATCATTTCTTGCGAATTACCCGAATATTCGTATTTCCATTGAAATTGCCCCCACTACGGTGTTATGCGAGCGCATTCGGAAAGGCGACTTGGACTTTGCGATCGGTACACCGCCGCTGCCTGGTACGGACATTCATTTCGAGCCGATCTTCGAGGAACCGTTCGTTGCGCTAATGGCTACAGAACATCCACTAGCAGCCTTGGAAGTAATAACGATAGCCGATCTTCAGAAGCATAGATTGTTAATTACCGGCGAAAACTGCCCCTACAGGATGAAGCTTGGAACAATCCTGCACGATACCGGGACAGATTCGCTGGATACGATGGAAATCGGGAGCATAAGCGCCCTCAAATATTATGCGCAGATAGGGCTTGGCGTCGCGCTTGTTCCGTTGATAGCCCTATGTCCAATGCCGGAAGGGACGGTTTATCGTCAAGTAAACCACAAGGATATCGATTTAACGTGCGGCATGTTATGCTATTCGCCCGATTTAAAGCCAAATTCGGCATGCCGGATATTCTACGATTTCGTATTGGAATCATTGAAGTCTCGAATCAAATACATTGAACCTCTTCCCGAAATGTCGATGCTATAATGACAAAAAAAGGAGGATATAACATGTTGCTTAACAATAAGAATGCTATCATTTACGGCGGCGGGGGAGCCGTTGGAGGAGCGATTGCCCGAGCGTTCGCCGCCGAAGGAGCAAACGTATTTCTGGCAGGGCGCACATTGGCCAAGCTCCAGATAGTCGCGGAGGAAATCAAAGCGGCCGGTGGCCGTGCGGAAATCAATAGGGTGGATGCCCTCGACGAGGACGCGACGCTGGCTCATGTGGATGATATCGTTAGAAGAATGGGCACCGTCGACATCGTTCTGAATGCAATCGGGATTGTCCATGTGCAGGACAAAGGATTCTTGGACATGACCTTGGAACAATTCGAACTTCCGGTATCCGTCTATACCAAGTCTACTTTCATCACCTCTAAGGCAGCAGCCAGGCATATGAAACGGCAACAATCGGGAGTGATTCTAACCTTGACGACTCCCGCCTCGCGCATGCCTGGACCGGGATTTATAGGTCACAGCGTTGCTTGTGCCGGAGTGGAAGCGATCGCCCGTAATTTGGCCGGAGAATTGGCTCAAGATAATATCCGCGTGGTCACCCTTCGTTCTCATGCCATTCCGGAGTCGACGAATTCGGCCTCCAGCAGCAGGGAAATATTCCAAACGAATGCGAAGAGTTCGGGTATCACCCTTGACGAGATGCTCGCCGGCGCTGCAGGTGGGACGTTGTTGAAGCGACTTCCAACCCTTGAGCAAGTCGCGGAGACTGCCGTTTTCATGTCTTCGGACAAGGCGGGAGCAATTACGGGGAATGTAATAAACATTTCATGCGGCTTCCTGGTCGACTAAGAAAATAATGCTCCGATAACTGGAGTAGAGAGAAGGCACAATCTCCCTGTAACTCGGGGGAATTGTGTTTTTTTCATAAAAATGACTTTTTCAGCGGCGATGATTAAGCTGATTTATTAGGATTTTTATACAAATCTATATTTAATTGAGAAAAATCTATACTTTTCCGTGTATATCATATCGAATGCAACTTTTATAATATTGAATGAAAGCGCTATTTATTCAGTAAAGAGGAATTAGAGGGGGTGCGTAACTAGCGGATAGGAGCGTGTTCATAAACGAGGCATAATGTTTCGGAGAATTCCAACTGATTAAGGGAGGCGAATTTATGTTATCGGTAAAGTCAAAGTCAATAAATGTGCTTGTCGTGTTCGCTATGGTCTTATCCTTGTTCTTGTTCGGATCATCGCAGAAAGCAAGCGCGGGGCTCGCAACCGGCCCTAAGTTTCTGGGAAACGTCATTAGCAGCAGCGTTCCTTCCAACTTCGGAACCTACTGGAACCAAGTGACTCCCGAGAACTCTACCAAATGGGGTTCCGTCGAAGGAACTCGCAACACGATGAGCTGGACTCAAGCGGACATCTCTTACAATTACGCGAAGAGTAACGGATTCCCGTTTAAATTCCATACCTTGGTATGGGGAAGCCAAGAGCCGGGTTGGATCGGAGGTCTATCGGCGGCCGACCAAAAAGCGGAAGTCATCCAGTGGATTCAAGCGTCCGCTCAAAAGTACGGAGACTCGGAATTCGTAGATGTCGTTAACGAACCGCTGCACGCCAAGCCTTCCTTCCGGAACGCGATCGGCGGCGACGGGACTACGGGGTGGGATTGGGTCATTTGGTCGTTCGAGCAAGCCAGACTCGCTTTTCCGAATTCCAAATTACTGATTAACGAATACGGGATCATTAGCGATCCTAATGCCGCAAGCCAATATGTCGCGATCATTAATTTATTGAAGAGTAGAGGTTTGGTCGACGGCATTGGTATTCAGTGCCACCATTTTAACATGGATACGGTGTCGGTAAGCACGATGAACAGCGTCCTTAACACGCTTTCCGCGACAGGGCTTCCGATCTACGTGTCGGAGCTTGATATTACAGGCGATGATGCAACGCAATTGGCGAGATACTCCGAGAAATTCCCGGTTCTATGGGAGAATCCGAACGTGAAAGGCATCACGCTGTGGGGTTATATCCAAGGCCAAACGTGGAGAGAAAATACACATTTGGTGACTAGCTCCGGTGCTGAACGTCCTGCGATGACATGGCTGAAGCAGTATCTCGGCGGAACTGGAACTCCTGTTCCGGCTGCGCCTGCGGGACTTATGGCTACGGCAGGCAACGCGCAAGTCGCGCTCAGTTGGGCGGCATCGAGCGGAGCGACGAGCTACACGGTGAAGCGCTCGACGACAAGCGGAGGACCTTTCACGAACGTGGCAACGGGCGTCACTACGACGAGCTATACGAATACAGGCTTAACGAATGGCACGACTTACTATTATGTGGTCAGCGCGACGAATAGCGCGGGAACGAGCGGCAATTCGGCGCAAGTCAGCGCGACGCCGAGTGGCGGAGGAGGCGGGACGAGTACGCTCGTCGGGCAATACAAGGTGAATAACGTCAACCCGAACGACAACATGATTAACGCGACGCTTAACATTAAGAATACGGGCACAAGCGCCGTCAGTCTGAGCGGAGTCAAGCTTCGCTACTATTTCACTAAAGATACCACGACCGCTTCATTAAACTATTATGTGGACTATGCGCAAGTTGGAGCTTCTAACATAAGCGGAGCTTTCGCTAGCGCGACGGGAACGAACACGGATACGTACCTTGAGCTGTCGTTCAGCTCCGGCGCCGGCTCGATCGCGGCTGGCGGACAGAGCGGAGATATCCAGATCCGCATCTCCAAGTCCGATTGGTCGAATTTTAACGAATCGAACGATTATTCTTTCGACGGCACGAAGACGGCTTTCGCCGACTGGAATAAAATCACGCTGCTGCAAAGCGGCACGATCGTATGGGGGACAGCTCCTTAATTCATTCCATAGTAAGAGATTGAGGCTGCCTTCGGGCAGTCTTTATCATTGATGGATAAGATTGCGTTCTCTTATTGAGAAAGATAAAGTCTATCTTGTAAGTTATGAATATAAGACACTGAAGAGTAAAGTGAAAATGAACAGTATAAAAATTCCGGATAACGGCTCTGCTATAGAATAGTAGATTAGCTGACCGTATGGCGTTTGAAGAAGACAGAGCTTATGTTACAAGAAGCACCTCCGAGGAAACCATTGGATGATTTCAATGATTTCTCGTGGTGCTTTTTCTAAATGATTCAGTTCGCGCGCAAAGTTGACAAAGCCTAACCAACTTCATTATAATTTTATTGAACAACTGTTGATTAACTAAAATTTGCGAGGAGGATTCATCATGCGTTTGGATGGTAAAGTAGCGGTCGTTACCGGAGCTGCATCGGGCATGGGCAAAGCAATCGCGGAGCTCTATGCGAAAGAGGGAGCTAAAGTCGTCGTCTCGGATTTGAATATCGATGGCGCGGAAACAGTTGCAGCCGGGATTAGAACGAACGGAGGCACGGCAATCGCGGTAAAAACCAACGTTGCCGACCTGAACGATATTAACGCAATGATCGACTTGGCGGTTACGGAATACGGAACGCTCGATATTCTAGTTAACAATGCGGGTATTATGGATAATATGGCAGCCGTTGGCGACGTGAACGACGAGAAATGGGATCTTATTTTCGACGTGAATACGAAAGGCGTCATGCGCGCGATTCGCAAAGCGATTCCGATCTTCTTGGAGAAAGGAAAAGGCGTCATCGTGAATACGGCCTCGACGGGCGGGTTCAGCGGCGCGCATGCGGGCGTTGCTTATACGGCATCCAAACACGCGGTAATCGGCATCACGAAAAATACGGGATTCATGTACGCTCAACAAGGCATTCGCTGCAACGCGATCGCTCCGGGAGCGACGATGACCAATATCGCTTCGACGATGACCAACGTGAGCGAATTCGGCGCCTCGCGCACGAAAGTAACGCAAGGCGTCATTCCCCGCGTCGGTCAAGCGGAAGAAATCGCGCAAGTGGCTCTGTTCCTTGCATCGGATGAATCGAGCTTCGTGAACGGCGCGGTTCTCGCCGCGGACGGCGGTTGGACGGCAGGATTCTGATTGAAGTGGACACGACTTGTTCGACTCGGAAGGCTGTAAGCAGCATCGCTGCTCGCAGCCTTCTTACATTTTCGGGGATAACGTAATATAATACACTTCATAATATACAAGCCGTTGTAATCAAGCGAGGAAGCGTAGACATGAATGAAAATGATTTAAGAGTCGTCAAGACGAAACAAGCATTGCATCAAGCTCTCCTGGCTTTATTAAAAACAAGAACGCTCGAGTCGATCTCCGTGTCCACCCTATGCCGCGAGGCCGGTATAAATCGAGGTACCTTTTACTTACACTATAAGGACATCGGGAATTTGTTCGACGAGCATCTTCATCATTTGCTTCAAGATTTGGAGGACTCGTATATCGAGCCTTACCGGCATGTTTCCCGATTAATTTCAAGCCATCTCGACCCGTCGACGATTCGCATTTTTCACCATGTGAAGAAATACCAGCCGTTCTACGAGATCGTGTTCGATAAAAAATCGCCGCTGTCTTATTACTATTCGTTGTTTGTGAAAATAAAAAGCTTGATGCAGGATAACTCGATGGTTGATCAATGGGGCGATGGGGATATGCCATTGTTGATCGCTTATCAGGCCAATGCGATTATGGGCTTGCTCGTTCAATGGAGCGAGGACGGTTTTGCCCGCAGTCCGGAATATATGAACGAGCAGCTTGCTTATTTCTTGAGGATAAAAGACGAGGGTGGGGAAGCGGTAGATGATGCGTCGTCCGACTAGTCACGAATAATCGTGAACTTGCGGCATCGTCGATAGGATTCGATCGACGTTATTTGGTTCAGCTGTTCATCATCTATTTTGCCGCTGTAAGCGTTCTTGTCGCTTGCGCAGCCGGGTTCCGTCGCCGTATGTATCGCTTCGACGGTCGCCTTCTTATGCAGCGACGCGAGCTCGTACATTACCGGCACGGACATCCGCGTCGACGGCGGTACGATTGCCAACATACAGCGGCTTGCCCGGCTTAAGCAACAAGAAGCTGGCTCGAATTAATTATCGAAGTAGTGATAAGCGAAAGCAGAAGCCGAGCCCTGAACGGGGCTCGGCTTCTTACATGTCCAATGAAACGTTGCCCAGACAGTTTGGATTCGTTCTCTCGTACACTAGCAGTTTATTCTGAAAGCTCAAAGACATTACTCCATCGCAGTATCTGACAAAACGAAGAACCGAAAGGGCGAAGGAGTTACTGCGCACAAGTTCGCTTTGACTTTATTAGCGGGACGAGCTTCATAAGCTTAGACTGGCTCTTGCTTAAATGCTGAAGGATATGAAATATTCGTCGGAGGTACATGTTAGGACATTCGGATGTGAAAGTATAAAAATCCTCCCTCATTTGCACCAACTAAGTGACCACGCCTGCTCTGCAAGCTTCTTCATTCGAAGCGATTGCTGCCAGCGATAGTTCGGATCGTCAGATGGGGTAACAAGGTTCAAGGGTATCTCATATGGCGCGGGTCCGATTTCGCACACGAATGGGAAGGATTCCCCATTTAATGCCGACCCCATCCAGTACCGCATTCCCGTTGCCCACCATCGCAAGAATCGCAACGTATTCGGATCTTCCGAATGATCATTGCTAATGATCTGGATTTGTTGGCCGTTCGAGATCCGTCCATGAATGCTGGATGCGCGGCGAAGAAGTTTGTCCAGGTGCTCTTCCGCTTTCAATTCCATGTCCGTCGCAAATCCGTCCATCTCGCCTGCGACAATATAATGGGAGAAATCAATCGTTAGTCTTAGTTCCGGAAGCGAATCTACGTAACTCGAAGTGCGCAAAAGATCTTGCGTAATACGCCCCCGATGAGTTTCTACATAGTGCGGAATTCCAACTTCCTTAGCAATATCGTTAAGTTGTCGGAGTAACGATACCGCCGCTTCTCCGACAACAAAACTATCCATGACCTGCGAGTTGATATAACTTGCGCCGAATTCGACCGCTTCTTTGGCATAAGCTTCGAACCCTTCGCCACAGCTAGGAAAACCGCCCGTTCCGAAGCTGAAGGAATACTCGTCTAGCAATTTGCGCCATTTCTCTTTATCCGCATCGGCCGGCAATCCCGCTTGGATTCCCGTAAACCCGGCTTCCGCGATCTTCTCGAATTTCTCTTCGATCGTCCATTCTCTAAGCGTTGAGCCAAGCCCGTTCATCGACCACCAAGATTGTTGGATGTCTAGACGGAGTTCTTTCCTTGTAGCTAGGGCTTCCATTATTGACCGATCCAGTATTCTTCATGCGGGTAACGGAAGGTATTCGGTTTGATCGTACCGGAAATCGACAACTCTCCGGAGGGTTTATATTCGTAAGGTTTCTCATTCCCGATATAAGATGCCGCTTTCCGAGTCTCGATGCATTCGAGCAGTACTTGTTGTTTAAGGGATAAATATTCCCGGTTATGTGGACCGAATTCCAGTTCGATTTCTCCAGGACGGAATTCGAAGTATATCGTTCTGCGAAGCGCGTTGCCATCGCCGCTCGGAGATCCATGGACGACAGTAATGTCATGGAGAATCGCATCTCCCGCTTCCAACGGTACCGGAATGGCATCGGAAGTCTCGAAGCCTTCGCGGCTACAACGTTCCTTGGAAGCTTCGATCGTCCAAAGGTTGCTACCCGGAATGACCCATAGACAGGATTTAATATCCGCGGAATCCAAGTAGAAGTCTACGTTAAAGATCGGGCGATCATCGGCACAACCAACCGGGCGTTCGGCATCGCGATGCCATGGGACGATAATGCCTTCGTTCGGCATCTTGATGACCATGGAGTCCCAAGTCGGGATAAAGTTATTGCCTTGAAGCTTCTCGACGGAATTCAAGACGAATGGGTGGGCAAGCAAAGCTCTAGTCGGAACGCTTTTGTCGACGACGTATTCGATTCGTTTAAGCACTTTGCCGCCGCTCTTCGTTCCTTTGCCGTATTGGTAGTCATTGTCGCCTTCGACGCCGCTCATTCCGCGATCGAGTAAAGTTTGCATTTCATCCTGCAGCACTTGCAACTCCTTGTTTTCCAGAAGGTTCCTGATAATGAGGAATCCGTTTTCCCGGAAAAATTGCGCTTGTTCTTCCGTGATCGCCGTATGGGTTTTCGCATCAGCGATCAATATGTTATGGTTTGCTTGTGACATGATGTGCACTCCTTTTTCGTGTGTTATGATGGTTTACTCTTCTTATCTTAGTTCCTTCCGTGAGGAAAGTATTTAGACGAAAAGAATGAATCGGTTGCCAAAATCACGATCGTATAGCGAGAAGGATTCGAAGAATTCGAAGTGAAAGGAGAGAGCTCTTGAATAAAGCGAACGGTATCTCTAATATCGATTTAATCGAAATGAATCCATCGGAAACGTTGGCGTGGATGAGCGATTACCATTGCCCGCCCTACATTACGCTTGCCCACAGTTTCCATGCTCCCGAGGGTTGGTTGATCGAGAATCGCACTTTAAAACAATATGCCTTGCAATATGTCTTAAACGGAATGGCGGAATATCCGGTCGCGGGAGGGTCTTACGTAACCGTGAAGGGAGACTTGCTATTTCATCGTCCCGGAGAGCAACACTCGATACGAACGGTAGAGAATCACCCGTATGTCTGCATCTCCATCGTGTTCCATTTTGGGCAAACGAGCTTTCCTTTGGATGAGCTATTTCAAGATCGGCATCATCTTGGCAACTTCACAGGACAACCCATCGAACGCAAACTAGGAGAGATCGTTCAGCTCTACAGCCATCCAGGTCTTGATCGGCAGTTGAAATGCCAGGGATTGCTTATGCAGGTGCTTGCCGAAGCCAGCCAAGGCAAAGGACAAGAAGAAGCAAATGCCGGAGGCGCGTCTAATCATGCCAAGCTCATCTTGCTCAAAAACTACTTGATCACCCACTATCACCAAGAGGTTAGACATAGCGATCTTGAAGGTGTGACCGGCTTAAGCCGTAACCATATGATCTTGATCTTCAAGAAAACGTTTGGCATGACGCCGATGCAGTTCCTGACATGGGTTAGGATACAGAAGGCTAAAGAGCTTGCGATTCAAACGGATTTATCCGTAAGCGAAATCGCGAGGAACGTGGGCTATTCGGATGTCCATACTTTCGGCAAAATGTTCAAGAAAAACACGGGATCAAGCTTGACGCAATTTTGCAATACGTTAACGACCGACTATTTAAACACAAGACCGCGCATCATACCGTTAGCAGAGGAGAATCAGGGGTATGACGAACCATAAGAGACACAACGGCGGTTGGTTCAGGGATCGCCGAATACGGACCAAGATTTTGCTCGTATATCTTCCGCTGCTTCTGATTCCTTTTCTTGTATTGGGCTACACGGGGAACGCGGTTTATTCTAAGGTCGTCGTCGATAAGACGGCGAAAGGTTTCGCGGATAATTCCGCGTTGATCATTAGTCGTCTGAACGGTATGCTGGCTAACGTTGAGAGCAGCGCGAATATGCTTTCCTTAAACCTCAATCGTGCGATTGAGAATAAATCGGATCTCTCCAGCGATTTCGATCTATCTAGGTATACGGCGATAACGACGCAGCTTAGTCTTGCTTTGCTTGTCTTTCCCGATGTCGAATCTGCCTTATTCATTGACACTAAGGGAAGAATTTACGGTTCTCATCCAAAAATTGAAGAGCATCAGCCGCTGAGAGTACGCAATGAACTGTATCAATCGATAGATGATACGAACGGAGTCACAATCTGGTTGCCAATGCAACGCAGAGAATACTGGGTTACGGACGTACAAGCCCCCGTGCTGACAGCTGGGAAAAAAATCGTCGATATTAACTCGGGAAAAACGTTGGGTATTTTGCTTTTGAACTTAAAAGAAAGCAAATTGTCCGCTGTTCTGCAGACGATGAATGCGGAACCTTCTGCGCAATACTTAATCGTGGACTCATCCGGTAACGTAGTCTCCGCAAGCAAAAAAGTTGATCTCTTACTTCCCATTGGAAACTCCGATCTGTTGTCGTGGGTGAACAGCCACATTCAGTCTGCGGATATAAAGGATATTAATCGCGAAAAGACGTTGCTTACGATACGAAGTTTCGAGAAGCTCGGTTGGAAACTAGTAAGCGTAACGCCGCTTAAAGCGCTCACGACCGATCTTGAGCAGATCAAGATTACTTTGATGATGATTGCGGGGGTGTGCGTTCTATTCGCGGCGATTGGAGTCGCCTATCTCTCAAAATGGATCGCTAATCCCATCGTGAGACTTGCCAAGAGCATGAAGGGGTTCCAAGAAGGGGATCTGGATGGACGGTTAACGATAGAATCTAAGGACGAACTCGGCTTGTTTGCGGCTGGATTCAATGAGATGACAAGGCGGATTAAAAGTCTGCTGGCGAATATCAAGTTCGAACAAAAGCAGAAGCGGGAATATGAACTGGCGCTCATCCAATCGCAGATCAAGCCGCATTTCCTTTACAATACGCTGGACGTGATCTATGCGTTGTCCGAAATGGGAAGAATTAAAGACGTGCAGAGGACGACCAAAGCGTTGGCGGACTTCTATCGTTTGACGTTGAATCAAGGGAAAGAACTTATCTCGATTGAGCAAGAAGTGCGCATCTTAAAAGATTATTTAGCCATTCAGCACATTCGCTATTCGGATGTGTTCACGTATTCGATCGAAGTGGATCAAGAGATTCTCCCTCACTCGATTCTCAAATTAACGGTTCAGCCGGTAATCGAAAACGCAATTTATCATGGATTGAAGCTGAGACAGGATAAAGGCCATCTCCATGTCCGGGGGTATCTTGAGTATGGCTTAATTCACATCAAAGTATCGGACAACGGGGTCGGAATGTCGCCTGAGAAAATTCGGATGTTGCTTCGGTCGCCGGTTGAAGAACCGGGTTCGAGCCGTGAGTTGAAACAAGAGATGTCATTTGGCTTGCGTAACGTTAACGAACGAATTCGCCTGTCGTTCGGAGAACAGTACGGATTAACAATTGAGAGCGAATTAGGCAAAGGGACGACCGTGACGATAACGTTGCCTTCGGGCGGGACATTTGGAGGGTTAGCCTATGATTAAAGTGATGATCGTGGACGACGAGGCTATTTTCCGCGATTTCTTAAAAATCGTGTTGCCTTGGGAGGAATACGGTTTTACAATTTGCGGCGAGGTACGTAATGGGATCGAGGCGCTTAAGATGATGGAGGAATTTCGACCGGACATCGCCTTGGTGGATATTAATATGCCCTTTATGGACGGGCTTGAGCTATCGGAGAAGTTAAAGGAGGTTAGTCCCGGGGTCGGTATTATCATCGTAACCGGACACAATGAATTCGAGTACGCAAGACGAGCCATCAAGCTCGGAGTAGAAGACTACTTGCTCAAACCGTTTACCAAAGAAGAATTATTGCTTACGCTGCTGAAATTGCAATCCCAGATACAAGAAACCAAAGACAGACAATTAACGCTAAAAGCCAATGAAGTTATGCTTAAGGAAGGTTTCTTAAACAGCCTGATTGAAAGTGAATATCTCAAGAACGAGGAAATCCGTAACCGATTGGCGGATTTCGGAATTGCTAATGTTTCAAGCTGCTTTCAAGTCGCTTGCATTGAAATCGACCTTATGGATTCGAAGTGGCGAAACGTGAGCGACAGAGAGTTGTGGAAATTCGCCGTCGCCAATATATTGTCCGAAACGATTCACTTGAATGGGAACCACATGGTATTCAATGGTCCGGAAGGTCGTATTATATGTATTTATGAACCCGAGGAAGTAGACTATGGTTCTTCTAGGGTTAAGGAAGGCTATGAACAGCTTTGTATCCTAATCAAGAAATATTTGAAATTCGCGATTACGATCGGCTTAGGGACGTTGCACTCGAGTTACTCCGGAATACGCGCATCCTATCTTGAAGCTCTTCACGCTTTGCGTTACAAGTTTGTCATAGGTACCGATCGGGTGATCGGATATGACGACAGCGTAGAAGGCGTAAGAGGATTTGCCAGCGGGTTTATTCCTTCTCAAATGAACGAGGAGTTGCTTATTTTCCTGCGAATGGGCGATTCGGATAGCGTGAAAAATAAGATCCATACGATATTCGAAGGCATTCGCGAGGATCGCTTTTCTATCGATTACGTGTATACGATATGCATGGGGTTAGTGTCGATTTGTCTCTCCTGCGTATCCGAGAACGGCCATCCGATAGAGGATTGCTTCGGGGAGGAGTTTTACCCTTATAGCGATATTATGCAGCAACATTCCATTGAAGGCGTACAACGTTGGATTATTGATATGTATTTAAGAGCGATAGAATACATGAAGCAGCATAAGCAAACCAAATCCGGTAAAATCGCCGAAACGGCCAAACAATTGATTGACAAGCAATATATGGACTCGGAGTTGAAGGTGGAAACCCTCGCGCAGCAGGTTTACATTAACCCGAGTTATTTAAGAGGCGTGTTTAAGAAAAATCACGGGATGACCGTTACCGACTACATTACGCAAAGGCGAATGCAAGAAGCGCGTTCTTTGCTCCTTGAAGGTCAGTATAAGCTTTCCGATATCGCCGAGCGGGTCGGATTTCAAGATCCGGCGTATTTCAGTCGCGCCTTCAAGAAATACTACGGAACTTCGCCAAGAGACTACGAGAATAAGCGCGGATAGTCCAATTGTTGCGCGGTTAGTCCATTTAGCTCATGCAGCAGCCCCGATATACTAAACCTATCTCCAATAAGAGATGATCAGCTATGAGTGTTTGAACAATTTTTCGGGGGTTCAACAGATGAAGAAGATGAAAAAAGCGCTATCGCTAGGCGTGGTTCTATCCTTGACTATGGCGCTCGCGGCTTGCGGCTCCAATAAGGGGAATGATGCGGAAAGCTCCGCAAGCAACGCGCAAGAAGGCGTAACGAAACTGCGGATTTACGCGCAATATTCCGATGAGGATACGAAAGGGTATTACGATTATGCGGTTGCCGAATTGTCCAAAGAAATGCCTAACGTTCAATTGGATCTAGAGATCCAAGCTCAAGATGATGGCCAGAAACTCAAAACGTATGCAGCGACGGGCAATTTACCCGATATTTTTAACGTGGGACTCGATCAGATTAACGTTTTCCGTCAATCCAACAACATTCTGCAATTGGATGAATACGTAGACAAGCTTGGATTCAAAGATAAAATGCAACCGAGCGCAATGAATACGCTTTATACCGACGATAACCATGTGTATGCGTTCCCCTATGCTGGTAACGAATTGATTCTGTTGTTTTACAATAAGGAGCTCTTCGAGCAAAATGGCGTAAAGGTGCCGACAACATTCGAAGAAATGCATGCTGCGATCGACGCGTTCAAAGCGAAAGGCATTACGCCTCTTTCCATTTTCGCCAAAGAAAAATGGCCGGATGTCGCATTCTTCGATATGTTCGCGACAAGATATAATCCTGCGGGCATCAGCGCTTTGGACAAAGGCCAAGCGAAACCGTCCGACGAGGCTTACGTCAAAGCCGCACAGGATATCGCCGATCTTGTTAAAGCTGGATTGCTGCCTAAGGGAGCAACCAACTTGAACTATGATCAAGCTGCAGCTTTATTCCATGAAGGCAAAGCGGCGATGTTCGTTAACGGCCAATGGGAAATCGAAGCTTCGACGAAAGCACTTGGAGATAAAGTCGGCTATATGTACTATCCTGCTCCGGATGCCGCTACTTACGAAAGCAATAAATTGGCGTTCAGCGGCGGCGGTACTCCAGGCGGATTCGCCGTATCGGCCAACACCAAAGACAAAGAACTGGCTACCAAAGTCGCTAGCTTCATGGCTTTGAAATACGCGGAGTTCAAATATACGCAGAAGGGCAGTCCAATCGTATCGACTAAAGTTGATAAACCGATCGTTAAAACGTTCGATCCGATGATGGAACAGCTCGCCAAGGATCTACCTAACATTACGAGTACGACGGCATTCGCTTGGGGATTATCGAACACGAAGTTCAAAGCCGCGATTGAAGACGCGTCGCAAGCATTGCTCAGTGGTTCGTATTCGGCGGAACAATTCGTGTCCGACCTTGAGAGCGCGATGAAGTAAGTTAACGAGAATGACAGACTAATTCTAGAGAAAGCCATTTATACGTAAGGGGTATAAGTGGCTTTCTTTATGGGTGAGCAAGGAGCGAAATCATGAATAAGTTTTTGGGGAACAAAGCCGCCATTCTTCTATTTACTTTGCCGACGATTGTTCTTTTTACCGTCATCGTGATGTGGCCGACAATGCAAGTGTTCTATCGGAGCATGTACGATTGGGACGG
Source organism: Cohnella herbarum (assembly GCF_012849095.1). Lineage (NCBI taxonomy): Bacteria > Bacillati > Bacillota > Bacilli > Caryophanales > Paenibacillaceae > Cohnella > Cohnella herbarum. Next base: position 534,446 of record NZ_CP051680.1, read on the forward strand.
CTTGAATCCGGGCAAATTCATCTTCCTGGACAACTACATCAGACTGTTCGAAGACCGCTTGTTCTATACCTCCTTGAAGAACGGGGCCATCTTCGCCGCTATGTTGGCGGTGCTTCAGATCGGTATCGGAACCGTACTTGCGTTGACGATCTCGAATAAGAAAATTCGGGGAAGAAAGTTTCTGCGGGTGAGTTATTTCATACCAGTCGTTCTCTCGGTCACCGTAGTCTGCCAACTCTGGCTCGCGATGTACAACGGAGAATACGGCCTCATCAATAAAATATTCGAAACGCTTGGGATTCCCTATCGTCAAGACTGGTTGTCGAATGGCAAGACTGCGATCTATGCGGTGGCGGCCGTTAACGCTTGGCAGAACATGGGATATCACTTCGCGCTGTTGCTCGCGGCGGTGAATTCGATTCCAGAGCAATATCTTGAAGCAGCGAAGATCGACGGCGCCGAGAAATGGAAAGCGCATTGGAAAGTTACGATCCCGCTTATGGCCGAAACCTACAAGTTTTGCTTCATTTTAGCGATTACCGGGGGCTTGAACGCGTTCGCCAACATGCAAATCATGACGGGCGGCGGACCGGGTACGGATACTTACACTTTGACCTATATGATGTATCGCTCCGCGTTCCGGGTCGGCGAATTCGGTTACGGAACGACTGCAGCCGCGTTCCTCGTCATCGAATGTTTGATCGTGACGTTCGCGATCAACAAGCTTATTGCGCGAGATCGCATCGTGTATTAGAAAGGAGGTCAGGTTATGTGGTTGAAAATTCGTAAGAGCAATCCGATTTTCCAATTGTTTTTGTGGCTTTACGCGATCATTTCTTTATATCCATTAGTGTGGATGCTTTTCTATTCTCTTAAGGACAACAACGAGATTTTCGTAACGAATCCGTTCGGTTTTCCGACGAACTTGCGCTTCGAAAATTATACTTCGGCGATCTCGGAATTCAACGTACCTCAGTATTTCCTGAATAGCGTATTTGTTACGGTTATTACGGTGGTCGGTACGATCGTCTTGGCCGTTATGTTCGCATACTCGGCGGCGAGGCTTCGTTGGCGAGGAAAAACGATTGCCCAAATGTACATTGTGGTAGGCATGTTCGTTCCGGTACAGGTGATCATGATTCCGCTAGCCATCCTGGTCCGCGATTTCAACCTGACAAACACTTATTCATCGCTGATCATTCCTTATATCGCGTTTAACATTTCCTTTTCCTCGATGGTGTTTTACGGTTTTTTCCGTACGATACCGAACGAATTGGAAGAATCCGCTTGTCTTGACGGCGCTAATATATACCAGACTTTCTACAAGATCATGCTGCCGCTCGTGAAACCTTCCATCGCGACGATGGTAATCTTCGTCTTCCTCGCCGCATGGAACGAATATCCAATTGCGCTCATGCTAATCTCGGATGAATCACTCAAGACGTTGCCGTTAGGTTTGCAGTTTTTCCAAGGCCAATTCACGACGGATTGGGGCGCTATGGGCGCGGCGATGACGATCGCTTCATTGCCGACCGTACTCGTCTACATTCTGTTCAGCGAACAAGTCGAGAAAGCGATGACGGTTGGATCTGCCGTGAAAGGGTAAAAGCTAATTTTATAAACAAAATTCAGCCCATGATCTACTGTTCCAATCGGAACATGCAGATCACGGGCTGTTTCTGTAACTATTCTCTAATCCAAATTGAAATCCGATAACCCGATCGGTAGAGCCGCCGGTTTCTCGCAAGTGCTCTGCATCAAGTAATGCTTGCCTTGGGCGGAAGCATCATGGAATCCGTGCATCGCTTCAAGTACGTGATAAGCCATTTCGCCGTTAGCGCGATGCTTGCGGCCCGTCATGATGGCTTTGGCCATGTCTGCCGCCCCTACGCCGCGAGCATTCTCGGATTTGCCGTGCGACAGCGGGATTTCCGACCATTCCCGTGCCCCGGCCCGTTGAATATGCACGGGACCTCCGAAAGTATTCGGATCCGGCACGATTAGCGTACCTTGGCTGCCGTATATTTCGATTCTTGGAAGCTGAGTACCGCCCATGACATCGAAGCTGGTCAGGATCGTTCCGATCGGACCAGAAGTGAATTCCATAACACCTGCAATATGAGTCGGCGTCTCGACTTGAATGGTTTGCCCGAATTTCGGTTGGCTTCCGATCACTCGTTCGGGATAAGAGATTCTCGTCATTCCCGTCACTTGCTTAATCGGACCTAACAATGCGATCAGAGCCGTCAAATAGTACGGCCCCATGTCGAACATCGGACCGCCGCCTACCTGATAGAAAAACTCGGGAGAAGGATGCCAGCCCTCCGGACCGCCTCCGAGCATGAACGCGGTAGCGCCGATCGGCGTTCCGATCCAGCCGTCCTCGATTAACTTGAGACTAGTCTGAATGCCGCCTCCCAAGAACGTATCCGGAGCGCAGCCAACATATAGGCCTTTGCTTTTAGCTAACTCAAGCACTTTTCTTCCGTCTTCGCGAGTAACGGCGAGCGGTTTCTCCACATAAACGTGTTTGCCGGCTTCAAGCGCTTGCAGACAGACGTTGGCGTGGGCTTGCGGAATCGTTAAGTTGATGATGAGCTCGATCTCGGGATCGGCTAACAGCTCTTCCACGGAACAACCGCGGATCCCGTATTCCGCCCCTTTGGCTTGGGCGCGTTCTACGTCGATATCGGCGCAAGCGACGATGTCCATAGATTCGAAACGTTTGCCGTTGGAAAAATAGATGCCGCTAATATTACCCGTACCGATCATGCCTGCTTTGATTTTCGACATTACCGAAAGCCATCTCCCTTGTCTAGGAATCGATTGAGTATACAAGCCTACTCTACCATTAAACTGGGGTACCGATTTGGTTGTTTCTTTATAGAAAATTGGCATATATTCATAGCATCTATGTAACAGGACTAAGCGGAGGTCTGTCGGATAGCACCTCTACGATATTAGCCGCGGCTAAGGCAGCCATTTTCTTGCGCGTTGGAATGCTAGCGCTCCCGATGTGCGGAAGCGTCACGACATTTTCAAGCGAAAGCAGAGGATGGTCGGTGGGTACGGGTTCAACGTCGAAGACGTCGAGTCCGGCCGCCCATATTCGATTGTCTACTAACGCCTGATACAGATCGGCTTCGTTGACGATCCCGCCGCGCGCGACATTGATTAAGCAGGCCGTCGGTTTCATAAGAGTCAGATGCTCATACCGAATCATATTTGCGGTTTCGGAGCTATAAGGAGTCAAGATAAGGACGAAATCCGATTGTTCGAGCAGATTCTGTTTCGTTGCGTAAGTTATTCCGTAATGATTTTCTGCTTCCGGTTTTCTGGAGCGATTATGATAGACAACCTTCATATTGAATCCTAAAGCCCGCCTGACCACGGCTTCGCCGATTCTTCCCATCCCGAAGATGCCTAGAGTAGCGCCGAATACGTCTTGTCCGGTCAGAAGCATGGGGGACCAGGTTTGCCATTTTCCTTGACGCAGGAAGTCGGAAGCTTCCACGACTCGCCGGGCGGTAGCCAGGAGAAGAGTAATACCAGATCCGCCGTCGTTTCCGTTAAAATATCAGGCGTATTCGTAACCGTGATTCCTCGTTTCCGGGCGGCTTGGATATCGATATGATCGTAGCCGACGGCCATCGTGCTGATCGCTTTGAGCTGCTGGGCTTTCGATAGCAACTCTTCGTCGATACGATCCGTGAGCAAGCACAACAGAGCATGAGCATCAGGTAATTCGAGCTCCAGAAAATCGCGCGATGCCGGGAGATCTTCTTCCGGCCACACGACAACCTCGTATCTATCGGTTAACATCCCCATGGCTTCAGGGGGAAGCATTCGTGTAACTACGACTTTAGGTTTCATATTGTTTCCACCCATCTCTTGTTTTCGAAATCCCATCACGCCGCCAATAAATCGTTCTAGCCGTAGATGGCGCGAAACTCCGTCGGACTAAATCCGGTTTCCTTGCGAAAAAACTTCGTGAAATGGTTCGTGTCCGCAAAGCCGGTTAGATCCGCGATCTCCTTGACGTTATGCGCGGAAGTCATGAGCAGCGTTTTCGCTTTCTCTATGCGTTTGCGGTTGACGTATTTGAGCGGGGAAATGCCGAAATGCTTCTTGAAATAGGCGATAAAATAGTTAGGATGCAAGTGCAATAAGGAAGCCAAATCATCGACGCTGACGCTCGATTGAAGATGTTTGTCCACGTAGTCGTGAATGACGTTTAGTCGCTTGATTTCCTCGTTGCGGTGCTGGAGCACTTGAACGGGGACCTGTTCCAAATAGGCGGCCAACAATTCCAGCATCGCGGCTTTTTGCCGAATCAGGGTAACGATTGGAGAACTGCCGGAAGGTTCGATCAATTGTTCGAACAAGCGAGTTATTTTATCCGGATCTTGCACATCGATGCAGAACGGAACGCCGATCCATTGAAATAAATCGAACGAACCTGTTCTCGTCGTGAAGTGACACCAGTATTTACGGTACGGTTGATCGCTTACGACGGAATAGCCCTGATTGACATACGCAGGCATCAAGCAAAGCTGGCCAGGACGCGGATGGAATTGCTTGTCCGCGATGCGAATCCATCCTTCGCCATCGAGGATAAAGTATAGTTTATTGAAATCGGGCGTATAGTCGGAGTCTCGCCAATCGAGTGAGACGTGGGTCAAGTGCACCGAAGATACTTCGACTTGTAGGTTATGCAGCAATTCGGATATCGCTAATTCGTTTTTACCGGATGCCATAGTTGCCCTCCCTCCGTCTGCCAGTCGCATTGGCCGGGTCGATCTGTCTACTATTCTAATGGATGAAAGTTCCGATGTGTATGCTTAGTTTTGCACACTTCCTTCTTAGCTTCTTCCATTCCTCGCCGATGCTCGCTTCCCTATAATGGGGTTATCCACTCAGGGGAGGTACAACGAACATGATCGCTAGAGAACCGCAATTGTTGTCGGATGAGCAAATGAAAGCTTTTATTGTAGACGGAGTGTTGTTGCTAAAAACGGATTTTTCGCCAGAGTTCCACGCCAGATTGCTTGAAAAGCTAGACACCGTGCACGAGGAGGAAGGAAATCCGGGCAACAATATCTTGCCGCGTATACGCGAGCTGAGGAAAGTGTTCGAACATCCGGTCATTACCGGGGCGCTCACTAGCGTGTTAGGACCGAACTATCTGATGCATACGCACAGACACTGCCATCATAACGCGATGCCGAAGGCGGGCGGTTGGCATAAGGACAGCTATTGGGGATATGACCGTATTCGCAACCACCATCCTTGGTGGGCGATGATCATGTATTTTCCGCAGGATACGCCGATTGAATTGGGACCGACGGGCGTCGTTCCGGGCAGTCAAAATTACGAATCCCGCACGTTCGAACAAGACGACCCAGCGGAAGAGGTCACGGCGAACGGAGAAGCCGGAACTTTCGTGCTGATCCACTACGACATATGGCATCGCTCGACTCGGAACCGGCTCGGCAAACCTCGTTATATGCTGAAATTCGAGTTCATGAGGACGGTTGCGCCGGAAAGTCCATCTTGGGATAACCGAAGCGGCGAATGGTCCGTTCCCGAATCGGCTTTAGCTATGGGGACGCCCCATCCCGAACTCTGGCAGGACACGTGGAATTGGCTGCGCGGCGAGATTGGAGGCAGATACGGCATGAATCGCGTCAGCGAACAAGAGGTCGCGCGACTGGCGGGCGATCTGTCGAGCAACGATGAACGCGCCGCGCTTGAAGCTGCTTATCGGCTAGCGGCGGCTGGAGATACAGGTCGGGATGCGTTGTTGGAAGTGCTTCAAGCTTCGAACGAACGCGCGTCGCTCCGTGCAGCGTATGGCTTAACGGCTTGCGGGGCAGCAGCCGTTAACGGTTTGACCTTGGCTTTGGACTCTGCTGCCAGTGAACCTATTGTGAATCATGCCGCTTTCGCCCTCGGGGAGCTAAGGTATTATGCAGCCGGATCGGCCGCGAAATTAGTATCGTTGTTCGCAAGCCAGACGCCTAGAGTCCGCCGCACGATCGCGGATTCGCTAGGCATGATAGGCCGAGCGGCGAAGGAATCGACCGTGTCCGGCTTGATTGACGCCTTGAAGGACGAGGACGCTGCCGTCCGTTTCACCGCGGGCCTCTCGCTAGTTAAGCTGGGTTCGGCGGCGGAGGAAGCGATTCCGCATCTGGCCGAAGCGCTTGAAGACAATAATCGTTACGTACAAGGTCACGCCGTCGAAGCCTTGCGCTACATCGATACGGAACAATCAAGAGAAGTATTATTGCAAGAGCTTATTCAGTCGAGGTGGTGTCCTTCCACTACGAAAGCAAGCACATTCTAAGGAAGCGGCGGTGCCAAAATGGCTCATGAAATTGCTCCGAAGTCGGACGCCATCGTCATGAACGAAAGAGATCATGTCGCGACCGCGCTTAGGGATTTGGAAGCCGGAGAAACCGTTAGCTTTAGCGTCGGCTTGGAGAACCGGACGGTGAAGCTGCTCGAAACGGTGGCGTTCGGACACAAGTTAGCCGTATCGGATATCGGGGAAGGCGAAGACGTTTGCAAATACGGCGAAGTGATAGGCAGAACGACGATGGAGATCGCAGCGGGGAGCCACGTTCACGTGCATAACATCGAAGGCTTAAGAGGACGCGGAGATCAGGCCGGCAAGGGGGCGAACGAGTGAGAACGATAGAGGCATACGCGAGAGAAAACGGAGACATCGGCATTCGTAATCATTTACTGATTATCCCGACGGTTATATGCGCAAACCAGGTATGCAATCGCATTATGCAGATGGTGCCGGATACGATTTCCATTCCGCATCAGCACGGGTGCAGCCAGATCGGCGCGGACAAAAGCCGCACGTTCGACGTCCTCGCCGGAACCGGCCGAAATCCGAACGTAGGCGCGGTTATCATCATTAGCTTGGGATGCGAGGTCGTCGATCCGGAGGCGTTGGCGGACGCGATTCGGGAAACGGGCAAGCCGGTCGTCGCGTTCGATATCCAGTCGATCGGCGGGTCCGTGAAAGCGATCGGACACGGAGTCGAATTGGCCAAGAAGATGAAAGCCGAGCTAGATCGGCAGCGGAAAACGACCGTTCCGTTAAGCAAGCTGAAGGTGGCGGTCAAATGCGGAGGTTCGGACGCGACATCCGGCCTATCCTCGAATCCCGCGCTGGGGTATGCGGCGGATAACGTCATCTCCTCGGGCGGAGCGATCGTCATCGGAGAGACGACGGAAATTATCGGAGCGGAGCACATCCTCGCGAGCCGTTGCGCGGATGAACCGACATCCGGCAAGCTCTACGAGATCGTCGATCGCTTCGAGAAAGAAATCGAGAGGATGGGCACCGACATGCGAGGCGGCAATCCGAGCCCCGGCAATATCGCGGGCGGATTGACGACAATCGAGGAGAAATCCCTTGGCTGCATTAGCAAATGCGGAACGGCGCCGATTCAAGGCGTCATCGAATACGCCGAATCGATTCCCGAAGGCGGATTGTATTTCATGGACTCGCCGGGCAACGATATCGAGTGCGTCTCGGGCATGGCGGCGGGCGGCGCGCATATCGTCTGTTTCACGACCGGGAGGGGAACCCCGACGGGAGCGGCCGTCGTGCCGGTCATCAAGATTACCGGCAATCCGCGCACGTACAAGACGATGGAAGACAACATGGACGTCGACGTAAGCGGCATGTTAAACGGCGAATTGGGTCTGGAGCAAGCCGGCAACCGCATTTGGGATGAAATCGTGGAGGTTGCCGAAGGGAAGTGGACGAAGGCGGAAGTATTGGGTCACCAGGAATTCAGCATTAACCGGATCGGTCCGAGCTTGTAAAGCGTACATTTTTTCTACCATAGACGGTTTACATTTCCGCTACAGTGCTTTTAGTCGTCGCGGGCGGGCGAAGCCGATCTGAACGGATATGCCCGCGCTCGGCGAGAAGCCATTGCAGCGGAGCGGGATTCGGTTCCGAGGACAGAAACTGGATGAGCGGGAGCAATTGGTTGAATAAGCGATTGGCTTGATCGATTTTGCCGAACCGGTACAGCTCATAGACTTGAACGAACTGATCGCTATCCAGATTAGCGCTGGCCATAATTCCGCCGCTCCCTCCGTAACAGAGCGAAGCAAAGAAAAGCTCGTCTTCGCCGCATAGAATCGGTTTGGTCAAGTATCGAGCGAGCTTGAAACATCGCTTAATATCGCCGGTGCTATCCTTGATGCCGAGAATATGATCCATCCGCGTAATTTCTTGTATCGTTTCTAACTCCAACGTCATCCCGGTATGCCGAGGATGGTCATGGAGAATGATCGGAAGCCGCGCGTCGGATAAGGCATGGAAATACTGAATCATGCTTTGCTGGGAAGGGCGATCGAAGCTAGGCGCGACCACGATGGCCGCATCGGCGCCAAGCGATTTGGCCCATACCGTTGTTGTAACGGTCGTTGCGATGTTATTGGAGCCCGTATCCACGATGAGCGGAATGTCTCCCATTGCTTTGCGCGCCGTTAAGATGAGGGTTTTCAATTCAATGAGTTCGATGGCCGACGACGCCCCCGTCGTCCCGTCAATGACAAGACCGTGTACTCCGTTGTTCGCCAAACGTTTAACCATATCTCTGAATGATTTGATATCCAAATTTCCGCGACGATTAAACGGCGTGATGATGGGTACGATAATGCCGTGCAAAGTTTGTTCCGTTAGCACAACGTTCAACTCCTATCTCCCGAATATCGCAATAGTCTCGTGGCATGAATATAAAACGATTTTTCGCAAAAGTAACCATCCATTTCGCTTTGCAATGGAGCATGCCGCTTGTTTTAACCGCTAAACGAAACCTCTTCGGTTCAACCGAAGCGGTTTTTTTTTGTTGCTCCGATCTATGAACTCGCCGTTTGTTGCAATTTGTTGAACATGGTTGGTTGTAAGTTACCGTTCAGCGGTTGGTGACACCTTGATCGTTCTCTTATAAAGTGAGGTGGATTCAAGAACGAGTGGATGTCGATAGGAGCTGAAAAATATGAAATTATCCAAAGTTTCGAAGCGGATGGCGGCGGTTCTTATGCCGATTCTGTTGCTTCTCACTACCGGATGCACGAAAAATATCGTCGTACTGGATCCTAAAGGACCGATCGCGGAGCAGCAGATGGATTTGATGATCGTCTCATTGATCTTGAGCTGTATCGTCATTGTCCCCGTGCTGGTCATGACGGCGATCATCATCTGGCGTTATCGAGAAAGAGAAGGCAGACAAGCCGCGTATACGCCGCGTTGGGAGCACAGTACGAGACTAGAGGTGGTCTGGTGGGGCATTCCGATTATCGTCATCCTCATTCTGGCCGTGATTACAGTGAAAGGCACATACGCGCTTGAACCTTCCAAGCCGCTGGAATCGGCCGAGAAACCGATAACCGTTCAGGTCACTTCCTTGAACTGGAAATGGTTGTTCCAATACCCGGAGCAAGGAATTGCGACGGTGAATGAGCTGAAGATTCCGGAGGGTGTCCCGGTTCGATTTGAAATTACAGCCGATTCTCCAATGAATTCCTTCTGGATTCCGCAGCTCGGCGGTCAGATGTACGCGATGTCCGGCATGGCCATGACGCTTTACTTACAGGCCGATGAGGTCGGGGAATATTGGGGATCGGGAGCTAACTTTACGGGGACTCATTTCTCCGATATGTACTTTGACGTGGAATCGATGACCCGCGATCGATTTGATGATTGGGTAGCCGGGATTAAAGAGACATCGTCAGCCTTAACATTGGAGGGGTACAAGCAATTGGTCGAGCCTTCAACCTCGGCAGTACAAACCTTTTCTTCCTTCCCGGAAGGCTTGTTCGAAATGACGGTAACCAAATACGGCGCCTCCCACAATCATGGTTTGTCTTGGGAACAAGCGAAAAAGTTTCAATTCGAAGAATAAGCAATCGTTTGATAGCAATCTACAGGTAAGGGAGAGTTGTTGCTCATGTGGGAGAAAGTGAAAAGCTTCGCTTCCGAGTTTTTCGTAACGGGCGATCCGTTGATATATGGAGCGGACGTCAGTATTGCTTTGACGCTTATCGCACTCGTATCGGTATTAACGTATTTCAAAAAGTGGAAATGGCTGTGGAAGGAATGGCTGACGACCGTCGACCATAAGAAGATCGGAATCATGTACATTTTATCGGCTTTTCTGATGTTGTTCCGAGGCGGCGTAGACGCGCTTCTGATGCGGTTGCAGCTTGCTGTTCCGGAGCTGGACTTCTTGCTGCCGGATCACTATAACCAGATTTTCACTACGCACGGCGTAATCATGATTTTGTTTATGGCGATGCCGTTTATGTTCGGTTTGTTTAACGTGATGGTTCCGCTCCAAATTGGAGCAAGGGATGTCGCCTATCCGTTCCTTAACGCGCTTAGCTTTTGGTTGTTCTTCTTCGGAGCGATGCTGTTTAACTTGAGCTTCGTCATCGGAGGTTCCCCGGATGCCGGATGGCTGGCTTATCCGCCTTATTCGGAACTAATGTACAACCCGGGTCCCGGACAAGATTTCTACATTTGGGGCATTCAGATTTCGGGTATCGGAAGTCTGATGACCGGGATTAACTTTATTGCGACGATTCTGAAAATGCGCGCGCCGGGCATGAAGCTGATGAAAATGCCGATGTTCTCGTGGTCGGTGCTGTCTAGCTGTATTGCGATTATTTTTTCTTTTCCAATCCTTACGGCGACGCTAGCATTGCTGTTTTTGGACCGATATGGCGGAGCGCATTTCTTTACGCTGGACGGTGGCGGCAATCCCATGATGTATATCAATCTGATTTGGATGTGGGGACATCCCGAGGTATATATTATTGTTCTTCCCGCATTCGGAATATTCTCGGAAATCGTTGCGACCTTCTCGAAGAAGAAGCTGTTCGGATACAAGTCCATGGTGTACGCCATGATGATCATAAGTCTCTTATCGTTCCTTGTATGGGCGCATCACTTCTTTACGATGGGAACGGGGGCGAACGTGAATGCCTTCTTTGCCCTAACGACGATGCTGATCGCCATCCCGACGGGCGCCAAGGTGTTCAACTGGCTGTTTACGATGTTTCGAGGCAAAATCACGTTCGAGACGCCGATGTTATGGACGATCGGATTTATCCCTTGTTTTGTGACGGGGGGGTTAACGGGCGTGCTGCTCTCGGTAGCCCCGGCCGATTTCCAGTTTCATAACAGTTACTTCTTAGTCGCTCATTTCCATCATGTCATTATTGGCGGCGTCGTATTCGGTTACTTCGCGGGCTTGTATTACTGGTGGCCCAAAATGTTCGGCTTTAAGCTGAACGAGCGCATTGGCAAGTGGGCGTTCTGGTTCTGGAATATCGGTTTCTATCTCTGTTTCATGCCGCAATACGTGCTCGGGCTGATGGGGATGACGCGACGGGTCTTTTCATACGGATGGGACAAAGGGTGGGGTGACCTCAACCTGGTATCGACGATTGGCGCCTTCTTGATGGGTATTGCTTTCCTCTTCCAAGTTTGGCAAATTGCGCATGGCGTCAAGCATCGTAAAGACAACTTGGACAAGACGGGCGATCCGTGGAAACATGGACGAACGCTGGAATGGTCGATTGCTTCCCCGGCTCCTCATTACAACTTCGCGGTGTTGCCGCAAGTTACGGAGCAAGATGAGTGGTGGGAGGAGAAGCTGCGCAAGAAACAGGGACAATTCGTTCCGGCAGCTCCGAAGAAGCTTGAGCCGATCCATATGCCCAGAAACTCGGGAATTCCAATTATCATATCGGCTTTCTTCTTCGTCGCCGGTTTTGGGTTTGTCTTTCACTGGACGTGGTTTATCATTGCCGGATTAGCTGGCGTAGCGGCATGTATGGTCGCTCATTCCTTCAACTATGATACGGATTATTACATTCCCGTGGATGAGATCGAACGCACGGAAGCGGAAAGCAGGGTGACGAACTAATGGCTCAATCTCATACGCCTGAAAATGTAAATCAAGCCGATTTGCATGCAGAGCATCACGACCATGTGGATTTGGAAGGGGTGCGCACGTTCGGCTTCTGGATTTACCTGATGACGGATGTGATTCTATTCGGCACGTTCTTTGCAACGTATATGGTTCTGCAAGGGAACACGAACGGCGGGCCGGGGCCTGACGATCTATTCCAAATGAACGGCGTTATCGCAAGCACATTCATCTTGCTGACTAGCAGTTATACGTGTGGTCTAGCTCTGCTGGCGATGAATAGGGGAAAACTTAAAGCGCTGATCGGCTGGCTAGGAGTGACTACCGCGTTAGGCGCGATCTTCATCGGGCTAGAAATCAGCGAATTTATTCATTTGGTGAGCGAAGGGGCAACGATGGGGACGAGTGCTTTTCTATCCGCCTTCTACACCTTGGTAGGTACGCACGGATTGCATGTCATTGTCGGGCTTGTCTGGATGAGCGGGTTAATGATTCAGTTGGCACGCAAAGGAATTACGCCGGTCACGAAACGAAAAGTGAATATTATTAGCTTGTTCTGGCATTTCCTTGACGTCGTCTGGATTTTCGTGTTCACGGTCGTTTATTTAATGGGGGTGAGCTAAATCATGGCACATAAGGAAATGACCCATTCTCCGGAAGAAACGCACGGCTCTTTCAAAGCCTACACGCTCGGCTTTGTATTTTCCATCGTGCTGACAGTTATTCCGATTGCGATTGTGATGAACGGTTGGCTGGAGGGAAGGGCGAATGCCATCATGCTGATGGTGTTCGCTGTCCTGCAATTGGCCATACAGTTGTTGTTCTTCATGCATCTGCGCGAAGAGAAGAAGCCGCGATACAATCTGATTTCATTAGTATTTGGACTTGTGATTTTACTCGTCATAGTTGCCGGATCGATGTGGATCATGATGTACAACATGGTGGCGGTATAGAGGGAGACCATTCACATCTGTGTCGAGAGGCAGGGAGTAACGATGAGACAGAAATACGGAAAATACGGTTTCGTAATCGGGTTGATCGTACTGTTATTAATGAGTGCCTGCGGACTGAAAAAGGACGATAACGTTCTTCAGGCGAGCATAACAACGTCTGCAGATAGGGATGCGGTAGATTTGTACAAACAGCTATGCATCGCTTGCCATGCTTCCGACTTGAGCGGCCGGGTAGGGCCGAGCTTGCAAGCGGTCGGATCTCGATTAACTGAAGAGCAATTGCTGGCGGTTATCCGGGATGGCTCTAAGGGAATGCCTTCCTATCAGAATAGGCTAAGTCACGAGGAGCTTGACGTTGTGGTGCAGTGGTTAGTGAAATTCAAATAGAAAGGCGGCATCCGTGTGAGAAAAGCCATTTTAGCCGGTATGTTGGCCATTGTTCTAGTCGTGACAGCTGCCTGCGGCAGCGGGAAGCCGAATCAGCTTAACTATCCGGTTCAACCTTTCGAGTATATGAACCAGGATGAGCAGATGGTTTCCTTGACGGATTTGCAGGGGAAAGTATGGCTGGCCAACTTCATTTTTACGTACTGCGAGACGGTATGTCCGACGATGACCGTGAATATGGCTGAATTACAGAAACGGTTGAAATCTGCCGGAGTAGAAGCGGAGCTCATTTCGTTCTCGGTCGATCCAGAGCGGGATACACCGGCGGCGTTAAGAAGTTATCTTGAAAAATTCGATGTCGATTTCACCAATTGGAACGCTTTGACCGGGTATACTTTCGATGAAATCAAGTCGTTCATTTTGCGTTCCTTTAAGGCTCCGATCTCGAATGACGCTGCCTCCGACCAAGTGATCCACGGCACCGCCTTCTACTTAGTCGATCAGTCAGGTACGGTTGTCGCTAAATACGACGGTATGGAAAATACGCCGTACGATAAGATCGTCAGGGACGTTAAAGCTTTGCAAGGTTAAGGGTTCAGCTGAAATAGACGCCGAACAACCGCCGAGTATCCAATCTCGGCGGTTGTTTGTTTAAGCGCGGTAGATTCATCTAGCATAGTCCGGTTTAGTCTAGGCAGGACCGTTCATCGATCAGCTCCCTCAACGCTTCCGCGAATCCGGATATCCCTAAGCCGATTTCCTCTGCCGTCGCTCTTGCGTAAGTAAATCGGACGAAACCCGAGTCGGAGCCGTAGACGCTTCCGGGTACGAAAACAACGCCTTTACGGATGGCTTCATCCAGCAGTTTACCGTCATGAACTTCGGGAACAAGCTTGCACCACAAATGCAATCCTCCCTCCGGTGCCGTAAACGTGACCAGATCGGGAAGCTCCTTCCGCAACGCTTCGATAATCAAGTCCCGCTTATATTGCAATTGGATGCGCAAGCGATCCAGATGGGGTTCGAAATGGGACGACTTCAGGAACTGGGCAGCCACCTGCTGCGGAATCACGCTTAGTCCGAAGTCCATCTGTTGTCTTGCATCGGCGAGCCGTTCCACGATGGAACGAGGAGCGACCATCCATCCGATACGCAAGCCGGAAGCGGCTATCTTGGAGAAGGAGCCGATATAGAGAACGGACCCGACCGTATCCATCGATTTAAGCGGCGGGGGAGGATTTCCCTCGTAAGCTGTTAAGCTGAAGGGTTCGTCTTCCACGATAGGCAACGCTAATTCGCTAGCCACGTCAAGCACTTGTTTGCGTCGCTCGGCGCCGAGTACGGTCCCCGTCGGATTCTGGTAATTCGGATTCAAGAAAACCATCTTGATCCGGTGTTTCTTGTACAAGGCGCGAATATCGTCCGGACGCACGCCATGTTGGTCGACGGGAAGACGGAACAGCCGAAGTCCCGCGGACTGAAACATGGGCAGAGAGTAGCAGTAGGAAGGATCTTCGATCGCGACGGCGTCTCCCGGCGACAGTAGGCACTGCGTAATCAGATACAACGATTGCTGCGATCCGGAAGTGATCAGGATGGACGATTCCGTCGTTCGAATGCCGCGATACCGAGCAAGAAAAGAAACCAAATCTTGTCTGAGCGGGATATAGCCTTGCGGATTATCGTAACCCAAATAAGAAGTATACTTGTGCTCGCTCATTAACTTGGCAATTTCATCGACCGGAGCGAGATCCGCCGCTAACTCGCCGCTTGCGAAATCGATCAAGGAAGGCTGTTGCGTCAACGCTTCGCGAATTTTGCGCATAAAAGGCAAATTCGGCAGAAAGCTTCCTCCTTCGGCATATCTTCTCCAGTTCGGTGTATGTTTAGGGGTGGCACCCCATTTACTCTTGCTTACTCGCGTTCCGCTTCCCGTCCGGCTTTCGATAATGCCCATCGAGCGAAGCTCTGCGAATGCCAGAATAACGGTGCTTCTGTTAACGTCCAATTGCTCGGCCAATTTTCTTTCGGAGGGAAGAAGGCTGCCGGGCGGAAATTCGCCGTACGATATTCTTTGCTCCAGATGGTCGGCAATTTGCTCATATAGCGTTTTTTTGCTTTGGCGGTCAGGTTTCCACATGACAATCACCTTCCTAGACGGTATTCGAACCTCATATTGATTGTTATCATACCACCGATTTTCCGAAATTCAGAATTCGTTTGCATCCTGCCGATGACAGATGTTTATCGATTTGTTGAACATGGAGGGTCTGTCTCTGAATAAATTGGTTGGTTCGAATGGATGGGCATTATTTTTCGGAGTTTGGATGGTTTGTTTTTATCTATCATCACTTATCCTATTAGTTAAGTAGGAAAGAATGAAATCGCCGAAACGATACGGAAAGGGATGGTGAAATGAATAAGAGCCATGCGACAGTAGCCGTAGTTCAGTCCGTGCCTATCTTGTTCGACAAACAATCCGCGATGGACAAGATTGCGAGCAAGTCGAGAGAGGCGGCCGCGCGGGGAGCGGATTTGATCGTGTTCCCGGAAGTCTTCTTGCCGGGTTATCCGCGCGGTCTGAGCTTCGGCGCTCGGGTCGGAAGCCGTACGGCCGATGGGAGACGGGATTGGGAGCGTTACTGGGCAAGCTCCATCGACATACCGGGCACCGAGACCGATCTCATCGGAGAGTTGGCGAAGGAACTGGGAGTCTATTTGATCATTGGCGTCGTAGAGCGCGATAAGGAGTTTAGCAGAGGAACTTTATATAATTCTATCGTATACGTCGGACCGGATGGGAGCGTTCTTGGCAAACATCGCAAGCTCGTACCTACCGGTTCTGAACGTCTCCTGTGGGGACAAGGGGACGGGAGCACGCTTACCGTTATCGACACGCCGTTCGGCAGAGTGGGCGGTTTGATTTGCTGGGAAAATTACATGCCGCTTGCCCGGACGGCTATGTACGCGCAAGGGATCGACATCTATATTGCGCCTACTGCTGATGCCCGCGATACGTGGCAGTCTACGATCCGCCATATCGCTTGCGAAGGGCGCTGTTACGTCGTTTCCTGTAATCAGTTTGCAACTAAAGCCTCGTATCCTGCTGATTTGGCTGGATATGAGGATATCGAGGAAGACGCGGACATTTTGAGCAGAGGAGGCAGCGCTATCGTAGGGCCTCTTGGCGACTATGTCGTTGAGCCTCTTTATAACGAGGAAGGGGTTCTATTGGCGACGCTTGATCTTTCCCTTGTTACGCAAAGCCGGTTTGATTTTGATGTGGTCGGGCATTACAGCCGTCCGGACATCTTTCAATTGGTTGTCAATGATAAAAAGCAGGATATCGTGCGAAGAATTTGATCATCCTATCGCTAGCGAAATAAGACGCCAGTCCATTGCGGATAGGCGTCTTGTTTTGTGCACTCGACAAAATCATCCAGTATATTCATTATTTTGGTATAATCCTGTTATTCGTGGTGTTTATTTGAGGAGCAAATTTATGAAGACGTTATCGATGGTGTTTTCTGGAGAGGTCAATGGTTTTGCGGACATAGGTTCCTATTTTTCTAAAGATTACAGACAAGTAACGGGAGTACCGAACATACTAGAAAGAATGACCAGACGGGATAAGACTCAGGACATTGAGGTAAATAATATTAAATTGCTGAACACGCATAAAGGTTTGGATGAGCATGAAGATAAAGTGATAGAGTTTTACTATCTACCCAAATCGAAATTTATCGTTAAGATGCGTATCGAGTAGGCTGCTTCATACTAGTTGGAGAAAAGCTATAACTAGGGGATGTGAGGAACATAAAGAAACTTCTGATAATAATCGTCGCAGCGATCATCCTGCAATCTTGTGGTTCTAGACATGCTTCTACAGGTGAAGCTCCACAGTATTTGGACGAGAGCCAATACAGTGCTGATGCGTTGGAAATCGTTAAATTATTCAACCTTAGAATTAAATATGTTCACGAACAAAATTCCGAAGAGTATTTGAAGTTATTTATGCCGAACAGTCCGATTACCGGACTTCCTAAGTATAAGCTTCTAACGATTAAGCCGCTTTCCGATATTTCGATTAGCGAGCATAAAAGATACTTTATGGCGGTTGTACCGACGGAAGATATCTTTATGGAAAAAGAAAAGGTGAATAATCAATATGTATTTGTGAAGTGGAAGGGAACAGAAGAGGACTGGATGATCGCGGACATTGATTAATCCTATTGATTAATCCTATTGAAGCAACCGCCAAAACTAGACGGAAAGGGAACTGTGACTTCGGCTGTTTAATAGGTTTATTTCTTTACAATATTCACCCCGCGTGAGCCTTTATGGGGGATACGGGTTCACCCCATCCTATTTTCGGTTTATTTAGCGGAGCAACTTTCGGTCATCTTGCAAGTATGGTATTACAAACGCACGAAACGACGAATATTCCGAATGACACCTGATATGCTGGCTTCTCTGGAAGTTTGTTCTGTGATTGTAGATTTCTCGCCGAAAAATAAAATAATTTGCTGATATAGAGAGAAGGGATAGAAGGAGTCTACTCGATCGATGTCGAATTTTGTACGAAGCATAATCGACAGAGAGAGGGAGATTTACGTTGCGTTATATGCTGCTGAGCGGAGCCCTTCTGTTAATTTGGCAATTGGGTACGGCCGATGTGGCACACGGGGCTGTACAGTCAGTCAATAAGGTAGATAATCGTATCGGGCTAATCGAACAGAATGACAACAGCCTGCGAGAAGAGGCTATCGTGAGAATCGTCGACGTTACTAATCTACGTAGTGGTGCAGGAATAGATTACGAGATCGTAGGAAAAGCCAAACCGGGCGAAACTTATCCCGTCCTCGGTTCCACCGGGGAATGGTACTACGTATCGCTTCCCGACGGCGGTACCGCTTATGTCGCAGGCTGGGTCGTCAATGCCGGAGCGGGAGTGTCGGGCAATCTTTGCACTCCCGGTAACTTGACGCGTACGAATCTAGAAGTCATAACCGATAAGGATGCTTTCGTAAGGTTCGACGATAATACGAATCTGCGAAACGGACCGGGTCTGGAATTCGATATCGTAGCGAAAGCGAAGACGGGAGACGCGTTTCCTGTTGTCGGCTCCGAAGGGGAGTGGATTATCGTACAGCTTCCGGAGGGGGCAACGGCTTACGTCGCGGGGTGGGTCGTGAAGATCGAGTCGCCTGGCCGATCTACGGAAACTAACCAACAGCAATGCAAGAGCGCGGATAGCGGAGTGTACATCTATCATACTCACAATCTCGAATCTTGGAAGAACGTCGCCAGCCAAACTCGCGGTTCATCCGTCGACGACCCCGAAGTTAATATTACGCTGGTCGGCGCGCAAATCTCCGAGCAACTGAAGGCCAAAGGGATCGTAACAACTGTAGCCAAAGATGACTTTGCCAATAATCTGAAAGTCAAAAAATTGAGTTACACGAAGTCGTATTCCGAATCGCGTAAAGCCGTCGATAAAGCCAGAGCGGAAAATCCGAAATTGCAATATTTCTTCGATATTCATCGCGACTCCGATGTTCCTCGTTCCAAGACGACTGCGACGATCGGCAAAAAGTCTTATGCCCGAATCCTGTTCGTTATTGGAACCGGACATGCCAATCATCAGGAAAACAAGAAATTCGCAGAGGCGCTGAACGCCCTGCTGAACAAAAAGTACCCGGGATTGTCCCGAGGGATATTATTGAAGAGCGCACATCAAGGAAACGGGGAATACAACCAGTCCGTATCTTCCGGAAGCTTGTTGCTGGAAATCGGGGGAGTGAACAATACGTTGGAAGAAAGCCTGCTTACGGCTAAAGCTTTTGCCGACGTATTCGCGGAATACTACGCCTCGGCGAAACCTATCGGCAAGAAAGAAACGTACTAGAGAAGCGAAAGAGGCTGTCGCACCCAGTAGGTGGCAGCCTCTTCTTTTGGTGCGATCGTAACGTAAAACGACTTCTCGAACCTGAGCTCTTACTTATTCGTAACGTTGATGGACTTGATTAACTTAGGTACTTCATTGTCGATATATTTCTGGAACGCTTGGTTAAGCAGTCCGGGGAGAAGTTGATCCTTGGCTTTCTCTACCGTAAGCACGTTGCGCGACTCTACCCTCATGACATGATAGCCGTAATCCGTTTTAACCGGATCGCTAATCTGATTAAGCGGCAGTTCCGCTCCGGCTTTCTTGAATGGCTCGACATACCCCGTCAAAGGCGCTTCCGCGTACAATCCGCCTTTGTCCTTGGATCCGGGGTCATCCGAATATTCTTTGGCCAGCGCGGTGAAATCTCCGCCCGCTTTAAGCTTAGCCAGCACTTCCTTAGCCCGCGCAAGCGCTTCTTCGTCCTTGCGAATCGCTTCGCCGGTTTGATTATCCGTCGTTGCGATCAGAATATGCCTCACGCTCGCATTAACGAATGCTGCCGAGTCGGCTTTGCGCGCGCGATCGTATTCCGCTTGCAGGGTTGCGCTGTCGATCATGTTCTCGAGCGTCTTACCCGCTAGGAATTGTCGTTTAATGAAAAGCTTGAGCCCGGCCTCGGTCAGCTTCGCCGTCTTCAACTCGCCCGCAACCGTCTCGGCAGATCCGAAAATATCCGTCAATTGTTGTATGCTTGCGGCTACGGTGCTAGCTGCTTCTTTACTTAGAGCCTTTTCGCTCTTCGCGGCGAGCAGCTTGATGGCGATCAGTTGCTTCACCGCGAGCTGCATATCCGCAGGAGCGACTTGTCCATAGTAGAAGGCGTTCGCCGCCAAGAACGTATCCAACTCCGCTTGCGTGACCGTGCCCCCTTGGTAAACGGCGATCCCCGAAGTGCCGATCGATACCGTTCCCGTCTTCGCATCGTAAGTCACGGGTTTGCCGATCGCGCCCGAGACGGACTTGATTGGAACGTACACCGAGTTATTGTAGATAATTCCCGATGCGTTGGCGCTTGGCTTGGCGGTACCGTCGAGCTTGAATTTCAAATCCTGGATAATGACGTTAATCGTTTTGCTATTCGCTGCGTAAGCCATGGAGCCGGTAATCATGGAACCGACTAGCAGGCCTACGACAAGACCCTTGAACTTGTCTTTCATTAATCTCATCCTCGCTTTGGTAAATTGGGAGTTTATACCGTTCTCTACCATTGTGCATCTATTACTACGGTTAAATCAATAGAAAGTTTGCGATTCGATTTTGCCGGCACCGAGGAACTTCGATAATACAATAGGATATGGGTAAAGGTACAATTTGATTGACTTGATTCCCTCAATTCCACCCTCTAAATGTAAAACGTAAATTAAATGGACAGAATTCGTGTTCAATTGAATAATCAGCTGAACTGGTTGCAGGTTTTATGCTTAGCTATAGACTCTATTTCCCATTGGTTGGCCGAAATTAGCCGTTCCTGGTCTACAGGGTGCTGAGAGGTTTATTCCAAGATCCGGTGATCTAATAGGCGTAGCCCACCTGAGATATACCCTATTTCAGTCGAAAGATTGACACACTAAAGCAACATATGTTACAAATAACCTATGATATTGATGTAAGGGTGTGAGAGCACGATGTCGATTACGAATGCCATCTTAGGGCTGTTGAGTTGTCAATCCGCAACCGGATACGACCTCAAGAAAATCATTCAAGATTCCCCATTTATGCCTTGGTCGGGGAACAACAATCAAATTTACAAAGTGTTGGTCGAGCTTCTTGACGACGGGTTCGTGACGAACGAGACCCATCATCAGGAAGGTGCCCCTTCCAAAAAGATATATACGATCACCGCCGAAGGGCTGGCCGAGTTGAGGCGTCGGATCTTGTTGCCGGCGGAGCCCCCCGAATTCAAGAAAACGTTTCTGCTGCAGCTCGCTTGGGCGAACAGCTTGACTTCGGAGGAACTATCCGTCCTGATCGATAACTATGAACAAGAAATTCGTGCGCAAATGCTCTTGCTCAAGGAACAGAATTCTAGAGCAACCGCTTGGTCTCCACAGCGAAGCGATAGAGAAGCGACGATCTGGAACATGATTCATATGAACTTGATTTCTTCGTACGAGAACGAACTGAGATGGACGCAACATCTGAGAGAAACGTTATTCCAAGTTCAGAAGGAGGACAAGAAGTTGAACTATACCGTAATTGAACTGGCTGGAAAAAAAGCGATCGAATTAGGCTCCTCGGAAACGCAGATCCGGGAAGAGCAGGACGTATTGGATCTTATCTCCGCTTGCTGGGAGCACGGAACGGAACTGATTCTGCTAGAGGCAGATTCGTTATCCGAGGACTTCTACAAGTTGAGATCCGGGTTGGCGGGCCATGTGCTGCAGAAATTCGTCAACTATCGCATGAAGGCGGCGCTTGTCATTCCGGGCGATAAAACGCTGCAGGGCAAGTTCAAAGAACTAATCGCCGAATCGAATAAGGGGAACGACTTCAGAGTATTCGATCATCGCCCCGATGCCGAACAGTGGCTCATACAATCTTAGGTAATGGAACAATCGAGGGGTGTAGCTTGCGCTGGAGTAGCTGCAATGTAGCCTCTAACAATCGAGCTTTAGAATTTAACGGCGGCCAGTGCCGTTATTTCGTCGAAAAGGAGTGTTTTGAAAATGTAACGGAAATGAGCGCTTCTATTTATGCTTAAAGACCGTCTTTTCACTGAAAAATATGCAAATAAGCGCGCCTGCTTCCGTTAACGGTTAGACCCCCTAAATCCGGAGTATTACTGATGAAATACGTTGCTGTCGTAAAAATACTTGGTTTACTAGCGTTTTCCTCAGGATTTCGATTCTTAAACGGCTCGAGTGTACTTTTCTAAAGAATCAGTCGTTTGCTCCACCCACTTCATGAAAGCCGTTGGGGACCGTTTTCCCAGGCTTCTGTGCATGCGGCGGTTGTTGTAAAAATCAATGTAATTCCGTACAGCTTCGTGTGCCTCCTGAAAAGATTCAAAGCTCTCTTTTCCAAGCAGATCTCGCTCAAGGGTGGCATGAAAGGACTCGATGTATGCATTCATATTAGGTGTCTTTGGAGGAATGCGCTCATGCATAATTCCCTCTGCTTCGCATAACTCTCCAAACGCCTTGCTGATAAATTGGGGGCCGTTATCGGTGCGAATGATCGGCTTGCTCTCTTCGGGCTTTAGACGTGACTGTAACGCCTTTTTCACAGCTTCGCATACGTGTTTGGCTTCGCAATTCGTACCGATATGGATGCCGACGATACTGCGATCGTAAACGTCGATCATATCTGCGATGTAGAAAAACTGATCATACCCCGCAACGTATCCATACTTAATATCGAGCTGCCAGACTTGGTTGGAACCTGTTATCGTGTGATTGCGTGCTAGGCGCCTTGGATAGTGAACCTTCTTACGTCGTTGCGGATGAAGAATACCGAGCTTCTTACAGAGGCGGTACACTTTTTTCTTATTGATGATGAGTTGGCGCTGTACGTGTAAGCATTCTGTTAACAACAGATAGCCGTAGCTATGCTCTTCGCCAGACACCAGCTCCATTAACCACTCTTCAATCTGTGCATTACTTATTACGTTTCCGCAAACCGTTAGAGAATGCTTAGTTACAGGGCGTCCTCGGAGTGGCATTTTTGTTTCTGTAGTTGTATCCTCACGTGATGCTTTCTTTCGTTCGTAGTACGTCGAAGACGCGGCCCCCACAATGCTTAAGATGTTAGCTACTGTATGTCCCTGCTCAATGAACGTCTGGGCAACGTCGAGTTTGTCATTGAGGCAGGGTTCGTCTTTTTTACGAGTTCGCGCAGCACCTCGATCTCTAACTCTTTTTGCCCTAACGCCTTTAATGCACGCTCGTACTTTTCTTCCAGATCTGCAAGTCGCTTGGACTCCATAACTCGTTCGTCGATCGTTGGCAATGAATCTGCCCCAAACGTCTCTTGATATTCCACTACCCATGCTCTAATTGTTTTCGGAGTCACGTCATACTTTCTGGCCAGCACGCCTGCTTTCATTCCCGCAAGAGCCTCTTGTGCTGCTTTGTAACGTACTTCCTTAAAGGCATTATTTCGCTGTCTCATTTCCGCTCGCCCCCCTAATGAAATACTACCTTATTTCCCTAGCCATTCTCCAATTCATTTAGGGGGCTTAATAGTTAAAATCTGAAATGTGCCTTTTTGCGCAAAATAACGTCCGCTGCTTCCGTTAGACTGGAATCAACGTAGTGAACTGACCTCCGATCACAAACGGTCCCCGCCATCCTAAAGGAAGGCGGAGGCCGTTTTTTAATGTTTTACGTATTCGTAAACAAAATCGTAGTCGTTGTTCAGAAGACGACTGACAAGGTGATTCTTCTAGGTGATTACACGACATTCGGCGCGTTTATGTCGTAAAACTGGAATCGATTCCAAAATATTTTTGAAAATGGCGACAACCTGTTGACTTTTAGTAAGCGTTTTTATTATTATGAATACAACAAAGCGAGGAATTAAAGGCTTTGGTGATGTATGGAAAAATAGTGTTGTTTACTGGAACTCAATATAAATAACTGGAATCGATTCAATTATTGTGGACGAGGTGCTCAATTGAAAAATCAGAAGGTAACGATTAAAGACGTAGCTCGTCATGCGGGGGTCGGGATTGGCAGCGTATCCCGCGTAATCAATAATCTGCCCGGCGTTAGCAAGGACAAGAGGATGGCCGTCGAGCGGAGCGTCGCGGAATTGGGGTACGAGCCGGATTCGCTGGCGAGAAGCTTGCGCACGCAGCGGACGCAGACGATCGCGTTTTTCGTTAACGACATTTCCAACGTAGCGTTCTCGACGATCGCCAAAGGGATTCACGAAGAGCTCGAACAGAACGGATTTAATCTGCTTCTGTACAACACCGGCAACGACAAGGTGAAGGAGAAAGTGCTTGAAGCTTTCAGGATCAGGAAGTTCGACGGCATGATCATTTCTTTTCCGGATGAAGACGAACAGACGATCAAGCAGATCATGAAGAGCAACATTCCGTTTATCCTGCTGGACCGGGAATATCAGCAATTTCAAGCCGATGCCGTCTATTCCGACTACTACAACGGCATTCGTCAGGCGGTCGAGTATTTGATCTCCCTTGGACATACCGATATCGGTTTCGTTACGAGCGACAAGGATATTCGGCCAAGCCGGGAAAGTCTTCGGGGTTACCATGACGCGATGAAGCTGAAAGGACTCAAAGTGAAACCCGATTGGATCAAACGCGGAACGTTTACGGTGGAGTACGGCAGACAAGCGTTCGAAGAGTTGTTGCGCGAAGGTGAAGTTACCGCTTTGATCGCGGGCAGCAATCAATTGTTGGTCGGTTGCGTAGAAGGCGTGCGAGAGCATAACATCCATGTGCCGAAGCAATTGTCGCTTATCGGGTTCGAGGATTCGGACTTTACGCGACTCATGTCGCCCGCGATCACGGTCGTGAAGAGGCCTTTGATCCAGATCGGCAAACAAATCGCTTACATGTTACTGAAAAGATTGAACGTGGGAGATTCTAACAACGAAGTATTCAATTTGGTCGTCTCGACGGAATTGGTCAAGAGAGATTCCTGCGCAGAGCTTGTCAAACCTCCAAGAAAGAAGGAATAAACGATGCCGGCCATAGCGGTTACGATGAAGACCAGAAGTATCGAGTCGCGGAAAAACATTGCCAAAGGAATTACGGAAGTGATCTCCAGGGAGACCGGCGTCGATCCGGAGTGGATTACGATCCACTTCTACGAAACGGACGAAGAACGAGTCTCTCGCGGAGGAGTCATGCTGTCGGATCGAACGGATAAAAACAATTAAAGTTAATCAATAGCATCTAGAGGAGGAACAACTATGAAGCTTAAAGGGAAACGGGCGTTGGTGACGGGAGGATCGCGCGGGATCGGCGGGGCCGTCGTGGAAGCGCTGTCAAATGAAGGCGCTTGCGTCGCGATTAATTATTTGAGCGATGCGAATAGCGCGCAAGCGTTGAAAGACGCAATCGAAAGTCGAGGAGGTAAAGCGATCACGGTACAAGGCGACGTCGGAAAGTACGACGACGTGGACCGGATGATCGAAGAAACGGTCCAAGGACTCGGCGGCATCGACATCGTCGTCAACAACGCCGGTATTTGCTGGTTCATGCCTTTCCTCGAGATATCCAGAGAAGCTTGGGAACGGACGATGGGAGTCGATCTGACCGGGACGTTCTATTGCAGCCAACAAGCGGCTAAGCGGATGGTCGAGCAAGGAAGCGGAGGAAGGATTATTAACGTCACTTCCGTGGGGGCATTCCAATCCAATGCGACGCAGACGCATTACTGCGCGGCCAAGGGCGGCGTGGACATTCTGACCAAGGGAATGGCCATCGAATTGGCTCCTTACGGAATCACCGTTAACAATCTGGCGCCCGGAACGATCGTGACGGATATTAATGCCGATTTTTTCTCCGAGCCGGGTAACTTGGATAGATATCACCAGAAAATTCCGTTAGGCAGACTTGGACAACCTCAAGAGTGCGCCGGCGCCGCGGTGTTCCTCGCATCGGACGATTCTTCTTATATAACGGGCACGACGATCTTGATCGACGGGGGCCATTTGGCTCAATTGTAACTATAGAGGAGTAGATTCTTACTGGAGGTGAGGTGCGGCAAGCAAACGGCAATTGTCATACGTCATCCGGAATACACAACACACCTAGAAGGGGAGTAACAAGTATGAAAAACGGATTTCTAAAGAAAACGATGGGTTTGCTAGTCGTAACGAGCATGTTCGGGGCGGTCGTCGTTGGATGTTCCTCGAACAATGATAATTCCAACGCCTCGCCATCCGGTTCGCCTGCAGGTTCTGCCGGCGCTTCCTCGCCGGCTGCCGAAACGAAGTACAAGATCGGATTCGCGAATCTGGCCGAAAATGCCCCTTTCTTCGTAGATGTTCGTAAAGGCATCGAGAAAGTCGCTAAGGAAAAAGGCATCGAATTGATTACGGCGGACAATAAGGCGGACGGAGCAACCGCGTTGTCCAACGCCGAGAACTTTATCACGCAGAAAGTCGATCTCGCGATCGAGTTCCAAAGTGATGCCAAATTCGGCGAAGTGATCATGGATAAGTTCAACGAGAAGAAAATCCCGGTTATCGCGATCGATATTCCGATGAACGGCGCGGTATTCATGGGCGCGAACAACAAACAAGCCGGTATTCTCGCCGGAGAAGCCATCGGTAAAGCCGCTCAAGAAAAATGGAACGGTCAAATCGACAAAGTCATTATGCTCGAATTGCCGCAATCCGGCGAAGTGCCGGCGCTGCGCATGAGCGGTCAATTGGAAGGCCTTAAATCCGTCATTCCGGACATCAAAGACGAAGACATCATTCGTCTGGATAGCAAGAACACGCTGGAAGAAGCGAAACGCTTGATCACGGACGTATTGACGACTCTCCCGAACGCTAAGCATATCGCTATTCTTTCCATCAACGATGATACCGCTTTAGGAGCCGTAGCCGCGCTTGAAATCGCGAAACGCACGAACGATGCGCTTATCGTAGGTCAGGGTGCCGACCAACGCGGTCGCGAAGAGTTAGCCAAAGAAAATACGCCGTTCGTCGGTTCCACCGGATACTTCCCCGAGAAATACGGCGAATACCTGATTAACGCCGCAATCGATATGCTGCAAGGCAAAGACGTAGGCAAAGAGATTTTGATGGAGCACGTGTTTATCGGCAAAGACAATTTGAAAGAATACTATCCGGACTAATCTAAAGCTGAGGGGAGAGGATTAAGTTCGCTTAGTCCTCTCTCTAATCGTAAAGGGTGATTAACAATGACTACACCGGATCGTTTAATTATGCATAACATCAGGAAGTCGTTCTCCGGCAACGTCGTTCTCAAAGGCGTCACGCTCAACTTGAAAAAGGGCAGGGTGCTCGCGTTGCTCGGCGAGAACGGGGCAGGCAAGTCGACGATGATCAAAATTTTAAACGGCGACTATGCCAAGGACGACGGCGAAATCATCGTCGAAGGCGAAACCGTAGCCATTCAAACGCCGTCTGATGCCGCTAAAAAAGGGATTCGCGTTATTTATCAAGAGCTGAATTATTTGCCGGAATTAACGGTCATGGAAAATATTTATCTGGGGCATCTTCCTTATAAAAACGGGTTTCAGATCGATTGGAGCACATTAAGGCGCAATTCGGAACAATTGCTTCAATTGCTTGGCAGCACCGTGTCCCCGGACGACATTGCGGGAACGCTCAGCATCGCGGACAAGCAGTTGGTGGAAATCGCGAAGGCGCTGTCCAAAGAAGCGAAAATACTAGTCATGGATGAACCGACGGCCGCCCTTACTGCCAAAGAAGTCGACAACTTGTTCAAAGTCATTCGCAGCTTGAAGGAAAAAGGCGTCTCCATTATATATATTTCGCATCATCTGGATGAAATCATGACGATCTGCGACGACATTATGGTCATGAGAGACGGAGAAAAGGTAGGCGAAGGAGAAACCCGGGACTATACGCCGGAGAAAATCGTTAACTTGATGGTCGGCAAGGTGGTCAAGCATGAATACGCGGCCAGCGCTCAAATCACGGCTGGGAAACAGCCGGTTCTCAAAACCGATTCATTGACCAAAAACGGACTATTCAGCAACGTGTCGCTCGAAATGTTTCCTCATGAAATCGTAGGCGTATATGGTTTACTAGGCTCCGGCAAAGAGGAATTAGGTAAAGCGCTGTTCGGAAATCTGGCGCTGGACGGCGGAGAGATTACGGTCGACGGTCATAAAGTGAAAATCAAATCGCCCGTGCACGCCAAGAAGGCCGGAATCGCTTACGTTCCACCGGATCGCAAAATGGCCGGACTCGTCCTCGATATGTCCGTTAAGCAGAATTTGACGTTGTCGCATATGAAGTCCGTTTCCCGATACGGTTTTTTCCGCCGGAAAAAGGAAGAAACGATCGTCAGCCATTGGATCGGCAAGCTTAAGATCAAGCTTTCCGGCAGCTTTGACCGGGAAATCCGTTATTTGAGCGGAGGAAATCAACAGAAGGTTATTTTGTCCCGCTGGTTGATGGAGAAGACGAAAGTATTGATTCTATGCGATCCGACAATGGGCGTGGACATCGGCGCGCGAGCCGATATTTATCAATTGCTGCACGAATTGCGAAACGATGGCTTGTCCATTATGGTAATCAGTTCCGATCTCACCGAATTAGAGTCGATCTGCGACCGCGTCATTGTCATGAGTGAAGGAACGATCAACAAACAGCTGATGCGGGGACATTTCGATCAAGAATCGTTGTTATCCGCGGCAATGGGGGTAGGCGCGCAATGAAATCCAATCAAGCGACAGCAGGGGAAATCAACAAACCGAAAGGATTCCAACTCAAATCCGGCGTCGGACTTCTTATTTTGTACATCATTATCGTCGTGTTCTTTTCGCTTAAGTCACCGTACTTTCTAACCGTTAACAACTTCCTGAACATCGGTTTGGCGACCTCGATCTTGGGAATTATCGCCGTCGCGATGACCTTCGTCATCATATCCGGCGGTATCGATTTGTCGATCGGCTCTATCGTCGCGCTAACGGGGGTCATAACCGCACAGGTGTACGAATCGTCGGGATCGCTTCCGCTCGCGATTATTTCCGGGCTGTGCATCGGGGTCGTCATGGGATTGCTGAACGGGTTTTTGATTACCTACCTTAAGATTAACCCTTTAATCACGACGTTAGGCACGATGTCGATCGGCCGCGGATTAGCGTTCGTAATGAGCGGCGGATCGACGAGTTCGATGGCGGATTTCAAGTATTTGGGCCGCGGCTATTTGCTGGGTATCCCTTTCCCGCTCATTTTGATGATTATTATTTTCATCATTGCATATTTCGTTCTTAAACATACGATTTTCGGCAGAACGGTATACGCGATCGGGGGCAACGAAGTCGCAAGCCGGCTGGCCGCTATCCCGGTTCGTAGAAATCAAATGTTGATCTATCTGATTTGCGGCTTGGCAGCGGCTCTAGGCGGTTTGATTCTGACTTCGCAATTGGGAGCCGGGGCGCCTCAAGCCGCTACGGGGATCGAAATGAGCGTTATCGCCGCCGTTATTCTGGGAGGTTGCTCGCTGGCGGGCGGACGTGGAACGATCATCGGTACTTTGCTCGGCGTTATCATTCTGGGAACGGTGAACAACGGACTGGTGTTGCTGAACGTATCGTCTTATTGGCAGGAAGTCGCTAGAGGTTTCGTTCTCTTGGCGGCCGTCGCGATCGATCAAGTGCAGAAGCTGCGCAAAAAATAGTAAGCAAGCGGAGGTATCGATATGGGAAGACATTTTTTCAAGCTGCAATGCAAGCCGGGTTCGGAACAAGAGTACGTAGAGCGCCATCAAGCGGTATTTCCCGATTTACTGGACGCATTTAAACGGGTTGGCATCCGGAGTTACAGCATCTTCATGCAAGGCAACGGCCTCTATGCTTATATGGAAGCGGACGATTACGATTACGCAATGGCCGAACTGGATAAGGATCCGGCGAACGAGCGATGGCAGGCTTATATGAAGGACATCATGCTGCCTTTCGAAGGCGGAACGTCGCTTGTCCAACCCGTCGATAACGAAGTTTTCTTTTTCGATAACAAATAGGATGAAAGAGGGCGACCTTCCATGACCTACAGCGTCGATATCATTCAAGCGGGAAGAACCCAAGTGCCGACTATCGAGATCAATTGGATGGACATCGATCATCTGGACCGATGGGAGGAGATCGTCTTCTCCATGGTTCTGATTCGCGGCCAAGGGAAGACGATTCTGATCAACAGCGGGCCTCCCGCCGACTACAAGAAGCTTAGCGACTTCTGGGTGGAGAACGTCCATGCCAATCATGCGTTACAAGTGAGCGAAGACGAGCAGCCGCTACGGGCATTGGAACGTTACGGCGTGAAGCCGGAGGATGTCGATTACGTTCTCGTGACCCCGCTCACGACCTACGCGACGGGCAATCTGAACTTGTTTCCGAATGCCAAGATCGTGCTGGGGCGTAAAGGCTGGGTAGATTTCTTGGCTCCGGAGCCTTATGTTCACCGGTTACCCAAGCACATCTATATGGCCGATCCGATCTTCGATTACGTCATGAACGAGGCGTTCGGCCGCATCGTCTTGCTGGAAGACGAGGATAGCGAAGTTCTGCCCGGCATTGCTTCGTTCTTCACGGGAAGCCACCACAGGAGCAGCATGGCGTACGTGGTCGACACCGACCAAGGCAAAGTGATTATCTCTGATTGTTATTTCAAATATCGCAATATTGAGCAGAATATTCCGCTCGGCATTAACGAAAGCATGGAAGAAACGCTTAGAAGCTATGATAAAATTCGCAAAATCGGCGGCATCGTATTGCCTTTATATGATCCGGAAGCATTCGTGCGCCATCCCGGCGGCAAAGTCGTCTAACTAAATCCCTATTCGATGGAGGAATTCAACATGAGCATTTCAAGGGATGAAGTCGTGAAGTCTTTTTCGACCCCTATTGATAATCCGTTAATCCCAAGGTTTCCCGTACAGTTTCGCAAGAATGAAATATTGACCGTCTTATACCGCACGGATCGCGCCGCGATCGAAAGGATTTTGCCAGACCCGCTGGAAGCCGTCGACGATCTCGTTATCGTACATTTCTATCATATGACGGACGCGGAATGGTTCGGCAACTACTATGAATCGGCTATTCAAGTGCAAGTTCGGTTGAAGGGTACCGATATTCTGGGCGCTTACTCGCCATACTTGTATTTAGGGAACGACGGCGCGATCGCCGCCGGAAGAGAAATCTACGGACAACCGAAGAAATCCGGCAATCCGTCCATTAAATTCGTGGACGATCTGATCGTCGGCAAGGTAGAGCGCAACGGGATCGACATCATCACGGGAACGATGGCTTACAAGCAAAGAAGATCTTCGAGAGAAGAGATGCTGAGCGCGATTCCTTTTACGACGAATATTAATTTGAAAATCATCCCCCATATCGACGGAACGCCAGCCATTCACCAATTGACGGCGCGCACGTTCAGCAATCTCGTCGTGCATGAATGCTGGCGCGGACCGGCTACGATGGAAATCCGCCCGAACGCTCAGGCTCCGGTGCATAACTTGCCTGTTCGGGAAATGATGGACGGTTATTATTGGGTTTGCGATTTCGATCTTCCGATGGGCGAAGTCATTCACGATTATTTGAAATCCTAAAGATAAACCGCGATCGGCGGATTGGAGAGGAAGATCATCATGGCGAAATGGGAATTTGCGAACGAAGTCGTATTAATAACGGGGGGTTCCGGCGGTCTGGGGATGTCTTTGGTCAGAAAACTTCTGGATGCCGGCGCTAAGGTGTACGCAAGCGATTGGAGCGATCGCAACCTGGGGGCGATGCGCGCTTCTTTCCCGGAAGCCGAGAATGGAAATCTCGTTCTCGATAAGGTCGACGTAAGAAACATATCTTCACTGCAAAGCTGGGTACAAAGCGCGGTCGAGCGAGAAGGAGAAATCCACGTCCTCGTTAATGCCGCCGGCATTTGCGGAATGGATTCCTATGACAAAGTAACGGAGAGCTACTGGGATGACGTCGTAGACATTAACATGAAGGCCACTTTCTTCGCGATTCAATCGGTCGCCGAGATCATGAAAAGTCAGCAATACGGCAAGATCGTCAATATCAGTTCCGTCGGCGCCTTCACGGGCGGCGCGATCGCGACCCCGCCTTATGCCGCTGCCAAAGCGGGCATTCTGGCTCTGACCAAATCGTACGCGAACGCGTTGTCTCCATCCGGAATCTGCGTCAACACCGTTGCGCCCGGTCCGTTCGACACCGAGATGATCGCAGACTTCCCGCAAGACACGATGAGCCGGATCGTGGCTTCCACGCCATGCCGCCGAGTCGGATTGCCGGACGAGGTCGCGGATGCGGTTCTGTTCCTCGCCGATCGCGCGAACAAGCATATTACCGGAGCAACGCTGGATGTTAACGGCGGCTTGTACCTGAGGTGATCCTATGAAAATCGCGAAAATAGAAGCCTACGGCATCCGTTGCCCGGAGCCTAACGATAATGGAAATTTACGCCACGCGGCTTTGGTGCGGGTGGAGACGGACTGCGGACTCGTCGGCTGGGGAGAAGGCATCGCGATGTGGCCGGAAGCGGTTCGCGCCGTGACGGTGCTCATCGAGCATGGCTTCGCTCCGATGTTGATCGGCCAAGATCCTACGGAGACGGAAGCGATCTGGAATCAAATGAAACGTCACGTATGGTGGTACGGAGAGGGAGGCATTGCCTCGTTCGCTATCAGCGCCATCGATATCGCATTGTGGGATATTAAGGGCAAAGCGCTAGGCGTACCTCTCTATAAGCTGTTCGGGGGCAAAGTCCAGGACAAGCTGCCTTCGTGCGCGAGCATTCACGTTAAGCATGCGACCCATGAAGAGAACGCCGCGGAAATCTACGGTTATATGGAAGAAGGCTATCAATCCGTCAAGGTCGGTTTCGGCAAGAAAGGCCAAGCCCGACTCGGTCGGGAAGCGCGCTACGATCAGGATTTCGCGCGGACGGTCAGAGAGAGAATCGGCGACGACAAAGGCTTCATCATCGATATCGGCAACAACGTGAAATGGGATGTCGCCCATGCGATCCGTATGACGAAAGCTTTCGAGCAATACGGCATTCATTGGATCGAAGAGCCTTTCCATCCGAGCGATATCGAAGCTCACCGTCAACTGCGCGAGGCGACCTCGACGTTGATCGGCACGGGAGAACGCGAATGGACCGTGGACGGTTACCATAAGTTGCTGAAGAGCGGCATCGTCGACGTCGTCGGAGTCGATCCGGCTAGGGTGGAAGGCATCACCGCTTTCCGCCAGATCATCAACTTGACGGGAGCCGAGAAGAGGAAGTTTAACGCGCACGCTTGGAGCACCGCGATTACGTCGGCCGCAAGCATCCATCTGTCGATCTCTTCGCCGCACTGTTTATTAATGGAATACAAACCTCTGCCTAACCCGATGCAGGACGAACTCGTATACGAACCGATCAAGCACAAAGACGGCTACGCGGTCGCTCCGGAAGCGCCTGGCCTCGGAATCGAAGTTAATGAAGATAAGGTTCGGGAATACCGATTCATATAATTCATCGCGGGGAGGTGCACGAGATGAGACTTGAACGCAAAGTAGCCCTGATTACGGGGGCATCCCGCGGAATAGGCAAAGCGGTGGCGATGGGTTTCGCGCGCGAAGGCGCCAAAGTCGTCATCTTATCGGACGAGCCGCAGTCCGTCGGCATGGAAGTCGTAGCGGAGATCGCGAGCTTAGGCGGGCAAGCGCTCTATCTTCAATGCGACGTTTCCGAGAAGGAACAAGTGTTGATGACGGTCGAGAAGTCCGTTGCTTATTTCGGGAATATCGATATTTTGGTCAACAACGCGGGGATATGCCCCTTTCATGATTTCCTGACGATGCCGATTTCCTTGTGGGAAAGGGTCACGGACGTGAATCAGAAAGGCACCTTCCTATTCTCTCAAGCCGTGGCCAATCATATGGTGCTCAAGGGGACGAAAGGCAGAATCGTCTCGACCAGCTCGATCGGCGCATGGGTAGGGGGCTCGACGCAAACCCATTATTGTCCGTCGAAGGCGGCTATCGAGAACATGATGAAAAGCATGGCCGTCGCGCTCGGACCGCACGGAATTACTTGCAATTCCGTGCTCCCCGGCGCGATCGAAACGGACATTAACCGTGAAGATCTCGCCGATCCCGTCAAACGGGAGTATTTCATCCAACGGACGCCGGTCAGAAAGCTCGGACAGCCGGAAGACCTTGTCGCCGCTTACGTGTTCTTCGCATCGGATGACGCTTATTTCGTTACGGGATCGAGCTTGCTTGTAGATGGCGGCATGTTCGTGAATTTGCAATAAGAGGTTGTTCTATAAGGAAAGGAATGCAAACTATGAAAATCGTCATAACGGATAGCAATTTTACGAGCGATCAGTCGGAACGCGAAGTTCTCGCGGGCGCCGGTCTGACGTTGGAGCGCTTTAACGCGAAGACGATCGAGGAAATGAAGGAAGCGGGGAAAGACGCGACGGCTGTATTGGTGCAATTCTCCCCGGCTCCCCGCGAAGTGCTGGAGAGCTGGAAGTCGTGCAAGCTGATCGTCCGATACGGAATCGGTTACGACAACGTGGACGTTCAAGCCGCGACGGAACTCGGCATTACCGTGTGTAACGTCCCATCCTATTGTCTGGATGAAGTGGCGGATCATACGGCTTCTCTCCTATTGTCGGGTTTGCGCAAGATCGTCGCATTCGATGCGTCGGTTCGCAGAGGCGAATGGAATGTCGAGAAGGTCGCGAAGCCGATCCGCAAATTCGACGAGTCCATCATCGGCCTGGTCGGGTTCGGACGGATCGGAGCCCGCGTAGCCGCGCGAATGAGACCTTTCGGATTCGAGATCATGGCTTACGATCCGTATCTGAGCGAAGATAAAGCGACGGAGTTAGGCGTGAAGAAAGCCGCGTCTCTCCGGGAGTTGCTCAGCGTGGCGGACGCCGTGTCGCTGCACTCTCCGTTGACCGCCGAAACCCATCATATGATCAACGAGCAGTCGCTCTCTTGGATGAAACCGAACGCGTGGATCGTGAATACCTCGCGCGGAGGTTTGATTAACACGGTCGACTTGGCCCGTGCTTTGTTAGCGAGAAAGCTGGACGGAGCGGCATTGGACGTATTCGAACGGGAACCGTTGGAAGCTGATCATCCGCTGCGCCAATGCGCCAACGTCATTCTAACCCCGCATGCTGCGTATTACTCGGATGCGTCGATAGATAATTTGCAGCGTCAAGCCGCGGAGGAAATCGTGCGGTTTGCCAAAGGCGAGCCGTTACAGTCGCCGGTCAACCGGGTATAACAAAATAGGAGCAGCGGGAGGAACATCATGAAACTCGTAACTTGGATGAAAGACGGCGAAAGCCGATTGGCGATCCGGACGGATCGGGGACTGATCGACTTGATCGAGGCGCAGAAGGGCTTCCCTTCCCCGAAGGGTTCCGCGCTTCCGAAAGACATTATGGAAGTGATCGGCAAAGGCGATGAAGCCGTATCCGAGCTTGCCGCTTACGTCGAGGCGCTTCTCGCTTCAGGGGAAATGAACGCCCAGATTCTGCTTGACGAGAGCGTAATCGATTACGCGCCATGCGTCACCCGCCCTAACAAAATGATTTGCGTCGGCTTGAACTACCGGAAACACGCGGAGGAAACGAACGCCGCGATCCCGGTATTCCCGATCCTGTTTAATAAATTTGCCAATACGCTCACGGGACACGGACATGACGTGCCGTTGCCGAAAGTATCCGACAAAGTGGATTACGAAGCGGAGCTCGCGATCGTTATCGGGAAAAAAGCCAAGTATGTCGCTAAAGAGGACGCGTTAAATCATGTGTTCGGTTATTGCAACGTGAACGATTTGTCGGCACGGGATCTTCAACTGCGCACCCAGCAGTGGATGCTCGGGAAGTGTCTGGATAGCTTCAGCCCTCTGGGTCCATACTTGGTCACGGCCGATGAGATCGCGAATCCGAACGATCTAACGATCAAATGTATCGTCAACGGAGAAGTCCGGCAAAACTCCAATACTTCGGATATGATTTTCCATTGCGACGAGATCGTCAGCTATATTTCCCAACATATGACGCTGGAGCCGGGCGATGTCATCTTGACCGGAACTCCGGAAGGCGTCGTGCTGGGGTACCCGGAAGACAAGCAGGTATATTTGAAACCGGGCGACGTCGTCACGATCGAGATCGAAGGATTGGGCAGCATCACGAACCGCATGGTTGAAGAAGTTCAATAAGGATAAAGTTAAAGCCGCGACTCTACGCTTTCGTAGAGTCGCGGCTTTTGCGTTAGTAGTGCAGATCGATTTCGATCTCTTGGTCGTAATTGCCGAAATGCTTGCCGAACAGGCTGACGCCGCCCGGATGCTCCGCATTCTCGTGGCTCGCGATTCGGAAGCGGATATCTTCGCCGTATTTAATGCCTAACCCGTCGACTGTCATGCCCGAAAGCCGAACGCCGTCCAAATACGTACCGTCGGCTCGCACCGAGATCGTTTTTAACAAGCCGTGTTGCGTTCCGAACTTCCACCATTTCGGAGTGAACGCTCCGGGCTTGCTTCCGAAATCTCCCGGACATGTCCATGTGCCGATTTCGACTCCGTTGAACGAGAACGTAATGTCGGACGGCCAATTCTCGTTAAAACCCGGAGCCTCCGAGCAGAGCTCGAGAGAGAGCGTGATGCTGCGGACCGACTGATTGCCGACAAGGTAGTTCGGAATCCGATATTCGACGTAACCTCCGGCGAACCAAATATGTTTGGCTTTGACGTGATCGGGATCGGAGAAATAACGGGGATCGTCGAAGTACCCGATAATGGCGCTTTCGGAAGCCAGTCCGCAAGTCGGTTTAACTTGGAATTCGGAGTACTGGCCGACGGGAATGGAAATAGAGGACTGGCGTCCGACCTGAGGGTCTGGCGTTCTGAATTGCAGCGTGACGGCATCGGGCAGAAGACGGCAGAGCTTCTGCCTGCCGCGCAGTCCGGTTAGGCTTTCCGTCCCGACGATGCCGGCTTCCTCCAACTTCTGGACATGTTTCGTGACGATAGCGGAGGAAACGGATAATTCGGCGGCAAGCTCCTTAATATTCATAGGTTTACGATCTAATAGCTCTATCATGCGCAATCGCGTTTCGGAAGCGAAACACTCGAAGTAGCCTAGGTTAAGAGGAGAAACTTGAATCTTCATATGAAAACTCCTTCGCGTTAATTTCACCATTATATAACCTGTAGGTTAATCAAACAATTCCGTATTGACTTAAACCTTTATTTATCTAATAATATCACTATGTAATGAACTTATGTATTATTTAATTAATTAAATGGTTAAATAAAGGAGAGAAAAGAATGACGGAGCAATATCGATCTGAACATCCCCGTCCTCAGTTCGTTCGGAAGGACTGGTTAAGCTTAAACGGACAATGGGAATTCGAATTCGACGATCATGGAATCGGCGAAGGCGAGGGCTGGTACAAAGGCGACCGGCCGCTGGGCAGTCGCATTCAAGTCCCGTTCGCGTATCAAAGCCGATTGAGCGGAATCGCGGATCCGGATTTTCACGATACGGTTTGGTACCGGAGCGCGCTGGAAGTGCCCGCCTCTTATGCCGGCAAACAAATTCTTCTCCATTTCGGAGCAGTCGATTATGAAGCATCCGTATGGGTAAACGGCAAGCTTGTGGCCCAACACGAAGGAGGGCATACGCCGTTCCACGCCGATATCACGGACGCGCTTAAGCCGACAGGGAATACGTTGGTCGTTAAAGCGGTCGATTACAGCAAAGACGTCACCTTGCCGCGAGGCAAGCAGTATTGGCTGGCGGACTCCGCGAGCATTTTCTATACGAGAACGACGGGGATTTGGCAGTCGGTTTGGCTGGAAGCGGTTAATCGTTCCTACGTGGACAAGGTTAAGTTTACTCCGGATATCGACAACAACGACATCGAGATGCAACTGTTTATCCGGGGACTTCCGCGGAATGGCGCTGAACTAAGCCTTCAAATCGAAATCTCGTTTAACGGAGATGAGGTTTCCCGCGATGTGGTGGTCGTGAACAACCCCCAGGAAACGAGAACCGTTAGGCTGACGGATTTCAACGATCACTCCAAGGGTCGCTGGTGGTCCCCCGAGAATCCGAACTTGTACGATGTCAAGCTGACGTTGCTGGATGGCATTGCGGTGATCGACGAAGTGGAGAGCTATTTCGGGATGCGCAAAGTTTCCATAGAAAGCGGAAAATTCTGTTTGAATAACCGGCCGTATTTCCAAAAGTTAGTACTCGATCAAGGTTATTTTCCGGACGGGAACCTGACTCCGCCTAGCGACGAAGCGATTAAGCAAGACGTAGAATTAACGAAGGCGATGGGCTTTAACGGCGCGCGCAAGCATCAGAAACTCGAAGATCCTAGATACTTGTACTGGTGCGATAAGCTTGGATTGCTCGTATGGAGCGAGGCCGCGAATGCCTATGCGTATAGCGAGGAGTACGTGCGCCGGTTCGTCAACGAGTGGCAAGAGTCTATCGACCGCGATTACAATCACCCGTCCATCGTCGTATGGGTACCGCTCAACGAAAGCTGGGGCGTACCCAACATTCAGATCGACAAGCGGCAACAGCAGCATGCGTTAACGATGTACCACTTGACGAAGTCTCTTGATCCGATGCGTTTGGTCATCTCGAATGACGGGTGGGAAATGGTTCGGACCGATCTATTCAACATTCACGATTATGAATCAAGCCGAGAGGTGTTGGAGGAACGTTACGGCTCCGTGGATAACGCGGTAAGCGCAATGCCGGCCAATAGAAAACTTGCTGTAGAGGGCTTTCCTTATGCCGGTCAACCGATACTCGTGACGGAGTTCGGCGGGATCGCTTATAAGAAAAGCGATTGGGAAGGCTGGGGATATTCCGGAGCGGACAACGACGAAGATTTCGCCGAACGCCTCCGTGCCGTCATTCAACCCCTATTGAAATCGGGAATCGTGCAAGGTTATTGCTATACCCAATTAACCGACGTCGAGCAGGAAATTAACGGTATGCTGACCTATGATCGGGTACCGAAGCTGCCGGTCGAGCTCATTCGGGCGATTAACGAAGGCAAGTGATGCCCGATATGAAGCTGCATCGGTAGATCAAGCGCAGAAGTAATAAAATATACATCTTTACTTTAAATGGATAATATTTATAAAAGTTGATATCCGTTTCCAAATGTGGTACCCTATATGAATTGAGGCATCTCGCGCCAGAGCGAGGTGTCTTCATTCTTTGTATGGGTACTTTTTACATTAAATGGGCAAGGTGGTGATGCTATGTTTTCTGTCTTATTCCCCAAGCCTTGGGGACAGGTTTCGTACAAAGTCGACCGTTGGAACGTACAAATCATGCAAAAGGGAGAGGAAATGAAAGATGGCTACCAAAACTCGTGGAAATGTGTTGTCAGGCCTTGAATCGAAAGGCAGGGGCGAATGCCCTCGCTGCGCAAGAACGGGTATTAAATTACTTTACGAAGGAATAGTCGTAGACGGCGTTTCGGTAAAGGTATGTAAATTTTGCCGACCTAAGAAACAGCTGAAGAAAGCAACGGGACAGTAACAATGAACTCATCTCTAGAGGGGGCAGTTGGACTTGGCTAAATTTTATCGAAGCAAGCAAAATGCTGTCGCCGTAAATATGATAGATACGCAAATTTGGATCTGTTCCAATCAGGATTGCAACTGCTGGTTGAGGAGCGAATTCTCATTCTCGCAAATGCCGCTCTGTCCCATGTGTAAATCTAGTATGACCAACCAAACGAAGCCATTACCGGAAATCGTAAGAGCGAATATCTACTAAATTAAGGTACGCCAACACAACGCAGAATCTTGGGCTTTTCCTTGATTCTGCGTTTTTCGTTATAGTCGTTATTGCTGTAGACTGGCATCTTTAATCGTTAGCCAATATTATTAAAGAGCATGGGAATGCTACTATACAACTGTCCCAATCGGAGGTCGCGATGATGAATACTCAACCGCAGAAGGTTCCCTTTGGCTATGAGCCGCCGATAGATCGGGAAAAAGGTACGTTAATCTACTATGATACTTTCGAGCAAACAACGGAAGAGGAACTGGATCTTGCGCTAGAAGCTGCCGTCGCTCGGTCTTTCGCGAAATTCGTATTATACCCAATCCATGAGGAGACCGCCAAGCGAATGTCCAAGGAACCGGTGAGTCCTTATTACAAGCGGGAAAAGCTTCTTCGCGAATGGGAGCCGGAAAGAGGTCGGATAGCGATCGCGATCGACGGCTGGGAGGGGAAAAGAAAGAAATACACTCCGATCGATTCCGCGCTTCGGCACTTGACGGAGACGTTGCCTGCCCCGCATTTTCTATTAGTCACGCCGCAGACGGCGAACCAATTCGCATCGTTCGCTTCCTTCGAGGAATGGATCGTGAAAATTCGATTGCTGATGTCGTCCGAACCGAGTCGACTCCATCCCCGGTTGGAGCAAAATCGACATCGGTGGGACTTGATGGAACGATCGGATTAGTAAAGATTTACGATGGAATTGGAACGGGATCATGTTACAATTCGTATTAGAAACATAGGAATTAACGGTTAGGAGATAAACGCGATGGGCGAGACGATTAACGGTTGGATAGACGCGCTAGTCGCTTTCACGGGACTGAGCGGATTGTGGATTTTACTCATTACAATACCGCTCGGAATCATTCAGGGATTTCTCGGTCTTTTCCCTTTCGCAACGATAATCATGCTGCATATTTCCGCGCTTGGACTGGTCAACGGCATTATGGCAAGTTGGATTTCCGGAACCGTCGCGGCAGTCGTCGTGTTCTGGGTGAGCCGGTCCTTGTTCGCGAATTGGGTGCTTCGCAAATGGGAGAAACGGCTGCAGAAGTACGGAAGGTGGCAGCTTCGCTTCGAGAAGTACGGGTTATGGGCCATTATTCTGCTGCGGACGATTCCGATTATGCCTAATAATCTGATCTCCTTCATGGCAGGGATTTCCCCGGTGAAAATGATCCCTTATATATGGTCTTCCATCATCGGGAATCTCTCGCACATATGGTTGTTCGCGATTATTAGTTCTTCGATTCTCATTCCGGATATCGACAATGTCGTTTTGATCTTATCGTACGCCGGATTCTGTATAGTTCTGCTGGCGGTGTTTTTCTTTACGGTCTATAGGAAACCGGGGAGCCATGGCAAGGATAACGAAGTGACCATGTGACTTGGATCCGGCTAGAGATATTACGTCTTGGGGACATCGACGCTGAGTATAGATACCCTTCCCGCAAAGCGCGGATCGAAAACGCGGATTCGATCGCCTTCGTCTTGCGTGACGACGAAAGGCGCGAATAAGAGAAGATCCCTAGCGGGACGGTATCGGCGCAGTTGCTCAACGTCCACGGGGTCGTTCCGATAGGTCTGAACAATCCCGCTGTCTCCGCCAACTTCATGTCTGCCTTCGACGACGATGTCGTCTTTTTTGGCGTAATAAGAGATGCCCCCGGGCAACCGATCCGCTCGGATGGCGACTTGGGAGTAGCCTTCGTTCTTCAAATCCATGTATACGTAAGCGGAATGAACGATTTGGAAGCCGGAATAAACGGCCCCCAATATCCAGAAAACGCGGAATATCCGTTGCCGATGTTCTTTCGCGCGATACAGCGCGAAGAATGGAAGGAGAACGGCCATGAACCCCCAGAAAATATACCCTTTGTTCGGAATAAAACCGCCGGCGTACCTATTTGATACAAAGGGTTCGAATAGTCCGATCCCCCAAGCGTTCGACCAGTCGCTAATAATATGCAGAAGCACCCCTGTAACGGCCGTGAGGAATATTCGACGGTCTAGCACGCGGAATACAACATAGCTCAAGAAGGAAAACAAAGCTGCCCAGACGGGAACCATAAAGAATGAATGGGTAAACCCTCTATGCGACATTAAATAATCCGCGCTCGCTCTTGTCCATTGGACGTCGATGTCGGGGATCACGTTAGCGCCGACCGAGGTGGCGAACAGTGCCCATTTCGTTTTCGTATCCATATTGAGTTTGTTCAGCGCGCCATAGATAGCGACTCCGAACAGCGTATGGGTCATGTAATCCAATGGTCGGATAAGCCTCCTCCAAATACACTTCCACTATTCTATGATCATCGGTATTCATTCAGTAATCAACGAACTCTATTGATAATGATAATTATTTTCAATTATAATCATGTACAAGGACATTCGGCTAGAAGGGATGGAAACAAGGCAATGAATCTGAACGAACACATCGTGCTGTGGAATCATGTTTCGGTTAAGGTAATCGACGTACGCCGTATCCTCTTGAAGAGCGGAGAGGAGTTGCGCTCTTATCGGCTGCCCTCCAGCGCTTATCTATATATCGTCCGCGGTAGCGCGCAAGTGAAGTGGGACGGCAAGGTGACCTTAGCGAAACGATTCCATGTGCTGCACGGCGGGAAAGGGATGTGCCTCGATATAGAGGTCGATGAGCTTTTCGAATATTACTTGATTTTATACAAGGCGTTCCTGCCCCTCCCGAGTCGGCAAGACCTAGTGCGTATGATGGAAAACAACAATCCTTTTCTCATGCAATACGGATTCGATCCTCACTATCCGATCGCTTTATTCCATAAGGTTGAATTAATGGGCGCAATCTGGCGTCAAACGGAAGCGGTAGATAAATTATACGTCAAAGCGCTATTCTATCAATTCGTTCACGAAATGATGCGGCAATTGAGCCATCAAGGGATTCACCCGGTCAAACCGGATCCGGTTGCTCAAGCGATCCGATATATTCACGAGAATTACAAGGACCATGTAACGCTCGAGTCGCTTGTCGACATGCTGGATCTGAATTCCAGACAATTCCTGAGAATGTTCAAGAGCCAGATGGATACGAGTCCAATCGACTATTTAATACAAGTCCGAATGAATAAGGCCAAGGAGCTACTGCTTAACTCGGAGTTTACGTTAAGAGAAATCGCGGAGTGGGTCGGTTATTCGGATAGCTATTATTTTAGCAGAATATTCAAGAAGGCCGAAGGACTTTCGCCGACAAGCTTTAAGGAAAATGCTCGAAAGACGGCTTTCGGTCGAAATAATCCATCCCGGATGTCCAAATATCCCATTGTTGCGAAAAACCTTCGCCGTTATATTGTTAATGAGCATGATAATCA
The DNA here is from genome assembly GCF_012849095.1 of Cohnella herbarum. Classification (NCBI taxonomy): domain Bacteria; kingdom Bacillati; phylum Bacillota; class Bacilli; order Caryophanales; family Paenibacillaceae; genus Cohnella; species Cohnella herbarum. The sequence continues at coordinate 577,555 of NZ_CP051680.1, forward strand.
TTATCAACGTATCGACAGAAGGGGAGACTTACATATGTACAGAAAGTCCAAAGTTTCAATGGCGGCAACCTTGTTATTTTGTTTCACGTTAATTCTGAGCGCCTGTGCGTCCAACGCGGGGAATTCGAATTCCACGAACGGAGGAGCAGCGTCGCCAAGCGGAAGCGAGGCGGCCGCAACGCAAACGGCTAGCCCATCGTCCGAGAACGAAGCTCCGCGGGTCGTTAAACATGCAATGGGCGAAGAAACGCTGACGGGCACTCCTAAACGGGTCGTGATTCTCACGAACGAAGGTACCGAGGCATTGCTGGCAGTCGGCATTAAACCCGTTGGCGCCGTCCAATCGTGGATCGGAGATCCTTGGTACGATCACATCAAGGACGAGATGGTTGACGTAACGGCAGTCGGCGACGAACTGCAGCCGAACGTCGAATTGATCGCTAGCCTTAAACCCGACCTGATCATCGGAAATAAAGTCCGTCAGGAGAAAATATACGAGCAGCTGAAGCAAATCGCGCCTACCGTATTCTCCGAAGATTTAGCGGGGGACTGGAAAATCAACTTTAAACTCTATTCGGAAGCGGTCAATAAGCAAGCCGAAGGGGAAAAAGCGATGGAAGCCTTCGACAAGCGGGTTGAGGAAGTGAAAGCCAAGCTTGGCGACAAGGCGGCTACGAAGGTATCGGTTGCCCGATTCTCTGCTTCGCAAGTAAGGATCTATCAGAAGCAAACTTTCTCCGGCGTTCTCTTGAGCCAATTGGGAATTGCCCGGCCTGCGTCGCAGGACAAGGACTCCTTCATCGAGGTCATGACCAAGGAGATGATTCCTAGCATGGACGGGGATGTTCTGTTCTATTTCGTGTCGGAGGCTCCCGGCAAGACGGATGCTTCCAAGGTCGTGGAGGAATGGATGAACGATCCGTTGTTTAAGAATTTGGAAGTAACCAAGAACAATAAAGTCATTCAAGTGGATGAAGCGATTTGGAATTCCGCCGGTGGTTATGAAGCGGCGAATTTACTTCTGGATGAGCTCGTCGAATATTTCGAAGTGAAGTAGTCGGGATTGTTGAATCGGCAAGCTGACGCCTTAACCGCGTCGGCTTGTTATTCTTTCAGCGGCAGGTGTGCGGAAAATGGCATTAGCAATGAGAAGCCGCAAGAGCAAGCTTGTCGGCCTTGGAATCGGATTGGCAGTGCTGCTGATTAGCTTGATCTGCAGCGTGTTGTATGGGATTCACCGTTTCGGATTAAACGATTTGTGGTTGGCTTATCGACATTTCGATGGATCCAACGAACATCTTATCTTAACGACGACGCGCGTTCCCCGTGCTTTAATCGCGGCCGCGGTAGGAGCCAGTCTCGCCGTTGCAGGGACGATCATGCAAGTGATGACGAAGAATCCGTTAGCTTCGCCCTCCGTCTTCGGGATTAATTCGGGCGCGGCTTTGTTCATCGTAATCGGATTGGTAGCTTTCGGGTCGTCGTTATCGATGCAAACGATGATCTGGGTCGCCTTTGCGGGAGCTATCGCCGCTTCGGTATGCGTCTATGCTTTGGGAGCTCAACAGAGGGGCGGATTCGATCCGGTTAAGCTGACCCTTGCGGGAGCGTCTATCGCGGCGTTCGCTTCCTCGGTCACCTCGGGCTTGATGCTCATTCATAAAGAGTCTTTGGAGTCGGCCTTATTTTGGATGATCGGTTCGGTCTCGGATAGGCGATTGGATCATCTGTCGATCGTGTTCCCCTATATGCTCTCGGGTTTATGCATCGCGGTTCTGCTATCGGGCACGCTCAACGTGATGGCTTTAGGAGACGATAGCGCCAAAAGCCTCGGCCAACGGATCATGCTTATGAGAGTGATCGCAGCCGTTGCAGTCGTTCTGTTAGCGGGAAGCTCGGTATCCGTAGCAGGACCCATTGCCTTCATCGGACTGATCGTCCCGCATTTATGCAGGTACTTAGTGGGGAATGATCATCGATGGTTAATCCCTTATTGCGCGTTAACGGGCGCGACGCTGTTAGTGACGGCAGATATCGCTTCGCGATTCGTATTGATGCCTAAGGAAGTTCCCGTAGGCGTCGCAACGGCATTGATCGGGGTTCCGTTCCTGATTCATGTCGCGAGAAGGAGGAAACATGCATAGAAAACGAACGCGGAAATCGATCGTCCTCCTGATCGGGCTATGCCTCTTAACGGTTTTCTTGAGTTTGGTTTGTTTGTCTCTGGGCGGAGTAACCATACCGTTAAAAGAAATCATTCTCTCTCTCGTCGGACGGAACGCGGAAGGTAGCGACCTTATTATCATGCAATTCCGATTGCCGCGAATCGTAGCCGCGTTGTTGATTGGGGCAGCTTTGGCGGTTTCCGGAGCGGTGCTCCAAGGCGTCATTCGCAACCCGCTTGCCTCGCCGGATCTCGTCGGGATCACCGGGGGAGCGTCGGTAGCCGTCGTTGCCTTCATGACCTTGTTTACGGGATACAGCATTCATTGGATTCCATGGATTGCCGTCGCGGGCGCTTTCGTTACCGCCCTTCTTAGCTATGCGTTAGCTTGGAGCAAGGGAGTGTCGCCATTCAGGCTTGTTCTGATCGGGCTCGGCATATCGACGGCGATGGGCGCGCTTACGATGTTCTTGCTCATTAGCGGTCCGGCGTATTTGGCAGCGCAAGTGCTCAATTGGATGACGGGAAGCATCTACGGCACCAACTGGTCTTATATTAACGCTCTATGGCCGTGGATCGCCGTGTTCTTTCCCCTGACCTTATGGCATGCGAGGGAATTGAACGTGCAGTCGCTGGGAGACGAGATTGCCGTCGGCTTGGGAAACCGCCTTCAGCTTAGCCGCTTGGTCTTCATATTCTATAGCGTCGCTCTTGCGGGCGCGGCGGTAGGGGTGGCCGGGACGATCTCGTTTATCGGATTGCTGGCACCCCATATGGCGAGGAGATTAGCGGGGCGTTCTTACCGGATACTTATTCCGGTTTCGGCTCTGCTTGGAGCGATCTTATTGCTATTGGCGGATCTTGCGGGAAGAATGCTGTTTCAACCTCTCGATATTCCCGCGGGCGTGTTTACGGCAGGAATCGGCGCACCTTTTTTCATGTATCTGCTGTTCAGACGTAAAAAGGGATAGAAACGGAGAGGGGAGGAAACGGGATGAACGGGGAATCGGAGCTATACGATTTGACCATTATCGGCGGTGGCCCAGCGGGACTATATGCCGCTTTCTACGGCGGAATGAGGGATATGAAAACAAAGCTGATCGAGGCCAGGGAAGAGCTAGGCGGAAGAACGGTGATGTATCCGAATAAGATCGTTTGGGATATCGGCGGTGTGCCTCCCACCCGATGCGGGCAGATCACCTCGCGAATGATCGAGCAGGCGATGACGTTCGAACCGACGATCGTGCTGGGACAGCAGATTGCGGGATTGGAGCGCTTGATCGATGGAACGATGGTAGTGACGTCGGACAGAGGGGAGCGTCATCATACGCGCTCGTTGATATTGGCGGTCGGACATGGCGCGTTAAAGCAAGCAAAGCTGGCGATTGAAGGCGCGGAGCGATTTGAGGCGGCCAACCTTCATTACTCGGTGACGGATTTGGAAGTTTATCGAGGGAAACGGATTTTGATTTCCGGCGGCGGAGATTCCGCCGTGGATTGGGCTAACGAGTTGGAGCGGGTAGCCGCTAGCGTCGCCTTGGTACACCGTCGCAATCGGTTTACCGGACATGAGCTGAACGTGAAACGAATGAAGGAGTCGTCCGTCGAAGTTCGCACGCCGTACGCAATCAAGGAGTTGCACGGCGACGGAGACCGGATCGAAGAGGTTTCGATCGCGCGACTGGATTCGGAGGGACAGCCTTCGGAACCGCCGGAAAGGTTAGCGGTGGACGCGGTCATCGTTAACCACGGCTTGCGCGGCGACTTCGGAAGGATCGTCGATTGGGGGCTGGAGATGGGGGATTGGAATATTCGCGCCGACGCGAAGCTGGCGACGAATATTCCCGGGGTATTCGTCGCTGGCGATACGGCCGACCATCCAGGCAAGCTGCACCTCATCGCGGGAGCGTTCGCGGATGCGGCACTTGCGGTAAACGGCGCTAAGCGCTATTTGGACCCAGAAGCACCGAGGGCGGCATCGGTTTCTTCGCATAACGCCAAGTTCGACGAGAAAAACTCGGCGTTATCCCGTTAACGGCAAGTTTAAGCCCGACCGTTCTCCGGAGAGGAAAGGTCGGGCTTGTTTTTGCGTAATTGGCTTCGGTGTTAAACGGTGTTAAGCGGAATTCTGCTTCATCGACTCGGTTGGCTTCGATCGCTGTTGATTTCTGCGAAACCAGTAGATGGAAAGGGCTATAAAAACGCCTGCAGAGCCCCAATAGATCGGATAAAACCCGACGTTCTCCACGATCCAGAACGCCGCTACCGGTCCAAGCGCCGCGCCTAGATCCAATGTAATGGAATATACCGTGATGACGTCTCGTTTATCGCCTTCTTGGCGAGCAGCAACGGAGGCCGCAAGGTAATCCAACAACGTGCTGATGAACGTAGAGCATAGCAATATGCCTAAGGTAACGAGAATCCATGCGGCTAACGGCATGGATAGAGGGAACGCAAGCAACAGGATCCAAGACGCGATCAGGTTGATCGCGATCATCGGTATCGCATGGAATTTACGATCCGTTAGCCGGCCTACGTAAGGCGAGAGAAACGGACTCCATCCCCATCGCATAGCTTGAAGTCCTCCCGATAGAAGAGCTCCCCCGATCGTAAAGCCAAGCCAGGTGGCGGTTAATTGTTTGTTCTCGATATAGTTACTGAGCAAGGACGCGAACATCCCCTCGAAGATCAGGGCGGATCCCAATGCCGTGACCAACAAGCTGAGGACGCCATTCGTCTTGAATAAGGCCAGCTTGTTTTTTTTAAACGTTGACTGCCGTTCCGTAGCATGTTCATCTTGGCTGTCCCGAATAGCGGCAAAGGGGAGCATTTTTAAAAAAATCGGAATTCCGCAGAGAGCTAGCGCCGCTAGCAACAATGAGAGGGCGCGGAGCCCGAGCAGTTCCGCAAATCCTCCGCCGAGCAGCATCCCGACGAGACTACCCACCCTGTAGTGCCCGTTATAAACCCCGAACAGTTGACCCCGATTCCGTTCCGTCTGGAGATCCAATATGGCATAGTAGCCGCCTAATCTCAACAAGGACCAAGCGAATCCCCAAAGCGCGCGCAAGCCGATCCAGAACAGAAAACTATCCGCTATTCCGTAAGAGGCGGTTGTAATAATAGCTAAGACGAATGCGATTCCTAATCCTTGCCGCAAAGTGATATACCGGTAGATCCGGCTAACGATCGGATTCAAGGGCAATCTGATTAATCGATTGACCGATAGAACGACTCCGACTTGCACCAGGGATTCAAGCCCGGCCTCCTTCCAGTGCAGCGGAAGGACGATATACAGCATCGAGTCGCCCATTAAGCAGAGCGCCGTTATCCACGCCATTCGGAGAACGTGTTTCTTTTGTTTATTTTCAATGTCCATGGTTCAAAAATAATACAGCGCAAAGCAAGTTACTAATATATAATTGAACTCTATTGATAAGTAAAACTAATGATTCGTGGAGGCGATGATCGTAAGTGAACCTACACGCCATAAAAGTATTTCATTTCGTAGCACGAAACGGCAACGTAACAAAAGCAGCGGATGAACTGCGAATTAGCCAACCGGCCGTGACCCAGCATCTAAGAAAACTGGAGAAGGAATTGGGAATCAAGCTCGTGAAGCCGGATGGAAGGGGAATCGGACTTACCTACGCGGGGAAGGAGCTCTTCGAATTATCGGGTAAAATGCTTGCCGTGGAACACGAAATTGAGACGAAAATGAAGGATCTATTGAGCGGGGACGGCGGTGAACTGACGATTGCGGCGACGTATTTACCGGCAACCGTACTTCTTCCCAAGTGGATTGCTTTCTTCAAATCGGAGCATGAGAGCGTTAGAATAAACGTCGTCACGGGAAATAGCCAGATGGCTTTCGATAGAGTAAATAATCATAGCGCGGATGTGGCGATCATCGGAGGAGGCTGGGAGAGGCCGAACATCCATTGGGATCACTTGTTCGACGACGAATTATGGTTTATCGTGCCGCCGGGGCACCCTCTTGCCAACCGGGAAGTCTCGTTGCATGAAATGATGGAAGAAACCTTCGTCATCCGGGAAGAGGGAAGCTCGACCCGGGAAAGATTTCTTTCCATGTGCAGAACCTATAACGTAAGGCAACCGAAGATCGGTATGCAGCTCAACGGGCTTTACGAAACGATCAAGGCGGTCGGAGCGGGTTACGGGGCCAATCTGTTATCGTCGTTAGCCGTCAAGGAATTCATCGACCGCGGCGAAGTGTCCAGGGTAAAAGTTACGGATCTCGAACTTAGAAGGCCTATCGCCATCTGCACGGCTCAGAATAGAATTTTATCTCCGATCGCCAATGCGTTCATAACATTAATTCGGGAGAAATTGCGACATTCCTATGGGAATCCGCCCTATCGGCCAGTTCAACTAGATCCATCCGATCAACCCGATCGATCAGATCGGTCCATATCGATAACCCCGGATTTCCTCGGGTAGGGTCGTCACGATAGCCATCCTTATGGCTTACGGGGCGGCTGTTTTTTTATCTTTCGGAATTAAAATCCGGGATTGGGGAATGATACATACGTTTAAGATTAAGATATTACATAGAGGATAAGAGGCGATCGATATGCTAGAAAACCTAATCTTGTTATTGGAAATATTGCTCATTAACATCGTCCTTAGCGGGGACAATGCCGTCGTGATCGCGATGGCGAGCCGCAATCTGCCGGAGCGGATGCGGAATCGGGCGATATGGCTGGGGGCCATCGGCGCGGTTGGTCTTCGGATCGTTTTGTCGGTTGCGGCGGTCGCTCTGCTGGACATTCCGGCCGTGCAGATCGTGGGCGCGGTACTTCTGTTGTACATCGCGATTCACCTGCTCTTGGACGATGGGGCGGAGAAGGAAGTGAAAGGCGTAGGCTCGCTCGGTAAGGCGGTAGGCATCATATTGGTGTCCGATTTGGTCATGAGCTTGGATAACGTGCTCGCGATCGCGTCCATCGCCAAGAATGAGCTATGGCTCATGGCGACAGGGATCGCGCTCAGCATCCCGCTTATTATATGGGGGAGTCAGCTCATCTTGAAACTTCTGAACCGGTTTCCGGCCGTCGTATGGGTCGGTTCGGCTATTCTAGGGTACACCGCGGGCGAGATGTTAATAGGGGTTCAAGCCGTCAAAGGGATGTTGCCGATCTGGGGCTCGTTGGGACTCGGCTGGTTTCCCTTGTCTACCGCGATACTCGTATTGTTGATCGCGTTCGTATGGCGGAAGCTATCTATGGATCTATCAGAGAGGGCAACGGAGAGGAAAGGGACATCGTAACGATTAGAGTGGCGCAATAAATGTAAAATCCCAAAAAACCCGATTGACACCTTGAAGCAGTAGGAATATAATAAACCCTTGTACTGAGAACGGTTATCAATGTCATTACGACGATATCAAGATTACAATCGGGGGCGCATTCGAAATGAAAACAACAGACCGTCGGACAGTTAAATTATCGTTTCCGCTGGTTAGTTCTATCATTTTGATGGCGTCCCTTTTTCTGTTGTTTTTCCCGGTTGCGCAAACGAATGCAGCTGCGGCTAACGAACCCATCGGAACGACACTCGCGCAATCCGATGATCTATTCGCCAACCTGGAATCCGGGAACTTGGACCAAGGTGCGGTTGCTTTTGCTTCCATCAAGAAATGGTGGGCTGCCAATAAGCAGAACGTCAAACAAAACTCGCTGGACATGGCGCTCGAGATCGACCGCCAGATGGCGAGTCTTTCTTTGGCCTTCTTGAATAAAGACGTTCAGAAAGCTAAGGAAGAAGCGGGTGCGCTGCAATTCTCGCTTCGGAATTACTCGGACGGCGCTTATGTCGATAACGACGGGCAACAAAGGATGTCGCTGAGCGCTTACGTCATGAAGCTGAGGGAAGCCGGCGATCTGATGGAGAAGCAATCCTGGTCGGAAGCGCTTAGCGCTGTAAAGCTGCTCCAGCGTCAGTGGTTGTCCATCGAAGGCGATATCGTAAGCAAGTCGCAAACCGTTTACAATCATTCCGAGCGCGATCTCGTTTTAATGGATGCTTACTTGTCGAACGAGGGTAAACAGGATGAAGCTAGGCAGATCGTGGATAGAATGATCGATTCCTTGACTCCGCTCATCGATGCCCAATACTCTTGGTGGGACGCGGCCCTGATTCCGATCCGGGAAGGGCTTGAAGCGTTGTTGGTCGTAGGGACCTTGTTAATGTACGCCAAGAGAGCGGATTCCAAACCCGCCAAACGATGGGTCATCGTCGGATCGAGCGCCGGAGTGCTCGTATGCATTGCGCTTGGTTTAGCCGTCGCTTTCTTATTGTCTTCGAGCACGTTCGGTCACAACAATTCGTTGATCAACGGCTGGACGGGCGTAGGAGCGAGCTTGTTGCTTCTGTACGTCAGTTATTGGTTACATCGCAATTCCGACGTGAAACGCTGGAATCGGTTCATGCAATCGAAGAGTACGCAAGCGCTCACGAACGGAAAGATGATCTCGTTAGCTCTTCTTGCTTTTTTCGCGATCGTGCGCGAAGGGCTAGAGACGGTGATTTTCTTAGTCGGCATGGTCAATAAGATGCCGGGCGTGGAGTTAGCGGTAGGAATTGCCGCCGGGTTCGGGATTCTCGCGGTATTCGCGGTTATCATGATCAAGCTCGGAACGCGATTGCCGGTACGGCCCGTTTTCCTAGTATCCAGCGTTATCGTCTTTTACTTATGCTTTAAGTTTATGGGATCGGGGATCCACAGCTTGCAGATGGCAGGCGTGATTCCATCCACGGTACAAGAGTACTTGCCGGAGCAGCTATCGATTAGCTTATATCCATCATGGTATAGCACGCTTCCGCAATTGTTATTCGTATTGATCGCGGCAATCGTTGTCGTCTATCAGAAGATGACCAGCAGATCAGCAGGCAAAGAATTGAAAATACTTGCAACAAAAATGAACTAAGCGGGGGAAATAGAATGAACAGACAAATGAAATTAGCGAGCGTTATTTTGGTAGCGACACTAGTGCTTGGAGCCTGCGGTAAAAACAATGACAGCGAGCCTGCGGCAGGGACTGCAAGCTCAAGTCCAAGCGCTAGCCAGCAATCCGAAGCGTCGGGCGGAGATACGAGCGCCATTCAACAGGGGACGGCCAAGCTTCAAGAGGAAACGGCCAAGCTGCAAGAAGCGATCGACAAGAAGGATGCCGACGAAGTCAAACGTCTAGGGAAGTCAATCAACGAGGCATGGTTAGCTTACGAGAATTCGGTTCGTCAGTTGTTCCCGATCGAATATACGGAAGTCGAGAAATACGAATTACCGATCTTCTCGGCTTCGGCATACGACAAAGTGGATTTCGATGCGTTGAAAGTAACGGCCGAGAAGCTGCAAGTTGCGCTGACTAGCCTTCTTAACGCCAAAGAAACGACGGGCAGCACCTCCGAGCTTCTTACTAAAGCAGTTGCGAATTACAAGGTTTACGTAGAGGAACAAGCGGATAATCTGGTCATTCAGACAAAAGTATTCGTTGAAGCGGTTAAAGCGGGCGACGCGGAGAAAGCGAAGCTCGAGTATCCTAAGGCGCGCGTGTTTTTCGAAAATATCGAACCGATCGCCGAAAGCTTCGGAGATTTGGATCCGAGAATCGATGCCCGCCTAGCGGACGTAGAGGACGAAAGCACTTGGACCGGTTTTCATAGACTCGAGAAGGCGCTCTGGTCGGATAATTCCCTAGAGGGTATGGAGAAATACGCTGATCAATTGGTTAAAGATACGGAAGAATTGCAATCGAAAGTAAAAACGATCGAACTGGAACCGAAAGCCATGGTCGCAGGAGCGATGGAACTTTTGAACGAAGCGGCGATATCCAAAATTACGGGCGAAGAGGAAATCTATTCCCATACCGATCTTGTAGATTTCGCGGCTAACGTGGATGGATCGAAATCGGTGTACTTGGCTATTATTCCTGCTCTTAACGAGAAAAATCCCGACCTGGGAACGCAATTGGATCAGCAATTCTTATTGCTTGAGGAAACTCTCCGCGGACACAAAACGACGGGACATTACGTCAGCTACGATAAGTTAACGGCAGAACAAATTCGTCTCATCAGCGATCAAATCAGCCAGCTATCGAACTTGATGTCCCAAACGGCCAGCATCCTGTAACGCATAGATGGGGTGGGGAAATGGATACAGGTAACAAACAAGAAGGAATCTCAAGACGCGATTTTCTTAAAATAACCGCTTCCGTAGGCGTGGGTTTAGCCATCGGGGCATCGGGAATGGCCGCGATCGAGAAAGTTGTCTCTCCTACAAGCAAGGCGGTAGCAGGCAACGATCCGACGGAAGATCGTATCCCCATGTACGGGGAGCATCAATCCGGGATTATTACCCCGCAGCAAACGTATATGTATCTCGCTAGCTTTCGAATTACGACCGCGGATCGTGCAACGTTGATTAGGGTCCTTCGCGATTGGACGAAGTTTAGCGATCTGAGCATGGCTGGCCGAACGATGCAGACGGGAGATAATCCGTTGCTTCCTCCGAGCGATACGGGAGAGACTTTGGATCTTCCCGCATCGAAATTAACGGTGACCTTCGGATTCGGCCCTACCTTCTTCAGCGCGGATGGCAAAGATCGATTCGGCATCGCCGGTAAGCTTCCTCGATATTTGAAGGATATTCCGCGGATGCCGAGCGATAAGCTCGATGCTTCCCAGTCAGGCGGAGACGTTTGCATCCAAGTATGCGCCGAGGATCAACAGGTCGCTTTTCACGCATTGCGCAACTTCATTCGCCTCTCGATGGGGGCGGCTACGCTGAATTGGATGCAGGAAGGCTTCATCAGCGGCGGCTCGGGAGGACAAACTCCGCGTAACCTGTTCGGATTTAAGGACGGAACCGCCAACCAACTTCATCAGTCTGAAGGCGGTTATCAAGACGTCGTGTGGGCGGGCGAAGGCGAACCGGACTGGATGCGCGGGGGCACCTACATGGCTTATCGCAAAGTACGGATGTTTCTTGAGGTATGGGATCGGTCATCGTTAGCCGATCAGGAGGATACGTTCGGACGTTATAAGGAGTCTGGCGCAGCCTACGGGACGAAGGGCGAGTTCGATAAGCCCGATCCGTCGAAAATGCCGATCGCGTCGCATGTGCGGCTGGCCAAGGAATCGAAGCAGTTGATCCACCGCAGAGGTTACTCTTACACGGATGGAGTCGATCCGCGAACAGGTAACGTGAACGCGGGATTGTTGTTTATAAGTTATCAGAGAAACCCCGATGAGCAATTGTTGCCGATGCTGAAGCTTATGCAGAGCAAAGATGCGCTGAACGAATACGTCTCCCATATCGCTAGCGGACTATTCGCTTGTCCGGGCGGCTTACGGGAAGGGCAATACATTGGGCAAAGCATACTGGAATCATAAAATGGCATAGGCTGAGTCGAACGAGAGAAACTTGGATGCTTTGGCTGGAGTCTTGGATTTCTAGGCTGGAGACTAGGATTTGTTGGCGAGAAAATACGATTATGAGGCGGTCCGGGATTATTCCCGTGCCGCCTCATTTTTTTGCAACATGCTGCTGGTTACTTATAAAAAGCGGTCTGGAAGTACCTTGGGAGGAAATAGAGCGACTATGCCGCTTTAAATCGAGCATGGAGGCACTTTGGAAAGAAATAGAGCGGCTGTGCCGCTTTAAATCGAGCAAAGAGGCACTTTGGGAGGAAATAGAGCGGCCGTTCCGCTTTAAATCGAGCATGTAGGCACTTTGAGAGGAAATAGAGCGGCTATGCCGCTTTAATTCGAGCATAGAGGCACTTTGAGAGGAAATAGAGCGGCTGTGCCGCTTTAAATCGAGCATGTAGGCACTTTTGGGAAGAAATAGAGCGGCTGTGCCGCTTTAAATCGAGCAAAGAGGCACTTTGGGAGGAAATAGAGCGGCCGTGCCGCTTTAAATCGAGCAAAGAGGCACTTTGGGAGGAAATAGAGCGGCCGTGCCGCTTTAAATCGAGCATGTAGGCACTTTGGGAGGAAATAGAGCGGCTATGCCGCTTTAAATCGAGCAAAGAGGCACTTTGGGAGGAAATAGAGCGGCCGTGCCGCTTTAAATCGAGCATGTAGGCACTTTGGGAGGAAATAGAGCGGCTATGCCGCTTTAAATCGAGCAAAGAGGCACTTTGAGAGGAAATAGAGCGGCTATACCGCTTTAAATCGAGCATAGAGGCACTTTGGGAGGAAATACTTCCGTTCAACAAGGCACATTTTGCCCTAATTTCGGCGCACTCGCCATACTTCCTTTCAACAGAGTAAATTCGGAATTGGCAACTAAGAGTATCGAGACTAAGAAGGGAAAAAGAGTGACCTGAGTAGTAACGGCTATGCCGCTTTAAATCGAGCAAACAGGATAACTCCCACTATAGTCTGAAATTCCGCTTTATCACACTAAAGCGGAATTTCTTGTTGCTTTATCTCACCAATTAGACCGCTCACAGCGGCTTCCAGCACACTTTCCCTAGGAATCCGACCAATTAGACCGCTCTAAGCGGCTTCCAGCACACTTTCCCTAGGAATCCGACCAATTAGACCGCTCTAAGCGGCTTCCAGCACACTTTCCCTGGATATCTGACCAATTAGACCGCTGGTAGCGGCTTCCAGCACACTTTTCCTAGGAATTCGACCAGATAGACCGCTCGCAGCGGCATACAGCACACTTTTCCTAGATATCCGACCAATCAGATCACTCGCAACGGCTTAGAGCACACTTTCCCTCGGAATCCGACCAAATAGACCGCGCTCACAGCGGCTTCCAGCACACTTTCTCTAGGAATCCGACCAAATAGACCGCTCACAGCGGCTTCCAGCACACTTTTCCTAGGAATCCGACCAAATAGACCGCTCACAGCAGCTTATAGCACACTTTCCCTCGGAATCCGACCAAATAGACCGCTCCCAGCGGCTTCCAGCACACTTTCCCTCGGAATCCGACCAAATAGACCGCTCCCAGCGGCTTCCAGCACACTTTCCCTGGATATCTGACCAATTAGACCGCTCGCAGCGGCATACAGCACACTTTTCCTAGATATCCAACCAATTAGAAAGCTCGAAGCGGCTTACAATACACACATTTGCTCCGCAAGTCCGTTTTCCCGCCAGTAACCGTTGCTCAGAACCGCAAAGATGTGCTGTGGGAGGAATTAGAGGGGCTACCCCGCAACGTGAACACCGCTAGCTCGGGATCGCTGCCGATCCGAATCGGAATACGAGTCGTTCCGATCCCCCGGTTGACATACAGCAGGTACGGCCGTTCCTTTCGCTGGCTGTCATGGATGAGATACTTTCCTTTAAGGTACTTCCTTCCGAGACGGGTTCTGACCAAAGCTCCGACAAGCGGAAGCGACACTTGCCCCCCATGACTATGTCCCGATAGTTGCAAGTCGACAGGGAACCGCGTCAATCGGTCGGCAACGTCGGGTTCATGAGCGAGCAAAATATTAAATCCGTCTTTATCCAGTTTGGATAAAGTAGATTCAGCATTCGGCTTGCCAAGTACGTAATCATCCAGACCGGCAATCGTAATCGAATCGCCGCCGGGTAACGTAATTTTCTCCCTCTCGTTGACGAGCATCTTGAATCCCGCGCGGCTAAGGAACGAACCGGAGCTCCGAGTTTTCCTTCCGTATCCGAAATCGTGATTGCCGTAAACCGCATATTTGCCTAGCGGGGCTTGAATATCTGCCAATAGGGGAGAAGGATCATATTTGGCGATATTATCTGCACTTCCGGCATCGTGCAAATCTCCGGTAAACACGACGATATCCGGACGTATAGTTTGAATAACGTCGACGAGCTGCCGAAGTCTAGGAAGAGTGAATTGGGGGCCGAGATGGGTATCGCTGAATTGCAGGAGCGTGACTCCCTCGAAGCTTTCCGGAAGAGACGGGGAATAAACCTCAAGTCGGGTTATGGACAAGCGTTTAGGAACGATGGTAAATCCATAAGCGTATATGAATACAATTATAGCGGCAAAAACAGTCGCTAACCCTAAGAACAGTTGAACATGCATTTCTGATCACCTTTCTTTCTGTAGTTAACTTAACATGTTGGCGAATGAAATTGAAGTGTGATATTGATCACAGTGTCCTTCCCCTGCTCAAGGTTAGAATAGGAAGACGTCTAGGCATCGGGGGAGAAACGGAATGCACAGCAAATTCGGCATCGTTAAGAAAATGGTTATCGGCATCACGGTCGCTTCTTCGGTTACATACGGGACAAGCGCGTTTTTCCTGCTCGTGCTTAAGGATATGTTCACGGGAATACCCGGGTGGCTATTCGTACTCCTTACGCTTCTTATCGGCGTTTTCTGGACTGGGTTATTCGGTTATTTCGCCGCGAGATGGCTATTGAAGCCGCTATTAGCTTTAACGGCTGCCGCGCAGGAAGCCGCAACGGGAAACCTTGGAGTTAAGGTTGCTACGAGCCGTTCGAACGACGAGCTTCAGACGCTCGGAGAAGCTTTCGGGCAAATGCTTGGGCAACTTAAGACGATCATCACGGAGATCAAGGACAATACCCGCCTTACGGATACTCATGTGAAGGAATTGCAAGAAGCGATCGGTCAGGCGACGGGACAGATCGAGCAGATGACGAACGAGTCGGAGGCGATAACGTCGGGGACGCAAAGGCAAGCGAACTCGGCAGACAGACTGCACCATGACGTCGAGGAAATGTCGCATGCGGCCGATCGTATGAGCGAGGAAGCTAACGCCGCGAGAGAGCGGGCTTGGCATATGAACAATGCCGCGAAGCAAAGCGAGGAAGTGTTCCGCTCATTAGTCGGAGGCATGCATCAGTTGACGGAGTTAAACCGGGATGCGATGGACGTCGTAGCTACGCTTAGCGGATATGCGAATGAAATCGGCGCGATCTCTAACGTCGTTGGCGACATAGCCGACCAAACGCATTTGCTCGCCTTGAATGCTTCCATCGAAGCGGCAAGAGCCGGCGAAGAGGGCAGAGGATTCGATGTGGTCGCCCAATCGGTTAAATCGCTTGCGGATGAAAGCGCCGTCTCGGTTAAGAATATCCGTAAGCTCATCCAGCAAATCCAGAGCGAAGTGACGCGGGCGGTCGGACATATCCGCGCGCAGCACGAAGTGTCGGAGCGGGAAGCGAGAAGAGGGGAAGAGTTCGCGACCGCATTCCATGAGGTTAACGAACAGGCGCAGCATGTGGTCGGAATCGTGGAAACGATGGCCGGCGATCTTATCGTGCAAGCGCGACAGGCTACCGATCAATTAAACGAAGCGAGACTTGTCGCCGAAGTGGCGGAGCAAATTCGTTTAGGCGCGCAGCAAGTGTTCTCGGCATCGGAGGAGCAGACGGCGGTTATGGAAGAAATATCCGCTTCTACGGATTCACTACGCGCCAAATCGAAGGATTTGCGAAGCAAAGCGGAATTTTTTAGATACTAAATAGGTTCTAGCGCGGAAAGCGGGTGCGGAAGAGATGAAGTCGATGAACAACGCAATGAATGATACGGCTACCGAATATCGAACGCCGGATGGGGCGCCAACGGATATCGTTATTTTTACGATTACTTCGAGGGAGCGCTTATCCAGGAAGAAATCGCTCCCTATTAGAGAGTTGAAGGTATTGCTGATCGAACGGGGAAAATGGCCCTTCGCCAATCAGTGGGCATTGCCCGGAGGATTCGCCACCGAGACGGAAACGATTCATGAATGCGCCAAACGCGAGCTGAGGGAAGAAACGGGAGTAGAGGGAATTCATATTGAGTACTTCAACGTATACAGCTCGATGGGCAGGGATCCGAGAGGGTGGATGATCTCCCATGCGTTCTTCGCGTTGGTGAACGAAGCCTATCTCTCGAATCGCAAAGCCGCGGACGATGCGGCAGGCGTGAAGCTGGTTCCTGTCTCCGAGGCATTGGAGATGCCGCTAGCCTTCGATCATAATCGGATTATACGGGATGCCCTGGAGCACATTCGGCTAAAAATGTTAACGACTACGATCGCCAAGCAGTTCCTGCCGAAGGAATTTACGATGAGCGAGCTGTATCAAGTAATCGAGACGGTCGTTCCGGATTTCGTCGAAAAAAATTTCATTCGAAAAATCACTTCTACGCAAAGCCGTAAGGGTATACTGGAAGTTGTAAAGGACGCTTACGGTAACTCCAAAGGATCGAATCGCTATTCCCAACGATCCGCGCAGCTTTACCGTTTTACGGAATACCAGCCTCAGCTGTCCATTTACAGCTAGGCTTTATTTTTTAACCATTGATCCTGTCAAAATCATATCATCAACTCAGATGAAAATAAGGAGAGGGCCGCAAATGAAAGCATTGATCGTGATCGATTACACCGTCGATTTCGTTGTCGGGAAGCTGCCTGTCGGTAAGCCTGGGGTTGAGATCGAGACTCGGATCCTCGAGATTGTCGAACAATTCGCCAATAATGGAGACGACATCGTAATGGCGGTAGATCTCCACGAGGAAGGAGACGCTTATCATCCCGAGACGAAGCTGTTTCCTCCCCACAACATTCGGGGAACGGAGGGCAGGAAGCTCTACGGCAAGCTAGAAGATTGGTATGCCGCTAATGAGCGGCTTGTTTACTGGATGGATAAGAAACGGTATAGCGCTTTCTGCGGAACCGATCTGAAACAGAGGCTTCGCGAGCGAAATATCGTTGAAATTCACCTTGTCGGCGTCTGCACAGATATTTGCGTGTTGCACACTGCCGTGGATGGCTACAATAAGGGGTTCCGCATGATCATCCACGAAGACGCGGTAGCTAGCTTCAATCCGTTAGGGCACGAGTGGGCGATCGGACATTTCGAGAAGGTGCTTGGCGCTCGGATTGCAAACAAGGGGAGAGGCACCGATGAATGACGCGAACCTAACGCTACATACGGATAAATATCAGATCAACATGATGTACGCGCACTGGAAAAGGGGCTCGATGAACGAGAAGGCCGTGTTCGAAGCGTATTTTCGCAAGCTGCCTTTCGGCAATGGGTTTGCCGTATTCGCGGGGTTGGAGAGGATAGTCGCGTACATTCGATCGCTTGCGTTCAACGACGAGGAAATCGAATATCTCCGTATGCAAGAAGAAAAATACGATGAAGATTTCCTCTTGGAGCTGAGGAAGTTCAAATTTACGGGCAACCTGTTCGCGATGAGGGAAGGTACGCTCGTCTTTCCGAACGAACCGCTCGTTCGGGTGGAAGCGCGCGTGTTCGAAGCGCAGCTTATCGAGACGGCGATGCTGAACTTCATGAACTATCAGACGCTGATCGCGACTAAGGCGGCTCGGATTAAACAAGTCGCGACGAATGAACGCCTGCTTGAATTCGGGACGCGTCGCGCGCAGGAGGCGGATGCGGCGGTCTGGGGAGCTAGGGCGACTTATATCGCCGGGTTTCATGCGACGTCCAACATGCGCGCGGGCATGCTATTCGGCATCCCGAGTTCGGGCACGCATGCGCATTCCTGGGTTCAAGGTCACGATAGCGAAGAGGAGGCGTTCAAGGAATACGCCGAAGCCTTGCCGGATCATGTGACACTGCTCGTAGATACGTACGATACTTTAAGGAGCGGCGTTCCTAACGCGATCAAGATCGCAAAGGAGCTGGAGCAGCGAGGCAAACGTCTGAAAGGAATCCGGCTCGACAGCGGCGACTTGGCTTATTTGTCTAAGCGGGCGAGGAGCATGCTGGATGAAGCGGGATTCACCGATGCGCTAATCGTGGCTTCCAACGATCTTGACGAAGACATCATCGCCGAGCTTAAGGCGCAGGGCGCGAGAATCGACGTCTGGGGCGTCGGAACGCAATTAATTACGGCTTTCGATCAGCCTTCCTTAGGGGGCGTATATAAACTCGTCGCAAGAGAGAAGAACGGCATCTTGGAGCCGGTCATCAAGATTTCGGGCAATCCGGAGAAAATATCGAATCCAGGCGTGAAGGAAGTCTATCGTGTCGTGAACCGACAGACTGGAATGGCGGTTGCGGACTATATGTGTTTACCCGAGGAAGAGGAAGAAATTCGCAAGGGGCAACCGATCAAGCTAAGCGATCCGCTTCATCCTCACCGGTCTATACTTGTTGAAAATTATGAAGCGATTGCACTATTGCAACCTATTTTCGATAAGGGAGAGTTAGTCTACGAGTTGCCTAAGTTGGATGAAGCGCGAAGCTTTCATCAGGACCAACTCGGCCATTTCTGGCCCGAGCATCTCCGCAAGTTGAATCCGGAAATGTATCGCGTCTATTTCAGCCGTTCGATATTGGAATTAAAGACAGAGCTGTTGAACAAGTATCAAGGTTAGTTACCGCAAGACATAAATGGGTACAAGTTATGCTTGACACTGACACGGTTAGTAGCCTATCCTTTCCTTCTACATCTTGAGGGTAACAGGGGAGAGAAATTCGTGTCATCGAAGACGTCGCTTACGCTGTTGTTGGTTAATATTTTTCTGGCCATGCTTGGCATCGGCCTTATTATTCCGGTTTTGCCCGAGTTTCTGAAAGAATTCGACGCCGGCGGACAAGCCGCCGGTTACTTGGTTTCGGCTTTCGGTTTGACGCAATTCATGTTCTCGCCGATCGCGGGCGAGTGGTCGGACAAATACGGCCGCAAACCGATGATCGTTATCGGACTTAGTTTGTTCGCGCTGTCTAATCTCTTGGCGGCTGTAGCAGGCGATTTGACGATACTTTTCGTGTCAAGGTTAATCGGAGGAATCGGCTCCGCGGCTTTGATTCCTTCCATTATGGCTTATTTGGCCGATATTACGACGGACGAGCAAAGAGGCAGAGGTATGACGCTGTTAGGCGCAGCCATGTCTTCCGGATTCATCATCGGTCCGGGAGTCGGAGGGTTACTTGCCGAATTCGGGATACGGGCGCCGTTCTTCGCCTCTGCGGGAATCGGTCTAGTCGCGATGTTATGCAGTTTGGTTCTGTTACCGGAATCTTTATCCCCGGAACAAAGGCTGAGGCGCCGACAATCCAAGGATAAAAGAGAAAGCGTGTTTCGGCAACTGGCGTTGTCGTTTAAATCCAAATATTTTATTCTTTTGTTTATCGTTTTTGCTCTAACGTTCGGCCTTACGCATTTCGAAGCGATATTTCCGCTATTCGTCGTGCAACGATATGGATTTACTACTCGGGATATCGCCATTCTGATCATGGTTTGCTCTCTGCTGGGCACCGTTAATCAACTGGTGTTATCGGGCTGGCTAACTAGGCGCTTCGGGGAAAAGGCGATCGTGGATTACACGCTTCTGTTGTCGGCGGTCGCGCTCGTGCTTATGCTTTTGTCGGGAAATTTCTTCTACGTGTTGATCATTATGATGCTCTTCTTTACATTCAACAACATAATGCGTCCTACGTTAAACACCTTGTTATCGAAACAAGCCGGCGAGGATCAAGGATTCGTAGCGGGGATGAATAACGCCTACATGAGCCTCGGCAATATTTTCGGACCGGCGCTTGCGGGAATTTTATTTGACGTTCATATGAATTTGCCGTACTTGTTCGGAGCATTCGTACTGTTCGTCAGCTTCTTAATCGCGTTTAAGTATATTAGGAAATAGAAGGAAAGTTGCGATGGGCTAGCGCGGAATGATAGACTAATGGGATAGCCACAGCATTGAAAAACATCAAGTGAAAGCAGGCTGACCCTTGAGCATGATTAGAGTGGTAACCGATTCTACCGTCGATCTATCCGATGATATTTTACAGGAGTACGGCGTTGAAGTCGTCCCGTTATCCTTATGCATTGATAATGAAACGTTTCTCGATCGCGTGGATATTCAACCGACGGAATTTATCGAGAAAATGCAGAAGTCCAAGGAGCTTCCCAAGAGCTCCCAGCCTCCGGCAGGCGCTTTCCTTGAAGTATACGATCGACTGGGCGGCGATGGTAGCCAAGTTCTTTCAATTCATATGACCGGTGAAATGAGCGGGACCGTGCGATCAGCGGAGATGGGCGCGGAAATGTCCGAATCTAACGTAACCGTGGTGGATTCCCGATATATTACGAAAGCACTCGGATTTCAAGTGTTGGAAGCCGCAACTATGGCGAAGCAAGGCCGAAGCATGGCTGAAATCCTCGAAAGACTCGAACAGATTCGTCTTCAAACCCGGTTGTTCGTGGTCGTCGATACGCTGGACAATCTGGTTAAAGGCGGCCGAATCGGCAAAGGCAAAGCTTGGATCGGTTCCTTGCTGAAGATTAAGATCATCGCCACGTTAGACGGGGGAGAGTATACGCCTGTCGCGAAAGTCCGGAGCAAAGCGCATGTGATCGATTATTTGGCGAAGCAATTTGCGGAGGACGTGAAAGGCAAAGCGATCAAAGGAGTCGGGCTTGTGCATGCGGCTGGTTACGAACTGGCATCGAAGCTGAAAGACTCCATCGTCGCCATGACGGGATTCGATAAGATCAGTATCGAAGACACGACGCCGATCATTAGTACGCATACCGGCGTCGGGGCGATCGGATTTACTTATTATTTTGAGTAGGACAACCTATTGATTCAGCATGCGTTTATCGAAATCAAGC
The DNA here is from genome assembly GCF_012849095.1 of Cohnella herbarum. Taxonomy (NCBI): domain Bacteria; kingdom Bacillati; phylum Bacillota; class Bacilli; order Caryophanales; family Paenibacillaceae; genus Cohnella; species Cohnella herbarum. The sequence goes on from NZ_CP051680.1 coordinate 598,290, forward strand.
TAATCTATGATCGCCTTAGGGCGGACGGGGTTGGCTTTTTTAATGGAAAAAAAGGGGGAATCCGGACGGTTGTCGAATAGGAGATAGCGGAAAGTAATGGAAGGAGCTATAAATGTGGGGAAACTGAAATTTTCGTTAAGTTTTATTATGCTATGGATCGCTCTATGCCCGACGCTAATCGTCAATGCGGCACAGCCGGAAGCGAAAGAGTCAGTTGGGCTTGCCGAATTGGAACCGATAGTTCTGCCGAAGCCGCCTTTCCAGTATTACGTGAGCAAGTTCGCGGACGCCGGCCCTAAGTCAAAGAAAACCGTGAAATTATCGTTGACCAAGAAATCCGTTAAGAACCTCCCGTTCGACCAGAGTTTCGAGGATTACGCCTTGTTCGCGGACAAGGAATACACCGTTCCGAATTCCTATAGGTCCATTGCCGGGAATTTGCCGGAAGGAACTCCAACCGAATATCGAGGAGAGATGCTCGTTAGGGCGATAAAGGGGAAAAACGGCGTTTTTCTCATCTACGGACGCGATTTCGGCGAAAACCGTTACCTGGTCGCTATGGACAAGTCGATGACGAAGGTTTTGTATGCTTACGATTTTATCAATTACGCTTATGCACCCAAATACTTGAAGGCCGATTACGATTATATTTATGAGCAAATCCAGTGGGCTTACGAAGAGGATGGCATTCTTTACGTTTCGAATAGCCATCGGACATATGCCAAGAGTTCCAAGGGGATGAATGGATACGTTACGGCGATCCGTCTATCCGACAATAAAACGTTATGGAGATCCGCATCGCTAGTCGGCAATGCCCGTAGCTTCGAAGTCGTTGGGGATGTCATCTTGTCCGGCTACGGTTTTACGGCGGAGAAGGATTATCTCTACCAGATCGATAAGCGAACCGGCAAAACGCTCGACAGAGTCGCGTTAAAAGACGGTCCCGACTATATCGGCAAACAAGGAAACGAAATTGTCGTCTACGGATACTCGGTCGTGACCCGATTTCAGTTAAAGTAATTCTCATGCCCATGAAAAACCTCCATCGCCGCTTAACGTGCGGAGTTGGAGGTTTTATACGATTGCTGATTGTTAAATGATAGTATCCGAAAGCTGAATTCCCGCGTATTTGTTGACGAGTTGCACCCTGTTTTTAATGTCCATCTTCTTGAAGATGTTTGAAAGATGTTTTTTGATCGTAGCTTCACTTACGAAGAGGAAACCTGCGATTTCAATATTGGAATATCCTCGGATTAACAGTTCGATGATCTCCTTCTCGCGATCCGTCAGATGCGTTGGGTGCTGATCCTTTTGTTCGATTTCTTCTAGCAAACCGAGCGAAGCGATCATCGTATTCAGAAAGGGATGAAGTTTATCTCCGCGCGTGTCGGCAACGAAGACGGGGGTGGGCGTATGTTCGTCGTAGTCGTAGTGGACAACGCCGGATTCTTCGCATCCTAAGCTCGAGATGATGGCTTGAGACAAAGGGTGAGGCGGAGGCGAAGCAACGATATAACCGGGAGATAACATATGGGTAATGAAGGTGATCCCGGATGATTGCAACATTGTAGGGTCGGCGAAATCGTAGGTGTCGAGCGTTTTGATAAAATACCCCGCTCTGGACGATCTAGGCACCTTTAACTCGTTTTGCTTAGATTCGGGCAGATGGTTGAAGTAGTTCGATGAAAGCGGTTTGGCTTTCAAGTAGTCCAGCGTATATTCGTTAATGGGGATAATGACCGATAAACCGCAAATCGTGCCATGTGTATTACGGGTTAGCGTAACGAAACTTGGGTCGAGCTCGGTGAGCTCGTCCAGATCGACATGTTTTAATCCATAGAGGCTGTCCCGGACCGTAATACTGAACTCGACTTCTTCGTTCGTCGCTTTGTCCACGTACCGGACTTGTGTTTCCTTGGCGGTAGCATGGCGCTGCGCGATGTATCGTTCGGCTTCGGCACGATTCGACGCCGATAGAGGCTCTATCGAGTAGGTGATCGAAGTCTGGAAAAAGAACGATTGGATCAGTCTATCGCCGATGTAATAGAAACACTCGATATTTTCCCATGCTTCCAGCTTATCTCGCGCAGAGTTTTTGATTTTTTCGTAATAGTATAGAACGCATCTTTTCCACAACCGATCGTAATCTTGCGGAACAAGCAATCTCATATTTTCATTGATGGCATTGCGGAATAAATCATGCAGCAACCACCCCTGCTCGACCTTGCGGACGAACGAATAACCGATCAGCTTGCGAAAATACTCCGTCGCGACGGGTCTTCCCAATACATAGGATAGGGACTGATGATCGAAATGTCGCAAGACGGAAGCGGCTTCGACGATCTCGCGCATAAGAACGTTCGGAATTTCCTTTAACCAGATCGGCACAAGGCGATTGAGAAGCTCGTCATCCATGTATGTTTCATCCTGTAAGCTAGCGGTTAACGCCGTTGCGGCGAGTAAGCTAAGCGTTAATGGGTGACCGCCGGTTCTGTGCCAAATCCGGTTAATAAGATCATCTTGATGAATCCCGGATCGCATGAGCAATTGTTTGACCGAGTCGTAATCCAATTCTCCGAGAGGCATTGGAGTTATCCTTTGACGCTGAGAAGACTGAGCATACCATTGAGCGTTTAAGGGAGTTCTGCCGGAAATAAGGAGGAGCACGGAAGGGGCCAGATGAGCGACGAATTGTTCTCGCAGCCAATTTTCCATTTCGCCGACCTCTTCGAACGTGTCGAGAGCTAGAACGAGTTTGTTGTCTTTAGAAGTATTTCGGATCGTATTCAGGCATAAGTCGAGCAGATGATTAAGGTCTTCCGTGCTTTGGATGGATGGGATAGGATAACGGAGCAGACGCAGAAGATGCAAACAAAACTCGGGAGGATTACGGGTGAAGATCGGAATATCCAGCAATAGAAATTTGCTGCGTGCATCCGTGCTGAGACGCCGGAATTCATCCAACAAGTAGCTTTTTCCGATACCTCCGCTTCCATAAATATTAATAATTCGACTCTGGCCGTTATTAGCCGATAGATGTTGGAAGAACGTCTGGATTTCTTGATCTCTTCCCAAGAGAAGCTGCCGTTCCATTTCGCGATCGCATCCAATCTTATTTCGTATAAGAGATCGTCACTGAGCTTTCGCCCGGCATCTTAGAAGATTTGGCAATCGTGATGTAGAAGATCCAAGAGGCCGTGCTCCCGGTAAGGGAGACGCTATCCGTTACGGGCTCGTCTTCGTAGTTATATTTATTATCGGCAAGTACTTTACGATAACGTAGTGCCGTGTCCTTGAAATCGGTCGCTAGTTGATACGAGAGCTGATAGAAGCCGTCTCCTTTAGTTACTCCGTCGCCTGTTCGTACTGCGGATATTCCTTTGGCGCCTTCTAGAATCGGGATATCCGTCGGTACATCGGGAGGTAGAGTCGGGCTAGGTTGGTGGGCAAGCGCAGTCTTCGCGGTTTGTTGGTCCGACTGGCCGGCACCTTTTCCGTCAATCCATTCGGCAAGTTGGCTGCATCCGACGAGTAGGGATAAAGAGAGGATGGCAATCGAAACGATTAAACTCTTTTTATGCGCGGGACCCATGAATTCACTCCTTGCTCTGAATCAGATCATCATGATACAAATTGTATCAAATGAGTGAAAAATAAGCAACCGCATGGGTTAATTCTTAAGTTGAAAAGTGCTTGTCTGAACGGAATAGTTCCATTATGGCTCAATTGGTGCTCCATTCGGTAGCGCGTGTGGTCGCGTAACCGCCGGAAGCTTAGAGAAAGCCACAAATTCGGAAAGATAAAGTGGTTAGTGAACCCCTTTGGCGCCTAACCGATTGATGGGAACATGCTCATTGCGTCGACTCTAGGAAAAACCAGCTACTTACTCATCTAATCATTCGAAGTAAATAAATTTATGGATTTATACAATTAATTTCCAAGGAATCCCACCAATATAAGCAAAAAAGCGTACTTCGCGGACGTCACTGCTTTGGGAAGAGTGACTGTAATGAAGATAATGGAAAAGATCGCGAGGGGATGGAGATTGTGTTTCTATTGTGACTAATCTAAATGATGACTAATCTAAATGATTGCATTCACGAATAGGGCGGGCTATAATTCCAAGTGATCGATAACTCGTACCAATTGAATAGTTTAATATGCCTATGGGTGCCTTATCGAAAGCAACGATTAAGGTTAAAAGGGAAGCCGGTGCGAATCCGGTACGGTCCCGCCACTGTGGAATAGGATTTGGCCTTCGCATAGTTTCCGCTCGGATTCGGCGAATGGACTGGCGAGTTCCGTCGGAATCCTATCAGTCAGACGACCTGCCCTAGGCGCGGCAGACGAATTCCTTCGCGGATAAGGATACGGCTCACTCGGGAATTTACATAGCGAAAGATAACATTCCAATTCCCTGTTTGCTGAACCCTAGTCCGTGATTTGCGGTCTAGGGTTTTTTGGAACGATTAGACGGGTTACCATTCGATGAAATTCTACTCATATTAACGCTCGGTACAATTCTGAGTATGAAACGATGAAGATAAGGTGCTTTGAGTGCGCTGCGAGCTGGGTCGGTGAACAAACAGACAGCGCCGGGCATCCGTAGGTGGAGGTAAGGTACTCTCAGTGCGCTAAAGTAACGGATTATTTCACATAAAACGATCGAGAGAGGAAATGATCTCATGACTCCGAACGTCTCTCAACAACTGCAATTTATGACCCAATCCATTAAACCAATGGATTTAGATGCGATGGAGGCTGCTCAGCTTCGGCTGGATAGCTTGACTAAGCCGCCCGGCAGCCTGGGCAAGCTCGAAGCTATCGCCAAGCAAGCGGCGGGGATAACCGGAGAAAGCCTCCCGGATCTGTCCCGAAAAGCGGTTATCGTTATGGCGGGCGATCATGGCGTGTGCGAAGAGGGTATTAGCGCGTTCCCAGCCGAAGTCACGCCTCAGATGGTGCTGAATTTCTTAGGCGGCGGAGCTGCGGTTAACGTGCTGGCACGCCATGCGGGAGCGGATGTCGTCTGCGTGGACATCGGCGTAAACGCGGATCTGCAGCACCCGGAGCTTGTGTCGCGCAAGATCCGCAAGGGCACCGCGAACATCGCGAAGGGAGCTGCGATGTCCCGGGAAGAAGCGGTCGCGGCCATCCGCGTCGGCTACGACCTCGTGTGCGAGCTCGCCGCCAAGGGAACCCGCGTGTTCGCGACGGGAGAGATGGGCATCGGCAACACGACGCCGAGTGCCGCCATGCTTGTCGCTCTGGCGGGAATCCCGCTAGAGCAAGCCGTTGGCCGCGGCACGGGCATCGACGATGCCCGCTTGCGGCATAAGCGCGGCGTCATCGAGCGCGCGCTGCAAGTGAACGCCGCCGACCCGGCCGATCCTCTCGACGTCCTCGCGAAGCTCGGAGGACTAGAGATTGCCGGCCTCGTCGGCGTCATACTAGGCGCTGCCGCCAATCGCGCCGTAGCCGTCATCGACGGCTTCATCTCTTCGGCCGCGGCACTTGTCGCCGGCCGCCTTGCTCCGCAAGCTTTGCCATACATGATGGCATCACATATGTCTCTGGAACAAGGGCACGCCGGCATGCTGGAAGCGGTCGGATTGTCCCCGATGATTCACATGGATATGCGTCTTGGCGAAGGTACGGGTGCGGTATTATGCTTTCATTTGATCGACGCGGCAGGAAAGATCATGCGGGAAATGGCAACGTTCGAGAGCGCGGGAGTGTCGCAATCATGACGGATAAATATGTTATCGCGGGTCATCGACCGGCGCGGACGTTGATGATACAAGGGACGGCATCGGATGTCGGCAAAAGCATCCTGACGACGGCGATATGCCGCATCCTTGTTCAAGACGGGTATGCCGTAGCCCCGTTCAAATCGCAAAACATGTCGCTGAACAGCTACGTGACGCCCGACGGTAAAGAGATCGGACGCGCGCAAGGCATGCAAGCCGATGCTTGCGGCATCGCGGCCACGACCGACATGAATCCGATCTTGCTCAAGCCGACGACGGATCGAGCTTCGCAAGTCGTCGTGCACGGAAAGCCGTACCGCACGATGGACGCATTCAGCTACCGCAACGAATATTTAGCCGAAGCCGGCCTTATCGTGAGGGAAGCCTTGAACCGGCTTCGCGCCGAGTATGATGTCATAATCCTCGAGGGCGCGGGCAGTCCCGCGGAGATTAATCTTAAAGATCGCGACATCGTGAACATGAGAATGGCGGGCTGGGCGGACGCTCCGGTTATTCTGGTCGCGGACATCGACCGCGGAGGCGTATTCGCTTCGATCGTCGGAACGTTGGAGCTTCTAGAGCCGGATGAACGGGCGAGGGTAAAAGGGTTTATCATCAATAAATTTCGCGGCGATGTCGGGCTGCTTCAGCCGGGTCTGGATTGGTTGGAAAATCGGACGGGCAAACCGGTACTCGGCGTCATTCCGCATATCGATAAACTGAGACTGGAATCGGAGGATTCCTTGTCGATCCAGACCTCTTCCTTGGCTGCCGGGACGGATGAAGAGCGATTGGACATCGCGGTCATCCGGTTTCCGCGCATTGCGAATTTCACGGACATCGATCCTCTCTTCGCGGAGAGGGATACGTCCGTGCGGTATGTGACTCGGGTCGAAGATTTCGGACAACCCGATATTGTCCTGCTCCCCGGGAGCAAAAACACGGCGGAAGACCTTTTGTTCCTTAAGGAAACGGGGCTAGATCTAGCCATTCTCGCTCATCGAGAACAAGGGGGATGGCTCACGGGCATTTGCGGCGGTTATCAGATGCTTGGACAAAAGCTGCTTGACCCGGATGGCATCGAATCCGGCAACGAGTATTTAGCCGGCCTTGGTTTGTTTCCGATGGAAACCGTATTCTCGCCGGACAAGAAGACGGAGCGCGTCTTCGGCCAAGCGATCGGATGGAGAATCGGTGAAAATAGCGCCGATAATAGCACTGAAGATGGACGTACATTCCCGATGAACGTACCGATCGAAGGATACGAAATCCATATGGGAATCACCTCTTTTATCCAATCCGTAGAACATCCGATGAGCATCGGACTAAAGCGGGAACCTGGAGTTTCGGAAACCCTGTATCATGAAGGGGCTCGATCGACGGACGGCAAAGTATGGGGAACTTATATTCACGGAATATTGCATAATGACGAGTTCCGGCGCAATTGGTTAAACGCGATCCGATCCGGTAAGGGCTGGATGCCGCTCGAAGGGCTATTAAACTTTAACGGGCTGCGCGAAGCGGAGTTCGATCGTTTAGCCGACCATGTGCGCCGGTATATGAACATGCCTAAAGTATATGAAATCATAGCAACGGGACAGGAGAACGGACAATGAGCGACAGCCCTATCGGAACCGAATTGGAGCCCTTCGGTCACGGGGGAGACCTTGTAACCGCATCAAGTCGATTCGGTATTCCTTCGAGCGAATGGCTCGACTACAGCGCGAACATTAATCCGTTAGGTCCGCCTGTTCAAGTGATGGGTGCCCTCTCTAACGGATTTCGTTCGATCGTCAATTATCCGGATCCGGCACATCGCGAGCTGAAGCGGTTGCTGTCAGATAAGCTTGGCGTCGCGACGGATCATCTGATCATCGGCAACGGCGCTGCGGAAAACATGGCTCTCGCCTTGCTTGGCTTGGATATCCGCTCGGTCGGCGTAGTCGCTCCATGTTTCTCGGAGTACGCGCAATTAGCGGAGCATTTCGGGGCGGAAGTGTTCACGGTCGTGGGCAAAGAAGAGAACGGCTTTCAAGCCGACCCGGACGATCTCCTGCCGCTCCTGGAAAAGGTAGATTTACTGTTCCTCGGCCACCCGAACAATCCGACGGGGTTGACCTATACGTTAGACCAGCTTCGAACGGTCGCCCGGTTCGCGGAACGCGCTTCTACTTATCTTGTCTTAGACGAAGCTTTCATCGATTTTATCGCTCCCGATGAGCGCGTAACGCTGTTGCCCGAGCTTGAGCAATATCCCCATGTCATTCTGATCCATTCGATGACGAAGTTTTACGCGATTCCCGGTCTCCGTCTCGGCTATGCGATTGCCGCTCCTAATCTCGTCCGGAAGATGACGCGCAAGCAGGTCACTTGGAGCGTTAACGGCTTGGCTCTCCTCGCCGGACAAGCATGCCTGCACCCGGATGTAGCCGAATATGAAAGAAGGACGCGCGAGCTTATTGCGCGGGAGAGGGATTTTCTGCAAGAGGAGATCAAGAACGGCTTCGGTTGGCAAGTGTGGCCCGGGGAAGCGAATTTTCTGCTCGTCAGGGTCGGGAAGGCATGGACGGCAAGCTCGCTTCAGCAGGCGTTAGGTCCTAAAGGCGTTATGATCCGAAGCTGCGCCATGTACGAAGGGTTGACCGAGAGAGACATCAGGATCGCGGTACGCGGCAGAGAACATAACGAACGGTTATTGCAAACGTTCCGGGAAGCGAATCGGGAAGCCGAGCGGGAAGGGAGGGGAGTTGCCGAATGAAAATCGTCATGGTCACCGGGGGCGTTCGTTCGGGCAAAAGCGCATATGCCGAGAAGCTTACGCTCGAGCACTCCATGGTTCCTTCTTCTAATGACAGAGTCCTATATGTAGCTACCGGTATGCGATACGACAATGAAATGGATATGCGAATCGAACGTCATCTGCAACGCCGTCCGTCTTCGTGGGACACGTTGGAAGCTCCGGATGAACTATCCACGGCAGCCTATCGGGGATATGGCGTCATTCTTGTCGACTCGTTATCTGCATGGATCGGCAATAAATTAATGGCCGTCCCGGAAGAGCGATGCAGAGACGTTGAAACGACGCAGTTCGTCCAATCGCAAATTCGGGAATACCTCGCGGAATTGATACAGTCGGAAATGGTCGCGGTCATCATCGTCACGGATGAGGTTGGATGGGGTGGGGTAGCCATGACCCCGCTCGGGCGTTGGTTTCAAGACGTCGTAGGCGAGGTAAATCAGCAGCTTGCTGACCAAGCCGATGAGGTTATTGCCGTTATTAGCGGATTGCCTTGGAGGTTAAAGGGATGAGCGCATTCTGGCAGGCTGTCGGCTTCTTGACCCGGTTTCCCGTTCCGGCTAAAGCTCAGACCCTGAAGGGATGGGATAACAGCCCTCGCTACTACCCTGTCGTAGGTCTTATGCTCGGAGCCGTCATTTGGTTAGTCGGTTGGCTTGCGGAGCTCGGATTCGGATCGTTTGGTTTCACGGTGTCCGCAGTCGTAATCGTAGCCTCGTGGATCTTCTTGACCGGAGCGCTTCATCTGGATGGCTGGATGGATTTAGCGGATGGTTTGGGCAGTTACCGCAGCCGTGAACGGATGCTTGAAATTATGAAAGACAGCCGAGTCGGAGCCATGGGCGTCGTCGCGGCCATCGTTCTCATCGGTCTGAAGGTTGCGGCCTTGCAGCAACTCGTTATTCATGACGAACTCGCCATAGTCGCAATGGTGCCGGCGGTAGCAAGGTTTGCGCTTCTTGGCGTTATCTATATTTTCCCATATATACAGGTTCAAGGCTTAGGCACCGGGTTGCGACAAGGCGTAAATCGAGCTAGCCTCGTGCTTAATCTGCTCTTGCTGCTAGCCGTTGCGTATTTCATCGCAGGATTCATCGGATGGGTAGCGATAGGCGCAGTCATCGTTGCCGCGTGGCTATTCGGACGATTTATCGTGCGCAAGTTAGGCGGCTTTACCGGAGATGCTTACGGCGCTCTTGTTGAAGCGATGGAAACTTTTATGCTGCTGATCATTCTGATTCTAGTCAATCATTTCGGGTAAGCCAACGGGCAATCGCTCACGAATTCAAGCAGCATTACCATTTCCCCAGCTAGGGCTGACGCATTAGAATTGTTGTCTGCCAATATCAAATAAATCTTAGTGTATTTCCTACACTTAGTTCTGGGTTATTGCCGACTCACTCCATCTAATTGTATTTCGTACAACTCGTTTACCGCATTTCATGTCATCCACCTCAAACCCGCACATCTAGTTGCACTTTTTGCACTTAGTCTGTAGATGAGAGATATTTTCCTTAGATTAAGTGTACAAAATACACTTAGTGCGAGTTCAAAAAGTCCGGTTTTCAGCACCGAGAAGGTTGAAAGAAGCTTAGGGACTGAGGAACGGAGCGTAGGAAGAACCTACGTGAGTACCGGAAGGCCCGGCTGAATTCAAGATTCGATGTCGAGTACGCTTCTAGATAGGCTTCGTGATCAAAATTGGACTTTTTGAATAACCTCACTTAGTCGGTGCAGAAAAAATAGATAGGCTACACTCTAATGCATTAGCCCTGTTTCCAAGCTAACGCGGTATAGATAAGTTGGTTTCGTCGGCGTTACTAGCGGTAAAATTATCCGAAATTATCGTACAGCTCGCGCTTGACTCGATATGCATTAATTTCGTAAGCGATTGTCATGGGTAAGCCAACGATTTAGAATAAGTATCTATAGACAGGCGGGAGAACATAGATGACACAACCTTTTCGCGATCGTACGGTTACGGTCTATCGATCCGCCTTATGGCCGGAGCTGGAACTTCGCTATGTCGCGAATGAGGGCCATGTCCTAATCCGCAGCGATGACATCTACGATGTGCTCAGCAATGCGCCTTATCGCGGCGGGGCTAGCAAAGCGAATCGATTCGTGAACTGGAAGGTGCCCTTAACCTATAATTGCTCGGATCCCGCATCGATGATGCGTGAAGAGATGCACCTGTGGGGATACCCGCCGGATATGGCGATCGGACTGCAGACTGCCGCTCATATTACGCACAGCGCCTTCGCCGAAGAGAACGGAGACGAGTTTAAGCTGCTGGTCTGCGCATCCGCGGGAACGGGTAACGCGGCCAGAGCCGGTCTTGTTCGCGAGACTTTCTCGGCATACGTACCGGGGACGATCAATATTATGATTTTCGTCGATGGCAAGATGACGCATAGCGCCATGGTGAACGCGATCATTAGCGCAACGGAAGCGAAGAGCGCCGCCTTGGACGATTTGAAAGTGAAGGATTACGCTCATGATCGCGTTGCGACGGGAACGACGACCGACACCGTCCTCGTCGCGGTGAGTCAATCGGATACTTACGCGCCGATCCATCAATATGCCGGGGCGGCGACGACGATCGGCAACGCGATCGGTCGGCTTGCGTACGAAGCAGTATATGAAGCGGTTCGGACGCAGGGAGAACCCCTATTATGATAGAAGCGGGAATTATCGCCAGCGCGTTTATTATCGATCTGGCGGTCGGAGATCCGAGAGCGCTGCCTCACCCTGTCGTCGGGATGGGATATATTATTCGTAAATTGGAGCGACCTTTGCGCAATTTGGCTAATCAGAGGTGGTTCCGCAAGCTTTGCGGCGGTTCCGGGTCTTCGAGGGGCAGAGCGTTGAAGATAGCCGGGGTCGCATATCCGATCGTGCTTGTCGGAGGTTCTTTCGCGCTTACTTGGCTGTTGATCGGTTTGTTATTCCGGTTACACCCTTGGCTCGCGTATGGGATGGAAGCTTGGCTGATCTCTACGACGATCGCGACACGCGGTTTAGGCGATGCCGGAATGGACATTTATCGTTTGCTTAAGCAACGGGATCTGCCGAAATCCAGGCATGCGTTGTCCATGATCGTAGGTCGCGATACGGATACGTTGGATGAAAGCGAGATTACGCGCGGGGCGGTAGAAACCGTAGCGGAAAATATCGTTGACGCCATCCTATCCCCGCTATTGTTCGCGTTAATCGGCGGCGCTCCGCTTGCCATGGCCTACCGTGCGGCGAATACGCTCGATTCGATGGTCGGCTATAAGAACGACAAATATCTCGATCTCGGTTGGGCATCGGCGCGCTTCGATGACGTAGCCAACTTTATTCCGGCTCGGCTCTCGGCGTTGTTCATCGCGATCGCCGCTTCGATGCTCCGCCTGCCGTTCAAGCGCTCTCTACGCACGGTGAACCGCGACGCCCGCCTGCATCCGAGTCCGAACAGCGGTTTCCCCGAATCCGCGGTAGCGGGAGCCTTGGGCGTACAGCTTGGCGGCCTCAACTATTACAAAGGCGTAGCATCGGACAGGGCTAGAATGGGCGAGCCCCTTCAACCGCTCAAGGCCGACCACATCAGGCTGACCGTTCGTCTCATGTATGTGAGCTCGACATTATTTTTGGTTTTGATAGTCGTTGCTGCCGCGCTGCTAAATTAAAATACCGTATTCGATTAGGCGGCCCGTGGGGTCGCTATTTTTTTTATAATAAAAGTGTAATGATAGAGCAAAACCGACGTCTAATTCCATATAAAGATCGCGGAAGCGGATGGGAGGGGCAAATGGACGGATATTCGAAGATCGAGGAGTGGTTTCTGACCTATGGGTCCGATGTCCATCATTTCCTTGTCTACTATACGGGCCAGAATCAGGTGGAGGACCTCGTTCAGGACGTGTTCGCGAAAGCGATGAAAGGTTTGCATCGTTTCGAAGGAAGATCGAGTCCGAAAACATGGCTATTCTCAATCGCCCTTCGCGTTGCCATGGACGACCAGAGAAAGAGGAAGAGGATCGGGTTGCTAGGGCATCGATTGAGAAGAGAGCAAACGGTGTCCGTCCCGACTCCGGAGGAAATTCATTTTCATCGCGAGGATCTGCAAAGCGTGTATGTCTGTCTGATGAAGCTCAAGCGCACGTATAGAGACGTGTTGCTTCTGCGCGTGATGGAAGACTTCTCGGCTAACGAAACGGCGGAAATTCTGAATTGGACCGCTACTCGGGTTAACGTAACGTTACATCGGGCGATCAAGAAACTACGAATCCAATACGAGTCGTTAGAAGGAGGCGGGAAACTTGCTACGGGAAGAGAATGAGATGGACTTGCTTGAGCGGATCAGACAAATGCCCAGAAAGCAGTTGAGTGCGGATGCGGAGCAAACGATTCTTAGCAACCTTAGACGATTGAATGGGCAAAAGCAGCAGAATGTCAAGAAAAATAGAGTTTGGCAGAACGCGCTTCTTGTCGCTTCCGTTCCGGTATTGCTGGTATGCCTGTTTTTGATACCTGCTATTATGGAAAAATTTTCTTACAGCAATATGGTTTCCAAGAGTCCTCCGATATCCTCTAGCACTACGGAGTTGAGTCCTAAGTTTGATTTAGTCGCTAAAGACGGCAGCGTGATCTACTCCGATCGTCTCCGAGGCATTAAGGGTAAAATCGCATTTTCGGAAAATTACGAAATCGTAGCGAAGTCTTATGAGACGGTCTCGAAAATTTTCTGGTATGCATGGGGAGATCCTAGTCTGCTTAACAAAGCCCAATTGACGGCTACGGCGGTAAACCTGGATACGGGAGAGAAGTTTCTAGCCAATGAATCGACGCTCGGCAGCCCCATTAACGGGGCGGACGCTCACGCGGTCACGAATTTCAATCCTTTTCCGAGCAAAGGAAAATGGAGATTGGACGTGATGCTTAACGAGCAGCCTTATGCTTCGATCGTCATTCCCGTAAAAGACGAATACATCCATACCGATACGGCCCGATTTCTAGTCTCCAAGGACGATGCGGTTACCGGGACTTTGACCACGCTACTCGTCGTACAGGGACACGACTTAGGCGATTCTGTAAAAGTACGCGCTTTTCCCTTTAATAACGAGGATGAGGTTCGCAGCTTCACGTTTCACAGCGGTGGTGAGTTTATTCAGGCTAACGATCTGATTCCGATTACTCAGTTCTCGGGCAATCTGGAATTCGATACCCCCGGCAAATGGCAAATCGAGGTGAATGGCGAGAAAACGATCGTGAACGTTAGAGAAGGACGGTAAGTAAAGTTTGATAAAATAAGGTTGCCTTACACATAATTTACCTCTGATAAGCCCACACTGAATACGAATAAATTCCGTGGAAATGGGCTGATGCGTATGTGTAATCGATATTCGTTAACGGCGGAGCTGTCGGATCTGACTGAGGATTTCCGCATCGACAGCGTTCATGTTCCCTATTTCATGCGTTACAATATCGCGCCGACCCAACAGGTTCCGATTATTCAGCAGATCGGCGAAGAACGCTGCTTGAACCAGCACCGGTGGGGTTTAATGCCTTATTGGGGCAAAAACTCGATCAACGCGAACGTGGATACGCTGGGAGACCGGCAATATTTGCGAACGATGCTGACGAAGAAAAGATGCGTCGTTCCTTGCAGCGGATTCTACATTTGGAAGCAGGAAGGCAAGAGCAAAAGCGCTTGGAGAGCCGTCCATCGGAAGAAAGCAACGTTCGCGATGCCGGGTATTTACGATGTATGGCTCGATTCGGAGAAAAACGAGTTTCCGATGTGCACCGTCATTACGAGGGGATCCGCATTCGATACCGACCACACGCTGCCGGTTATATTGGATGAAGAAGCGATGGACTTGTGGCTCGATCCGAAGGAAACTCGGACGGAAATGCTTCAGTCGCTGCTTCAATCTCTGCCGGACGCCGATTTCAGAACCTACCCCGTGACGCCGTTCGTGGAAAATATCGCCTGGGAAACACCGGATTGCATCGCGGAAGTCCACTCGTCGTTGTCGCTCGTTAAAATCTAACCGATTTTGAGTTCTTTGCGGAAAAGAAAAGCAGCTTCGCCACTGGCGTTGGCTGCTTTTTTACGTGCGTCAAGCATGGGCGCAATCATAATTGTCGCTGCTTCATTGCGCGATCGCGCAATTAATCGTGCGTAAGTTCCTTTACAATCTTGCGGAGCATACGGATTCGGTGAGATTTGCTTGAATGGTATGTTTACTAAGAAGTCATTCCAGTAGACATTCATAAGGAGCAACGACATGAACATTGTAACAAGAACGTTTCGAAGCTTGCTTGGCGTAACGCTCGTAATCGCTTTGACTATTCCGTCGAATAGTTATGCAAGTACGCCGGCAACACAATCAAACGGGCCATCCGATCCCCATGAGGTCGAGAATTTTATGGACGGGTTTTTTCGACGGGCCGATGTGAAAACGATGCTCGTTGGCGCGGTAGTTGCAATAGTCAGCGGAGATAAGGTACAGCTTAATAAGGGGTATGGCTACTCTAATCTAAAGCTTCGGTCGCTTGTTGATCCCGACCGTACGTTGTTCCGGGTAGCTTCGATTTCGAAGACGATAACGGCAACGGCCGTGATGCAGCTTGCCGAACAAGGGAAGGTAGACCTTGATGCCGACGTGAACCGATACATGGCAGGGGTTAGCATTCCTAATCGGACAGGGACGACATTAACGTTGAAGCATCTGTTGACCCATACAAGCGGCTTCGATTACACGGATGGGACGGAGGATGAGGGAGATCCTTCGGAAGCTCCGTTACCGTTGGAAAGCTTTGTGAAAGAGCAGCTGCCGACGGTCGTTCGCAAGCCTGGCGAAGCGTTCCGCTATGATAACTACGGTTATGATGTGCTAGGTTATGCGGTTCAGAGCGTGACAGGCAAGCCTTTCGAAAAGGTTGCCGCTAACGAAATTTTTACCCCGCTCGGCATGGTAAACAGCTCATTCGCGCTAACTCCGAATGTTCAATCCAGGATGGCAACTCCGTATGACGGAGAAGGGAATCCCCTTCCTCAGTATGCTACGATTCCGAGCATCTTGCCGGACGGGGGAATGATCTCGACGGGAGCGGATATGGCAAGGTTTATGCTGGCGCAATTAAACGGCGGCAAGGCGATCGGTTCCGGTTCTTCGATTCTGAACGCGACATCGATTAACGCTATGCAACGGCTAAGCGTCTCGATTCATCCCGGCATTCCGGGAGTCGGCTATGGATTCGAGTCATCGTATCCAAGCTTGAACAATGGTCAGTATGTGGTAGATAAAAGCGGTGTTTCCTCGGGGTTTCAATCCCACTTGTGGCTGCTTCCGGACCGTAAGGCGGGCCTGTTCGTGGCGCTGAATAGCACGCGGGATGCCAAGAAGCTTCGAGCGGCGCTGATTCAAGCTTTTATGGATCACTACTATCCTAAAACAAATGAAACTGAAACTTTGACTCCGCTTCATCTCAAGAGGCAGCAGCTTCAGCGGTTTGAAGGGGAATACAGCGACCTGAGAATGAAATATTTGCACTACGGGATCACGGCGCATGACGACGGCTTAACCGTCAACGATTCTAATGGAGAGCATGAGCTTATTCCGATTGAACCTTTGCTATTTCGGGATTCAGAAGGCAAGCTTGCTGCTTTCAAAGAAGACGACAAGGGAAACATCGCTTATTTTTCCTACAGCAAGGCGGATAGTTGGTCCGAAAGATTGCCGGATAGAAAGCTCTACGCCGATGTGCCGGACAATCATCCGTACGCAAAATTCATTTATTACGCACAGCAGCAGAGCCTGCTTCGGAAAGAGGAAGAACCGGCCTTCAGGCCGGAAGAGACTATAACGCGTGCCGAATTCGTTGGTCAATTAATGACTTTAGCCGGGGATCCGCTTTCTAATGAACCTAGTTTGTTCGTAGATACGAACAACCAACGCTATGCTTCCGAAATTCAAACCGCATTAGAATACGGCATCATCAAGGGGACGCCTGGGGGGCGATTCGAGCCAAACCGTCCAATGACTAGGCAAGAAGCGGCTATGGCGTTAACTCGCGCGCTTCTGATCGGTCTCGGTTCCGCGGGAGCCGTTCCGCTCGAAGCCGAATTAAAGGGAGATACCGACCCGTGGGCCATTAAAGGGGTGGAAAACGTGGTCGCGCGCGGCTACTATGGGCCGGAAGTCGTTAAGGATGCCGAGGGTAAGGTCGATTATCGTTCCAAACAGCCTATGCTTCGTCAAGAAGCCGCGGCTATGTTTTACCGATTTCCGTAGGGAAGAGAATAGAGCAAACATGATCCTGCGGGCATGTTTGCTCTATTTCCTATCTATCGGATAAGATCTGTTATACTCGAATTGGGTGATCGACAATGATACAATCAAGCCTGTTTCAATTCAAGAGCAAAGCGGAAAGAGGGATTATTCTCTCTATCGTTTGTTTTGTTCTTTTTGCTTCCTATGTCCATTTAGTATCTATTAAAGCTCCTTACATAGGCATTGTTTTTTCTCAAGCTACGGCCACAAGCGGCGTCGTGATAGCGGTTAACGAAGGCGGAAAGGCATTGGACTGGGGAATACAGCCTGGCGACCGGCTTCTTTCCGCTGAAGGCAACCCCTATCCGAGATTATACGTAAAGGGCGCGGAGGCTGAATTAACGAAAGCCGTGAGCATCGTCGTGGAGAAGCGGGACGGGCAGCGACTCGTCTATAGAGCGGAAGCCCGACGGGCGGATTTCACCGTCATGGTCGTCTCCTTAATAATGGAGGCGATGCTGCTAGGCATTGGCTGGAATGCCGTTCGAGCCAAGCCGGAATCGCGAGTTATACGACAATTTTATACGTTAAATTATACGATGGCTTTAATCGTGCTAACGATTTACTCCAGAGAGAAAAGCCTGTCCGACATCGTTGTCACCTCCTGCGCGATTTGGCTGCCTTATCTGATCTTTTCCTTTTATCTCCTGTTCGTGTTTCGCGCTATGCATTCCAGATTCGGTAAGCTGCTGCTCGCCATTCGAATGTATTCGATTGCCCTTTCCGCCTACATGATTTATCTGATTGCCAGCAGCGGAGAGGTATCGAAGTGGGTTTCCGATCTCTTAAATCTGTCGACTGTGTTGACCCTTATTACGTTGGCGTGCATTACGCTCTTTTATTGGAAATCGTTTCATCGATTAGAAAGAAACCAGCTCTTGCTGCTGTTCTCCGGGCTATTCTTGAGCATGACGCCGCTTACGTTCTTGTATGCGGTTCCGGTACTCCTCGGAAACGAGGCGATCATTCCGCTCAGTTACGCATTGATCGGTCTTCTTCCTTTCTCGGGATTATTGACCTATCTGCTCGTTGTCCGAAGCTTGTTAACGATGAAGATAAGTTCAAGAAGTTTGCTACATCATCGCCGGGCCGAGCGACTACGGGAGAACTGGATGTCGCAGCAGAAGCTGAGCTTGTCCATTCGATTGTCGGAGAAGAAGATGATCCGAGATCGGATGAAAAGAGTAGCTTATAGCCTTCATGGCATGATGGATATCGGGGGAGTTTGCTTAATCTGGCGGCAAGATCGTCGTACTTATGCATATGCTACGAGAATCTACTCTGGAACGGAGAATGCGGTCGTTGCTGCCGGTAAGATCAGCGCGGAACAATTGGCGCAGCATTTTGGGTTCGATAAAGTAATCGCGCTTTCAGATGATAACGGGGAGCAGACGCTCGGATTCTTATGTCTAGGGTATTCGCCTAATCACTTGCGGTTAACGGACGAAGAGGAGCAAATTCTATTCGAGGCGGGCGAGGATGCTGTTCGAATATTGACGGAAACGGCGCGCCTGTCCGAGTATTATAGAGATGATAGGCTAGCTAGGGAGCAGTTGATGCGAAGCGGGCGAACAATGTCCGACGTTTCGTATGATAGCGAGGCTCTGATGGAGGAGTTGGAGTCCCATCGAATGCGCACGACCAATTTTCTTCATGATAACTTGCTGCAAAACTTGATTTTTTTATCGCGGGATTTGGAGGAGCTTCACGATTCGGGTTCGGCCTCCCAGGAAGAGGTCGCCGTTTGGCTAAAGTGCGTTTATGATTCCCAACGAGATATTCGAGCTTTATGCGACGAGTTATATCCTCCCATTATCGATGAAGGCAACCTGAAGGAAGCACTGCAATGGCTGCTTAGGACGATGAAGGAAAAAGGCGATACGAGCGCGAATCTTCGATACGAGCTTAAGACGAAGGAGTTGGAGCGCGAGACGGTTAAGATTGGCTTGTTCCGATCGATTCGGGAAATCGTCTATAACGTGTTCAAGCACGCTCAAGCGGAGAAGATGACGATTCATTTGTGGGAAGACGAACATACGATTTATTGTGAAATAAAGGACAACGGACGGGGATTCGATGTATCGAAGGTGCTTGATTCGGCCGTTCCGGGCGAGCGTCGATTCGGACTTCTATCCGTGCATAGTCAAATTCGCCGTCTCGGAGGGGATATCGACATTCATTCCGAGCTAGGCAGGGGAACCGCGGTGACGATTATCCTTCCGCTTGATAAGGAGGTTTATGACGATGAAGATTTCGGAAAAGGAGCAACGGAAAATTAGAGTCGTGTTGCTTGACGACCATCCCCTTGTCATGGAGGGCTTGAGAAATCGGTTAGAAAAGGAGCCCGATATCGAGGTTCCGAGAACCTTTGGCGATCCGCGAGAGCTGCTTGCCGGAATTGAAGACTGTCGGCCGGACGTGCTGATTATGGATATTTTCATGCCACATATGAGCGGGTTTGAACTGGGCAGAGCGCTTAAGGAGCGGTATGGTCATTCTCTGAAAATTATTTTGTTGTCCGGCTACACTTACGATGAATTTTATAATAAAGCCTATGAGTTAGGCGTACATGCCTACTTGTCCAAGCAAAGCACGTATGCTCAGATCATTAACGCGATTAGGCAAAGTATGCTGGGACACGCCCTTGTTTCCGAAAAGATGCTCGCGAAAGCGGTAGATCCTCTCACGCCCGCTGAGCTAGAGGTGCTGAAACAAGTGGCAGAGGAGAAGACCAACAAGGAAATAGCGCTATTGTTTTCCATTAGCCAACGAACCGTGGAGTACCATCTGAATGCAATAAACCAGAAGCTTGGAGTCAAGTCTCGAATCGGCGCCGTCGTGAAAGGGTACGAAACGGGTTTGCTGGGCTCTTTGCCGCTGACCGAGGACGATCAAAGATAAGCGCCAATCAGCCACAATCGCTTCAAGTCGAAAAATGTTGATTAAAGTCGATATCTATGGTTCAATTTGGATGAATCTCGTGAAATATATTCCAGCAGGGTCGGGGAGAATCATTGTCTTTTTTTGTGCTGGAAGAAAGAAGTGTGCGCTGTGGAAGCTATGGAATCTATGAATCATGTACAGGGTACATATGATCGGATACTCGTTATTTTTTCGTATATCGTCGCGGTTGTGGCTTCCTATACCGTGTTGGACTTGGCTGGCAGAGTTACGGCGACGAAGGGGAAGAGCAGATGGTTGTGGCTCTCGTTCGGAGCGGTAGCGATGGGGATGGGCATTTGGTCGATGCATTTTATCGGGATGATGGCTTTTTCTCTGCATGTGCCGGTCTCGTACGATCTTGTCATCGTATTCGTGTCGGTGATAGCGGCTATCGTTGCCTCCTTCATCGCTTTGTTCGTCGTGAGCAGGGATCAAATGACGGCCGGACATTTGTTAGGCGGCGGATTAATGCTGGCTACCGGGATTTCGGCGATG
The DNA here is from genome assembly GCF_012849095.1 of Cohnella herbarum. Classification (NCBI taxonomy): domain Bacteria; kingdom Bacillati; phylum Bacillota; class Bacilli; order Caryophanales; family Paenibacillaceae; genus Cohnella; species Cohnella herbarum. Next base: position 618,599 of record NZ_CP051680.1, read on the forward strand.
CACTACATCGGTATGGCAGCCATGCAGATCGATATCGAATATGATCCGTTCTACTTTTCGTTATCCATCGTCATTGCGATCGTCGCCTCAATTGTTGCATTGTGGTTGTCGTTCTACTTCCGTAAGGGCGGGGGACGCGGCGACGTATGGAAGAAGCTCGGCAGCGGGCTCATTATGGGGGCGGCGATCGTCGGAATGCACTATACGGGCATGACCGCAAGCCGGTTTCATCTGGGAAGCAAATCCGCCTTATCGTCAGGCATGACGTTGGATCAGCAATGGCTTGCTTATTTTATAGCCGGGGGGACCTTGTTTACGCTCGGTCTTTCTTTGTTAGGAATTTTCATTTCCAAGCGGTTCTCGTTCAAAGATTCGGAAATTCGGAGTAAGCAAAAAGAAATCCATTCGATCAATCAAGAGCTTCTGCAATTAAACGAAAACCTGGAACGATTGGTGGCGGAACGGACCGCGCAGCTTGAGAAGGCTCACGACGAAGCGATTCAAGCGAACCGGATTAAGAGTCAGTTCCTAGCCAATATGAGCCACGAGTTGAGGACGCCGCTGAACGCTATTATCGGTTATAGCGAGATGCTGATGGAGGAATCGGAGGAGCTCTGCGAACCGACCTTTACGGAGGATCTTGGGAAAATCAGCAAATCCGGCAAACATCTTCTCGCCTTGATCAACGATATTCTGGATATTTCAAAGATTGAAGCCGGAAAAATGGATATGTATTTCGAAACTTGCGAAGTGTCGGAGCTCGTGCAGGAAGTGATCACGACGGTTAATCCGTTAATCGAAGCGAACGGAAATCGATTGCGGACGAAGCTCGTCGAAGGCGTGATGAATACGGACATTACGAAGCTGCGACAAATTCTGCTCAATTTGCTAAGCAATGCAAGCAAGTTCTCGAAGGACGGTACGATTACGTTCGAAGTGAGCGGCGAAACCCGGAATAACAAATCCGGTTATCGTTTCAGCGTGCAGGACACGGGAATCGGCATGACGAACGAGCAAATCGCCAAGCTGTTCCAGCCGTTCACTCAAGCCGACTCTTCTACGACGCGCAAATATGGCGGCACCGGTCTCGGCCTTGCGATCAGCCAGCGTTTCTGCCAGATCCTGGGCGGGGAAATCGGCGTCGAAAGCGAGTATGGACAGGGCAGCACTTTTACCTGTTGGCTTCCGGCTTCTCTAACCAACGAGGTAGCGGTCGTGAATCTATCGGACGATAACGTCCAAGCCGCGCAGGAGGAAACAAGCCAAGTTAGCATTCTTCTTATCGACGACGAGCCGATCAATCAGCAAATATTGCGAAGCTATCTTGCTAAGGAAGGCTGGACGCTTGCATTCGCCGAAAGCGGACAAGAAGGCATTAAGCTTTCGAAGCAGCTTCGTCCTAAAGTGATCTGCCTGGATATCCTCATGCCCAGTATGGACGGGTGGAGCGTATTAACCGCGCTGAAGAGCGATCCGGAATTGGCGGACATTCCGGTCGTGATTATGTCGATGACTAGCGACAAGCAGCTCGGGTATTCGCTTGGCGCCTCGGAATTTCTGACTAAGCCGTTGCAGCAAGATAGACTCATTTCGATAATGGATAAATACATCTCCGACCGGAAAGAGCACTCCGTGCTCGTGGTCGAGGATGATGCAACGACAAGCGAATTGATGACTAGGCTGCTGCAGAAGGAAGGCTACGCCGTGAAGCAAGCGTCGAACGGTAGAGTAGCTTTGGAACAAATGGAGACGGCGGAGCCGTCTTTGATCTTGCTCGATCTCATGATGCCGGAGATGGACGGATTTCAATTCGTCGAGGCGTTGCGGAAGCAGGAGCGCTGGGGCGAGATTCCGATCGTGGTGGTGACGGCGAAATCCATCACGTTGGACGATCGGACGAAATTGAACGGATACGTGAAGGGCGTTATTCAGAAAGGCTCGTTCGATCATAAATCGCTATTGACGGAAATTCGCCGTTACATGGAGGTAACCAAGGAGCATGAGTGAACTACAGACGATACTGCTAGTCGAAGATAACGAGTTAAACCGGGATATGTTATCCCGGCGCCTTATCCGCAAAGGGTATCGGGTTCTGCTAGCCGAGGACGGTAAGCAAGGCGTAGAGCTTGCCGAAGAATTAAGCCCGGATCTGATCCTAATGGACATGAGCTTGCCGGTATTGGACGGTTGGGAAGCGACCCGGATATTGAAGGATTCTCCGAAATCCAAGGGAATTCCGATTATCGCTTTGACCGCGCACGCGATGGCCGGCGACAGAGAGAAGGCTTTCCAGGCGGGGTGCGATGATTTCGATACGAAACCGATCGAACTGGCGCGTCTGATCGAGAAAATGGAAACGGCATTGGCTAAGAAATGATGTTGAAAGGTGAGAACACAGCTATGGATGAGCTCAAGCTATCCAAAATATTAATCGTGGACGATCAGGAATACAATATTAGTTTATTAGAGCGAATTTTAAGCCGGGCGGGCTTTAATCATATTCATAGCACGATGGATCCGTTGCAAATCGAGAACATTTTAACGGAGCTGGATCCGGACATTATTTTGCTCGATCTGCATATGCCGGGGATGGACGGCCTGCAAGTACTTAGAATGATTCGGGAGCAATCCGACGCGGATAATTACTTGCCCGTGCTGATGCTTACCGCGGATATGACCCCCGAGGCGAGACAACAAGGTTTGCAAGCGGGAGTTAACGATTTTCTGACGAAGCCTTACGATCGCACCGAAGTGATTCTTCGAATCAATAATTTACTTCGGACGCGGTACTTACATTTGCAGTTGCTCCAGCATAAGAACACGCTTGAAGACAAGGTATTGGAACGTACGAACGAGTTGCAGCAAGCCAAATTCGAAATTTTGCAGGTGCTCGGACGAGCGGCCGAATATCGAGACGATATGACCGGACAGCATACGCAGAGAGTCGGGGATTTATCCGGACTCATCGCTAGCCGCATCGGACTCCCGGAACCGCACGTCGATTTAATCCGCAAAGCTGCTCCCCTGCACGACATCGGCAAAATCGGCATCCCGGACGAACTGCTGTTGAAACCGGGCAGGTACGAGCCCCATGAATTCGATCGGATGAAATTGCATACGACGATCGGCGAGAGCATTCTGGAAGGCAGTTATTTTAAGGTGTTGAAGCTGGCAGGGACGATCGCGAGGTCTCACCACGAGAAATGGGACGGTTCAGGATATCCGTACGGGCTTAAGGGCGAAGAGATTCCGATAGAGGCGCGGATCGTGGCGCTCGCCGATTTCTACGATGCGCTGACCCATGAGCGACCTTACAAAAGAGCTTGGACGTCGGAAGAGGCAATTACGGAGATCGAGAGACAGAAAGGACTTCACTTCGAACCGCGAATCGTGGAGGCTTTCTTGCAGATCGTGCATCTCGTGAGAAGCTAGGCGAGAACGATAGACGAGGCTATGCACCGCTCATTAGCGAGGGGGCGTAGCCTCTTTTTATCGCTCTTCCAACGGCGTTAAATAGTAGAAATCGTCCCGATGGCTCTTCCGATAAGCGCCAGGGGTCGTCCCCGTCCATTTCATGAACTGCCGGATGAAGCTTTGAACGTTCTCGAAACCGATCCGGCGAGAGATATGCTCGAGGCTGTCGCTTCCGTTTAACAGAGCATGCATTGCTTCCTGTCTCCTAAGTATGGCCAAATAATCTCGCGGCGAAATCCGATAAGTTTCTTGGAACACCCGAGCGCTGTGGCGTTTACTTATCCCGATCTTCTGCGATAGGGTTTCCAGCCAGTTCGTTAGCGGAGCTCTATCTTCTTCCTCCGCGGTTGCGATGACCAGTTGCTCGATTTCCCTGGCGATTTGATCCGCGAGCGAATCGGACGTTCGGGTTGAAGCGTCCTGCGGCGATTCATTGACGTAATAGAGTTCGAGTTCGTTCAAGAACGCGAATAGGCGGTGGAAAATAGCCGATTTGGAGGAGTTGAATTTCAATTGGTTCATGAGCTCTAAGACGTGAGGACGGATCCGTTCATTCAACGAATGTCCTACCGGCACGTAATTCGGCCTCGAAATCGCCATTCGGCGCAAGAGATCGGCGTCCGAGATTTGGGCATGGAAGACGAAGTACCGCATAACGTCGGATTGGACAAGCTTGAACTCGTGCAACTGCATGGGCGGGATAATGACGAGATCGCCCGGATGCTGCTCGATAACCTCTTCGCCGATCGTGCATGTTTGGCAGCCCTCGATCACAAGGTTGATCTCGAACATCAAGTGATGAAGGTGACGATTGCAGATCCATCCTCGGCTGACTTCGGCCGTATGCGCGCCGTACAAATAAGTTTCGTTCTTAAGGTTCGGAAATATAGAAACGGTTTCCGGTACGGGGGCGCGCTGAACACTCATCTCATTTTCTCCTGATCGATGTCTCATTTGGTTAATTGCTTATCGAATACTCGACTCCGTTGGTTATATCGGAATACGGACAAGAAACGTATACTTGCATTATCCGCTGTAAAGGTTCGATATTGCAATACTCGCGAGAATGGAGATGTATGTATTGGCCATTGATCTCTTGACGATTCCGAACCGGATTTCCGTCGAAACCGAATCGGGATGGCGAGCGTTAAGCTCTCACCCGTCCGGAACTTGGAATCTAGACGATATCCGCGTTCGAACGTTATCGTCGTCCGTGGGGCTGACGATCGGTTTAGCATCAGGCGCAACTCCCGTAACAACGATCAAAGTCCGTTGGGAGACGAGTATCTCCTGTGATGGTCTTCATATTCTCGGGGACCATTGGGAGCGGGCTTACGGCGATCTGGAATGGCGCGGAATCGTTCCGGAACGAGTCATGCCCTGGTATTTCCTGACTTTCGACGGGCATATCGGTTGCGGCTACGGCGTGAAAACCGGCGCGAGCGCCTTTTGCTATTGGGAACTGGATAGGGAAGGCATTACGCTTACGCTGGACGTGAGAAGCGGCAATAGAGGGGTTGTTCTGGAAGATCGGGAGCTGTTAGCCGCTACGGTAGTGACGATGGAAGGAAAAAACGGTGAAACGCCGTTTAAGGTCGCCCAACGCTTCTGCGCCCTTATGTGCGACAATCCGGTGTTGCCAACCGAACCGATCTACGGGGGGAATAACTGGTATTACGCTTACGGGAATAGTACGCATGAGAAAATTTTACGCGATTCCGGTTTTATCGCTTCGTTAGCTCCGCCCGAAGGCCATCGGCCTTTCATGATTATCGACGACGGTTGGCAAGCGATGAGCGGAGGAGGGGCCTGCAATGGAGGGCCATGGGAAGGGAATTCCGGTTTTCCTGACATGGGCAGGCTTGCGGGCGAGATGAAAGAGATCGGCGTGCGTCCCGGCCTATGGTGCAGGCCTTTGCTTGTCTCGGGAGATTCGCCGGAAATACCGGATAGTTGGATCCGGTACCGGACGGCAGGGGGAGCGATTCTCGACCCGAGCCTTCCGGAAGTGCTGGACTACATTTCGGACTTTATTGCCCGCATGGTTGGATGGGGTTACGAGCTGCTGAAACACGATTTCACGACGTTCGATCTGTTCGGTCTCTGGGGCTTCGAGATGAAAGGCAACGTGAACGCGATTGATGTTCCCTTCGGGGACGGGAGCCGGACTTCCGCGGAGATCGTAGGAAACTTGTATCGCGCGATTGCCGCTGCTTCAGGTCGTAGCGTCATCATCGGCTGCAATACGGTGAGTCATCTTGCCGCGGGATGTTTCGAGATTCAACGAACCGGCGACGATACGAGCGGCAAGTCATGGGAAAGAACGCGGTATATGGGCATTAATACAATGGCGTTCAGGATGCCTCAGCATGGAGCTTTCTATAGTCACGACGCGGATTGCATCGGGATCACGGACCGCGTTTCATGGAAGCAGAATCGGCAGTGGCTGGAATTGCTCGCGGGAAGCGGCACTCCGCTATTCGTCTCCGCGGACCCGGATCGCGTAACGGAAGATCAGGCGGAGGAATTGCGCCGCGCGTTTAGGATCGCCTCTCAACCCCTTCCGCCCGGAGAACCGCTCGATTGGTTGACGACGACGTGTCCGGCGGAGTGGATTCTGAACGGCGAGGTTAAGAAGTTTAAGTGGAACGAACCGATGCCTGACGGGCGTAACGAAGAAGATAACCATTGGTGGAAATAATAAAAGAATGGATCTTGTAGAGGAGAATTGAGAATAGATGACGGTAAAATATCGAGTCGCCGTCGCAGGCTGCGGCGGCATGGCGAATACTTGGGTGAAATACGCAATCGAACGCGCGGACACGGAAATCGTGGCGCTCGTAGACATTAAGCTGGAGTTCGCGCAAGCGATGGCGGACAGGCACGGGATTACCTGCCGTACGTTTACGGATATTTCGCAAGCGATAGAGGAAACCGGCGCGAATCTCGTATTCGATATTACGATACCTGCCAGCCATTATGCCATCAGCACGGCTTCCATGCAGTTAGGGTGCGACGTGTTCACGGAGAAACCGCTTGCCGAGACGCTAAGCGAGTGCAAGGAAGTCATCGCGACGTCGGATAGGACGGGACGTACGCATGCCGTGATGCAGAATCGACGTTATGACGTTCGAATTCGGGCTTTGCGAGAAATCATTACTTCCGGACAGATCGGAAAGCCGGGTTACGCGGGCGCGGATTTCTTCTTGGGGCCGCATTTCGGCGGGTTTCGCGATGCCATGGATAGCCCGCTGCTCCTTGATATGGCGATCCATACTTTCGATCAGGCAAGACTTATTCTCGGAGCCGATCCCGTATCCGTATACTGTCAAGAGTTCAATCCCGCCGGGTCATGGTATGCGGGACAGGCCGCGGCCGTATGCATCTTCGAAATGTCGGACGGATCCATATTCTGCTATCGGGGATCATGGTGCGCGGAAGGAGCGCCGACGTCTTGGGAAGCTTCGTGGCGCGTGACGGGAGAGAAGGGGACGGCCATCTGGGATGGCGAAAGCAACCCATATGCCGAAGCCGTTGCACCCGGCGACCAGGAAGGCAAATTCATTCGCGATTCTGTTCGGATAGACACCGCTGTGCCGGAGCAACGGAGATCTTGTCACGAAAGCTGCTTGGACGAAATGTTCGCCGCACTCGCCGAAGGACGGAAGGCCGAGACGGATTGCCGCGACAATATTCATAGCATGGCGATGGTGTTCGGCGCGATAGAGAGCTCCAAGACAGGAAGGAAAGTGATGATTTCCGACCTATTAGGCAAGCGATAGGCATGAAAAAACGACACAAATCTCTATTGCAGCTTGACCAACTGTTGTATAATGGTTGCTATCTATTATCATCGTTGCGGAGGTAGCACATTGGCTCAGTTGTATTTCAAATACGGTACGATGAACAGCGGCAAGTCGTTCGAAATCATCAAAGTCGCGCACAATTACGAAGAACAAGGCAAACCGGTATTGATCTTCACGCCTTCGATCGATACGCGGAACGGTTCGGACAAGGTAGGATCAAGGGTAGGTTTTACGCGACCCGCGATTCCGGTGGACGAGAACACGAATTTGTTCGATACCATTCAGCGAATGATCGCGGAATCCGGTCGTTATTTCTGCATCCTCGTAGACGAAGCGCAATGGTTGAAGAAACATCATATCGTGGAACTAACCCGGGTTGTCGACGACTTGAACATTCCGGTGATGGCTTTCGGCTTGAAGAACGATTTCCAGAACGAATTGTTCGAGGGCAGCTACAATCTGCTCGTCTATGCCGATAAAATCGAAGAAATCAAAACGATCTGCTGGTATTGCGATCGCAAAGCGACGATGGTCATTCGGTTCAAGGACGACGTCCCCGTCAATGAAGGAGAACAAATCCAGGTCGGAGGCAGCGAGGACTACAAGCCCGTATGCCGACGTTGCTACAACGAAGCGTTTAAGGAGAAATAAAGAGATGTCTTGATAAGGCAGGGGAAGTTTCCCTGCCTTATTTTATTTTCTTTCCCAAAAAAAGCGCTTGCAAAAAAATAAACTTGTATGATATAACGAGGTTAAAGCAATCTAAACGTTTAAATCTATAAACGAGGTGTAGGCTTGTCCGAGATCGGCATTAAAGATATCGCGGCGAAAGCGAACGTATCTACCGCTACAGTGTCGTATGTTCTTAACGGAACGCGCAACGTGAAGCTCAAGACTCGCGAGCGGGTGCTTCGCGTGATCGAAGAGATGAACTATAAGCCGAATAACGCGGCCCAAAGTCTTAAACGAAAGCGCACGAATACGATCGGCGTTATTGCCGAGGACGTTACCGTGTTTAACGTGCCGGAGATCATAGACGGGATCAACGACTGCGCGGACCGAATGGACATGCACATCCTGCTGACGAACTTGCGGCTCGACAAGAGAATCGGTCGCGACTTCGATAGAGTGGAAAGCTATCGCCACTATGCGGACAATGCCGTTTCCGAGCTTCTGAGCAAACAAGTGGAAGGCATTATCTATATCGGCGTTCACCCCCGCGATTTGACGGGTTTGATCGATACTTCCGGGAAACCGATCGTCTATACCTATTGTTATACGCAGAAAGATGTATCGATTCAGTATCATGACGAACAAGCTTCGTACGAAGCGATGACTTATCTGGTGACCAAAGGACACAAGCGCATCGGAATCATCAGCGGGGCAATGGACTCGATCCCGTCCCGGCTTCGGTTTAACGGTTTCTACAAGGCGGTGACGGAGTATGAGTTGCCGTTCGATCCGCAATTGATCAAGATGGGCAACTGGGAGGCCGAATCCGGTTACCGGCTGACGAGAGAACTATTCGAGCTTGAAGTCAGGCCGACGGCCATCTTGGCGATGAACGACGTGATGGCTGTAGGGGTTATGCGCGCCGCAGCCGAGATGAACATTCAAATTCCGAGGGATCTGTCCGTTATCGGATTCGACAACCGGGAATTCAGCGAATATTTAATTCCTCGCATTACGACTATGGATTTGCCGCTCCACGAAATCGGATACCGGGCAATGGAATCGCTCTCGCTTCTTATTAAGGGCGAGCAGGCAGAACTCAAGCCGATGCCGAAATGCAGACTCATCGAAAGAGATTCCGTAGCGCCTCCCCGCACTAGCTAGTTTTTTTTCATAGTAAAATCTAAACGTTTAGATTTCTGTTGTTCGACATTCGCTAGTCCTTATCCATCCTATTCCGCTTCGATTTCCGTACCCTATTCCTTCTAGCAGGCTATCGCATGCGCTTTGAGGAACGGGGTTTTTATTTTCGCCGAAAGGGGGTGAATGCCAGTCGGATAAAACCGCGAAAGGAAGAGAGAGTTTTTCGACAACCAGAAGGAGGAGACCCAACTGTAATAAACAGTAAACCAAGGAGGAACAGTTGATGATCACGCAAGCGGAGCCTAGATCGAATCGTTTTATTTTATTTGCGGCTATGCTGTTCGTAATTGCTCTATTTTTAATCGTCATGCCTAAGTTCGCTTCCGCGTACACGATCTCCAATAGTAACTTTAATATTCAAACGGGCACGAACGGAGAGATTACGTCGTTGCAACTGGCTGGCGATACCTTCCCGACGAACTACGTAATGAACGGCACGAACGCTCCTAATCAGAACACGGCAGACCACCAGTGGATGGGCGAGCTTATGTTTAAATATAAACTCGGAACGGGAGCATGGACGAACGCTTGGACGAGCAAATCCGCCGACGGCAGAACCCAAAGCCAGAGCGGAAATACGGTAACGGTCACCTATCAGAACGCGTCCAATGCGGAAGGGATCAAAAACTTCAAGGTCGTGTCGACTTATTCGCTCGCGAACGATTATTTGCTCTGGTCGATCAACGTAACGAATACGAGTACGCAATCGATCGAAATCGGCGATTTCGGCTTGCCGCTCCCGTTTAACGAGTTCTGGACGGGCGGCAACAACGAGGAAATTTATGAGACCCGGGTTTTAACCCATTCATTCGTAGGGAATAACAGCTCGTATATTACGGTCGGAAGGCCGAGCGGAATCGGACCCTCGTTGTTGATGATCCCCGATGCGACGACGGGAGCAGGCTTCGAATATCAAGACCGTTGGCGGATCGAAGAGCATCCCGGCAGCAAATGGGCGATGGATCAAGGAGGCTGGGTCGAAGGTTTGAACGTGTTCTACATTCATTCGAACGTCATTAAGAGCACGAACCGGGGTTACCTCCCGAACACGAGTTTGATTTTGGCGCCGAATCAAAGCAAAACTTACTCGTTTAAATTTTTCAAGGTTGCGAACGAGAACGCGGTAAAGGATAAGCTTTATGTAGAGGGACTCATCGACGTTACGGCGGTTCCCGGAATGATGTTCGCGACGAACATGAAGGCGAAATTCGACTTGCGCACTTCGAAGGCGATCACTTCCGTTACCGCGCAATATCCTGCCGATACCGTGATCGCTTCCCTTGGCGCGGCTGCGGGTGGACACAACGTCTACGAGCTTACGCTTAACCGTCTCGGACCTAATAACATTACGGTTAATTACGGCAGCGGCGAGAAAACGGTTCTGCAATTTTACGCGATCGAACCGATAGACGCGGCTCTGCAGAGACACTCCACCTTCATGGTCAACAGCACGCAATGGAACGCGCCGGGCCAGTTGAAAGACAAAGTTTTCGACGACTGGATGATGGACACGAAAGCGAAGCGGAACGTCTTTAACGGTTATTGGGGCTGGGGAGACGATTGGGGGTACACTCACGGACAGTTTCTGGCAGAGAAAAACGTTCAGACGCCGGTCGCCTCGGAAATTATCGCGGTCGATCAGTATTTGGAAACGGCCATCTGGAACTCGCTTATGGCCACGAACCACTCGGATTACCTCATCTACGATTTTCTGATGCCTGCTCCCAACACGACTCCGACCTACCGCGGTTACGCCTACCCCCACATCTACAATACGTATTTCAGCATGTATAAGATCGCGAAGCTGTACCCGAACGCCGTAACTTATATTCAACCGAGGAACACGTACTTGCTGCGGGCTTACAACATTTTCAAAGCGTTATACGACGGTCCCGTCGCTTACAACTGGAATACGGGATTGATGGGAGAGCTAACGACGCCGGAAATCATTAAAGCCTTGCAAGACGAAGGTTATACGACGCAAGCGAACGACGTCATCGCGAAGATGGCGACGAAATACAACAACTTCAAGAATACGACATACCCTTACGGCTCCGAATACAACTATGACAATACGGGCGAAGAAGCGGTGTACACTCTGGCGAAGATGAACAACAATACGACGATGAAAAGCAAGATCAACGCCAAAACGCGCGCCGCCCGCGGACATATGCCGGTCTGGTATTACTACGCGGATCCGGTTACGATTACCGGGGAGAATTGGTGGAACTTCCAATATACCGTTTCGTTGGCGGGATACGCGATGGACGATTGGATTCGCAATCATTCCGCGACGCCGGAAGTCGAGCAGCGCATGTCGTATGCGGCGAAGATAGCCAACGTCGGCGCGATCAATTCCGGTCAGATCAGCTCGGATCCGGCCAATATCGGAGCGGTAGCTTGGACTTATCAAGCGGAGAAAGGGAATTACGGCGCTCTCGGACATGGCGGAGGACCGTTGCAGAACGGTTGGAGAGGGATGTCGGGAGAAGCGGATTTGGGCTTGTTCGGAGCGATTAAGATTTTGAGCTCCGACGTCGCGGTGGATCCCATCTTCGGCTTATATTGCTATGGCTGCGACGTGTCGTCTAGCGGCGGTAATTACTCCGTCATCCCGAAAGACGGCGTATTCCAGCGGTTGAACTTGATCACGGAGAAGTTCGGCATGGAACTGGAACGCGACAAGTACTCCGCGGCTACCGTGGCTATCGCCAAGAACTACGTCAACTTTACGTTGTCGAATACGACGCCGGGAACGGCGCACACGACGAAAGTCACGTTCTCGGGTCTTGCCGCCGGTTCCTACAATATTCTGGTGAACAACGCGGCAGCGGGAAGCGTTAACGTAACGAGCGGCAACAAGGCGACGATCAGCATCAACGTGGGAACTGCAGCCACGTATGACGTGAAGCTTCAGCAAGGGACGCCTCCGGCGAATACGGCACCGGTCGTGAACGCGGGAACGAACGGGACGTTTACTTTGCCGGCTAGCGTCGTACTTGCCGGTACGGTAACCGACGACGGCTTGCCAAGCGGAACGGTGACGACGGCATGGAGTCTTCAGAGCGGTCCGGGGACGGCGACCTTCGCGAACGCCGGCGCGGCGAATACGACGGCGACCGTGACGGTTGCGGGGACGTACGTATTCAAATTAACCGCCAGCGACGGCAGCTTGTCATCCAGTGCGACGGTAACCCATACCGTGAATCCATCGTTACCTGTTCCGGAAGTCGTCGCCAAATATTTGTTTAACGAGACAAGCGGAACAGCGGCGAGCGATTCGTCCGGCAATGGCAAGCACGCAACGTTAACCGGAGGGACGACATGGGCGGCCGGACATGCGGGCAATGCTCTAAGCCTGAACGGAAGTAATGCTTACGCAAACTTACCTAACGGAATCGTAAGCAATCTAAACGACTTTACGATCGCGACGTGGGTTAAAGTAAACAGCTTAAGCAACTGGGCGCGTATATTCGACTTCGGCACGGGAACAAGTAACTACATGTTCCTCGCTCCGCAAGCCGGAGGCGCGGGCATCAGGTTTGCGATTACGACAGGGGGCAACGGTTCGGAGCAAGTATTGAACGCGCCGGTGTTGCCGACGGGAGTATGGAAACATGTTGCCGTTACTCTTACGGGAACGACAGGACGGCTTTACGTCGATGGCGTTCAAGTCGCGATTAATGCGAGCATGACGCTTAAGCCATCGAGCTTAGGTACGACCAACTTGAATTACATCGGTAAATCCCAGTTCGGAGATCCGTACCTGAACGGGCTAGTCGACGATTTCCAGATCTATAGCAGAGCGCTCAGCGTAACGGAAATCGGCACGCTGTTTAACGGTAGTCCGAGCTCTTCCAACATCGCTCCTCTAGGCACGGCTACGACCTCGTTCGTCTCCAGCTGGGAAAGTCTGACCGGACTTAACGACGGGTATACGCCGACCAGTTCGATCGACCGTGGACATCCTATCTATGGAAACTGGGATAATCCGAATACGACGCAATGGGTGCAGTACGATTTCGCTCAGAATTACACGATTTCCGGCGTCGATGTTTACTGGTTCGATGATGATCAAGGAATTGATCTCCCGGCTTCGTATACGATCCAATATTGGAACGGCACGGCTTGGGTTAACGTAGCGAGTCCGGTCGGCCTCGGTTTGCTGGCGAACCAGTACAATGCGACGACCTTCACGCCGGTGTCTACGAACAAGATACGTGTGAACGTCACCGCGAAGGCGACAACCTCGACGGGAATTTCGTCCTGGAAGGTGACGGGAAATTAAGTTTTAGTAGTCGATAGCAGTCGAGGCAAGAAGCCGTCCCAGCTTAACGGGGGCGGCTTCTTGCTCTGTTCAGGGGGAAGCGCCGAACAGGGTTTTACGCGACAACCTTATGTAACTAAGCGTTGTTGTATCCCATGTAAGCCGTTACAATGTTACTATTAGACTAGTAAACTATCAGAATGCGAGTGATCACAATTGGCGGACGTAAACAGAGAGTGGATCAGACTTTGGACCGGGGTTGCTCCTGGGGCGCAAGGCAGCGGAGATGAGGATATTCCAGCGTTACAGGCTTATCCGGTTGCGGAGAAAGGCAGAGGAGCCGTTATCGTTTGTCCCGGGGGCGCTTACGGCATGCGAGCCGATCATGAAGGCGAACCGATTGCCCTATGGCTCAATAGCATCGGCATTGCTGCCTTCGTACTACGTTACAGGGTTGCGCCTTATCAATATCCTTGCGCGCTCAAGGATGTTCAGAGAGCCGTTCGGTACGTGCGGCATTTCGCGAACGACTACGGCATTAACGGAAGCAAAATCGGCGTACTCGGATTTTCCGCCGGAGGCCATTTAACGACAACGATCGGAACTCATTACGATTCCGGCAACCCGGACGCGGAGGATCCTATCGATCGCGAATCTTGCCGACCGGAGGCTATTATTCCATGTTATCCCGTCGTTACGCTCAAACCGCCTTTTACCCATGAAGGTTCCCGGATGAACTTATTAGGCGTCGAATCCGATCCGGTAATGGTAGATGCGTTAAGCAACGAGAGTCAAGTGACGCCGGATACTCCGCCGACGTTCCTCTGGCATACCGCGGACGATGAAGCCGTTCCCGTAGAGAATGCGATTCTTTTCGCAAGCGCGCTGAGCAAAAATAAGGTTCCTTTCGAGTTGCACGTTTACGAGAAAGGTCGTCACGGGTTAGGCTTGGCCGAAGAGGATTCTCATGTGGCTACATGGACATCCTTGTGCGGAACGTGGCTTGAACGACAGCAATTCTAAGTAAGTTAGGAGCTCTGACCGATGCTTTTCGTCTGGATTGCTTTATGGACGGTAGCGTTGATCTTGTGGGTAGCCGATCCCCGTTCTCCCGTTAACCGCTCGTTAGGCGCGGTGGCTATATGCGGGGGAGCAGGGGCTTTGGCCGCGACGCTGGCCGACGTATTTATTCCTTATCTCCATTCGTATCATCCGCAACAACGTTTTGAAGATGCATTGTATACCGTACAAGCCGGTTCATCTTTGGTTTCTTATTATGGGCTTCCTTATTTTTATTTGATATTCGGGATGGCCTATTTTCCCTTGAACATGTCCCGCTCCAAGCTGTGGGCGGTTTATATTGCCTTGCTAATTCCCATTGCGTTGAGCGTTATTTTTACGCCCCCGTATAATGAGAAGTATCCGGTAACCCATTCCGTTATCGTGTGGTGGGCGGTTCCCTATATTCTGCTCGGCACGGTTTTCGTTCTGTCCAAGAGATCCCGCCATTTCTCGATATCCCATTCCCACTGGATGATTTGCTTGGCGGTGTTGCCGCCGGTTCTGTTCGCCATGCTGATGAGCTACGTTCTTCCGAGCTTCGGCATGCTTAGAATGTGGAAGTACAATACTTGGTTCGTCGTCATCGGCGTTGCGGTTTTTTTGATCGGATTGTTCACTTATGGATTTCTAGGGCTTAGGGTGCTGATCGATCGTCGCAAACGCGATTCCACGCTGCGAGTGGTCACCTCGGGTACGGCGATTCTGCATCATGCGATCAAGAACGACGCGGGGAAAATGCGGTTATTTACCGACAAAATGAAAGCCTATGCCGAATCGACGAATCAGCAGGATTTGTTAGAAGATATTCTTGTTGTCCAGAAAGCTTCCCATCATATCCAAGAGATGATTTCACGCGTTCATCGCCGCACGGAGGATTTGGAGATCCGGCCCAGAGAGGTCTCGATGGACGCTCTTATAAGGGAAACGTTAAAGCAACATGAACCGTTATTGCGGAAAATAAAGCTTCATGTCTCGATCGCCGAGGGTTGGCAGTGCACGTTGGATCCGGCGCAAGTCGCGGAGGCGCTCAATAATCTCATATCCAACGCTATCGATGCGATGAACGGAGAAGGTCATCTATTTATCACGCTGCGCGCAGGGAAAAGAGAGCTGACTTTGGAAGTTCGGGATACCGGACCGGGAATGGATAAGTCGGCGTCGGCCAAGGCGCTCGAACCTTTCTTTACGACGAAAGGCGGTCAAGAGGCGAATTTCGGACTCGGGTTGCCTTATGCGTATCATGTCATGCGGAAGCATGGGGGATCTCTGGCGATCCGCAGCAGGAAAGGCGTAGGCACTCGGGTTTACTTGATTTTTTCTAAGCGTCGGGTTCTCGCCGTTAAGAGACCAACTTCTTCAGATCTTCCTGCAACCTTTCAACCTCTTTAGTTATTATCCCTTTCGATCTCTTTAGATACTATCCCTTTCATTCAGGAAGTGGGATGGAGACTGCGTTAGGGGAATCGGTTACGCGAATGGGAGTATGGAACGGGGAAAGTCGAGCGAACATTTTGTTACTGCTCAACCTCTCTAGCTATTATCCCTTCCGTTCAGGGAGTGAGAGTGGAAGTAAGCGTACATCCCACTAGCCATTATCCCTTTTGTTCAGGGAGTGGGATGGAGCCTAATCGACGAAGCGAATAGATAGTGTCAAACAATCATCCGAGAATGGAAAGGGGAGAAGCGAGTGGATAGCGTCAAAGTTTGGATCGTCGAAGATGATAAGGACTGGCTTCGCGGCCTGAGCGCCTATTTAGGTGCGCAAGCCGGTATCGAGGTTACTTTTACGGCGGATAATCCGGAAAGCGTGCGGCAAGCTCTAGAGAGAACGTCGATTGTGAACTCGATGGATGTTGAATCTGCAGGCGCTCAAGATGCAATGGTTGAGGAGTCTAGTGTGAATTCGGCGGATGTCGTTTTAATGGACATTATGTTGAACGGAGTACCGGCGGGGATAGGGCTAGCTGAAGAAGTGGCAACAACGATCGGTGCCAGAGTGATCATGTTAACTTCGATGGAGGAGAAAGACCTTATTTTCCGCTCGTTCCAAGCAGGTGCCATCGATTATCAGATTAAATCCGATTACGTTGCACTACCCGATGCGATTAAAGCTGCAGCGCGTCGGGAGTCTCCGATTAGCTCGGCAGCAGCGGATCGAATGCGTGAGGAGTTTCGTCGTTTGAAACGGATGGAGCGGGAGTTCGAGGCTAAGAAAATGCAGGATCTCATTACGCCTTCCGAATTAGAGCTTTTAAAGCTCATCGACAAAGGCTACACCCAAACGGAAATCGCGGGCAGACTCGTCGTCTCGATCCGAACCGTCAAAAACCACATCAACCACATCCTTAAGAAACTAGGCTCCAAAGGCTCAAAAGAAGCGGCTCAAGAGGCGAAGGAGAAGGGATTGTTTTAATGTGCACTGAGCGAGGTTGGATGGCCGCTTACAGTTGATTTAATCAACTGTATCCCGACGTAGTCTGGCTAAATCCTCGAAAGTAACCCGAACCGCCAATTTAACCCGACTTAGTCGGGCTAGATCCTCGAAAGTAACCCGAACCGCCAAACTAACCAGACCCTACGATTTAAAGCGGCGTAGTCGCTCTAAATCCGTGAAAGTCCCTAGAAGAGGCGATTTAAAGCGGTGTAGTCGCGCTAAATCCGCGAAAGTCCCTAGAACAGGTGATTTAAAGCGGCGTAGCCGCTCTAAATCCGCGAAAGTCCCTAGAACAGGTGATTTAAAGCGGCGTAGACGCTCTAAATCCGCGAAAGTCCCTAGAAGAGGCGGTTTAAAGCGGCGTAGACGCTCTAAATCCGCGAAAGTCCCTAGAAAAGGTGATTTAAAGCGGCGTAGACGCTCTAAATCCGCGAAAGTCCCTAGAAGAGGCGGTTTAAAGCGGCGTAGTCGCTCTAAATCCGCGAAAGTCCCTAGTACAGGCGGTTTAAAGCGGCGTAGACGCTCTAAATCCGCGAAAGACTCTGGATCCTTCGATTTAAGGCGGCGTAGCCGCTCTAAATCCGCCAAATCCCGCTCTAAATCCGCCAAATTGCAGCTAGAATAGAAAGTGGACACCTCATAAGAACTAACAGATAATAAAAAACAATAAGAAGATGAGGTGTCCGGTATGGGTGAGAAGAGACAGCATTACAGTGAAGAGTTTAAAGAACAGACTGTTAAATACATTCAGGAACAGACAAAGACATTGCCCCAGATCGGAGAAGATTTAAACATCCCAAGTGGTACGTTAAAACAGTGGATGACCAAGTACCGCAAGTTTGAGAATGAACCGCTTGTAGATCGTGCGACCCTTCACCAGAAAGATAAGCAACTGATGGAGCAAGAACGCACGATTGAGGATCTCAAGGAAGAAATCGCTATCCTAAAAAAGGCCATGCACATCTTCAGCAAAGAAAGGAACTAAGGTTCCAGTTCATCGAAGATCATCGCTCCGAGTTTCGAATGGAGAAGATGTGCACAGTTCTATGTGTATCACGGAGCGGTTACTATAAATGGCTCTTGGAGAAGACCGTCCAGAACAGTTATCAGAAGCGTCGCAGAGCGCTATTGGCGCGAATCACCTGGCTTTTCCTAGACGCTCACAACAGGTATGGTAGCCCTAAAATCACAAAACTTCTACGAAAAGAAGGTTGGACAGTTTCTGAACGTTTAGTAGGGAAAATCATGCATGAGAATGGTTTACGTTCTTGTGTATCTAAGAAATTCCGAGTGACCACCACTGACTCGAATCACGATCAACCTATAGCACCAAACGTGCTGAATCAGAATTTTAAGACGACTGCACCTAACAAGATTTGGGTAACCGATATTACCTATATACCGTGCCGTGAAGGCCGTTTGTACCTCGCCAGCGTTCTGGATTTATATACCCGTAAGATTGTGGGCTGGAAGCTCGCAGACCGAATGACAACCGATTTAGTGCTTGCAGCGCTTGATCAGGCATACAGTACGCACAAACCTCCCAAAGGGCTTATACACCACTCTGATCGGGGTTCGCAGTATGCATCAGATGAATACCGTGAAAGGTTAAAGCAATATGGCATGGAAGCAAGCATGAGCCGCAAAGGTAACTGCTACGACAACGCCTGTATCGAATCGTTCCACAGCGTGCTGAAGAAGGAGTTTATTTACTGTACGAAATTTCAAACGAAGGCGCAGGCGCAACAAGAGATGTTTGTATATATTGAGCTCTTCTACAACCGTAAGAGAATACATGGTTCGCTAGGTTACTTATCACCTTCGCAATTCGAAGCCCAGTACTATACCAGTATTAAATAAACGCTCTTATAGCGTGTCCACTTTCTTGACAGAGGTCCAAATCCCGCTCTAAATCCGCCAAATCCCGCGCTCTAAATCTACGAAATCTCCCCGCAAATGCACCTGCCGCATCCACCCCACCGCCTGGTTTGTTTCCTCTATCCCAAGGGTACCATATAAAGTTGGTACTATTTTTTTTGCGCCGATTTTCTAGAATGAAGATGAAATAGGGTTGATCACGCATGGATATCACTTAGCGGAAAAGAGGGACTTAGATGGCATTCGAAGCATTTTCGCCGGCACACGGATTAGGGGTGGCGATAGCCGCGATATTCGTAATCGGGATTATCGTCTTTCGCAAGAGATTGCGAGATACCGGATCTCGAGCTAACCGTAACGCGAGGTATGCGCTTGTGGCGATCCTCGTCGGCTGCGAGTTGTCTCTTCAAGCGTGGTACGGTATCACGAATAATTGGGGCCTGTACTCCCTGCCGTTCCAGCTATGCAGCATCATGATGTGGTTATCCGCGGTGCTGCTCCTGACCCGCAACCGTAAACTTTACGAAGTTACTTTTTTCCTCGGGATCATGGGCGCATTCCAAGCGCTCATAACGCCGAACTTGGATGTCTCTTATCCGCAATTCCGCTTTTTCCACTTCTTCATCGCTCATGGGGCAATCGTAGGTGCAAGCGTGTTCCTCACGGTCATCGAAGGCTATCGACCGACGGCGGCGTCGGTATTCCGAGCGCTCGGGTGGCTGCACGTGCTGGCGATCCCCGCCGCAATAACGAACGTCATGACCGGCAGCAACTTTATGTTCCTTGCCCGCAAGCCGGACACCGCTTCGATGCTGGACCTGCTTGCTCCGTGGCCGTGGTACCTTCTCCAATTGGAGCTTGTGGCGCTCATTTTATGCTTTTCGCTGCTCGGAATCGTAAGACTCGCAGATCGGTTATGGCGCGTACCTCATGCCCGGTACCCAAATTCGAATTCTTAAGAGACTAACCTCTTAGGTATCAAGTTTAAATCTCGAATGTATCTTGCATGTCATTTGAATCTCGTAAGTATCACATTTAGATCTCTTTGGTATCTCGCCGGCATCAAGTTTTTATCAAATTCATTTCTCATCGAACAAGTTCGTATCTCATATCATCAAGTTCGTATCTCATGTCATCAAGTAAGTATCTCATCGGTATCGCGTCCTTCAACTAAACCCAAACTCGAAATCATAGGAGGCTAATCGCATTATGGAGCTCATGATACGTAAACATTGGACATCGCTTCTCGGAGTCCTGTTCATCTTGGCCGCGTTCGTCACCTTATTCAAATATTCGATCGATCAAGGCTGGATCACCGACAGCATGAAAATCGGATTCGGTTTGCTAAGCGGCTCAGCGCTGTGCGTTGCAGGTTTAGCATTGGCCAATCGCAACAACAAATGGATATCCAGCGTGCAGATTATGATCGGGCTGGGAGCCTGTATCTTATATGCGACTTTTTCTTTCGCCGGAATTTACTACGGGTTATGGAGTCCGATGACGGTGTTGATCGGAATGGCCGCCGTCACGGCGGGAGTGTCGGTGTATGCTTACCGGTTCGATTCCAGGCTTCTAATGAACATCGCGCTTGCGGGAGGTTTGCTTTCCCCGTTGTTCATGCAGCCCGAGACGGATCAAGTATTTACTTTGTTCTTGTACTTATTCGTCCTTAATTCGGCGTTCTTCTTTCTGAGCATCGCGAAAAAATGGAGCGAGCTGCGAATTCACGCGTTCTTCGGAACTTGGATCGTCTATGCGGTTTATTTCGTCCACTTCGTCCCGTCGACCGAGGGCTTGTGGAGCATGCCGTTCCGTTACGCGGTCGCCGCATTCGTTTTTTACCTCATCGGATTTCTTATCTCCTCTTGGATCAATAACCGTTGTTTCGACGGATGGAATCTTTACTTGAGTTTGGCGAACGGCGTCTTGTTCGGTTGCTGGTCGATAGTCATCCTTCACGGCGATCTGCACTATGCTTATATCCTTGCTTTGATCGGCATCGTCTATATGGGCTCGGGCGCCGTAATCTATAAGCTTACTAAACAAGTTCAAACGGCTTCGGCGAGCCATGCGATCGGAGGGCTGCTCTTGCTCCTGATGGCCGCGTCCAATCTCGGAAGCGGGTTGGATGCGAAACCGATTATCAACGTATTCGTCTGGGGTGGAATCGCCGCAGCGCTTGCTATCGCAGGTCAGATCAAACGATTGCCGGTTGCAAGCTTAATGTCTATCGCGATATGGCTAATCGTCGGTTGCTATTGGTTTGTCGTTACCTGGGAGACCCTGCGCGGAGAGTGGTTCGGTACGTTTATCCCGTTCCTGAACTGGGGAGCGTTGGCTTGGATGCTGCTCGCCGCTATCGGCTTCTATTTCTCGGCGAAAGGCATCGTATTCGCAATGTCCGCCGCAAACGAAAAGTTGTTATCGAATCTATTCGCGCTGTTCGCTCATCTCATCGTCGGAGGATTGCTGACCGTGCAGATCGAGAATGTGTTTATCGTCTATTTCGACGATTCGACGGATCGGCTTCTCCAGTTGTCGCTCTCCGTGTCGTGGGGCATTTACGCAATGCTTCTGTTCCTATGGGGAGCTTATCGTCAACAAATGCTGTTCCGTATTTTCGGCGCCATTGTTTTACTGATCGTGGCCAGCAAAGCGATCTTCATGGACCTGGACAGCGAAAATATGATCTACAAAGTCGTCGCGCTGCTTATCCTTGGAGGGATTAGCTTCCTCATCACATGGATTAACGGCAAATGGAAGAAGGAATTCGGGAGTCATCCGTCGAATCCGGAGTTGTGACCAATCTCACAGTTTTAATTCCGTCAATCTGATACAGTCAATCCATCGCATCCATCTCAATCGAGAAGATAGGAACGTTGAGGGGGGAGTTGTATGGAGAGGGAAGCATTATTGAAAGTCGAACAGCTCGCCTTAAAAAAAGTAAAAGTATACAAAGACAGCCGATTGCGGTATCTTGCGCGCGCTATGTTGGCGAGCATGTTCATCGGTTTCGGGGTTATCGTCGCCTTCAAGACAGGGAGCTTTTTTTACGCGGAACATTCGCCACTAACTTATCCGATGGCCGCTATTACTTTCGGAGCCGCGATCATCTTGATCTCTTACGGCGGCGGAGATCTATTTACGGGAAACACGTTCTATTTCACCTATGCCGCGTTACGCCGGAAAATAAAAGCCGGCATGGCGGCGAATCTCTGTACGTGGACTTACGCGGGTAACGTCTTGGGCGCCGGGGTGTTCGCTTTTCTCATCTATACGACCGGACTGTTCGACGACTCTTCCGTTAACGGTTTTCTGCTTAGCGTGGTCGAGAAGAAGATGCACACGCCGATGGTGGAATTATTTTTCCGGGGAATTCTGTGTAATTGGCTCGTCTGTCTGGCTTTCTTCGTTCCCATGTCGATGAAGAGCGACGGCGCCAAAATGTTCGCCATGATGCTATTCGTGTTCTGCTTCTTCATCTCGGGGTATGAGCATAGCATCGCAAACTTATGTACGTTCGCCATCGCGCTAGTACTTGACCATCCGGGAACGATTTCTTTAGGCGGAGTTTTGCACAATCTCATTCCCGTTACGTTAGGTAACATAGTCGGTGGCGCTTTGCTAATGGGATTTATGTACGATTATGTGAATAAGCCTTTTATGGAAGATTAGACCAATTGGAGCGTGTTGAAAATGGCTAATAAAACAAGAATCGTCATCATCGGAGCGGGAGCGGTTGGTTCGACGACAGCGTATACGTTGCTGCTTAGAAATCGGGTAGACGAACTGGTACTGATCGACTCCAATCATAAGAAAGCGGTCGGGGATGCGCTGGACATGAATCACGGCATGCCTTTCTTGGGGGAGCGAAGCTGTGGGCAGGCACTTACGAGGATTGCCGGGATGCCGATATTATCGTCATTACGGCCGGAGCCGCGCAGAGAGAAGGGGAAACCCGGGTCGATCTGCTTAAACGGAACGCGGCTATATTCGATAGCATTATAACGGAAGTGCTGAAGCATAATTCGCATGGCATTCTATTGATCGCTTCCAATCCCGTCGACATCATGAGTTATTTTTCCTGGCGCAAATCGCAATGGCCCGTCAATCGGGTAATCGGATCCGGTACGTTGCTCGACAGCGCGCGCTTCCGTTATTTGATCGGAGATAAGTTGCAGATCGATCCGCGTAGCGTTCATGCTCATATTGTAGGGGAACACGGCGATTCGGAGCTGCCTCTGTGGAGTTTGGCGAACGTAGCGGGAGCGCAATTGCAATTGGAGGACGACGATAAAGAGGATATTTTTACGAATACCCGCGATGCGGCTTATCAGATCATCAGTGCCAAAGGAGCGACATATTACGCGATCGCTCTAGCGCTTGACCGGATCTGTACCGCGATTTTACGGGACGAAGGCGCCGTATTGAACGTCTCTACTTTGTTGGATGATTATCACGGCATATCGGATGTGTTCCTCGGCGTGCCTTGCATCGTCGATCGTCAGGGCGTGAGGGAAGTCATGAAAATTCATCTTTCCGACGACGAGAGGGTACTGCTGCATCGTTCCGCGGATAAACTTAAAGGATTGATCTCTTCAATCGCGGAGTAGTGGCAAAATTGTTAATTTATCTATCCTAAGAGGAAATAAAATTGTACAATGAGGGTGTTTTAGCGCCGCAATGAACAATTGAACCGATTAAGGGAGAAGAGACGATGTTGCTGCATAAGGGTCAGAAGCTATTATTCATCGGGGATTCGATCACGGATTGCGACCGGGCGAAGCCGGCGGGCGAAGGACTGTTCGGAGCATTAGGAAAAGGCTATGTTTCCATAGTGGATGCTATGCTGCAAGCGGTGTATCCGGAGCTTGGCATTCGCGTAGTCAATCAAGGGATCAGCGGGAACAACGTGGTCGATCTGCAGACAAGATGGCAGGAAGACGTACTCGACCACAATCCGGATTGGCTGTCGATCATGATAGGTACGAACGACGTATGGCGCCAATACGACACCCCGTTCATTAAAGAATGGCATGTCTATGCCGATAAATACGAAACGACTCTCCGTTCCTTGGTCGAACGCACGAAGCCGAAAGTGGGCAACTTAGTACTGATGACGCCTTTTTACTTGGAAAGCAACGAGCAGGATGCGATGCGCCGCACGATGGACGAGTACGGGGCGATCGTGAAGAAGATCGCGCAGGAAACGGGAACGCTGTTCATTGATACGCAGGCTGCGTTTAACGTCGTGCTCAAGGAGCTATACGCCGCTACGCTGGCTTGGGACCGAGTTCATCCGACGCAAACGGGTCATGTCGTTCTAGCCAGAGCGTTCTTAAATAAAGTCGGGTTTGAGTGGAATAGAAGTTAAGAGGTTAGCAGAGAGGGAAACCGCCGCTACTCGCGTCATGCGAGGGAGGCGGTTTCTATTCGTGCAACCGGAATCTCTCCAGCTGCAAGGTTAGATTTTCTTTCTTGAGAATTTCCCTTTGCTTAGACCCCATGAGATCAAAATGGGGAAACGGCGGACGGTTGTGGATATATTTCGGATTGAGTCCGTTGGCTATGCACCATTCTTTTAAGCGTTCCATATTCGCGTTGCCGACTTTCGTCACTGTGTTAAATTGCGGAAATCGGGCATCGAACCAGTAGTGGGTCAAGAAGGCGGTTTCTCCTCTCGCGACGGATGCCTTCCACGCATTCAGTTCCTCTCTTTTAATGCCGAAAGCCATTGTACGCCATCCTTTGCAAGTGAAATACGTGATGCGATAGGGATAGTATAGCACGAATATAAAGGTTTGACGGTTTACGGAATGGGGAGCATAATAGACCGCATGGACATTTTCATACATATACTCACGAACAACGTACTTCCGTTATCGCTTGTTATCGGACTGGGAATTCTCCTGCACCGCATTTTTACGCTGGATATTAAGACGCTTTCCAAATTGAATTTTTATTTGTTTTCTCCCGCGATCATGTTCGAGCTGCTGTACGGAACCGCGATATCGGTGCAGCTGTTCGGGCAAGTGTTGCTCTTCTTCGTCGTGTTCATGTTGGCGCAGTACGGCTTGCTGGAAGCGGTCGTAAGATTGCGCAAATACGACGGCGGCATGAGAGCGGCGATGAGAAATAGCGTGCTTTTCTACAATAGCGCCAATTACGGGATCCCGATCAATCAACTTGCATTCGCGGGTAATCCATACACGTTGTCGGTTCAGATTATTATCATGATGATGCAATCGCTAATTCCGAATACGTACGGCATCTACAGCGTAAATGCGCACAAAGCCGATTGGCGTGAAATCCGCAAGGCGATCTTATCGATGCCGGTCATTTACGTCATTCCGATTGCCTTGATGCTGCGCGGATTTCACGTTCCTTTACCCGAATTCCTGAATATATCGGTCGGCTACTTGTCGAGCGCTTTTATCGGGATGGCGTTATTTACGCTCGGCGTCCAACTCGGGAGCATGAAAGGCGGGCTCAGTCGCAAGCTTGCGCTTGATGTCGGCATCGCCTCGGCGCTGCGTTTGTTGGTCGGCCCGTTGCTGGCTTGGGGCGTCGTCGTAATCTTCGACGTGGAGAAGCTCGTGGCAGCGGCGCTTATCGTCTCGTCGGCCGTACCGACCTCGTTATCCAGTGTGCTGCTTGCCGTGGAGTTCGACAACGAGAAGGATTTTGCGTCCCAGTCGGTGCTCGTATCGACAGCGCTAAGCATTATAACGGTTACCGTTGTCATTTATTTACTTCGGGTGTGAAATACGGAATCGTGGATCGGCCGTCCCTTAGGGGGCGGTTTTTTTCGAATTGTTGCGAAAATGGTTAGTCACTCGAAATAATCGAACAACTCTCCGTCGTCGCGCCAAACCTGCAAGAATTACTCGAAATAATCGAGCAATTCCCCGTCAGGGCACCAAATCAGCCAGAATTACTCGAAATAATCGAGCAATTCCTCGCTGTAGCACCAAACTCGCCCGAATTACTCGAAATAATCGAACAACTCCCCGCCACGGAAACAAAACAACGAGAATTACTCGAAATAATCGAGCAATTCCCCGACTTAGCACCAAGCCAGCGGGAATTACTTAAATAATGTCTGCGATGAGCAATAAAGAGCCTGATATTCAACAACGGCAGTTAAAGTAGACTCACAGTTAAATGATCTTCCAAAATCACGCCTAAGAGTGAAGTTCATTCACAGTTAACAATGATACAATGGCAACAGGAGCAAAAATTGCGCAGAAAGAGGCGAGTACCTGTTGGATATCGTTAGAATCGGTATTGTCGGCTTAGGGAACATGGGGACGGGGCATGCGAAGTATTTGATTGAAGGTCAAGTAAGTGGAGCGGTTTTGGCGGCGGTAAGCGATATTAGCCCGGACCGTCTGAAGCTTGCGAAGGAGCAATGGGGAGATGCCGTCAGGACCTTCGATACTCCGGAAGCGATGTTCAGCTCAGGCGCCGTTGATGGCGTACTGTTGTGCACTCCTCACTATGATCATCCGAAACAGGCGATCGAAGCTTTCTCGCACGGACTTCACGTGCTCGTCGAGAAGCCGGCGGGCGTCTATACCCGGCAGGTGCGGGAAATGAACGAAGCTGCGGCGGCTAGCGGCAAAGTATACGGAATCATGTACAACCAGCGGACGAACCCGTTGTACATGAAGTTGCGGGAGCTGATCTCGTCCGGAGAGCTTGGGGAGATTAGGCGCATGAATTGGATTATTACGAATTGGTACCGCTCACAAGCGTACTATAATTCGGGAGGATGGAGAGCGACGTGGGCAGGAGAAGGCGGAGGGGTGCTCATCAATCAGGATCCGCATCAGCTGGATTTGTGGCAGTGGGCGACCGGACTTATGCCGACGCGGATTCGCGCTTTCTGTTCGTTCGGCAAGCACCGCAATATCGAAGTGGAGAACGATGTGACCGCATATGCGGAATACGAGAACGGAGCGACGGGGGTTTTCGTCACTTCGACTCATGAATGTCCGGGTACGAACCGATTTGAGATTTCGGGAGATCGCGGCAAAATCGTCATAGAGGACGAGAAGATGACGTTCTGGCGTCTGCGGCAGAAGGAGTCGGAATTTAACGAAAGCAACACGATTCCGTTCGCGCAGCCGGAAGCGTGGAAATGCGAGATTCCGGTGGCGTCGGGCGGAGCTCAGCATTTGGAAATTACGCGGGATTGGACGAAAGCGATCCTGCACGGAACGCCATTGCTGGCTCCGGGAGAAGACGGAATCAAAGGATTGACGATTTCCAACGCGATGTTGTTGTCCACCTGGACGGATACCTGGGTAGATCTCCCGATCGACGAAGATTTATTTTACGAGAAACTGCAAGAGCAAATCGCGTTATCGGCCAATTCCAGCAGATAAGATAAGGAGAATGACGATGTCCCAAGCCAATGGCATGAACTATGCGCCGCAAGGCAAACCTCGGCCGGTCGTTAGTCAAGGGGAATTTGTTTTCGCGGCAATGTCGCTCGATCATGGTCATATTTACGGCATGTGCAATGGGCTGATTGAGGCCGGCGCTACTTTGAAGTGGGTATACGATCCCGATCCGGACAAAGTGCGCAAGTTTATCGAGACGTACCCGCATGTCCGAGCGGCTTCGTCGGAGCAGCAAATCTTGCAAGACGCGGAAGTGACGTTAGTCGCCGCGGCTGCCATTCCATGCGATCGCGGACCGCTTGGCGTAAGGGCGATGGAACACGGCAAAGATTATTTTACGGACAAAACCCCGTTCACGACTTTGGAGCAATTGGAGCATGCGAAGCGCGCCGCGGCTCAAACGGGTCGCAAATATTCGGTCTATTACAGCGAGAGACTGCACGTGGAAAGCGCGGTATTCGCCGGTCAGCTCATTCGGGACGGCGCGATCGGGCGAGTCGTTCAAGTGCTGGGGCTGGGACCGCATCGATTGAATGCGTCGCAGAGGCCGGACTGGTTTTTCAAGAAGGCGCAGTACGGCGGCATTCTGTGCGATATCGGCAGCCACCAAATCGAACAGTTTCTCTATTACTCGGGCTGCGGCAACGCCGAAGTGCTTCATAGTAAAGTCGCCAATTACAATTGCAAGGGGTATCCCGAGCTTGAGGATTACGGTGACGCGACGTTGGTCGGCGACAATGGGGCTACGAATTATTTTCGCGTGGATTGGCTCACTCCGAACGGTTTGTCGACTTGGGGGACGGCCGAACGATTATCATGGGGACGAACGGTTATATCGAATTGCGTAAATACGTCGATATCGCGCGCGACGCGGGTGGAGATCAGCTCTACCTGGTTAATGGAGAAGGCGAGTTTCACATGGATCTTGCCGGGAAGGTTGGTTTCCCGTATTTCGGCGAGCTTCTGCTAGACGGTCTGAACCGTACGGAGATCGCGATGTCCCAAGCGCACGCATTCAAGGCAGCCGAGCTTTGTTTGCAAGCGCAAGCGAAAGCGATTCGAATCGAATAGTAGCGTGTAAAATCAGGAGTACAGAGGAGGATTACGAAAGATGAAACTATCGGTGTTTACGGTCGCAACGCCCGAGATGGATCCGGTGCAGCTAGCTGCCGCGGCTAAGAAGGCGGGACTGCACGGAATCGAATGGCGGTATACGGAAACTTCAGCGGAAGCGAAAAGCCAAGAGCCTTCCTTCTGGGGCAACAACAGGTGCACGATAGCTCCTTCCGGTGGCGAAGCGGAACTCGAGAGATTCAAGGATGCCGCGCGTCTTCACGGACTATCAACGGTCAGCGTGACTCCGTATTTGCGAACCGGTGATTTGGAGGCAACGGAGAAAGTGCTTCAAGCCGCGCGATATATGGGGGCGTCGTGTATCCGCTTAGGCGTTCCGGGTTACGATCGCAGCAAATCGTTCGACGAGCTGTTCGAGCTAGGTCGTTCTTATCTGAAAGATGCGGAAAACCTCTGTCGGAAATACGGAGTTAAAGGGTTGATCGAGATTCATCATGGGACGATCGGCGCCTCGGCTTCGGGCGCGCGCAGGTTAGTCGAGGGCTTGGATCCCGAATTCATCGGAGTTCTGTTCGATCCAGGCAATTCGGTACACGAAGGCTTCGAAAATTATCGGATGTCGTTGGAATTGTTAGGTCCGTACTTGGCTCATGTGCACGTGAAGAACGCAGGCTGGGGCGTCAAGGGAAAAGCCGAAGACGGCAGCCTGATCTGGCATTCGGAGTGGGCGGGCTTGAAAGACGGTATGGTACCTTGGCGGCAGGTCATCGACGATCTGATTGCGGTCGGGTACGACGGTTACTTGGGAGTCGAGGATTTCAGCAAGCAATTCGCGGATTCCGAAGCGATGCTCAACCATTTTGTCGAGTATATCGGAGGTTTGCTGGAGGAGCTTCAACCTGATGTTTGAATATAGCTACCGCTCTACGGGGGTATTCGAGCCTGTGTTTCACTCGCATACTTTCTATGAGGTGTATTATTTTCACGAAGGCAAATGCAATTATTTGATCGGGGATCAGATTTACAACCTTGCTCCGGGAGATCTTATTCTCATGTACGGGATGACTCTCCACTGTCCGAAGATCGATCCCGCCGTACCGTACATTCGTTCGATCATTCATTTCGACCCGGCGATTCTTCGTCCCTATTTGGAGCTTCCGCATGCGGTACCGATCATGCAGCCGTTCGAACGCTTCAAGAATTACAGGCTTAGCTTGCGCGGCGACGATAAAGAAGAGCTTGAACGGATACTCCTCACGATGCATCGTTATCAGCAACGGGGGGACGACGTCGGTGCCGGTCGAATGCTGCTTGCGTTCGTGGATTTGCTACATTTCGTCTATGATCTGTGCCTTCAGCCTCTAAGCGAGCAGAGGGAATTTTCTTCGGATAAAGAGAAGTCCGTGCAAGACGTGATGGCTTTGCTAGAGGATCGATACGCAGACGAAGAACTGAACATGGAGCGCCTGCAACGCGAGCTTCATCTGAGCAAATCGTATTTGGCGAAAATATTCAAAGAAGTGACGGGAGTCACCATATTCGAGTACGTATACCGGAAGCGCATCAACGAAGCGAAAATACAGTTTCTGCTTTATCCGAGCTTGGCCGTGACGGAGGTGTCGTTCCGGCTAGGCTTCAAGCATCTCGCGCATTTCAGCAGACTGTTTAAGCAGCACGTGGGCTTAACGCCGGAACAGTATAAAAAACAAATGAAGTCGGATCGGTTGACGTTGCATAAGGCGGGGGATGGCAATGAATTTATTTGACTTAACGGGCAAGACGGCGGTCGTAATCGGAGGTTCTTCCACCTTAGGCGGAGCGATGGCGGAAGCACTTGCCGCTTATGGCGCGGACGTGGCGTTAACGGGGCGCAAGGCGGACAACGCGGAGCCGGTTCGTCAACGGATCGAAGCTGCGGGCGGAAACGCGCGATGTTACGGGGTTGAAGCGACATCCAAGAAGGATCTCGAGCGGTTGCTGGACGAGGTGACGGCTTGGACGGGCGGCGTCGATATTTTGTTGAATTGCCCTGGCGTGAATAGTCCGACTCCTTTCTTCGAAATAGCGGAAGACGAGTGGGATCATATCATCGATGTGAATGCCAAGAGCGTCGTGCTGGCTTGTCAGGTGTTCGGCAAATCCATGGTTGAACGGGGCATCGGGGGCAGCATTATTAACCTGTCGTCCGTGTCGTCTACGACCCCGCTGTCGCGGGTGTTTACCTATTCGGTGTCCAAAGCGGCGGTTAATAATATGACGCAATTTCTTGCGCGGGAATTCGCTCCGGCCGGGGTGAGAGTCAACGCGATCATTCCGGGATTTTTCCCGGCGGTGCAGAACCGGGCGATCTTATCGGAAGAGAGGGTGGCGTCCATTATGGCGCATACTCCGATGAAACGATTCGGAGAGGCATCGGAGCTCCAGGGGGCGGTCGTTTATTTGGCATCGGCGAAAGCTTCGGGTTTCGTGACGGGTTCGCTGCTACGGGTTGACGGCGGATTCGGCGCGATGACGATTTAATTCAACGGTAGAAGATAACGAAGGAGGTTGAAAGGGATGCAGATGACCTTTCGATGGTTTGGAGATAACGATCCGGTAAAGTTGTGGCAAATCCGGCAAATCCCCGGGGTGACCGGCATCGTGAGCGCGATCTATGACGTTCCGGTAGGGGAGGAGTGGCCGCTTGAGAAAATCGTCGAGCTGAAGACGAAGGTCGAGGCGGCGGGGTTGTCGCTTAGCGTCATCGAGAGCGTTCCGGTGCACGAGCATATTAAGTTAGGGCTTTCGGATAGGGATCGGATGATCGACAATTACGGGAAGACGATCCGTAATCTGGCGCAGGCAGGAATCGGCATCGTCTGCTATAATTTCATGCCGGTGTTCGATTGGACGCGCTCGCAGCTCGATTACGAGCTGGAAGACGGCTCGAACGCGTTGATCTACGAGGAAGAAGTCGTTCAGCGAATGAATCCTCTAAGCGGCGAACTGCAACTGCCGGGATGGGATAGCAGCTATCGGAAAGAGGATCTTAGACGGTTATTCGATCAATATGCCGCGGTTGACGAAGAGAAGCTATGGGACAACCTTTCCTACTTCGTGAAGGCGATCATGCCCGTGGCGGAAGAGGTCGGGGTGCTAATGGCGATCCACCCGGACGATCCCCCTTGGCCGATCTTCGGTCTTCCGAGAATCATTAGGGACGAAGCCGCTTTGCGCAGGTTCGTCCGGCTTTACGACCATCCGGTGAACGGGTTGTGTCTGTGCAGCGGTTCCCTCGGAGCGAATCCGGACAACGATATTCCGGCGCTCGTTCGCAGATTCGGCGCGGAGGGCAAGATCAATTTCATGCACGCTCGGAATATTAAACATACGGGAGAGCGTTCATTCCAAGAATCGGCTCATTTGTCCAAGGCCGGATCGCTTGATATGGCGGAGATCGTACGCGCGCTGAGGGACGTTAACTACGAGGGTCCCGTTCGTCCCGACCATGGTCGCATGATCTGGGGCGAAACCGGCAAACCGGGTTACGGGTTGTACGACCGCGCCTTGGGAGCCGTCTATCTGAACGGAATGTGGGAGGCTTTAACCAAGGAGCGGGCCGCATTAAACGGTGAACCGGAGTAGTTCGGAGGTTTCGCGCGACGGAAAGCGGTGGTACAATGGGGGAATCCAATACCATCCGCTAAAGGAGCTTTCCAATGCCTTCTGAAATTATGCAAGCCTTAACACGAGAGAAAATCGTAACCATCATGCGAGGCGTTGCCTTGGAACCGGGTTTGGCGACCGCGCAAGCATTAGCCGACGGCGGGATCGTATTTCTGGAAGTAACGTTAAATTCGGAAGGCGCCCTGCCCATGATCTCGAAGCTCCGCGAAAAGTTCGATGGTCGGTTGCAGATCGGAGCGGGCACCGTTCTCGATATTGGTCAAGCCAAGGAAGCGGTAGCCGCGGGGGCGAAGTATTTGATTTCGCCGAACTTGGACGAAGAAGTGATTTATTACGCCGTCGAGCAGGGCATCGAGATGTGGCCGGGCACGATGACGCCGACGGAGATCGTTCGCGCGTACAAAGCCGGCGCTTCCGCGGTAAAGCTGTTCCCGATGGGCACGCTAGGCATTAACTATTTGAAGGAAGTACGGGCTCCGCTGAACCATATTCCGATGATCGCGACGGGTGGCGTCAATTTGGGCAACATTAACTCGGTTCTGGATGCGGGAGCGATCGCCGTAGGTTTGGGCGGTAATATCATCGACAAGAAGCTCATTAGCGAAGGGAAATTCGATGAAGTCAGGAAGCTGGCCCAAGCGTACGTGAATGAGGTTCAGGGAGCGAAGACGGTCTAATATTTTTAACCTATCAGATTACATGACGCTGCGCATGCTTTTCCGATGTGTATCCGACATAAACGTTTTCCCGCCATCCTAATGACGGTGGAAGCCGTTATGCTCGTAATAAAACAAGCTGGTTCCTGTACGTGACGGGAGCCAGCTTGTTTTATTTGCGATGAAGTACGATCGGCAGCGGTGCTAATCGATAGATACAAAAGATTAACCGCAACCCGGACATGCAGCAAACTACAACAAGCAGTTGTGACTTTCACAGAAAATGCTTACACGCTTCATCTCATACTAAAAACCTAAGTGTAAAATATGCAGTTAGATTGACCTAAATTCCTCGTTTTCACCTTCTAAATGTAAAACATGCACTTAGTTTGATTGAATTCTTATTCAATCGAAATATTTGCTTGAACTAGTTGCAGGTTTTACACTTAGTTATTCAAGCGAGAAAAACTCCCCAAACTAGTTGTAAATAATACACTTAGGTGTACAAGTTTTTCTGTATTATTTAATATCGGGAGTTTTTAGTTGCTGGAGTTAGAGCTGCTAGACCTAGCATTCGTTTATTGGGAACCTTGGATGCCAGACATTTATATAAGTTCCTAATCGAACACTCTATTTCCGTTTATAGAACTTGTAACTTAGACGGCTTGGCTCTATACTTTCCGAAGTGAGGAGGGATACGATGAGGCGGTTCATTCCCAGGCAGAAGTATATTCGTATTTTTCTAGCGCTGTGCATACTCTTTTCCCTGGTATCGATTCCTTTCGTCTATATCATATCCCGGCAATTTTCTACGTACGCGATGAAACAGATCGATAAGGCTAATCAAGTCGAAGTCGCCCATGCGCAAGGAAATTCGCAGTTCATTTTCAAGAAGATGATCGGGTACGGGTTGAATATGTATCAAGACAAGAGCATCCAGCTCTGGCTGACGGATAACAAGGAAACGCCGGAGCATCAGACGGATGCGATGAAAGCTGCCGCCAACTATATGACGACGGAGCCTTTCATCGAGAACATCTACATGTTCAATATGCGTACGAAACATGCGATTAACCAGAAGTTCGGCATCTCGACGTTTGCTCGGTTTTCGGATCAGTCGATACTGGACATCGTGAATCAAACTAGGAAATCTTATTTGAATCTCTTTAATTATCAATCGAACGGGCAGAAAAAGCTTGCTTTGATCATACCGACCGTGCCTTCCGGACAGCAATCGTTCGGGTACTTGGTCATGCTCATGGATATTCATCTGCTGCAACAATATTTGCTTAAAGACAATCGGTCCTCCGGGACTAGATCCTTCATTCTCGATCGCGAGGGTAAGCTTATGCTTGGCTCGGAAGATACGGAAGAGCTATATGTCGAGCTTGCCAAACGATCGACCAGCAATACCGGAAGCTTCGCTTATCATTTCAAGGGCGAGCGATGGTCGATTCAATACGCGCAGATCGTGCCGCAAGGATGGACGTTGTACCAGATCGCCAAATACGACCTGGTTCTCGCCGATTTCAATTCGTTCCGGAATAAAATGCTTATTTTCGCCGTTTCCTTCGTCGTCCTTCTGATGGCTATCCTGTTCTGGAATTCCCGTCGTACCTACCAGCCGTTCTCCCAGCTGGCGGATCAATTGGAGATGAAGTTCGGATTGCAATTGAAGAACGCGAACAATGAAGGTCCGAGGGAAGAATACAAAGTGATCCGGTACGGCATCGAGATGTTGGCGGATCAGGTGGATAAGATGGATATGTCCATGAGGGAACATAAGAGCGTCATCAAGCTCGAATACTTAAGGCAATGGATCGTCCAAGGAAAGCTCATAGCCCCGGTCGAACATTATCTCCGAGAGCAGACGGAGTTGTTCGCCGGCGACGGGTTACATCTTGGCGTCATTCGTATCAACGAATACAGTCTATTCGAAGATCAATATAACTTCGCCTCTAGGAAGCTCATGAAATACGCAATTGGCAATATCGCCGAAGAGATTTTGAATCGGAAATGGCATGCGCAATCCGTCGATCTGGGCGGCGATCATCTGGCTCTTCTCTTATCGGGCTCGAACGTACAGATGAGCAAACTAGTGGAAATGCTGGAGGACGTAGCCAAGCAGATCCAAGATTGGACCCGTATTCGCGTGACGATCGCGGTAAGCGGCGACCATTCGTATGGCGACGATCTACGCAGCATATACAAGCATATTCACGAGTTGACGATGTTGAAGTTCATTTCCGGGGAGGACAAGATTTACCTGGAGCAAGATTTCGAAGCCTATATGGAACGGATTCAGCCATTGCCCGACGCCGAGCTGTTGGATGAACTGATCAAGAGAGTCAGAATGGGGAAAACGGAGGAAGTCGCGGTAAGCATGGATCAGTTGTTCGGGCATATGCAGACGATGCATTACGCGGATAGCAAGTTCCAGGTGTCCCTGATCTTATATACTTTGTTCAAAACCTTCAATAAATTGCCGTCCGTGGAGTCGGTCGAAGGTATCGAGAGTATATTGGAAAGGTACGATACCTTAAGCGGTATCAAGGGGTGGCTCGAGCAAGAGTTACTTGAGATCATAGGCGACTTAAGCAATAAGAAAGGGTCCAGCCGCCGCGAAGAGATCGTAACGGAAATCGTGGAATACGTGAAAACCCACTTGAACGATCCATTGCTGACGATAGACGAAATATCGGAGCATGTTTCCTTATCCACCCGATATATTCGTCAGCTATTCAAGGAAGTATTCGAGACGACGCTGTCCGATTATATCATGGAAGAGCGAATCAATCGGGTGAAGGGATTGCTGGATACGACGGATTGGACGGTAACGGATATCGGCGAACGGTCGGGTTTCCAGACGAAAAGTCATTTTTTTACGACGTTCAAGAAAGCGACGGGAATGACGCCGAGTCAGTTCCGGGACAAGAAATAAGGGCATTCACCTGCAGCGCGCTTCCGGCCTAGTGCCGGGGGCGTTTTTTTGAACGATCTGATTTGCTACCGCCGGATTCCGAACCTCGTTTCCGCAATAGAAACCCGTGGTTTTGCCGGATTCAGCACCGTTTTTCCTAGATCAGAACTATACGGCGCTTAGGCAGCCGACCTATGATTAAGCCACGAGAGGAACACACTAACGAAACAGAAGCGGGTGAACAGATGAGCTTTATCAGAGAAATTACGAAAAATAAGTACTTGTATCTATTGGCCTTACCCGGCCTGCTATTCTTGATCGTCTTCGCTTACGTTCCGCTATCCGGGCATCTCATCGCCTTCAAGAAGTACAGGCTGGCGGATGGGTTGTGGGGAAGCAAATTCGTCGGTTTTGATAACTTCAAATTTTTCTTCATGAGCTCCGACTGGTACAAGGTGACTTTCAATACGGCGTTCCTTAACGGATTGTTTCTTGTTTTCGGATTGGGAATCGCCTTGCTGCTGGCCCTGTTCCTGAATGAAATTCGCCACGCGCTCTTCAAGAAGCTGGCTCAATCGTTTATCTTCATGCCTTATTTCATATCTTGGCTGGTCGTTAGCATGATGGCATTCGCTTTCCTGAACACGACGGACGGGATGGTCAACCGGACATTGGAGGCTTACGGGGCGGAAAAGATCAACTGGTATCTGAAAGCGGAAGTGTGGCCGGCTTTCTTGACCCTTATCTACGTGTGGAAATTCGCGGGTTACTACTCCATTATTTTTCTCGCGGCGATTACGGGCATCTCGGGCGAATATTACGAGAGCGCGAGGATAGACGGGGCGACCCGGTTCCAGCAAATTATCCATATCACGATTCCGTTAATCAGAAGCGTTGTCATCGTTCTCGGCTTGCTAGGCATCGGCCGGATTTTCTACGGGGATTTCGGAATGATCTACGGCATTGTCGGCGATAATAGCGCCTTATATTCTACGACGGACGTCATAGATACCTATACGTACAGAGCGCTTCGGATCTTGAGCGATTTCAGCAAATCCTCCGCGGTCGTGCTCTACCAATCGGTGATGGGGCTCGTCACGATTCTGATCTTTAATCAGATCGCCAAAAAAATCGACAAAGATTCAGGCTTGTTCTAGGAGGGAAGCAACCGATGGCAAATCGCGTCAAGGAAGACAAATCCGTGCTCGAAAGAAGCTTTGTGATCGGCATCTACGCATTCGTTGCGATATTTGCCCTCCTCTGCATCATTCCGTTCTGGTTGGTCGTCGTGAATTCGTTCGCGACGGAAAGCAGTATCAAGCTAAACGGCATGATGTTGTTCCCGAAAGAATTCTCGCTGTATTCTTACCAATACACGCTGGCCGGCAAACAGATTATGAACAGTTATCTGGTTACCGTCTTCGTAACGGTCGCCGGAACTTGCCTAGCCATTCTAATTACGTCCATGTACGCTTACGTGCTGGCGCATCCGAAAGTCAAATATCGCAGAATCTTATCGTTCATGACGTATTTCACGATGGTGTTCGGCGCCGGCCTCGTCGGCTTCTATATATTGATCGCTAGCACGTTAGGGCTGAAGGATACGCTTTGGGCGTTAATTCTCCCGTATCTGCTGAATCCGTTCTTCGCGTTCATCATGGTTTCTTTCTTCCGAACGCTGCCTTACGAGATTAACGAAGCCGCGACGATCGACGGAGCGAACGACCTGTCCATCTTCTTCCGGATCATCATCCCGATCTCGAAGCCGGTCATCGCCACGGTGAGTTTGTTTTACGCGCTCCAGTATTGGAACGATTTCTATCTGGCGCTGCTGTTCATCGACGATTATAAGCTGCATCCGTTGCAAATCATGATTCGCCAGATCATCTCGAACGTCAATATCAGCTCTTACGTCGGAGGAAGCCAGACGAACTATTCGCAAGCGGTGCCGACCTACGGGGTACAATTGGCTACGGTATGTTTAACGATCGGACCTATTATTTTCCTGTATCCGTTCATTCAAAGATTTTTCGTTAAAGGCATTACGATCGGCGCTCTTAAAGGCTAATCATCAGGCTTGTCCCGGAGAGATCCGGTTATGATTTGATAGATCACCATCATCGGGAGGTTGAAGCAGCATTATGAAAAAGACGTTAGCAGTAGGTTTATCGGTATTATTGATCATGCTTGCATTAATCGGTTGCAGCTCCAATTCGAATAACGAGGGAAGCTCCGAAACGAACGCGGCGCCAAGCTCGTCGGCGCCCGCTACGGGTGGGAAGCTGGATCCGGTTACGCTGAAGATTATCCTTCCGGGAGACCGTCCGGCGGACATGGATCTGATCATAGAAGAAGCCGAGAAAAGAATGGCGGACACGATCAACGTGAAGCTGGATCTCGTATTCGTTCCCTTCTCCGACCTAGCTTCGAAGACGCAAGTGATGCTCGCATCCGGCGAAGACGTCGATCTGATCTTCGATGCGCCTTGGCTGCATATGGAGCAGATGATCGCCGCCGGGTATTATGAGCCTCTAGAGGATCTGTTGGCTCAATACGGTCAAGACGCCGTCGCGGTTCGATCCCAGCAAATGTTCGACGCGAATAAGTTCCAAGGAAAAATCTATGCGCTTCCGCTCGGAAATTCCCATCTCGACGGAAGAACGTATTTGGTACGCAAAGACCTGAGGGAGAAATACGGCGTAGCTCCTATTAAATCTTATGATGAGTTGCTCGCTTTCGCTTACAAGATCAAAGAAAACGAGAAAAATATCATTCCGATATTGGCGAGCGGCCAACCCGGCATGAAGGATATTTCATGGGGAGCGTTCAGAGCCTTCATGACGAGCGATCCGGAAATTCTGAGATCCGATGCCTTAGGCCAAAGCATCGTCTTGCACTACAAAAATAACGACGGCATCGTGTACAACCTGTTCGACGAAATGAATCCGACGGTATGGTCCTGGATCGAAGAAGCCCGCAAGCTCTACAAGGAAGGCCTCATCCATCCCGACGTGCTGGCCATCAAAGACGCGAACGCCGTATTCGAATCCGGCGACGTGGCGATCTACGCGACGAACAACTTCGGGGTACCGACGAGCATGATCACGTCGGTTCCGAAGAACGTGCCGGGAGCAGAAGTCGAGGCGGTTACCTTCATGCCGCTGGAAAAAGGCAAAATGACCACTAGCTTCAAACAAGCGAACTTCCAAGCTATCCCTAAGGTAAGCAAAAACAAAGAACGCGCTATGATGTTCCTAAACTGGACGGCGCAGAAAGAAAACTACGATCTGCTGGCATACGGGATCGAGGGCAGAAACTACGAGGCGATGGGCGACGATCAGTACAAGACGCTTCCGGACAGCAAATACGGCTATTTCCCTTACGCATGGGTTTGGAATCCGACGCTTGACCGTTTGAATGCGGGGCTGGATCCCGAATCGATCAAGCACTTCAAATTCAATACCGTCGCGGACAATCTAATCGCTAGCAAGTTGACCGGATTCTCGTTTAATCCGGAGCCGGTAGCGAACGAAGTTTCCCTATACAATGCGATCGAGGACAAATACTATTCCTCCTTGTTCAACGGCGTATCGGATCCTACGGAAACGTGGAACAAGCTTAAATCCGAAGGCGAAGGGTACTTGAAGAAAATCCAAACCGAGTTGCAGAAACAGATCGACGAGTTTTTAGCAACGAAATAAGCCCGATCGCGGGTTACAAACACGGCGGGTATTCGGCTTAAGGGCCGGATGCCCGCCTTTTATTGAAAAGAGGCGAACGCGATGAAAAACAAGAAAAGACGGACCCGCGTCATGTACGGGGCGGATTATAATCCCGAGCAATGGCCGATAGAGATCATCGAACGGGATATGGTCCTCATGAAAGAAATCGGCGTTAACGCCGTTACGCTGAACGTGTTCGGTTGGGGAATGATCCAGCCATCGGAAGATACGTATGATTTTGCCAAACTGGATTACGTCTTCGATTCGTTGGAACGGAACGGGATCGACGTCGTGTTGGCCACCCCGACCGCCGCTCCTCCGTCCTGGATGTTCGGCAAAAATCCGACGATGTTGAAGGTGAACGAAAACGGTCAAAGGGTCGCGCATTGGAGCCGGCAAGCTTACTGCCCTAATCATCCTCTATACCGCAAGGAAATACGCAAGATCGCAAGAACGTTAGCGGAACAGTACGGGAATAGATCCAATCTCATGATGTGGCACGTGAACAACGAATGCATCTTGCACTGTTACTGCGATTACTGCGCCGAGGCGTTCCGGACTTGGCTTCGGAATAAATACGGGACGCTTGAGCGGTTGAACGAATGTTGGCAGCTGCGGCAATGGAGTCTATTCAAATCCGACTGGGATCAGATCATGCCGCCGCTCGGGGAATGACGCATACGAGCGTAAGTCTCGATTATCAACGTTTCTTGTCGGATAGCAACCTGCAAGGTTTCTTGGCAGAGAAGGACGAGATCGTTCGGATCACTCCGGATATCCCGGTCACTTCCAATTTCTATTCGATCGACTTCTTGGGTCAGATTCATTCCGATTGGGCTCCTCACTTGGACGTAATCTCTTGGGATTCCTATCCGCCGCATCGCGATTACGCGGTATGGGCCGCCTTCCAGCACGATTATTTCCGCAGCTTGAAGAAGTCCCCGTTCCTGCTGATGGAGCAAGCCGCCAGCAACGTAAATTGGAAGTCCTACAATCCGGCCAAGCGTCCGGGAATGATGAGCCTGCAGAGCTATCAAGCCGTTGCGCGGGGAGCCGAAGCGATCATGTACTTCCAATTCCGGCAAAGCCGCGGAGGCGTAGAGAAATACCATAGCTCGCTCGTGAGCCACGGCACGGAATCCGACAACCGGATTTATCGGGAAATCGGCAAACTCGGCCATGAACTGGCTAAGCTGGACGAAGTTCTGCGGACCGGTATTCATGCCAAAGCGGCGATCCTGTTCGACGTCTCACTCATATGGCTGGTGGATTGGAACAAAACAAGCCAAGATCTCGACTACCGCCGCATCGTTACCGACTATTACCGATCGCTGTACGAAGCGAATATTCCCGTGGATATCGTTCATCCGCTCTCCGATTTGTCCGGTTACGCGGTAGCCATCGCTCCGATGCTGTATATGTTCGAAGAGGGTGTCGCCGACAACCTGCGTTCCTTCGCGGAGAACGGGGGAAAGCTGGTCATGAGCTACAACAGCGGAATGGTGAACGGCTGCGACGTCGTTGAACACGGAGGGTTTCTGCGCCCGATCGACGACGTGTTCGGCATTATCGTCGAAGAAGCGGACGCGCTCGAGCCGGAGATGTCCAACCGAATCGAACGCAATGACGGGATGAGCTTCCGAACGGATAAATGGGGCGAAGTCTTACGGTTGAACGGAGCGGAGGCGATAGCCGTTTACAGGGAGGATTACTACGCGGGGCGGCCGGCCGTGACTAGGAATCGATATGGCCGAGGCGAAGCCTACTATGTATCCGCGCATCCGGAGGACCGGTTCCTGCGGGAGCTGTTGTTGGCGATTTGTTCGGACGCCGGAATTGCCGCTCCATGCCCGAACGCGCCGCGTGGCGTGGAGATCACCATTCGGGAGGACGAGGGGAAACGTTATCTGTTTCTGTTGAATCATAATCCGGTCGATACGGAGATGAACATGGATTGGACGGAGGGAGCGGGTTGGACGGACCTGATTCGCGAGGAGCCCGTTGGCGAGAAAATCGTTCTGGAGGCGTACGCCACGCTCGTTCTGAAGCAAACGATACCGGTCTAAGGAAGGGGCGACGGAATGAACGGAACCTGTATTGCGACAGAAATGCTTATCAATGGAATACAAGCCGTCCATCTGGAGAACGAATGGTTGCGAACCGTCGTTCTGGTCGGCAAAGGCACCGACATCTGGGAACTCGTCTATAAACCGTTGAATCTGGATCTGTTGATGAGAACGCATGACGGTTTAACCGTCTATGAGGGGAGAGATTTCAGGGAGAAGAGACTCGTTCATTATGCGGAAGGGTACCCGGGAGGATGGCAGGAGATCATCCCGAACAGAGCTTTGTTCGGTAGTGGAGAAGTAGGCCCGAGCGAGGAAGGGGAGTCGGCAGGCGTCCCCTGGGCTTATCGGATAGACTGGGAGAACGGGCAAAGCGTATCGCTCCATTGCCGGCTTATGCTTCCCTATACGCCGCTTAATATAGAAAAAACGATAAGCCTATCGGCGGGAATGAGCGAGATTCGGATAACCGAGCGAATCGCGAATACGGACGGCGACGTCGTTCGCTTCATTTGGACGCATCATCCGGCATTCGGCGGGCCGTTGATCGACGAGAAGGCCAAGGTCATTCTCCCGAAAGACAGCATCGCGTTTAATGTTTTGCGCTACGAGCGGAACCGGAACGAGCCGTTGTCGAATTTCGAGGAGGAAATCACTTCGGTCGAGCTCGTCAGCGGCAAAAGAAAAAATCTGCTAGAGATCGAGCCGAGGATGACGGATGGAGAAACGTGTTACGTTCCGATACGAATTCGCTCCCGGGAGGAGGTAGGAATAGACAATCCCGGTCTGAACGTCAAGCTGCGGCTTGACTGGGATCGGGATTTGTTTCCGTGTTTGCGCTATTGGTCTAATAACGACAACGAGGCGTATACGGTGGCATTGGAGCCTTCCACGTCCTGGTTCTCGGATATCCGCGATTGCATCCGCCACGACAATTGCATCTCTCTCCAACCGAACGAAGAGAAGCGGTTTTGGATGAAGATCGCCGTAGAACCGCTGCGTTAATAGATGGCCACAACCACAACATTCACTCTGGAGGTACGAGCCGAACGATAAAAAATGACACGCATGAAAGGACGTGACCGGCTTGACGCTTAATCAACTGATCATCGGCCTTCGGATGGAGGAGGCCGCCCGGTTGCTCAAAAATCCGCTTCATCGGAGTTACGAGATTGCGAACGAATCGGCTATACGGATCAGGATCATTTTCGGGAGAGCTTCAAGAGCTTCAAGAAGCAATACGGCGTAACTCCGACCGAATATCGCAATAAGTACCTGTAGCATTGCAGGAGGTTGGGATATGGCAGAAAAGAGAGCTCCTCCAATGATGCCTCGGATGGCGATTGGAGGAGCTCTCTTATCGCTTAGTTCAACGGCTCGCTCGACTCGTAAACGCCGAGCTGAATCAAGATGAGCTCGAAATCCCTTTTCAAAGCAGCTTTCTCCTCGGGCTCTAGGAAGGAAGCGTCTACCCCGTTCAGAATCAGCTTCGTGATTTCCGCCAACGTGAACCCGAATTTCTCGGAGATCACCCGATACTCCCGCGTAATGTCCGTACCGGATACGCCCGGGTTATCCGTATTAACCGTAAATACGATTCCTTGATCGAAATACTCCCTAATCGGATAAACGTCCCATCCGTTCACCGCTTTGGTTTGAATGTTACTTGTCGGGCAAAGCTCCAAGGGGATCTTCTGGTCTTTAATCAAATTCAACACGTTCGCGTCTTCGCGCAACCGTACGCCATGCCCAATCCGGCGAGCTCCCAGGTTAAGCACGGCTTCCTCGATGCTGTCAGGTCCCGCGGCTTCGCCTGCATGGATGGTAACCGGAATTTCGAGCTCGCGCGCTAACGCGAACACTTCCCGGAACAGAGTGGTCGGGTAAGACGATTCATCCCCCGCCAAGTCTACCGCGACCAATCCCCGTCCAATAAAGAGCGAAGCGGCTTCCACCACTTCTAAGTTCGTAGCGACGGAATGGTTCCTCATGCAGATCGCGATTGCTCTCGCTTTCACGTCGAATGCTTCTTCTCCTCGTTGTAACCCTTGTATGACGTGGGAAATGGCGTCGGCAGCGGATAATCCATTCTCGCGGTGAAGCTGCGGGGCGAAGCGGACTTCGATATATTTAATTCGATGCTCGGCGGCTTGTTCGACGACCTCGTAAGCTACCTGCTCCAACGACTCTTTCGTTTGCAGAAAAGGAAGCACGAATTCGAATTTCGTTAAATACTCCGTCAAACTCGTACAATCTTCTCCAACCTGCACGTATGGAACCAAATCCGATATGACGTTCGAAGGTAATGCGATGCCTTGGCGGTCGGCGAGCTTAAGAAGCGTGGCAGGCTTAATGCAGCCATCGAGATGTACGTGCAGATCGACCTTAGGCAACGCTGACAAAAGGTAAAATGATCCCATCCTCTACTCACTCCTTTGGAAATACTGTGTTAAATAATATAACACAAATTTACTATCTATTAAATGCTGCGATTGTTATTGTGAGGTATATGTTATGTAATTGTTTGTGTAAGTAATCGGTTGACTTCTTAAGTCGGTATTGTCCATATTTAAAAAGACGAAATCACCCTATCCCGAGACGGTAGGGAAGGAGGGTTCGATGGGCAACGGCAGTATTTTCGATGCGGATTTATTGAAGAAGGATTATTCTCCGCGCATTTATGCGTATTATTTCAAACAATGGGAAGGGTTCCATATGGCCTTTCACCAACACGATTCCACCGAGATTATGTACGTCATGCAAGGAGAATGTATAGTCGAATGGGATGCCGGAACGGACAGCCTTGCGGCGGTTAAACTCACCAAGGGCGAGTTTATTTTATTGGATGCTAACGTTCCGCATAGGCTCGTCGTCGAGCAAACCTGTCGCATGCTGAACGTCGAGTTCGGTTTCGAAGAGCATGCGGGCGGGTTTCCGTCGATAAAGCAAATCGCCGATGAGGAAGTAACCTTCCGCGAGATGGTCGCATCCCCCGTTACTTATTTGATGTTGCAAGATCCGGATGAAGTGTATCATACGTTAAAAAGCTTAGTGTTGGAGCTGGATAAAC
Organism: Cohnella herbarum; assembly: GCF_012849095.1. NCBI lineage: Bacteria > Bacillati > Bacillota > Bacilli > Caryophanales > Paenibacillaceae > Cohnella > Cohnella herbarum. The sequence goes on from NZ_CP051680.1 coordinate 662,977, forward strand.
GCGGCGGCGACGGAGGGTTATTGGACAGGATGCTGTTGTCTCAGCTTTTCATTCGGATTAGCAGATTAAGGCGCGAAGCGGAAAACAACGGATGGCAGCAAGCGGAGCATTACGTGAAACAGAGCATAGAGTTTCTTCACCAGAATTACGATCGGCAAATATCGGTGAACGATATCGCCGCGCGTGTGAATTTACATCCGGGTTATTTGCAACGGATTTTCAAAAAACAAACCGGCCAAACTCTGATAGAGTATGTGACGGCCGTAAGGATGGAGAAGGCGAAGATGCTTCTTCTTCATACCGATATCCCGGTCGCGGATATTTCCGATTACGTAGGAGTGGGTAGTCGGCAGTATTTTCACGCTTTATTTAAGAAGTACACGAATTTGACTCCGATAGAATTCCGCAAATCCATGAATACTCAACGATTGATGGATTCGTAAAGTGATAATTTCTGACAGGTTGAGCTAGAGATAGTCATAATTTTGATAACGCTTCCGTCTGCAGTCTAGTTACAATGAATTCATCGATTGAATTTCATTAACAACGACTTGGAGGACTGGAATGATGGCATTTAAGCTTGCGTTCATCGGCGCGGGGAGCATCGGCTTTACTCGCGGACTGCTTCGGGATTTATTGAGCGTACCCGAATTCAAGGATATCGAGGTTGCTTTTACGGACATTAATTCGCATAATCTCGAGATGGTAACCGAACTCTGTCAACGGGATATTACGGAGAACGGATTATCGATCCGGATCCAGGCAACGACAGATCGGCGCGAGGCTTTAGCCGGAGCTAAGTACGTATTCTGCACAATACGCGTCGGAGGACTCGAAGCATTCGCGACGGACGTCGACATCCCGTTAAAATACGGAGTCGATCAATGCGTCGGCGACACGTTGTCGGCGGGCGGTATTATGTACGGACAGCGCGGGATTTCGGAAATGCTTCGAATCTGCCAAGATATCCGCGAGGTCGCGGCGGATGACGTCTTGCTGTTGAACTACGCGAATCCGATGGCGATGCTGACTTGGGCGTGCAATCAATACGGCGGCGTGCGAACGATCGGACTTTGCCATGGCGTACAGGGTGGGCATTGGCAGATCGCCGAGGCTTTCGGGTTGAAGAAAAAAGAAGTCGATATCATTTGCGCGGGCATTAACCACCAAACTTGGTATATTCAAATTCGTCATAACGGAGAAGATTTAACCGGGAAGCTGCTTGAAGCTTTCGAGAACCATCCGGATTTTAGCCGGACGGAGAAGGTTCGGATCGATATGCTGCGGAGGTTTGGTTACTACAGCACCGAGTCGAACGGTCATCTGAGCGAATATGTGCCATGGTACCGCAAACGTCCCGACGAGATCGAACAATGGATTGACCTCGGCAACTGGATTAACGGCGAGACGGGCGGGTATTTGCGCGTATGCACGGAGGGGCGTAATTGGTTCGAGACGGATTTCCCGAATTGGATGAAAGAGCCCGCGATGAAATACGCCACCGAAGAGCGGGGAGAAGAGCATGGCTCCTACATTATCGAAGGATTGGAAACCGGCCGTGTATACCGTGGACATTTCAACGTGAGGAACAACGACGTGATCGCGAACTTGCCCGAGGATGCGATTATCGAAGCGCCTGGGTACGTGGATCGCAACGGGATTTCCATGCCGCTCGTCGGGAAGTTGCCGCTTGGACCGGCCGCGGTATGCAATGTCAGCATTTCCGTACAGCGTCTGGCGGTCGAGGCGGCCGTCCATGGCGACGACAAGCTGCTTCGTCAAGCGTTCATGATGGATCCTTTGGTCGGAGCGGTGTGCAATCCGAAAGAGATTTGGCAAATGGTCGACGAGATGCTCGTCGCGCAAGAAAGCTGGTTGCCGCAGTATGGCGACGCGATCGCCGCAGCCAAGCAAAGACTCGCGTCCGGCAACCTGATCCCGACGAACGAAGGATATCGCGGCGCGGCGCGTTTGAAAGTCAAAACCGTAGAAGAGATGCAACAAGATCGCGATGCCGCCAACAAAAACGCCGGAGAATCCGACAAGGGCAAGGAGCGCACCAAGATCGGACATTAGGGAATTTTCGCGGAGCGGGGATGGATAGCGATATCACAAACTAAAGCCTCGTCTAAACAGCGAGAGGATTATGAGAACGGCGCTCACGAGCGTCGTTTTTTTTTTCTACGACTGACCAATTAACATGCAATACTTATTTTCAAGTGCTTGAAGATACTTTGCAGGGTTTCTTCTAAATCGTCGACGTTTGGTGGTTTCCTCTAATCGACGAAACCATCTTTGCCGCTCGTTTTGGAATTCGGCATAGCTTACACTTTGAAGTCGTTCAATGAGATTGCTTTGGCGGAGTGCATCATCGACGAACACAACAAACTCTCCGGAGCGGACGATATATTCGTTCCAGCTTCGGAGTCCTGTCATCCTACGGTGTCGTGTCTTCGTTTTACGAAAAAATCTTTCGTGGTCATTATTCGTACGATGAAGATAAGGGTAGTCGTAACAGGTAAACAAACCCTTCCAAAACCCTTTTGTGTAACTCTTTAAATTAGATAACATCGGATGGTCGGATTCTTTTGAGTAAGTTACATCTAGCCATTGAAGTAAGCAATGCATATGGAACCGTACGGAATCGCTGCTTTGGTCAACTGTGGGATTGAGGACGGTGGCGACATGCTGTAGAGCGTATGACCAGCGCTTTACTTCTTCATACAATGAGCGATACTCTTCAAGTTTACTGAAAATTCTAAATACGTTTTGGAGTAGAGATGGCTCTTTTTTTACTCAGGCAGCTTAGCAGCGATGCCTGTATGACTTCGGATGTTTCAAACACTCGAATGCCTGGCAAATCTAAAGGAGGGTTCCCATCTTCAAGTAGTACCGAGCGCACAGCGGCTAGATAATCCTTCGCAATTTCTGAATCCTCGGAGTTGTCTTTAACCAGCTTCCGTTCAATAGCTCGGATTCCTCGGAGACTTTTCTTGATGCCGGTTTTTAATTTCCGATCCAGTTCTACAATGGGCTTGGCAATATCCTTCAAGTAATGATACTGGCAGTACTGATAGGGCACTTCAGGAAGCAGGGATTCCATGGCAAGCCGAATAGACTGTTGTCCGTCTGTCACGATTCCGATGATTGGAAATCCAAGATCGATAACGGGTTGAATAAGACTTTTTAGTTCTTCAGTAGAACTGCTTTTGACGTTCTTGGCGACAAGAATCGTTCCGCTGAATACTTCTCGAATAACATACAGGGTTTCATTACCTTTCTCTGGCTGCACACCATCCATCGAGATCATAATTCCTTTACGTAGATCGACAACCTGCTTAAGCTGTTCTTTTACAAATTCCGTTACACTTGAACGCAATAGCGTCAGATAACGCTCATAAAGTCTTTGGGCATTTCGCTCTGATGTGGCCACACCCCGTCCAGTTAGTTCTTCCGTGATCTCAGCTATGGTCATATGATGCTTGAAACGTAGCTGACCAACTAAAGCAAGCACGTCAAAACCATATGAAGTGTGCTTCATAGCCAGTGAATCTGCTTCCACTGATTTGTAGTAGGTTTTTGGAAATGAACAGCTTGGATTTGCGCATACATAAGCCATGCTCCAAGCTTGAATGACACCATGTAAGGTGGATATATTTTTCTTCCAAGCTGTGTGACTTCGTTTCAACTTTCCACCACATTGAACACAACAAGTAACTTCTGGTTTAAAGTAAATCTTTTGTTCCGGAATGATTCGGTTCTTAGGCAATGGCATGAGAAACCTCCGTCAAAGTGAGTTCTAATTATCTTCGACAGAGGCTAATGGAAATCCTTGTTAGTTAATTCGTCAGTCGTAGTTTTTTTTGGAGTACTCGACCTCAGAAAAGTTGGCATGAAATTATGACAACATATTAAAAGAATAACGATAAATATTGTGTCATAAATAGGATTGTGGTATACCATAAATAGCGAGGATAAGCTCAGTTTCAGAGGGGGATATAAAGTAGATGAAATTTTATTTGGATACTGGTAATGTGGAAGAGATTAAACGTATCGTCAAATTGGGATTAGTGGACGGCGTAACGACGAACCCAAGCTTGATCGCCAAAGAAGGCCGGGTTTTCAAAGACGTCATTCAAGAGATTTGCGCTATCGTTAAAGGACCCGTCAGCGCGGAAGTGATCAGCCTCGACGTTGAAGGCATGCTGAAGGAAGCGCACGAGATCGCGCAATGGGCACCTAACGTCGTAATCAAGCTTCCGATGACGGAAGCCGGACTCGAAGCGACGCACCAACTGGCATCGGAAGGCATTAAGACGAACGTCACGCTGATCTTCAGCGTTGCGCAAGGTTTGCTAGCCGCGAAAGCCGGCGCGACTTTCATTAGTCCGTTCGTAGGACGCTTGGACGATATTAGCGTGGACGGCATGGCGCTGGTGAGGAATTTGCGACAAGTACTGGACCAATACGGTCTGGCATCCGAGATTATCGCCGCGAGCATTCGGAACGTCGGCCATTTCGAACAAGCTGCCTTAGCGGGCGCTCATATCGCTACCATTCCCGGAACGCTTCTCCCGGTGCTGTGGAAACATCCGTTGACGGATAGCGGAATCGAACGATTCCTGAAGGATTGGGAGAAAGTAGCTTCCATACAAGGTTGATCAATGCCGATTCGCAGCTTAACGACCGACCGCTATTCGTTCGAAAGAGTAATGAAGGAGTGAGATAGTTATCGAACTCACGGTTAGACAGTTATCGATTACCGAGATCGTCAAAAAACACGCCCCCATCACCGGCGAGCAAATCGCCGAGTGTTTGGGGATCAGCCGTCCGACCATCCGGTCGGACTTATCTGTATTAGTGATGCTCGGTTATATCGACGCCAAGCCGAAGGTGGGTTATTTTCTAGGCAAGGTTATGACCTCTACGGGACAGCAAAGCGAGAAACTCATGAATCTGAAGGTCAAAGATGTCATGAACCGACCGGTCGTCATTGTCGAGAGCGCGACGGTAAACGATGCCGTCATTTCCTTGTTCGTGGAAAATACCGGGTTTCTGACCGTTACGGACGAGCAGGGTGCGCTTACGGGCATGGTTTCTCTAAAGGATCTGCTGAAGGTCACTTTAGGCAATCCGAACGCTGCCGCCATTCCGATCAGTATGGTCATGACAAGAGTGCCTCGTCTGGTGTTCGTTACTCCCGATGACACTTTGCTGGAAGCCGCTAAGAAAATGCTGAATCATCAAGTGGTGGGCATGCCCGTCGTGAACGCTCACGGTGATCGCGGCCAACTCGAGGTCGTCGGAAGAATTACAAAAACCAATATGACGCAAGCATTGGTGGATTTGACCTCGGGGTTTATTGCTGAGTAGGGGGAAATGGGATGTCGGAGCAACGACAGAAAATCATATACGTATGTTCGGATGCCGTAGGGGAAACCGCGGAAGCCGTCGCGAGGGCGACTGCCCGACAATTCGCGACCGAGCAGGTTAAGATCAAAAGGTACGGAAACCTCAAACATGAAGACGAGATCAAGGCGATCATCCTAGAGGCGCTCTCGGCGGGCGGCTTCATTGCCTATACCCTCGTTCAACCGGAGCTTCGCGAGACGATGAGGGAAGAGACGATCCGTCTTGGTGTTCGCGCAGTCGATGTCATGGGGCCGATGATGCAAGCTTTTATCGACACGTTTAATGATTCTCCCAAATATAAGCCCGGCTTGCTGCATGAGATGGATGAAAACTATTATCGTAAAATCGAGGCGATCGAATTCGCGGTTAAGTACGATGACGGTAAAGATTCCAGGGGATTGTTGCAAGCGCAGGTCGTGCTGGTAGGCGTATCGCGAACTTCGAAAACGCCGCTAAGCATCTATTTGGCGCATAAAGGGATCAAGACGGCCAACTATCCGCTTACGATCGAGGTAAAGCCGCCTCAAGAACTGTTCGCTGCGTCCAGTAGGTTGGTCGTTGGATTGACGATGCAGCCTGAACGGCTGCTCAAGATTCGCACGGAACGCTTAAAAGCTTTGGGATTGCCGAGCCAAGCCAACTATGCTTCGATGGATCGTATTGAGAAGGAGCTCCTATTCGCTTCCGATATCATGGATCGATTGAAATGTCCGGTCATCGACGTGACCGAGAAAGCGATCGAAGAGACGGCGGGACTGATCATGGAGCTCATGACTCCTTGAAAAATAACCGCCCGCGGACAGGAAGAAACGATATCTTCCCGTCCGCGGGCGGTTTTTCCGTTCAAGACCGTTTCAACTGTTCGATGGATTGAACGTCCATATAGTTCGGAACGACGAATCCTAATTTCGTCCCGGCTAAGTTAGAACCTAAATCCTCGAATTTTCCTTTATATTTATCGTAATAGTCGATCGAAGTCGTAGGCAACCACGCAGCGACCATTGCGTCCGCATCTCCGTTCGCGATACCTGCCCACATGGGTCCGATTTCTACTTGGAGCATGTCGACCTTGTATCCGAGCTTGGACTCTAATACGGCTTTAACGACGTTCGTGCTGGCGATCTCCGAGTCCCATGCGACGTAAGCCAGCTTGAGGCGTTCGCCTGAAGCCGGAGGAACGTCCTTGATCCATTCGGCGACAATCTCTGGATTATCCACTACCCATTTCTCGGCGGCCGCTTCCGGACTTGTCCCGCCGCTGATTAGAGTCATGACTTTTTCCATATCGGACGGTTCCCAATGAAATTGTTGGAGCATCCGATACGCCGAAGGTTTATCCTTGCCAAGCCCTAGTCGGGAGATCGTATGGATTTCTTCGCTTTCCCCGAAAGACTTTTTAGGATCCTCCAAATACTTCAACTTGTATTTGACGAACATCCAGTGCGGGGTCCATCCCGTGACGATGATAGGCTCTTCGTTCTTGTAAGCCTTGTCCAATGCGGCCGTCATTGCCGTCCCCGATCCTTCCAACAAAGTCCAGCCGTCCAGACCGTAATCCTGGATAGCTTTCGCCGACGCTTTCATTAGGCCCGAACCCGGATCGATCCCGATGATGCGAAAACCGACTTGCTCGCCAACGCGATTTCCTCCGCTTTTCTCCTCATTTGAAGCGCTGCTGTATATCCAAGCTGCAACTAATACGATGACCAAGCTTCCGGCGATCCACGAGGCGCTTCTTAGCCAGCTTTTACTTTTCCGGCGATTCGGACTTACAAGCTTCTGGGACATCCGGTCCATTAAGATAGCCAGAATAACGACGGCAAGTCCAGCCTCGAAGCCCTTCCCCGTGTTGAGCTGCGTTACGGACCGGTACACGTCCGCTCCGACCCCTTGCGCGCCGATCATGGAGGCGATGACAACCATGGATAAGGAAAGCATGATCGTTTGATTGATTCCGGCCATCATGTTCGGCAGCGCCAACGGAATCTGAACTTGAAATAACTTCTGCCCCGGAGTAGAACCGAAGGCATCGGCGGCTTCGATCAGATCTTCCGGTACTTGACGGATTCCGAGATTCGTTAACCGGATAGTGGGCGCGATGGAGAAAATAACAGAAGCGATAACCCCCGGTACGACGCCTAGTCCGAAAAAGGTAACGGCCGGAATCAGATAAACGAACGCGGGCATCGTCTGCATGAAATCGAGCAACGGAGTTAACGTATTCTGAACGCTTCGCGATCTAGCGCATGCGATTCCAAGCGGAAGACCAAGGACGAGAGAAACGAGCGAAGCGGTTAGCACGAGAGCGGTCGTATCCATCGTAGGAGACCAGAATCCCAAGTTCCAGATGAGCAGAAGACCGATTAACGCGAACAAAGCTAACGTCCAGCGTCCTAACCGGTAAGCCAGCAAGGTAAGAAGCGCGATAATGATCCATGCGGGCAACAGATGCAGAAGGGAGGAGAAGGCGTTAACCGTCCCGCCTATGATGGCGGATAGAAGATCGAACAGAAAGCTGAAATTCGTGCCAAGCCATTCGACGATCGTTTCCACCCATCGATCGAGAGGAATCTTATGCATGCGGAGGCCCTCCAGTCACGTTGTCGTCGGAGTTGCCGGACAGGGCGGACAGGACGGCTCCTCTTACGATAATGCCGAGCAACCGTCCGTTATCGCTTACGACCGCAGCGGGGATACGGCTGCTTCCGACGATCTCGAACAGCTCATTTAAATGCTGATCGGGACGGAAAGTCGGAACGTCTTGGATCGCGATATCCATTAAAGTTTGTCCGCTTTTGATCGCAGCTGCGGCGTCTTCCGCCGTTATGACTCCGATAAGCTTCTTCGCTCTATCGACAAGATAGAGATTGGAAACTCCGCTATCTCGCATGAGCTGCAACGCTACCCTAGGGCCGCGATCGGGGCTGATCGTCTCGGGTCTGCGCATGACATGGGAAGCCGTCAGCACTTTGGACAGATCGACGTCTTCCACGAAACGTTCGACGAATTTATTGGCCGGATTGATCATGATTTCTTCCGGCGTGCCGATCTGCACGACCGATCCGTCGCGCATGAGAGCTACCCGATCTCCGATCCGGAGCGCTTCATCCAGGTCGTGCGTGATGAAAATAATCGTTTTCTTCATATTATGTTGAAGCTCGAGCAGTTCGTCTTGCATATCCTTGCGAATAAGCGGGTCCAAGGCGCTGAACGCCTCGTCCATCAGAAGAATATCCGGCTCGTTGGCAAGCGCCCGGGCAAGCCCGACCCGCTGCTGCATGCCTCCGCTAAGCTGATCGGGATAACGGGATTCCAGCCCTTCCAGCCCGACAAGCTTAAGAGAACTCATCGCTTTCTCGAGTCGGGTTTGCTTTTCCGTTCCTCTGACTTCCAAACCGTATTCGACGTTCTCGATCACGGTCTTGTGGGGGAAGAGCGCGAACTTCTGAAACACCATAGCCATGCTCCGGCGCCGGACTTCCCGAAGCTGCTGCGCGTTCAAGGTGACGATATCTTTGCCGTGGATCAATACGCTGCCGCTTGTCGGCTCGATCAAACGATTTAATAGCCGAACCAAAGTCGACTTTCCGCTTCCGGAGAGTCCCATGATCACGAAGATTTCGCCTTCCTCGATGCGAAAGCTAACGCGATTGACGCCGACCGTCATTTTCGTTTTTTCGAATATCGCTTTTTTGCTAAGACCTTGGCCGAGGAGTTCTAGAGCCTTCTCCGGCTCGGCTCCGAAGATTTTCGTTAGTTCCTTTACCTCTACAATGGGCATAATACCTCCGCGTACGTAACGATCTGGTCGTTGCTAGTTGGAGTTAGAATAAGCATTCTAAGGTAAAAATACACATGGGTTTAGACGAGCCAGGCAAGCAACGACGAACAAAGCCTGGGTCAACCGAAGGATGCGATATCCCATGGTTCACTCAGGCTTTGTTCGTTTGAATTGCGTTTCGGTTTAGTAGACCGCTTATTGATCGATTAATTGGCGAATCATCTGTTGTTTGCGTTGGGAGCAGGATAGGCGTTTGGAAGTATCTCCGAAGAAAATATGGTGCTCACCGATGACTGAAATGTTCCGAACGTTCACATAACAATCCGATGAAACGCGGAAAAACGTGGTGGAATCCGCAATCAGGCGGTTTCTTTCGTCGGCGGACATTCTCTTTTTGATGTTGTAATTCCGTCCGTGAAAGCTGATTAATCCATGTGCTCCTACTTTGAAGAACAACGTGTCTTGTCGAGCGTCAAAATCCTCATACACATTTTTCTCCTGCAGTGCTGCATTCATCGTTCCAATTCCCCCTTAGAATGATGTTGCTTGGTAGCGCTTTCAGTATAGCATAGATTTTTACGTTTTGGGTAACTTTCCTAAAAAAATTATAATAAGTCACAACAAAAAATTTAGCCCCGAAGAAACGATCGAATTTCCGATGTTCCTTCGAGGCTATCTGTTTCTAATGTAGACGAACGCGGATAACGTTCCAAGAAGCTTTTCCTAGCGTTGCGTTGATTTTGGAGCCGTCAGCCGTAGCATTGCCGGTCATTTTCGGCGTAACGCGGTTAGGCTCGCTTGCGGTGTTCGTCGCCTTGAGATTGTCGTTCTGGAGGACGATGTGCTCCAGAATATCGCAAGCGCCAAAGCTGCGCAGATCGACCTCTAACGGAAGGGAGTTCGTCAAATCGCGGTTTACGGCGAATATCGTTACTTCCATCGCTTGTTCGTCGTATACGGCGATCGATTCCAAATAAGGAATGTCCGTGATGTCTTTCGTATCGTATTTCGGAGATTGCACGAGCGGAACGAGCGCTTGGCCGCGACCGTACACGGATGCGTGCATGTAAGGATAGAAGATCGTCTGGGCCCAAGCTTGGCCGCCGTTCTCCGTCATGATCGGAGCGATGACGTTGACGAGTTGGGCCAAGCAAGCCATCCTCACGCGATCGGAGTTTTTCAACAATGCGATCAGCAAGCAACCGACGACAAGCGCATCTTCCATCGTATAGACGTCTTCCAATTGAGGGGGCGCGATTTGCCAAGGTTCGATTTTCTTGTCCGCATCGTTGGAATGAAACCAGACGTTCCATTCATCGAAGCTGAGCTGCATCTTTTTGTTGCTGCGCTTCTTAGCTTTCATGTAGTCGCAAGTGGCCACTACGCTGCGGATGAAATCTTCCATCTCGAGCGATCGTCCAAGGAAGGTCGCGGTGTCGTTATCGTGATTACCGTAATAGCTGTGCAAGGATAAGAATTCCACATGCTCGTAAGTATGATCGAGTACGGTTGCTTCCCACTCCGGGTACGTAGCCATTCCTTTGCCGGAGCTGCCGCAAGCGACGAGTTCGATGGAAGGATCGACCCATTTCATGACTTTCGCCGATTCGGCCGCGACTCTGCCGTATTCGACCGCCGTTTTCGCGCCGATCTGCCAAGGACCGTCCATTTCGTTGCCGAGGCACCATGTCTTGATCGCGTGAGGTTGGCGATAACCGTGACTAATCCTCAAGTCGCTCCAATAAGATCCGGAGACATGATTCGCGTATTCGACGATATTGCGAGCTTCGTCGACGCCATGCGTTCCTAGATTAATCGCCCACATGACGTTGGTACCCGCTGTCCGAGACCACTCCACGAATTCGTTCAAGCCGAATTGGTTCGGTTCCACCGTTCTCCAGGCCAGCTCAAGCCGGCTTGGGCGTTGGTCTTTAGGACCGATCCCATCCTTCCAATCGTAGCCGGATACGAAGTTTCCTCCCGGATATCGGATGATCGGCACGCGAAGCGTTTGAATGAGGGAGAGGACGTCTTTGCGGAATCCGCGTTCGTCGGCGGCAGGGTGTCCCGGTTCGTAGATGCCGCCGTATACGGCGCGACCGAGATGCTCGATGAATGAACCGTAAATGCGGTCGTCAATCCGGGAGATGACGAAGTCTTTGTCGACGATCATTTTAGCCTGATGGGACATGAATATCTCTCCTTGAAATAATATAATTATTAATCAATAAACTAAAACAACTGTTCAAAACCTATTTAACAAGAACAATCGGAATTTTGCAATAGCCTTTTAATAATTTCATTTGATCTTTGAAGGATTTATATTTATATTAATTTAAGGCGATAGGATTGTGGATATGAACGAATATGGTCCGTCACGAAGGGGAGTTCCTCGATGATTAGAGCGAATACCGACCGTAAGTGGCTTCCCTTATACGAGGCGCTCGCAAGCGAAGTGCGGCTTCGGATATTGGAGCTGCTGGCGGAGAAATCGATGAACTTGAAGGAAATCGCCGAGCGGCTTGAGCTGAGCAGCGCGATTCTAACGATGCATGTCCGCAAGCTCGAGCTAGCGGGCTTGATCGATACGAATATGGTTCGCAAGGAAGGCGGCACGCACAAGATTTGTTCTTTGGCGGAGACAAGCGTCGAGATCGTGCTTCCTCAGGCAGGGGTAACGGAAAGAACGTTTTATGAGCAGCATATTCCCGTAGGGCATTATACCTCCTTCGAGGTTTACCCGACATGCGGTCTGGCAACGCGCGAGAAGCTGGTCGGTCAATATGACGATCCTCGTTATTTTCTAGATCCGGAAAGAGTGAACGCCGCCATCATTTGGTTCGGTAAAGGTTACGTGGAATATAAGATGCCGAACTATTTGTTGCCTAGCCAAGAGCCGGAAGAATTGGAGATTTCGCTGGAGCTTGCGTCGGAAGCGCCCGGAGCGAACGACCAGTGGCCGTCGGACATCCGTTTCTACCTTAACGATATTCGGTTAGGGGAGTGGACGAGCCCGGGAGATTACGGTGCGCACGCCAGAGGCCGTTTTACTCCGGAATGGTGGACGATCCCTCTAAATCAATACGGACTGTGGAAGGTGCTTCGGGTGAACCGGCAAGGCACTTACATGGACGGGCAGAAAATCTCGGACACTACGTTAGACGATCTGCGACTGGAAAAGCACTTCTGGACGCTGCGATTCGCGGTCGAGGACGATGCGACCCATGTGGGCGGATTAACTTTGTACGGATCGGGTTTCGGCAACTATAATCAAGATATTCAAATCCGCGTGTATTACAGTCAGAGGAGATAACAGGCATGATTAACCGTAAAATCACCCCCTCGGAGGGCGGCAAGAGACTGCATCGCTTCCTCAGAAATCTAATGCCCAACATTCCATTGGGACAAATATACAAAATGATCGATTCCGGCAAAGTAAAAGTGAACGGGAAGAGAAAAAAACAGGACTACGAGCTGGTTGCCGGAGACGAATTGGTTTTGTACGTAGAGGAAGCGGCTTATCAAGAAGCGAGTATCGGCCAGAAGAAGGCGAAGTACGTCGGGGTGAACGCCAACGTAGACGTCTTGTACGAAGACGCCGAACTCATGGTCGTCATGAAGCCGGTCGGCATGCTGACGCATCCCGATCAAGCGGATCAGAAGGATACGCTCGTGAACCGGGTTCATGCTTATTTGTACCGTAAAGGCGAGTTGGATAGCCCGCTCTTCATGCCCGCTACGGCAAATCGACTGGATCGCAATACGAGCGGCATCGTACTCGTCGGGAAGACCGCGGGTATGCTGCACCAATTAAACCAATGGATTCAGAAGCATGAGCTGCAAAAATACTACGTAACGATCGTCGAAGGCAAGCTTACGGGTGAAGGCACGCTTTCAGGCGATCTTATTCGCGACGAGAAGAAAAACCGTACGCACGTCGTCGGAGACAAAACGGATGTCGAGAAGCATGGCGGAGCGGAGCAAGTGAAGTCGGCGGAGACGCGCTATCGCGTCCTTCAGACCGGCAACGCTTATTCGTTCGTCGAGATCGAATTGATCAGCGGCCGGACGCATCAGATCCGCACCCATTTTCAAGATATCGGGCATTCTCTTCTCGGGGATATCAAATACGGCGGCAAAAGATACGGAGACGTCAACCATCAGCTTCTGCACGCATGGCGAATCGTCCTTCCGGACGGGCGGGAGTTCAAGGCGCCTCTCCCGGCGCAAATGCGAACGGTTGCCGATCGGGTAGGGCTCAATCCGAATTTCTAAATGCGGGGACGGTGGACGAGGATAATGAAAAGCTACGTAGATCATCTCGCAGCGTGGTTTAGGCAACATGCGGACCCGGGAAAAGCGAAGCCGATGGAAAACTATATGCGTAACCAGTATCCGTTCCTCGGCTTGAAGACGCCGGAGCGTACGAGCTTGACGAAACAATTCTGGGCGGAATATGGAATACCTGCCGGAGAAGAGCTCCTTGCAGTTGTACTGCAATTGTGGCAATTGCCTGAACGGGAGTTTCAGAACGTGGCGATGGCTTTCTTAGAGAAGTATGGTAAGCAGTCGAAGAGGGATGACATCGATGTGTTCGAAACCCTCGTGACAACGAAATCGTGGTGGGATACGGTCGATTATTTGGCTTCCCATACGATGGGCGACCACCTGATGAGGTATCCGGAATTAATTCCGGAATATACGGAACGATGGATGAAGTCGGACGATTTCTGGTTACGTCGAACCGCGATCTTGTATCAATTGAGATACAGGGAGCGAACCGATGCGGAAAAGCTCTTCGAATATATTAGACAATGTAAAGACGACAACGAGTTTTTTATCCGCAAGGCGATCGGATGGGCTCTTCGAGAGTATTCGAAAACCGATGAAGCGTCGGTGCGTCGTTTTGTTGCGGAAACTTCGCTTTCGCCATTAAGCACAAGGGAAGCGTTAAAGTTCGTATCTCGACGAAATGACACAACTTATTCACAGCAATCCGAAAGTACCGTTGGTATGATATAGCTATACAAGCCATATCGGGGGTTGCAGCATGTTGAATACGCCTATCGGTCGGTTGCGCTTTATCGGTACCGTCGAAGCTATCTCGTTCTTGGTCTTATTGTTAATCGCGATGCCGCTTAAATATTGGGGCGATATTCCGGAAGTCGTTACATACGTGGGTATGGCGCATGGGGTTTTGTTCGTCTTGTATTTATTAGCGATTCTCAACGCCTTGATCGTGCGGAAGCTGTCTTTCTTAATGTCCGTAGTAGCGGTAATTGCCGCGTTTATTCCGCTCGGACCTTTTTTCGTCGATCGTAAGATTCGTTGAGTCATGCTTGGGATTCAAGTAACAGAATGATAAAGTGCAAACCGAGAAATCACAAACCGACAAATCACAAACCGACAAATCACAAACGGACAAATCACAAATAAAGCCGCAAGCCTCGGACGGAATCGGTCGTTGGTTTGCGGCTTTTTATTCATAAAAAATTGAATAAATGGTCATGATTTTAGGGGCGTAGTTATGCCTCTTTCCGATTTCGTTGCACCAGTCTGGCATTTCCGATCATCAAGCAAGCTATACACGCGAAGACAATAAGAATCATACCGATTTCGAATACGAGACCCAACGATTCGCTTAGTCGCGATTGAAGATCGGACAGGACAGCACCGGTTAGAGCGCCGCGAGTTTCCGCATCCAGTAATAGTCGTTGATCGACGAAACCACCTGATGCCCCCGCCGATTGTATGTCCATTCTGATCGCTAATATACTTCCGAACACGCTAACTCCGATCGTGCCGCCGATCGAACGAAAAAATTGGGATGAAGAAGTAGCGGTCCCACGATCCGCGATATCGACAGCACTTTGCGCGGCCGTACCGAGAGTCGGATAAACCGCGCCCATGCCAAGACCGGTGACGACCATATAGGCTATGGCTTCTATCTCGCTCGTATCCGCGTTCATCCGGCTTAGGAAATAAAAACCGACTCCCATTAAAAGCAAGCTTGGGACGAGTATCGCCCGGTATGACACCTTGGCAAGTAATCTCCCTCCTATCGTCGTCGTTACAACAACGGATAACAGGAGTGGCGTTAGAATAAATCCGGCGAGCGTCGGATTAACCCCGATAACGCCTTGAACGAATAACGGAATATACACGATAGCGCCGAACATCGCCGCGCTCATGAAGAATCCCGCAATATTTCCGTAAGCGATAACTCGGATCTTAAACAACCGAAGCGGAATAAACGGGTCCTTGGCTTTCGTTTCAATCCATGAGAAGAAGATCAATAACATAGAGCCTGCTCCGAGCAAGATGAGAATAATCGAGGAGTCCCATGAATAGTGGCTTCTCGATCCTTGATCGTTTCCGATCAAGATAAGAGCAAGCAGGATGGACACGATCGCTCCGGTAAACGATGCAGCCCCAAGCCAATCTATCGAACGGTTTTCTCCGTTTCTGCTCTCTCTAAGCGAGACATAGATGAAAAGGAATGCAGCTATTCCAAGGGGAAGATTAATTAGGAATATCCATCCCCAGCCCCAATGTTCCGCGATCGCTCCACCGAGGGTCGGTCCCAATAAACTGGAAACCGCGAATACTGTACCGAATAGCCCCATGAACTTTCCCCGTTTCTCGGGAGGATACACATCACCGATAATCGTGAAGGCGATCGGCATAAGCGCTCCCGCCCCGAGACCATGAATCGCCCGGTAAACGATAAACTGCTCCATGCTGCCCGCTACTCCGCACAAAACCGAGCCGATCAGGAATAACGTCAGCCCGATTAGATAAACCTTTTTCCTTCCGAATAAATCCGCAAGCTTGCCATAGATGGGCATGGCCGTTGTCGAGACAAGCATATAAATAGAGAATCCCCAACTGTACAAGGTCATGCCGTCTAATTGATTAACTATGGTCGGCATGGCGGACGATACGATCGTTTGATCCAATGAGGACATAATCAATCCCAAGATAAGACCGATCGTAATGAATAATGCCTTTCGACTCTCATTTAACATTTAATATTCTCCCATTAACAAATTCATGAGATGCGCATCTTCATTTTCTGCCCGCGGAAGCAGCAGTAAAAATATAACGAATAATTTGAATAAAAAATAGACTTATTCTTTCCGATCAGTTATTCTATAGCTAGAGAATGCCCCGAGCGAAATCAGTACACATAAGCCGCAAGCCATCGACCGAATAGGTCTAAGGCTTACGGCTTTTTATTCATAAAAAATTGAACAACCGGTCATGATTTTAGGAGCGGACAGTCTTCTTGCGCAGCCTAAAAGGCGATATTGGGAGAGCGAATCGGCCCTCCATTTGTTTTCCGTTCATATTCAGTTCATAATGGCGTCATATTATCATTTTTACATATTGTTAAGTTGCAATAAATCCATTAGGTACGGAGTTGATCAGATTGCTTAAGCTATTTAGGTACCTCAGACCTTACCGTTGGGCGGTTGCCGCGGTTATGGCGCTTATTCTCATGCAGTCTCTTAGCGAGCTGTACTTGCCGACATTGATGGCGGATATCATTAATGACGGCGTCGTGAAGGGAGATACTCCGTATATTTGGAAAATAGGCGGGTTCATGTTAGCCGTTACGGCCATAGGCACGCTGGTGTCGATCGCGGCGAGTTACCTCTCATCACGAGTCGCTTCCGGTTTCGGAAGGGACGTGCGCAGCAAAACGTTCAGGCACGTCGAGAACTTCTCCTTGCAGGAGTTCGACAAGATCGGGACGGCCTCCCTGATCACTCGCACGACCAACGATATTACGCAGGTGCAGACGGTTCTTATGATGATGATGCGCATGATGGTCGCTGCTCCGATGATGTGCATAGGCGGTTTGATCATGGCAATCTCAAAGGATGCTCATTTGTCGCTTGTTTTCGTCGGAGCTATTCCGATTCTTGCCTTGACGATATTTCTCATCGCGAGCAAAGGAATTCCGTATTTCAAAGTGATGCAGAAGAAGATCGACAAGTTGAATTTAGTGCTTCGCGAAGGTTTGACGGGAATCCGCGTCATACGTTCGTTCAATCGCTTCGAGCATGAAACGAAACGCTTCAAGGAAGCGAACGGAGATCTCACGCAAACCGCGATCAAAGTCAATCAAATCATGGCGTTCATGATGCCGATGATGATGCTGATCCTGAATTTCTCGTCAATCGCGATTATTTGGTTCGGCGGTATCCGAGTCAGCGAAGGAAATATGCAGGTGGGCGATTTGATGGCGTTCTTGCAATACGCGATGCAAATCATGTTCTCTCTTCTCATGGTATCGATGATGTTCGTTATGGTTCCGCGCGCATCTGCTTCTGCGGTCAGAATCAACGAAGTGCTGAATACAGAGCCAGTTATCTTGGAAAAAGGCAGAGGTCATAGCGGGAAATCCGGAGCTGGAGGAGAGCGTCGCTCGCAAGGTTTAGTGGAATTCGAGAACGTATCCTTCCGTTACCCGGGTGCCGAGTCGCCCGCGATCTCGGGAATATCCTTCCAAGCTAAACCGGGCGAAGTTACGGCGATCATCGGAGGAACCGGATCAGGGAAGTCCACGCTCATTAGCTTGATTCCGAGATTCTATGACATAGAAGAAGGAGCGATCCGCATAGACGGCGCGGACGTGCGCGACTTGTCGCTCGACGAGCTTCGTTCGGCGATCGGACTTGTTCCGCAGAAGGCGCTCCTGTTTACCGGCACGGTATCGGACAATATCCGCTACGGGAAAACCGACGCAACCGACGAGGAAGTCCGTCACGCCGCGGTTACCGCCCAAGCTGAAGATTTCATCGAAGGTATGGCGGAAGGTTATTCGGCGCAGATTTCGCAGGGCGGATCGAATTTGTCCGGCGGACAGAAACAGCGGTTATCGATCGCTCGGGCGCTCGTGAGGAAGCCTTCGATTTATTTGTTCGACGATAGCTTCTCCGCGCTCGATTTCAAGACCGATGCCAAGCTGAGGGCGGCGCTCAAAAGCGAAACTACCGAAGCGACCGTCATGATCGTTGCGCAGCGGGTGAGCACGGTGATGGACGCAAACCGGATCATCGTATTGGATGAGGGCCGGATCGTTGGAATCGGCAATCATCGGGAGCTAATGGAAAGCTGCAGCGTCTATCGCGAGATCGTATCGTCGCAGCTGTCCGAGGAGGAGATCGCATGAGTGAAAATCGCGGCAATCATAATATGCCAAGCAAAGGCCCTGCTCCGGGCGGCCCCGGCAGAGGACCGATGGGGCCAGGCATGGGCGGCGGTATGGGCGGCATGGGAATGCCTCCGCAGAAGGCGAAAAATTTCAAAGGAACTCTTCGCAGGCTGAGCGGATACTTGCGCCCTCAAAGGATGAAATTATTAGCGGTGCTGATTACAGCTATTCTTAGTACGGCGTTCGCGATCTATAGCCCTAAAGTGTTGGGAAACGCGACGACGAAGCTATTCGAAGGCATGATGGGCAAGCTGAACGGCGATCCGAACGCGCATTTCGATCTCCCGGGGATATGGCAGATCGTCGTCTTCTTGGCAGGGTTATACTTGGTCAGCTCTATTTTCAGCTATATCCAGCAATACCTTATGGCGGGCGTCGCGCAGAAGACGGTTTACGGTTTGCGTAACGAAGTCAACGATAAGCTCGGCAGGCTGCCGCTGAAATATTTCGATAGCAAGTCGCACGGTGAAATACTGAGCCGAGCCGTCAATGACGTCGATAACATCAGCAATACGCTGCAACAAAGCCTCACTCAGTTGATTACTTCGCTGATCACCATCATCGGCGTTATCGTCATGATGCTTACGATCAGTCCATGGTTAACCTTAATCTTACTGCTGACGTTACCTCTGTCGATGATCGTGATTAGAGGCGCGGCAAGCCGTTCTCAGAAACATTTCAAAACGCAGCAGATGGAATTGGGTCAGCTTAACGGACATGTCGAGGAGATGTATTCCGGACACAAGATCGTCAAAGCGTACGGGCAAGAAGACATTTCCGTCGCCAAGTTCGATCAGATCAACGAGCGGTTGTACGAATCGGGGTGGAGGGCGCAGTTCGTATCCGGGAACATTATGCCGCTTATGAGCATGGTCAGCAATATCGGCTACGTATTCATCAGCGTCGTCGGCGGGATCATGGTCGCCAAGGGTTCGATCTCGATCGGTAACATTCAAGCGTTCATTCAATACGCAAGGCAATTCTCGATGCCTCTCGTTCAGACGGCGAACATCGCGAACATCATCCAGTCGACGATCGCTTCGGCGGAGCGCGTGTTCGAACTGCTTGACGAAGAGGAAGAGATTCCGGAAGCAGCGGAAGGGAAAGACCTCAAGCTCGCTAATCCGCGCGGCGAAGTCGCGATGAAGGACGTCGCTTTCGGTTATCAATCCGATGCGATGCTGATCGAAAATATGGACATCGACGTGAAGAGCGGGCAAATGGTTGCGATCGTCGGACCGACCGGTGCGGGCAAAACGACGTTGGTTAACCTTCTGATGCGTTTCTATGAAGTTAACGAAGGCAGCATTACGATCGACGGAGCGGATATCACGCGGATGAAACGCGGACATCTGAGGAGTTTGTTCGGAATGGTGTTGCAGGACACGTGGCTATTCAACGGAACGATCCGCGACAATATCGCTTACGGACGCGAAGGGGTTAAAGAGGAAGAGATCATCGAGGCGGCGAAAGCCGCTCATGCGGATCATTTTATTCGTACTTTGCCTGAAGGTTATGATACAGTGTTAAATGAAGAAGCATCCAATTTGTCGCAAGGACAGAAACAATTGTTGACGATCGCCAGAGCAATCTTGGCGGATCCGGCCATTCTGATTCTCGACGAAGCGACAAGCAGCGTGGATACGCGTACGGAAGTGTACATTCAGAAAGCGATGCACGAGCTCATGCAAGGCAGAACGAGCTTCGTGATCGCGCATCGTCTGTCCACGATCCGGGATGCGGACTTGATCCTGGTCATGAATCAGGGCAGTATTATCGAGAAGGGCACGCACAACGAACTGCTCGCCCAAGGCGGATTTTACGCGGATCTGTACAACAGCCAGTTTACGGGCGGAAGCCTGAAACAACAGGTGGGGTAACTTAGGCGCGAGTACGAAGGGAAGATTAGGATGGTAAGCTTAGAAGAAATCATTCGCGGAAGACGCAGCATCGGGAAAGTAAAGAACGAGCCGGTACCGAAGGAATTGATCGAGAAAATGATCGAGGCAGCGGTCTGGGCTCCGAATCATTTTGCGACCGAGCCTTGGAAATTTGTCGTCATGACCGGAGAAGGCAGGAGAGTACTGGGTCAAGCTTATGCCGACATTGCCGCGGACACGATGCAGGAATTAAGCGAGGAAGAACGCGCGCTGCGTCTCGAGAAGGAAGTGGCGAAAGCCTACCGCTCCCCGGTCGTGATCGCCGCAGTATGCGTGCCATCGGACGCTCCGAGAGTAGATGCCAGGGAAGAACTCGCCGCCGCGCACGCGGCCGTGCAAAACTTGTTGCTCATGGCGCATGCTAGTGGACTCGGTGCGGTTTGGCGCACCGGAGATCCTGCCTACCATCCGAAGATGAAGGCGGCATTCGGGCTTGCCGGACGAGAACAAATCGTCGGACTTATTTATGTCGGTTATCCCGACATGCAACCCTCCGCAGGTAAACGGGTTCCGGGAACGGAAAAAACCGCTTGGTTGGAAGGGTAAGTGGATAAGAGAGAACAAGTGGGCAAGAGGATACCGTAAAGAAAGAGCCAATCCCGGCGAGTCGTCGAAGGGGTTGGCTCTTTGTTGTTAGTGATAATGGGAATGTGTGTGGCGATGGAGTTACTTGAAGCGAGATGTGCGGAAAAACCGTCTATCTAGTGTGAGAATGAGCGATGAGTCAGCGAGTTGGGCGGAAAAACCGTCTATCTAGTGTGAGAATGAGCGATGAGTCAGCGAGATGGGCGGAAAAACCGTCTATCTAGTGTGAGAATGGGCGATGAGTCAGCGAGATGTGCGGAAAAACCGTCTATCTAGTGTGAGAATGTGCGATGAGTCAGCGAGATGTGCGAAAAAACCGTCTAACTAGTGTGAGAATGTGCGATGAGTCAGCGAGATGTGCGGAAAAACCGTCTATCTAGTGTGAGAATGAGCGATGAGTCAGCAAGATGGGCGGAAAAACCGTATAACTAGTGTGAGAATGGGCGATGAGTCAGCGAGATGGGCGGAAAAACCGTCTAACTAGTGTGAGAATGGGCGATGAGTAAGCGAGATGTGCGGAATAACCGTCTATCTAGCCGCTGTGCTTCAAACTTCCACGAATTACACGAATAAATCGAGTAACTCCCCGCCACGGCACCAAATTCGCAAGAATTACTCGATAAAATCGAACAATTCCTCGGCGGCGGAGCGATTCAGCTAGAATTACACGAAAAAATCGAGTAATTCCGCCGAAGAGGATCGATTCAACCAGAGTTACACGAAAAAATCGAGTAATTCCGCGCCGCGGCACCAAATTCGCAAGAATTACTCGATAAAATCGAACAATTCCTCGGCGGAGGAGCGATTCAGCTGGAATTACACGAAAAAATCGAGTAATTCCGCGCCGCGGCACCAAATTCGCAAGAATTACTCGATAAAATCAAGCAACTCCCCTACGCCTACGCATCTCCACACTCCAGCACATTCAATCCACCGCCGCTACCGATCGCCGGACGATCATATCCGCAGGTAAGACGATTTTTTTCCAGGGCAGTCCCGTTTCACCGCGTTGTTGAATACGGTCGACGAGCATCTGCATACCTAGATATCCGAACTGATAGGCTTGTTGAGCAATAACGGTCAGGAAAGGGTCAATCTCGGAATAGGGGCCGAGATCGTCGAAACATACGAGGGACATCCGGTCCGGTACGCTGAGTCCGCGTGCGTGCAAGGTACGGATGACCTCTACGGCGAGCACGTTGTTTCCCGCAACGATGGCCGTCGGCGGCGGATCCATGCGATCGAGCCAGCTCTCGATATCGGACAAATCGCTTCGCGGCTCGAAAGCGGTCTCCAGCACGTAGTTCTCGTCATAAGCGAGATCGTTCAGCTTTAACGCCTCGCGGTAGCCTTCCAAACGCAACCGGGCACTGGAAATGTGAGGAGATCCGTTGATGAGCGCGATCCGTTTATGCCCATGAGACGTTAAGTGATCGACTAGCTTACGTGCGCCTTCCTTGCTGTCGCCTAACACGACGTCGCTGTCCATGCCGGGTACCTCGCGGTCCAGCAGCACGAACGGCACCTGATGCTTGCGGAGCGTCTCCAAGTGCGGTAAGGAAGGATCGCCAGCCGGCGCGACCAAGACGCCATCGGCTCTCGTCGCTAAGATCGTGTCCACGTAATCCTTCTCTTTCTCGACGTTCTCGTCCGAGTTGCCGAATAACAGGCGGTAACCGGATTTTTTGGCCGCATCCTCGGCGCCTCTTGCCAACGTGGTGTAAAAAGGGTTGGTGATGTCCGTAATGAGCAAAAATAAAACGTTGCTCTGTTGGAGCACCAAGCTGCGAGCCATATGATTGGGGACGTAGTTCAGCTCTTCCATGACCTTGCGAACTTTCGCCCTCGTTTTTTCGCTAATCTTGCCAGTGTTATTGATAACTCTGGAAACCGTCATCGCAGAGACGCCGGCTTTGGCCGCAATGTCGTAGATTGTAACCATAGGGTAAGCTCCTTGTCGTCTATATGCTATTTTTATATTACTGAATTAAACAATTGACAGCAAGCGTTTACCCTGATAATTTAAGGTTATCGGTAACATTATTTTTTACCTTTGGAGGTTTTTAATCATGGCTGAGCAAAATTTCAGATGGAACGGCGGATTTCCGAAAATCGGGATTCGACCTACGATCGACGGCAGACGCAAAGGCGTTCGCGAGTCTCTAGAAGATCAAACGATGAATATGGCTATCGGCGTTGCGAAATTATTTTCCGAAAATCTGCGTTATCCCGACGGATCGCCCGTCGAATGCGTCATTGCCGACACGACGATCGGCGGCGTAGCGGAATCCGCGGCAGCGGCAACCAAATTCGCTAGAGAAAACGTTGGCGTATCGATAACGGTTACTCCTTGCTGGTGTTACGGAACCGAAACGATGGACATGGATCCATCCGTACCTAAGGCGGTATGGGGCTTTAACGGCACGGAGCGTCCGGGTGCGGTTTACTTGGCGGCGGTATTGTCCGCTTACGCGCAAAAAGGTCTGCCTGCGTTCGGCATCTACGGGAACGATGTACAAGATGCAGGGTCGACGGAAGTACCGGAAGACGTGAAAGGTAAATTGCTCGGATTCGCGAGAGCCGGACTCGCGGTCGCTCTCATGAAAGGAAAATCCTATCTGTCGATGGGCTCCGTGTCCATGGGAATCGCGGGTTCGATCGTGAACGATAGCTTCTTCCAAGAATACTTGGGTCTTCGCACCGAATATATCGACATGAGCGAATTCGTTCGTCGCATGGAAGAAAAAATCTACGATCCAATCGAGTATGAGAAAGCGTTCGCATGGGTTAAGGAAAATTGCATCGAAGGCCCGGACAACAATCCGCCGCAGCTGCAAACTTCGCGCGAGCAGAAGGATAAAGATTGGGAAACGGTCGTGAAGATGACCATCATCGCGCGCGATCTCATGATCGGCAACCCGCGCTTGGCCGAGCTGGACTTCGGCGAAGAAGCGCAAGGGCATAACGCGATCGTGTCCGGATTCCAAGGCCAACGCCAATGGACGGACCATTTCCCTAACGGTGACTTCATGGAGACGATCCTGAACTCCTCGTTCGACTGGAACGGAATCCGCGCTCCTTATATGGTCGCGACCGAGAACGACAGCTTGAACGGCGCGGTTATGTTGTTCGGCAACTTGTTGACCAACACGGCGCAAATTTTCGCTGACGTGCGGACGTATTGGAGCCCTGACTCGGTAGAACGCGTAACCGGCCACAAGCTGGAAGGCGCCGCCGCGAACGGTATCCTGCATTTGATCAACTCCGGATCCGCGACGATGGACGGAACGGGCGAACAAACGAAAGACGGCAAGCCTGCGATGAAGCCGTTCTGGGAAATCTCTTCGGAAGAAGCGCAGAGATGTCTGGACGCGACGTCTTGGCGCCCGGCGTCCGTAGAATATTTCCGTGGGGGCGGTTACTCCTCCGACTTCCTGACACGGGGCGGTATGCCGATGACGATGTCACGCTTGAACTTAGTCAAAGGAATCGGTCCCGTGCTGCAAATCGCAGAAGGCTACTCCGTGGATCTTCCCGCGGACGTACACGATACGCTTGATAAGCGCACGGATTCGACGTGGCCGACGACTTGGTTCGCGCCGATCATCACGGGCAAGGGCTCTTTCAAAAGCGTATATGACGTAATGGACAATTGGGGAGCTAACCACGGTTCGATCAGCTACGGCCATATCGGCGCGGACCTGATCACGCTCGCATCGATGCTGCGCATTCCGGTAAGCATGCACAACGTAGCGGAAGAGAAAGTCTTCCGTCCGCGCGTCTGGGGCTTGTTCGGAACGGACAACGCGGAGAGCGCGGATTATCGCGCTTGCGACAACTTCGGACCGCTTTACAAATAATAATTCGACGACGCTGTCGCCTGTTTCTTACAAGAGGCAGGCGGCGGTTGTCTGTCTACAGAATGGAGTAATATTATGAGCAGCCAAGATATTCGTCTTGAATTGTGCAAGTATGCGCAAAAAACCGTATCCAACAAGCTTGTCGTAGGACCGGGAGGCAATCTGAGCGCGCGATTCGAAGGGAAAATGTATCTTTCTCCGAGCGGCTTCGCGTTAGATGAAATTCAACCCGAGCAATGGGTGGAAGTCGATATCGAGACCGGTCACATTACCGACATCGGTCTTCGTCCTTCCTCCGAAGTTCTTATGCACTTATACGCGTATCGCCAAAATCCGAATATCGGAGCAATGGTGCATACTCACCCGCCTTATTGCATCGCTTTTACGTTAGTGGAGAAAGATTTGCCGATTATGTTCCCGGACCAAGCCGCGCTTGTAGGCAAAACGGTATACGTAGATTACGTACTGCCGACAACCGATAAGCTAGCCGATGCCGTCGTGGAGAAAATCGAGCATTCCTCGATTTTGCTTGGCAATCACGGTCTCGTTACGACGGGACGTAACTTGCGCGAAGCCTACTATCGCACCGAAGTCGTCGAAGAGAGCGCCAAGATTTTCCTAATCGCCAAAGCGATCAAGGAACCGAAAGTGCTAACGAAGGAAGAATTCGAAGAAATCGCTTCCCTCGAGAGTGAAGCTTACCGGATCGAGCTGCTGCAAAAAATGAAATAGAAGCTCCCGCTTCGAAAAAGGGAGGGATTGGCGATGACCACGGGAACGACGGTACTGGCGTTCGACATGGGAGCCAGCAGCGGACGGGCGCTTATCGGTCGGTTAGCGAACGATTCCGAAGGCAAGCGCAAGCTGGAAGTCTCGGAAATTCACCGTTTTCCGAACCATGCGATCCAAGTGGGGAAGCATTTGCACTGGGATACGTTGCGCCTGTTGCATGAGATGAAGAAGGGGATTCGTCTGGCATTCCAGAACGGATACGAGCCTTCCACGTTCGGCGTCGATACGTGGGGAGTCGATTTCGGTTTGTTGGATGCGAACGGCGAGTTATTAGGCAATCCTTATCATTATCGGGACTCTCATACGGACGGTCTTATCGAGGAAGTAAACGGTTTGATCGGGCAGGAAGCCTTGTTTCGCCAGAGCGGTCTGCAGTTCATGCCATTTAATACGTTATACCAACTATACGCGATGAAGAAGGCGGCTTCTCCGAAGCTGGACGTCGCACAAACCTTGTTGCTGACCCCGGATTTATTGACATATTTGTTGACCGGAGTGAAATCGTGCGAGTTCACGATGGCCACGACGACACAGCTCTACGATCCGGGTACGCAATCCTGGAACGTCGAGCTCATGGAGAAGCTGGGCATTCCGTCCCGGTTGTTCCTTAACCCTGTCCATCCGGGGACGATCGTAGGCCCGCTTGCGCCTGAAGTCATGGCAGAACTGGGCGTTCCCGCCATGCAAGCGGTAGCGGTCGGAACGCACGACACGGAATCTGCGATCGCCGCGGTTCCCGCGGGAGACGAGCCGTTCGCGTTCCTCGTATGCGGTACTTGGTCGCTGCTCGGAACGGAGATGTCGCAACCTCTGTTGACGACAGAAACGATGGAGCTTGAATTCTCCAACGAAGGCGGCGTCGGCGGAACGTATCAATTGCTGAAGAACATTATGGGTTTGTGGATTTTGCAGGAATGCAAACGCGAATGGGACGAGAAGGGCAACGAGCTTAGCTTCCCGGAATTGGTCCGCTTAGCCGAGCAGGCAGCGCCTTTCCGCAGCCTGATCCACCCGGATGATCCGCGGTTTTTCGCTCCTGGCGGCATGGTGGACAAAATTCGTTCCTTCTGCGAAGAAACGAATCAGCCGATTCCCGAATCCGAAGGGGAGATCATCCGTTGCATCTTGGAAAGCTTAGCGCTTCGATATCGCCAAGCGCTCGAGCAAGCGGAGATGCTGACGGATAAGCGGTACGGGGGCCTTCATATGGTCGGCGGAGGCATTCAGAACGAATTGTTATGCCGATTTACCGCCAATGCGTTAGGTAAGCCGGTATGGGCGGGACCGATCGAAGCGAGCGCGATCGGCAACATGCTGATGCAACTCGTTGCCCTCGGCGAATGCAAGGATTTGCAGGAGGCGCGCCGACTCGTCGCGGATTCGTTCCCGATCAGCGTTTACGAACCAAGCACGGACGCGAACTGGTCCGCCGCATACGAGAAATTCGTCGGTTTCGGCCGAGTATAATGAGGAGGAACGACAGATGCTAATCGGAATATCGAGTTTAATCTCGCCGGAACTGCTGAAAGTGCTCATGGAGATGGGGCATAGCGATGAGATCGTCATTGCGGACGGCAATTTTCCGGGAGCGAGCCATGCGCAAAGATTAATCCGCGCGGATGGTCACGGCATTCCGGAACTGCTCGACGCCATTCTTCGGCTTTTCCCGTTGGATCCTTACGTAGACAAACCCGTAGCCTTAATGCAAGTCATGCCGGGGGATACTGTGGAAACGCCGATATGGAATACTTACGGAGAAATAATCGAATCGCGTACCGGCAATAAGGCTCCTTTCGAGGAAGTGGAACGTTTCGCGTTCTACGAACGGGCCAAGAAAGCTTACGCCGTAATCGCGACCGGTGAAAGCGCGCTGTACGCGAACTTGATTTTGAAAAAAGGCGTTATCACGGAGTAATAAGTCGTAAGTAATAAGAGCGCAGTTGTACCCGATAAGGGGCTGTTCCAAAAGGAATCTTTCCTTTCGGGACAGCCCCTTATTCAAATAGATTGGATTTATGAGCAAGTTCCACTAGGCGGTTAAGTGACCGAGAAGCTCACCATGTTAGTCGTATATGGCTGAGAACGGCTCAGCGTATCGGGAATATTTAGCTAATTTTATGCGATAACCCTATTTTTCTTGTGTTGTGCTTTGTATTGAGATTGCTCGGCTTCGGCGGATTGCACCTTCGTATGGAGCTGCTCGGAAATTCGATAATCGTATTTACCTTGACGGATGGCATTGCGCAGTTGACCGATCGTATCGCAGTCTTGTTCGAATCGGTTATACAAGCTTCCGAACTGCAAAGGCTGGTGGGTATCGCTGCCCGCAACGACGGGGATTCCCATACTTTCAGCGAAACGGACTACTTTATTTTCCATCTCCAATCCGTAGTGGTGCAAGTCTCTTCCATTCAGATCGAACGCATCCATGCGTCGTAGCAGTTCCGGATTCACGTGCCCAAGCGGATTCAACTCTCGAAAAGGGTGCGCCCCGATCTTCAGACAGAACATCTCGTCGCTCAGATCGAGCAGGCGAGACAACTCGATATAATCGTTCTCCTCCGTATGACCGTCTAGCTGTGAACGTACTTTAATCACGTTCTCCCTCGTTCCGATGACGAGAATGTGACCCTTCTCCCGTACGTCAACCTCCATCCCTGAAAATACTTTAACCCCTTCGACTAAGTAATGATCCCCTTCATACCTGAAGCATTTATCTAACGTATCGTAAATGTCGTAAAACCGTCGCGTATTGAAATGCTCTGTCAGGGCTACGGCATCCAACTTGGATTTACCCGCTTCTTGAATCATGTTGCAAAAATAATCATAAGAAAAATCGATGTTTTTGGACCACTTGGCGTGCGTATGCAAATCGATATTCACTTTATTACCGCTCCTTTGTCAAAATGCTGATCCGTGATAAATCCATTATAGTGAAAAATAATTTTCATGTAAATTTATATGAAAATATTTAATGCATAAAACATATTGTGTTAACGATCTGATAACAAATCAACCCTATCCTGATAGAGAAGGCCGGAACAACCATATCTTTAGGAGGAACGAAGATGAACGCTGGACCCATGAAGAAACGCTGGGAGTTAACTTCGCAACAGAAGCTTATGATTTTCATTTTGTCGATGTCCTTGTACGGAATATCCAACATGATTACCGAACTGATTCCGGAAGTGAAACTTGGACCCGTGGAGCTTAAGGTCGAATATTTCATTTTCATTCCGCTGTTGTTCGCGATCTTGTTTAACCCCCTCTACGCTGCGCTCGGAGCTTGCTTCGGAGAAGTGATATTCGGGGAGCTGCTGCTGGGTCAATTCGGAGGGTTAGGCGAATTGGAGAAATTCATCGAGTTCTCGCTGGCGATCTTCATCGCGGGGATGCTCGTAACGAATCCAACCAACAGAAGACAGCTAGCCATTGCGGCTTACGTTGCGATAGGGATCGATCAATTGCTGGGCACGATTGTCGATATCGGCAAAGTTTATTTCGGAATCGAGGACTTTGAAGCCGTTTCCGGACTGCCCGAAAGCGTCTTAGCCGTCGAGGGCTTCGCTTTCCTGAATGCGATGGTCGTCTCGGGAACCTTATTCGCGTTACTTCCGACCTTATATTTGGTACCGCGCCTCTATGGCAAAGTAGAGCCGCTTCTTGGCATGAAGCCGCGCGATGGACGGGCATCCGCATCGGTCGGCGAATTCGTAACGCCACGACTGCTTATTCTGAGCATTCTTCTATTCGCAACGGCCGGCGCAGCGGAATTCATGGCGGAGTCGGACATCAACTTGGTGGATTGGGAATCGGGATTTTTAGCGGATATGGGAAATGGCGCGATCTGGATCAGCATGGGCGTCGCGGCGGTTATTTTTATCGTCACGTTAGTATGGGCGGTGAACAGAAGAGCGGGTAAACGGAAAGGGGAAGCGGTTTAATGGCACACCAGTCTACGGAAGATCAACCCATCATCCAACTCGACAACGTGACCTTCCGTTACCCGGGCGCGCAAATCGATTCTCTTTATCAAGTTAACCTTTCGATATCCCGCGGTGATTTTATAGCGATCGCCGGGAGTAACGGGAGCGGCAAGACGACTCTGTGCAAATGCTTTAACGGTCTTATCCCGGGATACTATTCCGGCGATATGGAGGGAACCATCGTCATTGACGGTTTCTCCGCTTCGGAACGGAGCGTCGCCGAGCTGTCGAAGAGCGTAGCTTACGTATTCCAAGACTTCGAGAATCAGCTGGTGCGGCCGACCGTCTACGACGAAGCCTGTTTTGCGCCGCTCAACTTCGGATACGAGGATTACAAGGAGCGCGGATTACATGCGCTTGAGATGCTCGAGATCGAGCATTTGCGCAACGAATGGATTTGGCAGTTAAGCGGCGGGCAGAAGCATATGGCCGCGCTGGCTGCGGCGTTGGCTCTGAACCCCGAAGTCATCGTCGTAGATGAGCCGGTAGCCCAGCTTGATCCCGCGCATGCACGAATGATCTATGACAAGCTCAAGTTGTTAAACGAGAAGTATGGGAAAACGATCGTGGTTATCGAGCATCACACGGAATTCATCGCCGATTATTGCCGGAAGATCGTTCTCATGGAGAAAGGGGGCAGAGTTCGCTGGGTCAAGACGGTCTCCGAAGGATTGTCGGCAGTGGCGGATCTAAACGAGATGAACATTCAGCCACCGCAAGTGACTCAAGCGTTTCATGCGCTACGCGGCGTACGAGAGGCGGAGCGGGGAATCCCGTACCCGATTACGATCGAGGAAGCCGTAGCCCATTGGGCGCCTATTCTCAAGCGGGCTACGTTTCCTTCGATTGCTGCCAAGCAAGAGAGTGCCGCTCCGACTTCTAAAGAGACGCTTGTCCGTTTCGACAAAGTCGTCAGCGGATATCAAGGCATCGATCGGAAGAAAAGGCCGATCATTCGGGAATTGGACTTGAGTATTCACGATGGCGACCGAATCGCGTTGATAGGCAATAATGGCGCGGGTAAGTCTACTTTGCTCCGATTAATCTCGGGACTTCGCCGTCCATGGGAAGGTGCGGTTACCGTTTGCGGTCAAGATACTCGCAAGACGTCTCCCGAGAAGTTAGCCGACCAGGTTGCGTTTCTCTTTCAGAATCCGGAGGAAATGTTCATCGCCGATAACATCCGCGAGGATGTTGCCTACTTCTTGAAGGCTAGGAAACAGGAAGGAATCGAGGCTTTCGTCGACGAGGTGTTAGGAAGGTTTAAGCTCACGGATCTGCAAGAGCGAGACGGAAGACTGTTAAGCGGCGGTCAGCAACGTCGCGCTTCGCTGGCGATCGGGATGGCTATGCGTCCGACCGTCATGCTGCTCGACGAGCCTACCGCAAGTCTAGACATCGCAAGCCGGAAGGAAATGACCTTGTTGTTCGAGGAGCTGCACGACCATGTCAAAGCCGTAATCGTAGCGACTCATGATATGCAACTTGTGGCGGACTGGGCAAACCGGGTAATCGTCATGAACGAAGGACGTATTCTTCTCGATACGGACAGCAGCACCGTGTTTCAACATCCGGAAATTCTCGACAAGGCCGCTCTGGTCGCTCCGCAAATCATTCAATTATGCCAACGGCTCGATATCGTTCCGGCTTGTCTATCCGTACAACAATTCATAACTTATATGCAGCATGCGCCGCGAGAGGAGTTTTCCTATGGAAGTCGTTGAAACCGTTCATAAATCCACGATCTGGGAAAAGCTGAGCGTAGAGCGAGTCAAGATCGAACTGTTAAGAACGGCCTATGGCCAATCGATGACTTTCCTTTCCAAGTTCGATCCTCGAATGCTGATCGGCTGGTACTCTTTCTTCGCGATCGCCCCTTGGTTTATTCATAACAAGACGGTTCTCATCGGGCTGCTATTAGCCATCGCTATTCTTACTTATACTTCGAAGCCGAGCGTTCTCGTCCTTATCGTGCTGGCGTTCGGACTTGTCACGGATACGGCATATATGCTGATCGTTGCGTTAGCTTTCGGCGGAGGTCTATCCGCCGCTTGGGCGCTTTCCACGTTAACCCTGAAGCTGCTTGTCATCGCCTTGGCAAGCATAGCCGTATTTTCCAGTATGGACCCCGAGAAGCTTAGCGATGCGCTGTTAAGCCTTGGAATGCCGGCCCAGTTCAGTTTCGGCGTCGCGTACGGCTATCGAATGTTGCCGATCCTAATCGAAGAATATAATAATTTGCTTTACTCTTACAGGCTTAGAGGAAGCGCCCCGCTGCGCAGAGGATGGCTAGGCTGGCGAACGATAATCTACATTGGCAAAATATCGGTATTGGCGTTCTATCCGCTCATTCTCAACACCGCCAAGCGCACGAGGACAACCGTCGAGGCTTTGGAAGTGAAAGGGTTCACATACGCGATCAAAGACCCGAAGGTTAAGCGCATTAAGCTGGCCTACTTGAAAATTCTCCCTCGGGATTACGCTTTCGTTGCGCTATCCGTAGGATACGTAGCTTTCGTATTCTGGCTGGGCAATCAATTTCATATTTAATTCGTAAAGACAGGAGCAATCCCTAATGAATATCGATCTTCATGCCCATGTGAAGTTATCTAAAAAAACAAAGTTTTCCTTGGAATATTTTCAGGAAACCATTCAAGAAGCTAGACTAAACGGGCTTGATGCCATCGCGATGACCGAACACTTCAATACCTATCGTTTTCATGACATCTATGAGGAATTAGACCGGCAATTTCAGTACAAGGACGATTATTACGACGTGGACGGATTTAAGGTGTTTCCCGGGATGGAAGTCGACGTTAAATTGGGAGGTCATATTCTAGTCATAGGAACCCGGGATTCGATATTGGCATTGCGCTCGAAACTCGAATCCCATACCGATGCTAGTAATTTCGTCGAATTCGAGAGGCTGCTCGACTGGTGCGATGAACTTTCGCTGCCGCGATTCGGCGCACATCCGCATCGGCAAAGCAACCCGCTCACGCAACATGCGGCAACGACTCTCCGAAGGCTCGACGGTTTCGATCTCAACGCTAAGGATTTGTTTACTTACGGCTCGGGAATGAGAGACGAAGTTAAGGATTTGGCACGTTCCATCGGCGTTCCTGTCGTGGCAGGCAGCGATACGCACCATCCCTTACAGTTCGGCAGCGTGATGAATCGGTTGGATGCCGATTACGACACGGTCGCGGATTTAGCGGATTGTATTAGACAGGAACGATATCGGATCGAAGTATCCGCATGTCTGGAAACGAAGGTAAAGGCCGCTAATCTGGTCAAAAAGCTGTTGAAGCAGAGCGGGGTATTCGCGATATCATGAACGGGTTTGGAAAAGCCGGTTGAAGAAGTTACAATATGAGGGTGTAATCTTCGCCATTTGTCATCGCTGGTTATTTACTCTATTGGAGGATCCCCATGAACACGCTAGAATTCGAGATGCCGTTAAATCGAATGTCCAAAAGCCAGCAGAAAATCGCCGATTTCATTGCGAAATCTCCCGAACGAATTCCGTTCTATACGGAAGAGGACATTGCGGCTAAGGCAGGCGTCAGCATCGCCACCGTATCGCGATTCTGGAAATCGATCGGTTACGATAATTTGAAATCGTTTAAGAAATATTTGCAAGAAACCCAACATTCGACGCCGGCGCGCAAGATGCAGCACGTCTTGGAGCAAACGGAACGAGAAGTGCTTGGAAGGATGATGACTTCCGCCGTGGTTAATCTAGAGGAAACGACAAAACGGATTTCTCGTCGAGCTTTCGACCAAGCGGTGGAAGCTCTGAACGAGGCGCAACGAATATACGTTCACGGACCGGGCTCGACCTCGTGTCTGACCGACTTATTGCGATTTCGCTTGAATCGAATCGGCATGGAAGTTCGAATCATGGCCCAGAGCGGGCATGAATTGTTGGAAACCCTTGTGCATGCCGGGCCGAAGGATGTCGTGCTCTTCTTCGGATTCGTCCGCAAATCCCCGGAAGCGACCGTTATCTTGGATCAGGCAACCGAATCGGGGTACAAGACGATTCTGGTAACGGATCTTCTCGTATCGGATATGATCAACGAAAGCGATATCGTTCTGCAAGTCGACCGGGGAGAAGCGGATGCGTTTCACTCGCTCGTCGCCCCGTTATCCGTCGTTGAGAGTCTATCGGTATCCCTAGCGGGACAACGCGGAGAGGCGGCAATGGAGAAGCTTAAGCAACTTCATGCCATGCGAAGGAATTATTCCTCTTTGTTGCCTAAATAACCTTCTGAACTGAATCTTCGCCCAAGATGAGCTCGGGGGCTAGCGCCCCCCGCTAACCTTGGATATTCAGGAGCTGCGGAATAAGCGTTGAGCGCTTCGGTTTTACTCCTCTTTCAAGAAAGACAGAACCCCTAACTCAAACCCCTTCACGACCGCTCCGATGCGCGTTTTCACCTCAAGCTTCTGATTGATCGAAGTTAGGTGATATTCAACGGTACGTTGACTGATAGCCAGTTCCAAAGCAATCTCTTTGTTCGTCTTCTCCTTCGCTAATAGCTGCAAGACTTCCCGTTCGGCAGCGGTCAACGCATCGTTCGAATCTTTTGTCGTTCCGATATTCTCTGGAATGAGAATGTGACCCAGCATGCTTTGTTTAATCGCATTGATGATTTTCCCATAGGATGACTGCTTCGATAGATAGGCATGGACGCCGATCTTGTAAGCTTTATAGTAAAACTCTTCGTAAGTGTAGCCGGACAGTAAAATAATTTTAAGCGAGTTGCCGTACCGTTCCTTCAGCAACCGGGCCAACTGAAATCCGTCCATGTAGGGCAAGGAGATGTCCATTAGCGCGACGTCCGGGCAATAGAGCTCGGTTTGGGCGATAAATTCGCGAGGGTCGGTGAACGTGTGCAGCACTTCGATTCCGGGCTCGGAATCGAGTCGATTTTTCAGCCCTTCGAGCACCAGGGGGTGGTCGTCCAGCAAGTAGACGCGTATGTTATCGTTCATTCGGTAATCTCTCCTTGATAAGAGGTAGCTTAAGGGTAATCGACGTACCTTGACCGGGTACGGAATCGATTTCGGTCGAACCGC
This sequence comes from Cohnella herbarum, assembly GCF_012849095.1. Classification (NCBI taxonomy): domain Bacteria; kingdom Bacillati; phylum Bacillota; class Bacilli; order Caryophanales; family Paenibacillaceae; genus Cohnella; species Cohnella herbarum. Next base: position 697,641 of record NZ_CP051680.1, read on the forward strand.
CCAAATGCTCCATCTGGTCGCAAACGGATAATAGACCGAATCGGGCGCCGCCCGAGACGAATTGCCGCGGGATTGAGATATGCGGAATACCTTTGCCGTTATCGGTGACGCTGCAATAGATGCAATCCCGGCTCATCCAGACTCGGACCTGCATCTCCGATGCCTCCGCATGCTTGAACACGTTGACGATCAGCTCGCGTACGGCACGGAACAGGTTTGCTTTCACGAAGGAAGGAAAGGGTTCCGGGGACGGCGGCTCATAATGCAGCGTGACGGCTATCTCTTCCTGGCGGTTCATGTCGCGGAGTAACCAGCGAAGCGCCTCATGAAGATCTCCTTTGTCCAAAATGTGCGGGTATAGGTTATCGCTCAGCGAACGGATGCTGCGCTGCGAGTCGTATAGGCATTTCAGCCATGTGGCGGTTCTTTCCTGCTCGTGCCGGCCCGTGTCGTGCAATTCCTCTAAGTCGCGAGACAGGAAGATCAGATTCTGAAGCAAGTCGTCGTGCAGGAAGTAGGAGATTCTGATTTTCTCGGATTCTCTGGCTTCGAGCAGCATTTGACTGTACGTCCGGAAGTCGCGAAACCGGCGTTCATGGTGTTCTATCTGCTCCTTGCCTTGCTCGTATTCGTGCTGCATGCGAAACAGCATTCGGGCATTCGTTAGCATCTGTATCGTTTCGACGCGAAACTTCTCGACGATTCGCTGTTCCTCCGAGGAGAACAACGTACCATTGCTTTTCGGACCCAGGCATAGGTAGCCTAGATTTTGTTCATTCGGTCCGTGCGACAGTTCCATGACGCGGGCGAACTCGCTCTTGCTGCTCCAATCGTTGTTGTCGGGCGTTTCCGCGTTCCCGAACGTCCATTTTCCTTCGTAGATCCCCGTGCTGTACACAATGGGCTGGTCATCTTCGTCGATATAGACTAGAGCAAGACCCTGTACCTCGATCATATCGTGAACGAGGTCGGCGAACAGCTTAAGAATGTCGCGGATGTTTTTCTTCTCGGCCATCTGCAAGGAAAGGCGGAGCTTCTGGTTCTCTATCCATTCCTTCTTGCGGTCCTCTTTCCGGCGCAGACGGACTAGCAGGCGGCGATAGACGTAGGTAAGCAATCCGAATAGGACGAACAAACCGACTGCATAAACAACGGAGTTCCAGCTCGCCGCTAGCACGAATAGGGTTAGCGCCGAGATGTAGTAGAAGCTATGTAAAGCTAAGCTGGGGATATAAAATTTCAAGTCTATCATTTGGCGCTGGATCAGCAGATAGGTTAACGTACCGGATATCGGAACGAGACCGATGAGCGCGTACTCCGCGGGTACGAAATAGTCCATCCAGACGAGATGGGGAATGGCGTATAGCAGCGCATAGGGCATTAGGCTGGTGAATATGCCGAGAAACAGGATGAACAGCTGATTTTTCTCGATCCGGTCGAATCGGGTCCAGTAAAATGCCGTAATCCCCGCCATGAGAATTAACGTGACGATGAGGACGACGTTGAGCGTATCCGACACCCAAGCGTACGATTCCTTCCGGACCGTGAACGACGTGGTAAACGCGGAATAGGCGATCGAGTAAATCCGAAAGCCGAGCAGCAGAGAACGGAATCTAGCGTACATAGACCGGAACGCGAACAGCAAATAAAAGGATAGCATCACGTAAGGCACCCAAATGGCGCAATAAAGGAACAAATAGTTGGACAAATACAGCTCGTCGGAGAACAAGGAGATAATCGAGAACGCGATCATTACGTTCAGCAAGAAGAACCTGCGAATGAGGCGGGACTCCGGTTTCCTCCAGACGGCATAACAGCCGACGCCGATAAGAAACAGTTCCATAAGAAACGCGAAGCTATTCTCGAATATGTCAGTACGAGTAGGCTTGATCACGATCGATCGCCGTTGATCTTCTTTGTCCAGGACTTCGATTGTTTTGGCGCCGTTCACTAGCTTGACTTCATCGATTACGAAAAGCTTCGGATCCTGCCGACCATCGAACGATAGGATCCGATCGCCGAGATCGACTTCCCACTCCGTGGCGATCGAATCTCTCTGGATGCCGGAAATCGTCCATTCCGAAGAGGAATTTTTCTCGACCTCGAGTCCGGAAAATGGAGTCGTTAACGAATGGAATTGGATATAGGAAGCCGAGCAAATAAAGATCGCCAGGCAACCGTATAGGAATAAGCGTTTTATACGCGGATGCTGTAAGAAGCTCACGAAGTTCACGATCCTTTGAACAAGTCTTCAACCAGTATAAGTGAAAACAAGCGATTCGTCTTGAATCGCTTGCTTCTCGATCTTGTAAGCTATAAAAGTTTTTGTAGGAGTAAATAGATTAACGCGGCTGCTTCTTCGTTGAGCATATTTTCTTTCGGTCTGTAGTCTACAGGACCCGTCGAGTGCTTTACGTCGGGACCGTATAGCTGCCGTCCGACAACGTATTGAACGCCTTCGGATGCCCAATAGGAGACGGGGCCGGCCAGATCGGCTTGCACCGGAGCGGCGCCCAGGCCGATCTTGGCTAATCGCCAGACGAAGGTAGCCGCTTGTTCGCGAGTAAGCGGTTGTTCCGGGCCGAATGTGCCGCCCGGATTCCCTTGCACGACGCCGAACTCGAACGCCGTTTGAATGACGGCTTCATATGGGCTTCCTTTCAAATCGATGAACGATGAAGGTTGAGTCGAAAGCTGGAAACCGGCTAGAGGCATAATCTGAGCAATGAACTGGCCTCTAGTCACCGGCTTGGACGGCTCGAAGCGGTCTGTCCCCGCTTTAATGGCTCCCATTTGAACGAGATCATAAATGTACTTGGCGTAAGGATGATCATCGGCAACATCATTGAATTTCGGAGGCTTCGGGAGTTTCTCCGACCAACTATCGGTAAGGTTATAGGAGAAGTAAGCTACGTTCCCGTCCGCATCAAGCTTAAATCCGGCGGGAGTTCCCTCCTCGTCGTAGAATAGCAAGTCGCCCGCTTGCCGCAAAACGTGTTTGCCGAAAATATCTTCGACGATCAATGCCCCGTCCGAGGCCGAAATGCGAGATAACAAAGCTGGCGTTCGTATGTGGCGATATAACCCCTCGAAACGCATAAGCTGCTGTTGGGTCGGCATTGGGTCTAACAATGTCGGTCCATCGCCAGTCTCAGGGAAATAGCGGCTCATGAATTGTTCGAAGAAAGGCATACGCAAGTTTCCCTTGTCGCTATTCAATGCGAGGAACATTCCGGTGTTCTGCTCGGGCAGCAGCCAAAGATTCGAATGGAAGCCGGGCAAGTCGCCGCCCTTCTCCACTACCGCGTAGCCGTTGTAATCTTTCGGATAGTTCGATTCGAAGGCATAGCCGACTCCCGGAATATCCGGATGAATCGTAACGCTTCTCTTCTCCATCTCCTTCACCGAAGCATCGGCAAGGATTCGCTCATTACCGGCTTGGCCGCCGTTCAGCATTGCGAGGAGGAACTTGGCCATGTCGGCCCCCGTAGAGAACATCCCGCCTTCGGGCGCGCTGTCAGGTACGTTGGCAATATGTTGAGTTGGCTTATGCGTGCTGTCATAAGGAGTAGCGATCGCTTTTTTCACTTTCTCGGTGAAAATAAAGCTACTGTTGTTCATCCCGAGAGGCTTGAACATTTTTTGGGCCATATATTCTTGAAAAGGAAGACCGGATACTTTCTCGACGATGTAGCCTTGCAAAGTAAAGCCGTAGTTGTCGTATCGGAACGTTTCGCCCGGTTTGCGCACGATTGTCGGAACGGATTCCTTTAGGAATTCGCTCAACGTTGATAATTTGCCTGAATCGGTCGTATCTCCATTGTCGAAACCGCTCGTGTGGGTCATGAGATGTTTTAAGGTGAGCGGAAATCCGGTTTCGTTCGGAATTTTCAAGTCGGGCAAGTAAGCATTCACGTCGTCGTCCAGATCGAGCTTGCCGCTTTCAGCCAATTGCATGACGGCCGCTGAGGTAAAGAGCTTGGATACGGAGGCTAGGCGGAAGAGGGTTTTATCGGCATCGACCGGTTTCTTGGCGGCGATATCGGCATAGCCGAACCCTTCGTTCAGTAGCACCTCTCCGTCTTTGACGACGACCAGAACGGCACCCGCCAGTTGATCTTGCACTTCTTTCTGCTGGAAAAACTGCTGAGCGAACGTCTTCACGTCGGCCTTGTCCAGGGTCCCGACGGAAGGGTTCGCTTTCGGGGCGGCAGCTAGAGCAGTTAGAGAGGTAGAGGGAAATAATAGCGTCGTGGCAAGAGTGAGGATGGCGAATTTTTTCATAGGGAATCTCCTTTGGTCTAGGGTTGTACCCACTATGCTATCATCCGGGTTCAGTCCTGAAATCCGTAGGAGAGGGCGTTTGGCGGGGGAACCGCGCATTCCTTTTGCGCGATCGCGCATGCTCGACTAGAGCCGGTGGAGACCTATTCAGTCGGAAGAGTAAGGAACTGCTCTGCGCCAATGCTTAAGATCAGCTTCCTTATGCTTTACTGCTGTCAATTAACGCCCAGGCAGTAGGATACACTACGTGGTTAAGAAGACGGATTCATACCAATCATCCCATCTCTTGTGGTCCGGGTAATGGACATTCGGAAGCTGCAAGGGCGCATGGTGCTGCTCGAACGCCGATCCGCCGAGGACGATCCTTAAAGTGGGATATTCCCGAATCGTGGACTCGATCCATTGATAAACCGTTTCTATGTGTTTAGAGGCGGTAACCGATATCGTAATGATTGAAATATTTTTCATTTTAATGATACTAGACAGTCCGATAACGGGCGTATTCGGACCGAGGTAGATGACGTCATGTCCTTTTTTCTTCAAGAATAGAGTAAAGTGCATTAAACCAATTTGATGATGCTCGTCTTCCGGACAGAAGGCAAGTACTTTGGGTAACCGCTGGTCAATCGGGAGAATTCGAAAGAGCTGACTAAACCTATGTAAAATGATTTGGGAGGCAAAGTGCTCCTGAGTAACGTTCAGGAGACCGGATTCCCAATCTGATCCGATTCTATGCAATACGGGAACGAGGATATAGTGAAACACGTTCTCGAATTCGTACATGGAAAAGGCAAGGTCGATGGTCTCGTTAGCTTGCGAAGTATTATAGGCGATTAAATCGTCATATAGCTCTTCAATCATTTTATCGTAAGTATTACCGGGGTTGGATATTGTGTTTTTCTCGACATTAACAAGAGAAGTTTCTTGTTGCAGCATATGAACGGCTTCGCTGATCTTAACTCCGTTCTCTTCCATTTGTTTTTTCAAATATCTAAGTTTACTAATGTCTTCTTCGCTAAACGATCTATGTCCGCCTTCGCTCCGATTGGGGGTGATAATTCCGTATCGATTCTCCCAAGCTCGAATGGTGACGACGGGGATGCCCAGCAGTTCGGAGACCTTCTTAATGCTATACATCTAATTTCCTCCCCTCCCCTAACACAATTATACATAATCTATACAAAATGACTATCATTTAAGGCTTTAAATTTGAAAATGCTCGAATTATGTAGAAAATACTTGCAAATATTGTATAGGTTTCGTATAATTCGAGTTAAATGTTATACGTAAATCTATACAATAAACTATACAAAAGAGGAGATCCTCTACATGATTAACGGGAAGCGCGAACTTTATTCGTCTACTCAAGTACTTGATCAGCGTGAAGTCCTCGCAGCGGTCGAGCAGTCGCTTGCCATGATTCAATTCGATAGACAGGGTCAAGTGCTATGGGCAAATGATAACTTGGCTAGGGCGCTGGGTTATCGCGCCACGGAGATGACGGGGATGAATCATAGACAGCTCTGTACTCAGGAATTCGTGAACAGCGCCGACTATTTCAAATTATGGGAGAGTTTGAGAAACGGGGATTCTTTTCAGGATAAAATTGCGCGGGTTACCAAGGATGGTCAGTCGATCTGGCTTGAAGCGACTTATATGCCCATATTAGATCAGGATAGCCAAGTGAAAGCCATTCTAAAAATCGCCACGAACATTAACTTAAGAGAGCAGGCGAAGGCGGAAGTCACGAGAAAAATGTTGCTTATGTCCGAGGAGCTATTAAATCGTGCCCAGCAAGGCATTTCTCGAAGTCACGAAGTCGAATCGGCTATCGGGAAAGTTGTCGAGGGCGCCAATGAAAATATGATTGCACTTCAACAACTCGAAAAACAGACAGACTTCATTCGGGGATTGGTTCGAACGATCCGCGAAGTTGCGAATACGACGAACCTTTTAGCTTTGAACGCGGCAATAGAAGCCGCACATGCCGGTGAGCATGGGCGCGGCTTCAACGTGGTTGCTAGCGAAGTTCGTAAGTTAGCGGGTCAAGTACAGGAAACGACGAAGGAAGTAAACGTATACGTGGAGGGCTTCGTCGCTCAAGTGCAGCAAATCGCCAAAGGGACGAAGCATTCACAGGTTGTCGTTAGCGAAAGTCAGATCCGTATACAGCAGAACGTCAATGAATTCATGGGCATCGGTGAAGCTGCGCGCCTGTTGGATACGCAAGCCAAGGAGTTTGGCCTTGCTCTTTAATCCGGGGTGCCGAACCATCATTCAAGCAACGGGAGAGGGTCTCCCGAACCAATATCCCTGGAATAGCTTGAATCCGTTATCGCGAAGCCAAGCAAAGTCCGCTTCGTTCTCTATCCCTTCGGCTAATGGAACGGAATCGATTTGAAGGGCTGCTTCGAGCATTGCTGTTGCAATTTTTTGTTTTTCTTGACTGATTGCGACGCCCTGTACGAAACCTTTATCGAGCTTCATGTAATGGGGCTTTAATTGTTGCAAGAGTTCGATCGTACTGAAACCTTCGCCAACATCATCTAGTGCGTACTGGAAGCCATGGTCCTTGTAGTAACCCAGGATGCTTTTCAAATGTTCTAAATCCTCGACTTGCTCCGTTTCCACGACTTCAAACACTAAAATCGATGGATTTATGTTTAGCTGGCGTGCCAGCTGAATGGTGGATTGCAGGCAATGCTGCGGAGAATAAATAGAAGTCGGGATGAAATTAATAAACACTTTGCCTTGCAATCCTTTACAAGAACGAACTGCCGTCATTCTGCATAACCGATCGAGAGCGTATAACCGGTTACGATGCTTAGCCGCCTCGAATACCGTTAACGGAGATAGCAGGCTTCCGTCTTCTTGTACAAAGCGAGCAAGCATCTCATGGGCGTAGACTGAGCCCTGATCGTCGACAATCGGTTGGGAATAACAGATCACGCGCTGTTGCAGAATGATGTCATCCACCCATCGGGAAGAAAGCGTTTCTCTTATTTCCCTGAAAGGCTGCCATGATCCATCATTTAACCGAAAGGTTAGCTGCTCGACATCCATATGATCCTGGCAAAAGTCGACTAAATCCGAAATCCCGGCTTCATTCACGAACAACGTCTCTTCTGTAGAGCATACTAGGGAGTCTCTAGATCTTAGAAAAGGAATAATTTGCGGGAGAATAATCAAGTTTGGTTCGCCGGTGACCTTTATTTCATAAATCGGATTTGCAGGAGAACAATTAGAGCATTGCGTCATGGAGTCACGTCCTAGTGATTGGAATGAAATGTCTATCGGTTTCTTTTCGACACTATTCTAGCTTATCCTGCACTTCTATGAATAAAAGACGATCAAGAGTTATACAGGGAGGAAGCATTGTGGAACTGATGAACCGCAGAACCTTTCACGATTTGATTTTGTGCGGGGCTAATGAAGTTATCCGTCATAAGGAAGAGCTGAATTCCATTAATGTGTTTCCCGTAAACGATGGAGATACGGGGAGTAACCTTGCTTATCTCATGGAAACGATTATTAGGGAGTCCAGGTGGAAGGAACCTTCCAGTGAGACCTTAAAGCAATTAAAGTCTGCATGTCTTCGCGGATCGCGCGGCAATTCGGGGATGATATTCTCGCAGTTTATTATTTCGATGTGTAACTTTCTCTTAAATAATAAGGAGTTAAAACAGAGACACTTCCTCGATATGTGTGAGCAGTCGGTGAAGCAGGCTTATCAAGCTGTCGCTTCTCCGCAGGAAGGTACTATTCTAACGGTAATGAAAGCTTGGGTTCGTGTAATGAGGAGCAATGTTGACCGTACTGTGGGAATTCAAGAAATGCTGATCGAATCCTATGGGGAAGTCTGTATTTCCTTGGAAAACACTAAGACTCAAATGGACATCCTTCGAAAGCATAACGTAGTTGACGCGGGTGCCAAAGGCTTCGTTCACTTCCTATACGGATTCATTACGGAGATTAAGAAGCCCAAAGCTGAACGGACGGAATCGGAAGCCGCTTACCAGTATGAAACCTACCAGCAGGGGCATGAGATGGAGATTAACCACCTAATATCACATTATGATGACAACGGCTATAGGTATTGTTCAGAATTTCTGATGAATTGGGACACAGACTATTTCCCAGTAAAGGAGGAGCTTGCAAGGCTAGGAGATTCCCTCGTCTCCGTAGGCGATGATAAGCAAGGGAAAATACATATCCATACGAATGATCCGGATCAAATCGCCGATTTACTCGCGCAGAAGGGTACCCTTGTGTATCAGAAAGTAGATGATATGAGGCGCCAGCATGAAATGATTAGTGCGCCTAAAGCATCGATTGCTCTACTTGTGGATTCTGCATGCGATCTTCCGCAACAACTCATGGATGAGCACCGGATTCATCTGCTACCGCTTCAAATTCAAATTGGAAACTCATCTTACTTGGACAAAGTGACACTGAAACCGGAATCTTTTTACGATAAATTAGCATCATCAGACATTCAACCCAAGAGCTCCCAGCCATCTCCCGAGAGTATTACACGAAAGTATCGAGAGCTGCTGAACCATTATGATCAAGTCGTGTCTATTCATGTGTCCGGTGCTTTAAGCGGAACCTATGATGCTTGCAGTACCGTTGCTAAACAAGTGAACTCCTCGAGAATTCATGTCTTCAATTCCCGAACGTTATCCGGAGCGCTAGGACTAATTGTATTGCAAGCAGCAAAAGCGATTGCGGCAGGTGCATCTATCGAAGAGATTAAGAAGCTGCTGCGCGATCAAATCCCTAAATCGGAAATATTGGTTAGCGTCCCCACGCTTAAATATATGGTGAGAGGCGGTAGAGTCAGTCCGCTGAAGGGTAAAGTAGCGGCATGGTTGAATATGAAGCCGATCGTTTCACTGGATGGCGAGGGGAAATCGGTTCTTTATGGAAAGACGTTGTTCCGGAAGTCTAATATGGGCAAGATGATTCGAATGCTTGAGCAGATTCACCAGAAATACGATATTGCGCAGTATGTGCTTTTGCATGCCGGAGCTAGCGAAGAGATAGAGCGGTGCAGGAAACTTACGGAATCGATCACTGGGGCCAAGCCCCTTTACATTTCAGATGTATCGCCTGTCATTGGGGCTAGTGCAGGTAAAGGAGCAATTAGCGTAGCTATGTTGCTGGCGAACGACAATCGGAGAGGGGATTAGCGAATGGGCGAGCTCTATGTAATCAACGCATTAGCTATTATGATTTTTATGGTGATTCTATTTATCGTTGCGCAGATAATGAAAGACAATTCCATTGTAGACATCGGTTGGGGAATTGGTTTTGTTATCATAGCAATAGTTAGTTTTTTGTACCGTGACGGTTATGAGCCCAGACAGCTCGTTATGCTCCTGTTGGTTACGATATGGGGGCTAAGATTAGCCATTCATTTATGGATTCGCGCTATCGGACGAGGAGAAGATTTCCGCTATGCCAATTTTCGCAAGGCGTGGGGTAAGAATGCTAGGATGATTGCCTTTTTCCGAGTGTTTATGATGCAGGGATTGTTTATGATACTACTAGCCTATCCGATAATGGCCGTGAATGCGGATCAGACGGATAACAGCTTGGATGTCTGGGCTTGGGCGGGCATGATGATCTGGATCATCGGTCTCTTGTTCCAGATCATTGGCGATTATCAGTTGAAGCGGTTTAAGAAAACGAGACCGAATAAAGAAGCCGTGCTTAAAAGCGGATTGTGGCGGTATACCAGACATCCCAATTATTTTGGCGAGGCTACGATGTGGTGGGGAATATTCCTTATCGTGCTCCCGATACATCTGGGTTGGATAAGCGTATTAAGCGCCTTGTTCATGAACCTATTATTGGTGAAAGTGTCCGGAGTGCCTTTCCTGGATAAGCGTTATGCCGGTAATGCCGATTATGCCCAGTACAAGCGAGAGACGAATCGATTTATCCCTTGGTTTCCGAAAAATGCATCGAACGAATGATTAACTTGCATAATTTTAAGTTTTTAGTTAAGATACTGAATAAATGTTCAGTATCTTTTGTGTTGAATGGGTGAACCGATCGATCGCTCAAGAAAACGGAGTGGATAAGATGAATAAGAAAAAGATTCAAAGCGAGCAAACCAAAAAACGAGTAGCGGATGCGGCGAAAGCGCTATTCGTTCAAAAGGGATATAAAGCGACGTCCATTGAAGATATCGTTCACGCTACCGGGAGCAGCGCTGGCAATATTTATTATCATTTTAAGAGTAAGGAAGGCTTGTTTCTATATTTGATCGAAGAATGGGATCGGGATTGGGAAATAAAGTGGAACGAGAAGGAGCCTCTCTTCAAGACGTCCAAGGAGAAGCTGTACGGGATGGCGGAGCATCTCGTGCTTGAAAACCTGAACCATCCGCTTACGAAAGCGGCCGACGAGTTTTTTAATTTCTCCGAGAAAGCGAACGACGCCGAAGAGAAAATATCCGAGATGATGGCGGGTTATTTGAAATTTAATCAAAAACTGCTGCAGCAAGGTATCGATAACGGTGAATTCGAGAAAAATAACGTCGAAAATCTTGCGCTAATCCTCGATAGTTTAATGATCGGGCTCAGCCAACATTCTCGTAAAGCGAACCGGCAGGATGCGCTTGCGTTATATCAATCCGCCATCGAAGTGTTCCTGCACGGAATTTCCAAAAGTTCACCTTGAACCGAACAGGGCTTTTTCACGTCATAATATAGAATGAATGTTCAGTATAAATATAGTGTATTTCAAAAACGCGATCACAGCACGAAAGTCAACTTAGAAAGTTAGGGGTCATTATCATGTCTTTGTTATTAAAGAATAGAGGAGCTCTGTTGCTCCTCATGTTTAACTTGTTTTTAGTTTTTACCGGAATCGGATTAGTCATCCCGGTAATGCCGAAGTTCATGACCGAACTGGATATTAGTGGAAGTATCGTCGGATTGCTCGTTGCCGCCTTCTCGTTAACCCAGCTCTTATTTTCGCCTTTAGCCGGAAGAATATCGGATTCCTTGGGCAGAAAATGGATTATCGTCATCGGGATGATCGTATTCGCCCTTTCCGAATGGCTTTTCGGAGCCGCGAACTCGGCGTTTCTCCTGTTCGTTGCCAGAATGCTCGGAGGAATCGGCGCCGCTCTCATTATGCCTGCGGTCATGGCCTATACGGCGGACGTGACTTCCGACGAAGAACGGGCGAAAGGCATGGGGTTCATGAACGCCGCGATTACGACCGGATTTATTATCGGTCCCGGGATTGGCGGATATCTAGCCGAATTCGGAGTTCGGGTACCTTTCTATGGCGCGGCGGTAGCCGGTCTCGTCGCCGGGTTAATTACCGCGTTTATATTGCCGGAATCTTTACCGGCCTACAAACGCGCGAAATTACGCGCAGCCAAGCCGGCAAAAAATCGGAATTTACTGTCGCAGTTGATCTACTCTTACCGCGAACCTTATTTCTTAAGCTTGATTATCGTGTTCGTCATGTCCTTCGGGCTAGCGAACTACGAGACGATCTTCAGCCTGTTCGTCGACCATAAATTCGGATTTACGCCGAAGGATATCGCTTTTATTATCACGTTCGGCTCCATTGCGGGAGCGGTAGTGCAGCTTACCGCGTTCGGCTGGATATTGGAGCGGTTCGGAGAGAAGCGAGTGATCTCGACTTGTTTGCTTGCGGCAAGCCTATTCGTCCTGTTGACGTTATTCGTAAGCAGCTTCTGGATGATCTTCGCGGTTACTTTTATCGTGTTCTTGTCCATCGATATCTTGCGCCCGGCCGTTAGCACCCAGATGTCCTTACTGGCTCGCGATCAACAAGGATACGTCGCGGGCTTGAACTCGGCATTTACGAGTCTCGGCAACATCGTCGGGCCCGTCATTGCAGGAATGTTGTTCGATGTGGATATTAACTATCCGTATTTGTTAGCCTTTATCGTTCTATTGCTTAGCTTCGTATTATCGGTAAGCGTCGGGAGAAGAAACGCGCAAACGACTGCTTGATTTCCCGATCTCTCGGATGTTATTAAATGGTAGGCGTATAACGCTTCGCCAAAGTTACGACATAAACTTGAAGACCCGGTACGTTCATGAACGCGAACAATCCCATGAACAGGATCGTAATGAATCCCGCCGTTTAGAACGGGGCCGTAAACGTCAGAACAAGCAGCACGACGGCTTGGATGGTAAACATATAGAACAATGCCGTAATCGGCTTCCACTCCCCAGTATGGTAATCACCGGCCGGTAGATGTTATTATGGGGTATTCGGTTTGAGGTGAACAGTACGCAATTACAAGTACTCTAGGCACTAAAAAGTAATAAAAGCTGCCATTCGCACGAAAATCCGCTTATTTTTTCGTTAGGAGGGGTTGTCCATGGCCCATAAAAAATATAATATATCCGTTGAAGCTACGTTGGATGTGATCGGCGGCAAATGGAAATGCGTCATTCTCTGTCATCTCACGTATGGGAAAAAAAGAACGTGCGATTTCAAGAACTTGATCCCATCGATCACGCAGAAAATGTTGACGCAACAGCTAAGAGAATTGGAGCAAGACGGAATCGTCAATCGAATCAGCTACAACCAAGTTCCCCCTAAGGTGGAATACGAGCTTTCGGAATACGGCGTTAGCTTGAAACCTATTCTAGATGCTCTGTGCGCATGGGGAGAAATCCATATCATTAAAGAGTATGGGGACGCAAGTTTAGTGTTGGAAGATAATGTGTTAAATCATAAATAAATGAGGACGTGAGCAAGGTGATCCAAATTACAGTTCCGACGCCAGAGGTTACGATTTATAAACAAAACGACCCTAAAGAAAGCCATATTTACGGGTTTACCGAGTTTCACCTGATTACAAGGGAACTGGGCGGAATCTTCATGTTCTATAACGACAAGGACGAGTTACTGTTCGTCGGCAAAGCCCGGAAGCTAAGACCGAGAATCAAGAAGCATTTCGAGGATACGGTATCCGCGATCAAAGAACACAGAGACGAAGTCGTTAAGATCGAAGTGTGCCTCGTCGAGGATCCCGTTCACCGGGAAATCTATGAAACTTATATTATTAACGAATTCAAGGCCAAGTACAATGTTGAAAAAGCGTTGTTCAAGTAAAATAGAGTCAAGCATAAACGGGCTATTGTAGGCTTGCTTCGACAACGAATAGATTGGAAATATTTTCTGAACGAAGCGGGGTTCCGAAATGTTGAAGAAAACGAGCATTTGGAGTTCTAACGGATCTGTACGCCGCTATTTTGAAGAAAACAGAGGTTTTGATATTCTAACGGAGCTACACGCCGTTATTTGTGTCTAAATGGTCCATTTTCACTGGATTATCGGCAAATAAGGGCAATCACTTCCGTTAGATTTTGAATTGCCCCTTTTTTAGCAAAATAAGGGCTGTGAGTTCCGTTACACTTTTTCGGCCCGATAAAGAGGGACCTACCCCTTCCCCGGTTGTGCCAATGCATTATAGGGTAAGCAATAAATGGATAGTCGTTGTCAGCGGGGTTATAGCAATAACGCACAAGGGTGTATCTGTCGCTCAAATTTCAGTTGCGTACGCAATTGCCCAGCATTTCCAATTCGATTTCAATCCGTTATTGGGTTATGCAGGTATGTGCAGTTTACTCAGGCAGAGTCAGAAATAGTGTAAATATAAAAAAGTTTAGCAAAAGGAGTCACCCGTTAGGGTGATTTTTTTCATTTTAAACCCACGGCAACTTCACCAAAAGCCTAGCTTCATGCCGATCGGCGACCTGAAGCTTATTCAGGATATTCGTCACGTTATTCGCTACCGTCTTCACGCTTAGATGAAGCTTCAAGGCAATTTGCGCGTTGCTATACCCTTCGGAAACCCAGTGGAGTATTTCTTTTTCTCTGCCCGTAAGCTGATCGAATAGAGGATTCGTCGATTTAGGGCGCTTTTCGAGGAAGTCGACCATTCGTCCGGCAATATCCGGACTGAACACCCCGTTGCCGTTGCCGACCATGCGAATCGCTTGCAGCAGCTCCGTGCCGTCGGCTTCCTTCAGCAAATAACCTCTAGCACCGGCTTTCATCGCCGGCAAGATCGATTCGTCATCCTTGTGCATGGACAAAATGAGTATGTGAATACGAGGATGGAGATCTTTAATTCGACGGGTCGCTTCGATGCCGTCTATATCGGGCAAGCGTATGTCCATTAGCATCATATCGGGTTGCAAGGCTTCCGCTAAACGGACGGCTTCTTCTCCTGTGCCGGCTTCTCCGATAATGACCAGATCGTCCGTTGCTTGTATGAGATTCCGGATTCCGTTTCGGTACATGGGATGGTCATCGACAATGACGATATTCATAAATAAGGATTTCCCCTTTCGGTGAGTACGGGTATACTGGCGGCCACGCGGGTTCCTCCGGTCTGGAGCCGCTCGATCGTGCATAGACCGCCCAGCTCGGATGCCCGTTCGCGAATGGAACTGATTCCGATTCCGCCGTTTGCGAATGGAATCCTAAGTTCGTCTATGCCGATTCCGTTGTCGATGATTTCAATGTTCAATATCTCATCAGAGGTCATCGCGAGTCGAACCGTACATTGGGTGGCTTGCGAGTGGCGGGCGACGTTCGCGATCGATTCCGTCGCGATCCAATAGGCTGCGACCTCAGCGGCGGCAGGCAGGGCAGGCAAATGCTGCGGAAAGCGGAATTCGATATTTAACCCGCTCGTCGTGCCTTGCTCATTTTCCAACAATCGGATCGGTCTGGTCAGTTCTTCAATTCGCTGTTGAATGGCCCCGACGAGTCCCCATTCATCCAAGCTGGCCGGCCTCATATCGTGCACAAGCGTTCGAATGTCCTCGACCGTAGAACGAATGACTTGGCGCAACTCCGACAACAATTCCGTTGCCGCCTCAGGATCGCGCCTCACGTACATTTCCGCGGCAGTCGCATTGAGTCCGAGGGCCGCCAACCGAGGGGCGAGCTCGTCATGAAGATTTCTTCTGATCATTCTCCTTTCCTCTTCTCTGGCAATGACTAGTTTTTCTCTAGATCGTTGAAGATCTTCGGCGAGCAGCCTCATGCCGCTAGTCATCGTGAAGTTCTCTATAATTGGACCCGCATGGCCTAGGAGTACGTCCAGCAGTCGAAGGTCTTCCGACGTGAAGGGCTCTCCCGGTCGATTGGCCACGATGAGAGCGCCTACTTCTTCGCCGCGATGTATAATTCGAAAAGTTTGGTTTTCCGTTATGTCCTCTCCATCTGAATCGGAGGAGGCGATTCTATCGATTCCCTTCACTTCGACGGCAATTGCCGCGTAGGGAATCCTTAAGGATTGGCGGATGAACCGAACGATCGTATCCAACATCTCCTCCGGAGGTAACGGTTTAACGAGCAAGCTTCGCAGGTCGGACAGCATGCCGAAAGGATCGTCGTGACGCCCCTTCATCATTCGATTCACGGAACGTTGAAGCCTCTCTTTGAGCGGGGCGAATAGGATCGCTACCACTACCGTTGAGATCAGGGAGGGGAGGAAACGATTCTCGGAATGAAACATTTTGCCGAAGAAGACAATGGACAGACTATATAGCGCTACGATGCAAGCCGACAGCAAGAAATAGACAAGAGTCCGCTTCACGACGGGGTCAACGTCCCATAATCGTTTTCTTAGAATCCCGAATGTCAGAGTAAGCGGAAGGATAAGCAGAAACAGGTGCAGAAAGCCGTTCAAGTAAACAAAAGCAACGGGAGTATCGTAAAGGCTAGGCTCGAAAAACAGACTGATCACGACAAAGGCGATCAAACTCGCGGAAAAGCCGTATACGATCCATTTGGTCTGTTGCCGTTGTTCCCGGTTCAAGCATGCGCGATAACGATAATGCTGGGAATAGATGAGCGCGCCTATCGGGATGACGAAGAGGGCAATGACGATAGGAAGAGGCCAATAATTATGGTCTAACGCGGTATCTTTGAATATTTCGCTTATGATCTTGACGGAAGCGAAGACGATAACCGGTATGATCGTCCACTTCGGCATGAAACGACCGTTCGGGAAGAGGCAGATAAACAGGAAAAGCGAAATCCAGCCCATCGTGGAAATGCACGAGAACCAGTATCCCCATAGCTGCTGATCTTGGGAGGCGGTGTGGACAAGCTGCGGAAAGGTCGCTCCGAAGGAAATCAGCATAATCGATCCGAGCAATGCCATCGGCTCGCGTCGCCCCTTGATGGCAATTAGGCACGCCGCGCAAGCGAACAGCAGTGTAAAAGCGGTATCGATGATGACGAACAAGACGGCGTAGCTAGAGACCGACAGCCCGCTGGCATGAAGCAAATCTTCTGTGGTAGGAGGGGCCGGACTGTATATCCCGCAGCCTTGAAGCAAACATTTCGTTACGAGTTTATCGTAGTATTCCGGAATGAAGTTGACGTAGGACATAAACGTTAATAAGCCGAGCAATAAGACGATCGTCTGTAGGATCGTCGTTAGGGGACTTTGCGACTTACGGAATCGCATTTTCAGGCTTGGGTTCAGTCCGTGTAATGACATCGCGTCCTTACTTCCTTCCGTGTGAATCGCATTGCCTTTATTGTAACAATCTCGCTTTTCATTGCATACAGGCACGAACGGTTTTCCCGGGGTACGGCGCTCATTTCCCGGAATTACCCTGTTTGTATACCCTTAATATAGGGAATTTACGACTCTGGAAGAAAGGAATCGGCTCGAACTACACTAGGGGAGAGTTATATTTAATATTATCAATCGGAGGAACGCGTAATGATCACTGAGAGAATGATTAGAGGATTAGGGCTCGGATGCATCTTGGCCGGTATCATAAGGATAGGAATGACGCCATCGAGCATAATGTGGGGTTTCAACAGCACGCCAGAGCTTTTGTTCGGACTCGTTGCCTGTATTTTTATGGGCTATGTCAGCATCGTTCTCTATACGGTGCAATCCAAGGAGACCGGCGTCCTTGGTCTAATTACCGTACTTGGCATTATGATCGGCAATACGCTGACGATGCCGATTTTATGGGCGTTTTTGCATGATGCAAACTTCGAGAATGAAACCTCCTTAGTGTACAGCGTGACTCAGCTCGTTGGTTCCATCGGCATATTGGGCGGCGCAGTCGTTCTGCCGATCTTGACCTGGAGAGCGAAAGTGTTTCCCCGTTGGGTTGTCGGATTAATGGTGCTGATGCTGTTATCCATGGCGCTTCCGTGGGGGGAGTGGTTCGCTTTCTTCTGGGGACTCTCTTATGTTGGCGCAGGCTATTGCATATGGGCCGGTAAGTTGAATCGCCACAGCAGTTCCTCAATTAATTATCAAGGACAGCGGGAAGTAGGGTTTTAAGGCGGGTGGATCGTCATAAATGAAGAAGAAGGGCATCCATTCGGTCTAGTAATATACCAAATTGGACAGCCCCTTTTTCATTTCAGCCTACGTGAATTGACCACAATTATGGTACCCTAGAACTAACGGGGGTGCCGAATTGAAGGTTTTCACGAAATCATGGTATGCGGAAATGCAAGTAAGAGGTTTTTTGGTTTTTCCGGAAACGGAGCAGGATTGGGAAGAAGATGTTGCTGGGTACACAGCAAAAGGATTGGATTTCGAGAAAATGCGCAAAGAAGAGTTGGAATTTCGCAAAGCCGATCTACTCCGATTTCTTCCGGAATCCTTCCATCCCTATATTCATGACGGAACGATTATATCCGTGTTCCCTTCTAGGGAACTTAGGGAAATGTCCGAACGTTGGAAATGCGACTACAACGATCGGATGAAAATAATCAGCCAAAATTATCGCAACGGCTACGATCAAATAAAAGACACGCTTCCCCAAAACGCAACGCAACTACACGAGAAATCACTTCATGACGCCATCGTGCTTTCTTATGAAAGCTTCTCCGATGATGCGTTCGTCCTAACCTTGGATTGCAGCGGGAGCTATCATTATTACACCGAAGTAAGATTAACTTTTCGGGGAGTAACCGAGCTGGCGGTTCCCGAAGGTCTAGTCGGCGCCTGGTGGCTCTACGATGAAATATACGCGAATGAATTCGGATTCGAGCTTCATGTTCTATTGGATATGCCTTTAATGGAGCTGCATATCATTGCCGAAGACGTGTTGATCGAACCGCAAACGCTAAGAACGGGTGAGCAGAATGAAGCTTGACCGATTACTCGGAATCATTATCCTGTTAAACAATCGTCGCATGATTCAAGCGAAGGAGCTGGCCGATCATTTCGAGGTGTCGGTTCGCACCATCTATCGGGATATCGATCTCATTAATCAAGCGGGGATCCCCATCGTGTCTTATCAAGGGGCAGGCGGGGGAATCGGCTTGTCGGAAGGGTACCGGATCGATCGCAA
The DNA here is from genome assembly GCF_012849095.1 of Cohnella herbarum. Classification (NCBI taxonomy): domain Bacteria; kingdom Bacillati; phylum Bacillota; class Bacilli; order Caryophanales; family Paenibacillaceae; genus Cohnella; species Cohnella herbarum. The sequence goes on from NZ_CP051680.1 coordinate 716,285, forward strand.
CGTTCTGACCAACAATGAACTCGTGGCGATAGTGACCGCGTTGCAGAGCGTCTTGACGACGTACGATAACCCGAACCATAAGGTGCTGCTGGAGAAAATGCAAAGCATCGTTCCCGAAGCGGAGACGGAGCAATTTCAAATTCGAACGCAACAGTTTATCGTCGATCTATCTCCATGGGGACGGCAAGGTCACTTAGAGGACAAGCTTGCCAAGTTAAAGAGAGCGGTGGAAGAAGGGCGAGAGGTAGGCTTTGTGTATTGCGACGCGCAAGGGGAAGTATCCGATCGAACGATCGAACCTTATACGCTTGTGTTGAAGAAGCAAACGTGGTATTTGTACGCTTATTGTCTCGATCGGCAACAATTTCGGTTGTTTAAGTTATTTCGGATGAAGGACGTCGTAGTGAGGGAGCGGTTTTTCGTAAAGAAGAATATTTCGCTCGATCAAATTCCGTGGAATAAAGATTGGGCTTCAAACGCGAACGCAATCGCGTTGCGACTACGATTTCATCGGAAAGCGAGGCATCTGGCGGAGGAATGGTTCGGCGTCGAAGCGCTTGTCGCCGAGAAGGCGAATGAAGCGAGTCAAGAGGGGGAAGAAGCGGAAGAAAAGTACGTCGTCACCGCTCATTTTCCGGAGGATCGCTGGTTGTACGGTTTTATACTCGGCTTCGGTCAAGACGTGGAAGTATTGGAACCGGAACATATTCGAAATACAGTTCAAGAGATCGCGAGGAATATCGCTAAAATATATGATCCGTTAACGTAAACCTGACAATCTGTTGTCAAGTTACTCCTTGTATAGTTAAGGCATTAAAGATAAGGAGAGATTCAAATGACTCAACAACAGATTGAATTGCAATGCCAAAGCTGCGGGATGCCGCTAGCAAGCTCCGAGATTCGCGGAACGGATTCGAAAGGCGCCGCGGTTCAGGATTATTGCATCTATTGTTATGCGAACGGCGAATTTACCCAACCCGACTTTACCGTGGACGACATGGTCGGCTACTGCGTTCCATTCCTAGTCGAGCAGGGGATGGAGGAACAAACCGCAAGAGGGCTTCTAGCAGGATCCCTACCGGATTTGAAACGCTGGTCAACGCATGAGACCGAAGTAGCTTCCTTTCATCTGGTTGAAGTGGACGAGCTCATTATTGCAGGAATTGCGACGACTACGTCCAACAAACAAGAATGGAGCGCGGAAGCCAAGATCGGCGGCTTATGGGAGCGGTTCTGGAAGGAAGGCGTTCAGCAATCGATTCCGAATGTGGCTGAATCATCGAAGCAATCGGTTTACGGCTGTTACATCGATTACGAGAACGGCTCGGATGGCAACTATAAGTTGTTAATCGGTTGTAAAGTATCAGAGATCGGATCTCTTCCGGACGGTTTGGAGGCGAAGGTGCTTCCGGCGTCGAGGTATGCCGTGTTTACGACGAAGAGAGGTCCAGCAACCCAGGTAGTCGTAGAGGCATGGCAGCAAATCTGGAAATGGGCGGACACTTCGCCATTGCAAAGAACGTTCACGGGCGATTTCGAACTGTACGACGAGCGTAGCGCGGATCCGGATAACGCCCAGATCGATATCTATATCGCGATAAAATAAATCCCTTATTCGGTGTAACCGGGTAGCCTTTGGCTTTCCGGTTTTTTGGCGTTTTGGTCCGAATGAGAATCGAATAAAAAGAAATTCTACTCTTATCGGATATTTTTACATTCCATTTATGCTCGTATCCGATTACGATAGATGTATTTCGATTTCAAGCGGTACGCTTAATAGCGATCTAACGGTAGAGTCCGTAGCCCATTAGGACATCAAGAGGCGGGGATGACATGTACAAGCTGCTTATCGTAGACGATGAAGCATTGGTACGGGAAGCGATTATAGAAAAGATGGATTGGGAACAGCTCGGTTTTGTCTGTATCGGAGATTGCGAAGACGGGCTTGAAGCTCTGAAATTTATCGAGCGCGAAACGCCGGACGTCGTGTTGACCGATATCGGAATGCCGTTCATGAACGGACTGGAACTCACCAGCGAGCTGGCTAAGAGATACCCGGACGTCAAGGTCATTATTCTTACGGGTTACGACGATTTCGATTTCGCCCAGCAAGCGCTTAAGCTGCAAGCCGTGGATTATATTTTGAAACCGATTACAGCCTCTGAACTAGAGGCGATTATAAGGAAACTGGCTCAGGAATTGGATCTCGAGAGACGGCAGGTTCAAGATTACGAGCAGTTGAAACGCCAATTGACGGCGAACCTCCCCTTGCTGAAGGAACGATTCCTGGAACGGCTCGTTACGGCTCGGATGACGGAGAAACAAATCGAGACCAGCTCGGAATATTTTCATATCCAATGGAACGGCTCCTTGTTAACCGAACTCGTCATCGACGTGGATGAATTCGAATGGACGTTGCCTTCGACGTTGTCCGATCAAGAGCTGATCCGTTTCGCCGTATACAATATCGCGCAAGAGATTACGTCGAAATACGAGGGGACGGAAATTTTCCGGGATAGGGAAAATCGCGTGATCGTCCTGGTGTCCGGAAATACCGACGACGAGCTGCAGGAGCTGACAATGCAGGCGGCGGAAGAGATCCATCTCGCGGTTACTTCGTATTTGCCGATCAAGATTTCGATCGGAATCGGCCGCTCCTGTACCGTGAAGGACGATGTGTCGCTCGTCCATCAATCGGCCTTGTCCGCGCTGGATTACCGGTACGTGATCGGGGCGAACGAGATCATCCGAATTACCGATATGGAACAGCGCGAACGTCCGGAATTGTTGTCGGTCGTCGCTTGGGACGGCGAACTGATTACGAAACTCAAAACCGGAACGCCGCAGGAAATGGACGATTGGATCAGGAAGCTGTTCACTACGTTCCGCGAGCATGTTTATCCGATTGATATTTGTTACATTTATCTCCAACGTATTCTGCTGACTATGATGCACACCTTATATGAAGTAAATAGTCAAGCTACGAGCGTATTCGGAGAAGGCGTTAATCCCGTGACCGACATCAACCGAATGACGAATTTGGACGAGATGGAAGTTTGGATGAGGGATCTATGCGGGAACGCGGTGTCGATGATCAGGAGCACTCGCGAAGATCAGAGCGCTAATCAGATAGCTAAAGCGATGGAATACGTAAAAATAAACTATACGGATCCGGAATTATCCTTAAAGTCGGTCGCACAGCACGTAGCGTTAAGCTCAAGCTACTTCAGCAGCATGTTCAAAACTTATAATGGACGATCTTTCGTTGAATTCGTAACGCATATCCGAATGGAGAAAGCGAAGGAACTGTTAAGCTTATCGGCGATGAAGAGCTACGAAATCGCTTATGCCGTCGGGTATAGCGATCCCCATTATTTTAGCGGAACTTTCAAGAAGCATACCGGAGATACGCCGACGGAATATCGCAATAAATTGACGACAGGGAAAGCGTGATGAACGATGGGCATCTTTTCTCGGTTACGCAGCATTCAGACGAATATGGTGCTCGCATTCGTTATTTTGATCTTAATCACCATTTTAATTATGAGCATCACCTCGTACTACTTGACCAAAGAGGCCGTTAAGTCGAAGGCGCAAGCCTATACGACGGAGCTTGTGAAACAAGTGAACAACAACATTAAATCCTACGTGAACGGCATGAAGAGCATGTCGGATCTTGTGGTCGGAAATCACGCGGTGCAACAGTACCTATCGACTACGCATTTTAATAGCCTGCTGGAAGAGAAGAAGGCGAAGGAAGCGGTAGCCGACATGCTGGGGTCCATGCTCGTTTCCCGAACGGATATTTCGTCCGTTAACGTCATCGGTTACGGGGGTCAATTCGTGTCCGGTCGGAAGGACTTGGAGCTGAATCCCTACATCGATCTGACCAGCTTGAATTGGTATAAGCATGCCAAGGAAGCTGGCGGCGATAGCGTAATTTCTCCCTCCCACGTGCAACCCGTATTCAAGGATCGTTATCCTTGGGTCGTGTCGTTAAGCCGGGAATTAATTAGCAGGGACGGGCAGACGAAGCTTGGCGTCTTCTTGGTCGATTTGAATTTCAGCGTCATGAACGACATGGTGAAGGAAATCCGACTCGGTCAAAGAGGTTATCTGTTCATCGTGGATTCGAGCGGGAAAATCGTATATCATCCGCAACAACAGTTAATCTATAGCAACTTAAAGTCGGAGATGATCGACAAGGTACTCGAGATTAAGAACGGGACTTTCACCAGCGATGAAGGCAGCAATAGCCGAATGTATACGGTGAGGGATTCCGACTTCGGTTGGAAAATCGTCGGGGTTTCGTACGTCAACGAACTCGTCGATAACCAGAATGAAGTTCGGTTGTCCTTTATTATCCTCGGACTCATCGTCATCATTCTCGCGTTTATTATTTCGATTTTCTTGTCGCGGCGGGTAAACCGTCCGATTAAACGGCTTCAAGACCATATGAAAGAAGTGGAGAAGGGCAACTTCGACATTCATGTAGAAGTTCCCACCACGATTGAAATCGGCAGGTTAGCCAGAGCGTTTAATATGATGGTCGGAAAAATCAAAGAGCTCATGTCGCAAGTCGTGCAGGATCAGGAACAGAAGCGTAAGAGCGAGATTAACGCGCTTCAAGCCCAGATCAATCCGCATTTTCTCTATAATACTTTGGATTCGATCGTGTGGATGGCCGAGAACGACAAGTCCCGCGAGGTCGTATTAATGACGTCGGCGCTAGCCAAGCTGTTTCGGGCTTCGATTAGCAAGGGAGAAGAACTTGTGTCGATCCGAACGGAAATCGAGCATATTACGAATTACTTGATGATCCAGAAGATGCGCTACAAGAATAAACTGGATTACGAGATCGAAATTCATGATTCGGTGCGAAATTATTTGACCATTAAGGTTATTCTGCAGCCGATCGTCGAGAATGCGATCTATCACGGCATTAAGATGAAGCAGGGGCCCGGGTTGATCACGATATCCGCCGAGGAAACGGATACGGATATTTATTTGATCGTCGAAGATAACGGTAAGGGCATGGATGAAGAGAAGCTAAGAACTCTTCTGCTCCCTTCTCCGGATGCGGAGGAAGGCAGAGGGGTAGGCGTTCGTAACGTTCATGAGAGGCTTCAACTTTATTTCGGCGCGCAATACGGATTGTCCTACAAGAGCGTCCCGGGCGAAGGTACGACCGTTCATATTCGTATGCCTAAAGCCCTTCATTCCCGCACGGAGGAGGAGCAATGATGCCCTGGAAAACCCAGAGATCCATCGGAGCCATCGCGTTTCTTCTTGTCGCGATCGTCGGTTTGGTTTACTGGTTCACCGGACTGTCAGAGAAAAAACCGCTGGACGTTACCGTCATTATTAAGTCGACGGATGCATCGATCGAATTCTGGCAAGTGCTGGTCGATGGGATACACGAAGCGTCCCAAGAGTTCGATACGAACGTCGAGGTATGGGGTTCTAAGGCCGAAACGGACGTGGACGAGCAGATCGCTCTCGTGGAGAAGGCGATCTTGAACCGGCCGGATGCCATCGTGCTGGCGGCGAACGATTACGATAGACTGGTTCCTATCGCCGAAGAAGTAAAGAAAAGCGGAATAAAGCTCATTATCGTCGATTCGGGCATTAATTCCGAAGTCGCCCAAAGCATCGTGGCTACGGATAACGTCAAAGCCGGACAAGAAGCCGGGCAAGCGATGCAGCAGCAGTTGGAGGGGCTCTCCAGAGTCGCGATTATCAGTTACGTTAAGAACGCAGCGTCGCATATCGATCGGGAGAAGGGAATTCGCGAGGTGCTCGCCGGCAATCCGAATATCGAGCTGTTGGACACGTTTTACGTTGAAGGATCGGAGCAGAATGCCTATTTGATGGCCAAACAAATCTTGAGCGACGATTCCGAGAAGCTTGGCATCATCGGCTTGAACGAGCCGACGACCGTAGGAGCCGGCAAAGCGATCCGAGAGCTGGACTTGAAGGACAAGGTGAAGCTGATCGGATTCGATAGCTCCTTCAACGAGATCAAGCTGCTGGATGAAGGGATTATTAAAGCGACGGTCATCCAACGGCCTTTCCAAATGGGATATTTAAGCATTAAAATCGCGGTGGACGCGGTAAGAGGGAACAAAATTCCCGAACGGGTCGATACGGGCTCGTTGCTGATCACCAAACAAAATATGTACGAAGAGGAAAATCAGAAGTTGTTGTTCCCCTTCGTAGGAAACTAAAAGCGGTTTCGAAAGGTCGGTCGATGACTTTTCGAAATCGCTTTTTTTTATTGATTCAGAATTCATAAGTTTCACGATACTCATTTTTGAATCACCTCCGACATAAACGTTCCTCCGCCATCCCTAAGGACGGCGAAAGTCGTTTATGCTTGATCCCCAAAATTATTCGACTTTTGCAGTAAGAAATCACATGTAAGCGTTTCGATGATGCGTGTAAAGTTAAGATCAACAACAAGAACAAGGAGTTGGGGGGGGACGAGGCGATGAGTGAAATTATCGTGAGAATGGAAGGAATCGAGAAACGTTTCGCCGGGGTTCACGCGCTGAAACAAAGCCGATTCGAATTGAAATCGGGCGAGGTTCACGCTCTCATCGGCGAGAACGGAGCCGGCAAATCAACGATGATGAAAATACTGACGGGCGTATATCGCAAGGATGAAGGGCGAATTCACTATCTCGGCAAAGAGGTAGATATCCCCGATACGCGGGCAGCCCAGAATCTAGGAATCAGCATGATTCATCAGGAGCTAAACCTGGCTCACGATCTTACCGTGGCGCAAAACATCTTCATGGGCAAGGAGCCACGCAGAGCGTTTCGTTTGTTCCTGGACGACAAAGAGATGAATCGACAAACATCTGTTTTATTGAAACAGATGAATTTGGACATCGAGCCGACAACGCTTGTATCCGAACTCACGGTAGCCAAACAGCAAATGGTCGAGATTATTAAAGCCATTTCCTACGAGTCCAAGGTCATGATCATGGATGAACCGACCGCGGCGCTAAGCGATGCCGAGATCGAGGAATTGTTCAAGATGATCGAACGGTTGCGGGCCAAAGGGGTCGGAATCGTATATATTTCTCACCGGATGGCGGAAATGAAAAGAATTACCGATCGCATTACCGTAATGCGCGACGGCAGCTATATCGATACGGTTCCGACCGCTGAGGTTAGCATTGACCGGATTATCGCGATGATGGTCGGAAGAGAGATCTATCAGCCGGTCAAGCCGGACCGCCGGAACAATCGCGAGCGCGAGACGGTGTTAGAGGTGCGTAACCTGAATCGCGGAAAGGTGCTCCGCGACGTAAGCTTCTCGCTCCGCAAGGGAGAGATTCTAGGCGTTGCCGGCCTCGTCGGAGCGGGTAGGACGGAAACGGCTCGCGCCATCTTCGGAGCCGACCGGATCGACTCGGGGGAAATTTACATTCGCGGGAATAAAGTTCGGATTACGGGCCCCGATCAAGCCGTTAAACACGGTCTCGGCTACTTGTCCGAAGATCGGAAACACTTCGGTTGTTTGCTCGAAATGGACGTCAAGACGAATGTCGCACTGGCGACGTTAAACAAATTCACGATCGGAATGGGCTGGATGAACGACAATCGAATGAAAGAAGCGGCGAACAGCATCGTCGAGGAATTGAAGGTGAAGACGCCCGGCATCGGTCAAAGTTTGAAAAACTTATCCGGCGGCAACCAGCAGAAAGTCATTATCGGCAAATGGTTGACGCGGGATTGCGATATTCTGATTTTCGACGAGCCGACGCGAGGCATCGATGTCGGAGCCAAGAGCGAAATCTATATGCTGCTCGAAAGCCTGGCGGCATCCGGCAAATCGATCATTATGATCAGCTCTGAACTACCTGAAATCTTAAGGCTTAGCCATCGGATTATCGTAATGTGCGAAGGCAGGATTACCGGGGAGCTCATCAATGACGACCAAGCGACGCAAGAACAGATCATGACCTACGCAACGGACCGGGTAGGCTAAGACCGGCAAAGAAAGAGAGGAATCCTCATGAAAGAAGCACCTGTAGCGATACGGAAGAAACCGATTGCGTTCAATTCGGGATTGCAGCAGTTTCTAGCGTTCGGAAGTTTAATCTTACTCGTTATATTTTTCTCGCTAGCTTCAAGCAACTTTTTCAATTTCTCCAACATCGTCGGAATTCTGCTGTCGACCGCGGTAATCGGAGTGCTTGCCCTCGGCGTTACGTTCGTTATCGTTACCGGAGGCATCGATCTATCGGTCGGCACGGTGATGACGCTAAGCGCGGTTATGACGGGCGTCTTCATCACCTTATGGGGATTGCCGGTGTGGGTCGGGATTATCGGCGGTTTGCTTACGGGGGCGGCTTGCGGTTTAGTGTCGGGTTTCGTCATAGCGAGGCTGGGCATTCCGCCGTTCATCGCTACGCTGGCCATGATGATGATTGCCAAAGGGCTGGCGCTCGTCATATCCGGAACGAAGCCGATCTATTTCACGGACGACGAAGTGTTCATGGAAATTGCGCTCGGCTCCGTACTGGGCGATCTCATACCGGGATTCGATATTCCGAACGCCGTACTCGTCTTCTTCCTAGCAGCGGTTATAGGCAGTCTCTTATTAGCCCGTACCATTGTCGGCCGTTATAATTTCGCGATCGGCAGCAATGAGGAAGCAACGCGACTTTCCGGGGTTAACGTTCAGAAATGGAAAATCATTATCTACGTCATTACCGGTTTGTTTACGGGGCTTGCGGGCGTTCTGATGGCATCGCGCCTGAATTCGGCCCAACCCTCGCTGGGTATGGGGTATGAGTTGGAAGCTATCGCGGCCGTCGTAATCGGCGGGACCTCGCTTAACGGCGGTAAAGGAACGATTATCGGAACGGTCATCGGGGCCTTGATCATGAGCGTGCTCACGAACGGGTTGCGGATAATGTCGGTGCCGCAAGAATGGCAGACGGTCGTTGTCGGTTTCGTTATTCTGCTGGCGGTGTACGCGGACATCATCCGTCGCCGCAAAGCCTAACTCTGGTATGGTCTCCATCGGAGATTATATAAATTATGCATTGATCATTCACTTAAAGGGGACATGAAAATGAAAAAGGTATGGTTATTCGCGGTATTGGCACTCGTTCTAGTTATAAGCGCTTGCGGATCGAACAATAACAACAAAGGCGGTTCGTCGTCGCCTGCTAAGGAATCAGAATCCGCAGCTCCTGCGGAAGGACAGAAAATGTACATCCCGATCATCTCCAAAGGCTTCCAGCATCAATTCTGGCAAGCTGTAAAAATCGGAGCGGAGAAAGCCGCTGCCGAGCTGAACGTGGAAATTACGTTCGAAGGTCCGGAAACGGAATCGCAAGTTGATAAACAGCTCGAAATGTTCCAAGTCGCATTGGACAAAAAACCGAGCGCGATCGGTTTCGCAGCGCTTGATAGCCAAGCATCCATCCCTCTGCTGAAGAAAGCCCAAGATAGCGGCATTCCGATCGTGGCGTTCGACTCGGGCGTTGAAAGCGACATTCCTGTTAGCACGGTAGCCACTAATAACGCAACGGCAGCCGGCATCGCGGCGGAGAAAATGGCTGAATTGATCGGAGGAGAAGGCGAAGTCGCGATCATAGCGCATGACCAAACGAGCCGTACGGGAATCGATCGCCGCGATGGCTTCGTGAATCGTATGAAAGAGAAATATCCGAACATCAAAATCGTCGATATTCAATACGGCGGCGGCGATCACCTGAAATCAACGGATGCCGCTAAAGCGATCATGCAAGCGTATCCGAACCTGAAAGGTATTTTCGGTACTAACGAAGGTTCCGCGATCGGCGTCGTCAACGCGGTGACGGAAACGAAAATGTCCGGTAAAATCGTCGTAATCGGTTATGACTCCGGTAAAGCGCAAATCGATGCGATTAAAAGCGGTCTGATGGCGGGAGCGGTTTCTCAGAATCCGGTCGGCATCGGGTATGAAACGGTAAAAGCGGCCGTAGCCGCGGCTAAAGGCGAGAAAGTAGATCCGTTGATCGATAGCGGCTTCGTATGGTACGACAAATCCAATATCGATAACGAAGACGTGAAAGCCGTACTTTACGAATAAAAAAGACCGTATAACCCCAAACAACCAGCCCGCGACTCCAATGGAGCGCGGGCTGGTTGTTTTTTATCAATATGAGGTAGGTATTTCCAATCGCACGTCGAAATTACTTGTATGAACCGATCCTTGAGGAGGAATGACGATGGAAAACCAACCGATCTATAAGGATAATCACTTTACCATCACCAAGGAGTTGTTCATCAGTGGAAACACGCGATTTGCGATCCAACACCTTTGTTCGATTAAGCTGACCAAAACAAGGAAACAGATCCCATATACGCTGTTAGTCATTGAACTGTTGCTGATCGCAACCGGATTCATTTGGGACTTCCGATTTCACTCCATCGTCACGCTTATCGGCCTGCTAGGACTCATTGCCAACGTGTTGGTGTACATCTTCGTGAAACCGGTTCATAAATTATCCTTGGCGTTCTCCTCGGGAGAACGGGAAATTATCGGCGTGACGGATTATGTTTACCTTGAAGGGCTCGCTTCCGCATTCAGCCGTTCCATTGTGGAAGCCAAGCAGCGGAATTTGATGATTAGCTAGATTTACTTAGATTCGCCATTCAAATAATTGAAGAACGGACCGTCTACCCAGAAATCGTAATTAGTGACTTTGACGGATGGATCCAACTTCTTGAAACCGGCTGTTACGGCCGCGGACTTCTCTTTCAGGGAGAAGGATTGCGCGTAGTAATTGCCGGTTTCTATTTTGTTGTTGGAGATGATCTTATAGTTCTTAAGCTCGGTCAAAGAATAATATAGCGGCTGCCACCAAGATCCGTAGATGAGGCCGGGTTGATTGTCTTCGTTCTTCTTGGCGAACTTAAGCACGATTTGATCGAAACGGGATTTATCGGCGGTCGTCGCGAATTCGAAGGCCAGATCGTATTCCTTCGCGTATTCGATATAGTTGCCGTTCTCGATCTGAACGACTTCGAACAAATCGGAGACGCCGGGTTCGCCCCATTCCTTCAAGTAGATGAAGGCGGAGGTTTTCGGTTCGAACTGGACTTTGGCATTTATGTTCTCGCTGCGAAGTAACCCGATGAGCTGAAGCGCGTGTTTGAAATCGGAGTGTCCGTATACGAGCGAGAGGGAGTTCACGAAGTTGGCGTCGTAACGGCTGTCTTTCAAGTTATAGCCGGTTACGAGGTCTTGCTTAAGCGCTTCGTCGACGATGTTTCGAAGGTCCGGCGCTTTGATGATATCCGAAGTACGGTAAGCATCGTTTAATTTGGCATAGATATCCGAATCCGACGCATAACCGATATAGCGTTTGTATTGCCCCTTAGTTTCCAGCACTTTACCTAGAAGGAAGGTGGCAAGCGATGCGGAAACCGTACCGTTACTTCCGATTTCTCCGTAAAACTCCGATGGAACGAGTCCCGTATCGACGGCTGCGGCTAGCGCTTGGGCTTGTTTGGATGCATAAGCATCGGATTTCCAATTTAATTTCAGTTTGGAGAGCGATTTCTTCGTTTTAGCTGTTGGGTATGTATAAGCGAGTTCTTCAAGATCGGCTGCTTTCAACGCAAGCTGTAAGGCATCCAGCGATTTAAGCCGAGTCGTTGCTTTGCCGGTAGCGGTTACCTCAACCGAGGATGCGGCTAGAATAGTATTCACGGCCGCGGAGTACTGACCGGTCGTGACTTGCTGTCCGAATGCGATGTTATATTTGTCTTTCAGGAAAACGCCGTATTCTTTAACGAGCGCCGACGGCACGTAGATAACGGAAGGCGCCGTGCCCGTTGCTGCCGAAGACCGGGACGGGACGCTTACGGCTGACGCAGAGAACAGAAGGGCTGTTGCGAGTACAAGTTTGGAGCCGATTCTCAAATGGTTTTTCATTATAAAACCTCCTATATTCATAAGAATACTATGTATTAATAGTGACGATAATATCATCCTCTTCTCGGCGTTGTCAATGTAAACAATTTGGGGGAAATAGAGACGAAGAAGGGCGTACCCCGATATGCGAATATCGGATACGCCCTTGGCTATATAGAAGATATGACGGTAATCATCGTTGCTTAGTTAGCGAGAAGCTCCTGTCTCACTTCGGCGATGATCTCGTAAGATCTCAAGCGAGCTTGATGATCGTAGATTTGCGATGCGATAATGAGCTCGTCGGCGCCCGTTTGTTCAATGACCGCTTGAAGTCTGTCGCGGACTTGGGTCTTATCTCCGACGACGGCATAGCCGAATTGCCTGCGCAGTGCGGCCTCTTCGTGAGGAGACCAGAGGCCGTCCATGCTGTCGACAGGAGGAGGCAATTGTCCGAAACGTCCGCGGATCATATTAAGGAAAGCTTGCTGCTGCGAGGTGGCAAGCCATTTCGCGACAGGCTCGGTATCCGCCGCAGTGATGCCGATTCCGACCATAACGTGCGGTTTATCCAGCGCGGCGGACGGACGGAAGTTGCTGCGGTACAGTTCCAGCGCGGGCATCAAATAATCCGGAGCGAAGTGGCTGGCGAAAGCGAACGGAAGCCCGAGCTGCGCGGCCAGTTGAGCGCTGAATCCGCTAGAGCCGAGCAACCAGATTGGAACGTTCAGACCTTCGCCAGGGATGGCGCGTACGATGTTGTTCGAAGTTCCAGCTTCTGGATTAAAGTAGGAACGAAGCTCGCTTAAGAGCTCGGGGAAATCTTCCCCGCCTGCTGCCAAGCCCCGACGTAGCACGCGGGAAGCCGCTTGATCGGAGCCCGGAGCTCTGCCGAGGCCAAGATCGATTCGGCCCGGGAACAACGATTCGAGCGTGCCGAATTGCTCGGCAATGACTAGCGGGGCGTGATTGAGCAACATGATGCCGCCTGAACCGACCCGAATCGTCGACGTGCCGGCAGCAACGTGGCCGATGACGACCGACGTGGCCGAGCTTGCGATTCCCGGCATGTTATGATGTTCCGCGAGCCAGAAGCGGTGATATCCCCATTTCTCGGCATGCTGGGCCAGATCAAGAGTATTGCGAAGAGAAACGGCCGGGGTGCTGCCTTCGACGATCGAAGCCAGATCCAATACCGAGAAAGTGACGGATGAAGATTTCGTAGACATTGCTTATTTCCTCCTCATGGGCAGGAGTTATCGTCGTCCATATTCTCGATTAATTTAAGCAGACAACCGTTAAAGGAATTAAGCTCTTCCAACCGGAGGCAATTCAAGGATTCTTGGTTGCTTTGATACCCCATGCCATCCAATTGCGCAAGAGCTTGCTTGCCTTTCTCGGTTAATCGCACGAGAGTGATCCGCCGGTCTTCCTGCGCTTCGTATGTCGTTACGTATTCGTTGTGCTTCAGACGCTCGATCATGCCGGTCATATTCTGTTTCGTCACATGCGTATTTTTCCCTAATTGCTTCAGAGATAAGTCCTCCGCGGACAGCGCGGCAAGAATAAACCACTGATGTACGCTCGTGAGTCCGACCTTGGCTACGAGTTTGCGTCCGACGCGTTCGAGCAAATTGGAGCATCGGAAAATATTCATAACCACGCGGCCGTGCAAATGTTCTTCTTTGTCCACAATGGCTGCTCCTCAGTTAGTCAACATCTTGACTATATGCTAACCAATCGCTCTTGCGATGTCAAATCGCCCGAACGATTGCCCCTTTCTAACGACCATGAGATCTCTTGAATTGCTCGGGACTCATGCCTTCCACCTTCTTAAAAACATAGCTAAAATAACTAGCGGTTTCGAAGCCGACGAGCGGGGCGATTTCTTGCATTTTCATGCCCGGTTCGCGAAACATCCATTCTTTGCTTTTATTGATCCGCTCCCGATTCACGTACTCCATCGGCCGCATTTTCAAAGTGATCTTGAACAAGTGGCAGAGATGCTGAGAGCTTATCCCGATGCATTGGGCCATCTCGTCTATCGTAATCGTCCGATCATAATGGGCCTCGATATATTGCGTGACGGGATGAAGCTTCATGTAGTTATCGGCGGCGGAAGGGGAACTGGTCCAGACGTTCCTCATCAGATCGAGGAGAAAAGCGTACAGCAATTTGGAGCATTCCATACCCATGAAAGGATGGCCGGTCAGAGACATCGCGTAAATGGATTTCATGTGCGTAATAAGACTATCCGGGGCGGTCGTCGTGAATACTCCGGAGCGTTCGATGCCGGCTTGCTTCAGAAGGGAAGGCATAAGGTTTCCGTTAAAAGAAATCCAGTGGACGTCCCAAGGTTCCAGAAGGGCGCGATAGGCATGAGCTTCGTTCGGAAATAGGAAAAAACCTTGGCCCGGTTTAACGACATAACGTTGATCTCCAACCGTTAGTTCGCCTGTTCCCGATAACGCCTGCAGCCATTGAAAATCGGGAAAACCGACGGGTCTTTTCGTTCGTTCCTGGGCTTCCCAATGTCCGATGCTGGTGAGATAGAGCGGCAATTGGGCGTCCGTCTCCGTCACGATTGGAAAAGAAGGAATGGTCATTTCGATTGTCTCCTTCATATTTTGATACTTATACGAAAATCTTTAAATATAAATGGGATGAAAATGATTTTATAATACGAATATAGTTACATTATGATAGGGAGTGTGCGACTTGTCCAAGACAAAATGGATTTACTCTCCGCCTGCTAACGGTTATCCGGAGTGGAATAACAATCCCGAAATTTTTCAATTGAATCGCTTGGATGCCCATGCGACTTTCATTACTTATGACACGCTTGAGGAAGCGTTAAGAGGCGATCGCAAATCGTCTGATTATTATGCCTCTTTGAACGGAAAGTGGAAATTCTCGTTCGCGGAAAATCCGGACAAGCGGATTAAAAACTTCTACGAGAAAGGCTTCGACGACAGCGACTGGGCCGAGATCGCGGTTCCGGGACATTGGCAGCTTCAAGGCTACGATTATCCGCAATATACGAACGTCCGGTATCCTTGGATCGATTCCGAGTCGCTTAAGCCGCCATTCGCTCCAACGAAGTATAATCCGGTAGGTTCCTATTTGACGACGTTCGAGATTCCGCAAGGTTGGAAAGACAAGCCGGTATTCATTAGTTTCCAAGGGGTGGAGTCGGCTTTCTACGTATGGTTGAACGGAGATTTGGTCGGTTATAGCGAGGATACGTTCACGCCGGCGGAGTTTGATTTAACGCCGTATTTAATCGAGGGCGAGAACAAGCTTGCGGTAGAAGTGTACCGCTGGTGCGATGCGAGTTGGCTAGAGGATCAGGATTTCTGGCGGATGAGCGGAATATTTCGCGATGTGTACTTGTTCGCGATGCCGGATTCGCATATTTACGATTATTTCGTGCATACGGATCTGGATGATCGGTTTCGTGATGCGCAATTAAGAGTCGAGGCTACCGTCAATCGTTATTTCGGCGGTAATTCAGGGGCGATGACCGTTGAAGCAGAGCTCTACGACGCTAGCGGGCAAGCCGTGCTTCGCAGCCCGATGAGGATCGACGTAGCTTCGGGTCCGAACGACAAGGCGGAAGTCCAAGGAATCGTCGACGTCGCCAATCCTTTGAAATGGAGCGCGGAACAACCGAACCTATACACGCTTGTGCTTCGATTGCTGGACGGGGAAGGAAAAGCCGTTCAGTACGTCAGTTGCAAAGTCGGATTCCGCGTATTCGAGATTCAAGACGGGTTGATGCGCATCAACGGACAGCGCATCGAGTTCAAGGGCGTTAACCGCCATGAGTTCTCTTGCGATACGGGCCGCGCGCTGGGCGAAGAGGACATGATCCGGGACATTCGGTTGATGAAATCGCACAATATCAATGCCGTCCGTACGTCGCATTACCCGAATAATCCGCGATGGTACGAGTTATGCGATGAATACGGACTGTACGTCATCGACGAAACGAATCTGGAAACGCACGGATCATGGGAGTATGGGCAGCAGGAAGAACTGGATACGGTACCGGCAAGCAAACCTGAATGGCGCGCTAACGTGATCGATCGTTGCAATTCCATGCTGCAACGGGACAAGAACCATCCTTCCATCGTCATTTGGTCGTTAGGTAACGAAGCTTGGGGCGGAGATAACTTTGTGCATATGCATGATTATTTGCGCGCTAAAGACCCTTCGCGCGTCGTGCATTACGAAGGGGTTTTCCATTGCCGCAAGTCGGAAGCCGCTTCCGATATCGAGAGCCAGATGTATACGAAACCCCGGGATATCGAGGAGTACGCGCTCAGGAAACCGGCGCCTTCCAAGCCGTTCATTTTATGCGAATACAGTCATGCGATGGGGAATTCTTGCGGCGGGTTGTCCGAATACACGGAGCTGTTCGAGAAGTATCCGATCCTGCAAGGGGGATTTATCTGGGACTGGGTCGATCAGGCGATACGCGTGACGGCAGCGGATGGATCGAGCCATATGGCTTACGGCGGCGATTTCGGCGAGACTCCGCACGATGGCAACTTCTGCGGCAACGGACTGATTTTCGCCGATCGCACGGTGTCCCCTAAGCTGTACGAAGTCAAAAAGTGCTACCAGAACGTTAAATTCGCCGCGCAGAATTTAGCCGAGGGCCGGTTTATCGTGACGAACCGCAACCTGTTCACGAATCTGAACGAGTACGAATTGGCTTGGAAAGTGGAGAACGGCGGCGTACTCGTTAGCGAAGGGAAAGAGGAAGCGGAAGCGGAGCCGGGTCAATCGGCAACGTTGGATCTCTCCCGCTTCTATCCGCGGACTGCCATCATCGGCGATGAATTCGTGCTTACGCTGAGCCTTGTTTTGAAACGGGACACAGCTTGGGCTACGGTAGGCCACGAAATGGCTTACGAACAATTCGTATTGCCGATTCAAGCGCAGTCTACCATAGACGTGAACATGAGTTCTGGGGCTGCCGACGTAAAAATCGATTCTAACGGACAACGATGGATCGCTAGCGGGGAAAGTTTCTCCGTCAGCTTCGATACGAATACCGGCGATTTAGTGTCTTATCGAGTGAAAGGAACGGAACTGCTTAAACAAGGATTAGTTCCGAATTTTTGGCGCGCGTATACGGACAACGATAGGGGCAATCAGCATCATGTGCGCTGCGCGATCTGGAGGGAAGCCGGACTTGAGCGCAAGCTTACGAGGATAACGACCGCAGTCGCTCCATCGGGAGCCGAGATCACCGTGCATTACTTGCTTCCGACGAATCCGGACTCCGCATGCTCGATTACGTATACGATTCGCGGGAATGGCGAGATCGAAGTACGGCTCGCGCTTCAACCTGGCATCGGGCTCCCGGAAATTCCGGAAATCGGCATGCTGTTCGAGATGGACTCTTCGTTCGATACGATAACTTGGTACGGTAGAGGCCCGCACGAGAATTATTGGGATCGCAGCACGGGCGCCCGATTGGGACTATTTTCGGGCAAGGTGAACGAACAGGCGGCTCCGTACTTGAGACCGCAGGAAACGGGTAATAAAACGGACGTACGTTACGCGACGTTGACTAATCGTGTCGGCGCGGGAATCAGGATCGTAGGCGCTCCGCTGTTCGAGCTTAACGCGCTACCGTATACGCCTTACGAGTTGGAACAATATGATCACCAGCATCTGTTGCCGGCATCGGAGAAAACGGTCGTTCGCGTTAATTACAGGCAGATGGGCGTCGGCGGAGACGACAGTTGGGGAGCGCGCACGCACGCCGATTATACTTTGTTCGCGAATCGAACGTACGGTTATTCTTTTGTCATCCAGGGAATAGTCGATTAGTACGTGATCGGTCGAACGAATAATATAGATATCCTTACCGAATTTGTTGGAGGAATAATAAGATGGCAATCCGATACAACGCGGAACATCGCGTATTTCATCTGCAAGGACCGAATATAAGCTACGTTATTCAATTGAACAACTATGGCGTGCCTATGCATGCCTACTGGGGACGCAAGGTGTCCGATGCGCCATGGGAGGGCATGTTTGACTTTCAGGAGCGGGCATCGTTTTCTCCGAATCCGTATCCGGATGATCGCTCGGTATCTTTCGATACGCTTCCGCAGGAGTATCCGGCATACGGCGCGAGCGATTTCCGCCATCCGGCTTATCAAGTACAGCTAGAAGACGGAACGACGATCACGGAGCTCGCCTATGTCGAACATCGGATCATTGCCGGCAAACCAAAGCTGCAAGGGCTACCTTCTACGTATACGGAGAGGGACGAAGAGGCTCAGACATTGGAGCTGGAGCTACAGGACGTAAAGACCGGCCTGCATGTCGTGCTTTCTTATACCGTTTTCGAAGAACATGATGCGATCGTTAGATCGGCGAAGCTTGTGAATAAAGGCGGAACTACGTTGCGTTTGTTGCGTGCTTTGAGCGGGAGCGTGGATTTCCGTCACGATAAGTTTCATTTGTTGCAATTATCCGGAGCTTGGTCGAGGGAAAGAGATATTTATCGCCGGCAAGTGGTTCCGGGAATGCAATCGGTGGAAAGCCGCAGAGGTTCGAGCAGCCATCAGCAAAATCCGTTCATCGCTCTCCTATCTCCGAATGCGGATGAGGACCAAGGCGAAGCATACGGCTTCAGCTTAGTATATAGCGGCAGTTTCGTCGCTCAAGCGGAAGTCGATCAGTTCCGGACGACTCGCGTATCAATGGGGATTAATCCTTTCGATTTCCAATGGCGACTCGAGCCGGGAGAGCAGTTCCAGACTCCCGAACTGGTTATGGCTTACTCGTTCGAAGGAATAGGCGGAATGTCGCGAATTTACCATCGTTTGTATAGAAGCCGGTTGTGCCGCGGATCGCATCGGGATCGGACAAGACCGGTGCTCGTCAACAACTGGGAAGCGACTTATTTCCAATTCGATGCCGATAAAATAGAGCAGATCGCCAAAGCCGGACAACAATTGGGTATCGAGCTGTTCGTGCTCGACGACGGATGGTTCGGGCATCGGGATAGCGACAATTCCTCTCTAGGCGATTGGAAGGTGGATTACCGCAAGCTGCCTGGCGGGTTGGCGGATTTAGCAGAGCGCGTGAATCGTCTCGAAATGCAGTTCGGACTATGGTTCGAGCCTGAGATGGTGTCTCCGGACAGTGACTTATACCGTGCGCACCCGGACTGGTGTTTGCACGTCCCCGGGAGCAGAAGAACGGAAGCTCGCCAACAGCTGATACTCGATCTCTCCCGTGACGACGTATGCGATTATTTGATCGAGTCGGTCGGCTCCGTGCTTCGTTCGGCGCCGATCGCTTACGTCAAGTGGGACATGAACCGCAACATGACGGAGATCGGTTCGGCTTTGCTGGCGCCGGAGCGGCAGCGCGAAACCGCGCATCGTTACATGCTGGGACTTTACAAGGTTCTGGAAGCCATCACTTCGGAATTTCCGGACATCTTGTTCGAGAGCTGTTCGGGCGGCGGCGGCCGATTCGATCCGGGCATGCTGTATTACATGCCTCAGACTTGGACGAGCGATAATACGGACGCCGTCAGCCGTTTAAGAATTCAATACGGCACGAGCTTGGTATATCCGATCAGCACGATGGGCGCTCATGTGTCGGCGGTGCCTAATCACCAAGTACACCGGATGACTTCGCTGAAGACCCGCGGGGATGTCGCCATGTCGGGCAACTTCGGATATGAATTGGATTTAGCGCAAATGACCGACGACGAGAAAGATTTGGTCAAGGTACAGGTGCAGCAGTACAAAGAAATCCGCCATCTGGTGCAGTTTGGCGATTTCTATCGGCTGCGCAGTCCGTTCGAAGGCAACGATACCGCTTGGATGATGGTAGCGGCAGGCGGTTCGGAAGCCTTCGCCGCGTATATTCGCGTGTTGGCGGAATCTGCTGCTCCGCTGGACTGGCTTAAGTTCAAGGGACTTGATCCATCTGCCAAATATCGCCTGGTCGATAACGGCGCCGTCTACGGGGGCGATCAGCTCATGAACGCCGGGTTGCCGATTCCCCGTCTTCATGGCGACTACCAAAGCCACGTTTGGCGGTTCGTTCGAGAATAAATATGTATGTAAATTCGTTTAATCCATCTCTGAGCCTCTCCGGCATAAACGTTTCTTGCTAAGATGGTACGCGATTGGTGGCGGGATGAGGTGGCTGGTAGTCTCTTGAGTTAGTTAGTTGGCGGCTCAGCGTATTAACGTGAGTTAGTTACTTGCGTGGGTCGGGAGGAAACCAAATTTTTTGGAATTTGGGCATATTATTCCGATCGACTGCAAAGACTATCCTCTTGGAGGTGGTCGAAATGGATCAACAAAACAGCAGGCAGCAAATCGTGGCCGTCCGCAAGAACGGTGACGGAGATATCGTCGAGCTTCAGTTGTCATCGGGGCAAGTCGTCGGCTATAAAGAAGCGCAGCAGATGGCTAAGAACGATCAAATCGAGAACGTAAACGTGTTTAAGGGCCGTGACGGCGACGAGCATTTACGTTCGGATCCCGATGGTCGAACAGATAACAACTTAGATAATCTGCCTACTTTTTGACAGGCGAATCGGAACCGTTTAGGAGCCGCTGGAACGCCGGGAACCGCTCTTGGAGCGGTTCTTTTTTCTGGTTAGCGGGAGGATGAGGGTGAGCCCACAACCCAACCAACAACCCTCTCATTGTCGCAAAATGCGTCAATGGAGAGCCAAACCCAACCAACCATCTCCTCATTGTCGCAAAATGCGACTATAGTGAGCCAAACCCAACCAACCATCTCCTCATTGTCGCAAAATGCGTCAATGGTGAGGCCAACCCAACCAACAACCCTCTCATTGTCGCAAAATGCGACTATAGTGAGCCAAACCCAACCAACCATCTCCTCATTGTCGCAAAATGCATCAATGGAGAGCCAAACTGTACCAACAACCTCCTCATTGTCGCAAAATGCGACTATAGTGAGCCAAACCCAACCAACCATCTCCTCATTGTCGCAAAATGCGATTATGGTGAGCCCAACCCAACCAACATCCTCCTCATTGTCGCAAAATGCGACTATGGTGAGCCAAATCCAACCAACTACCTCCTCATTGTCGCAAAATGCGACTATGACGAGCCCAACCCAACCAACCACCCTCGCATTGTCGCAAAATGCGTCAATGGTGAGGCCAACCCAACCAACAACCCCATCATTGTCGCAAAATGCAACTATGACGAGCCCAACCCAACCAACAACCCCATCATTGTCGCAAAATGCGACTATGACGAGCCCAACCCAACCAACCACCCTCGCATTGTCGCAAAATGCGTCAATGGTGAGGCCAACCCAACCAACCACCCTCTCATTGTCGCAAAATGCATCAATGGAGAGCCAAACCCAACCAACAACCTCCTCATTGTCGCAAAATGCGACTATGGCGAGGCCAAACACCCCAACCACCCTCTCATAGTCGGAAATTCCGACTATAGCAGGAGTAACGCGAGGAAGAGAGTCCATATCGGTCGCTCAAAGCGGCTATCGGGGGTTCATGTTGCATACGAAAATAATTATTCGCATCATTCAACGACGCAACTCGTATGTACAACATAGATACATTCAGGCGTATTTACATGCAAATACAGCATTCGCACTAAATAATAGATTGTCATTATAGCAATATCGCTGTAAAATGAAATTGTGATCATGTACGTACAAGTTGGACAAACAAATTAACCGACACTTAGGAGGATTTCCTTATGCTGCAATTGAAACCTTATGTTTTCTGGTTTGTTACGGGAAGCCAGCACTTGTATGGACCGGAGACGTTGGAGGAGGTGGCCTCCCATTCCAAAGAAATGGCGAACGGCCTGACGAGCGATGCCGGCATTCCGTATCCGATTCTGTTCAAGCCGGTCGTTAAGACGCCTGAGGAGATTCGCCAGATCTGCATAGAAGCGAACTCGGACGAGAGCTGCGCGGGGATCATTACTTGGATGCATACGTTTTCCCCGGCGAAGATGTGGATTGCGGGGTTGTCCGAGCTGCGCAAGCCGTTGCTTCACCTTCATACGCAATATAATCGCGATATCCCATGGGAATCGATCGATATGGATTTCATGAACACGAACCAAGCCGCGCATGGGGACCGCGAGTTCGGATTTATCGGCGCACGCATGGGAATCGCCCGCAAAGTGGTCGTAGGTCATTGGCAGGATTCTCAAGTTCGCGGCAGAATCGGCGGTTGGGTTCGTACGGCGGCGGCTTACGCGGAGAGCCGTCAACTCAAGGTAGCTCGATTCGGGGACAACATGCGGCAAGTGGCCGTCACCGAAGGAGACAAAGTCGAAGCGCAAATCAAATTCGGCTGGGCAGTGAACGGTTACGGGGTAGGCGATCTGGTGGAGCGCGTAAACGCGGTGTCGGCCGGGGACGTCGATCAGCTGCTGGAAGAGTATGCGGATAAATACGATATCGTCGAAGAAGGACGTTCTGCGGGTCCGATTCGCGATGCGATCGCCTATCAAGCGCGAATCGAGATCGCGCTCAAGTCGTTCCTGGAGGAAGGCGGTTTTACGGCGTTCACGACGACGTTCGAGGATCTTCACGGTCTGGAGCAATTGCCTGGCTTGGCGGTTCAGCGTTTAATGGAGCAAGGTTACGGATTCGCGGGAGAGGGCGATTGGAAAACGGCCGCTCTAACCCGTCTCGTGAAAATAATCGCCGGCGGCGTGGATACTTCGTTCATGGAAGATTACACGTATCATTTCGAACCCGGCAACGAGTTGGTTCTCGGCGCGCACATGCTCGAAGTGTGCCCGACATTGGCTGCATCCAAGCCGCGTATCGAAGTGCATCCGCTTGGAATCGGGGGCAAAGCCGATCCTGCGAGAATCGTATTCGACGGCAAAGGCGGAGCGGCCATTAACGTCTCCGTAGTCGACATGGGCAACCGTTTCCGCATGATCGTGAACGAGGTGGATGGCGTGGCCGTCGATAGAGCGATGCCTAAGTTGCCCGTCGCGCGAGTACTATGGAAGCCGCAGCCGTCGTTGCAACGGGGAGCGGAAGCTTGGATATTGGCCGGGGGCGCTCACCATACGGTGTATTCCTTTGCCGTTACGACGGAGCAGATGCTCGATTTCGCTGAAATCGTCGGCATAGAGTGCGTTGTTATCGACAAGAACACGAATCCCGTTCAATTCCGCAACGAGCTTCGCTGGAGCCACCTTGCTTGGAAATAATTTTGTAAATAAAGGGTTAGTAGAAGGAGGACGCCTTCTACTAACCCTTTTTGTTTTACCCATAAAACTAACCCTTTGAAGAAGGAGGGAATATTTTCGGTCCCTCGTCGATCCGGTTGTTCTTGTTAAAGTTGTACACTCGCAAAGCGATAATCTTGAGGATGGCATACGTCGGAACGACGATCACCATGCCGAGCGGCCCGATGATTGCTCCGGCTCCGATGACAAGCAGCATGATCGTGAGCGGATGGACGTTCATCTGTTTGCCCATGATTTTCGGGGCGATAATGTTAGATTCGATCTGATTGGAGATTACGATGATGACGCAAGCCTCTATAGCTGCGAGCGGAGAGATCGTCAACGCGACGATAACCGTAGGAATTGCGGCAAGCAACGGCCCTAAATAAGGAATAACGTTCGTAATCGCAGCGACAAGCCCGAGAAGTAACGGATACGGGAGATCGATGAACAAGTACCCGATGAAGGTCAGCGTACCGATAATAAGCGAAGTGATTAACTTGCTCATGAGAAAAGAACCGATCGATGTATCGATTTCCTTAAGCGCGGGAAGCGCTTCTCCGTGTAGCCTTGCGGGGAGAACGCGAAGCACGAGCGCCGGAAATTTGTGTCCTTCCTTGAGCATGTAGTAGATGATGAAAGGAACGAGCCCGAGCAATAAGAAGAAGTTCATGATCATGTTGAACATGCTGCTTACGCTGCCGACAACGGAATTCAGAATATCGTTGAGAACGCTTGTTAATTGAGACGTTAGATTTTCGGTAGAGAAAGCTTCGTCCTTGCTTATGTTTCTTACCCACTCTTTTTCTTGGACGGAAACGAGCCAATCCTTGACCGTTTCCAGAATTTTGGGGAAATTCTGTACCAAGTTGATCGACTGTTCCCTAATCGGAGGCCAGATGACCAAGGAGAAGAGGAACAACAGGCCTAGAAAGGCCAAATAGACGATGACGATCGAAAGCGAGAGCGGTAATCGCTTGGCCAGCAACTGTACGGGCGGACGAAATATGTAGTAGAACATGCCCGAGATGACGATCGGAACGAACAAGGCGGCGAGAACCGCTCCGATCGGATCGAAGAGGTAGTCGACCCGCGAAGCTAAATAAGCGATAAGTAAAATGACGATGATTCCATATCCGATGCGAAACCATTTTCCTTGTGGCATGAGTGATTTTAACCTTCCTTCTCGAACGGGTTTATCTCTTTACTTTATACTCTCAATTTAACTCATAGCAAACAAAAATAAACGTAGGCAGGAAAATGACGCTTGGAATACGAATTAGTGGATTAACATAAACATAGGATGTCGTGGATGCGAATCCATGAACTTTCTTGCGACTTTTTTGAAAATGAGGTGAATCTTTTCATAACATTCGCTATAATAAGTGTAAGTTTCATGTAATTTGTGAGGAAAGTTTACAGGTAGTTAACGTAATTGACGCTGAGCAAACATTTCTAGTTCATCACGCAAGCCCTAACCATCGGGAGGTGACTAAGCATGCAGGCTTCGCCGGCGTTGGTTTCATCCGACGACCTGTACTTGTTCAATACCGGGCAGCTGTTTCGCGCCTATCGCACTTTCGGGGCTCATCTCATGGAATTCGATGGTCAGTTCGGCGTTCGATTCGTCTTGTGGGCACCTAATGCCCGGGAGGTATCCGTTGTCGGCGATTTCAACGATTGGCAAGACTCCGATCGGAGTGTTAGGCTGTCCCCGCTCGGAACAACCGGCGTCTGGGTCGGTTTCGGTCCGGGGTTGCGGGAAGGCGCGAGCTACAAGTACGAGATCGTGAATGCCGACGGCGTGCGGCAACTAAAGTCCGACCCGTTCGGCTTTCAGAGCGAATTGCGACCTAATACCGCTTCGGTGGTAACCTCTCTACATCATCATGCATGGCACGATCGGGATTGGATGGACGATAAAAAGAAAAATCCGCCTTATTCCAAACCCATGCTGATCTACGAAGTACATCTCGGATCTTGGCGAATGGATGCTCCGGAACAGTTTCGCAATTATGAACAATTAGCTAATGAGCTTGTCGATTATGTATGTTCAATGGGATATACCCACATTGAAGTATTGCCAATCACCGAGCATCCGTTTGATCGTTCGTGGGGTTATCAGGCGACGGGATATTATGCGGCTACGAGCCGTTACGGTCCTCCCGAAGGGTTAATGAAATTGATCGATCGGTGCCACCGGCGCGGAATAGGCGTCTTGCTGGACTGGGTATGCGGGCATTTCTGCAAGGACGATCACGGTCTTAGGCTGTTTGACGGAACGGCGCTCTACGAGAGCTCGGATTTCCGGCGCGCGGAGAAGCCGTTATGGGGCACGCTTGCTTTCGATTTCGGCAAACCGCAAGTCCAGAGTTTCCTCCTCTCTAACGCATTGTTCTGGTTAGACGTCTATCATATCGACGGTTTAAGAGTCGATGCCGTTGCGAGCATGATCGACATGAACTTCGACAAACCCGAATCTATGCGAACCTTAAATCGTTACGGAGGAACCGATGACGTCGAGGCGCTTCATTTTCTCCGTAAACTCAATGAAACGGTATTTCACTATTATCCCGAGAGTCTCATGATGGCAGAAGATTCTTCCTCTTATCCTGCAGTCACATCGCCCACCTATCTTGGAGGTCTCGGCTTCAACTACAAATGGAATATGGGCTGGATGAACGATATGCTCCGTTACATGGAGACCGATCCTGCCCACCGCCCTTCCCGGCACTCTCTTATTACGTTCTCCCTGCATTATGCCTTCTCCGAAAATTACGTTCTGCCCCTCTCGCACGACGAGGTTGTTCACGGCAAACGATCTTTATTGAATAAAATGCCCGGCAATTATAACGAGAAGTTCGCGAATCTTCGCCTATTCTACGGTTATTGGATGACGCATCCCGGCAAGAAACTGCTCTTCATGGGCGGGGAGTTCGGACAATTCGACGAGTGGAAAGATTACGCCGGATTGGATTGGAGCTTGCTTCAATATCCCTTGCACGACAGCATGCATCGGTTCGTGAAGGACTTAAACCGGATGTATCTCGATACTCCGGCTTTGTGGGAGAGCGATCACCGACAGATCGGGTTCGAATGGATCGATGTCAACAACGCTTCGCAATGCATGCTTTCATTTCAACGTATGGAACAAACATCCGAATCGCCTATCATCACCGTTTGCAATTTTTCGAGAGACAAGTACCCGGTCTATAGAGTCGGCGTGGAGAAACCGGGGAATTATCGACTGCTGCTCAATAGCGATCGGTCCGATTACGGCGGAAGCGGTTATGAAACGCCGTCCCTGATTCTAGCGCAGAATATTCCTATGCATGGCAAATCCCATAGTATCGAAGTTCCCGTTCCCGCTTTATCCATATTGCTTTGGAAGTCAGAATCGGCATGATCGGACGCAAGGATCATTTGGCTTGATGACGGCGAAGCCGTTTTACTTGGAGAGGAGTGAAGCTCATGCGCAAGAACGAGTGTATCGCTATGTTGCTAGCCGGCGGAGAAGGACGCAGATTGGGCGTATTGACTAAGGACTTAGCTAAACCGGCCGTTCATTTCGGAGGAAAATACCGCATCATCGACTTTACTTTAAGCAATTGCGTACATTCCGGCATCGAAACCGTCGGAGTGCTCACTCAGTACCAACCGCTTGAATTGACTCAGCATCTCGGGATAGGAACGCCGTGGGGATTGGATCGGCGGGAGGGCGGGATGCATGTGCTGCCTCCTTACGTCCGTCAGAAGGGCGGTTCATGGTATAAGGGGACCGCGAACGCGATCTATCAAAATTTAGGATTCATCGAACGTTACGATCCGGAGTACGTTCTTATTATTTCCGGCGATCATATTTACAAAATGAATTACGACCTGTTGTTGGATGCGCACAAAAAGAACGAAGCGGACGCGACGATTGCCGTCATTAGCGTTCCGTGGGCGGAAGCCAGCCGGTTCGGAATTCTAAGCGTCGACGAAGAAGGGCGCGTCGTCGAATTCGCGGAGAAACCGAAGAAGCCGACTAGCAATCTTGCATCCATGGGCGTGTACATGTTCAGTTGGCCGGTGTTAAAAGAAGCTCTGATCCGGGATGAGGCGAATCGAGCGTCTTCTAACGACTTCGGTAAAGATATCATTCCGACGATGCTGGCGGAGGAAGCCCGTCTATTCTCCTATCAATTCGACGATTATTGGAAAGACGTGGGGACGATCGATAGTTTGTGGGAAGCGAATATGGATTTGCTCGAGGATAAACCTTCTCTTAAATTAAACGACAGATCGTGGCGCATATTCTCGGCAAGCCCTAATCAGCCCGCTCAGTATATTGCTCCGACCGCTAAGGTTCAAGGATCGCTAATTAACGAAGGCTGCGTCATCGAAGGCCGGGTCAATCGTTCCGTGCTCTTCCACGGGGCGCGAGTTGGGGAAGGAAGCATCGTCGAAGACTCGATACTTATGCCGGGAGCGATCATTGGCAAGGACGCCAAAGTCATTCGCGCGATCGTAGGCGAAGGCGCGATCGTCGGGGAAGGCTGCGAAGTCGGCAGCGTGGAAGCCGAAGATATCGCGGTCGTAGGAAGCGGAGAGACGATCCGCCCGTTGGCGGAGCTTAAGGAGGCGGAGCCGGTATGAAATTGCCTATGATGGGAGTCATTAATTTAATTCACGAAGCGGACGAGATGGAAGCTTTAACGGCCAATCGATGCTTGGCGACGGTGCCGTTCGGGGGCCGGTATCGGCTGATCGATTTTACGCTTTCCTCGATGGTGAATTCCGGTATTCCGAAGGTGGCCGTCTTCGCCCACAGGAAATTCCGCTCGCTCATGGATCATCTGGGTTCCGGCAGCAACTGGGATTTGCATCGCAAGCAGAGCGGGTTGTTCGTCCTTCCTCCCTCGATGGAAGATCAAACGGACTTCGGCAAAGGAGATCTGTACCATTTTTACCGCAATCGAGATTACTTCTACCGCAGTCCGCTCGATTACGTAGTCATCTCCCGGAGTCATATGGTTTGCAACGTGGATTTCGTCAAAGTATTGGACCAGCACAGGGAGACGGGCGCGGACATTACCGTCGTGTGCAAGAATGCCCCGGAAGGGATGCCGGGTCTTGCGCGTAAAGCGAAGGTGAACGGAGCGGGACGTATCGTCGAGATGCAAGATCACTTCGGCAGGTTGGATAGCAATATCGTATCTATGGAGATGTACGTGTTAAGCAAGGACTTGCTCCTCGATCTGGTGGAAACGTCGTTGGCTCAAGGTCGCGATCATTTCGTCCGCCACTCGATTCTATCCCGCTTGAACCAATTGCAGGTCAACGCCTATTTGCACGAAGGAGTGTTAGGCGTCGTCAACAATATTGCCGCCTATTATCAACATAGCATGGAGCTGCTGAGGCCGGAAGTTTGGAAAGAGCTGTTCTTCCAACCGGGCTCCATCTATACGAAGGTTAAGGATGAACCGCCAACCCATTACCGTAACGGCGCGGACGTTACGAACTCTCTTGTGGCGAACGGTTGCGACATCGAGGGCGAGGTTCATAACAGCATATTGTTCCGCGGCGTTAAGGTCGCTAGGGGTGCCGTCGTTCGCAATAGCATCGTCATGCAGAATGGCGTGATCAGCGAGAACGGATCGTTGGAAAATTGCATTTTGGACAAAGAAGTCGAAATCCGTGCTTCTCAACAGCTTAAAGGATCGATCGAAATGCCGTTCATTGCGTTGAAACGGAAAGTCATTTAAACGGGAGTTGAATTCATGCGGGTCATGTTTGCGGCGTCCGAAGCGATGCCGCTCGTGAAGACGGGCGGGCTGGCCGACGTTGTCGGCGCCCTTCCGAAAGCTCTCGCCAAGCGAGGCGTAGAAGTTACTGTCGTGTTGCCTAAGTACGGGGAAATTCCGAAGGCGATCGCCGATAAAGTCGTGACACTATTCGTCATGGAGGTTCAGCTTGGCTGGCGTAGGCAATATTGCGGCATTCAAGAAGTTACGGTTGACGGGGTTCGGTTTCTGCTGATCGACAATGAATTTTATTTCAAGAGGGGTTATCTATACGGCTATGGGGACGAGGCGGAGCGATTCGCGTTCTTCAGCTTTGCCGTTCTCGAGATGTTGGAGAAGCTGGACGTTCTGCCGGATATCCTTCATTGCCACGATTGGCAAACGGGTCTTATTCCCTTCCTCTTAAAAACCAGATACGCGAACCGACCGGGTTATCGGGACATCCGAACGGTATTCACCATTCATAATTTGCAATACCAAGGCGTCTTCTCGCGCGATCTTCTGCAGGATTTATTGGCAACCGGAGACGATTCGTTCACCGAGGACAGTCTTGAATTCTACGGAGCGGCTAGCTGCATGAAAGCGGGGCTTCGCTTCGCGGACAAGCTGTCCACCGTAAGCAATACGTATGCTTATGAAATTCAGACGGAAGCTTACGGAGAGAAGTTGGATGGCGTCATTAGACAGCGGTCGCATGACTTGTGGGGCATCGTGAACGGAATCGATACCGAAGTGTACGATCCGATGAACGACCCGAATATCGCCGTGCCTTATCGGGATTCCTTGGTCAAGAAACGGCTGAACAAAACGGCGTTGCAGCGGGAGCTTGGTTTGCCCGAAGACGAATCGGTGCCGATGCTCGGCGTCGTCTCTAGGCTGACGGGCCAGAAGGGCTTCGATCTGATCGGCCAGGCGTTGCCGGAGTTGATGAAAATGAATATTCAGTTGGTCATTCTCGGATCCGGTGAACCGGCAATCGAACAGATGCTGCAGGACGCCTTGCTGCGACATCGGGATAAGATCGCGTTATGGTTCGGATTCAATGAAGGTTTGGCGCGCAGAGTGTACGCCGGATCCGACTTGTATTTGATGCCTTCGCGGTTCGAGCCTTGCGGCTTAAGCCAACTGATCGCTCTGCGGTATCGTACCGTCCCGATCGTTCGGGAGACGGGAGGGCTGCGCGACACGGTGGAGCCGTATAACGAATATACCGGAACAGGGACCGGTTTTACTTTCGGCCCTCCGACCGTGCATGATTTGTTATATACGGTTCGGCGCGCTTTATCGTTCTTCGGAGAGGAAGAGCATTGGAACCGGATCGTCGCTAACGGAGCTAAGAAGGATTATGGATGGGAATCGTCTGCACGACTCTATTACAAACTATATCGCGAACTCGTCAGCTAAGAAGGAGAGGGATTGGCATGGCTCGTCATCTGGTCATTGGAAATGGAAAAATGCTAGTCAATTTGGACAGAAACTGTTACATTCGCGACGTTTATTTTCCGTTCGTAGGACAGTTGAATCATGTAGGAGGTCATGCGTGCCGCTTCGGCGTATGGAGCAACGGCGATTTCTCGTGGCTGGATGATCCGGAATGGGTCATCGAGCTCGGTTATATCGAGGATTCGTTAGTGACTAACGTGACCGCGCGCAACGATCGTCTCGGACTGGAGCTACAGCTCAACGACGGCATCCATCAACGGGAATGCATCTACTTGAAACGCGTCGTGGTGAGGAATTTAAGCGATAACGAGAAGGATGTCCGGGTGTTTTTCCACCATGATCTCATGATCGACGGCAACGAAGTCGGCGATACGGCCGCCTTCTACCCGGCCAATCGGACGCTGTTTCACTATAAGCGATCTTCGTACTTTATGTTTAACGGGAGATCGGAGAAGGGCGGCATCTATCAGTTCTCGACCGGCATCAAACGGTTCCAGTCGGCAGAAGGGACTTGGAGGGATGCCGAGGACGGCGAGTTGATGGGCAATTCGATCTCTCAAGGCTCGGTCGACAGTACGATCAGCTTCCGTACGATCGTTCCGCCCGGCAACGAAAGAACGATCTATTACTGGATGTCCGTCGGAACGGATATGGAAGAAGTGAAGCGTCTAGACCAGTATGTACAAGAGAGCCATCCCGAGAAGCTGCTGAGCCGCATCGTCATTTACTGGAATCACTGGCTGTCGCGCGTAGGCGAGCGTTTCGGCGATCTGCCCGCCCACGTTAGCCGTCAGTTTAAGCATAGTTTGTTGATCGTGAGAACTCAGATCGACGAACGGGGAGCCATTCTAGCCGCGAACGACACCGATATTTTGCAATATAACCGGGACCACTACAGCTACATGTGGCCCCGCGACGGGGCTTTGATCGCGGATGCGATGTCGCTTGCCGGCTACCACGGAACGATCGCTTCTTTCTTTCACTTCTGCGGACGAAATCTGTCTCCGGAAGGGTACTTGCATCACAAGTACAATCCGGACGGCACGGTAGGCTCAAGCTGGCATCCTTATGTCGTGCAAGGGGTGCCTCGGCTGCCGATTCAAGAGGACGAAACGGCGCTTGTGCTGTACGCGCTCTGGAAAGATTATGCCCGTCACGGCGAGATCGAGCTGCCGCAAGCACTGTACAGCACGTTGATTCGCAAAGCTTCGGCGTTCTTGTGCGAGTATATGGAACCGGACTTGGGCTTGCCGAAACCGAGTTACGATCTGTGGGAAGAACGCTATGGCATATGGACGTATACGGTTGCTTCCGTATACGGGGGGTTGATGGCTGCTGCTTACTTCGCCGATTTATTCGGCGATTACGACCGCAGCGATCAATACCGGGTCGTAGCCGAGCAAATCAAGCAAGGCATCGTGACGCACTTGTGGGACGAAGAGGCGGGGCGTTACGCTCGCGGAATCGTCTATCAGGACGGTCGTTGGGTGAAGGATATGACCGTGGAGAGCAGCTTGTTCGGATTGTTCGAGTTCGGGGTTTTCCCGGCGGAAGACGATAAGGTGTCTCGAACGATGCATGCGATTTCCGAGAAGCTGCGCATCCATACCGACGTTGGAGGCATCGCGAGGTATACGAACGATTACTATTTCCGGCAATCCGATGATATCGACAAGGTGCCGGGAAATCCGTGGATTATTTGTACGTTGTGGGTAGCGGGCTTCCAGATCGAAACGGCCAAATCGCTCGATGATCTGGCCGAGCCGCGGAGGACGCTCGAGAAAGTGACGACGTTCGCGTTGCCAGGCGGGAATTTGCCCGAGCAGGTCCATCCGGAGACAGGTTCTCCGTTGTCGGTAGCGCCGCTCACTTGGTCTCACGCGACTTACGTTTCTACCGTATGCAAATACGTGCGTAAACGAGCGCAGTTGGAAACAAGCGACGGCAAGGGATAAATAGGAAACGCGGAAAAAGATATGCGCGATACGGAAGGGACCGGCTATGCCGGTTCCCTTTTTTATGCGCTTTCGCACAATTGACTTGCAGCCGCTCTATTCCTCGTGGGAGGGTATCATACTAGTAACGGTTTGCCTGGAGAAGAGTTCGGGTAATGATATCCCGACAGTCGGGTTCCTCCGCATACCGGATTTCATTTTAGCTTATTCTTTTGGTAGAATATACAATAATGAATGAACACGCGTTCATAAATCTACTTATCATGACCAAGGGAGATTAATACCTATGAAATATCGTCCGCTAGGGAAAACGGGAATTAACGTCAGCGAAATCAGCTTTGGAACTTGGGCCATCGGCGGTTCGTGGGGTCAGACGAATGAGAAGGAGTCCTTGAGAGCGCTGGACAAAGCGATGGACGAGGGAGTCAATTTCTTCGATACCGCTGACGTTTACGGCGATGGGAGAAGCGAACGATTGCTCTCGCAGGCAACTAAAGGCAAGGAAGATCGGATTCACATCGCCACGAAGTTTTGTCGGGCGGGAGATATCGGCGATCCTGCAACCTACTCGGAAGTCCAAGTACGAGAATGGTGCGAGGCTAGCTTGAAACGATTGAAACGGGAGACGATCGATCTCTATCAGATCCATTGCCCGCCGCTTGCCATTTTGCAAGAAGGATCCGTATTCGGAGTATTGGACAAGCTCCAGGAGGAAGGGAAGATCCGTGCTTACGGCGTAAGCGTGGAAAGCGTGGAGGAGGGTTTGTTTTGTCTGAAGAAGCCCGGCGTTCAAGCCTTGCAAATTATCTTTAATCTGCTTCGTCAGAAGCCGATCGCCGAGTTGCTGCCGAAGGCAAGAGAACGCGAAGCCGGGCTACTGGTTCGACTGCCTCTCGCCAGCGGCTTACTCACCGGGAAATTCACGGGCGAGTCCGCTTTCGAGGCCGACGATCATCGCAACTTCAATCGGGACGGACAACATTTTAACGTGGGAGAGACGTTCGGCGGATTGCCGTTCGCCAAAGGCGTAGAGTTGTCTCGGGAACTGGCATGGATCGCCGAAGGCCGCGAAAGCATGACGCGCGCCTCGTTGCGCTGGATTCTGGATCGTCCGGAAATCACTTGCGTCATTCCCGGCTTCAAGAACGTAAGGCAAGTCGAAGATAATCTTGCCGCGCAAGCCGTAGCTTCTTTTTCGAATGTTGAACAAGAGAAATTAAAAGCGTTTTACGACGAGAGAGTTCATTCCCATATTCGCGGTTCCTATTGAATGTGATAGTTGTGGACGTGAAAGGAGGTGCATAGTTGAGAAAATCGAATGTTCCCAAGTTCGCCTCGCCGATCTTCGATCCGATGTTTTTCGTGCTCATCGGAACATCGCTCTTATGCGCTTTGCTGATTTACGTACGGGAAGTTCAAGAGGTCGATTATTTCCAGTACCGCTTCTTGCTGTGGAATCTGTTCCTCGCATGGTTGCCTCTGATTTTCTCGATTTTGGCGCTGCTGCTTACCCGAGTCGCCAAAGGATGGGATTTGGCCATCGGCCTGACGATTCTCGGCGTGGCATGGCTTCTTCTGTATCCTAACGCGCCTTACTTGACGACGGATTTTATTCACTTGGTGTCCAACCCGAATTACGATAAACATTTAGCGGAAACTTTGCGTTTCTGGTTTGATCTCGTGCTGTTTTTTCTGTTCTCGTGGTGCGGTCTGTTGCTTGGTTACATCTCAATGCGGCATTTCCATTCCATCGTCAGCCATTACGTTCATTCTTGGATCGGATGGATATTCGTGGTGGTCGTGTCGTTTCTGGGCGGATTCGGAGTCTATTTAGGGCGAGTGACCCGATTGAATAGCTGGGACGTGTTGTTTAATCCCTTTCGATTAATCGAAGGGGTTCTGGAAGGGATTAACAAAGACGCGGCGATATTCACGATCTTGTTCGGAATGCTCATTCTTATCGTATACGTGACTTTATTTACGTTAGGAAGTAATCGGCTGCAGAATGCGCAAGCGGCAGAGTCTGGACATTCATAACGGCGAAAAGCCGTGGAGCCTCCGGTATTTCTCCGGAGTCATCCCTTCCTTTTGCCGGAAAGTGGCGACGAAATGGCTTGCATCGCGAAAGCCGACCGCTTCGCCGATCTGGCGGACCGTCCACTCCGGACGGGAGGGCAGCCATTCTTTAGCTTTGCGAAGCCGGAGTTGAATCAAATACGCATAAGCGGTTTGGCCGAACAATTCCCGGAATCGCTCGTTCATCTGCCTCTCGCCGACATCCAACTGTTCCGCCATCATTGCCAATCCCAACTCGGGGTTGGCATATTCTATTTCCAGCCAATCTAGCAACTGTTGAACTCGCTCCAGGCGGCGGGTTAGGGAGGGAAGGTTGTTTTTCGTTCCGTTCGTCTTGAGTAAGGTCAGGAATCGGTACAATTCGGCGGAGCTTTTCCACCCGGACGCATCGGTTCCCGACTCCGCGAGTTGAAGCATATGCTCGATATGCGACGTGATTTCATCGTCGTTGCGATCCCATTGGATTTTGTCGGTGAAAGTCCCGTGAAGGTCGATCGCAAGATTCGTGGCCAGCGAACCGGTGAAGGTCACGTAATACGTTTTCCACGTCGCGCTTTTGGCGAAATAGCGATGCTGGGCATGCGGGTGGAGCAATACGCCGGAACGTTCGGGCAGCTTAAACGCTTTTCCTTGGACGATGAGCTCTCCTTCGCCTTCAAGCGTCTGCAGCCAATGGAAGAACGGATAACCTTCGGGACGGTGGATAGGCTCTTGATCGTGGTTAAACCCGATCGTTTCCATCTGCAGGGGCATCGTTTCGGACGGGGTCGGGAATACGGCTCTTCGGTGCATGTTCGAACCTCCATATTGTTATATGCGATTTCATTTTTATTATATAGGATAACGAAATAATTAAACATATAATAAGAGAGGATACGACATTTTATCACATTGTAACAATGAGGTGTCAGCATGATTAATACGAAGAAACCGAAAATATGGTATGGCGGGGATTATAATCCGGATCAATGGGAAAAGCCGGTCTGGGACGAGGATTTAAGAATGTTTAAGCTGGCCGGCATCGACGTCGCTACCTTAAACGTATTCGCGTGGGCGAACAATCAACCGGACGAAGAGACGTACGAGTTCGGTTGGCTTGACGAGATGATGGACAAGCTCCATGCCGACAACGTTGGCGTATGCTTGGCGACCAGCACCGCCGCGCATCCGGCTTGGATGGCGAAGAAATACCCGGACGTGCTGCGGGTGGACTTCGACGGCCGGAAGCGGAAATTCGGGGGGCGCCACAATTCTTGCCCGAATAGTCCGACGTATCGGAAATATTCCGTGAAGATGGCCGAAACGTTGGCGGAACGTTACAAGGACCATCCCGCATTGCTGATCTGGCACGTTTCGAACGAATACGGCGGCTACTGTTACTGCGATAATTGCGCGGAAGCTTTCCGGAAATGGCTGCAAGAACGCTATGGGTCTATAGATGCCGTGAATAAAGCGTGGAATGCCAACTTCTGGGGACATACTTTCTACGATTGGGACGAGATCGTTCCTCCGAACGCGCTGAGCGAAGAATGGAGAGGCTGGAACGGTCGTACGGCGACGAATTTCCAAGGAATCTCTCTCGATTACTGCCGCTTCCAATCGGATAGCCTGTTGGCCTGTTATAAGCTTGAGTACGACGCGGTTAAGAAGTTTACTCCGGACATCCCGGTAACGACCAACCTGATGGGCGCGTTCAAAGAGTTGGATTACCACAAGTGGGCGAAACACCTGGACGTCGTTTCATGGGACAACTATCCATCGTTAGATACGCCTTATAGCTACACCGCGATGATGCACGATTTGATGCGCGGACTGAAGGACGGTCAACCCTTCATGCTAATGGAGCAAACGCCAAGCCAGCAGAACTGGCAGCCGTATAACTCCTTGAAGCGTCCCGGAGTCATGCGGCTGTGGAGCTACCAAGCGGTAGCCCGAGGGGCGGACACGGTCATGTTCTTCCAACTGCGTCGCTCGATCGGGGCTTGCGAGAAATATCACGGAGCGGTTATCGAGCATGTCGGCCACGAGCATACGCGCGTATTCCGGGAAAGCGCCGAGCTCGGCTCGGAGCTATTCAAGCTCGGCGACGCATTGCTGGATTCGCGAGTGAAAGCGAAGGTCGCCATTCTATTCGACTGGGAAAACTGGTGGGCGGTTGAACTGTCCAGCGGACCAAGCGTCGCGCTGAAATACGTCGACGAGCTTCACAAGTATTACGACTCTCTATACCAAGCGAATATTGCCGTAGACGTGATCGGCGTCGATTCGGATCTTAGCGGGTACGATCTTGTCATCGCTCCCGTAATGTATATGGTTAAGCCGGGCGTCGCAAGTAAGCTGGAAGCTTACGTTCAAGCCGGCGGATCGTTCATCACGACTTATTTCAGCGGGATCGTTAACGAGAACGATATCGTCTCGCTCGGCGGATATCCCGGGGAGCTGCGTAAATTACTCGGGATCTGGTCCGAGGAAATCGATGCGTTGCTTCCTTCGCAAAGCAATCGGATGATCGTCCGCTCGTCCGTCGATGGGCTTAAAGAAACTTACGGCTGCGGAATGTTATGCGACTTGATTCATTCGGAGGGAGCCAAGGTCGTTGCCGAGTATGGCGAAGATTTCTACAAAGGGATGCCTGCGTTGACGGTGAATAAATTCGGCGCGGGGGAAGCGTGGTACGTGGCGACGAGTCCGGAAGCGGAATTCCTTCAAGACTGGCTGCCGAAGCTGTGCGCTTCGCGAGGCATCGAACCTTTGGTCGCAGCGTCTCCTAGCGGCATCGAGACGACCTTACGCGTAAAGGACGGAGTGAGCTACCTGTTCGTGCTTAATCACAATGCGGAAGCTTCTACGGTATCGTTGGGGCAACAAGCGGGAATCGACCTGCTAAGCGGCAAAATCGTTTCGGGAGACGAGATTCTCCCCGGACGTGATTTGTGGATCATTCGATTAGAAGCTTAATATCGTTTCGGGAAGACTCCTCGCATGCGCAAGCTAGGTATGCGGGAGTTTTTTTTGCGTAGCCTATCTAGGGCGACCCATTCATTTCCAATATTTGATTAAGGCTTCTGGAACCATGTTTAATCTTCGGCCGTATGAGATAATAAGCAGTAGAGAGGAGCGATTATGGATGAGTTTTTTCAAGAAGATTACGGACTCCGTAAGCAAAGGGGTATCGACGGCAACGGAGAAGGCGCAACAAACCGTGGAAATTACGAAGTTAAATGCACAGATTTCCGGTAAGCGTAAGGATATCGATAAATTGTTCGCGATCATCGGCGAATCCGTATATGAAGGTTATGAGGCGCAAGACCTATCTTCGACTCAAGCGAAAGTTCTCCCGAAGTGCGAAGAAATTACGGCCATTCGGGCGGAGATCGCCCTGCTGGACGAGCGGATCAAAGCGATTCGCAACGAAAAAGATTGCGTATGCGGCAAGCGGGTGGCGGAGGATACGAGATTCTGCTCGTCTTGCGGCCATCGGTTCCCGGATCCGATCGTAGTCGAGAAACCGATACAGGTAGATCCTTATGTGCCCGATGATACCGCGTTGGATTCCTCGGAAGCTATTTTCGATGAAGGGCAAGAGGAGAAAAGCCACGTCGACCAACGCCAGATTTGCAAGAGCTGCGGTACTCCGTTATACGCCGATAGCCATTATTGCCCGGCTTGCGGGCAACCTACCCGATAATAATGCGAAAAGGACAGCTCCGACCGTCGTTAGACGGGGGAGCTGTCCTTTCGTTTGATCGGGTTATTTATTCTTTGACCGCTCCCGCGGTAATTCCGGTAAAAATGTAGCGCTGAAGGAATAAGTAAAGGAGCAAGGTCGGAATCATCACGATCAAGATGGCGGCTGACAGCTGCTCGAAGCTGGATGCTCGCTGCCCTACGAAGGACATAAGAGAGGTCGACAGCGTGTGCAGTTCCTTGGACGGCATGTATAGGTAGGGGATATACATGTCGTTCATAATATCGACCGCTTTAATGATGCCTAACGTGGCGGAAGCCGGCAGGAGCAACGGGAAAATGATACGCGTAAATATGCCGACGTACGAGGCTCCGTCGATCATCGCGCTTTCGTCCAGCTGCGACGAGATTTTCTCGATGAACTGAAGGAAGATGAAAATTTGCAACAGATCCGTTCCGGCATAGATCAGTAGCGGAGCGCCGATCGAATCGTACAATCCGAAGCCCTTTATAATTTGAAACCGAGCGACTTCGGTCGTATAGAAGGGTACGACCATGGCGACGATGAACAAGCTCATGATCACCCGCTTGAATCGGAAGTCGAAGCGGTTCAGAACATAGGCCGTCATGGCTCCGAGAATCGTGTTAAGGAACACGCTGACCAAGACGAGTATGCCCGTGTTTTTGAATCCGACCAGCATGTTGCCCTTCTCGAATGCCGACTTCAAATTACCGAAATTCCATTCCTTCGGCAATGCGAGAGGAGACGAGTTCATTAAATCTCCCGGCGTCTTGAAGGCGGTGAATACGTTGATCAGAATCGGAAAAAGCACGATGGCGGTAATGAACGCGAACAAGAGATACAGCAGGGGCAGGGAGCGGGTTCGATAGGTAAGTTTCATGTTTAGTCCCCTTTCCCTTTGAACAATTTGCCTTGGAAATAACTGAATAGGATGATCATTAGCATTAAAATAATCGCGAGGGATGATGCCAGACCGTAATTGTTGTATTTGAATGCGGTTTGAATGGTATATACCGTGAAGGTCGTACTCGCAAGTCCCGGTCCGCCTTGGGTCATCAGGAACGGAATATCGAACACCTGCAACGCACCCCGAACGTTCAAGAACAGGACGATCTCCATCACTCGAGATATGCTAGGGAGCGTGATGTGTACGAACTTCTTCAGAGGGCCTGCGCCATCGATTGTGGCAGCCTCGTATAAGTCGTTCGGAATGGATTGCAGCCCGGCGAGAAACAAGATTACGTGCAAACCGCTGAATCTCCACAAGGAGACGACGATCAACGAGTAGTTTACGACGCTTTTGTCGCTTAACCAATTTTGTATCCAACTTTCCAATCCGAGCGACTCGAGCAACGCGTTGAACGGACCGTTGATCGGATTGTAGAGGAAGCTGAATAAGTAAGCGACGGCTACTCCGTTCAGAATGTAGGGCATAAATACGATAGACCTGAAGAAGTTGCTGGCCCGCATTTTATTGTTAAGGAATACGGCTATCATAACCTCTAAGGGGATGAATATCGCATGGATCCCGAAATAGAGAAAGTTGTTCGTTAGCGCCTTCCATACGTCCGGATTACTAAACGCGTCTATATAATTCTCGAATCCTACGTAATGAAAGCTTTTGCTGATACCGTTCCAATCCGTCAAGCTGAATTGCAGCAATCGAAGCGATGGATAGAGCAAGAAGAGAAGAAGAAGCGCCACGGGTACGAACAGGAAGGAGACGACGACCAGCTTTTTTTGCAAGGAATAACTCATTCCACAACCCCTTAATCAGTTGGAGAAAGCCTTGTTAGAGGCTTTCTCCAGTCGTGTTGTTAACAATATTGGATTACTTAGCGGCTTTGGCTTTCGTCCACTTCTCGTTCAGATCGGGTAAAATGTCGTCAACCTTAGTTCCGGCGATCATGTCTTGACCGATTGCTTTCACGTCCAATTGGATTGCGTTCGAAATTCTCGTATACTCCGCGTCGCCGGGGATGTAGGTGAATACTTCGTTTTTGTTGCTCGCGTAAAACTGTTTTAAGAAAGGGACGTTGGACTCTACTCCCTCAACCGTGGAGACGAGCTTCTGAGCGTCGATATACGTTTGGTAAACTTCGGGAGAATAGAACCAGTTCAAAAATGCTTTTGCTTCGTCCTGATGTTCCGATCCGCTAGTGATGCCATAGAAGTGATCGGTGAACATCATAAGCTTAAGCGGTTCGTTTTCGGATTCGCGATAGGGCATCGGGAAAGCGGCAAGGTCGTCGATGTTACCGACTTTGGACTCGTAAGTAGGCGCGAACCATAATCCTGCGGCAATGACGGCCGCTTGCTTGGAAGTGAACAAGTCGGTTGCTTGATCCCAACCGATTCCAAGCGGATCCGGTCCCATAACATCGCTCGAATACAGCTGTTCGATTTGTTTATAAGCTTTGCTGAAAGGTTTGCCGTCTGAGAACGGCTGGTCGTCTTTCGCGATATCGCTCAGATAGGATTCCGAACCGGAGACGATCTGCGGAAGGAATTCGTTGAACGGATAGTTCGGCCATGCATCCTTGCCGCCCATGGCATAAGGGATGTATTTGCTGTTCGTTTTGATCTTCGTCAGAACATCGATCAATTGCGGCCAAGTCGACGGTACTTGCAGGTTTAGTTCTTGGAAAATACTTGGGTGATAGTAGACAAGCTCGGGAAAAGACGTGGTTGGAACGGCTAATACTTTGCCGTCGATCGCGTATTTGCCAGCGTATTTGTTTTTGCCGACGAAAGCTTCTCCATCCAACGGTATGAGCTGCTCTTTAAAATCGGACAACCAGTTCGGTTTCAATCCCATAATATCCGGAAGCTCGTTGCCCGTAGCTCTGACTTTCATCGCTTGGAGGTAGTCGCCGTCGGATTTGAACGTTTCCAGCTCTACGTTGACGTTGGGATCTACGGAAGCGTATTCCTTGACCTTATCTTCGAGATAAGTCAAGAAATCGTTGTTGGAATCCCAGATGGCCATTTTCAGAGTAACCTTTTCTTTGCTGGCTTGCGGCGATGCGGATTGTGAACTTGCTTGCGATGCTGCTGACGTTGCTGTTGGCGATGCGGAATTACCTTCATTGTTGTTGCCGCATGCCGATAGGACGGTGAACGACGCCAGCGCGGCTGTCAGCAATAACGTGACCCGTGACTTTCTTTTCATCTTTGTAAGCCCTCCCAATGGTTGGTTGTAATCGCTTTCGAAGATCATTCTATCGGGAATGATGTCGCTTTCATATGAACATCCTTGTTCTTTTCTTCTCTCTTTTTATCCTTGGAGAAATCGGAACAGTCATTTGGAAAGCATTTGCTCCCGATATTCCAGAGGGGTTTTCCCGGTCACCTTCTTGAAAATTTTGCTGAAATGACCCTGGTTCGGATATCCGACTTTCTCGGCGATTTCGTATATTTTCATTCCGCTTGTCATAAAGAGGATCGCTTGCTCCACCCTTCTCCGGGTCACGTATTCGATGAACGTTTCTCCGGTTTCTTTGGCGAATATTTTGCTTAAATAGCTTTCGCTAATTCCGGCTGCCTCGCTGGCGAGCATTAAGGATATCGGTTCTTGATAATGCCGATCGATCCACTTCTTTACCTTGTCGACTAGCGGGGGAGAGTTTTCCAGAATTCGTTTCTTGGGATCGATATTGTCGATGACGGTTTGCATCAACGAACGGAACCAAATGTTCAATTGGCCCGCGTTCTCGAAGTGCGAGAGCCGCTCCGCCGGGGAGTTCCGCTCGCCGATATCAGTCCAGTTCAGTCCTCTGGAGTACAGCAAAGAACCGACTTCCCATAGTAAAGCTTGGTAAGTCTTGAGCGTCGTCCCGACGGGAACTCCATAGGCTTTAGCGAGTTTATCAAGTCCGGCGTCCAGCTTGCTGCGCCATTCCGGATTGCCGGATTCCAAGTCGTGCACGAGTGCCTGCGTGTCCCAGGCGTTCTCTTGCAATTGACTCGGATAACCGGCAATATCCTCTTCGAAGTAAGCCCGTCCGGCGCCGAGATAGTATTTGGCCTCGGCCCATCGTCTGGCCAATCGGTACTGCTCCGGCCATGTTTCTCTTGAGATGCAAGCCTTCGAGACGCCGACTGTAGCGGATAAATTCATATAGTCGCGAATGTGGCTTATGATTTTGTTCGCCGTATCCG
Source organism: Cohnella herbarum (assembly GCF_012849095.1). Classification (NCBI taxonomy): domain Bacteria; kingdom Bacillati; phylum Bacillota; class Bacilli; order Caryophanales; family Paenibacillaceae; genus Cohnella; species Cohnella herbarum. The sequence goes on from NZ_CP051680.1 coordinate 758,596, forward strand.
TTATGATTTCTCGCGCTTGAAGCTCACCCGACGATCCGGGAATTCGGAATAGCAGCGCGTATTCGCGCGCGCCGACGCTAGCGATAACGGGTTCAAGGCGGTAGCCTTCGCCTACTTGACGAATGGAATGAGAGATCAGACGGCTTCGCTGACTGTCCAATTCTCGGTTCTCCGCAGAGATACCGCGTTCGATGAACAAACAACATAAGACGTGCTTGGCACCGGATGCGGCATTTATCCATACCTCGGCAAATGTGTCGTCCGGTTGAGGGAGCGTCTCGGAGAGGAGGATGGAGAGAAGCGTTTCCTCCTTCATTCGTTCCGAGCGGGCGAGACTTTCTCTTTGTATTTGTTCGTTCTTATCGTTCGCCTCGCCGATTCTTCCGACCGTTTTTTCGATCGTCTCTCCGACGAGTTCCGCGTTCAAATCCTCCTTGATTATGTAGTCGTGTACTCCATATACGAAAGCCTGGCGAACATACTCATATTGCGAGTAGGCGCTGAGCACGACGACGGCGATCTTGCGGCCTTCTTCCGATTCCCGTAACTGCTTCAGAAACTCGATCCCGGATAGGATAGGCATCTGGATATCGGCAATGACTAAGTCGATGCGCAGAGAGGTGACTAATCTTAGGGCATCCAGCCCGTTGGAAGCTTCCCCGACGATCTCGCAGCCGTAATCTTCCCAACGAATGAGCTCTCGCAGAGCCAATCTGTATATCGGTTCATCGTCAACGATCAATACTCTCAGCATGTTCGTCATCCTCTCTTAGGTAAGGCAATACGACCGTCACGATCGTGCCTTTATTTTGTTCGCTCTCTATCGTGATGCCGAATGCCGGCCCATAGTTCAATCTCAGACGGTCATGAACGTTTTTTAATCCGATGCCGTTAAAGCTTTCCTGATCGTTAGGCTCATTCGCGGCCAACAGGCGCTGCATCACCTCGGGGCTCATTCCTCTTCCGTTATCCCGTACGACGATCTGGCAGACGTTGCGGATGGTGGTGCCTTCGACTTGAATCAATCCTCGTACTTCCCGCTCGTGAAGACCGTGAATGATGGCATTCTCGACGATCGGCTGCAACAGCAGCTTTAGAATGCGATTCGATCTCGTATGCGGATCGATCTCGTAACGAATATCGAACTGGTCTCCGTATCTGATTTTCATAATCTGCACGTAATAGTCCAGGAGCTTGATCTCGTCCTCCAAGGTCGTATACATGCCTCCGCGGTTAAAGGCGGAGGATAGGAGCTTGGTCAGCGCCTCCGTCATTTTCTGAATGTTGCCCGCGTTAGAGAGGCTAGCCATCAGCTTGATGGTGTTAAGGGTATTCAGGAGAAAATGCGGATTGATCTGCGATTGTAGTGAGGCGATCTCCGCCAACCTCTTCTGAGTTTCCTTATCTTCGATTTCCTGGATCGAGGCTTTAAGCTGCGATACCATCTCGTTAAAGGTAACCCCGAGAACATAAGTTTCGACGGGGCCGGATTCCTTGATCTTGGCTTTCAAGTTGCCCGATTTAACGGCGGCCATCTGGTTAACGAGGGAGCCGATCGGCTTAACGATACTTCGAACGAGCAAATAGGAAACGAGCAGAAACACGATCAGCCCGGCCGCGGATATCGCCAAAATACGCTTGTACATGGCGTTGATCTGCTCCACCATATCGCTGTATGAGTATACCTGTATGTACTTAAAGCCTTGGCTCGAGGATCGATATACGACGAAAGATTGTCGTCCGTCAATGTTTTCCACGTAATGGCCGCTCCGATCTTCGATGGCTTGTCTAAAGTGGGGATTTCCGATTAAGCCGCTCCTCATCGCCTCGGCGTTAGACGAGGCGAGGACGGAGCCTGAAGCATTCAGGACGAAAGTATCCCCGGCATCGGATACCTTGGTCTCCAGCAGTTCGGTAATTTCGCTTGCGTTAAAGACGAAATAGATCATTTCGACTTTGAAGAAAGCTTTGCTGTAATTCGGAGCCACTGCGACGCTGATGAATTGTTCGTCGTCAGGGAACATGGCCGTGTTCGTCTCGGTTCCCATGATGTGTACTTTATTTTTGTTGAGGAGCACATCTCGAAACCACTGTTGGTTGCGCATCTTCGTTTCGTCGATCGCCAAGTTTTGCTTATAGCTGTCCATCCCTTTGCCCTCGAACGCGAACATGACGGAGATGACGTCGGGGGTATAGTGAAAGTAGCTGTGAAGATTGGACTCCAACTTCCTGCTGAGCTCCAGTTGTTCTTGCTTTGCTTTGGAAAAATGGACGGAGGATGCCGCCGTGATCATTTCCCGGTCGTTGGCGATCGTGGCCATCGTGTTTTTCATTAATCGGAGCTTGGAATCCACCGTATAAGAAATTTGCTCTAACGTCTGCATGGCGCGGGAAGTCGCGTTGTTCAGGAGGATCGTCTCGAATGAATTGACGGTATAAGTTGCGATCAAGGTAATCGGGAGCGAGATCATAATGACGAAGGAAGCGATTAGGATCGTCGATATTTTCCATCTTCTCCGCAGGGGAAATGTCAGCTGGCGCGGCAAAGGGGTACCTTCTTCCATGAGATAATCGTTAATAATTGTATACGATATCATCTGCCGGCGAATTACGACAAGCAGGAATGAAGCCGTTTTCAGATTGCTTCGCTTAAGTCATTGGATTGATTTTCGATAAATAATGTTATCTAAAGTAACGCTAATCGCATTTTAATCTACTGAAATAGTGCAAATATACATAAAAATATCCATATTACTAGCGATAAACTATAAAGACTTTGCATTAATTGTGTAATATTATATTACATAAGGGCATTTGTTGATAACATAACCTGTTCAGCGTTACCTTTATTAACTGGCGTAAAGCGGATACTCTTTTAGACTTTCAAGTAAATCCCTCTAAACTTAGTTAGGCGTTCATGAAGGAGGCAGCCCCATGGCCATTATGCCGCGTAAGGAAATGCTCCCCGGAAGCCATTCGGAGGAAGCCCTATTTACGGTTAAAAATCTGCTTGCTTTTCCCATGCTGAAAGATACCCGGTTACTTGCCGGCAATCAAGGCTTGAATCGGCCTATTACCCGGGTAAACGTAATGGAGGATCCCGATGTGTTATCCTGGGTTAGGCCGGGAGAATTTCTGATGACGACGGGATATCCTTTGTGGGATGAACCTGAACGATTAAGGCAGATCGTTCCCGAGCTTGTCAGAAGAGGCGTTGCCGCTCTAGGGATCCAAGGAAACGGCGGCAACGTACCGTTGCCCCTCGATGTCGTGCAAGAAGCGGAGAAGCAAGGCCTGCCGCTGTTGGAACTTCCTGCAGATACCGTCATTGCGGACTTGGTTAGAAGCATTATGGAACGAGTGTTGGCGCAAGAAACCTCGCAGCTCGCAGACTTGCAAAACCGAATACAAAGCATGACCCGCCTTCTGCTGGATGGAAGCGGCTTATATACGTTCTTGGACGCCATGGAAGATATGCTCGACAATCCGGTTGCCGTCGTTCGGGAGAGCGATAAGCCGTGGCTATCCAAAAGTCTGAGGACGGCGGAGCCGACCGAGGTATGGCCGCTATTGCAGTCGCTCACCTATAGGCAAGTCGGACGGGGTTCGATCAGCGGGTTCGTTCATTTACAGAATGCGTATCGAACTTACGTGAATCAAATACCGATGAAAGAGTTAAAGCAAGCTTGCTTGGTGCTAGTGGAGCGCAACAGGGAAATTCAACCGATCGACGCGCTAAGCGTGGATCGTTTATCTTCGTTGGCGGGATTGGAGCTTGCCAATCTGGAAGCCGTACGAGAGGTCGAAGGGAAATACCTTGATCAATTTCTTCAGGATTGGCTTTCGGGCAAAATCGTCTCGGCGACCGACTGGAGGCTTCGAGCGGACGTATGCGGCTGCACGGTCACCGAAGGGACCCCCATGTGCGCGATTCTGGTCGGATGGCGAACGTTCGAATCGGCCGGGAAGATTAGGGAAGTCGCAAGGCGTTTAAGATCGGAGAAGCTTCGCACGGTGGACGGATTAATGGCAGCTCCGGTCGGGGATGAGCTGGCATTGGTGCTGCCGATCGTTCCGCTGCTTCCGGCGGGATCCGAACGGGACGAAGCGAGCTCGCAATTGATTCAGAAGCTGCTAGCCGAGCTTCGTATGCTTCTAGGCGAGCGGGAGCTGAATCTATACGTGGGAAGGATCGTCGAGCGTGCCGATGGCTTGCCCGGAAGCTGGGCGCAAGCCAAGCGAGCCCGTCAAGTTGCCGAGGTATGCAAGCTGCCGGGCGAGATCGTTCCTTACGATCGTCTCGGCGTATATTCGTTGCTCTATTTAATCCCTTCCGGGGAGGAAAGGGAGCAGTTTCTTACCCGCTTCGCTTTGCCGCTTCAGCAAGCGGATCGTAAAGGCGGAGGGCGGCTTATGGAAACATTGGAAATGTTCTTCCGTTGCAACGGCAATATTAAGCTGACTTCGGAGAAGCTATTCGCGCATTACAACACGATCGTGTATCGGCTGGACAAGGTTCAATCGATCTTAGGCGTATCGCTAGACGATCCCGAAGATCGGCTGCAATTGCATTTGGCGTTAAAGCTAGGTCAGATTACGCCGGGGACGTTAGGAAAGTAATTAATCCGCTGAAAAACCCGCCTTGCCGCGATGGCAAAGCGGGTTCTTTAGTAGGCGTCTAAGGGATTAATAGGCTGCCCGAAGGATGATGACCAAGAGAACGAAGAGAACTAGAGCGAATGCGGCAGCGCCCATGCCTCCGCCGTTATTAATAGGACCGCAACCACAACCAGTAGCTGCACCTGCAACCGGATAACCCATTGTTGAAAACCTCCCGAGTTCTTGTATGCGTGATGGCGAATTACATTGTCAGCATATGGCGGGGGGCATCGGGAATCCTGTACGTTTGTACCCCGAGGACAAATATTGTCTGTTTTTCAGCCAGTGTCCACGTTGTTGTACTGACGGATATGTTTAATGCGCGATTCCGCTTGCAAAGGCCCGCTCGTACCGACTCGCAACAAGGAAGAAGCGGATACGCCGAGCGTACGGACGAAACCAACTCGGAAGTTCGAATTCGACGGCGGGGAGCAGCTCGAGAAATTCACGGTTGCGCATGGCTCCAAAGTCAACTTGGGAAGAGAGAAGATCGGGTAAGAGGCAAACCGGAATTCGTCGTCCTCGTAATTAGGGATAGCCCGTTGGACGGCCAACGCTTTGGATTTCAGGTTGGTCTCTTGATTGTCGCCGAACTGCACGATGCCCGAGGTACTAACCGTATTCACGAACAAACATTTCAAGGTCGTATTCCTGCATTGGATACTCATGAATTATCTTCCTCCGGAAGAGCTGGAAGCGGAGCTAGTGAACCGACGATAACGGACTCGGGAGGCGTGTCGAAATAAGAGTATAACGTGAGCGATTCCGTATCCCCGAACAGTAACGCCGAGGAACTCGAGACGCCGAGAAGGCAAATCGAGCCGACGTTCACCGGTCCGTTGGTCACGTTAACAGTTATCGGGAAATTCATGTGGGCGCTTCGCCGCCTTTCTTAAGCTTGCCGATATAAGCCGAGAATGCGCTTTGAATGTCCCGTCTGGTCTTTTCTTTGATGGATTCGTTCCATTTCAACCGCTCTTCCTCCGTCCCTTTACCCGGATACGCGTTCATCTTGGCGTAATAATGCACACGATCGTTAAGTTGTTTCGTAACGTCTTCGATGACCGCGGTGCGATGAGCCTGATCAAGCTGTACGCCTTGCTGCCTCTCCATCTCGAGAAGAACGTTCGCCGAGTCTTTACGCATATATTCCGACATTTCGTTCTGGAGAGCGCGAATCGGAGGGAGAGGCTCGTCGGGCTGATCGGAATGGATGTTCCAACAGGAGGGGTCGGGCGCCTGGAACGACTCGATGCCTTCCACGCCTTGCGGACTCAGGCCGACGTTCAGCGTGCCTTCGAGACGGTTTATTTTCAATTGGTCGAAGTGGTATTCAACGTGCAACGGCGTTTTGCTCTTCAGGTCATCGATTTGCTTCTGTAAACTCGCAATTTGTTCCGAAACTTGAATCAACTTTTGTTCGGATTGGCAGAGACGTTGTACTAGGGTCTGGTAATCGGGAATTACTGGCGGCGGCAGGGGGGGCGGTTGCATCGGTTGTTGGTATACGCCGTTCCATAGATAGGGCTGCTGTATGGGCCTGTTCATCGGGAGCCCCCCTCTCACGTTGGATTCGGTAGCGGAACGAGCGATAAAGCGCTGCTGGCCGCGCCGATTTCTTCAAGCTCGGGAGCGGGCTCTTTGAAGCCTCCCGAATTATACAATTGAGACAAAGCTCGAATGCTGCCGCTGCTGCCGATCTGCAGCACGGAGGAGTTCGTAACGGCGTCTACTCTAAGTTGGCCAATCGTTATGGTTTGATTTATGTTCCAATTCATTAGATGACCCCCGAATTTCCAACATTGTTCTCGGAAGAGTCTTGAACGTCGGGATCATTCGTATTCGTGGCGCTGATCGCGTTGTTGCTTCTAGATAAATCCCCCGTAAGGAAGGACCCTGATCCGGCATAAGTTTTGGAAATACTAGACGGAGAAATCTGAATGGTGTCACCGAATTGCACGACGCCGCTTCCGCCGACGCTTAGGATTTTGACATTGCCGATGATGCATGGCATGGGCATAACGACTCCTTCGCAATGGGCTCTTGCAACAGTGTATGAACGCGTGAGCCCAGAGGTTCTTTGCATCGGATTGTTAAGCCGTGCCGTGCACCGGAGGGATCACCCATACATATGTTGGGTTATAGAAAGCACCTGGTCGGCGAGGTATGCGTCGGCGATGGTCGTTGGAGGGATAACGCCGTGAGTTCATTTTTCGATAGCGGACCGCTTCCGGATTGGAAAGACATTCAACAGCTGTTAGGCAAAGATATCCCCTGGAAATTGGCGGCCAACTGGGACGCGAAAGGGGAGTCTAATTGGATCAATCAATATGTAAAAGATATTTTGCAGAAATCGAAGTCCGACGCCCGGGTCAAAGCTCAAAGTTCGGTCCAAATGGAAACGAAGCAAGATGCCAAATCCGTCAGCGTGTACATCCGTCTAACGCCGGATACCGATCCTCGGAAACTGCAGCTATTCGCGACGCCGGATCGGTTTAGAATCGAAGGATTACCCGGCGATCTCAAGAAATCAATAAGGTTGCCTTATTTGGTTTATGCACGGACAGGCAAGGCAACGATGAAAAAGGATCGGGTGCTCGTCGTTCGGTTTAAGAGGAGGCCGCCGGAAAAATCGGAATACGAATTGTTTATCCAGTCGTAAATCGGTATAATGTTCAGAGAAGTATCGATCTGGATAGAGTAGGGCTGCTAGGGGGCAACGGTTGTGGATTTAGTAGACGTATCGGCAGTATCGCCGGAGCTGTTCATCACGGGAATCGTTTTCATCATGGCGATCGGTTCTTTCTTGAGCTTGGGAGTTTTACGGTTTTTCCAACTGAGGAAGAAACAAGGCAGCGTGTTCATGGGGCTATCGGCGCTTTCGTTCATCGGGCTAGTCGTCGTGGTTAACACTTTTTTCTCGTGAGGATAAGTAAAGCAAGCTAGGGGCTGTTCGTACCGGATGATTTTCGGGGGGATGGCCTTTTTGTTATGCGTAGGGGTTGGATATTCCGAACGGAAAGACTGCCCAGACAGCCGGTTATTGCGGCTATCTGGGCAGCCTGGGAACGGAGAGTTTATCTCCGTTTTCTGCTCACGCTTGCCGTGCGTAGGCCGCGTTCGCCACCTTCGAAATCTCCGCAGTAGACGTCTTTGACCGAGACGGTCGTGACATGGTTGTATACTGGTACGCAATGATGCCTCTTGATGACTTCGATTTGATGGATAACGTCGACTTGTTGCGGATGGTAGTAATCCTCGTACACGGTTTGCGGCGGATCGTAGACCGCTTTACCATTACATTTTGGACAGTCGGACATTCTGATCAAGCTCCTTCCTAGGGATGTTGTACAGTATACGATCAACTGCCCTATTCGAACTGTTCAAAGGCCTATTGGGCTCGCCCACAATCGCGTTTGACTGAAACTCTCATTTCCTTCATAGTAAAAGGACAAAGCATAAACGGGAGGTTTTCTTTTGGGAGCGACTGAAGACATAATGCAGCGGATGTCCCGGAAAGGGCTGCGGATAACGGAACAACGGAGAACGATGGTCAAATTATTCGAAGCCGCCGCGGGTTACTTAACGCCCAAAGAAGTGTATGAGCATATGCAGCAAGGATACTCGGGGTTAAGCTTCGACACGGTTTATCGCAATCTTCGGCTGCTGCTCGATATGGACGTCGTTGAGCAGGTCATGTTCGAGGACGGGGTGAAGTTCAAGCTTAGCTGCGAGGAGGAGCATCACCATCATCACATGATCTGCTTGCAATGCGAGAAGACGTTGCCGATCCGATTCTGTCCGATGTCGGAAACCGACGTTCCGGGCGATTTCGAGGTCGTGAAGCACAAATTCGAAGTGTTCGGTTATTGCGGCGAATGCAAAGAGGCTGCGGCGAAATCGACATCCATGCAGGAAGCCTGATGAAGATCGCCCGTCGCACCTTGCAGGCGCCCATCCGATTTTACAGAACGTTTATATCGCCGTTAACTCCGCCTTCTTGCCGTTTTTTGCCGACTTGTTCCGCCTATGCGATGGAAGCGATCGAAGTTCACGGTGCGGTAAAAGGTTCTTATTTGGCCGTTCGCAGAATCAGTAAATGTCATCCGTTCCACCGCGGCGGTTATGATCCGGTCCCTCCTTCGAAGAACAAGAAATGACGTTGCGGGCGATAAGCCGGGGTAGTCGCTTATGAGGGGGTCTGGGCACCGGCGAGCGAGTTTCACAGGAGAATCAGGGTGCAGGGCACCACTATTGGGCTCCGAGGGGCGGTTTCTGAGGGAATAAGGGTGCTGGCACCGCTAATGGGCTCCGTGAGCGAGTTTCTAAGGGAATAAGGGTGCTGAGCACCGCTATTGGGCTCCGTGAGCAGGTTTTTTGGAGGAATAAGGGTGCTGAGCACCGCTATTGGGCTCCGAGGGCGAGTTTCTGGGGGAATAAGGGTGCAGAGCACCGCTATTTGGCTCCGTGAGCGAGTTTCTGGAGAAATAAGGGTGCTGAGCACCGCTATTTGGCTCCGTGAGCAGGGTTTTGGAGTAATAAGGGTGCTGAGCACCGCTATTTGGCTCCTTGAGCGAGTTTCTGGAGGAATAAGGGTGCTGAGCGGTTAGACCCCCTAAATCCGGAGTATTACTGATGAAATACGTTGCTGTCGTAAAAATACTTGGTTTACTAGCGTTTTCCTCAGGATTTCGATTCTTAAACGGCTCGAGTGTACTTTTCTAAAGAATCAGTCGTTTGCTCCACCCACTTCATGAAAGCCGTTGGGGACCGTTTTCCCAGGCTTCTGTGCATGCGGCGGTTGTTGTAAAAATCAATGTAATTCCGTACAGCTTCGTGTGCCTCCTGAAAAGATTCAAAGCTCTCTTTTCCAAGCAGATCTCGCTCAAGGGTGGCATGAAAGGACTCGATGTATGCATTCATATTAGGTGTCTTTGGAGGAATGCGCTCATGCATAATTCCCTCTGCTTCGCATAACTCTCCAAACGCCTTGCTGATAAATTGGGGGCCGTTATCGGTGCGAATGATCGGCTTGCTCTCTTCGGGCTTTAGACGTGACTGTAACGCCTTTTTCACAGCTTCGCATACGTGTTTGGCTTCGCAATTCGTACCGATATGGATGCCGACGATACTGCGATCGTAAACGTCGATCATATCTGCGATGTAGAAAAACTGATCATACCCCGCAACGTATCCATACTTAATATCGAGCTGCCAGACTTGGTTGGAACCTGTTATCGTGTGATTGCGTGCTAGGCGCCTTGGATAGTGAACCTTCTTACGTCGTTGCGGATGAAGAATACCGAGCTTCTTACAGAGGCGGTACACTTTTTTCTTATTGATGATGAGTTGGCGCTGTACGTGTAAGCATTCTGTTAACAACAGATAGCCGTAGCTATGCTCTTCGCCAGACACCAGCTCCATTAACCACTCTTCAATCTGTGCATTACTTATTACGTTTCCGCAAACCGTTAGAGAATGCTTAGTTACAGGGCGTCCTCGGAGTGGCATTTTTGTTTCTGTAGTTGTATCCTCACGTGATGCTTTCTTTCGTTCGTAGTACGTCGAAGACGCGGCCCCCACAATGCTTAAGATGTTAGCTACTGTATGTCCCTGCTCAATGAACGTCTGGGCAACGTCGAGTTTGTCATTGAGGCAGGGTTCGTCTTTTTTACGAGTTCGCGCAGCACCTCGATCTCTAACTCTTTTTGCCCTAACGCCTTTAATGCACGCTCGTACTTTTCTTCCAGATCTGCAAGTCGCTTGGACTCCATAACTCGTTCGTCGATCGTTGGCAATGAATCTGCCCCAAACGTCTCTTGATATTCCACTACCCATGCTCTAATTGTTTTCGGAGTCACGTCATACTTTCTGGCCAGCACGCCTGCTTTCATTCCCGCAAGAGCCTCTTGTGCTGCTTTGTAACGTACTTCCTTAAAGGCATTATTTCGCTGTCTCATTTCCGCTCGCCCCCCTAATGAAATACTACCTTATTTCCCTAGCCATTCTCCAATTCATTTAGGGGGCTTAATAGCTGAGCACCGCTATTGGGCTCCGAGGGCGAGTTTCTGCAGAAATAAGGGTGCTAGGCACCGCTAATTGGCTCCGTGAGCAGGTTTTTTGGAGGAATAAGGGTGCTGGCGCTAAGCGGGGGTAACGCAAAATCGAGGTTTAATATCTAACGGCTGCGACAGCCGTTATTTTTACGAAAACAACTGTTTTTAAATTCTAAACATTCCTGTAGGGCCTAGGATTTGGACTTAGACAAAAACAGGAGCGCCTCGTATGATGGGGGTGTCACGGGTCAATGCCCTAAAACCCATCATGGAGGCGCTTAAAATGAAGTCTACTCGAAACGACGCTACAAATCAACGTATTGAACGAATTACCAGTCATCATGCAATCGTAGGGATCGATATCGCTAAAGATGTACATGCCGCACAGGTTACGGATTTTCGCGGGCGGACGCTAACGCCGCGCCACGTTTCCTTTACGAACACAGAAGCCGGATTCCAGAAGCTGCTCCATTGGATGCAGGAGGCGGGGGCCAAACATGGCAAAACTTCTTTCCTTGTCGGCATGGAGCCTACAGGCCACTACTGGCATAATCTCGCTGACTGGCTGCTAAAGCAAGGCATCGAGGTCGTGCTGGTGAACCCGGTAACGACGCATCGCAATAAGGAAAACCGCGACAACAGTCCATCTAAGAACGACCCGAAGGACGCGCTCGTCATCGCCGATGTCGTCAGCCGAGGCTACTACACAAACTACGCGCCGCAAGAGCCTGTATTTGACGGAATCAAGGCCGCGATGAGCGCTCGGGAATACTGGGTGGGGCAGTCCATCGCCTTAGGTAATCGCATCGTGCGTTGGATAGACTTGTACTTTCCTGAGTTCCGAAGCGTATTCCTAGAATGGGACGGTGTCCGGTCGTTAGCAACATTAAAGGCTTTTCCACTGCCTGTCGATCTACAGCAACTGAATGCTGACGAGGTGATGGAGGGATGGCGAAGCCAGGGGATGCGACGCGTAGCTGGAGCCAGTGGCAAAGCAAAGGCTGTAGAACTGCTGAACGCGGCAGCACACAGTGTTGGGAAATCCAATACAAACGATGCCGCGCGGCACGATATCTTTCGCCTTTTGCATGTCTACAAAGAGACGCAACTCATACTCGAAGAGATGCAGCGAGAGATAGAGGCGCTCTTGGAGCAGGTGCCCGTTGTGCAGCAACTCCGCAGCTTACACGGTCTAGGCACGATCACCATTGCCTCTTTGCTTGGCTGCGCAGGCGGTCTGCATCACTACGCCCATGGAAGGCAACTGCTGCGCCGAGCCGGTCTCAATCTGGCGGAACGAACATCGGGAAAACACAAGGGCCAGATTAAGCTCTCCAAGCGGGGCGACAGCATGCTGCGCAAGTATTTGTACTTAGGGATGCTGAGCTTAGTGCGGCAGAATTCAGACTTCAAACATTGGCACGCCCGTAACCAGCTTAAAGGCATGTCGAAGATGTATTCCATCTTCAAGCTCATTGGAAAGCTCGCACGCATTTTAATTGGCATGATTCAACGTGGAGAAATGTATAGCAGCGGATCGCAAGATACGTTGGTCGCGTAGTCACAAGCAACACCCAGCACACCGAACAACTTACGAATACTGACCCATTCGTGGGACTTCAATGACAAAGAACGCACAGAGAACCGAGTATCAGTTCCGTCAGGGCAATTGACCCGTCTTCTAAACGTAATCGGTCTCCACGCCTTGGACAGGTACAACGAAGGAATGTAAGGGCAAAGACCCGTTGAGTCATGGGAGGGTGAACCTCCAAGGGGACAAGTGGAGCGTGCAGCAGAGCGTTAATGCGAAGTGCGATATAACGCGACTTCTGTTCCCGCATCCCCGAACGTGTCATCGACGGCCGTCAGCCCTACGCCCCTATCGACCCACCTGACATCTAAGTCATTGAAATCCTGCGAATGAGTGAGCATTCGTGAGAAAAACCCTTAAATACGAGGGACGGAACTGTACGCCGCTATTTTACCCAGAATAGTATGCTTTCACTGGAAAACATACAAATAAGAGCGCCCGCTTCCGTTAGATTTTGAAAAGTCCCTTTTTGAGCAAAATAACGGCTACTGGTTCCGTTAGATGGAAACTTGAATACGTCAAGCACGGCTAAGTGTTTCGAGCCTAAATACAGAGTGAGTACTAATGCATTTCTACTGCGGCGCCAAGCCGGTGTACAGATGTACTGTACAAAGTCGTTGTACAAAGTCGTTGTACTAAGTCGTTGTACTAAGTCGTTGTACTATCGTTGCACTATATCGTTGAACTGTACCGATTGTACCGTTGAACTGTACCGATGTCCTGTACAAAGTCGTTGTACTACCGTTGCACTATATCGTTGAACTGAACCGATTGTACCGTTGAACTGTAGCGATGTACTGCACCAACCCATTGCACCAACCCATTGCACCAACCCATTGCACCAACCCACTGCACTTGACATAGGTGAAGCTTGTCGGTTATATTTTGGCGAACGGAACATATCAAGTTTTCCTTGGAAGGGATAAGTACGAAGCAGGACACCTATCGCAGAGAGCCGGAGTAGCTGAGAACCGGTATAGGGCAGCTTTGGAAAATGGTCCTGGAGGAATCGTCTTCGAGCAGGAGGGGTGCCTTGAAAGGTATTCATTCGTCTGTAAGGGGAAGACGCTAGTCCGGCGTTATGGACGGTTCTTAATGAGCCTTCGCATTTTCGAGTAGCGGGGGGAAATTGGGTGGTACCGCGTGAGTAACAACTCTCGTCCCATACGGACGGGAGTTTTTTGTCTTTAAATCGATTAAGGAGCTGGAAACGATGACGGAAGCGAACAAATCATTTTACATTACGACGCCGATCTATTACCCGAGCGATAAGCTGCATATCGGCCATGCCTACACGACGGTAGCAGGGGATGCGATGGCCCGCTACAAACGGTTGCGCGGCTACAGCGTGCGTTATTTGACGGGGACGGATGAGCATGGTCAGAAGATCGAGCGCAAAGCTCAAGAGGCGGGCAAGACGCCTCAACAATTCATCGACGACATCGTCGTGGGCATTAAGGAATTGTGGCGCAAGCTAGAAATAACGAACGACGATTTCATCCGCACGACGGAACCGCGCCATACGAAGGTCGTTCAAGGGATTTTCTCGAAGCTGCTTGAGCAGGGGGATATCTACAAAGGCGAGTACGAAGGCTGGTATAGCATTTCGGATGAAACCTACTATACCGAAACGCAACTGACTGACGTCGTTCGGAACGACAAGGGCGAGGTCATCGGGGGAAAAAGTCCGGACAGCGGGCATCCGGTCGAGTTGGTCAAGGAGGAGTCGTATTTCTTCCGGATGAGCAAATACGCCGATCGATTGCTGGCTTATTACGAAGACCACCCGGATTTCATTCAACCTGAATCCCGCAAAACGGAAATGATCAACAACTTCATCAAGCCGGGTCTGGAGGATCTGGCCGTATCTCGCACGACGTTTAGTTGGGGCGTTCCGGTTCCGGGCGATCCGAAACACGTTATCTATGTATGGATAGATGCATTGTCCAACTACATCACGGCGTTAGGATACGGCACCGATTCCGATGAGCTGTACCGCCAATTCTGGCCGGCAAGCGTTCATCTGATGAGCAAGGAAATCGTCCGGTTCCATACGATTTATTGGCCGATCATGTTGATGGCGCTCGATCTTCCGATACCGGAGAAGGTATTCGCGCACGGTTGGTTGCTCATGAAGGACGGCAAGATGTCCAAATCGAAAGGCAACGTCGTCGATCCGGCGAAGCTGATCGAGCACTTCGGGCTCGATGCGGTGCGGTATTACTTGCTTCGCGAAGTCCCGTTCGGCGCGGACGGAGCGTTCACTCCGGAAGGATTCGTGGAACGGATCAATTACGATCTCGCGAACGATCTAGGCAACTTGTTGAATAGAACGGTAGCGATGGTCGACAAATATTTCGACGGCGTACTGCCCGTATTCGAGCTGGGGTCGACGGAGTTCGATAACGATCTGGAGCAGTTCGCGCTAGCTACGGTAGAGAAAGTGGAAACGGCGCTGGAGAATATGGAATTTTCCGTCGCGTTGGGCGCGATCTGGGCGCTTGTCGGTCGGACGAATAAGTACATCGACGAAACGAAACCATGGACCCTTGCCAAAGACGAAGAGAACAGATCGGCGCTTGCTTCCGTTATGGGTCATCTCACGGAAAGCCTGAGGATCGTTTCGATTCTCATTCAACCGTTTCTGACCCAAACACCGCGCAAAATCTGGACGCAGCTAGGGATTGAAGAAGGGCCGTTGACGGCCTGGGAGAGCTTGGCGGAATTCAGCAATTTGGTCGCGGGATCGAAGACGAGTAAGGGCGATCCGATCTTCCCTCGCCTGGAATTGGCGGATGAAGTCGCGTGGATCGCCGGGATGATGTCGGGTGGAGCAGGGGCGGTTGCCGCTGAGGGAGCGGCTTCGGCGGGCACGGCGAATGCTACGGCAACCGCAAGCGCGACATCTTCAACGGACGAAGCTCCGGAACTGGCGCCTGAAATTTCGATCGACGAATTCATGAAGGTCGAACTGCGGGTTGCGCAGGTCGTCGCATGCGAGCCGATTCCGAAAGCCGACAAGTTGCTTAAGCTGCAACTCGATCTCGGCTTCGAGGTTAGGCAGGTCGTATCGGGCATTGCCAAGTTCTACAAGCCCGAAGAGTTGGTCGGCCGCAAAGTCATTTGCGTCACCAACCTGAAGCCGGTGAAGCTCCGCGGAGAGATGTCGCAGGGCATGGTGCTCGCCGCGTCTCAAGGGGATCAACTGACGCTGGCAACCGTACCGGACGGCATGCCGAACGGCGCGATCGTGAAATAAACCGGCAAGACGGCAGGCGGTACAGGGACTTTCCTTGTACCGCCTTTTTGCTCTATTTTAAAATAATTATTATTCCGCAGTAACCATACCGACGCCTCCGCGATCTAATTAATAGATTCGCCTTTGTCGCCCACATTTTGAAGAAAGGAGCTTTAACTTGGATATCGATCTGGACGTTGAGGTACGATTGGCGCAGTCGGGACAGCATGAAGCTTTCATTCGAATGGTTAAGAAAGTCGAAGTTCGAATGTACAATATCGCTAAAGCCATCCTAAAGAACGATGAAGACTGTGCGGATGCCATGCAGGAGGCCATATTAAAAGCTTACAAATCGATCAAGAGCGTTCGGCAGCCCAACTTTTTCAACACTTGGTTGTTTAGAATTCTAATTAATGAATGCAATTCGATTATTCGCAAACGTTTAGATAGCGTTGCAGTGGACGAGTTGCAGCAATTCGCCGAACCTTCCTCGCAAGATGACCATATCGATCTCTGGGATGCCATATGGCGATTGGAAGAAATCTCGCGTACGATCGTAATTCTTCATTATTTTCAGGACAAATCTTTGCGCCAAATCGCGGATCTGATGGAGACGTCCGAAGGGGCCGTCAAGAGCAGGCTGCACCGTTCCAGAAACAGCTTAAACCAATGGCTGACGGATTCCATGGAAAGGAAGTTGAATTATGAGTCAAGTCGATTTGGACAATGAAATAAGCAAATGGAAAGCCAGGCAAGCCGAAATTCTTCCGGAAGCCGTCCGGTTGCGCATGGATCAGACTTACGCTTCGTTGGAAGGAATAACTCCGACTCTCCATAAGAGTAAGCGCCGGCCTTATCTGCTCCGTCTGATGATAACGGCAGCGTCAATAGCGGCGGTCTGTATCGCCTTGATCGGTTCCGGATTCGTGTCTCCGGCGATGGCGGAGGCCTTAAAGCGAATTCCCGCTATTGAAAGCGTATTTCGACTGGCGGGCGATCTCGGTCTGCGTACTGCCGATGAGCAGGGGTTGACCAAAGATGTCAATGAGCGAATTACTCATGACGGAGTCACTCTCAGCATCTCCGAACTGGTTTTCGACGGGGCTCGGCTATCGTTCGTTCTAACGGACGAAGGTCTGGACGGCAAGGAGACAACATTGTATGAGGCATGGAGCGATAGGAAGTTGGACGAGAACGGAGTTCCGCTTCCCAAAGTCAATGTAGAGCCTAACCATATCGAATTCCTAATTAACGGAGAATCGGTTAACACGGGATATTCGTTACGCGCAGCAGGGGAGCAGGCTCCTAATTCCATCATTGTGGGCGCTTTACATAGTGCCAAGATCAAAGCTCCAGACCGATTCGATCTCACGGTAGTCGTGAAATACGCCAAAATAGACGATGCGTTCGAATTCCATATTCCCGTTGCGACGAGTACCGAAAGTATTGCTCTTACCTCTTCCACGGTCAAAACTCACGACAATATACAGTTTCAGCTTGATCGGATCGAGTTGACTCCGGTAACGACCCGTCTCGAAGTCATCATTAAGAGTCCCGGGAAAAAGGATATCAAAGACGTTGCGGAAGCCATTCCGGATAAATATAAAATAACGGGATTTCTTAATATCGAGTTCGATATCGTCGACGAGAACGGAGCAACTCCAGTCAGCCTAGGCGGCAGCGGGAGTGGCGAAGGCGATTCCTTTGTATACACCTCGCTGTTCGAACCTTACCGAACGCGTCCGAAGGAGTTGACGGTTAAACCGTTTATTCCCACTAAGGACGGCAAACAATACATCCCCGAGTTGGAGATTACGGTCCCCGTCCAGTAAGTATGTAAACCGCGCAGCATCGATGCTGCGTGGTTTTTTCCGTATTTTATGCCTCAATTTTGTTGACACTGCACGGGTAGGGGGGTATAATCATTTTTGTTAATAATAATGATTACGATTAAGGAGATTCAAAATGCGAATATTAGGTACTGTAAACGGAAGACCGAGACTACTGCATAAGTCGAAGTTAGTCATTATAGCGATACTCTTATTGGTCGGCGCGAGCTTATCGGCTTGCGGCAAAAACAACGAAGCCGGGCTGGCGGAAGGGAAAGTCAACGTCGTGACGAGTTTCTACCCGCTATATTACTTCGCGCAGGAAATCGGCGGAGACAAAGCTCACGTCGTGAACTTAATCGCCGCGGGGGTCGAGCCTCACGAGTGGACGCCGAAAAGCCGGGATTTGACTTCCGTTTCCAAAGCGCAATTGTTCTTATATAACGGTGCCGGGCTAGAGGGCTGGGTAGACGATTTTCTTCATGGTTTAGGCTCCGACAGCAAAGTCATAACCGTGGAAGCCAGTAAAGGGATTTCGCTTATTCAAGGAAATCCTGAGCATGAAGAGGGCCATGAAGATGAGCATGACGCCGAGGAAGAGCACGGGCATTCCGATCTCGGGGTCGATCCTCATACATGGGTCAGCCCGCGTTCGGCGTTGGTCATGGCAGCTAACATTCGCGATGCGTTCGTTCAAGCAGACCCTGCCAACGAAGCGGAATACGAGCTGCGTTATGCGGATTTAGAGCAGCGCATCAAGCAACTGGACGACAAGTATACTCGGGAGCTTTCCGGATACAAGCGGCGCGATATCGTAGTATCCCATCAAGCTTTCGGCTACTTGGCCCGCGACTACGACTTGAATCAGATCGCGATCATGGGCCTCTCGCCGGAAGCGGAGCCGAGATCGCAGGATCTGCTTGCGATTGCCCGATACGTGAAGGAGCACGAAATTCCGTATATTTTCTTCGAGGAGCTTGTCTCCGAACAGTTGGCCAACACGTTGGCGAGCGAAGCCAAAGTCGATACGCTCGTGCTTAATCCTTTGGAAGGGTTAACTCCCGAACAACAAAAAGCCGGGGAAAACTACTTCACCCTCAGCGAACGAAACCTGCAAAACTTGCAGAAGGCTCTTCAGTAATCTAACATAGAAGAGATATGAGGCGGGCGGAAGCACGCATAGAAGCAAGTATATCATCATGCACGAACGCGATAAAAAGAGAAGGGGAGGGCCCTCCATGAACACGAGCGCGGATTTGCAACAGGCGGGATGCCATCAGGAGATCATCCGGCTGGACGGAGTGTCTTTCTCCTTCGACTCCCAAGTCATCCTGTCGGATGTTTCCTTTAAGATCATGGAACGGGATTTCGTCGGTTTAATCGGATCCAACGGAGCCGGGAAGACGACGCTGCTGAGGATGATCGTAGGATTAACGCGTCCTCAGAGCGGCAGTATTTCTTTGTTCGGGACTCCGGCGGAACGGTTTAAAGATTGGAACCTGATCGGTTACGTTCCGCAAAGAAACCATTTCAACCCGTTATTTCCCGCGACGGTCAGGGAAGTCGTTATATCCGGATTGTACGGCCGCAAGAAGCTGTTCCGGAGAATATCGAGCGAAGATGCCGGCCGATGCGAGGACGCCTTGGGAGCGTTGAAAATCCAAGACCTCGCCGATAAGAGAATCGGAGCGCTATCTGGCGGCCAGCAACAACGCGTCTTTCTTGCTCGTGCGCTGATCAATAATCCTAAGCTCCTTATTTTGGACGAGCCTTTGTCGGGAATCGATATCGAGACGCAGACGAACTTTTTTCACATGATCAAACACATGCACCAACGGCACAACATTACGTTCTTGATGGTTTCCCACGACATGGATATGGTACGTTCTTATTTGGGACAGGAGCCGAAAGAAAGAAGCGGCAAGCTGTCGTTCTACGTCCGTCATTCTCACGATCTGGAAAATTGCGAAGGCACGGATTTGCTGCACTCCCTGCGGAAAGAAGGTTAGACAAGCTTGGATATTTTGACGGCTGAATTTTTTCAGAGGGCTTTGATCGGGGGCGCTCTGATCGCGGTGACGGCTCCGCTCATGGGGCTGTTTCTCGTGTTGAGAAGGTTGGCGATGATCGGAGATACGCTCGCTCACGTCAGCATCGCCGGGGTCGCGCTCGGATTTTTGATTGAAGTGTACCCTGTGGCGGTCGGGTTAGTGTTCGCGATATTGGCGTCGTTCGCCATAGAAATGCTGCGCCGCATGTATCGAACTTATGCCGAATTATCGATCGCGATTATTATGTCCGGAGGAATCGCCTTAGCTTCGTTGCTGTTTACGATGGGAAAGGGCTTTAATTTAGATGTAACCTCGTATATGTTCGGCAGTATTTATACGCTTGACCGTACGGATTTATTGGTTATCGCCGCCGTAACCGTCATTGTTCTCACAATGGTGCTTATACATAAGAAAGAGCTTTTCCTACTCACCTTTGACGAGGATGCGGCGGCGGTTAGCGGGTTGCCGGTCAAATATTTCAACATTATGCTGAGTATTTTGACGGCGCTAGTGATCAGCGCTTCGATCAAGATCGTCGGCGCATTGCTAGTCTCCGCGCTACTGACGATTCCGGCTGCTTGCAGCCTTGCGTTGTCGCGCAGTTTCAAGTCGGCGATCATTCTGGTCGTCATCATCGGCGAGCTCGCCGTACTGGCGGGCTTATGGTTCGCCGGCGTTTGGAATTTAGCTCCGGGAGGCACGATCGTGCTTCTGTTGATCGGCATTCTGGCGGTATCGATCATGACGAAACGTATTATTCGGGCTTAGCCCGTAGGAGGACATCGATTTGGCAGACGTTAACGTGGGAATCGCCTTCGCTGCAGGGCTCGCTTCCTTCATCTCCCCTTGCTGCTTGCCGCTCTATCCTGCTTATCTTTCTTATATTACCGGCGTATCCGTTAATCAGATCAAGACCGATACAAGCCGCAGCATGCGGTTTAAGACGATGAGCCATACTTTTTTCTTTATTCTCGGATTTTCGGTCGTCTTTTTCGCGCTTGCCTATGGGGCCAACGTGTTCGCCGACGTCTTCCGCGACTATCAGGATACGATCCGCAAAATATCGGCAATCTTCATCGTACTGATGGGACTTTTTCTAATGGGGATATTCCAACCGCATCTTCTCATGAAGGAGCGTAAGCTGAATATGAAATGGAGACCGGCCGGTTACTTGGGCTCCTTCGTATTCGGAATAGGCTTCTCGGCGGGGTGGTCCCCTTGCGTTGGCCCGATTCTAGGCTCTATCCTATTGCTGGCTGCCAGTAATCCCGGTACTTGGGCGGGACTCACGACCGCGTATTCGTTAGGATTTGCGCTTCCGTTCTTCGTGCTTGCCTTCTTCCTGGGCTCGACGAGATGGATTTTGAAATATTCCAGCCTGCTGATGAAGATCGGCGGAGCGATCATGATCTTGATGGGTATTCTTCTCTTTACCGATAAGATGACTTCGATCACGATTTATTTGCAATCCATTACGCCGGCTTGGCTCGGTTAATCATTAGGTGAAGTATTCGAGCTTCGCGTTCGGAAAATGTTCGAAAATGCGCTCCGTGATGAATTCGCGGAGCGCTTCCGCTTGTTCGTCGGGATAGACGTATTTGTGCTGTCCCCAGCGGCCCCATTTTTTCTTCCGCTTCGCTTCGTCCATTTCGAGCTTCGTTTTCGGATATCTTTTTTCGATTATCGTTTTGGCCGTCTTCGTAAACCGATGCTGAATGAGCTCGAACGTTAAATCGCGCGTTGCATCGGGAGGGAGTGCTTGCGATAGTTTCTCCAACAGCTCCGCGTAACCTTCCTCCCAGCCGTCGTACCAGATGATGGGGGCGATGATGAAGCCTAAAGGATATCCTGCCCGGCCGATCTTGCCAGCGGCTTCGATTCTCTCGTGAAAGCGGGACGTAGCGGGCTCGAAGTTGCGAATGACGTAATCGGCGTTAACGCTGAAGCGAATGCGGGTATTGCCATTATGCTTAAGCGGAAGCAGCGAATCCACATGATGGAATTTCGTCACGAAGCGAAGACGGCCGAGCGGCTGGTCTGCCATGAACGTGATCGCGTCGGCTAAGGAGCCCGTGAGATGCTCGAGACCGATAGGATCCGACGTACAAGCGGCTTCGAATCGCGTGATTTCGGGCGAACGTTCCTCGATGTATTTTTTGGTCGCATCAAGGATATCGTCCATATTGACGTATACTCGAATGTACGGCTTGGCTCCCAGCGTCGTTTGTAAATAGCAATAATGGCAATGTCCCATGCACCCGGTCGCGAGCGGCATCGCATATTCCGCGGACGGCTTGGATGTGTCGAATTTTAAGGTTTTCCTAATTCCGACGACAAGGGTGCGTTTGGAAATTTTATATTGTTCAAGCTCCGAATCTCCCGGCAAATTCGTAATCCGGTTGTGCGAGGTCGTCATTCGGTACGGGAGCCCTCGTTCCTTGACCCAATCGAGAATGCGCCGGCCTTTCGGGTAGTCCAGAGCAGACGGCTCGAAGTAAACAAGCTCTGGTACGAATAAGGCGGTTTCTTTCCCGGCGCGAGTCGGCAATTCAATTGGAGTTTTGCTCATCAGGTTTTGCCTCCTTAGGATGATTGGCTGCTTAGTCCGCATTGTTCAAACTATTATGCGATATCGGGTCGTCTCCGATTCTTTTCGACAGTTCGGACTTGCTCAGCCCCTATGGCTCAGTGTATGATATTGGAGGAAAGGGGGACTTGCGTTGCCAACCCCAAGCATGGAAGATTATTTGGAACGGATCTATCGGTTGATTGAAGAGAAAGGGTACGCCCGGGTCTCAGATATCGCCGAGGGGCTGGAAGTGCATCCTTCATCGGTCACGAAAATGATCCAGAAGTTGGATAAGGACAGCTATTTAATTTACGAAAAATACAGAGGCCTTGTCTTAACGAACAAAGGGAAGAAGATGGGAAAACGGCTCGTAGACCGTCATCTGCTTCTGGAGAACTTCCTGCAGATCATCGGAGTCCAGGAAGATAAGATTTACGGCGACGTTGAAGGAATCGAACATCATCTAAGCTGGGATTCCATAACGTGCATCGAAACGTTAGTCGAATATTTCAATCGGGATCCTTCCCGCGGCGAAGAATTAAGCAAATTACGCGCCGAGCTGGATAACGACTGAGTCGCAAAGTACATAGCTACAATGCCAAAGCTGCTTTCCTGCGGATGTTCCGCGGGATAAGCGGCTTTTTTAATTGTGTTAGAGTGAAAATTCGGCGCATATGGATTTAATCGAGAGCGAATGGAAGCGAAGTGGGCGCGGGCAAGAAGCACGGCGGGAGGAGATTGTCCATGCAGACGACTCCGGTTAATGCGGTGTTCGAGGGCGGAGGCGTGAAAGGGATATCGCTTACAGGCGCTGTATATGCGGCGGAAAAGTGCGGCGTTATTTTTAATCGGGTCGCTGGCACTTCCTCGGGAAGCATAATCGCTGCATTGATCGCAGCCGGGTATCGAGCGGAAGAGATGAAGGAAATTATCGAGAAGAAGCCCTTCAAGACTTTGTTGCGACGGAATCCGATTTTCGATATCAAATTGATCGGGCCGGCCGTCAGGTTATGGCTGTGCAAAGGATTGTATTCGGGAGACGCAATAGAACAGTGGATCGCGAGCGTTCTAGCGGAGAAGGGAATTAAGACGTTCGGGGATTTGCCGAACGGCAAGTTAAGAATCGTCGCTTCGGATATTACGAACGGAAGATTGATCGTATTGCCTCAAGACATCGTTCATTATGGAATCGCTCCGGAATCGTTTCCGGTTGCGAAGGCCATACGAATGAGTACGAGCATACCTTATTTTTTCGATCCGGTTATCCTGAAGCAACCGGCTAAGGAACGCAAGAAAAATACGGTGCGTACGAAGTTTTCATACGTCGTTGACGGAGGGCTTCTTAGTAATTTTCCATTATGGTTGTTCGAGGACAATGTGCCGGCGGAGTCGCGCATCCCCGTCATCGGCTTTCAGATGGTCGGTCGCTCGGATACTCAACCTCACCCGATCTCGGGACCGGTGTCGATGTTCCAAGCGATGTTCGAAACGATGCTAAGCGCCCATGATGAACGGTACATCGAGAAGCATAATGCCATTCGCACGATCAAGATCCCGACTCTCGGGGTAAGCACGACTCAATTTAATCTGACCCCGCAAAAGAGCTTAGAGCTGTATCAATCCGGAATCGCGGCAGGGGAGAAGTTCTTCCGTAGCTGGGACCGCAAGCTTGGCACTCTCCGAGTATCGATATCGAAAAGTCCGTAAAAGAATTACATGATCCATCCAACTGACCGCACCAACCCTCAACGAAACCCTTCTTAGGATGGGTCTTTTTTTTATGTTAAAATGGTTTTGGTTTCGCACTGATCCATCGTGATGGAGGGTACATATTATGAAACTGGAAAGGCTCTTATCCCCAGGGAACGAACGGAGGCATCGGATTGGCGGATGGCTACCGCTTAGACAGCAATGTGCTGACCAATGATGAGCTCGCTGCCATCGTCACAGCCCTGCGCAGCATCTCCACCTCATACGAAAAAGATCAGCATCAGCAACTGATGGAGAAGATTCAAAGCGTAATCCCGCACGCATACTCCGAACAATTCCTGCATAAGACAAATCGCGTGCTGATCGACTTCTCGCCCTGGGCCGGCAACGAATGGCTTCAACCAAAACTACAGTTGCTCGAGGAATCGGTAGATAGCTGTCAAATAACGAGATTCAACTATACCAAATGCCGCAGGTGAAATGTCACACCGTATTGTCGAGCCCTCATACTCTCATTCTCAAGGGAAAGCAATGGTACCTGAAAGCCTACTGTCTGGAGAAAGAACAGTTCCGGCTGTTCAAAAGTGGACATGAGGAGATCAGCTCAAAGTTTTCGCCCCCATGACTTACCGACCGATTTATACTTAGATAAGAAAAAATAAGGGAAGGAATGATCTGTTTGCGGGCGATCGACAACACGAAGGTGGCAGCAGTATTCGACCATTACCCGGAACACATTCAGAAGAAATTGTTGTTTCTTCGCCAATTAATTCTGGATACTGCAGCAGAGACAACAGGCATTGATACAGTGGAAGAGACACTAAAATGGGGTGAACCTAGTTACATCGCAAAAAGGGGGAGTACAATCAGAATAGACTGGAAAAAGTCAACCCCACATCGATATGCAATGTATTTTAACTGCAATACGAAGCTGGTCGACACATTCAAGGAGCTTTATAGAGAAAAATTCAACTATGAAGGCAATCGGGCGATTGTGTTCGATGAAAACGAAGAAATACCAGTAGATGAATTAAAACAATGCATTTTATTGTCTCTCACTTACCATACCCGAAAACATCTTCCAATGCTGGGCATATGATTAATTAGAAAAAAACCGCCTCCGCGACAGGAATACACTCCTGCGTCGGAAGCGGTTTTTGTTAATGGTAGCGAGGCGGCTCGTCGTCTTTGTTTTTGCGTCCTTCAATGACGGTGAACGGCGATGAGCGCCGTTTGTCGGGTTTGGCGGCGGCTCGTCGTATATCTGGCCGTGCGCCGCGAACTGAAGTGCGGCCGCGATTCGGAATGCTCTTCCACCGGGATGGCGGAAACTTATACAGCAGGAATACGATGGCGACAAGGGTTAGAGGAATCAGCCAAGAATCGACGGAGCCTTGCAACAATCTTGAAGCCAAACCGATGGCCATGAATACGAGTACGACGGCAAACCAAGGTTGGATTCGGTTTCTCATACTCATCATCCTCCTCCTGTGAGACGAATTATGCAACGCGCCCCAAGCGAATCTTTATCGTGCGGTAAATCTAAGCTTGTTTGGCAAGAGCGATCGCCGGATTGATCTGACGATCCAATTCTCTCATACGGTTGAACGACGCGATCGATACGGCTACTTGATCGTCGTTCGGTTCTTTGGTCGTGAGCAGTTGAAGCCACAATCCCGGAGCTCCCAACCACTTCAGTACCGGTATATCCCGGAGAGCGTTCGTCCATCTCAACACTTCGTAGGATACGCCGAGAACGACCGGTAACAGAATAATGCGCTGAATGATTCTTTCGCCCATCGTGTCCCATGTGAAGAAAGAATAGATAATAACGCCGACGAGTACGGTGAAGATGATGAAGCTGCTACCGCATCTGTAGTGAAGTCGGCTGAATTTCTGGACGGCGTCGACGGTTAATTCTGAACCTGCTTCGTACGCGCTGATGACTTTATGCTCGGCCCCATGGTACTGGAACAATCGCTTGATGAGAGGAGTTTGGGATATGAACCAGAGATAGACGAGCAGGAAAACGATTTTGATAGCGCCTTCTAACAGGTTGTGCAATATCTTATTCTCGAAGGCTTGGCCAAAGATCAAACTTTCAACGAATGCCGGCACTAATGTGAAAATTAGTTTGCCTACTACGAAGGAAAGTATACCTACGAGCGCTACCCCTAAGATCATGGTGAGATTCCAGCGGTCCTTTTCTTTCGGCTTTGCCGCTTCTTCCGGTCCCGATTCGTCTTCCGCGTAGGCTTCGGCGGAGTAGGTCAGATGCTGGGAGCCTTTCGCCGCGGATTCGACGATACCGACGATTCCTCGAATAAAAGGGATTTTCTTGATTGCCGATAAAATAGGTGTCGGTTTCTTGGGGACTTCCAAGAACGTTATTTGTTTGTCTTTGCGGCGAACCGCCGTAACATGAACATTCTTCCCTGCGAACATGACGCCTTCTATTACAGCCTGTCCGCCGTAAACCGCGGTTGATTGATCAGACATCGTTGACCACCTGCTTATCTTAGAAACTCTGGGTGAAGACATTGATACGCCCAAGTACATCTATTTTACAAGATTGAAGGGTAGAAAGCCACAGGGAATGGAATGAACCGCTACCGCGGCGATTAGTACGCAGGCATTGGGGAATACTAATCCGCAGTTTTTCCAAACGAGTATAAGGATGGGGAGCATGACAACGGGTAACGATGCGGCCGAACGCGAGAATAACAACGATAAAAGCAACGAGAGGAACACCGCGAAAAACAACGGCAATAAAGAGAATAGTCCAGCGCCTACGCATCCCATTTTGTTTAGCATGAAAATCGGATTTTTCGCCGGATTGATCTGGGGATTGGTTCGGTGGCTGGCAACGGGTTTGAATTTTACGAAAGTAACGCAAGCCTTCCTGTTGGATCCTTTTGTCCCGAGGCGGTGGTTAACAGGTTTTTACTGGCAAGCGGGCGGTTTGGCGATGTTCGTTCTGATGTCGGTGCTCGCGGCGCTCGCATACTTGTTGATATTGGGTCGATTAAAGGGGCATTGGCCGGGCGTGTTGTTCGGCGCGGGATGGTGGGGAATCGTCTATGCATGGCTGGGACCGATTATAGGAGCGGTTCCGCTCCTCAAACAAATCGGTTGGAGCAGTATCGTGACGGATTTCTGTTTGTTCCTCTCATGGGGAGTTTTTATCG
Organism: Cohnella herbarum; assembly: GCF_012849095.1. NCBI lineage: Bacteria > Bacillati > Bacillota > Bacilli > Caryophanales > Paenibacillaceae > Cohnella > Cohnella herbarum. The sequence continues at coordinate 785,487 of NZ_CP051680.1, forward strand.
GGTACAGCATTTCTTTCGAACTGCACAACGAAGCCGAACGCGAGCCTAATAAGAAACAGGCCAAGGGGTCGCCGCAGGCTTCGGTTTAAACGATCGTCGAGGCGGTTGCTAATATAAGTCTATTGCATTTCCCTGGAGACGGCCGCGTTCGCCCTTTTTCTAGCATTGCCTTATATGGTACAATGTCTGATGAACTTTAGTCGGCCATGGATGTACCGGGTATCGTATAGGCTACACGGCCGTGAGCGGGGGGAATGAATAGGAAATGCTTAGTATCTTGGTGCTTAACGGACCGAATTTGAATATGCTGGGGATTCGCGAGCCGGGAGTTTACGGGGCGGTTACGCTGGCGGAAATCGAACAGAGGCTGATTAGGCTAGGCAAGACGCTGGACGCCGAATTACATTTTTTCCAGTCTAATCACGAAGGTTCGTTATTAGACGAAATTCACGCGGCGTATGGGAAGCATGACGGTATACTTATTAATCCCGGAGCGTTGACTCACACGAGCTATGCATTGCGCGACGGATTATCGGCCGTCGGTTTGCCGGCCGTCGAGGTGCATCTCTCGAATATCCACAAGCGGGAAGCGTTCAGGCACACTTCGGTCACGGCTGCGGTTGCGATCGGTCAGATCGCGGGATTCGGACCGGATAGTTACGAGCTTGGTTTGCAAGCTTTATGCCGCCACATCCGAGGCTAACACAACTAGACAAACCATACTAGAGGGCGGAACATCCGTCTCACGCGAAAGCGAGGAATAACCAATGCCCAATAATCGTGTAACACGATTGCGCGAATTAATCGCCAAATCGGAAGGAAACGCACTTCTTGTTACTCATCCCGTCAACCGTAGATATTTGTCCGGCTTTACGGGCTCTTCGGGAGTCGTCCTAATTACTGCAGATCGTGCGGCTCTCGTAACCGATTTCCGATATAAGGCGCAAGCCCCTCAGCAGGCTCAAGGGTTCCAGATCGTCGAGCACGGGGCGTCCGTCCATTCGACCGTTGCGGAGTTATTGAAACAATGGAACGTCGACAAGCTGTTGATCGAAGAGCAGGACGTTACTTACGCCGCTTATACGGCGATGGAGAAAACGCTAAGTCCGGTTGAACTGTTGCCTTCGGAAGGAATCGTAGAGAAGCTGAGGATGATCAAAGAAGACAGCGAGCTGGCGATTATGCAGGAAGCCGCCGACTTAGCGGATAAGGCGTTCGAACACATTCTGGGCTATATCAAACCTGGCGTAAGCGAGAAGTCCATCGCGCTTGAACTGGAAGTGTTCATGCGTTCCCAAGGCGCCACGAGCTCTTCGTTCGAGACGATCGTCGCATCCGGCGAACGTTCGGCGTTGCCGCATGGGGTCGCAAGCGATAGGCTCATCGGCCGCGACGAATTCGTTAAGCTAGATTACGGTGCATACTATAACGGATACTGCTCGGACATTACGCGAACCGTCGTCGTCGGCAAGCCAAGCGATAAACATCGCGAAATCTACGAAATCGTCAAAGAAGCACAGCAATATGCCCTGGATCATCTTGTCCCCGGAATGACGGGCAAGCAAGGTGACGCCTTGACGAGAGATATCATCACAAGGTATGGTTATGGTGAATATTTCGGCCATGGGACGGGACACGGACTCGGGATGGAAATTCATGAGGCGCCTCGGCTGTCATTAACAGGCGATATCGTTCTAGTCCCGGGAATGACGGTAACGGTCGAACCCGGTATCTATCTTCCCGGATTCGGCGGAGTGAGAATCGAGGATGATGTCGTCATTACCGAGAAGGGTATTCGAGTGTTGACAAGCTCGCCCAAAAATTTAATCGTATTGGACTAATCATGGAGCAACGTCTCTACAGGAGGAGTATTTAAGTGATTTCCGTAAACGAATTTAAGACAGGCTTAACGATCGAAGTAGAAGGCGGGCTCTATACGGTGCTCGATTTCCAGCACGTCAAACCGGGTAAAGGCGCCGCGTTCGTGCGCTCTAAGCTGAAGAATCTGCGCAACGGCAACGTCGTCGAGAAAACGTTCCGCGCGGGCGAGAACGTCGTGCGCGCTCATGTCGAGAACCGCGGGGTTCAATACCTGTATAACTCGGGCAACGAATACACGTTCATGGATAACGAAACGTATGATCAGTTCGAGCTGACTAAAGCGCAGCTGGAGTGGGAAGTTAACTTCCTGACCGAGAATATGACCGTTAATATTACGAGTTATCAAGGGGATATACTCGGAATCAATCTTCCGAACAGCGTCGATCTTAAAGTCGTCGAAGCGGAACCTGGAATCAAAGGAAGCACGGCTACGGGCGCTACGAAATCCGCTAAGCTCGAGACGGGTTTCTCCGTTCAAGTTCCTCTCTTCATCAACGAAGGCGACGTCTTGACGATCGATACGCGCGAAGGCAAATACGTTTCCCGCGCATAATCCGAGATTTGAATCCCCGTGTTCGCGAAATATTGCGAAAACGGGGATTTTTTATATATTTGGGCCATTGCACTTGTGCTATAATATATTGCTGTATGAGTAGGAGTAGAATGTTGACTTGGGGAGTGACTACCGGTGTCATTGATCGTTATGAAATTCGGCGGAAGTTCCGTCGGCACAACGGAGCGAATGGGTCGCGTGGCGCAGCGGATTATCGATAAAAAGCTGCAGGGAGACCGGGTCGTCGTCGTCGTGTCGGCGATGGGAGATACAACGGATGATCTGATCGACAAAGCAAACGAGATTAACGCGAATCCGCCCGCAAGGGAGATGGATATGCTGCTGACGACCGGCGAACAAATTTCCGTTGCTTTATTGTCGATGGCCATCCACAATCTTGGGCATGAAGCGAAATCGTATACCGGCTGGCAAGCGGGAATCGTTACCGAAGATATACATGCCAAAGCGCGCATTAACGATATTTCACCAGAGCGAATATTTGCCTCGCTGGATCAAGGCAACATCGTAATCGTGGCCGGTTTCCAAGGGATGACGGGAGCCGGAGAAATTACGACGCTTGGCCGCGGAGGTTCCGATACGACCGCGGTGGCGTTGGCGGCTGCGATTAAGGCCGACGTGTGCGAAATCTATACGGACGTCGACGGCATCTACACCACGGATCCACGAGTCGTGAAATGCGCTAGAAAACTAAACGAAATTTCCTACGATGAAATGCTTGAGCTCGCTCACCTAGGCGCGGCGGTGCTTCATCCGCGCGCGGTTGAATACGCCAAGCATAATAAAGTAAACCTGGTCGTTCGTTCGAGCTTTACGAATAATGAAGGCACGTTGGTGCGGGAGGACGCGGAAATGGAACAAGGCATAGTCGTTAGAGGAATTGCTTCTGATAAGAATGTAGCCCGCATCAGCGTGCTGGGCGTAGAGGATTTGCCGGGCGTTCTCGCTAAGATGTTCGGGGCTTTGGCCAATCATGGCATCGATGTCGATATTATCGTTCAAAGCGGAGTCCAAGACGGTAAAGCGGACTTCTCGTTTACGGTGTCTTTAGCCGATCGCCAACGCGCGTTGGACGTTCTGGCGAGCATTAAATCCGACGTTCCTTATCGCGATGCGACCTACGAAGAAGGCTTGGTGAAAGTCTCGATCGTAGGAGCGGGGATGGTGTCGAATCCGGGCGTTGCCGCGAAAATGTTCGAAGCGATCTCGAGCGTAGGCGTCAGCATCAAGATGGTCAGCACTTCCGAGATCAAGGTTTCCTGCGTGATTTCCGCCGAACCCGTGCAAGACGTCGTACGCGCGCTTCACACGGCGTACGGTTTGGATACGGCGGATACCGCCTACGTTGGCGGCCCGCAAGACCGTCGTTAAGATTTAAGCCTGCTCAGCAGGCTTAAATCGCCATAATAGGCGCCGAAAAAAGAAATAAGCCTGCTCAGCAGGCTTAAATCGCCATAATAGGCGCCGAAAAAAGAAATAAGCCTTAAATCACCATAATAGGCGCCGAAGAAAGAAATAAGCCTGCTCAGCAGGCTTAAATCACAATAATAGGCGCCGAAGAATGAAATAAGCCTGCTCAGCAGGCTTAAATCACAATAATAGGCGCCGAAGAAAGAAATAAGCCTGCCCAGCAGGCTTAAATCACAATAATAGGCGCCGAAGAATGAAATAAGCCTGCTCAGCAGGCTTAAATCGCCATAATAGGCGCCGAAAAAAGAAATAAGCCTGCTCAGCAGGCTTAAATCACCATAATAGGCGCCGAAGAAAGAAATAAGCCTGCTCAGCAGGCTTATTTCTTTTTTCCCCCAGTAGCATCCCCGCAAAATATAAGCCGCAGCGTTACTTTTGGAACTAGCGTCCCTATTTTCCAATCAGCAATTGAACCGCTTTAATGATCACGGCGGTCAACCCCGCCGCCATGAGCGGACCGACCGGGATGCCCCGCAGAAAAATTACGCCGGCGATGGAACCGATCACGATGCCGACGATGAGCTGGGGATCCATTTTCAACGTATCCAGCCCGCGGCTGTTAAGATAGGCACCGATCGCCCCGCCTGCAAGCGCAACCCAGCCTGTCCAACCCGTAAAAGCGACGACGATATCTTTGGGCTGGATCCGCCCAGAGGCGAAGGGGACCAGTACGGCTAACGTCAGGAAGAGCAAACCTAGCTCGATGCCTCTTCTTTCGATCGATGGGAGATAACGCTCCAGGTGGGTAAGCTTGATGATCAGCAAGACGCAGGCCGCGGTCGTGATTATGGAGGATCTTCCGATCAAGCCTATGAGGATCAATATGACGAGTACCAGCTCTCCGTACATAACGGCGACACGCTCCCGATTGGATAGATGGTACACGATATGGAACAAGCCTCGCATTTAGAACGCGAGGCTCGCTCGGAGCGGCGAAATCGAAATCAAATCATGTAATCGTAATAAGGCACCTGATGCAATTCGAACGTATCGGAACGTAATCCCCGGCGAATCGTTTCCAAAGAAATGACCTCGTGAGCGGGGATGTTGCCCAAATGTACGTCGGGTCCCAATGCTTTGATCAGCGACACCTGCTGCTCTTTGAGCGGCGCTTCCCATAGAACCCGGTCCAAATTCGGAATCACGCTTCGGATATAAGACAATTCCCCGTCCCGGAAGTCTCCTTGCTCGTCGAACAAACCGACGCCTTTCCCGGTTTCCCTAGCCTCTACGGTCACTAACTCCGCTCCGCAAGCCCAATCCCGTTCCGCCGTAACGGCGAAATCATGCGCGTCGATCCGCGAGCCGAACAGCTTCTTGCCATATTCGGTGAACACTTTAAGACCTAGGCTTCTAGCATCCTTGATGAGATCGTCGCGCAAGTTGCGGCTCATCTCGATCGTGCCGTCCGACACTTCGACGCCGGTGAATCCTAGCGCCAGAATTTGACGGAAAAAACCGGGAACCAAATCCAATCTTACCGCCGCTTCGAGAAGAGTGCCTCCCGGCATGACGGTAATGCCTTGTTTGATCGCCAGCTCGATTTTATTGCGGATAACCGGTATCGGATATAAGGGAGACGTGCCGAAACCGAATTTAACGATGTCTATGAATTCACCGGATGTTGCTAGTAAATCGGTGAACTCGTGTAGTCCGAGTCCTTTGTCGATGATCATCGTCCGGCCCTTCGTGCGGGGCTTGGATTGCCTTCGTCCGCTTGGGTCCGATAGACCTTCGGGCCAAATGGATTTAAGGGTTGCTGTTTCCATGTTCAACTCTCCTCGTTAGTTTACAAGGTGGATTTTTACAAGCCAATATATGCACTTGCCTATTGTTAGGTGATCTGCCATGAAGAGAATTCGCACAGAGAAGGAGTTCAAAATACGTAAAACCCGACTTTTTGAACACGCGCATAAAGTTATCCGCCGGATGAGACAAGTTGTATAGCGAATCCGCATAGAGTTAGTATCGAGGTTCTATCGAGGAGGACAGGTTATGGATAAAGCAGCGTTTAGCATGGCCATGCTTCGGGTGCTGTCCGGAAGCATCGAATTAATCGCGGCGATCATTATGATTCGTTTGAATGACGTTCAGAAGGCATTGGCGGTCAACTCCATGCTGGCATTGGTCGGGCCGTTAGTGCTGATCTCGACGACGACGATCGGGCTGGTCGGTTTGGCGAACAGCTTGTCTCCCTCCAAGTTTATATGGATTCTCGCAGGCGTCGGCTGTCTATTAATAGGCATTCTGAGAAAGTGACCTTATCGGCGTTACTCTGTCGCGTTCGGCCAAGCAGGCATAATCCGGCAGTCCAAGCATACATATGAAACAGCAAAGACCAACTTCTGGCGGAAAGGGGGAGCCTAGTTGCCGCAACCTATAATGGAGCTGTTCCCGACTTCCTTGCGTCTAGTACTGGAGCGAATGCCGGCATTTGCTAGGGAATCGTTGGAAGAGATCCGCTTGCGCGAGAATCGGCCGCTAGAAATCAGTTACGGAAGCCGCTACGCGTTCGTTCGCGAGGACGGAACGTTAACGGAGCAACACAAGGAAGCCTTCGTTCCGGGCAGGGAACTAAGCCGGGCGATGCTGGAGAGAGTTACCAACCATTCGATCTATGCGGCGGAGGAAGAGTTGCGCAGAGGATACATCACAGTGTCCGGAGGGCATCGCATCGGACTTGCGGGGCGAACGGTTCTGGACAAAGGTCTCGTATCTCACCTGCGGGATATCGCAGGTTTTAACGTGCGTATCGCTCGGGCACGCATCGGTTTCGGCGCGCAGGTGCTTCCCGGGTTGCTAGATTTCAAAGCTAGAACGATACGCCATACGTTGATCGTTTCGCCTCCGCAGCAAGGGAAAACGACGCTGATCCGGGATTTGGCCCGTTGCCTGAGCTCGGGGGAATGGAACCATCCCGCCGCGCAGGATTGGGACAGCCGCAAAGTCGGCGTCGTGGATGAACGATCGGAAATCGCAGCCAGCGAGAGAGGCGTTCCGACTTTCGATCTCGGTCCCCGTTGCGACGTTCTGGACGCTTGTCCGAAAGCCGAAGGGATCACGATGATGTTAAGGTCGCTTTCTCCGGAAATCATCGTCGTAGACGAGATCGGGCGCCCGGAGGACGCGGATGCCATTAACGAAGCCATTCATGCAGGCGTAAGAGTATTGGCTACCGCTCATGCCAAAGATATCGCGGACGTTTTCTCCAGACCCGTATTGGCTAAACTCGCGGCGGACGGAGTGTTCGGAGCCTACGTCTTTCTGTCTCGATCGGGTAAGAAGGTGGAGCACCGAATCGTTACGGCCGAAGAGGCGATGCAAGAATCCTCTCGGCGTTATAGCCGAACGATAGGGGCTACTCCGCGGGACGCGCCATGGGAGTCCAACTACGCTAATGTTAAATCCCCATCGTCATCTTCCGTCGAAGTGACCGTTAAATCCAGACCGATGCCGGTTATTCGCTCTCCGGATGCCCGGGGGGCAAGCGGTGACGACGATGCTTAAGTTCGCCGGCGTGTTGCTCGTTCTGTTCGCCGGGACGATGATCGGTTTTCTGCAAGCGGCTCGTTTCGCGGCTCGACCTCGCCAGATCCGGGAACTGCTCCACGCGCTACAACGCCTGGAGACGGAGATCAGTTACGGTCAAACCCATCTGCCGGAAGCGTTAATGCGAATATCGAAGCTGGTTCCTCGGCCTTTGTCCGAAATATTCGCATCCATTGCGAAGTCGCTTTCCGAGGATTCATTGGAATCCGGAGAAACCGTACGGGAGTGTTGGGAGCGTGCGGTTAACGGGCAATGGCAGGCGACCGCGATGAAGAAAGCGGAGAAAGAGGCTTTACTTCGCTTGGGCGCTACGCTCGGAGGGAGCGGGCGGGAAGATCAACTCAAGCATATTCGGCTGACCGCGATTCAATTGCAGGCCGAAGAAGCTTCCGCTCGCGACGACCAGTTCCGTTACGAGAAGCTAAGTCGCAGTTTGGGAATGCTAGGGGCCGCGTTAGTCGTCATTTTGATGTTATAAGGCGCGGGGATAGAGTCAAGGAGGCCATAACGATGAACATCGACATCAGCACCATATTTCAAATCGCCGGTATCGGCATCATCGTGGCGATGATTCATACGGTGTTGAAGCAGATGGGCAAAGAAGATATGGCGCATTGGGTGACTTTGATCGGATTCGTGGTCGTACTGTTCATGGTCGTTCGCATGCTTAACGATTTATTCCAGGAAATCAAAACGATTTTCCTGTTCCAGTAGGTGAAAACGGGTGGACATCCTTCAGATCGTCGGTATCGGGTTTCTAGCGACCGTGCTCATTCTTGTCATCCGGGAACAAAAACCGATGTTCGCTTACCTGTTGGCCGCGTTCGTCGGAGTCGCGATATTCCTGGCGTTCGTGGGAAAGATCGATGACGTGATTTCCGTGTTGGAAGAGCTTGCGGACCGTTCGGGAATCCCGAGCGTGTATCTCAAGACGATGCTGAAAATCATCGGAATTGCCTATATCGCGGAGTTCGGGGCGCAAATCGTGAGGGACGCGGGTCTTGAGAGTATCGCAACGAAAATCGAATTCGCCGGCAAAATGCTTATTCTGGTCATGGCGGTGCCCATCATCAGCGTCATCGTCGAAACGGTGCTGAACTTGCTGCCGGCTTGACGAACGCGGGACGGGAGGGTGAACATGCTTCGGCAGATACGATTAAATAGAAGCTTCGTCATTCTACCTTTCGCCATCCTGCTGTTCATGATCATGCTCTTGATCGGCTTTGGAGAGTCCCGGGCGTTCGCGGAAACGGGAGTTTCCGGAGCTTCCGACCATGCGGCGGCAGAGCAAGTAACGGGTTCGCCGGACGATACGGCCGGAAATATAGCCAAACAACAAAGCGAAGACGTCGAGCTTGGGCAAATCCAGAAATATTGGAACGATCTGAAGGGAGAATACGGAGGTTATTTTCCGGAAGGGAAATTACCCGAGTTGCGGCAACTGATGTTCCCCCAGGGACAGGAATGGAGCGCGAGCCAAGCCTTCGTCGGACTGGCGAAATTTTTCCTGCATGAGGTGCTATACAGCGGAAAGCTGCTGGTCACGATCGTACTGCTGACGGTGTTCACTATGCTGCTCGAAACGATGCAGAACGCGTTCGAACGGAATGCGGTAAGCAAAGTCGCCTACGGAATCGCGTATATGGTTCTGATTATCCTCGCGGTGAACAGCTTTCGCACGGCAACCTCGTATGCGGGAGAAGCCATCGAGAAAATGGTGCAGTTCATGCTCGCGATGGTTCCGTTGCTCTTGACGCTGCTGGCGGGGACGGGCGGGGTCACCTCGGTTGCGGTGCTTCATCCGCTTATCGTGTTCATGATCCATACGGTCGGAACTTTCGTGCACTTGGTCGTATTTCCGCTCTTGTTCTTCTCCGCGGTGTTGCATTTGGTCAGCTCGATTACCGATCGGTATAAGGTAACCCAACTCGCCAATCTGCTGCGCAACGTAGGGATCGGGATACTCGGCATCTTGCTTACGGTGTTTCTCGGCGTGTTGTCGGTTCAAGGGGCGACCGGTGCGGTAACGGACGGAGTCGCGCTTAGAACAGCCAAGTTCGTAACCGGAAATTTCGTGCCCGTCGTCGGCAAAATGTTCTCGGACGCAACGGATACGGTCATGTCGGCCAGCTTGCTCGTTAAGAACGCGGTCGGATTGACCGGAGTGATCGTCTTGTTATTCCTCTGCGCGTTTCCCGCGTTGAAAATATTGACGTTAGCCCTGATCTACAACCTCGCCGGGGCGGTTATGCAGCCGCTCGGAGATACGCCGATCGTCCATTGCTTGCAAACGATCGGCAAGACGCTAATCTACGTTTTCGCGGCGCTGGCTTCGGTCGGCTTGATGTTCTTCTTAGCGGTTACGATCATATTGACCGCGGGAAACGCGGCTCTCATGATTCGCTGACTAGGGAGGTGGGCGCTCAATGGATTTAATGGAGGGGCTGTCGAATTGGCTTCGCCAGATTATCGCGGTTATCCTGCTCGCCGCGCTTATCGATCTGCTGCTCCCGAACCGTACGATGCAAAGGTACGTCCGGCTCGTTGCCGGTTTGTTCATTCTGTTGACTCTGGCGACGCCGATCTTGAATTGGATGAAAGGCGACTTCACCAGCAAACTTGCCGAAGGGCTGTCAACGGTGGAGAAGTCTCCTCAAGGGGCGGCTACCCAGTTGGCCATGATCGAGGAAGAAGGAGCGAAGCTTCGCGATAAGCAGCAGGTGCAAGCCGCGAAGCTGGTGTCCGCCAAGCTCGAAACGTCTATACGGAACGAAGTGGAGCAAAGCGAGGAGCGGGGCGTGCGGAAAGTGGACGTCGAGTTGGCACGCGGGGCGGACGGGGAATTGACCGTCGCCAAAGTCGTTGTCATGCTCGAGCCGCTGCAAGCCGAATCTTCCGGTCAGCCGGATTCTTCTTCGGTTCGGGAGGTTGAGCCGATCGAGCCGGTAGACATCCGCATCGACGTTGAAGGATGGCCTAGCGAACCGAAAGGGTCGACCTCTACGGAAACGGGGACGGTTCAGCCGGTCATGGCGGGCGAACAAGCGCTTAGCGAGAAACAACCCGAGGTTCAGAAGGAAAGTCAGGCCGACCGCGAAACCCGCTTACGCATCTCGGCTCTGATTTCCAGTAGATACGGCTTGCCGGTTAGTATCGTCGAAGTGAAACAACCTGCGGAGATCTAGTGAAAATGAGACGGTTAAAGGGGGTGGTGCGAAATGGCAAAGTGGTTACAGCAACTGGAATCGTTTATCGGCGGAGGTTCGGGAGGACCGCGCAGGGTGAAAGCGTTCCGGTGGCTCGTGCTGATCGGATTGATCGGCGCCGCCATGTTGCTTGCGGCTTCCCTCATGAACGTCAAGCAAGTGGATCCGCAGAAAGATCCGGATCTTTCCCCGCCTCGCGACGAAGATATTCCGCAGCAGGAAACCTTCTTGGGCACCGAAGAGAAGAAGGGAACGACTTTCGCGGATATCGAAACCGAGTACGAAGGAAGGCTGAAGGATTTATTGGAGAAAGTGGTCGGCGTTGGGACGGTGGACGTCTTGGTCACGGTCGACTCGACGGAGGAAACGGTCGTCCAGTTGAACGAGAAGATGATGTCGACCATTACCGAAGAAACCGATCGCAACGGAGCCAAACGGCACATTACCGATATTTCGAAGGATGGCCAAGTGGTGCTCTACGAAGTGTCGGGTAATCAATCCCCGATTGTCGTTAAGAAGCTTAAGCCCAGAATCCGCGGCGTCTTCATCGTGGCGAAGGGCGCGGAGAACGCTACCGTTCATAAGCTGATCGCCGAAGCGGTTTCCCGCGGAGTCGACGTTCCGATCCATCGGATTTCCGTCGTCCCGCGTAAAACTTGATTGGAATTCAAAATTATACGATCTTGGGAGGAATGGAAAGATGAACAACAAACGCCAAACCATATGGTTGGTATCGATGCTTAGCTTAATGGTAATCCTGTCTGCCTATTACCTATTTACGGAAGATGCGCCTACGACGCCTAGCGGCACGGAAGCATCGCAACTACTAGGCGATGACGGCAAAGTGAGTTCTTCGGCCGATCCGGAAGGCATAAGCGTCACCCAAGTCGACTCCCTTACGGATGAACTGACGGGAGTGAAAGCGGATGGGACGGTAAGCGAAGTCGCTTCCGAAGAGTCCCCTGGGCAAGAGGCGGGCGCGGAAAGTCTTTCACCCGGAGACGAAGCCGTTCTTAAGGGGATCAACAACTCGAAAGGCAATGAACTGTTAGACAAGATCCAACTGGAGCAGCAGACGAAAACAAGCGAACTGGCGGAGAAACTTACCGCGATCGTCGCGAAAACGTCAAAGGCAACCCCGGAAGAAGCATCCGCGGCGTTCGAAGAGCTTAACCGCTTGGAAGAAACGGATCTCCGCATTACTAGCCTGCAAGAAAAATTGCTGCAAGACTACGAGAACGCGGTCGTCGCCGAGGAAGACACGAATTTCAAAGTCATCGTTCTTAGCGAGAAGTTAGAGAAGAAGCAAGCCATCAACATTATCGACATGGCTACGAAAGAGCTCGACGTATCTCCCGAACGAGTCACCGTACAGTACGTGCAACAATAGGTTCTAAGAACGTGAGGAGCCATAACGGGGAGGCGATCCCGAAGGTAGATGACCAATCTACTTTCCGGAAGTCTCCCCGTTCCCTATTCGCGCTGAGATTACCTTTGAGGGCATAACTCTTTCCATTTCGGTCGATTATGGTATAATAGTTCCGTTGTGGGATCGAACATGCTTTCTTTAGACGGGGGAATCCCGAATCAAGGAGTGACCGAGATGTTTAAGCTGAGCGAAATTAAAGAATTGATCAAACTGGTAGACCAAACAACCGTACACGAATTGGAAATTGAGAACGAAGGAATGCGACTGTCGATTCGCAAACCGGGACGCACGGAAGTCGTTAACGTGCAAACGCCCCACCTTTCTCATACATACCTGCCGCAAGGCCAGCCGACCGTTCAGGCACCCGTTGTTGCTAACGGACCCGGACCGGAAACGAAAACAGTCGCTGCGGATGATTCCAACCTTCACCGCATCGTATCACCGATGGTAGGCACTTTCTATCGTTCCCCATCGCCCGATGCTTCTTCATTCGTGAACATCGGCGACCGAGTTTCCGATAAAACGGTCGTATGTATTCTAGAGGCGATGAAGCTAATGAATCCTTTGGAAGCGGAAGTGAAGGGCGAGATCGTGGATATTCTCGTGGAGAACGGACAGCTCGTCGAATTCGGCCAACCGCTATTCCTAGTGAAGCCGGAATAATCCCGAGGAGGATTTCATCTTGAAATTTAATAAGATTTTGATTGCTAACCGCGGCGAGATCGCGGTGAGGATCATTCGTGCGTGCCGGGAACTTGGAATTACCGCGGTGGCGGTGTATTCCGAAGCCGACCGTGAATCGTTGCATGTACGTTTGGCCGACGAGGCGTATTGTATCGGACCGACGGCGTCCAAGGATAGCTATTTGAACTTAACGAACATTATGAGCGTAGCAACGTTAACGGATTGCGACGCCATTCATCCGGGCTACGGATTTCTTTCTGAAAATGCTGATTTCGCGGATATCTGCGAAACTTGCAATATTGCGTTTATCGGTCCTTCGTCTGTTGCGATTAGCCGCATGGGAGACAAAGCGGTTGCCAAGCAAACGATGAAGGATGCGGACGTTCCGGTTATTCCCGGATCCGACGGATTGTTGGAAGATCTCGACGACGCGATTCGCGTCGCCCGCGAGATCGGCTACCCCGTTATCATTAAAGCGACGGCGGGCGGCGGCGGGCGCGGTATCCGAATCGCGGAGAACGAGGAAATGCTCGTTCGCGAGATTACGACCGCGCAGCAAGAAGCGGAGAAGGCGTTCGGCAATTCTGGCGTCTATCTAGAGAAGTTCCTGACGGGAATGAAACACGTCGAAATTCAAATCATCGCCGATAAACACGGTAACGTGGCGCATCTCGGCGAGCGCGATTGTTCCGTGCAGCGTCGTCGTCAGAAATTGGTCGAGGAAGCGCCTTGCCCGATTATGACGCCCGAACTGCGCGATCGGATGGGCCAAGCTTCCGTTAGAGCCGCCCGCGCGGTGAACTATTCCGGGGCGGGAACGATCGAATATTTGCTCGGGCCGGACGGCCAATTTTACTTCATGGAGATGAACACCCGTATTCAGGTGGAGCATCCCGTGACGGAAATGATTACGGGTATCGATCTAATCAAAGAAATGATCGCCATCGCCGAAGGTGCCCCGCTTTCCTTTAAGCAGGAAGACGTGAAGATCAACGGTTGGGCAATCGAATGCCGGATTAACGCGGAAGATTCGGAGCGCAATTTCATGCCATCCGCCGGACGCATCGGCTTCTACTTGCCGCCGGGCGGTCCCGGAGTGCGCGTGGATAGCGCCGCTTATCCGCAGTACGTGATTTCACCGCATTACGATTCGATGATCGCCAAGCTGATCGTTTGGGCGCCGACTCGGGAAGAAGCGATTGCCAGAACGAGACGGGCGCTAAGCGAATTCATGGTGGACGGGGTAAAGACGACGATCCCTTTCCATTTGAAGCTTATGAATCATCCGATCTTTAACAAAGGTACTTTCGATATTAAGTTTTTGGAAGAGCATGACATCAACGGGGATAGCGAAGTTTCGTCCGAAAATGGATTCTAGAATTTATTTCTGGCCAAGCGTTTGTCATAATAATCCGGGAATGCTATATTTATAAGTAGTGAAGGCGAATGCTCGGACTTACTTAGATTTGTGCCGAGCATGTGGAGGTGGAACTACGCATGGAAACGATTGTCCCTGATTACGAACGGACGGACATGGGCACCATTGAGATCGCTCCGGAAGTTATCGAAGTGATCGCCGGACTAGCGACGGTAGAAGTAGAAGGCGTTGCGGGCATGAGCGGCGGACTATCATCCGGTATCGCCGAGATGTTGGGTCGCAAGAACATGTCGAAGGGCGTGAAGGTAGAAGTCGGTCAGCGCGAAGCGGCTGTCGATGTATCGATCATTGTGCAATACGGACGCCGGATACCGGAAATTTCATCCGAAATTCAACGTAATGTCAAACGCTCGATAGAGACGATGACCGGACTGAATGTAGTAGAAGTTAACGTACATATTCACGACGTTCACTTCAAAACGGCCGATAAGCCCGAAGAAGATGAATCCCATGTACGTGTCCGATAAGTCGTAACCGCTACCTGATTTTTGCGGCAAACGGCACAACCTCCGGTCTGCGGATGACGGCCCTCTGACGAGAATTTCCTTCAGGGAACTCTCGCAGAGGCCTTTTTCGCACTCATGGAGTACAATTTAAGACAGGTGCACGGAAGGCCCGGCTGAATTCAAGATTCGATGTCGAATCCGCTTCTTGCTTCACCTCGTGATCAAAAGATGACTTTTCGAACTACCTCTTCAAATGAAGTTCGAAAAGTCAGGTTTTCAGCACCGAGAAGGTTGGATGAAGCTAGGGAAAGAGGAGCGGAGCGTAGGGAAAACCTACGTGAGCACCGGAAGGCCCGGCTGAATTCAAGATTCGATGTCGAATCCGCTTCTTGCTTCACCTCGTGATCAAAAGATGACTTTTCGAACTACCTCTTCAAATGAAGTTCGAAAAGTCAGGTTTTCAGCACCGAGAAGGTTGGATGAAGCTAGGGAAAGAGGAGCGGAGCGTAGGGAAAACCTACGTGAGCACCGGAAGGCCCGGCTGAATTCAAGATTCGATGTCGAATCCGCTTCTTGCTTCACCTCGTGATCAAAAGATGACTTTTCGAACTACCTTTAAAAGGGAACAGGGAGGCTCTTACGTTGATTAAAGTATTGGACAGGCTGCTTCTATTCTTTTATAGCTTGGCAATAGGGATCGTTGCGGTTGTTGCCATCGCCGCCGCTAGCGGCGGATTTTCGGAAAGTTGGCTGAAAGAAGTCGTATCCGACTTTACCGGCGACGTACGCGCAGTACAAGGTTCCGTCATCGGCGTTGCGGTCATCCTGTTGCTGATCAGCGTAAGATTCCTGGTGGTCTCCGTCCGGCGCGACAGCAACTCCGCTCCTTCCATCAATCAGCGGACGGAGCACGGCGACATTCGGATTTCGGTTGAAACGGTCGAGAATCTGGCGCTTAAAGCCGCTTCCCGGACGCGCGGCGTTAAAGACTTGCGCGCTAGAGTCAGAGTATCCGAAGCGGGACTGGGTATTCTGATCAGGGCATTCGTAGACGGAGAAGGCTCCATTCCGACGATGTCCGAAGAGATGCAGCGCACGGTATCTCAGCAGATCGAAGAGGCGACGGGTATTCCGGTCGCGGAAGTTTCCGTATTCATCGCGAACGTGACTCAAGCGCCAACTACTTTTAAGAGCCGTGTAGAATAGGGGGGAGAACCGCCTATGTGGAAAGTCTGGTGGGAATCCTACGGGGGAAGAATCTCGGGGATTGCGGCAGGTCTACTGTTCGGCATCATTTATTTGTTTAGCGGTTTCTGGGATATGCTCTTCTGCGCTTTGCTCATTGGCATCGGTTATTGGATTGGAAAACATAAGGATGAACGGCGCGGGCCGATCTTACCGTTCGAGAAATTGACGGATTGGGTCGCCGACCGTTGGCCTTGGTCACGATAATCCCTGTGAATGTTCTTGCCCAGGCAGGGACGGCGGAGCGCAAGCCAGGCTCCGCAGTTTCCGATGGAATAGATGCTCATGGGTTTTTTTGTTTTATTGGCTTAAGTTAAGATACCTCTAAAAGCATCATAATAAAAAGTAACAGAGCTTGAACGATAAGAAGCATTCGGGAGGATACATGAAGCGCAGACTCGCAAGGGAAATCGTGGTACAAAGTTTGTACCAGATAGAGATGAACGGCGTGACCGGCGACGAGGCCGTCAATATCGTAATGGAGGAAGCGCGTCAAGACAACGAGATCGGTACGGATGTTGCCGAACTGAAGCACATCGACGCATTCACTCGCGAATTGGTGCAAGGCGTTAAGGAAAACCAAGAGATTATTGATCAAAGTCTCGTCGTTTATTTGACGGGCTGGCAGGTCGATCGCCTATCGAGGGTTGATCGGCAAATTTTGCGTTTGGCCGCATACGAGATGATGTTCCGCAAGGACGTTCCGCCTAAGGTCGTCATCAATGAAGCGATCGAGCTGGCGAAGCATTTCGGCTTAGAAGAGAACGGGAAATTCGTGAACGGCGTGCTTGGACGCATGCTGAGAGAGAGAGAAGACAAACAATCGCAGGAGGGCGACAAGCTGTGAGCGCACAAATCATCTACGGAAAACAAATATCGGATTCGATCCGCGAAGAATTGATTCAGGAAGTCGAGCAATTGAAGCAGCAGGGCGTTACTCCGGGGTTGGTCGTCATTCTAGTCGGCGAGGACGCAGCTTCGCAAGTGTACGTAAGGAACAAGGCGAAAGCTTGCGAACAGCTCGGCTATCACTCCGAAGTGATCCGGGTTCCGGCGGAGACGACTCAACAAGAGCTGCTTGCGCTAATCGGAAAATATAACGAACAACAGAACATTCATGGCATTCTCGTCCAGTTGCCTCTTCCGAAGCATATCGAAGAAAAAGCGATCATCGACGCGATTTCTGTTGAGAAAGACGTCGACGGATTCCATCCGGTAAGCGTCGGTAACCTGATGATCGGCGACGACGCTTTGTTGCCTTGCACGCCGTCGGGCGTGATCGAGCTGTTGAAGCGGACGGGGAATTCCCCCGCTGGTAAACATGCGGTGGTCATCGGTCGAAGCAACATCGTAGGTAAGCCGGTAGCAATGCTGCTGCTACGAGAGAACGCGACCGTTACGATCTGCCATTCGCGTACTCCGAACATTGCAGAGATTGCCCGCCAAGCGGATATCCTGGTCGTCGGAGTAGGCGTTCCTAAGCTCGTGAAGAAGGAATGGGTTAAGCCGGGAGCCGTCGTGATCGACGTAGGCGTGAATCGGTTGCCGGATGGTAAGCTCTGCGGAGATGTAGATTACGACGACGTGCTCGACGTGGCCGGTTGGATAACGCCGGTTCCTGGCGGAGTCGGTCCAATGACGATTACGATGTTGATGGCGAATACGCTTAAATCTGCTAAACAAGCAAGGAGATAGGAAGGAGCCAAGCGATGGACCCGGCGCGCGCGTTAAGCATTCGCGACATTAACCGCCTCATTAAGATGAAGCTTGAAGGCGACACCGGACTCCAAGACATCTGGCTAAGAGGCGAAATATCCAACTTTACGTTCCATTCCAGCGGCCATATGTATTTTACGCTGAAGGACGAAGGCGCAAGACTGAAATGCATCATGTTCGCCTCCTATAACGCCAGGCTTCCATTCGCTCCGAAGGACGGAATGAAAGTGTTGGCGCGCGGCGGCGTTTCCGTATACGAAAGAGACGGGCAATATCAATTTTACGCGACGGCGATGCAACCGGATGGCATCGGGAGCTTGTATTTGGCTTTCGAGCAATTAAAGAGGAAACTCGATTCGGAAGGCCTATTCCTTGAACATCTTAAGCGTCAATTGCCGTCTTATCCGCGTACGGTAGGCGTAATTACCTCGCCTACAGGGGCGGCGGTGCGGGATATTCTGATCACGCTCGAGCGTCGCAATCCCGGGGTGCACGTATTGCTGTATCCCGTATCCGTGCAAGGAAAAGGCGCAGCGCCGTCGATCGTCAAAGCGATCCAAGCGATGAACGCGCATGGCGAAGCGGACGTACTGATCGTCGGACGGGGAGGCGGATCGCTTGAAGAATTATGGGCTTTTAACGAAGAGGCCGTCGCAAGAGCGATTCGGGCTTCGGCAATCCCCGTAATTTCCGCCGTCGGCCATGAGACCGACTTCACGATCTCCGATTTCGCGGCGGATCTAAGAGCGCCTACGCCTACGGCAGCCGCGGAGCTTGCCGTAAGACATACGGGCGAGCTTATGATGGGCTTGGTGCATCTGGAGCAGAGAATGACGAAGTCGCTGTCCGCTTTGCTCGGCAGGGCAAGGGAACGTTGGCAGCATGCGGCGAGATCTCCGTATTTCACGCAGCCAAGGAGAAGCTTGCTCGTTCAAGCGGAGCGCCTGGACAGGCTAAGAGACCGGCTGCAATATCGGATTCGAACCGAACAATCCCGCGCTCAGGAGCGATTATCGCGTTTGAAAGGAAGATTGTCCGCGGTTAATCCGAATCAGCAGGCGGCGTTCGCCCGCAAGAGGATCGTCTCGGCGACGAGAGGGTTGGAGCTTGCCATGAACGGTATCCTTCGCCAGCGCCAAAGCCAGTACGGCTCGATCGTTCGCCATTTGGACGCTTTGAGCCCGTTAAAGGTAATGGCGCGCGGATACAGCTTAGTATATGACGAGCAGGAGAAATCGTTGGTTCGTACGATTAACGAGGTGCAACCGGGCGACTTGATCCGCGTAAGATTGACGGACGGCAAATTGGATTGCCAGGTTTGGGGCATTCATGGGGAGGAGCGAACCAATGGCTAAGAACGGTACTGCGGGTAATTCCGCTAAAGAAAGCGAAGCGCCCGCTTTAACCTTCGAGCAGGCGATGGAAACGCTGGAAACGATCGTTGCCAAGCTGGAGAGCGGAGACGTGCCGCTGGAAACCGCCATCGAGCTGTTTCAAGAAGGGATGTCGTTGTCCCGCTTGTGCGGTCAGAAGCTCGAGCAGGTTGAACGTCGCATCGAGACGTTAGTGGAAGGCGATGGCGGATTTCAACGCAAGCCTTTCGTAGCGACGAAAGAAGAAGCCTAAGGCTTCAGGAGGCAAAGGGGTATTCACGTGACGACTTCGGTAGAAATACATACTTATTTACAGTTGCAGAAGGATCTAGTGGAAACGGCGCTGCGATCGGTTTTTGCTAAAGATGGGTCTATTCCGGTCAGGCTTCTTGAAGCGATGGATTATTCATTGCTTGCCGGAGGGAAGAGATTACGTCCTATTCTCGTTCTTGCCGCCGCGGAAGCGGTCAAGGGCGACGAACAATCGGCGGCAAAGTCGATGCCGTTCGCATGCGCGGTAGAGATGATTCACACCTACTCGCTTATTCACGATGATCTGCCGGCGATGGACAACGACGATTACCGACGCGGAATTCTAACGAATCACAAGGTTTTCGGCGATGCAATGGCGATATTGGCCGGGGACGGATTGCTTACTCACGCCTTCCACGTTGCTACGGATGCCTTGAAGCACGGAGTACCGCCGGAGCGCGTTCTCTCCGTTGTTACCGAGCTGAGCAAGTATGCGGGATTATCCGGAATGGTCGGCGGTCAAGTAGACGATATGCTTGGAGAGCAGGGCGTCACTTCGCTTGAACAATTGGAGAACATCCATTTGCATAAAACAAGCGATTTGATCGCATTCTCGCTTAGAGCCGGAGGTCATGCGGCCGAAGCGAGCGAAAAGCAGTTGGAAGCGTTCGGACTGTTCGGTCGGAACGTAGGGTTGGCGTTCCAGATTCAAGACGACATCCTCGATCTAACCGGTTCCGCGGATAAGCTCGGCAAGCCGGTGAAGAGCGATGAAAGGCAAGAAAAGGTGACCTATCCGTTCTTGATCGGATTGGACGAAAGCCGTAAACGGGTCGCGGAGTTAACGAAAGAAGCGAACGAAGCGCTAATGAAGGCCGGATTGGCAAAACCGGACAGGTTAATCGAAATTTCCGATTATTTGTTAAAACGAGACCATTAACACGAAGACGCCTTAGCCCCTATAGCGTTTGAGTTGTACCACGCTCAGTTGCTATTCGGGCTTATTACGCGTGGGCAAGTTGTCGCGTATCCACTAACGATGTTGAAGTTTGGGCATTGTTTGGAGATATGTTATACTAGCGGTAATATCCATTTGGGGAAAGCGGGGAACACCACTTGCTGCTCGAGCATATCGACAGTCCAACTGACTTAAAAAAATTAACGCTACCCGATCTTCCTCAGTTGGCTGAAGAAATTCGGCATTTTCTAATTCAGAAATTATCTGCAACGGGAGGTCATCTCGCGCCGAATCTAGGCGTCGTTGAATTGACGATCGCGTTGCATTATTTGTATAACAGTCCGCAGGACAAATTTATTTTCGACGTCGGACATCAAGCCTACGTTCATAAGATGCTAACGGGGCGGCAAAACCGCTTCGATTCGTTGCGGCAGAAAGACGGATTGTGCGGATTCGTGAAACGCAACGAAAGCGAGCACGACGTATGGGAAGCCGGCCATAGCAGTACATCCCTGTCCGCGGCGATCGGGATGGCTTTGGCGCGCGATCATCAAGGCGGCACGAACAAGGTCGTCGCGATAATCGGCGACGGAGCGCTAACGGGCGGTATGGCGCTTGAAGCTTTAAACCATATCGGTCACGAGAAACGCAAGCTGATGGTCGTGCTGAACGATAATGAAATGTCCATCGCACCGAATGTCGGCGCCATTCACAATTATTTGGGCAAAGTTCGCTCCGAGAAAATCTATCGCAAGGCGAAGGACGAATTAGACTGGCTGCTGCGCAAAGTGCCGGCGATCGGCGGCAAGCTAGCCCGTACGGCGGATCGCGTGAAGGACAGCTTAAAGTATCTCATCGCGCCGGACGGCATGTTGTTCGAAGAGTTCGGATTGAAATATTTCGGGCCGGTGGACGGTCATGACGTGAATAAATTGCTCGAAACGTTCAAGCAAGCGGACAACGTAGAAGGTCCCGTGCTGGTACACGTGCTGACCGTGAAAGGAAAAGGATATTCTCCGGCGGAAGCCGATTCGCATAAATGGCATGGCATTACGGGTTCCTACAAAATTGAATCCGGTCAAGTCGTCAAGCCTGTCGGTCCACCTATGTATACGGAGGTGTTCGGGAACGCTTTGATCGAATTGGCTGATCAAGATAAGCGAATTATTGCCGTGACTCCCGCGATGCCGGGAGGTTCGGGCTTGCTGAAATTCGCCGAAAAGTATCCGGACAGGATGATCGATGTCGGGATTGCCGAACAGCACGCGGCTACGATGTCCGCGGCGCTGGCGATGGAAGGGATGAAGCCCGTCTTCGCCGTATATTCGACTTTCTTGCAACGGGCATACGATCAAGTCGTGCACGACATTTGCCGGCAAAATTTGAACGTGATCTTCGCGATCGACCGGGCCGGTTTCGTCGGCGCGGACGGCGAGACGCATCACGGAGTTTACGATATCGCGTTTTTACGGCATGTTCCCAACATGGTTCTGATGATGCCTAAAGACGAGAACGAGTTGAGAAACATGTTAAAGACGGCTGTCGATTACGACGGCGGACCGATCGCGGTTCGTTATCCTAGAATCGCGGGAACGGGCGTCGGGTTCGACGACGAAATGAAACCGATCGAGATCGGTTCGTGGGAAACGGTACGCGAGGGTGATTATGCGGCCGTGTTGGCAATCGGACCGATGGTTCAAGTCGCGGAGGAAGCAGCCGAATTGTTGAAGCGAGACGGTATCAACATCCGGGTCATTAATGCCCGGTTCGTTAAGCCGTTGGACGAGAAAATGCTGATTGCAATGAGCAAGGAGCAGATTCCGATGTTGATCGCCGAAGAAGGGACGATTCAAGGCGGCTTAGGTAGCGCGATTCTTGAATTTTACGCCATGCAAGGGATTAATCCCGCTTCCATCCGTCTTGCGGGTGTACCCGACAGGTTCATCGAGCATGCAACGATCAAGGAACAACGCGAAGAAACCGGCTTAACTCCTGAATCGATTGCCAAACAATTGGCGTCGCTCGCGGTACGCAAAAGGCAAAGGGCCACTTAATGGAAAAAACAACCGTTTCTAAAGAGCGCTTAGACGTTTTGCTTCTCGAGCTCGGATATTACGAAAGCCGGGAAAAAGCCAAAGCCGCCATCATGGCCGGGTTGGTCTTCATCGGAACGGAGAGGATGGACAAAGCGGGCACGAAAGTGCCGCGCGACGCAGCGATAACCGTCAAGGGAGCGCTCCATCCTTACGTTAGCCGCGGGGGCTTAAAGCTGGAGAAGGCGATCAAGCATTTCGAATTGGATTTAAATAACGTCGTCATGATCGATATCGGGGCGTCAACGGGCGGGTTTACGGACTGCGCGTTACAGAACGGCGCATCGCGCGTATATGCCGTCGACGTCGGATACAATCAATTAGACTACTCCTTGCGTCAAGATCAACGCGTGCAGGTGCTGGAGCGTACGAACTTCAGGCATATGTCGGAGGATCAGCTGAATGGACCGAAACCCGGGTTCGCTTCGATCGATGTTTCGTTTATTTCGCTTAAGCTCATTCTGCCGGTTCTTGCCGGATTGCTGGAATTAGGCGGTAGGACCGTTGCGCTCATCAAGCCCCAGTTCGAAGCGGGAAGAGAGCAGGTCAGCAAGACGGGCGGAGTCATCCGTGACCCTGCCGTGCACGCGAGCGTCCTTCGGGAGGTGCTTACTTCCGCGAATGAACTCGGGTTCGAGTTAAAAGGGCTCACGTATTCGCCGATTACCGGAGGGGAAGGGAATATCGAATTTCTGGCCTACTGGGTGTTATCCAAGCAAGGCCAACCTCTGCCTGAACTCACGGAAGAAACGTTAAGCCATACGATCAAGCAGACCGTCGACGAGGCAAGTTCCACGTTCCGCAGAGGTACGTCATGATTTCCCACATTTCAGAAAGTAAAAAACCGCTTTACTTTTCTGAAATGTCTCCGACATAAAAGTTCCCCCGTCATCCCAAAGGACGACGGAGGCCGTTTATGCTTGATAGACTTTGCCCGGATGACCCGGAGCTGCCGATGATCGGCCGGAGGACAAGATCCGGACCCGCAGGGCGAGCTTCGGGTTTTTCATAGCTTGGTGAAAGAGGATTATTAAGGTCCGATCTCGAAAGAAAAGAGAGCTACTGAACATCATGTCCATACAGCCCATTTTCCTCCCGTTGACGGAATGATTTGGAGGTCGGAGTTTGGATAAGTTCGGAGATTGGATCATTATGCTGGTCGCCGCGGCAATTATGGTATGGTGGGTTTTCAGACGGTTTGACCGCTGGTTGCACGAACCTCCCGGTTCGCGGCTGAGAAAACTGGCGCTTGCGGGCGGGGTAGAAGAAGACGAAACCGTATTACTTCTGAGGGAGCAAGATTATGAAGTGCTCTCGGGCAAACATCGTATCTCGCTCGGGGTTGTCTTGAACGACGGGCCTACGATGCCTACAAGGCTTTATTTCGATTATTTGGCATTTAAGGACCACAAGTATTATCTGGTTAAGATGGAACGCGCAAGACAACCGATGGATTGGACGGCGAGTGGGTTACGCGAGCGATTGCTCGTCTATGCGTTATTGTTCCCGGATTGCGAAGGGATCGTGATCGTAGCTCACGATAAGCAATTAAAAACTGTACGATTCAAAGTGGAGGCTGGCGAGGAATGAAGGGACCACGGCAACGTAAAATAAGGGAATTAATCAGTTCGCGTGAAATCGAGACGCAAGAGGAGCTCGTGGACGCGCTTAGCATGGAAGGCATGCAAGTCACCCAAGCGACGGTGTCGCGCGACATTAAAGAAATGCAGTTGATCAAGGTTCCGCTTGAAGACGGAAGATATAAATATTCGATGCCGCAAGATCAACGATTCAATCCAGCTCATAAACTCAAGCGCGCATTGCTTGATCACTTCGTTAATGCCGACTCTGCCGATAATTTGGTCGTATTGAAATGCCTTCCGGGAACGGCCGGCACGATCGCGGCGCTGATCGATGGCATGGATTGGCCGGAAATCATCGGCACGATCGGCGGAGACGATACTACGCTGCTTATCAGCAAGACGAAGCTCGAAGGCGAGAACGTACTGGGACGTATTTACGAGATGATGCAATAACGATTACCAATAGAGATTGAGGATCAAGGAGGCAATTCATGCTTCGGGAATTATCCATCCATAACTTGGCTGTTATCGAGAATGTATCCGTTACGTTTCACCCTGGTTTTCACGTGCTAACCGGCGAGACCGGTGCCGGTAAATCGATCGTTATCGATGCCTTGACTTTGACGGCTGGAGGCAGAGGATCTGCCGAAATGATTCGCCACGGCTGCGATCGCGCCGATATCGAGGCGGTATTCGATCTGCCGCGCCAACATCCCGTATGGGAGACGCTTCAACGTCTTGGCATCGAAGCGGACGAGGAAGAAACCTTGCTGATCCGCAGAGAGCTCTTGTCTCATGGGAAGTCATCGGCGCGCATTAACGGTCAGAGCGTGACCTTAACAATGCTAAGAGAAGTCGGCGAGCATCTGGTCAATATCCATGGACAGCATGAGCATCAATCGTTGCTAAGGATCGATAAACATTTGGAATGGTTGGATTTATTCGCGGCCGAAGAAATTCAACCCGAGAAATCGGTATATCGCAAGCTGTATCAGCAATATCAAGCGGTGAACAAAGAACGGCGCGAGCTGGAAGAAAAGTCGCGTCAGGGCATGCAGATGCTTGATCTGTACCGGTATCAATTGGAGGAAATCGCGGCGGCGAGATTAAAAGCGGGAGAAGATGAATCCCTTGCCGACGAAAGACGCAAGCTATCCCATGCGGAGAAATTGACCGATGCCGTTACGGAAGCTTACGACCTGTTATACGGGACCAAGGGATTAGCAGCGCTCTCGCGAGCTCTGACGAAGCTGCAGGATATCGTTAAGGTCGACCCGGCTACGCTGCAGCCGCTAGTGGAGCAATTACAGTCCGCTTATTATGGAGTGGAAGATAGCGCGTATCAACTGCGCGATTATAAAGAAGGAATCGAATTTAATCCGGCAAGACTCGCCCAAATCGAGCAGAGACTAGACCTTCTGCACGGATTGAAACGGAAATACGGCGAGACGGTCGAAGACATTTTAAGTTACCAAACCAAAATCAAAGCGGAAACCGATCAGCTCGATAATCGGGACGAACTGCTTAAGGAATTAACCGAGCAAGAAGAGGCTTTGCATAAGGAGCTCCAAACGAGCGCGGACAAATTAAGCTCGATCAGAAGATCGGCATCCAGGGATTTGTCTAAACAAATCGAGCAGGAGCTTGCTCATCTTCAAATGGAGCGTTCAGTGTTCGAGGTGAAGCTGGGGACAGCCGCCCTTACGAGTACCGGAGCGGATTCCGCCGAATTCGTTCTTTCGACCAATCCGGGAGAACCCCCTAAACCGCTAGCTAAGATCGCTTCCGGCGGAGAGATGTCCCGGGTCATGCTTGCCCTTAAAGCGATCTTCGCTAAAATCGATAAAATTCCCGTTCTTGTATTCGATGAAGTCGACACCGGAGTTAGCGGCAGAGCCGCACAGGCCATTGCGGAGAAGCTGTCTTTGCTGTCTCGCCATTGCCAGGTTTTCGCGATTACTCACTTACCGCAAGTCGCTTGCATGGCGGACCATCAATACGAAATATATAAGCAAGTGACTTCGCAAGACCGCACTCAAACTTCAGTCACGGAGCTGTCTGAAGAGCAACGCGTCGAAGAATTGGCAAGGATGTTGGGCGGGGTGGAAGTGACGGAAAAAACTCGCCATCATGCACAAGAAATGCTTACTTTGGCCGAACAACGAAAAAACGCGTAATGGCGCGAAAAAACAAACGAAAAGGAAGCTTTTTGGGAACATAAAAGAGGCAAGGCACGGTTACCTTATAGGTACGTTATCGGCGACATACAAAGAGCCGGTTCAGACTGTAGGGGAGCGTGAGAACTTGTACCAGAAACACTCCAGGAAACGTCGTTTAGGTCTCGTTGTCGTTCTTATGCTATGCATCGCCGTCTGCTCAACGCCTTTTCAACATTTCGCGAAGTTTCCCAATCAATTAAGGCTATTTCAAGGACAAGCGGTATCGCTCCACTATGCCATGCCTGTTCATGCCCAGGGAAGCTTGAATCCGCAAGTCGCCGGAATTAACGGAAGCAATCACGCCTCCGTGCGCGTCGATCTCAGTCAGCCTTTATCCATTCAACCGAAGCATAGCGGCGTAACGAACCTAAAGCTTAAGCTATTCGGTAAAATCCCGTTCAAAACGGTTCGTCTTCAAGTCGTGCCGGATTTGCGCGTCGTTCCTGGCGGTCAGACGATCGGGGTTAAGGTCAAATCAGCGGGAATTATGGTTGTCGGACATCATTTGGTCCAAACGAAGACGAACGCTAAAGTATCGCCCGGCGAGGAGGCCAAGTTACGTCTTGGCGATCTCATCGTCGAAATTAACGGTCAAGCCTGCAACGACATTTCCAAGATCGCTCCGATCGCCGAGACGGCCGGGCGTAACGGATCAGCTTTGCAATTGTTAGTGCAAAGGGGCAAGGAACGATTCAAGACGTCGTTGAATCCCGCATTCGACGAGGAAGACAAAGCGTGGCGTCTAGGCTTGTATATACGCGATTCCGCGGCTGGGGTCGGCACATTGACCTTCTACGCTCCGGATCAAGGCGTGTACGGCGCTTTGGGACATGTCATAACGGATATGGATACTCAATCTCCTATCGTCGTAGGAAGCGGAGAAATTCTGCAATCCAGCGTGAACTCCATTTCCAAAAGCCAGAACGGAGAACCCGGCGAGAAACGAGCGAATATCATTAAAGGGGGTCGTACGCTTGGCAGCGTGGAGCGTAATACTCCTTTCGGAATATTCGGTCAGATGAAGGAACTTCCGGAGCACGCGTATAATCCCGAGCCGATGCCCGTCGCATTCGCGGAAGAAGTGAAGGAAGGGCCGGCGCAAATCTTGACCGTCGTAGAGAAGCAGAAGGTGGAACGATTTAATATCGAGATCGTGCACGTCGCGAAGCAATCGTCTCCCGCAACCAAAGGCATGGTGATCAAAATCACGGATCCGAAGTTGTTGGAACGTACGGGCGGCATCGTGCAAGGCATGAGCGGAAGTCCGATTATTCAGAACGGCAAATTGGTCGGAGCGGTTACCCATGTGTTCGTAAACGATCCTTCTTCCGGCTATGGATGCTTCATCGAATGGATGCTTCAAGATGCGGGGATTATGCTAAATGCAGATCAAGCGACTTCTAAGGCGGTTTAACGCCTTAGATTTTGCATTATCAGGGAGAAGACAAACCCTTGTCGAAAATATGCGAAAAAAATCATGATTTGACGTGTTCTGACGTAAATTAAATATTATATTCGATTTTAATAAATAAATAAAGAAAAATTTTTCAATCGAGAAGGAATACCGAAAGGCGATGTCGAAAACGGATAAACAGAGAAACGATGATCGTTTTTCGTCAATTTATTCTCGCACAGAGAAAGGGAGGACCAGACATTGCCACGTATTGAAGTGTTCCTAGCAGACGACAACCGAGAATTTACGAATTTATTATCAGAGTACATCCAAGAGCAGGATGATATGACGGTCATCGGAGTCGCGTACAACGGAGAAGAGGTCATCCGTCAACTGGAAGAAACACGTAGGGTACCGGATGTCATGATCCTCGATATTATCATGCCGCATTTGGACGGACTTGGCGTCCTGGAGAAATTGCGGGATTTAAATTTATCGCCAATGCCCAAGATTATTATGCTGACGGCTTTCGGACAGGAGAACATTACGCAACGCGCGGTGCAACTTGGCGCTTCTTACTACATACTTAAACCGTTCGATATGGATGTTCTAGCTAACCGGATTCGCCAATTAGCCGGCGGTAACTCGGTTGCCTCCTCCGTAACGACTTCATCTTCTTCAAGCAGCAATCGTTCGAACATCGTTCAGATCGGCAAGCCGAAAAATCTGGACGCCAATATCACGAGCATCATTCATGAGATCGGCGTTCCGGCGCATATTAAAGGTTATCAGTATTTGCGCGAAGCGATTACGATGGTGTACAACAACATCGAAATTCTCGGCGCGATTACGAAGACGTTATACCCGGCCATCGCCGAAAAGTTCAAAACAACGCCATCCCGCGTCGAACGCGCTATCCGCCATGCGATCGAGGTCGCTTGGACGCGCGGTAACATCGATTCGATCAGCCATCTGTTCGGCTACACGATCAACATCGCGAAATCCAAGCCGACCAATAGCGAGTTTATCGCGATGGTTGCCGATAAGCTCCGGATTGAGCATAAGGTGAGCTAGGAGGCTTGGCGTAAGGAAAACACAAACACCACTTTTTTATTGGTTGAAACAAAACCAATAGGGAGTGGTGTTTTTTTGTTTGATTATAGGAAGAAGACGATTTGAAGTTTTAATTAGCTGATATCTGTTTACAGAATATTTCAACATGAAATACTTCAATGTCGCAAATGAAATCATTAGCGTCAGTGTCTCCTTAACTTCCGCGGCATCACCTCCCTCCCGGGAGAATAGCCGACCGCCCTTGTAAGCCTATTCTATTATGATTCCAATTATGGCATATTTTGTTGGTGGAACATTGGATTGTTTCTTTTTTGTTTTGTGAGAAAAATAGATAGAGTTGGAAATAACATTGTCGATGGCTAAACTTAATTCAAGTTAAATGATGTTTCGATTCTGAAGTTGCTGTTTAATCTCATATAAATAGAGAAAGCCCAAGAAAACATTGGGCGCAGGAGGTAGGAGCAATGGAAAAGATGAACGGAAGCTTATTTATTGAACGCTTATATAGGGAAGTAGGAGAAATGCTTAATCGAGAGAAAAGAGCTCAACCGGAAGATTCGCGACAATTGCGTAAGCTGGATCAGGCTTATGGCGGAGTAGAAACGATCAAACACCGTTTCCCTTCATCGGAAGCCTGGTGGGCGGAAGCTGCGGCAGGTTTAGAGGAAATCCGCGCCCAACTGGTTACGATGACCGAGAATCGACTATATACGAATTAACGCGTAATATGCAATAAGCGAAGAAGCTTGCCACAAGCCGATAACGGTTTGCGGGCAAGCTTCTTTTTTTGCTAAGAAAGAGGAGAAGGAGGGAAATCGGTTCGACGGGGTGAGATTTTCGTTCGTTGATTGCCAACCGTTGTCCGACGTATGGAGGCTCTTGTCGCTCTCGCCCGCCGATTATTTCTCTTACAATAAAAACGTGAGCAAAACAAGCGACAGGAGACGACTGCCATGGCCTTACCTACCACGCCCATCGAAAGCCATAAAAGCCGCGGAACGGGCAAATGCCGAACGCTACCGAACAAATACAAGTTGTTCCTTATGGCGTTTCCTTTTCTCGTAACGACTTTTATCTTTTACTATTTGCCGATTAGCGGGTGGATCTATGCCTTCTACGATTTCACTCCCGGCATTCCGTTATCCGACACGCCTTACGTCGGCCTGAAATGGTTTAAGTCGATCGCGCAAAATCCGACCCAGATGGAAGAGGTTCTGCGCGTCATGAAGAATACGGTAGCGATGAGCACGCTTGGCATTATCACTTCCGTATTTCCCGTGGCGTTCGCGATCTTGTTATCGGAAATCCGCACGGCCTGGTTCCGCAAAATCGTTCAGACGCTAACGACGATTCCGAATTTTATTAGCTGGATTCTCGTCTACGCTTTGGCATTCACCCTCTTCTCCGTGGATAACGGGATCGTGAATATTTTGTTGATTAAGCTGGGATTCATCGAGGAAGGAATCAACTTCCTGGCTACCAACTCGAATATCTGGCTGACTATGATCGCTTGGTATTGGTGGAAATCGCTAGGTTGGGGGGCTATCCTCTATCTCGCCGCGATTACGGGAATCGACCAAGAATTATACGAAGCCGCGGAAGTGGACGGAGCGAGCCGTTTTCGGAAAATATGGCATATTACGGTGCCCGGCATCATTCCTACGTTTTTCGTTCTTCTCATTCTGTCCATCGGCAATTTCATCAACAATGGCGTCGATCAGTATTTCGCCTTCCAGAACGCGATGAACAAAGATTCGATCGAGGTGTTGGACCTGTACGTGTACAATATCGCGTTCGCCAACAACTTCCCTTTCGCGACGGCGGTCAGCATGCTGAAGTCGGTCATCAGCGTCATGCTGTTGTTCATGGCCAACTCGATGTCCAAGATCGTGCGGGGCGAATCTATCATCTAAGGGGAGGAAGAGAGACGGTATGCGGAAGATGAGGAAAACAACTACTGGCGGCATCGCTTTTCAAGCGATTAACTATACGCTGTTCGCATTATTTACGCTGACATGCATTTATCCTTTTTATTACTTATTCATCAACACGATCAGCTCCAACGATCTGAGCGCGGCAGGGTATATTACTTTCTACCCCAGAGAAGTTCATTTCGATAACTACATGAACGTGTTGAAGATCGACGGATTGGCCGAAGCGGCCTACGTCTCGATCTACAGAACGGTAGTCGGAACGCTTCTTACGGTAGGGGCATCCGCCTTCTTGGGTTACTTATTTACGAAGAACGAGATGTGGCTTCGCAAGCTGATCTATCGGATGCTGATCGTTACGATGTATTTCAGCGCGGGTTTAATCCCCTGGTACATTACGATGAACAATCTCGGCTTGACGAACAATTACTTGGCGTATGTGCTTCCGACGATCATTACCCCTTTCAATATTATACTCGTCAAAACATTCATAGAGGCGCTGCCCCCTTCCTTGGAAGAGTCGGCGGCCATCGACGGTGCGGGATACTTGAAAATATTCGGGAGCATTATTGTTCCTCTCATTACGCCGATTCTCGCGACGATTACGATATTTTCCGCAGTTACCCAATGGAATTCGTTCATCGATACTGCGTTCCTGATGACGGATACGAAATATTACACTCTGCAATTCCTGCTGTGGCGTTACTTGAACGAATCGACATCCTTGGCCGCGCTCATCCGGAACTCGCAGGATATGGCCGCCAGCGTGCAGCATATGCAAACGCCGGGTTCCGTCCGAATGACCGTCACGATGATCGTCGTATTTCCGATTCTCATTATTTATCCGTTCTTCCAACGTTTCTTCGTGAAAGGCATTCTGATCGGCGCGGTTAAAGGCTAATGCAGGTAGATGAAACGGGTTAAATCGGGTTTACACCCTTACCGGGGGTTGAACTAATACAGCACTTCAAATAAAGGGAGGCACTTCCGAAATGAGATTAAAAAGAACGCTGATTGTCATGCTGTCGATCATGATCGTTGTCGTCATGGCCGCATGCAGTAAAGGAAACGACAATCCGAAGGCATCGGAATCCGCGAGTACGGCACCTGCGTCAAGCTCGGCGTCAACCGAACCGTCCGCGACGGCATCCGAGTCGGAGTCGGCTAGTCCGGCGGACACGGGACTCGATCACTCCGAGACGCTCAAGCTGTCCGTGTTCTCGACTACGGCGAACTACGCTGGACCGCAGATAGGTTGGTTCGCGAAAGCGATCAAAGACAAATTCAACATCGAGCTGGATATCGTAGCTTCCAACCTTACAGGCGGCGATACGAAGATCGCGGCGTTGATGGCTTCCGGCGATCTGGGAGATATCGTTATCTGGGGCGATGACAAGAATAATTACCCTAACGCGATCAAGGGCGGTTTACTGCTCGATCTCGCGAAGGATGGGCTTCTCGATACTTACGGCAAGGACATTATCGGAACGTATCCGAAAGCGATCGAGAAAGCGAAGATCGCTTTCGGCGGAGGCACTTCCGTCTATGGGATTGGCAACAACGTTGCCAGCAATCCGAGCGGTCCGTCCGAAGGGAAAGACATGACGTGGGGACCGGATCTACGCTGGGACTTGTACCAACAAGTAGGCGCGCCCGAGATTAACAGTCCATCGGATTATCTTCCCGTCTTGAAGCAGATGCAAGAGCTTGAGCCTAAGAACGCGCAAGGCAAGAAAACGTACGCGTTCTCGCTCTGGTCCGACTGGGACGGCAACTACAAGATGACGCTAGCGAAGCAATTTGCCAACATGTACGGTTATGACGAGATTGTCGATACCGCATTGTACACGAAGGCGGACGAGGATAAATACTACGACTTCCTCTCGGAGGAAAGCTGGTACATGAAATCCTTGAAGCTCTATTACGACGCGAATCAGATGGGCTTGCTCGATCCGGATTCCTTGACCCAGAAATTCGATGACGTCGTAGCCAAATACAAAGACGGTCGTTTGTTGTTCTCTTGGTTCCCGTGGCTCGGAGCCGCGAACTACAATACCGAAGAAAACAAAGCGGCGGGTAAAGGTTTCCAAACCGTTCCGTTCAAGGAAGAAGTAATGTATTCCACCGGATTTAACGTTTACGGCGGTAACGGGATTATCTCCATCGGCGCTAAAGCGAAGGATCCTAAACGGATCATGGAATTCATCAACTGGATGTACACGCCGGAAGGCGCGATGTTATCGGCCGGTAGCGGCACCGCGGTTCCGAACGGTCCTAAAGGATTAACTTGGGACATCGGCGCGGACGGCAAACCGTTCGTAACGGATTTCGGAATTACGGCGTACGCGGATCAACAGAACACGAAAATCCCCGAGGAATTCGGCGGCGGAGATTACTATTACGGCGCGAATCAAATGAACTTCTCCTTCGTCGTACCGGCCGAGCTGAATCCGGAGACGAACGAGCCTTACGATCACAACCTGTGGGAATCGTCGCTCAAACGGAATCCCAGCAAGTTGGAAAGCAGTTGGCGCGAGAAGTACGGCGTGCTGACAGCCAAGGAGTATTTCGTCAAGAACAACAAAATCGCGGTTGCCCCGCAAGGCTTTACGGGTAAAGAGCCGCTCGTCATGGATAAGACGCTGGAACAGAAAAACAAATTGATCGGCACCGTCATTCAGCAGTACTCATGGAAATTGGTATACGCGAAAAACGACGACCAATATAACAAGCTGAAGCAGGAAATGCTCGATAAAGTGAAGGGCTTAGGCTACGACGAGGTTATGGCGTTCTCAGTTAAGAAAGCGGAAGAACTGTTCGAAGCTCGCAAAAGCGTAAAATAACGATATTCGTTATATGAACGATAGGATCTGGCAGGAGGGGGAAACCCTTCTGCCAGATTGCGTTCTCTGAATCCCAGAATCTAGGTTATATGTTATAATTGCGAGCATAACGGAGCGAACGAGAGGAAGAAGAAACGCGGAATGATCAATCAACTCGAATGGCGGAATCGATTCGCGACCCGATCCTTAAGGAGAACGCTAGTCGTCTATTTGATGATCGGATGCTTATTGCCTCTGCTCTTGGTGTGCGTTCTTACCTATTCTTCCATCTATTCCATCCTCACCGGGAAGATCCAAAGCGGGATAAGCGCGAGTTTGCAACAAGAGGCTGCCAGTCTCGAGAACACGATTAATAACTTGGACTTCGCTTCCAAGCAGTTTGCATTGGACGGGCAAATCGTTCAGGAGGTTTCTTCGTTCCTGCAAGAAAAACAAATTTATAAGAAATCCCAAATCATGGCTTCTATTAACGAGAAGATGAATCTCGTTAATTTTACGAATCCTTATCTCGGGTTAACGGCTTATCTTATTCCGGGCAACTCCGAACAGATCTTATTTACCAACCTTAGCATCGATCCCGGCTTCGACAGCGGCAAGCTGCCGACTTTCATGACGTACAACGGAGCGAAATATTTCGGCCCGCATAAGACGATGTACAAGGACGGCTCCAACATCGTGTTCTCGGGTCTTAGAGTCGTACGCGTGACGGGGGATCAAGAGGTCTATATTTATTTGGAGACGAACTACAATTTATTCCGCAAAATATTGAGTCAGCAATCGTACGGCATGAAGGTAAACCACTTGCTAGTCAACGAGCAGGGACAAATCACTTATATGGAAGACAATGACGTTCCGGAAGGGATTCAGACGTTATCGTGGGATCACTCCTCA
Organism: Cohnella herbarum; assembly: GCF_012849095.1. NCBI lineage: Bacteria > Bacillati > Bacillota > Bacilli > Caryophanales > Paenibacillaceae > Cohnella > Cohnella herbarum. The sequence continues at coordinate 819,732 of NZ_CP051680.1, forward strand.
AGCGATCATAGGGAATACAAAGGATATCATTTGTTCCGTTACGAGAGTCCCCAAGGCTGGCAATTGATTACGGCCGTGAAGAAATCGACTTTTAACAGCGAGATCTATGCATGGATCGCGAAAATGATTATTTTGGCGATGTCCACGCTACTCTTCGCGGGATTGTTAGCTTATTTGATCTGGAGGCAGGTCTATAGGCCGCTTCGCAAAGTGAACGTGGAAATCGTAAGAATGGCCGAAAACCGCATGAATCCTGTGTCCTTCACGAATGTCGAAGAATTCGATCTCCTCTTGAACAATTTCCAGAACATGAAAACCCAAGTCAACGATCTGATCGATGCCGTCGCGCATAACGAGAAGCAGAAGAGCCAGTTCGAAATCGAGAAGCTGCTGAGCCAGATCAATCCCCATTTTCTCCACAATACGCTGAATACCGTCCAATGGCTCGCGCGTCTGAACGGCCAGAAGGAAATCGATAGATTAGTAACTTTGCTCGTGAAAGTGCTGCACTATAATTTGGGTAAACAAAGCCTGATCGTCACGATCGGCGAAGAAATCGAAGCTCTGCATCATTACATGGAGCTCCAGAGAATTCGGTACGATTATGAGTTCGAATTCCATGTAGACGTCGATGACAGCGCGGTTTACGTAGCCGTTCCAAGATTCTTGCTTCAACCGATCGTGGAAAATGCCATCTATCACGGAGTTAGCGAGAGAAACGGGAGAGTCGCGATTACGATCCGTTCACTCGGAGAGGACCATGTTACGCTGCGCGTCGAAGATAACGGAGAGGGCATGGAACCCGAGGCGATCGAGAAGCTGCTTGACGACGACGAAGGGTCTAAGCGTCGGGGATTAGGTATCGGTCTCTCCTACGTGAATCGAATGTTGAAAACGTTCTACGGAGACAAGGTCCGGTTTACGATCGAAAGCGAACCGGGTGCGGGTACGAAAGTGTCCATCGTCATTCCGAGGAAAAGGAAGGAGGAGTTCGATGATTAGGGCAGTCGTCGTCGATGACGAGAAGTTAGTTCGCAAAGGGTTTATTTCCTTGATCGATTGGGAGCGTTTCGGAATCGTAATGGTAGGGGAAGCCGCAGACGGCCGATCGGCCCTGGAATTGTTGGAACGGGTCGAGGCGGACCTGGTTTTCACGGACATTACGATGCCGGTCATGTCGGGCTTCGAGCTGATTAAACAATTAAGGCAACGATTCCCCAGGGTGAAGTCGGTCGTATTGACGTGCCATCACGAATTCGATTTCGTGCAGGAGGCTCTGCGCCTCGGGTCGATAGATTATATCGTCAAAACATTGCTAGAGATGGACAACGCGGATGAAGTGATCCATCGGATCGTGGAGCGGTTCGAATGGGAGGAGGGAAGCCGGGCTACGTTCCTGACCGCGGGAAAGACGAAACATTTTGCCGCTTCGTCGGTTCTGTTATTCATTCCTTTAGTTCCGGAGAAGGAAGCGGGAGAACTATTCCAGCTAGGCGTCGTGCGCCGAAATCCTCTGGAACAGCTTGATCGGATGTGGATGGTTCAGCTGGTGCATCCCCCTTCTCAAGAGGAGCTGCAACGGGATTTAGGCAGCGATATCGTCTCTTCGTGGCAAGTCGCGATCGTATCGGGATTAGAAAACCAATCCAGCGAAGATATGAAGCTTAAATTCGTAAGCAAACTTCCCCACTTGCTGTTCTACAAAGCCGATCAAGAGGAACCCGTAAAAGTTCGCTGCGAGGAGCTTAACGCCGAAGGCATTGGAGAAAAGAAAGCGGAAGACGATCGAATCGATTACGGTTTGGATTTGAAATGGACGCTCCAATTATCGGAATGGGACGTGTTCATGCAAACGGCGAGAGAGAAAATGCCAAGTTCGGATGCGGTCTTATTGTTCGCCGAGTCGCTCTGCAGAGATTGGAGCGGTTTGTTACTGCAACCCGCCGACGCGTCTAAATTGTTGGCGGAGAAAAGTAAAATCCGGAGTTGGACCGGGTGGAAGGGATGGCTGAAGAGGTTCTCCGATCTCGTGCAGCTTCGGATGATCGAATTGTCGTTATCCAAGGAAGTGATGTTGTGTTTGATCCGCGCGATTCGGTTCATGAGGGCGAACGCGGGAGAGAAAATAAATCAAGCCGACGTAGCCGGGCATGTCAGCATGAGCCGAAGTTACTTCAGCCAATGTTTCGCCAAGATGGCCGGAGAATCTTTCGGGGTCGTACTTCGAAATATGAGGCTCGATAGAGCCAAGGATCTGCTCGTTCAAACGGCTTTCCCGATCTATGAAATCGCTTCAATGGCCGGCTTCGAAGACGATAAATATTTCAGCAAGCTATTTCGAGAGCAAGTCGGGAAGCTGCCGACGGAATTTCGGGCGAAGGGTGGGGAATCGGTTTGAAGGGATTAGAAATTCGTTCGTTAACAGAGGACGGTTCTCCGGTCATTGCTGCTCGTTTTCTATCCATGCTTGTCCGGTCGAACTACTATAATGAAAGCGTGACCTGTAAGGATAACAGAATCGAGGTCCGGCTATGAAAGCGAAACGGATGACGGTTATCATTGCGGTTGCCGTGCTGCTTAGTTCGTGCTCGAACGCAAATGGAGATGGAAGTGGAGGCAATTCGGAAAAGAAGGGCGTAAGAAACCTGCAAACGCTACCGATCCCCTCGATCAAGGATGATCCTGCGTACGGGAAATACGAAGAGCCTATTTCGATCAATATCGGATTCAAAATTCCGGACGAGAAAAACGCAACGGGGGAAACGAACGACAACAACCCGGTATCCCGGTATTTCGAGAAGATCACGAACATTAAGGTCTCGCATTCATGGGAGGCGAAACGGGACGAAGCGTTCATTCAGAAAGTGAATCTTTCCATCGACAGCAGCGATATTCCGGACGCTATGGTCGTCGATCGTAACCAGTTGAGAGAATTGGTCGAGAACGAGATGATCGAGGATTTGACAAAAGTATACGAGCAATACGGTTCAAGCTTGGTGAAGGCGATGTACGATTCGACAAAAGGGATTGCGCTCCAAGAGGCATCGTTCGGCGGTAAGCTCTACGGGTTGCCTAACGTTGCGATCGAGGCGGATGCCCCGTCATTATTATGGATTAGGCAAGATTGGCTGGAAAAGCTCGATCTTCAACCGCCCAAGACGTTCGACGACCTCGAACGGATTGCCAAGGACTTCATCGAACGCGATCCCGACGGCAACGGGAAGCGGGACACGATCGGTCTGCCGGGAGATAAGAAAGTCGTACACGGTCAGCAGAAGGCAGGTTTGAACGACTTCGATACGCTGTTTAGCGCATACCATGCGTTTCCGAAAAATTGGATCAAAGACGGCGACGGCCAAGTCGTATACGGCTCGATTACTCCGGAGAACAAACTGGCGTTGGCGAAGTTGGCGGATTGGTACGAACGCGGAATCATCGACAACCAATTCGTATTGTACAAGGAAGCGCAGGAACCGATTGTCGCTAATAAGACGGGGATGTTTTTCGGTCCATGGTGGACGCCGTACTGGCCGCTCGCGGAAGCTGTCTCCAACGATACGAAAGCCGAGTGGCGGGCTTTCGCGGTACCTTTAGACTCCGAGGGAATGTTTATTACGCACATGTCTCCGACGACCGATCGGTTTCTCGTCGTTCGTAAAGGTTACGAGCATCCGGAAGCCGTCGTGAAAATGTTGAACGTGTTCACCCGTTTGGAGAGAAGGCAGGATCCGAATTCGGCGGAAGTGAAAAGTCTGGACGACTTCTCCGCGCAGACCGGCATTCAATTGCGCAGCTACTATCCGTTCGATCTGCTGCTCGATTATGCGGATGCGATTACCCAGCGTTACGTTAACGTCCAGAAAGCGTTGAGGGGGGAAATCGATCCAACCTCTCTCGATCCGGATACGAAGCAAGTATACGAGCAGTCCGTCGCGGAGAAAGAAAATCCGAAGAAAAACATGGACGGCTGGAAAGCGGCTAAAGCATCCGAATATGGCGGCGGTTTGTTATATACGACGGATATGGTTCAGGTGCGCGGAATATTTTACGGCACGACGAAGACGATGGAGACGAAGTGGCCGGGGCTGCAAAAGCTGGAAAACGAAACGTTCTTGAAAATCATCGTGGGCGATGAGCCGATTAGCGCATTCGACGATTTCGTCGCCGAATGGAAACGACAAGGGGGAGATCGAATTACCGAGGAAGTGTCCAAGCTCGTAAACGGGAAATCGTGATCCCAATAGTTGAAAGGAGGTGAAAGATAATGTGATGGCGAAATGCGTCCGTAACGACGACATCTAGATTCGACTCGTTGCAGAGCTTTTCCCCGATAGAGAATGTAAGCGATTACAATTTCATTGAAAACTTGAATAAGAGGAGGCATGTTTATGTTCAGAAAGTTATTCTATGGAATGAGCACCGTTGTTTTGAGCGCGATACTCGTAGGAAGTTCGTTAGTCGGAATGCCATCGAAAGCTTCGGCAGCTGGCACGGAAGCCTACAATTGGGCTAATGTGGTCACCGGAGCGGGGGGCGGATTCGTACCCGGCATCATCTATAATACGACGCAGCCAAACCTCATCTATGCGCGTACGGATATTGGCGGCGCCTATCGCTGGAATGAAGCGACGGGTAGTTGGATCTCAATCTCCGACTCGGTCGGCTGGGTGGATTGGAACAAGAACGGCGTGGATGCTCTTGCCACCGATCCGGTTGAACCGAACAAAGTATATATGGCTACCGGAACGTACACGAACCATTGGGATACGAACGGGCAGATCATGCGTTCCAACGATCAGGGCGCGACTTGGCAATCTACGCCGCTTCCTTTCAAAGTCGGCGGCAATATGCCGGGTCGCTCGATGGGGGAACGTCTCGTGATCGATCCGAACAAAAATAGCATTCTGTACTTCGGAGCGAGAAATGGCAATGGGTTATGGAAAAGCATAGATTCCGGAGTAACCTGGAATAAGGTAACTAGTTTCACGAATACGGGAACTTACATTCAAGATCCTACGAACGACTATGCGAACGGAATCGTAGGTCTGTCCTGGATTACGTTCGATAAATTGACGGGTTCAGCCGGGAATGCCACTCAAACGATCTATGTCGGCGTAGCCGATCTAGGTAACAGCGTGTTCCGCAGCACGGACGGCGGCGCGACTTGGTCGGCGGTTCCCGGACAACCGAAGGGATATTTGCCGCATCACGGCGTATTATCTTCGACGGGCAAGTTATATATTTCCTACAGCGACGGCGTAGGTCCTTACGATGGAGCTAAAGGGGATGTCTGGAAGTTCGATACGGTTGCCGGTACCTGGACGAAAATCAGCCCTTTTCCCAGCACGAGCAGCGATAATTACTTCGGTTACGGCGGATTGGCGGTAGATGCCCAGAACCCGGATACGGTCATGGTCGCCACGCTTAACTCTTGGTGGCCGGATGCGAACATCTACCGTAGTACGGACGGCGGAGCGACTTGGACGGGAATTTGGGAATGGAACGGTTATCCGAATCGGAATTTGAAGTATACGCAGGATGTAAGCGAGGCTCCATGGCTCCATTCGGGAGACCCGGATATTCCTCCGGTTCCGGCTTTGAAGCTGGGATGGATGATCGGCGACTTGGAGATCGATCCGTTCAATTCTAACCGAATGATGTACGGAACCGGAGCGACGATATACGGTACGAACAACCTAGCGGCTTGGGGAACGAGCAGTAAAGTCAATATCTCCGTCATGGCCAAGGGAATCGAAGAAATGGCCGTATTAGGTCTCATCAGTCCGCCTTCGGGAGCCCATCTGCTGAGCGCGGTAGGGGACGTTACGGGATTCCGGCATAACGACCTGACCGCTCCGCCGGCGACGACCTTCAACAGTCCGTCGTACGCAACCACTTACGGCATCGATTTCGCGGAACTGAACCCGAGTCAGATCGTGCGGGTCGGCATGGCCGATTATACGGCCGATCCACAGGCTAAGTCGGTAGGCATATCGAACGACGGCGGTTCAACGTGGTACAAGGGGAATGCCGAACCGTCGGGGACCAAGGGCGGAGGTACAGTTGCCGTTGCGGCAAACGGCAGTTCTTACGTTTGGAGTACCTCAGACGTCGGCGTGTTTTATTCGAAGACGAACGGCAATTCATGGACGGCCAGTACCGGCGTCCCGGCGAAGGCGGTCGTCGCGTCCGACCGCGTGAATTCCAACAAGTTCTATGCCGTGTTCGAGGGCAAGTTCTACATCAGCACGGATGGAGGCGTAACCTTTGCGCAAACCGCGGCTACGGGACTGCCGACTAACGTCGTTCCCGCGCTGCTGCCTAACGAAGCCTCAATCAGCTTTAAGGCCGTACCGGGAATCGAAGGCGATATCTGGTTCGCCGGCGGCAACAGTACCGAAGGCAAATACGGGATATGGCACTCCACGGATTCCGGCACGACTTTCGCTAAGCTGACCAACGTACAAGAAGCCGATCTGATCGGTTACGGCAAAGCGGCTCCCGGCCAAAGTTACGTCGCGTTATATACCGTAGCCAAGATCGATGGCGTACGAGGCGTTTTCCGCTCCGATAACGGGGGAGTTGCATGGGTCAGAATTAACGATGACCAGCATCAATATGCGCGGATTAACATGGCGATCACGGGTGATCCCAGAATCTATGGTCGCGTATACCTGGGCTCGAACGGAAGAGGGATATTATACGCAGATCCGGTTAACGTATCGAATAACTCCTCGATTACGCCAACGAGCGCTACGTTCGACAAGAAGACGGCTAACCAAGTGGACGTTGCGGTTACGCTGACACTGAACGGAAATACGTTAAGCGCGATCAAGAACGGAACCGTCGCGCTCGTATCGGGAACGGATTATACGGTTGCGGGCAATACGGTAACGATCAAGAAAGCGTATCTAGCCGCTCAGGCCGTCGGGACGACAAGCTTGCTGTTCGATTTCAGCGCGGGCGTCGATCCGGCACTGCTCGTCAGTATCGTAGATACGACAAGCGTAGCAAATTCGGCCATAACGCCGACAAGCGCATCGTTCGACAAGAAGACGGCTAACCAGGCGGACGTTGCGGTTACGATGACGCTGAACGGAAATACGTTAAGCGCGATCAAGAACGGAACCGTCGCGCTCGTATCGGGAACGGATTATACGGTTGCGGGCAATACGGTAACGATCAAGAAAGCGTATCTAGCCGCTCAGGCCGTCGGGACGACAAGCTTGCAGTTCGATTTCAGCGCGGGCAGCGACCCGGTCTTGGCGATCGGCATCGTAGATACGACGGTCGTTACTCCGGGTTCGGTTAAAGTGCAGATGTACAATGGTTCGCTCGGAGCGACGCTGAATTCAATCAATCCTCGGTTTAAGCTGGTGAACACAAGCGCATCTTCAGTCGCTCTGTCTACCGTAAAGATCAGATACTATTACACGATCGACGGGGATAAAGCGCAAAACTTTTTCTGCGACTGGTCCCAAGTCGGCAGCAGCAACGTTACCGGATCTTTCGTGAAGCTGGCGACCGCCAAGACGGGCGCGGATTATTACTTGGAAATCGGATTTACGAGCGCGGCGGGAAATCTGGCGGCAGGCCAGAGTATCGATATTCAGTCCCGTATCTCTAAGAACGACTGGACGAACTATACGCAGACGGGGGATTATTCCTTTGACGCAGTGGATACGAATTATGTAGATTGGAACAAAACGCCTGCCTATATTTCAGGCACACTGCAATGGGGCGTAGAGCCTTAAGAGGTTGTTCAAAAAGTCCAATTTTAATCACGACGCTTAGGCAAGGAGCAGATTCTACATCGAAATAGCATAATTAAAGAGCTTGCCCCGTCCCGAGAGAGGGATGTCGGCAAGCTCTTTGTTGTGAAAGCTAAGATCTTAGATCGTGATCACGATGGTTGTTGCTCCGCTATCCGGCACGACGATCGTACCTTGATCGTGGTTGCTAATTTGACCGTTATTGGCGCCTGAGACCGCATCGATTCCGCGAAGCAGTACGCTCCAGTTAGTTGCTTTTCCTTCGCTGGATACGGTAATCGTATTGCCTTGACGCTTAGCCGTTACCGTCAATCGGGCTTCGCCTTTAATCGTCGGTACGACGGAGGTAGCCGTTGCCCCGTCTTGCAGCGCGAATAAGTGCAAAGTCACGCCTTCCGCATAATCGTAATCCGGTTTGTTTTCTTCTTGACCAACCGGAATTAAGCTGTTCTCGCGAGCATAGAGCGGCAGACTGAAGTAATCGAAGCGATCCTTCCGCCACGCTCCTCCTTGAACTTGATCCCCCGTAAGAAAATGAGTCCAAGTTCCGTGAGGGAGATAATAATTCGATTCGCCCTCCGGATTGAAGATCGGAGCGACGAGCAGCGAGTCTCCGAGCATATACTGGCGATCTACGTAATCGCAAGTCGGATCGTTGCCGAATTCGAGTACCATCGCTCTCATCAGCGGAATTCCGATGCTCGAGGAATCGATCGACTTACCGAATAAATAAGGCATCAAACGCATTTTGAGTTTCGTGAAATAACGCAACACGTCGACGGCTTCTTCGTCGTAGAGCCATGGCACGCGATAAGACGTGCTGCCGTGCAGGCGGCTATGACTGGAGAGCAGGCCGAACTGTACCCAGCGCTTGTACAAGTCGGGAGGCGAGCTTTGTTCGAATCCGCCGATATCGTGGCTCCAGTATCCGAAGCCGGATAGACCGAGCGACAATCCGCCGCGCAAGCTTTCCGCCATCGATTCGTAAGTCGCTTCGCAATCGCCGCCCCAGTGGACCGGGAATTGCTGGCCGCCCGCGGTTGCGGATCTGGCAAACAGGGCGGCTTCGCCTTTTCCGCGTTTCTCCTCAAGCAGCTCGAATACGACTTTATTGTAGAGCTGCGTGTAGTAGTTGTGCATTTGCTGAGGATCCGAGCCGTCGTGATAGACGACGTCCGTCGGGATCCGCTCGCCGAAATCGGTTTTGAAGCTATCCACGCCCATATCCAGCAAGGCGCTCAGCTTATCCTTAAACCACTGGCAAGCTTCGGGATTGGTGAAATCGACGATACCCATGCCGTATTGCCATAGATCCCATTGCCACACGCTGCCGTCGGCCCGTTTCAACAAGTATCCTTTTTTCATCCCTTCGTCGAACAATGCCGAGCGCTGAGCGATATACGGATTAATCCATACGCATATTTTCAAGCCCTTCGCTTTCAGACGTTGCAGCATTCCGACCGGGTCGGGGAATACCCGCTCATCCCATTCGAAGTTGCACCACTCGTACTCCTTCATCCAGAAGCAGTCGAAATGGAACACGGCCAGTGGAAGATCGCGTTCTGCCATTCCTTCCACGAAACTCGTGACCGTTGCTTCATCGTAATTGGTCGTAAAGGAAGTCGTTAACCACAAACCGTACGACCAAGCTGGAGGCAAGGCGGGTTTGCCGGTTAGCGAGGTATAGTTCTGCAAGACGTTTTTGAGAGTTTCTCCGCCGAACAGGAAATACTCTAAGCATTCGCCTTCCACGCTGAATTGGGTTTTGGATACGATTTCCGAACCGACCTCGAACGAGACGAGCTCCGGATGATTGACGAATACGCCGTAACCGCGGTTGGTGACGTAAAAAGGAATATTTTTATAAGCTTGCTCGGAAGCGGTACCTCCGTCTTCGTTCCAGATATCGACAACTTGTCCGTTTTTGACGAACGGAGTGAATCTTTCCCCGAGACCGTAAACCGTTTCTCCTACGCTTAAGGATAATTGTTCGCGGAAATGGTGTTTGCCGTTGTCCCCTTTGACATAAGCGGTGGAGCGCGTTCCGCTGCTCGTTAATATTTTTTCCTTGTACGTATACGTGATTTTCACCGGATGTTTTTTCGTTATTTTGACTGTGGTATCGCCGCTTGTTAAGCTGACGAATTGCTCGTTGTTATCGATCACGACATCAGAGTTGCCATTCGGGAGCAGATCGAACGAGGAGGGGCCTTTTCGAACTTTTCCTTTATGGTGATAAAATTTTGCGCGAATGACGTTCGACAACGGTGAAGAAAACTCCATCGTCATTAAAGGCTCGTTAAGCGTATTTCCTCTGTTTTCAAGATGGCGATGGGTAGCGAATACCGTTATGGATTGATTACCTAAGCGCACGTCATGAATTTCGTAGGGGCTTAAGAGTTGGTAACCTTCCCTTGTCATCCAATAACCGTCCGTAAATTTCATCGATTTCATCCCTTCTATAGGAAGCACTTGAATTTGTGATCTGAATAACATTATATTGATTAATATCTATGTAATCTTGCATTATCATGCTCATTACTAACAATATTATGATTATTTGGAGAAACTAATATGGATCAAAGACATTTGCGTGAAAATCGCAGGCACGGAACGCCCGAATTTCCGCTAGGCACGTATCTACAGGTGCATGTGGATTCGGATACGATTCTCGATAATCATTGGCACGACGAAGCCGAATTTCTGTGGGTGATGAGCGGACAAGCCGTATTCCAAATCGGGTTGGCTATCTATAAGCTTAGCGAGGGAGAGGGAATGTATGTACCCGGCGGGGAAGTTCACGGGGGCTATTCGCTGGATTTTTCGCCTTGCACCTATAAAGCGATCGTTTTTCATATGGATTGGCTGACCGAAGCGAGAGACGGGATATCTACGCGTTTTCTTCAGCCCTTGCAGCGAGGAGATGCCGTTATCCCTTCTGTGTTCGGGAGAAAGACGTTATGGGGGGAGCTTGTTTTACGACATCTCAACGACATCTATCGCTTGTTTGAATCCGAGGATTCGGCGAAAGAATTGCGGATTAAAGCCGAGCTATATTCTCTTTTCGCGGATCTGATTAGCCATAATCAATGGACGCGGAGAGATCCTGCCCATGCCGTGGATACCCAGACGATGGATAGATTGAAGGGCGTCGTCTCTTATATAGAAAGCAATTGCGGACAACCATTGACCGTTCCGAAGTTAGCAGCGGTGGCCGGAATGAGCGTCGGCCATTTCAGCCGAGTCTTCAAATCTTTCATGAGAAAAACGCCTATGGATTACGTTAATCATTACCGAATTCTGCAAGCGGCGTATTTATTGCAAACCGCCAAAATCTCCGTAGCGGAAGCTGCTTTGGAAGTCGGAATGGACAATTTTAGCTATTTCAGCAAGAAGTTCAGGTCGATTTATGACTGCACGCCTACGCAATTCCGCAAAAAATTTAGGAGTCTTTAAGGTAATAATCCGAAATTCTGATATAGTGAATGAGTCGATTGTAAAAACGAGGAGGAAATATTAAACATGACTGAACGCAACGAGAATGAATTGAACGATAAGCAACAACAGGTAGACAATGAGCAAATAGAGAGAGAGCTCGAGAATAACTTAGAGAACGATGGAACTCTCGAAGCGGCTCCAGTTAATCGGGAAATCGCTGCGAGCGAACCCGCCGCCCCTGTCCGCAATAACTCTTCCGTCGTCGTACCCTGGATTATAACGGTCATCGCGATTGCGGCTCTCGTGTTCGTGCTGATCAAGAATCCATCGGGCGGTAACGAGACGGTGGCCAAGATGGACGGCATTACGATTAAACAATCGGATTTAATCGATGAGATTTCCAACCAAATGGGAGAACAATCTTTGATCTCCTTAGTAGACGGTCTCGCCCAAACGAAAATAATCGACATGGAATCCGAGAAAGCTGGCGTAACGATTACGGACGATGATATCGCCAAAGAAATCGAAGTTATTAAGACGCAATACGGCATGGCAAGCGACGACGATTTGAATGCGGCACTGCAACAATCCGGTTTTACGCTAGATGATTTTAAGGAAAAACAAATCAAGCCGCAATTGAAAATCAAAAAGCTGTTCGAAAGCCAACATCCGGCAACAGCGGAAGATCTGAAAGCTTACTTCGATACTAACAAAGAGACCTTCGCCACAACGCCGAAAGAAGTAAGAGCTTCGCACATTCTTCTGAGCACGAAGGAAGACGCCGATGCCGTTCTCGCCGAATTGAAGGCCGGCAAAGATTTCGCGACGTTGGCGAAAGAGAAATCGCAGGATCCGGGCTCCAAGGACAAGGGAGGAGATCTCGACTTCTTCGGTCGCGGCGTTATGCACGCTGAGTTCGAGGATGCGGCATTCGCCTTGGCTAAAGGCGAAATGAGCGAAGTCGTGCAATCGCAAAGCGGCTTCCACATCATTAAGCTGACCGACGTGAAGGAAGCGGTTATCCCTGAGTACGACACGGTGAAGGATAAAGTGAGTCAAGCTTACTGGAACGAGAAAATGAACAAGGAAGCCCAAGCTTGGTTAGACGGATTGAAGAAGGATAAAAATTACGAGAACCTGTTAGCGAAAAAAGAAGAGCCAAGCCCTTCCGCTAGCCCTAGCGCATCTCCGGAAGCAACCCCGGAAGCATCGCCGTCCGCTTCCCAATCAGCCGGACAATAAGATTAGAACTACCCTGGCAGTTTGTCTCGTCCCGTCGATTGGCGGGCATTGGACAAGCTGTTTTTTCTCGTCTGCGGAAACTCGTTGCTAAAGCAAATCTTAAGGCTTCCTTAAGAAGTCTAAAACCTTGCCCGATCATAGGACAAGCAACGTTGGATTGCGGTATAGTGGGAAGGATAGGTACGAACAATGATCGTACATACCGCATTCGCGGTGTGGCAAAGGAGAGACTGTAAATGTCCAAAACGATATTAATCGTTGACGATGACCGCGAAATCGCCAACTTAATCGATATTTATTTACGGAATGAAGGTTTTGACACGGAACAAGCCCATGACGGGGAGGAAGCGTTACAGAAGCTCGCCAATCGTTCCTTTCACCTCATCGTGCTCGATATCATGATGCCCAAGATGGACGGAATGGAAGTGTGCAGACGTATTCGGGAAACCGGGTCTATCCCGATCCTGATGGTTAGCGCGAAGGCGGAAGATATGGACAAGATTCTGGGTCTGATGACCGGAGCCGACGATTACGTCGTTAAGCCATTTAATCCCTTGGAACTGGTCGTTAGGGTCAAGACCCTGCTTAGACGGGCTTACCAGTACGGTAATCAATCCGCCGCTTCTCCGGAAGAAGAGGGCTTACTGAAGATAAACGAGCTGACGATCAACAAATCGACGCATACCGCGGAAGTACGCGGTAATCCCGTCCACCTGACTTCGACAGAATTCGGAATTCTTTATTTACTGGCAAGCAATCCGGGACGCGTATTCAGCGCGGAAGATATTTTCCAACAGGTATGGAAAGAGAAGTATTTCGAATCGAACAATACCGTAATGGTTCATATCAGCAAGCTTCGGGATAAGCTCGAAGAAGAGATGGGCAGGAAGCTGATCACGACCGTATGGGGGGTTGGCTATAAAATTGAACTCTAATATCGCGGTCCGCATGGCTTGGCGATTAGCTTGGCAGATGGTTATAAGCGCGTTGCTTTCAATTGTCACCAGTTTTATGTCCGTCATTATCGTGGAACGAATGACTAGGAACGACTATTCCTCGAGATCTTTTCTCCGGGGGATTGCCGACTTGTTCGGACAAATGCCGGTCATCATATTAGCTTGTTTCGTGTTATTTATCGTATATATGATAGCGCTGAATTGGAGAAGGTTTAGTTATTATGACAAGTTAAGCCGATCCGTAGCCTATATTTCGAAGGGGAATTTCGACCATACCGTCCCCGTTAAACAAAACAATGAAGTGACTCTGCTCGCGGAAAACATGAACTTGCTCGTGCTTGAGCTGAAACGGTCGCTCGACGAAGAACGGAAAACGGAACAAACGAAAAACGAGCTTATCACGAACGTTTCCCATGATTTGCGCACTCCGTTAACCTCGATTCTCGGATATTTGGGGCTGGTCGAACACGACCGGTATCGCGACGAGGTAGAGATGCGCCATTACGTTCAAATCGCGTACGCCAAAGCCGAGAGGCTCAACGTGCTGATCCACGATCTGTTTGAATACACTCGCCTGCGCCATGACGTCATTCCTTTGAACAAGAAAAATTTTAACCTGGTAGAGATGATGAATCAACTGCTGGTTCATTATCGCTTGACGTTGGAATCAGCCAAAATGAAAGGGAATTTAATTACGAACGTTAACGAGTTAACGATTGAAGGAGATCCCGACAAGCTTGTCCGGGTGTTCGAGAATTTGTTATCGAATGCCATCTCGTACGGGAATGCGGGCGAGAAAGTCGATATTTACTTGAACAAGCAAAATGAATCGGCGATCATCGAGATCGTGAATTACGGGGATGCGATTCCTGCTGCCGATTTGCCCAATTTATTCGATCGATTTTACCGCGTGGACAAATCCAGATCGGAAAATAACGGGGGGACGGGATTAGGTTTAGCGATAGCCAAAGGTCTTGTCGAGAAGCATAACGGTACGATCTCGGTTACGAGCGATGGAGACAGTACGAATTTTAGGATTAGGCTCCCATTGTCGTAAAACTTGTCCGACTACCGTCCTACCCATCTTAAGATAATCTTATGGTTTGCTTTCGCTTTGTTTAAAAAGTGGCCTGTACAATAATCGATATAGAGAACGGCTTATCGCTTATCGTACTGGAGGTTGGTTTTAATGAGATGGAAAAGGCTATTCGTTATCGTTGCTGTAATGGTTTTACTGGGGTGGGCCGTAGACATTCGGGGGAAAATAAGCACATCGAAAAAACCGGGTCCTAGTTTAGCGGTCGTATCCGCAGTCATGATGGAAGCCGACACCGGCAAATGGTTATATACGAGCAACGGCAAGGAAGCCCTTCCGCCGGCAAGCATGTCCAAGATGATGACGGAAACGCTTATATTGGATAGCATTCAATCCGGCGAGCTTGCATGGGACGATACGATCGCTGCGAGCGCATATGCAGCTCAAGTAGGCGGAGCCGGAATGGAGTTAACCGAAGGGCAAAGAGTATCGGTCAAGGAGCTGTTCGATGCGATGGCCATTCATTCCGCCAATGACGCAGCCGTAGCTTTAGCCGAAAATATTGCCGGATCGGAAACCGAATTCGTGAAACGGATGAATCAGAAGGCGCAAGAGATCGGTTTATCGGACGATACTTATTTCGCTAACGCGACGGGGTTGTCGAGTACAGACATCGAGAGTTATGCTACGGCGGCAGCTGACGGCGATACGGTAATGACGGCCGAGGACGTGGCGTTGCTGGCCAGATATTTAATCGAAACTCATCCGGAAATATTGAAGATCACCAAGAAAGCGACTGCGTCTGCGGAAAGTGAACCGGATCTGCTGAAGACGACGAACGAAATGCTTCCGGGGCAGAGGTTCGGGACGAAGGGCAACGACGGCTTGAAGACAGGTTATACGAAACAGGCCGGTTATTGTTTTACGGGAACGACGATCATCGATGGGCGGCGATACATTACGGTGGTCATGGGCGCAAGCACTCCCGAAGCACGCTTCGAGGAAACGAAGAAGTTGCTTGATTATGCGAAAGAGAGCTTATGATGAGAGAGTATCGGAACCGCGTAGAGAGCTTGAAAGCCGTAGAAGTTTTTTGCTATTCGCTGTGCGTGCATTTGTTAACCGAAGAAATACTGGCTATTAAAGCTGCGAAAACCGTTTTGCTCGATTTGTTCGCCGATGAACGGTTTTGGGAGCTAGAAGGCGAGGAGAGGGACAGAAGAGTACGTAAACAGGCGATCGCGAGGTCTATGGAAATACTTACAGGGACGTCTAAGCAACTTTTATAACAGTAGGTTCGTTAGTTATACCGAAGAACATAAAGCGCAAAGGCTCTATTCCCGCTAAGGAGATAGAGCCTTATACGCGGACTTACTCCTACGTCCGATCAGGATTGTCCGAGCTGGACGGTCTCGAAGGGCGGGGAGTTTTCGGCCGGAATCGCGAAGACAAATAATTGTGCTTACGATCTCGGAAGAATATCCAGCCGCCTATAAAGCCGATGCCGATTAGAAAAAGAACCGCGCCGGCTATGAACATTCCCCATGAAAAATCGGGAGTAATCGTATCGACGTCGCCCATTTTTGCGAAATAATCGAATAACGCGTCTTTCATTAACAAGAAGCCATATGCGGCCGAGAGGCCGGGAATAACGAGTAATAATATGGCGATTAGGCGTTGGATAACCAATTTCATAGGATGGTAATGCCCTCCTTCCAATCTCTTTATCATAACGATTTCATGGAGCAATGTCCATGAATGCCATCAATCACCTATCAAATCCCCTATGATCAGACAAAAACCTATGGTATTATGACACAAGAAATAGAGAGAGAGAGGAGAATCGGGAGTGGTATTTTCCAGTTTATTCTTTTTGTACTTGTTTTTGCCGATTTTACTCATTGCGTACTTCGTTTTCAAGAATACGACTTATCGCAACTGGATTCTGATCTTCTTTTCCTTTGCCTTCTATGCTTGGGGAGAGCCGGTTTGGATCGTATTACTATTAATAGCATCGATGATAGGTTACTTATTTGCCCTCGGTATAGAAAAATATAGGGGGACCTGGATCGCGAAGGCGCAGTATATCGTCGCGATTGCCGTTAACATCGGAATATTAGGATTTTTCAAATATGCGGGGTTTTTGGTCGATAACGTTAACGCGATATTACCGTTCGATATCCCACATCCAGAGGTAACGCTACCTATCGGGATATCCTTTTTTACTTTTGAAATCATTTGTTATTTAACGGACGTCTATAAAGGAACGATCAAAGCTCCAAGATCGCCTAAGAAGCTATTGCTCTACGTTTCCTTCTTCCCGCATCTCGTTGCGGGTCCGATCATTCGTTACTCGGATATCGAGCAGCAGATCGACAATCCGAGAGTGACGATGGCTGGATTTAGCGAAGGAATAACTCGCTTTATGATCGGTCTCGGGAAAAAAGTAATCATCGCCAACTTACTCGGGGAGAGCGTGGAACAGATCCTCAACCCAAGCTCCGGGTCGGCATCCGTACTGGGGATTTGGTTCGGCGTATGTTTGTTTGCCCTGCAAATCTATTTTGATTTCTCGGGTTATTCGGATATGGCGATCGGTTTGGGTAAAATGTTCGGGTTTAATTTGCGCGAGAACTTCAACTATCCGTATGTGTCGAAGTCGGCCGGCGAATTCTGGCGGCGCTGGAATATGTCGCTCGGAGGGTTTTTCCGGGATTACGTATATATTCCGCTCGGAGGAAACCGAAGGTTTTATTTGCGTAACTTGTTTGTCGTCTGGTTCCTTACGGGATTCTGGCACGGCGCGAGCTGGAACTTCATCATTTGGGGGCTATATTTCGGCTTGCTGATTTATTTGGAAAGAGTGTTTCTCGGAAAATTGTTGGAGAAGGCGGGAGCCTTCGTTTCCCATGTGTACGGAGTACTGATGATGCTCATCGGTTGGGTATGGTTTTACTTTACCGATCTTAACGAAGCGGTCAAGGCATTGCTTATCATGTTCGGTCTCGATAATAAGGCTTTGTACACGCTTGAGCTGCAGATCTATTTCAAAGACAATATGTTGTTATTTTTTGTAGCGATCATCGCGTCTACGCCGCTTATGAAATGGACGTTTACGCGATTGGCGGAATCCAATCCGAAGCTTGGCGCCGGACTACATGGCGTTGGCGTACCGGTGCTGAATATCGCGATTCTTATCGTTGCAACGATACTGCTTATCGGCAGTACGTATAATCCGTTTCTTTACTATCGGTTCTAACGAGGAGGGTGAAGATGAAATTACAGGTCAAGCTCAATCTCATATTTTTCTTGGTGTTCATATTCGGAGTAGCCGCCGTCAATCTGTTGCGTCCCCATTCTCAATCCGAAGAAGCTTCCAAACTTGAGCAACGCGAACTTGCCAAGCAACCGGAATTCACGGTCGATCGCTTTTTCGAAGGTCAGTACACGCGGGATTTCGATAATTATTTTTCCGATAACTTTGCTTATCGAACCGCGTTGGTTGAAGTCGGAACGAGTTTGAAAGAGCTCAGAGGGTTTCCTGAAGAAGAAGGGGTAACGATCGTTTCTCAGGGCGGAGATAACATGAACGGCGATAGCACGGGCAGCTCCGTATCCGAAGTAAACAGCAGCAATTATTTATTGTTGAAGGATCGGGCCTATATCGCCTTCAAATTCTCGGCACCCGCTGCCGAGATGTACGCCGATGCTCTGAATCGATTTAGTAGTTTGGTCGATCCCAAGGTTCGAGTATACTCGCTGCTTGCTCCTTCATCCGTCGAGTTTCCGATAAACGAAGATTTTAAGAAATTATCGGATTCGCAGAAAGACGCTTTTGCGCACATAAACTCTCGCTTAGATGCCAAGATCGGCCAAGTTGACGCTTATGGTGGGCTGGCTGAACACAAGGACGAATATATCTATTTCCGCACGGATCACCACTGGACGGCTCTTGGCGCTTATTATGCTTACGCGAAGTTCATGGACTCGATCGGCGAAACGGCGGTTCCGTTAGACAAATACAAAAAAGGCGAAATTGAAGGCTTCCTAGGTACGGCGTACAAGCAGACTTTAAGCAAGAGTAACAAATTGAAGTCTCACCCGGATACGCTGACCTATTACACGCCGTTCGTCAAAAACACCTACACGATGTATTCGTCTACCGGCAAAGCGATCGAACGCAAAGCCGTCGATCCGAACTATGCCAAAAACAGCAGCACCTTCTATGCGACATTCCTCGGCGGAGATTATCCTTGGGGAGAAATCAAGACGGACAACAAAAACGGCAAACGAATCGTCGTCATCAAAGATTCTTACGCTAACGCATTTGTTCCGTTCTTAATCCCGCATTTTGAAAAAGTATATTACTTGGATCCGCGTCATTATAAAGGCAATATCATCGACTTTATGACCGAACAAAAAATCACCGACGTCCTTTTCCTTAACAACTCAACCGTTGCTAGAAACACAGGAATCTCCAAAATCCTCAACGAAAAAATGGATATCGGTAAATAAACCATATGCTACACCTCGAAGCAGCGACCTTCTGATGGTCGCTGCTTTTTTTCATTTCAATTTATTTTAAATCTCAACCCTTAAATCTCATCTCATCATCCTGCTTAATCTCTTTCTCCGTATCCCTTCCGCTCAGGAACTCACAGCTCGACTTCTCCATATCCCTTCCGCTCAGGAGCTCACAGCTCACCTTCTCCATATTCCCACTACTAAAAGCTCACTTTCTCCGTATCCCTTCTACTCAGGAACTCATAAAATTGACCACCCTACATTTTGCCCTCTTTGATAGTATCCCCTTCGCTCAGGAGTGACCAAACCAAAAGTGGAGAAAAGTTGAGATTTAAGGCGTAGAAGCGTCAAAGTTAAGTATAAAGCACTATTATTGGCAATCTGTCGAGAGTGATCTTCACCTATTTTTTCTATTCGCCTAATGATTTTCAGCTCCCAGCCGCCTTAATTTTCGGCCACTTTTGACGCTATCCCCTTTCTTCAGAATAAATACCAAACCAAACACAGTGTAAAACAATTAATGCTAAAGATCTTTTTGTCCGAAAAACGATATTTAAATTAATAATCGTATATGGAGATTCAAACGCTCTAAAATGAGAATCAACTTCTCGAATCCAAACCCACGAATGAGAATCGAATTCGAAATTCCTCCAGTAAAGATAGGACTCATTAGAAGGGGGAACTTATCCAGTTTTCGATGAAATTCGCATGTGGTCCCTAGAATGTCTTGAAGAGCGAGTTACAGCCGATGTATGGGTAAGATCCGAATAAGTAATTCGTGAAAAACGCGCACAGTCGGATAGTAGGCTTTTGAATAAACTTCGACCGCTATGATTCCAAGAGTAGCAAAACTGATTGAGGTAAGCTTGTAAATGCTTTGGACCAATTCCGCGAAATATCCTTCCAATCCACCATGTTACGTCATATCCCATCCAAGCCAACGATTTATTCATGTTTCTACCGTAGCGTCTTGTTTTGATTACCTGAGGTGCGGCGAGTGGATCAACAAACTCCTTGATAAATGGAGTCATGTCGGGACAATCATATTTATCTTTTAAAGGAGATTTTGACTGAAGTTTTATTTTTAGCTTGGCGATATTCCTGGCATCATCATCGGAAGTTCCGACTAAAAGGGGTTGTTCTTGTTTATGCCAATCAAAAGAGGCGGATAGTCTTCTGCAATAGACAGAGTCCGAGACGCGAACTATTCCTGAAAGGAATTGTTCAGATTCAGCTTTTCCCATCGCGTGACGAATTTTGTGACAGATTAACCAGGCTGTTTTATAAGTAACTCCAATAGCTTCGGATAGCTGAAGGGCATTAATAGAGTTTGGTTGGGTATGTAGGTATATGGCCCGAAACCATAGATGAATGGGGGTGCGACTGCCTGCCATGATAGTTTCGGATATTAAGGAGGTTTGCGCGCGACAAGAACGGCATTCATATAGAGGCAGCCTGCGCGTAGAAATGAGATAAAACTCAGGGTGTCTGCAACGAGGGCAAACATATCCTGTGGGCCATTTTGAAGAGAACAAGGCTGGTAAGCAATCCTGTTCCGTCTCGAATCGTTTGCAAAATATTGCGAATTTCTCGGCAGCAAGTTTTATGCTCACAATGGCACCTTCCCGAGTTTTGAATGGAAACATTTGTTCTTATTTTAATTATAGCAAACATGCGTTCTTATTTAAAGTGAATTTTAAAAAAATTGTAAAAATTTCAGAGCGTTTTTCGTTCTGAGTTAGGGGGATACCGTCGAAGAAGGTTGAGGAATAAAACTGAGGAATCGGGCTGAAGAAGAAAGCTGGATAGGAAAATTGAGGGAGGAGGCTGAAGAAGTAAGCTGGATAGGAAAATTGAGGTAGCAGGCTGAGGAAGTAAGGCGGTGATAGATGACTAAGCAAGAAAGCGGAGACTGAGAGACAGGGTACAAGTTACTAACTCTCTGAGCGAATGGGATACCGTAGAAAGGAAGTGGAATAGAGGATATAGAAGTCGGTGAACGGGGATTGATGGAATAGAGAGTGTGATCGACTTCTGAGGACGGGGATACCGTCGTATAGATTGTGGGACTGGTGGAGACATGGGATGGATGATTATTTTCTGAGCGAAGGGGATATAGAGAAAGGAGCATGAGCATGAGCATGAGAAGGAGAACGAGCCAAGAGAGTTTCAACTGAGTTTTGTCCCTGGCGCTAAAAAAAGGTACAATAAGAAACGAGAGTTTACATACGGAGGGGAAACTATGCCAATCGAAGTCGATGTCGCCATCGTGGGCGGCGGGCCGGGAGGCTATACGGCAGCGGTCAAAGCGGCGCAAGCCGGCCGAAGCGTTGTTATTATCGAGCGGGACAAGCTAGGCGGTACCTGCTTGCATCGTGGCTGCATACCAAGCAAGTCGTTATTAAGAAGCGCGGAAGTATATTCTACGATCGGAGAAGCAGCATCATACGGCGTTTCTTTGCCGGAAGGTTCGGTATCCGTCGATTGGAAGACGGTAATTCATCGTAAAAACGGCATCGTCGAACAACTTCATAAAGGGCTGCAGTCGTTGATGAAACAGAATCGGATCGAAGTTATCAACGGAAGCGCTCGAGTAATCGGACCGTCTATTTTTTCTCCTAGGAGCGGGGCTATTGCGGTAGAACTCCCTGACGGGCAATCGGAAACCGTTGTCCCGAAAAACGTTATTATAGCAACCGGATCCCGTCCTCGCCGACTAGACGGTCTAGCTTATGACGGAGAGCATATCGCAACAAGCGACGAAGCGTTAGATTGGACGAATAGGCCATCATCTATTCTAATTGTTGGCGGCGGCGTTATCGGCGTGGAATGGGCTTCCATGCTTAGCGATTTCGGAACCGAAGTTACGATCGTCGAGACGGCGGATCGCATTTTGCCGACGGAAGATAAGGACGTTAGCGCGGAAATCGCGAAATCGCTGCAGAAAAGAGGCGTAAAGATCGTTGTTAACGCGACTCTTCAAGCGACTAAGTGCAAGCTTATCGATTCTGCTGTTCACGCTGAAGTGGACGTTAAAGGCGAGATTCAAAAACTAACGGCGGAGAAGATGCTCGTATCCGTCGGACGGCAAGGGAACGTGGAAAACTTAGGACTCGAGAATACGGATATCAAGGCGGAAAAAGGCTTCGTAAAAGTGAATCCGAATACGCTGCAAACGGGAGAGTCCCATATCTATGCTATCGGCGATTGCATCGGAGGCGTACAACTCGCGCATGCGGCCATGCATGAAGCTGCTGTCGCACTGGAACATATGACGGGAAATAAGCCTTCGCGAGCCGCCGATCGGGACATCCCGAGATGTATTTATTCTCGGCCGGAGGCAGCTTCGATCGGATGGACCGAAGCGGATGCAAAAGCCGAGGGATTCGCAGTGAAGTCCGCAAAATTGCCTCTGCGTATTTTCGGCAAAGCATTGGTATACGGAGAAAGCGAGGGCTTCGCGAAGGTCGTCGCGGATTCGGTTACGGGCGATCTGCTCGGCGTTCATCTCGTGGGGGCGCATGCGACCGAGCTTATAGCCGAAGCTTCGTTAGCGAAATTGCTGGATGCCATACCATGGGAAATCGGCCGTACGATTCATCCGCATCCGACTTTGTCCGAAGCGATGCAGGAAGTGATGCAGGCGCTTGACGGCGCGGCAGGACATGGCTAACGACAAAGATAAAGCTTAAACATAAAGATATGCTCGACCGGAGGACACTTGTCTTTAAGTTGACGGATGAAAAACCGATTTAGGCGATTTCATTCGTACGCGCGGGTTGGGCGTTTCTTTTTGCTTTCGGTCGGAGTATAATAGGATTTAAGCTCAAGTATTAAGACCAGGTTATAAAACTAAACCAAAGCAGGAGGACGCGCCTATGAAACAATCCGGTTCCGTCCAGCAAACCCTTCGGCATACCGCGCTCGGCTTGACAGATGAACGCGCTGTCGAGATGTACAAGACGATGATGCTTGCTCGTCGTTTCGATGAGCGGGGTCAATTATTGCAACGCGCAGGCAAGGTTAACTTTCATATTTCGGGAATTACGCAAGAACCGTCGCAAGTAGCGATGGGTTTCGCTATGGATCTCAAGAACGATTGGTTTCTACCTTATTACAGAGATTACGGCTTCGTACTGTCTCTTGGAATGACGGTCAAAGAACTGATGCTATCCGTCTACGCGAAAGGCGAGGATCCCAACAGCGCCGGAAGGCAGATGCCCGGTCACTTCGGCAGCAAAAGGCTTCGTATCGTGACGGGCTCCAGCCCAGTAACGACGCAAGTTCCCCATGCGACGGGTTTCGCTCTTGCTGCCAAGATGAGAGGGGAGCCGTCCGTAGCTATAGTGACATTCGGAGATGGATCCAGCAATCAGGGAGATTTCCATGAAGGCTGTAATTTCGCCGGAGTTCATCAGCTGCCGGTTATTTTCATATGCGAGAACAATCAATATGCCATCTCGATGCCGCTTGCCAAACAAACGAGAGGGCGGATTTGCGATCGTGCTCTCGGTTACGGATTCCCGGGAATCCGAGTGGACGGCAACGATCCGCTGGAAGTGTATCGTGTCGTGAAAGAAGCCCGCGATCGCGCGGTTGCGGGCGAAGGCCCGACCTTAATCGAGATAATGACTTACCGGGTCACCGCGCATTCTACTTCCGATAATGATCTTGCCTATAGGACAAAGGAAGAAGTCGACTTGCATAGAGGCAAGGATTCCTTGCCGGTATATAGAAAGTATCTTGAGGACGCTGGATTGTGGTCGGAGGAACAGGAAGTAAAATTGCAGGCGGA
The DNA here is from genome assembly GCF_012849095.1 of Cohnella herbarum. Lineage (NCBI taxonomy): Bacteria > Bacillati > Bacillota > Bacilli > Caryophanales > Paenibacillaceae > Cohnella > Cohnella herbarum. The sequence continues at coordinate 843,495 of NZ_CP051680.1, forward strand.
CATTCGCGCGACTATCGACGAAGGCAACGAATATGCGGAGAAAGCAGCCTTCCAGCCTGTAGAAGACGCATTCCGCTACGTATACGCGGAGCAGAGCGGGGAGGAAAGATAATGCCGGTCATTGAATATATCGATGCCATTCGGTTGGCGATGAAAGAAGAAATGGAACGAGATAGCGATGTTTTCATTATGGGCGAAGACGTAGGGCTGAAAGGCGGCGTATTCGGAACGACGAAAGGATTGCAATTGCAGTTCGGCGAACAACGCGCGATCGATGCCCCGCTCGCGGAGTCGGCGATCGCAGGCGTAGCCATCGGTGCGGCGATGGCGGGAATGAAGCCGATCGCCGAGATGCAGTATTCGGATTTCATGTTCCCGGCGACGAACCAAATCATTAGCGAAGCGGCCAAAATTCGCTATCGTTCCAATAACGATTGGGATTGCCCGATCGTTATCCGAGCTCCCATCGGCGGAGGCGTATTCGGCGGATTGTACCACTCCCAGTGTCCGGAGTCGGTATTCTTCGGAACGCCCGGACTCAAGATCGTGGCCCCGGCAACCGCATACGATGCGAAAGGATTGCTGAAAGCGGCTATCCGGGATCCGGATCCGGTCATCTTCTTCGAGAACAAAAAATGCTACCGTCTGATCATGGACGAAGTGCCCGATGAGGATTACATCGTACCGATCGGCAAAGCGAACGTCATGCGAGAAGGCAGCGACATCACGGTGATCGGCTACAGCATGCCTCTTCACTTTGCCATGCAAGCCGCGGACGAACTTTCCCAGGAACATGACATCGAAGCTCATATCCTTGATCTTCGTACGATCCAACCGCTGGATCGCGAAGGGATTCTGGAGGCGGTAGCCAAGACAGGCAAAGTCCTCATTATTCATGAAGACAACAAAACCGGAGGCATCGGCGCGGAAGTGTCCGCGATTATCGCCGAGGAGCTATTATACGATCTAGATGCTCCGATTCGCCGGCTATGCGGGCCTGATGTGCCTGCCATGCCGATCAATCCGCCGGGAGAAAAGCATTTCCTGCTGAACAAAGATAAGGTCAAAGCCGCGATGCTGGAGCTTGCGCGTTACTAAGCAAGAGACCGCTACCGGGAGGAGAACAAGGATATGGCCAAACAAATTATTGAAATCACGATGCCGCAATTGGCGGAATCGCTCGTATCGGCAACGGTCGACAGATGGCTGAAACAGCCTGGAGACAGCATTGATATGTACGAACCCATTTGCGACCTTATTACGGATAAAGTCAACGCGGAACTGCCTTCTACGGTAAGGGGAACGCTGGTCAAGCATTTGATCGGCGCGGGAGAAACCGTAGAAGTAGGTTCGGCGATTTGTTTAGTGGAAATCGAAGCAACTGCAACCGAAACGAATGAATCGAGCGTAGGCGGGACAGATGAGGTTACGCAGACAAGCCAACCATCATCGTTATCCGCCAAGCCATCCCCCGCTACATACGGAGGGGAGGTCGACGCCAACGCGCCGATGCGTCATCGCTATTCTCCAGCGGTGCAAAAGCTGGCAGCCGAGAACGGCATTGATCTTAACCGCGTACCGGGAACGGGCGAAGGCGGACGGATTACTCGCAAAGACGTGCTCGCGGCTGCGGCCTCGGGATCAGCATCGGCGGCGAATCCGCTGGCGACAACTCCATCCGTGCAATCATCGCTTGCTCCTATGGATCCTAAAATCCAAGTTCGGTCTACGGGTATGCACTTATCCGAATCTCCGCGTATTCCTTCCGTTGAAGTGGAAGGACAAGAATTGCCGGGTCGCGGGGAATACTATATCGATATCACGCCGATCCGCAACACGATCGCGACCCGCATGCGGCAAAGCGTCAGCGAAATTCCGCATGGCTGGATGATGATCGAAGTAGACGTCACGAATTTGGTCGTTCTTCGCAACAAGCTGAAGGAAGAGTTCCAGAAGCGGGAAGGGATCAACTTGACGTATATGCCGTTCTTGATTAAAGCGGCGGTGAACGCGATCAAAGATTATCCGATTATGAATTCCGTCTGGGCCGTCGACAAGATTATCGTTAAGAGAGACATCAATATTTCTCTTTCCGTCGGAACGGAAGATTCGGTCGTAACTCCCGTCATCCGCCATGCGGATCAGAAGAACATCGCGGGTATCGCCCACGAGATCGACGATCTAGCGCGTCGCACAAGGGAGAGGAAGCTGAAGCTGGACGACGTGCAGGGAGGAACGTTCACCGTGAACAACACAGGATCGTTCGGATCGATTCTGACTCAGCCGATCATCAACTATCCGCAAGCGGCGATTCTGACCTTCGAATCGATCGTCAAACGGCCCGTCGTCATCAACGATATGATCGGCGTCCGTTCGATGGTGAACCTCTGTCTGTCGCTGGATCACCGCATTCTGGACGGAGTGATCTGCGGACGGTTCCTCCAACGCGTTAAGGAAAACCTGGAGAGCTACACTCTGGATACCAAATTGTATTAAAAGAATAAAGCCCGGCTCATTGCGTTGTCGCGATGCGCCGGGTTTTCTACATGACAGTTTATGAATAGGGATCAGGGTCAAGCTGACCGGGATTGCAGTGTTTGTTTTCGATAAGCTACAATGATAAGGTACTTCGAGAAGGGGGCTATCGGGATGAATACGCTGGAAACCGAGTGGCTGTCCAGGCTGGACTATGGAGAAGCGTGGGAGCTTCAAAGAAAGCTTGTCAAGGAAATCGATCGCGAAGAGCGCTCCGAATCTTTGTTGCTTTTGGAGCATTCGCCGACGTACACGATCGGTTCGGATCGTCACCCTGAGCATTTACTGTATAGCAAGGAAGAACTGACGCGTAGAGGGATCGCGCTCTATGAGATTGACCGGGGCGGAGACATAACGTACCATGGACCCGGACAGTTGGTCGGGTACCCTTTGCTTTATCTGGATGCCGTCGGTCTGGACTTGCACAAATACTTAAGAAATCTGGAAGAAGTCATCATCATGCTGTTAGCGGATTTCGGGATCGCGGGCAGCAGAAAACCGGAGTATACCGGCGTATGGGTAGGTGATTCGAAGATCGCCGCCATTGGCGTCAAATTCAATAAAGCCCGCGCTCGGCGAGGATTCGTCACGAGCCACGGGTTCGCGCTTAACGTCAAGAAGAACGTCGAGCAGGAAGGTTTTCAAGGCATAATCCCTTGCGGGATTACGGAGTACGGCATTGTTTCTCTAGAAACGTTAACAGGGAAAGAATTGCAGGTTGAAGAAATCGGCCATCGAATTATTCCTTATTTCGCCGAGGTGTTCGGTTACGATAAGTCTACTCGAGCAGAGAGCCTAAGCTCATAAGCAAAGTGGAAATGAGCATAACCGCCAAGGTGACGTAGATTACGACCTTAAACAAACGTTTATTCATCGTGAAACATCCTTTCTTTTTGAGCTTGTCCACGATACTATTGTAACGAAAGCTTCGTCAGGAGGAAAGATCATGGTACAAAAAGATCGGTTATTGGCAGAGTTTATGGAATTGGTGCAAATCGACAGCGAAACGAAATTCGAAACGGCAATCAGCAAAGTATTGACGAGCAAGTTCGAAGCTTTCGGCCTCGAAGTCGTCGAAGACGACGTCGCGGAGAAGATCGGTCACGGAGCAGGGAACCTATTCGCTTGGTTACCGGCTAAGGCGGGCTACGAGAACGTTCCGGCAATTCTGTTCACGTCTCATATGGACACTGTCTCGCCGGGCAAGGGAATCAAGCCTCGCCTAGACGAAGACGGTTATATCCGCAGTGACGGAACGACGATTCTCGGCGCAGACGACAAAGCCGGACTCGCCGCGATGTTCGAAACTCTCCGGGTGCTGAGAGACCAGGATTTGCCGCATGGCGGAATCCAATTCGTAATCGCTACCGGCGAGGAGTCGGGACTGCTTGGTTCGCGCGCCATGGACGGTTCCCGGCTGCGCGCGAAGTTCGGATACGCTCTCGATTCAAACGGCGAGATCGGCGCGATCGCCGTTGCCGCGCCGACGAATTCCCGGCAGTATATTACGATTCGAGGTAAAGCCGCTCATGCCGGCGTGAATCCCGAAGACGGGATTAGCGCGATCCAAGTGGCTTCCAAGGCGGTTTCCCGCATGAAGCTTGGACGGATCGACAGCGAGACGACCGCAAATATCGGGAGATTCGAAGGCGGCGGAGAAGTGAACATCGTCACCGACACGATCAAAATTTACGCCGAAGCCCGTAGTCAAGTGCAAGAGAAGATGGATCGTCAAATCGAGACGATGCGCGAAGCGGTGGAAAGCGCGGCTAAAGAATTCGGGGCTGAATTCGATTTTGAAACGACGACGATATATCCTGCATACTCCTATGGCGATAACGATGAAGTCGTTCAAGTGGCGAAAGCGGCGATCGAAGCGATCGGTCTGACGCCGCGTACTTTCTCGTCCGGCGGAGGCAGCGATGCGAACATGTTTAACGGCAACGGCGTTCCGACCGTAAATCTGGCCGTAGGTTACGAGCACATCCATACGACGAAGGAACAGATTAAAGCGGATGATCTCGTGAAGGCGGCCGAACTCGTGCTCGCGATTATTAAAGAAACATTGAACAGATAATCGATCGCATGAATCGAACTTAAAAAGTGGTGGAGCAGGGTTAAATCCTGCACCACCACTTTTGGATTCGGTTACTTACCAATCTTAGCCGTCGGGCCTTGTTGGCCGAAGGAAAGCAGGTCGATTAAGGTGATGTTTCCTCCATTGCGAAGTTTCTTTTCCTGTCTTAGTGCATGCCGGATCTCCCATGCTTTGCCGACCAGTTGAAGCCTGGAAGGCGCGATATATTTTTTCAACATTTATTGTGTACCTCCTCGATGGGAAGTCCGCCGCCGATTATGGATCTCGGATTGGATGGACAAGCCTTTAACTTGAAGGTATGCGCGATCAACGATAAACATGACAGGCGGGAGGCACTTATATGAATAAGGATAATCATTCGACGCGACATCCTTTTTACGAAGAAACGCTGGAGAGCAAACCGATCTTTCAAGGGAGAATCATCTCGCTGCAAGTCGATACGGTACGTTTGCCGAACGGTGAAACGGCGACTCGCGAAATCGTACGGCATCCGGGGGCCGTAGCGGTCGTAGCTATCGTAGATAACAAGATGCTCGTCGTGGAGCAATTCCGCAAGCCGTTGGAGAAGGTTCAAGTGGAAATCCCAGCGGGCAAATTGGACGCGGGTGAAGAACCTGAAGCGGCAGCGCTCAGGGAATTAGAGGAAGAAACGGGATACCGTGCTAAGAGCATCAAGCACTTACAGTCGTTCTCCACGTCTCCGGGGTTCGCGGAAGAGGTCGTTCATTTGTATTTTACGGACGATCTTGAACAAGGAACGGTTCGCTTGGACGACGAGGAGTTCTTGACTTGCGAAGCTATTACGCTCGAGCAGGCTCTGACGTATATTCTGGAGGGCAGAATCTGCGACGCGAAAACGTTACTGGCCGTCTACGCTTGGCGTCTGAGAACGTTGACGGGCTCGTTCTGAACATGAAATCACTCGAACCAGATACGCCCATCTTGAAGCCTTACTTCGCGGATTTACACGTTCATATCGGACGAAGCCAAGACGGACAACCGGTTAAGATCAGCGGAAGCAAAGATCTCACCTTCCTGAACATTGCGCGCGAAGCCTCCGAACGCAAAGGGATCGAGCTCATCGGAATAATCGATTGCCATTCCCCTCCCGTACAGAAGGATATTATGGATTGTCTCGACTCCGGCGAGATGGAGGAGGTCGCGGGAGGCGGGATTCGATACCGGGATACGACGATCGTGACGGGTATCGAGATGGAGGTCAAAGACGAGGGCGGAGGGCCGTTTCATTTACTCGGCTATTTGCCGGACCTCGGCGCGATGCAGGAATGGACCTCTTGGATGAAACCGCTCATGACGAATATTAATCTGAGCTCCCAGAGACTTCGCGTTACGGCTAGAGAACTGCAACAGGAGTTGTTGGCTAGGGGAGGCATTCTCGTACCCGCACACGTTTTCACGCCGCACAGAGGGCTTCTGGGCTGCTCGGCGGACCGATTGTCGGATCGTCTCGATCCGGAAGGCATCGCGGCGATCGAGCTTGGGCTAAGCGCGGATACGACGATGGCAGGTTTGTTATCCGAACTGGACAAGTACCCGTTCCTTACGAACTCCGATGCGCATTCTACCGGAATGATCGGTCGGGAATGCAATGAAATATTGTTGAAAGAACCGACTTTCGCGGAACTTTCGATGGCATTGAAGGGACGAGACGGCCGTCGGATCATTGCGAATTACGGTCTTCATCCTCGTCTCGGCAAGTATCATACGACTTATTGCAACGGTTGCAAGCAAGCTGTGCCGGAGACGGAGGAATCCTCTATCGTTTGTCCTTCCTGCGGAAGCGCGAAATTAATCCGAGGTGTGTCCGGGCGGATCCTGCAACTAGCGGACAGAAGGGAATCGCGGCAGCCGATAGGCAGACCTCCTTATCTTCCGCAAGTTCCGTTGTCCTTTTTCCCCGGTGTCGGACCAGCCAAGCGTGAGCGATTATTCAAGGAAATCGGGACGGAAATGGAAGTACTTCATCGGATTCCAAGAGATCGGATCGCCATCGTAACGGGTGACAAGATCGCCGACCTCATCGTCGGTGCCAGAGAAGGAAATGCGGTCTTCGCGGCAGGGAGCGGGGGAAGCTACGGGAGCATCGTTCAATCATAAATCCGACTTGTCCATCATACTTATAGGCACGGGATAGGCCGTGATAGGTGGACAAGGGGGGGGGGACCCGGATGAACTTTCGATTATGGAATTTATCCGCTCGGGACAATTTGAATCTGTACGTATTCGTGGGAGTGCTGATCGTCGTTGGGGCGATCTTCGGGGCGTTGCTCGTTAATGCGTTAACGCTTGAGCAGCAGCAGGAACTGGCGGACGATTTAGGCGTATACCTGTCGGCCGTTAAGGATTCGGGTCAAATCTCGCCGTCGACGACGTTCTGGGAAAGTTTCTGGTTTTACGGAAAATGGCTGATGTTAATTTGGTTTCTCGGCCTATCGGTCATAGGACTGCCGCTCGTGCTCGTGCTTGATTTTCTTAAAGGCGTGCTGATCGGATTTGCGGTCGCCTTGTTAGCCCAGCAACTAGCTTGGAAAGGCGTATTCTTTTTCCTCGTCGCCACGGCGCCGCAGAACGCCATTGTCGTTCCCGCGTTAGTGATTGCCAGCATTTCTGCCGCTAGATTCGCTTATTTTGTCGTTCGGGAACGATTATTTCGCCGCAAAGGTCAGCTGCTTCCGCCATTTCTAGCTCATTCCGCGGTTACGGCGCTGATGCTGATTATGCTTTGTTTAGCCTCGTTATATGAGGCTTTTCTATCTCCGATCCTATTGGAACGAGTAACGCCGACCGTCGTTTCCGCAGAAATTTCTTCCCTTTCTTCTAAATTATGATATGAAGTTTGACTTATCGAATAAGCTCACCCTATAATGGAGGGAAGTGCACAAGCGACCGGAGGGGGAAATCATGGAAGCCCGCATTGAAAAAATCAAACAACAACTGCAGTCTCAGGGCTATAAACTGACCCCGCAAAGGGAAGCTACGGTTCGAGTACTGCTAGAGAACGAAGAAGATCATCTTAGCGCGGAAGACGTGTTCATGCTCGTAAAAGACAAGGCTCCGGAAATCGGCCTTGCGACCGTTTACCGAACGCTTGAACTGCTTAGCGAAATGCATGTCGTCGAGAAAATGAATTTCGGAGACGGCGTAGCCCGTTACGATTTGCGTACGGACAGCAACAAGCATCACCATCATCATCTGATTTGCGTAAAATGCGGTTCCATGACGGAAATCATGGAAGATTGGCTGGGTCCATTGGAAGAACGACTAGAGCTGGAATACCGCTTCACCGTACTCGATCATCGTCTGGATTTTCAAGGCGTCTGCTCGAAATGCCAAGCGGAAGCACCAACGGAACCCGATAACGAATAATAAGCATGAATAAAAGAGAGGCTATTCCGATAACATTCGGAATAGCCTCATTTAGTCGTTCAAGCTCATTCGATTTATTTTTGTTGCAGTAACTTCTGAATCTGACCTTCGATTTTGTCCGGCGTAACGGTTGGAGAGAAACGTTTGACGACTTTGCCATGGCGATCGACGAGAAACTTGGTGAAGTTCCATTTGATTCCTTTAAGTCCGAGAAAACCCGGTGCCGATTTCGTTAAATGACGGTATAACGGGTGAATCCCGCTGCCCTTAACGTCGATCTTCGCATGGAGCGGAAACGTGACGCCATGATTGATCTGGCAATGTTCGGCAAGCGAGTCGCCCTCGAGCGGCTCCTGATTGGCGAACTGGTTGCTAGGGAACCCGAGGACCGCCAATCCCTGATTCGCATATGTTTCATGAAGTCGTTGCAAGCCTTTGAACTGGGGAGCGAAGCCGCACTTGCTGGCCGTATTTACGATGAGCATGACTTTTCCTTCGTAGTTGCTTAGATCCGTCGTTTCACCGCGCGCGGATTTAATCTCTATGTCGTAAACGGACATGGTTAACGCCTCCTTAAGGAATTGAAGTAAAATCAATCAGAAATAGATCGCTATAAATTTAATTGTATACAATCTATATGGTGAGTGTCAAGCCTTTGACAGGCTATAATCCCGATGTTATAGTAAAGGCGATTAAATTGTATGCAATCAATTTCTCGTCCCGACGACGAGGGACAGGAGGCATGAATGGATACCGGCTCGGCATTGAAGCTGGACAATCAATTGTGTTTCGCGGTATATGCGTGCGCTAGGGAAATCACGAAACTCTATCATCCGCTCTTGCGCGAGCTTGGGCTAACCTATACGCAATACATTACGATGTTGGCGTTATGGGAAGAAGATCAAGTTACGGTTAAACAGTTAGGGCAACGTTTGTACCTGGATTCCGGAACGTTGACGCCTCTGCTGAAGAAGCTGGAGCAAATGGGGTTTCTGACCCGCAAGCGAGATAAGCAGGACGAACGCAGCGTTATTATCGCTTTGTCCGAACAAGGGATCAACCTGAAAGATAGGGCAACGGATATTCCGGAGAAGTTATTTTGCCAGGCCGGCGTTTCGCAAGAAGAAGCGACCGAACTTCGCGAACGTATTACCGATATGCTTAAAAAAGTTCAGCAAGTACCCCTAGGAGGAATATAAATGTCCATTTATTCTTTTACGACCCGCAAACCCAATGGCGAATCCGTTGATCTCGGCAAGTATAAAGATCAAGTCGTGCTGTTCGTCAATACCGCGAGCGAATGCGGTTTTACGCCGCAATATGGCGATCTTCAGAATCTATACGAAGCTTACAAAGAGCAAGGACTCGTTATTCTCGGCTTCCCTTGCAATCAATTCGGAGGCCAAGAGCCCGGGACCGCGACCGAAGTAGAAGCATTCTGCAGCTTGAACTTCGGCGTAACTTTCCCAACCTTCGAGAAGGTGGAAGTGAAAGGTCCGAATGCCGATCCGATCTTCCGGTACTTGACCGAACAGACGGGCGAAGAGATCAAATGGAACTTCACCAAGATTCTCGTAGATCGTCAAGGGAAGGTCGTGAAACAATACGATTCTTCCGTCAAACCGCTTGAAATCGGACCTGATATCGAGAAGCTCTTGGGATAAAAGCTATGCTATGCGAATATGAAAAGGGAGGCCGAGGCCTCCCTTTGCTAGTCTAAGTAAGTTTCGGCCCATTGTCGAACCGAAGAGGAGGGCTCCATCCCGTATTCCTCTCGGAGCATCTCGAGAAGCTGTTCGTATTTCTTGCCGGACAGATGCAAGTCGCCGTTCTCGGCGTGAAGCTTCATGATAATAAAGTAAATCTCTTCCGTGAACGGGAATTTCTTCTCGATCGTTTCGTAATGTAACAGCGCTTCTTTGGAAAGATTCGCTTCCTGATAAGCTTGTCCGACGGCCAAAGCATGTTTGTACCAAAGGTCTCTCAACCTCTGACGTTCGCTTTCCGACCACCAATAATCATTTTCCAACAAATAATCTCCGGCGTAACCCTCGAGCCACTGAACGTGCAGCGCGACGTTATCCGAAGTCAATTCGGGCAAAACAAGCCGCGCGTTCTCCCATTCCTGCACATCGTAAAGATTGTTCCCAAGATCCAAATAATAATCGTTACCGCTGTTGGTAAGCCGAATGCTGATGCCCGCCGCTTCAAGGGATCTGCGTATTTGATAGATCGTCGTGTACAACTGCGTGTAGGCTTTCTTGTAATCGATATCCGGCCACATCAACTCGAGAAGAATGTCTTTGCGTACGGGCTGATTTCTCTTGTATATCATATAAGCGAACAGTTCCTGGGAGCGTGCGGTACGCCAAGAGAAGGGCTCGGGTTTCCCGTAGCTAATCTGCAATCTTTGAAAACAGTTGACCACGGCCGTATCGGGCTCGTGCGTTTGATCCAAGTGGTTCGGTTTGTGCTGGGAGATTCTATCGATCGTGCGCTGCAGCCTATCCGAATTAATCGGCTTAAGCACGTAATCCAACGCGGCCAGTTCGAAGGCTTTAACTGCGTATTCCTCGTAAGCGGTAACGAATACAATATCGATCTCGCTATCTATCGTCCTAATTCTTTCCGCAGCTTCGATTCCAGATATTTCCGGCATTTCGATATCGAGGAACACGACGTCGGGTTTTAATTCGGCCATATGATCAAGCGCTTCTCCCGCGTATTTAAAGGCGCCGACGACGCTCATTCCTGGAATTTTACTTAATTGTCTCTCCAGATCTCTCAGAGCTAGACCTTCGTCATCCACTAAAATCGCTCTCATCCGTCGTTTCTTTCCTCCTTCCACCTATCCATGATCATCGGCATTCGAGATCTTTAAGATTAGCGTTCTTAGGACATTTTTTATCAAAAAACTTAATTAGACCCGGCGATTGGACCGGGCCTTGGAACAGAGGACGATGAATCCTCGGCAATGCTCGATGAACGCTTTCGGAACAACGTGAATAGCTCTATTCTAACATAACGATGACGGTCGGGAACGACTGGTTTAACTCGTTTTACGGCCCTTTGCTTTTGCGGCGTTGGCGATCTGGAGCAGACCGCACCCCACTGCGTTCGAGCCCCCGGGAATACGCAACGCGCCTTTCTTAATTTTTCTGGCGACTTCCGACGGGCTCATACCGGGTTTAATTCCGCGAAGAAGCACGGCTGCCCCCGTTACGTGCGGGGAAGACATAGAGGTGCCGGTTTCCCGCTTATAAGTTCCGTTAAGCCATGTCGACAATATTTTAACGCCTGGCGCAGCAATGTCGATTCCTTTCCCTCTGCTGGAGAAGTCGGCCACGCGGTTCGACCGCGACGTCGCCGCTACGGCTATCGTCTCCGGATAACGCGCCGGAGCGTCGATTTGCTTGAACAGCGATCCGCTGTTACCTGCCGATGCGACGATAACCGCTCCTTGTTTTCTCGCTCTGCGGATCGCGTCTTTAAGAAGCTGGCTATCGCCGTTTAACCCGAAGCTCATGTTCATGATCTTGATTCCGCGCGACAAACACCAGTCTATTCCTTCCACGATATCGGACACGAAACCGACTCCTTCATTGTCCAACACTTTGACGGCATAAAGCTTAGCTCTCGGCGCGATCCCGTAGATTCGGCGATTGCCCGTGGCTGCGGCGATTCCGGCGACATGGGTTCCATGGCCGTTATCGTCCGCGAAAGATTTGCCGGTAATCGTATTCACTCCGCCGGCGATCCGCAAATCGGGATGGCGGGCGATTCCCGTATCGACAATGCCTACCTTGACGTCGCAGCCGAATCGAGCGGATTTCCACGCTTGCGGGGCTTGAACCCGGTTAATATTCCACGGAATCCGCGCTCTAACGATAGGTACTGCTATAGGACATGCGCGCATTCCGTGAGCTTTTACTTTGCGATCGCGCTCAACGTATGCGACCCGAGGATGGTCGTGAAGATGATTCCAACTATGCGCGCGATCGGCATGACAGCAGATGAAACGAATCGAATCGATGGCTTTAACCGGTTTGATCCCGTCCGCGGAAAGCCGATTCAAGCAACGGCGATAATCTTGCTCGCGATGGAACACGATGTTTCTCCGTTCCGTTCGAAAGGAGTTCTTGCGTTTAACCGACGAGCACAGCAATTTTGCCAAATCTTTCATCGCTGATCCTCCTAGGCGGGTCTTGGCCGTTTTCTGTAAGTAAAGTATGGGTAAATCGAAGAGAATGTGCATGCGGGAAAAATGAAACACATATTTTTGTTACCCGGGGAAAATGTAATGAGGATAGCGATTCCGGATGGCGGGGGGATGGGAAAATGATTATCGGATTGCCCAAAGAAATCAAGAAGCAAGAGTATCGCGTCGCGTTAACGCCCGCGGGATGCGTCATGATCGTGCAGCAAGGACAGAAGGTCATCGTGCAACGCGGAGCGGGCGAGGGCAGTGGGTTCTCCGACGAAGAATATGAAAAAGCGGGAGCTAACGTCGTTGCCGAAGCCGCGGAAGTATGGAGCGGCGCGGATATGATCGTGAAGGTGAAAGAACCATTGCCGGAGGAATTCGCTCATTTCCGCGAAGGCCAGATTTTGTTTACTTATTTGCATTTAGCGGCCGCAGCCGAGCTGGCGCAGGCTTTAGTCGAGAAAAAGGTTACCGCGATCGCTTACGAGACGATCCAAGCGCCGAACGGCAGTCTGCCCTTGTTGACCCCGATGAGCGAAGTGGCGGGACGCATGTCGGTTCAGGAGGGAGCCAAATACTTGGAGGCGTTCCAAGGGGGCAGAGGAGTGCTCCTGGGCGGAGTTCCAGGCGTCCCACCCGCGGAAGTGATTATTCTGGGCGGAGGCATCGTTGGGACGAACGCCGCGAAGATGGCGCTCGGACTCGGGGCCGAAGTTGTCGTGCTTGAGAAAAGCGGCGATCGGATGCGTTATCTGGACGACGTATTTCAGGGGCGGTTGCGTACGCTGATGTCCAATCCTTATAACATCGCCCAAGCCGTCCGCAAAGCGGATTTGCTGATCGGCGCCGTACTTGTGCCGGGTGCCCGAGCTCCGCGGCTCGTAACGGAGGAGATGGTCAAGACGATGAAGAAAGGCGCGGTTATCGTAGACGTCGCCGTTGATCAGGGCGGTTCCATCGAGACGATCGATCGCGTGACGACCCATGAGAATCCGATCTACGAGAAACACGGCGTCATTCATTATGCTGTCGCGAATATGCCCGGCGCAGTTCCGCGTACGTCCACGCTTGCGCTGACGAACGTCACGATCGATTATATTTTGCAGCTTGCCGCCAAAGGATTCCAAGAGACAATTAACTACAATTCCATGCTCGCATTGGGAGTGAACGCTTATCGTGGAGCGATCACGCATCCGCAGGTAGCGGGTGCGGTAGGGATGCCTTATACGCCGCTGGAAGGCTTATGGTGACATGATTTCGCGTTTCTCCTCATACGGTTTAGAAAGAACGGACAAGAAGGGGAGAAGCGGGATGAAGCAGCCTATGGACAAGTGGTGGGAGCGATTGCAGTTTACGCTCCTTTTTCTTGCGTTAACGGTTTTCGTTCACGGTTTTATGGGGTGGTTTCAGAGTTGGTTAAAGCCGTCGGATCCGTATAAAGTACCCGAGGGACGAGCCTCGAAAGTATTTCAGACGGGGGAAGGCAACGATCCGAATAGCTCTCCCGGAGACAGGCTGCGTTTATTTTATTGGTTAGGGGAATAGAGATTTTCGGAAGGAATTTCGCCGTCGCGTGTGGAATATTGATCTAGTCAGCAAACCTCAATCGCGATAGGCAGGGAATTAGACATGGAGTTGAGAAACTGGCTGCGATCCTATCTTACTTATCTAATAGAAGAACGAAGGGTTTCGCGAAACACGCTGCAGAGCTATTCCGGGGATCTGACGGATTTCGTCGACGAGATGGAGAAAGATCGGGTCCTTCTTCCGAACGAACTCAAGCCGCATCATTTGAACGCTTATTTGAACGAATTGCGCAAGCAAGGCCGATCGACGGCGACGGTAGCCCGAAGAATGGTATCTATCCGCTCCTTCTGCAAGTATTTGACGATACAGAGAGCGCTCGATTATAATCCGTCCATCCAACTTGAAACGCCTAAAGCGGACCGAAAACCGCCCAAGACGGTCGAGATCGCCGCATTGGATAAGCTGATGGAGCTTCCGGACACGAGCAACGATATCGGTATCAGGGATAGGGCGATGCTCGAGCTGTTGTACGCAACCGGCTTGCGGGTAACCGAGTTGATTATGATCGATATCGGAAGCGTTAGACTGGACATGGGATTTTTGCTATGCTTGGGTTCGGGGGGGCGCGAACGAATGGTTCCCGTCGGCGATCAAGGTACGGCATGGGTTGCCAAATACTTGGAAGAAAGTCGTCCTCGCCTTGCCGATCCGGATAAGCCGAACGATGCGCTGTTTCTGAATCACATGGGCTTTCGGTTGTCGCGTCAAGGATTCTGGAAGGTCATGAAGAAGTATGCAAGCCAAATCGGATTAAACATTTCGCCTCATACGTTGAGGCATTCCTTCGCTGCGCACTTATTGGATAACGGAGCCGATATTCGCGCGGTTCAGGAGATGCTTGGACATTCGGATCCCTCCACGACGCAGATGTACCAAACTTCCGCGAATTTGAAAATCAAGGAAGTATACGAAAGAAATCATCCTAGAGCGCGACGTTGATCGAATACAGAAAAGGGGAACGACCGAATGGCTTATCAGAAAATAACAGTAATCGTGTTGGATAGCGTAGGCATTGGGGAGTTGCCGGATGCAGCGCACTACGGCGATACCGGTTCGCATACTTTGGGCCATATCGTTCAGAAAGTCGAAGGGCTCGCTTTGCCGAATATGCGTCAGCTCGGTTTAGGCAACATCGCGAAGTTGGGAGATTGGCAGCCAGAACCTTCCGTTAAGGGGTACCATGGGAAAATGGCTGAGGTGTCCGTCGGGAAAGACACGATGACGGGACATTGGGAGTTGATGGGGCTGCGGATCGATACGCCGTTCCGAACGTTTCCGAACGGGTTTCCCGAAGCGCTCTTAAGGGAATTCGAAGACCAAACAGGCCGATCGGTCATCGGCAACAAGCCGGCTTCCGGCACGGAGATTCTAGACGAACTCGGCGCGGAGCAAATGAAAAGCGGGGCTTGGATCGTCTATACATCCGCGGACAGCGTGTTTCAATTAGCTGCCCACGAAGACGTTATCCCGTTAGAGGAGCTATACAACGCTTGCCGGGTTGCTCGCAGGTTAACGATGAAGGACGAATTTTCGGTGGGGAGAGTCATAGCCCGTCCTTACATAGGCACGCCGGGTGCGTTCAAACGGACGTCGAATCGCCATGATTACGCCGTAAAGCCGCCTCAGCCGACGGTGTTGAACGCTCTAAAAGCTAAGGGGTTGGATGTCGTAGCCATCGGCAAAATCAACGATATTTTCGTCGGCGAAGGCATCACGCGTTCTGCTCCGACGAAGAGCAATACCGACGGTATCGCGATCACGTTAAAAGAAATGAAGTCCGATTTCAAAGGGCTATTATTCACGAACCTGGTCGATTTCGATTCGCTTTACGGGCACAGGAGAGATCCGGAAGGATATGGCCGCGCGTTGGAGGAGTTCGACAAAGCGCTCCCCGAACTGATGAACGCGATGAAGGAAAACGACCTCTTGATCATCACCGCGGATCATGGCAATGACCCGATTCATGCCGGAACGGATCATACTCGCGAATATGTACCGTTGATGGCGTGGAGTCCTAGCTTCAAGAGCGCCGGGGCGTTAGCGGATCGGGCGAGTTTCGCGGACTTAGCCGCAACGATTGCCGATAATTTCGGAGTTGAACTGAATACGCATGGAAAGAGTTTTCTCGAAGGATTAAAATAAATAATCGCAGGACGAGGAGAGATAGTGATGACACACATAACATCGAAAGCAATTATTGAAGAGGCGGCGGCATTCATTCGTTCTACTACGGATGTTCGCCCCGAGATCGGACTTATTCTTGGATCGGGTTTAGGCGTACTTGGGGACGAACTGGAAGATGCGGTATCGATTCCTTACGAAGATATTCCCCACTTCCCCGTGTCGACGGTCGAAGGCCATGCCGGGGAGCTGCTTATCGGTAAGCTGCAAGGGCGCAACGTCGTTCTGATGCGCGGCCGGTTCCACATGTATGAAGGATATGAACCCGAGCGGACCGCATTGCCGGTACGCGTCATGAAGGCGCTAGGCGTAAAGACGTTGCTCGTGACCAACGCCGCGGGAGGCGTGAATTTAGACTATAAGCCCGGCAATCTGATGTTGATATCCGACCATATTAATTTGACCGGACGTAATCCGTTGGTCGGACCTAACGACAATGCGCTGGGCGTTCGCTTCCCGGATATGTCCGACGCTTACAGCTCGCGACTGCGCAAAGTTGCGAAGGAGACCGCGGCGGAGTTGGGCTTCGCTGTTCAGGAAGGCGTCTATGTCGGCCTGCTTGGTCCGAACTACGAAACGCCGGCGGAAATTCGCATGCTCCGCACGTTGGGAGTCGACGCGGTGGGCATGTCAACCGTATCCGAGGTTATCGTCGCGCGGCACTCGGGAATCGAAGTTCTCGGGATTTCCTGCATCAGCAACATGGCGGCGGGCATCCTCGATCAGCCGCTTTCGCACGAGGAAGTCATGGAAACGACGGAACAGGTGAAAGAGCAGTTCTTGTCGCTCGTGTTGAACGTTATCCCGAAAATGTAGAGGGTTTGCAAAATAGGAGCTGTCCCAAGTCATCGAAAGAGGATGAGGGGCAGCTCCTTATTTGTATTTCTATTGAAAAGGGGAATTAAGAGCATGAGATCTATAATTTTAATACACGGCTCTTGAGTCCGTGAATATCGTGGTCGTGTTGAGCTGTCTTGTCCAGCAAATAGGCTACGGAATCGTTGAACCTCGTTTGTTCGATCTCTACGCGTTCCATACTCTGATTCATTGTTTGCATATCCTGTTTCATTGAGCGTATATCCTGTTTCATTGAGTGTATATCCTGTTTCATGTCATGTTGCTCGCTCAGTACTTTGCCAACCATGCCGATTAATTGTCCCATCATATCTTCGATTCTAACAAGACGTTCGTCTGACATATGAGCCCTCCTTGAATGATCTTTACTTAATATACCAAACAAGTGTTCGGATGTCAAAATGTTAATGGTATAGTCAAAGAATCGCTTGCTGTCGAATATCAGAATATTTTCAGTTTTTGTTCATGAGGGAAGAGTATTATTCTATTATGGGCTTGTTCTGCATGCGGAGAATCCGGGACCGAACGATATAAAGTCACACCACGCCGGAAATCTGGTGATCCGATGGATATCAGAGGCTCTTGTGCAACAGTAATATTACTGAGAGGATTGATGATGTGAGAGTTACTAGAGCGAGAATGAGTAAAGCAAGGGTTAGGCAAGCTAAGCAAAAGCTGGCGATTTTTGTCGCTGTAGCGTTATTTCTGCAGTTGGTGACTCAGTTGTTTGTGGCTCCGGGTTCTTATGCTGCGGGCAAACAAATCGAGGACGATCAACATCTGATTACAAGCGTTAAAATGTACGATGAAGAACCTACGTTTACCGGCGCGGTCATGAATCTGAACGGAAACAGTCTAGTATTGCCGAATCGGCCGGACGTGAACAATTTCGTGGCGGCTATTTATGACTGGGAGCTACCGGATAACCATGATTATTCGGACGGGGATACGTATACGTTTTCTCTTCCGAATGTATTTAATATTCAGAGTCCGATTACCGGGAACTTAACGGGCGGCGTCGGGACATTCGTCGTGACTACGGCCGGAACGGTCACTTTTACTTTCAATGACAGTATTAACGGACAACAAGGAATTGAGGGTAATTTCTACGTTTGGTTGAAATTCGACAAATCTAAACTAGACGGGGGCCTGGAACAAAAAATCGATTTTAGTTCAGTCCACAAGGCTGATATCGATATAAAATTCGCAAATAAGGCTAAAGACGGCCTCGAAAAAACAGGGAAAGCCAGCAAAGGTGGCTTTAATTCGGACGTCATTGATTGGACCGTCGAATTTAATCAAGCTGAAAATACGATTAATAATGCGGTACTTAACGATACTCTTCCAACGGGGTTGACGTTGCAAGGCAATATCAATATTTGCGAATTGGAAGTTCAACTGGATGGAACAGTAGAGCTTAATTCGCTAAAACCGTGCACGACCGCACCTTCATTTCCGATAAACCTAGGCAACATCGATAAAGCTTTTCGCGTGACTTACCAGACGAGCGTTCCCGCTCCGACGACGGCACCGTTCACCGGCATCCAATATACGAACAATGCGGTTCTGACCGGTACCGGAATGACGTCGCAGAGTAAAAACGCTACTGCCACGATCAGCTTTAACGAACCGCTGAACAAGAAGGACACCGCTTACGATTCCGAGAAACAAAGGATCACATGGCAGATTCAATACAACTATAATCAGCAAGCGATCGCTGCGGCTGATGCGTTAATCTTAGATAAATTCGCAACTACTAATACGGTCGACCAAAAAGTCGTCAGCGTTACGATGGCCGTATACGAAGTAGCGATCGACAGTAGCGGCCAAGGCACGCGAGGGGCTCTCGTCGATCCGAGCCAATATACCTTAACAAGCATTGGCACGGATTACGACGAAGGGTTCTCCTTGAAATTCCACGATCCGGTAACCAAGGCATACGACATCGTTTATCAAACCGAAGCGCAACAACGCATTTATGATGATGTGACGGTTACGAACACGGTTTATGGAGGCGGCATAACGAAAGAAGACGATGCCGACTACAAAGAAGTCATTTTCGATAAAAAAGTCAGTAAAGAAAACTTCCAGGCTAAAACGATCGAATGGGAGATTACAGTCAACCAAGACTTGAAGACGATGACCGACATTGTCATTGCAGACAATTACTTGGATATGCATATGGAATTACTGCCTGCTACCGTAAAGATTAACGGAGTAGATATCGCGTCCACCGATTTCTTGCTCGCTGCGGATCCGGATTACAAAACCGGCTTTAAGATTAGTTTGAAACCCGGTAAATCGATAAGCACGAAACAGGTTATTACCTTTACGACATTGTTCGATCCTAAGGCAGGTAAGCCGCTTGAAGATAAATACAAGAATACGGCGACGATAAACTGGAAAGAGAACAATGTAGCGCAAACTCCGATTACGAAGTCCGCTACGGTAACGCCGCAAAACTTTACGCTTGAGAACGGGTTTAAAAAGGGCGAATACAGCGCCAAAGATAAAACGATCACTTGGACGATCTACGTGAACTACAATTTGCATACCGTTAATCCGGCGATCATTAGCGACAAGTATACCGGAAATCAGAAATTCGTCGACGGCTCTCTAGAGGTTAAGCACTTAACGCTAAATCCAGGCAATAACTCGATAACAGAGGGTCTTTCGGTCTCGATTCCTAATGGTAAATTTACTTTGGACGCTATCAATCAGAGCTTTGTTTTGGATCTTGGTCCTATTAACTCGGCTTATCAGATTCAGTATAAAACAAGCTTAGGCGACAACTCTCCGATAGCAGGCAACTATTCCAATGATGCGAAAATGCAAAACGGAGTCGGGGGTCCGATTTTATTCAAAATGTCGGCAACAGTAACGCCTAAACACGGCGGGCAATACGTTCAAAAGTCGGGCAGCCAAGTCGGAAATACCGATATCGCCAAATGGAAAGTAACCATCAACCCGAGTCAGTCTTATATTGCCGCTGGTTCCGTTTTAACGGATACCTTATCGGCAACTACTGATAATCAATTCCTGCTGACGGATACTTTAAAGCTGTACGAAACGAATTTGCCTGCGGATAATTCCGGCAATATTCCTAAGGGAAATCCGGTAGCTGCAAGCGATTATACGCTAGCAGTGACAGGGAACACGTTTACGCTGACATTTAAGAACGACGTGAAAACCGCTTATATTCTCGAGTATGACTCTTACATTAACGCCAACAGCGGGGAAAGGCTTACCAACGACCTTAAATATCAAGGACAGTCGGTTTCGGTAGTCGGACAAGGAAATCAACAAGGGATTTTAGTTTCCTTGGCTGGAGCCGGCGGAGGTGCATCAAACGGAAGAGATAAGTTAAAGATTATCAAAGTGGATGATCTTAACCGACCGCTTCCGGGAGTTAAGTTTGAGCTCTGGAATGCTACGGGTTTAACTCTCTTAGAAACGCTGATTACGGATGCGAATGGTGAAGCTTCCACTTCCAGAAAATACAAACTTCATGATACGGATGGTTTTCCTTACAAGCTCAAAGAGATATCGGCTCCGAGCGGGTATATCCTTGATCCTGATTATGCCGCAGGAAAAATAATTGACTTCAAAGGTGCACCTTTCAACATTACGAATAAAATCATTCGTCAAGGATTCGAGCTCGTTAAGGTAGATTCGGTTGATCCATCGAAAAAGTTGAAAGACGCAGTCTTTGAATTACGCGATTCCGGCAATGCACTCATCGCTACGCTTACAACGGACAACGACGGAAGAATCGCATACGGAGATATGGCGGCCGGAAATTATACTTTGGTTGAAATCGCGGCGCCGTTGTTCTACAAGTTGGATCCAACGCCGATCTCGGTTCCGATAGTTGCGAATCAGACGCAGATTGTAGCTCTTACTCAACCGAATACATTGGGTTCCGGTGCATCGCTTGTCATTACTAAAGTTAACGCCAAAGATCATTCCGATCTGTTGAAAGGCATAGACTTCGAGCTTCGCAATGCCGCGAACGTTGTCGTCGACACGGGCACGACCGATGTAAACGGCACGTTGGAGTTTGAGAATTTGGCATACGGCTTATATACGTTAGTAGAGACGAAGGCGGATGGTTTTGTTATTGAAGTACCAGAAACCAAAGTTTCCATCCATCAGCCGACGACGCCGTTAATCATTGAAAACAAAGAAAACGATCGTTCGGTCCAGTTAACAAAGTTCAATTCAAATAAAAGTCTCGTGCTTAGCGGAGCCGTATTTGAACTAAGAGCCGAGACGTTGTTGCTTGATCTTCAAGGCAACCCGATTTACGAGGTCGTTCCGGGCATTGACGTTGCCAAGCTTACGACCGACGTCAACGGACAGTTGATCTTGAAAGATCTACCGCCTAACAAGTATCAACTGGTAGAAATTCAAGCTCCTTACGATTATCGCTTGGATCAAACGCCGGTAGCTTTCGAGATCACTAAGACCCAGACGACGGCGGTATTGGTTGAAAAAACAAACGAGAGACAGAGCTCAGGAGGAGTTTGGACACCTGAACCGACACCGACGCCAACTCCGAAACCAACGCCAAGTCCAGAGCCGACACCGACTCCGACTTCGGGACCTACGACAAGCCCAGAGCCGACACCAACTCCGGTGCCGACGATAGATCCTGAGAAACCTGTTCATCCTCCTAAGATCGAGGAAAAAACAACGAACGAAAAGCCGGTGAAAGGCGATGTCGACGTTCCGAAAGGCGGCAAAGTCGAAGTCGGCGAGAAACCGAAGCACGGAACCGTCAAAGTTACGCCGGATGGAAAATGGAAGTATACGCCCGATAAAGACTATAAAGGCAAAGATTCCTTTACCATCATCGTAACCGACAAAGACGGCAACGAAGAAGAAATCCTCGTCGACATCGACGTGGACGACGTGCCTCGAGGCGGCGTAGACCCTGACGGCAAAGCGCCGGGCAAAACGCTTCCGAAAACGGGGGAGAGCAGCTCGTTGCCGCTCCAGCTCGCGGGACTTGCTCTTGTCGCAATGGGAGTTGTCCTATTAAACCGCAAGAGAATATTCCGTATCAAGAGAGAATAGAAAATAGAAAATAGAGAATAGAAAATAGAGAGAAAAAGACTAAACCTGTCGGAATCCGGCAGGTTTTTCCTTGTCTTTCCAACGATTATTTGTTACAATTCTAGTAGTAAAGCAAGCTCGATAACGGCAAACCTGTCGAAAGGCAGCGACGCAAAGCTAGAGGGCCTTCCCTTCTCGGAGGATGGCAGCCAGCTACCGAAAGACTCGGCTTTTTTTGTTTTATTAAGAAGAATCTTCACGATAACGGCAAACCTGCTGAAAGGCAGGGACGCAAAGCTAGAGGGCCTTCCCTTTCTTGGAGGATGGCAGCCAGCTACCGAAAGGAGTTCTATCTTCTATGTTGAGAACAACAAGATTATTATTGGCAGCTCTCGTTCTGTTCGTAACCATTCCCGCGGTTGCTTTCGCGAATTCGGGAGAGAATGCCGTCACATTGGATACTTCCGAAGTGGACAAAGGGATGGTCGGGATTCGTCTTGCCAGCAAGACGAACGTTGTGACGAAAGCGAAAGTATCGAAGGGCAGCTCTAATTATATTTATACGTTGAATACCTCCAAAGACGGACAAACGGTTTGGCTTCCGCTTCAAATGGGAGACGGGGAATACGAGGTTGCCGTACTGGAGAACGTGGCGGGCAAATCCTATCGGGTGAATCTTGCGGAAAAAATTCGACTAGCCGTGACGAATGCCCCGGACGTCTTCCTGAATTCCGTTCAAAACATCGATTGGCTCACAGCGGACAAGGCTTCGGATAAAGCGAAGGAGCTAACTAAGGGCGCGGCAACGGACGAGGAAAAGGCCAAAGCGATTTACGATTACATAGTGAAAAATGTGAGTTACGACAAAGCGCTTGCCCGTACGGTCACTTCGGATTACGTTCCGGATATCGACGGAACGTTAACTTCGGGCAAAGCGATCTGCTATGGATACGCAACGCTGTATGCCTCCATGCTGCGAAGCGTGGGCATCCCCGCCAAGCTGGCAATGGGGACGACGAAGTGGGTGGATGAGTATCATGCTTGGAACGAAGTATACCTGAACGGCAAATGGGTCGTCGTCGATACGACCGTTGATGCCGGGCTGAGCAAAGGGACGAAGAAGGTTACGTTCGATAAGAAAGCCAACGACTATACGCCCGTTAAATTTTATTAAATCCTTGAATTTATAAAACCAGCCAGGATCGATTTTGATCCTGGCTGGTTTTTTTGTCGCGATTGCAAGTTTACTCTTCCGACTTGATCGCGTGCACAATTAGACGATGAGTAGGATTGACCAGCGGATCGCATGTAATCAACGTTAGCATAGCGTCGCTCTGGTTGCCATTCAGTACGGATAGATCGGTCGGTTCGACGATTTTAATCTCAGTCACGCGGTACATGACTTTGCCATCCCGCATCCGTATGTCGATCATGTCTCCGATCTCTATTTCGTCAAGCCGGTTGAAGAGGCGTCCCTTCGTGTGGGCGCGATGAGCGGCGACTGCCGCGTTGCCGATTTCGCCGAGCTGCGCCGTTTCCGTCATATGAGCCGCTCCGACCTTCATGTTTTTCGTCGTCGCTCCTTCAAGAACAGGCAATTTCAAATCGATCTTGTCGATCTCGATGATGGCGATCGTTTTATCGTCCAGAGTCTGCAAGGGTTCCTCGATAGTCGGACGTTCACTTTCTTCCTCCGTTGCGCCTTCAAGGCCGGATTGGAGCAATTCAGTGAGCCGAGCGTTTTCCGAATCGATGGAGGGTTTCGAATCGGCAGGCGCGATACTGCGTTCCAACTCTCGCACGAGTTGTTGCTGCTCACGTTCGTTTATGTACTCTCGAGCCACAGGAAATACGAACAGGACTATTCCCGCAGCGATCAATAGATAAGGAACAATTTTCACGGCGATCCTCCTGAATGTTAATAACAAATTATCACATAAACCTCTATTAGAGAAACGTTCAACTTAAAATTTTATTATATACAACTGAACAAAAACTGGACAAGATCGCCGTGGAGCGCTTCGATTGGAATATAATTCATCCCTAAAGGACAGTAACACCTACCTGAATCAGTTCGATCATGAGATGACGGGCAAAGGATATCGTCTGACGCGTTTTGCCGACGATTGAGTGGTTTTCTGCAAGACTCAGGCGTAAGCTGCAAAGGCGATATGAGATGCAAGAACGATACTTGAGTCGCTCGGACTGACGCTTCACCCGGATAAAAATAAGAGAACCCACATCAAATGGGGATCCGAGTTTCTGGGTTATAAGCTGAAACGAGGAAAGGATTGTCGCTACCGCAGGAAAAGGTGAAGAAGCAACCGAAGATCAATATTTGCCTATCCCAAAGACAAGTCAATTCAATAGTTCATGGACAGCATCCTATAGCAGAAATAAGGCAACAGCGAATTAGGCTGGTATCTTTAGATGCTTAAGGGTGTCGAATAGCGGCTTTTTCTCCATGGCTTACTGGTACGCATAGACTATGATTTGCACGAAGTACTTTGTTGAATTCGGCACACCATATCCCCAAGGCTGAGATGTTTGTCGTTATTCATCCAGTCCAGATCAAGCCGAAAACTAACAACTGGATCGCGGAATTCGCGAAAAATATCGATTTACGGTGAAAATGTTTAGAAAATGTTCAGATCACCTTGATAAAATGTGAAAATGGTTATTTTGTTGGATGTTAAGTTTTCATTAATGGGTCTAAGGAACCATTCAATATAGTGACTTGTAATAATAGCAGCAGAAGGAGTTCCTAGTTATGGAAAAACCAAAAAAGCCTATTTTTCGAAAAATGGGAATGAAGATTGTCGCACTCTCTCTGGCCATGACCATGTTTACCGCTTGCGGTCTTCTCGGTGGCGCCGATGGGGACGGAAAGAATGTAACGGAGACGAAGGAAGTTCGTATCGTCCGGTATGACGGACCGATGAGCAAAGTTTATCCTTTCGTTTACACGGCAAAGAAGAAATTGTCCCTCACCTTTAACGGAATGGCAGACAGCGATACGATGGGACGTTTGCTGGACGAACTGGACAAATACGGTATCAAGGCTACGTTTTTCGTTCCGGGAATGCGGGTCGCGGAAGAGCCGGACATCGCGAAGTCCATCGTGTCGAGAGGACACGAGATCGAGAACAATACACTTAACCGCCTGGATATGACGAAGCTGAGCTACGAGCAAATCTATAAAGAAATCCAATTAAGCAACGAAATCATCAAGAAAGAAACTGGAATTTCGACTAAATATGTCAGAACGCGATCGGGCGATTATACGGATGACATTCGGCTTGCTGCGGCTCATGCCGGGATGGAAGCCGTAGTCGTGTACAGCTTGTTCCTGCGTAATTGGCAAGGTGAGAACAATATAGAGAAAGAGTTGTACATTAGGAAGTATATTACCCGTGGCGGCATTATTACGCTCGATACGGAGGATAATGGTGAGTTGCTCAAGGAAATACCGGTCATCGCCAAAGCCGCAATGGACGTCGGATATGATTTTATCCCATTGAGCGACTTGATCGCCCAAGGCGGCGTAAGGAAGCCGCTGGACCAAATCGAAGGATACGATGTCGTAAAAATGAATCCGGATTACCAGAATGCGAAATACAACTTGATTTACGATGCGGTGACCGATGAAAAAATGATCACATTGACTTTCGACGACTGGGGAACTGACTATACGATTACGAAAATATTGGATATTTTGGCTGAACATGATGTCAAAGCCACGTTCTTCATTCGCGCAAAAGGATTGGAAGCCAATCCGAACTTGGCGCGGGCGATGATCGAGGAAGGCCATGAAGTGGCCAATCACTCGTATGACCATCCTGTCGTAACGAATCTTACGCCGGAGCAATTGCAGGAGGACGTGGTTAAAGCCTATCAAGTGATCACGGAAGCGATCCAGCAGAAGCCGACGATGCTGTTTCGTCCTCCGACGGGCGAGATCGACGATAAGTCCGCGAAAATCATTTCCGCGACCGGATATCCCGATATCGCGCTGTATGACGTAACGACTTTCGACTGGGACAAGAACATAAGCGCGGAAGATATCGTGAACATAATCATGGAGAAAACCGAAAACGGGAGCGTTATTTTGCTTCACATGCTCGATGACACTCATACGATTGAAGCATTACCGACGGTGATCGAACGTTTGAAGAAAAAAGGTTATAAATTCGTTAAGATGGCGGAAATGATCGGATTGAAGGAATAGAGGGAAATGGGAGAGATTAACATGGGAGTGTATGAGGAGATCGTCGACAGAATGCAGTCGATCGCGGTCATCGGACTAGGCTATGTCGGTCTGCCGCTTACGATCGCCTTCGCTAAGCGGGTGAATGTCATCGGTTTCGACTTGAGCGAGAAGAAAATCGAAGGCTATCGGAACGGAATTGATGCGACAGGCGACGTAGGGAATGCGGCAATCAGAAATAGCACGGCGATTTTTACGTATGACGAGTCCGAGTTGGAACGTGCGAGCTTTTTTATTATCGCCGTACCGACGCCGATCCAGAGCGGGAACATCCCGGACCTGCAGTACGTCGAGAGCGCGAGCCGGCTCGTTGGCCGGAAGCTTCGCAAGGATGCCATTGTCGTCTTCGAATCGACCGTTTATCCGGGAGTGACGGAGGAAGTGTGCGTCCCCATTCTGGAAGCCGAATCGGGTATGCGTTGCGGGAAGGATTTCAAGATCGGCTATTCACCCGAACGGATTAATCCGGGAGATAAAGTGCGCCGGCTGGAAAACATCGTGAAGATCGTTGCGGGTATGGACGGGGAAACGCTCGATACGATAGCCAAAGTATACGAATTGATTATCGAAGCCGGCGTGTACAAGGCCGAAAGCATAAAAGTCGCCGAAGCCGCCAAGGTGATCGAGAACGCGCAGCGCGACATCAACATCGCATTCATGAACGAGCTTTCGATGTTGTTTAATCAAATGGGAATTCCAACGAAGGCGGTGCTGGAAGCCGCAGCGACCAAATGGAATTTTCTGAACTTCAAGCCCGGCCTCGTAGGAGGGCATTGCATCGGTATCGATCCTTATTATTTGACTTACAAAGCCGAAGATACCGGGTACCGCTCCCGGATTATTCTCGCAGGTCGTCATATTAATGACGGCATGGGCAAATACGTCGCGCAGAATATCATCAAAATGCTTGTCAAGCTTAAGATTGACATCGGTCATGCGAGAATCGGCTTTCTCGGTTTAGCATACAAGGAAGATTGCTCGGATATCCGCAATACGAAGGTGACCGACATTATACAAGAATTGAACGACTATGCCATTACGCCGTTGATAGCCGATCCGTTGGTAGACAGGAATCACGTTTACGAGGAATACGGAATCGAATTGACGAACATGGGCGACATGAAGGATCTGAACGTCGTCGTTGTAGCCGTGCCCCATCAACGTTTCGCTTCGATGGACGTTTGCGACTTCGAGGCGATGTTCATCCCGGACTCAACGAAAGTATTAGTAGACATTAAAGGCGTTTACTCAAAGTCGGATTTCGAGAATAACGGCTATCATTATTGGAGCTTATGAAGAACGGATTAGCGGATTGGAGATTATCAGGTGTTATATAAAAAAAAGAAACGGATCGAAGAAGTGCTGACGGTTCCGAGAGAGGACAGGCGTACGTTATCCCATGTCCCGGATCCGGAACGAATTCGCGCTTCGGTCGACCGGAGAGGAATTAAAGGCGATCAGTCGAGCTTAAACGATCGGGACTCCGATCATCTCGAGAAGATGAGGTTGCTAAGTTTGCGTTACGTAGCGGATTTCGAGGTTCTGCTCGTAGCCCCGGGGAAAAGAAAGAAGCAAGGCGTCAAGGGCCGATCTGTGGATATATCTTCGACTGGCATTCTGATCGAACTCGATTCGGATAACGACGCGTTTCAAATCGGAGACAAGGTAAACATTCGCTTCCGGCTTCCTCCGGGCACGATGCCTGAAGGCTTCGAGTCGGGCGTACATACGCATGCGCAGGTCGTTCGATCGTTCACCAGGGAGCAAGACGGCCGACTGCGGCTGATGCTTGCTTTTGAATTCGTGAAGCCTCTGACGGAATATTTCCAGAGGAAACGCTGGGGTTACTCGGTATACATGGCCAGCGGTATGCTGTTCATCGCGGCCGGATTCGTGATGCTCATGCGGGTAGAAAGCGTCATTTATTTCAAGTATAACTACTTGCTATACTTATACAGCTTAATCGCCGCCGCCTTTTTGCTGTCGCGTTATATGTTCGGCGCATTGTACAGAGATGTACCAATTAATGCCGAATATACGCCGGGGGTGTCGATCATTATTCCTTGTTTTAACGAGGAAGAGTGGATCCACAGGACTATACTTAGTTGCGTCAATCAGGATTATCCGGTCGATAAACTCGAAATCATCGTCGTCGACGACCGATCGACCGACAATTCCGCGGAGCGGATTTCCCAAGTGATCGAGTTAATTCATAAAGAAGCCGAGAGGTTTGGGACCAAGGAAAGAGTCAAAATGCACGTCTTACCGGAGAACGGAGGCAAACGCGTAGCTTTGGTAAAGGGAGTGAAGATGGCTAAGCACGATCTGGTCGTATTCGTCGATTCCGACAGTTTCCTGGAACCGTCCGCGATCAAGCACCTCGTTCAGCCTTTCCAAGATCCGAAGATGGGCGGCGTAGCCGGGCGAACGGACGTGGAGAACAAATACACGAACTCCATCACGAAGCTTCAGACGGTTCGATATTACATCGCCTTCCGTATTATGAAAGCGGCTGAATCTTGGTTCGACAGCGTGACATGCTTATCCGGACCATTGTCCTGTTACCGCAAGGATCTGATCGTCAAACATACCGATGCGTGGCTGAACCAGAAATTTCTAGGTCAACCGGCAACATTCGGCGACGATCGAAGCATGACCAACTTTATTCTGAAAACTCATCGCACGGGTTATCAGGACAAGGCAATCTGTTCCACGATCGTGCCGTCGAACATGGGTGTATTCCTGAAGCAGCAGATGCGGTGGAAGCGCTCGTGGCTGAGGGAGTCGTTGCGTGCGAGCGCGTTTATTTGGCGTAAAGAGCCTTTCATGGCCCTCTTCTTCCTCATCGGGTTGATTGTGCCAATAGCCGCTCCTGTCATCGTGTTGTACAACCTCGTTTATGTGCCGCTTTTTCACAACGTTTTTCCGGGTACGTTCCTGATGGGGTTGTTGTTGATGGCTATGCTCATGAGTCTCGCGCATTTGCTGTTTCGCAAAAGCAAACTGTGGGTGTTCGGTCTCGTTTTTTGTGTGTTCTATGAATTCGTACTGCTGTGGCAAATGCCCGTCGCGTGGGTCACCTTCTGGAAGTCGACTTGGGGAACAAGGGAAACGCCGCAGGATATCGAAGCGAAGAATAAGAAAGAGGCTCGGAAGCAAAAAAACAAAGAGAGAATCGGCTTGCCGTTCTGATTAGCGGTTGATTGAATTCAGGAATAAGGAGAGGCAGAAATGTGGATCAGGAAAAAAAGTTCTGCCCTTGACTACAGAAAGAAAAATCGCGTCAAAGTTGCGAAGACGATCATCCAGTTCTCGGTACTGCTTCTCGTCGGCTTCGTTTTGTTCCATGCACTGGTGGACGTGGAAAAATATACGGAACCGAATCGGCAGAAGTGGAGCAATGATAAAGGCTTCGTCGCCTTGTCCTATTTCGGAGTCAGCCGTTCGGGCACTCCGAAGCTGATCGCGAAGAAACAATTGGACAAGCAACTCAAGGCGCTTAAGGATCAAG
This sequence comes from Cohnella herbarum, assembly GCF_012849095.1. Taxonomy (NCBI): domain Bacteria; kingdom Bacillati; phylum Bacillota; class Bacilli; order Caryophanales; family Paenibacillaceae; genus Cohnella; species Cohnella herbarum. The sequence goes on from NZ_CP051680.1 coordinate 873,178, forward strand.
GGTATGTCACGATCTCACAGCAAGACGTTCTGGACTTTTACCATAAAGGAAAGAAACTTCCGGACAAGGCGCTGTTCTTGTCTTTCGAGGACGGTCGCAACGATTCCGGCTTGTTCTCCCAGCCGTTGCTCGAAAAATACAATTTTAAAGCGACGTTTCTTTCCTATGCGAATAAAATGGGCAATAGCGACCGCAAGTTCCTTCAGCCATCGGATATGAAGAAAATGATGAAAAACGGTTACTGGGAATTAGGAAGCAATGGCTATCGTCTTACTTATATTAATATTGTCGACAGCGCGAACAATTTCATAGGCGTGAAAGACGAGAACGAATTAAAGAATAAAATAAAAATCGATTACTACAACCATTATTTAATGGATTTCATCCGGGATGCCGACATGATCCCGACCGAAGATCGGAGTCAGATGGAGAAGCGGATCTCAGCAGACTACAAGCTGATGGAGGAAATCTATACGGACAGGCTCGGCTTCGTACCGAATGTCTATATGATTATGCACGCGAACGCTTTGAACGAAGGAAAGAACCGGCTTGTATCGGATGCGAACAACGTCAACATTCAACGAATTTTCAAAATGCACTATAATCGGGAAGGTGTATCGTTTAACGGCAAGGATAACGACGTTTATGATCTGACCCGGGTTCAACCGGCTCCGTATTGGTACACGAACCATTTGCTAATGAAAATACAGAAGGACACCGGACAGGAGATGAATTTTTTGGCCGGTGACTCAGACCGTGCGGATGATTGGATCGCTATTCGGGGAGCGGCCGAATTTCTCGATAACCGAATCGCGCTTACGTCCGAACCTTCAAGAAGCGGGTTTCTCGCGTTGAAAGAAAGCGACAATTACCGGGACGTAGAGATCACGGCCGACTTGGCCGGGAACGTCGTCGGTAGGCAGTCGATCTATGCTAGGCACGATAGCCGGAAGGATTCGTTTATCCGCGTATCCCTTGATAACAACATTCTGACTGTCGAACAGAAGAAACCCGGACAAGCGATCGAAAAACTGCTAGAATCGGAATTGGACGAGATCGACTGGAAAGATACCGACCTCGCCTTGAATAAGGCGACAGTCTATTCGAAAACGCAAACGTCGCAAGTGGATTTGACCGAGGAAAGCCAGTACCCCGTAAATATCGCGAATAAGAGGAAAGTCGGCATTTCCTTGCGGGGGAACGACATGAAAGTTTTGATTGATGGCCAAGAGATGCCGATCGACCGCGATATCGATGCTTCAATCGACAAGGGTATGATTGCGATCGAGTCGGAATTTAACAAACAGAGTGAAAAGGACGATATCTACGACGGGGTGTTTGACGATTTCAAGGTAGTCTTGCAGAAGCAGGATGGACAAAGAGGCGAAACGCTCTATAGCAATTCTTTTGAGGGACTGGAGAAGTGGCTCAGTTCAGCGAAGCGAGGGCTCGATTCCACCGTCGATTGGATGATCGAAACGTTCTAAATAGCTAATAGGAGTGAGACGCATGAAAATCGCTGAATCTCATCCGCGTAGACGCGTTGCCGTTCTTTCCACGGTCATCGCCGCGATCATGCTGTATTTATTTATTCAAGACGTTTTCGGTGCTGTTAAGAAGCAAGAGGAGACCGAAATAATAACGGAAAGGTCCGCATGGCTTGCAGATTGGCGCTGGGAGGCTGGGACGAACGACTTGGAGGTCGTTGCCGGAGGGCTGACGAGTTTGCAGGTATTTGCCGCATATTTCGATGAGTCCGATTCTCTATTGCTTACCGACAAATTCCGCGAAGCAATGCCCAGAATCAAACAGTTGGCTGAGCAGAATGAATTGAACGACCTTTATTTGACTGTAGTTAACGACATCAAATATCCTAATGACACCGATTCGCAGAAAAATACTTCGCTAGTGACGAGATTGGTTGCCGACTGGGAAAGCCGTAGCCGACATATCGACGAAATCATTGCCGCGTTGGAAACTTTTGGATTTACGGGGGCGGAGCTCGACTACGAGAAAATAGCAGAAGAAGATTGGCCCAAATTCGCTCAATTTATTCACGAACTCGATTACCGGTTACAGAAGAAGGGCAAATCTCTGAGAGTCGTATTGGAGCCGCGGGCGCCAATCGAACGGATCAAGCTTCCGAAAGGTCCCGCTTATGTTATGATGGCCTATAATTTATACGGTGGTCATAGTGGACCCGGACCGAAAGCGGACGCCGCATTTATCAGGAAGCATGCGACAAGAATGAAAAAAGTTCCTGGAAATTCGTATATCGCTTTATCGAGTGGAGGATTTGATTGGCATTCCGGGACGGGTAAAGCTGTCGGAATCACGGAAAAGCAAGCATCCGAGCTTGCGACGAGAAGCGAATCGACTCCCGAGAGGGACAAAGCGAGCGGTAGTTTGCACTTCGAATACAATGATTCAGATAATGTGAAGCACACGGTATGGTATGCGGACGGAACGACTTTATCGCAATGGATCGATGCGGCGAAGGCAAAGGGCATACAAAATATCGCGATATGGCGACTTGACGAGCTTGGTTCGGAGTCGTTGGAACAGCTGCGAATCCAACCCGGTTATAAGATCGAATAGTATTTCTCAAATGAGGTGGAGCAGGAGGGTTATTCCTGCTCCGCCTCATTTTGATTTCTGCAGATTGCTTTCTACAGCCGAATGAGAGCAAGCGAATTCCCGACTGGAATATTTTCCATATTGAAAGGACAAACTATAGGGAAGAAAATACTTGGCCGTTTATCGGCCGTAGGAGGGGGAGCCAATTTTGGCCTGTACAAATAAACAGGGGTCGGGTTTGCGCTCGCTGGCTTGGATGCTAGCCTTGACGTTAACGGCTTCACTGATCATCCCGTCTGTTGTCTCGGCGAAAGAGCCATCGTCGGGTAAAGCGATCACCGATATGGCCTCAAGCGCAAGATCGGCGATATTGATGGATGCGGACAGCGGAACGATTATTTACGAGAAAAACAGCAACGCAGCTTTACCGCCTGCAAGCATTACGAAAATCATGACGATGTTGCTCGTAATGGAAGCCGTCGATGAAGGTAGGTTGAAACTTACCGATAAGGTTCAAACGAGCGAATATGCCGCATCGATGGGCGGATCGCAAATTTTTCTTGAACCGGGCGAGGAAATGACCGTCGATGAGATGCTGAAAGGCGTCGCTCTTGCTTCGGGTAACGATGCTTCGGTTGCTCTTGCGGAGAAGCTAGGCGGAAGCGAAAAACAATTCGTAGCCATGATGAACGAAAAGGCCCAAGAACTTGGCATGAAGAACACGAAGTTCGCCAATTGCAACGGTTTGCCTGCCGAAGGCCATGTCTCTTCCGCGCATGACATTGCGCTCATGTCGCGCGAGTTGCTTAAATACGAGAATATAACGAAATATACGGGGCTCTATCAAGACTATCTGCGCAAAAGCAGTCCTAAACCGTTCTGGCTCGTCAATACGAACAAGCTCGTTCGCTTCTATAGCGGCGCGGATGGACTGAAGACGGGTTTTACGAGCGAAGCGAAGTTTTGTTTGTCCGCAACGGCTCGTAGAGACAATTTGCGCTTGATTGCGGTCGTCATGGGCGAACCGAATACGAAAACCCGCAATGCGGAAGTTTCCCACCTATTCGACTATGCTTTCGCGCAATATACGAACATTCAGATTTATAAGAAAGGCGATCCGATCGGAACTTTATCCGTGGAGAAGGGCAAGGTCGATCATATCCCGTTGACCGCGAAGCATTCTTACAGCGTATTGCTTAAGAAAGGCGACGCGGGCAAAGGAATCCGACATGAGCTTGTTCTGAACCCGGATATCAAGGCTCCGATAGAGATCGGTCAACCGCTAGGGAAGCTGGTCGTCTATCGCGGTTCGGAAGTATTGACGGAATTCCCGGTGGAATCGCCAGTGGCGGTCGCTAAAGCCGGCTGGTGGACGATGCTCCGAAGAACGACAGGCCACTTGTTCTTCTCCAACTAGCGTTTTATTGGCGGTTTGACGGGAGTTTCGTCACCGCCAATTTGTCGTGTTTTGTCGAGAAAAGTAACGTTGCTTCTAGTTTTGTCGGGGGGCAGGAATGGTAGAGCCTTTCGTAGAATTGGTGACGATGCAAGAGCGTTAAGATCGATCTATGAGCTTGAAGTTCGCTGCATCGGTCTAGCAAGCGCGACGAGCTTAGCTCGCGCAATCGGGGAAGGGGAAATGGGCATGAGCTTACAGGTCGAGCTGGAGCAGCACCGCAATGTTTTGATCGTCCGTTTGAGAGGGGAGCTGGACCATCATACGGCGGACATCGTTCGATTCAAGATGGAGGACGCGATTTTAAGAGGACGGTGCGATCACGTCGTTCTGAGTTTGAAAGATCTCGTTTTCATGGATAGCTCCGGGCTTGGCGTTATTCTTGGAAGGTATAAGCTTGTTAAGAGCCGCGGCGGCAAAATGGTCGTATGCGACACACAGTCCAGCGTGAAACGATTGTTCGAGTTATCCGGGCTGTTTAAGATTCTATCGTTTTACGATACCGAACGTTCTGCCGTCGCCAGTCTGGAGGTTGTATCATGAGCGGACATAATCAAATGAAGCTTTCGTTTACTAGCAGATCCGAGAACGAAGCTTTTGCCAGAATTACGGTAGCCGCATTCGTTTCGCAACTGGATCCAACGTTGGAGCAACTAGACGAGATTAAGACCGTCGTGTCCGAAGCGGTAACCAATGCGATCATTCACGGGTATGACGGAAGTTCCGAAGGGATCGTATACGTCGAAGCCGAAATCGATGGCGATACGGTAACGATCTCCATCAGCGACCAAGGCAAAGGAATAGAAGACTTGGAGCTTGCGCGTCAACCGCTTTTCACTTCCCGACCGGAACTGGAACGCTCCGGAATGGGATTCACCATCATGGAGAACTTCATGGATGCTTTCGAAGTCGTCAGCTCGGAGTCTGGCGGAACTTCCCTCAGGATGAAAAAACGGATCGAGTCGAAAAAAGCTTTATTCAATTAAAAACCGTGCGGCAGGGGTTGGAGGCATGGATTCAGAATGGAAACGATCTTCTGCGCCGGCATACTTGGATGACAGTGAAGTAAAGCGCCTGATTGCGCTTAGTCAATCCGGAGATACGACCGCGCGTGATACGCTCGTGAATAGCAACATCCGTTTAGTATGGTCGGTCGTGCAAAGGTTCTCGAACCGGGGCTACGATAGCGACGATCTGTTTCAAATCGGTTGTATCGGCTTGCTGAAATCGGTCGATAAATTCGACCTATCCTACGACGTCAAGTTCTCTACTTATGCCGTTCCGATGATAATCGGAGAGATTCAAAGATTTCTGCGCGATGACGGTACCCTCAAAGTTAGCCGATCGCTTAAAGAAATGGCTAATCGCGTTCGGAAAGTGAAAGACGAGCTGTCGAAGAGAAACGGGCGAGCTCCGACGATCAGCGAAGTGGCGGAAGAGATCGGGGTCACGCCGGAAGAAATCGTGTTTGCCCAAGAGGCGAATAAACCGCCGGCTTCCATTCACGAGACGGTGTTCGAGAACGACGGGGATCCGATCACTTTGATGGATCAAATTGCCGACGAGTCGCAAGAGAGATGGTTCGATAAGCTTGCTCTAACCGAAGCGATTCAAGGCTTGAACGATCGGGAGCGTCTCATCGTCTATCTCCGCTACTTCCGCGACCAAACGCAGTCCGAAGTTGCCGGAAGACTTGGGATCTCCCAAGTACAAGTTAGCCGCCTGGAGAAAAAGATCCTGCAAAATATCAAAGATCAGATCGCTCAATGACGAAGCTTTACGCGTCGCGGCATTCTTAAGACGGAACACTACCGGTGCCCAGCCCCGTATTACGGTGCTGGGCACCGCTATGTCGTCGGAAATCTCGCGAATGCGGCGGTCGACCACAGACCTTTTTTCCGTTTTCCGACTATATTGGACGATTATTCTCCATACTAAGCGGACTGATCGCAAGAGGAGGGAGTCGTCAGTGGAACTTTCGCCTACGGAGTCCAAGGTCGTTTACGTCCGAATGCGGCGCAGGGCCGTCGTTCGTCCACGCTCGGTCGTCACCTTAGGCGACGTAGCTAGACTGGTCACCGAGGATCGGTTGCAGATGAGCTTGCGAAGCTTGCCGTTGCACCGCATAACGGAGAAGGACGGCAATCTGCTGCTCATCGATATGTTGCAGGTCGTCAAGGCAATCCGCGAAGCCGAGCCGGGGATGATGATCGAGACGTTCGGAGAACCGCACGTGCTGCTCGAGATTTCTCCGGAAGGTGAAGTGAAGCCGCGAATCGTCATCTTGATACTGGCTTGGTTGCTGCTCTTCTTCGGATCGGGGATGGCGATGATGAACTTTCATGCCGACGTGAACATGCCCGCCGTTCAGCGCCGAATTACGGAATTGATAACCGGCCATTCCTACTCGCATCCTTGGTTGTTTCAAATTCCGTATTCCATCGGAGTAGGGATGGGCATGTTATTGTTTTTCAACAGACTGTTGCGTAAACGGCTAAACGATGAACCGAATCCTCTAGAAGTCGAAATGTTCATGTACCAGGAGAACGTGAACCATTACGTCATCACGGAAGAGTACCGGAAAAAACACGAAGGTCAGGCAGGAGGAGACGGGGATTGAGTTATTTGGAGGGGGTACTGGTCATGGTCATCGGACTGGCCGGTGGCTTTTCTGTCGGAAGCGCGTTCGTCGCTCTGTTGATCGTCCTGGATCTGATCCCCCGGCTTGTCCAATTAACCCGGGCCTACCGACGTTCGTCCTTGTTCGAGTCTAGCATCTTATTCGGATCGTTGTATTGGATTTGCGCGGATTTGTTCGACTGGTCTTATAAGCTGCCGGCCAAGGCGCTGTTGCTCCCCGCGATATTTCAAGGCTTGTTCGTGGGCATGTTCGCTGCCGCATTGACGGAGGTGCTCAACGTCATTCCTATCGTATCGAAGAGGTTCAAGCTTAAGCCGTACCTATTCCCGTTGTTGATAGCGATGGTGCTGGGGAAGGTTACGGGATCGTTAGTCGACTGGCTGTTGTTGCACCCGTAAGGAATATCATCCAACCTTTCCGGTGCTGAAAACCCGGTCTTTTTGATCACGAAAGTAACGCAAGGAGAGTGTAAACGATGGAAACGACGGAACATGGCAGCATGGATTTGGAGCATGCCGGTCATCCCGGGATCTATCCGCCAAGCGGACAACATAACGATAATGAAGATCGCGGCAAGAAAGCAGAGCCCGCAGGGAGGAAGAAGGTAGATCCGAACTCATCCGAGCAAGCGCGCAAATCCCAACAGCATATTCCGGACGATATAGATAGTTGGAAAGAACTGTTGAGACAACACATCGGCTTGGATAAAAGCTTCGAGGTTCAAGTTCGCGAGATGGTGTTCGGAGGAAAAAGGGTCGCTCTGCTCTTTCTAAGCGTATTCGCCAAAGACGTCTCGCTTATGGAAATTCTCAAGCGACTCTCTTACATAGATCCGGATAGCAATCTGGATCATGATGCGATGCATAGCTTTCTCGAGCAATATTTGACGGCAGTACAGATCCAGAAAACAACCTCTTTCCCGCGAATGATCGACGACGTCCTTGCGGGCAACACGGCTTTCTACGTTGACGGCGAAGCTGCCGCATTAATTATCGACGCGAAATCTTTTCCCGGCCGCAATCCGGAACAGCCCTCGCTCGAGAAAGTCGTCCGGGGCAGCCAAGACGGATTTACGGAAACGTTGCTCGTGAACGTCGCGCTCATTCGAAGACGGCTTCGCGATCCGAATTTACGATTCGAGATTTTGAAGGTAGGTAGGCGCACGCAAACCGATGTTTGCATCGGATATATCGACGATATCGCGAACAACGAACTGGTGGAGTCGATAAGGGATAAAATCAAAGCAATCGACGTCGACGGAATCCCTCTGGCGGACAAGCAACTGGAAGAGATGACGGTAAGCAGCAGTTGGAGTCCCTTCCCGCTCGTCCGTTATACCGAGAGGCCTGACGTTGTCGCTGCCCAACTCTTGGACGGAAGCGTGACCGTTATCGTCGACACGTCTCCTAGCGCGATTTTGTTGCCGACGACGTATTTCGACCTGGTGCAGCATGCCGAAGAAAATCGTCAGAATCCATTTATGGGAACCTATATGCGATGGGTCAGATATTTGGGAATAATGGCATCTCTCTTCCTCATGCCGCTATGGTTTCTGTTCAACGACAGGCAAGCTTTGCGCCCGGAATGGCTGTGGTTCATCGGCGCGGACAAGGTCGGTCAAATCCCGCTTATTCTGCAGTTTCTGATCGCGGAAGTCGGCGTAGATCTGCTGCGGCTTGCAGCCGTACACACGCCGGCACCGCTCGTAACCGCAATGACCTTGTTATCCGCGATCTTGATCGGAGATATCGCCGTCAAATCCGGATTGTTCATTAACGAAGTTATTCTGTATATGTCGGTATCGGCAATCGGAATGTTCGCGACTCCGAGTTACGAGCTGGGGTTGGCTAACCGAATCATTAGGCTCGCACTTCTGTTGGCCGTATTTTTCTTTCACGAAATCGGATTCGTCGTCGTGACGACTTTCGTGTTTTTGTTCCTGACCTTCGAGAGATCCTTTAACGCACCCTACTTATGGCCATTCCTGCCTTTTAACGCGGCTGCGCTGCGAAACATTCTTTTCCGCCAGCCTCTGACGAATAACAAGAAAAGGTTGTCGTTATATCGGACGAAGAAAAATCGTAAGCAACCCGTTTAATCCAAGCTTTCAATCACGGTTGGAACCTCCGATCTGCCGCTAATAATGCAAATGTTGTGGCAAATCCTCCATTTCCCCGCAAGAGGATTTCCGCTATACTCATGTTATATCGTGCAAACGCCGGATAATAGTCGAATTTTGACGGCTGCCGGTAATTTCGCCAAAGGGGAATCAGTTATGTTTTTGCATGGAACTAGTAAAATTAACGGCAAAGGTCATCTAGAGATCGGCGGCTGTGACGTTACGGACTTGGCTCAGGAGTTTGGAACGCCATTATACATTGTGGATGAGGCGCTTGTACGCCAACGCGCGAGGGAGTTCATGGAAGCGTTCCGTTCGACGGGGCTCCGCCATCAAGTGGCATATGCTTCCAAAGCGTTCTGCGTAATGGCGATGTGCCGGGTAGCGGAAGAAGAGGGCATGAGTCTTGACGTCGTATCCGACGGAGAATTGTATACGGCGCTGCAAGCCGGATTCCCGGCCGAGCGTATTCACTTCCACGGAAACAACAAAACTCCGGAGGAAATCAACATGGCTCTGGATGCGGGAATCGGCTGTTTCGTCGTGGATAACTTTAACGAATTACACCTTCTGAATGCTTTGGCCGCGGACAAAGGCAAACGCGTAAACGTATTGCTGCGAATTACGCCGGGAGTCGAAGCCCATACGCATGATTATATTTCAACCGGCCAACAGGATTCCAAGTTCGGATTCGATCTTGGCAACGGAACGGCGTTCAAGGCGATCGAGACCGCGATCGGTTTGCCGAACCTGAAAGTGCTGGGCGTACATTCCCACATCGGTTCGCAAATCTTCGAAGTGGAAGGTTTCCGCATGGCTGTTGAGAAGGTAGCCGCTTTCGCCGTGGAAATTCGCGACAAGCTTAACCACACGTTTACCGTTCTTAATCTTGGCGGCGGATTCGGAATCCGTTACGTGGAAGGCGATCAACCGCTTCCTGTCGGCGTTTACGTTCAAGCTATCGCCGATGCGGTGCGCACGACTTGCGAGAACGCGGATTTCGCGTTGCCGGAAGTGTGGATCGAGCCGGGCCGCAGCATTATCGGCGACGCGGGAACGACGTTGTATACGGTAGGGACAAGCAAAGACATCCCTGGCGTTCGTAAATATATCGCGGTTGACGGCGGCATGACGGACAATCCGCGGCCGGCGTTATATGAATCCAAGTACGAGGCGGTTCTTGCTAATCGCGCGAACGATGCGCTCGAAGAAATCGTCTCCGTAGCCGGCAAATGCTGCGAAAGCGGCGATATGCTGATCTGGGATTTGAAACTTCCATCCGTCCAATCGGGAGATTTGTTGGCTGTTTTCTGCACGGGTGCCTATAACTACGCGATGGCAAGCAATTATAACCGGATCCGTCGCCCGGCTGTCGTGTTCGTGAAAGACGGCAAGGCGGATCTCGTAGTCGCTAGGGAAACTTACCACAATATCGTGGGCAACGATGTCATTCCTGAACGTTTGCAGAAGCAGCCGATCGCGAAATAATCCAAATCATCATCCAATCCGCAATCATCAAGACACCGTCTCCGAACCTTCGGACACGGTGTCTTTGTTAGGTAGAAGGGATCAACGCAATCGAGCGATGAAGGATTACCGCCGACCGTGTCGAAAAAAGAGAGTATGACAAAAAGAAAAACGCTTATCATTACAACACTATTCCTGCTTGTTCTTACAGGCATTCGTTTATTATGGATATCTTTCCAAGCTCCTCCGAATCATCCGCATGCCGTGCAAGGCATTATGGATTTGCGGGATTGGGACTTCGAGTCCAATCGTCCGATAACGTTGGATGGCGAATGGGAGTTCTATCCTCTACGGCTGATCGCGAATGAAGGTTCGAACCCGGAGAATAATTCCCAACCCGCTTATATCCAAGTCCCGGGAAGCTGGGAAGCTTCTTTGACTTCGGATTCAAGCTCTATGCTTGGTTACGGTTCTTATCGATTACGAATTCTGGTGGATTCAGCGGATCAAGAAAGAAGCTATGGGTTTAGGGTAACCGGGATTACCAACTCATCCGAGTTGTTCGTTAACGGTCGCCTGGTCGGCCATGCAGGCAAACCCTCGTCCAATCCAGCGGAATATACGCCGAAAAGCTTGCCGTATACGGAGTCTTATACAACGAATTCCCAAATTCTCGATGTTGTCATTCACGTTTCCAACTATTCGAATCCCGTGAAGGGAGGTATTTTTCGTTCCATTAAATTCGGTGACGGCAATGCGATTCAGAATGAAAAGTGGTTTTCCATCAGCGCCCAAGTCTTAGTCGGCTTCTTGCTTTTCCTCCATGCGGTCTATGCTTGCATTCTCTATTTTATCGGGACGACTAAAAAAATATTGATTTCATTCATTATGCTTATTTTTAGCGCGATAATCATGACCTTGACCGATGACGATCGGCTATTGTTAACATGGTTTCCAATTAATTATTCGTGGGGGATTAAGCTACAGTACATATCGCTGATCTTAGTCGGGCTGTTTCTCCTTCGGTTTGTCTTGCAATTATTGCCGGAGTATACGAAAGTCATAACATTTAAGTATTTCCTCGTTCTTGCCGGTTTGACCATTATCGTGATCTTGATTGCACCGGTATCTTTTAACATTCAAGCGGGAGTGTTTTATTTACCTATTCTTCTGATTCCTGGAAAAATAATTCCGACGATTATTCTTCGATCGGCCTCAAGAGGCGATAAAGATATCGTTTTTCTTTTGCTTGGAACTACCACGCTATTATCGAATGCGATTTGGGGTGTAATTAAGAATAGGTTCTGGACCGACTTGAATTATTATCCCATCGATCTGATCGTTACTTTTTTGGTGCTTGCGGCGTTTTGGTTCAAGCGTTTTTTCCGGGCGTCGATGCAATCGCAGAAGTTGGCCGAGAAGCTTCAGAAGGCGGATAAGCTCAAGGATGACTTTCTGGCGAATACGTCCCATGAATTGAGAAATCCGCTTCACGGCATGATTAACTTCGCCCAGTCCGTGCTGGATACCGGCGCGGATAAGTTAGATGCGGACAATACGAACAAGCTGGAAACGCTCGTTTCCGTCGGTAAGCGGATGTCGCTTCTATTGACGGATCTGCTGGAACTGAATCGCTTAAAAGAAAGCGGTATGGTGCTGCATCCTGCTCCGACCGCTATTCAACCGCTCGTGTTGGGCGTATTCGATATGGTCCGGTATTTAGTCAAGGACAAACCGGTTAACCTTGTGAATGCCGTACCTGATAAGTTCCCCCCGATCATGGCCGACGAGAATCGACTCCTTCAGATCATGTTTAATCTCGTGCACAACGCGGTGAAATTTACGCACGCCGGTCACATTACGATCGATTGCGTTTATAAGAACGGTAAAGCCGAAATCTCGGTAACGGATTCGGGCATAGGCATGGATAAAGAAACGTTAGATCGGATTTTTCAACGCTATGAACAGGGCGACTCCAGTATGACGGCCATTGCCGGCGGAATCGGGCTCGGGTTAAGCATAAGCAAGCAACTCGTGGAACTCCACGGCGGCGCGTTACGAGTCAGTTCGGTAATCGGGCAGGGGACGACGTTTACTTTTGACTTGACGATCGCCGAACCCTATTCCGAGTCTGGGATAAACGAGCATCCGACATTGCTTATCGCGGCCGCGGTCGAGGAAATCGAGATCGGGGAGCTAGCCGAACAATTCGCTGATCAGCCGGACGTTATGATCGGCGACAAGCGCTCAAGTATATTGGCCGTAGACGACGATTCCGTTAATCTTAGCATTCTGACGAATATTCTTCCCCGGGATTCTTATGATGTCGTGACGGTGAGCTCGGCCGAGACCGCGCTCGCGTTAATCGATAAGAGAGATTGGGATCTCGTCATCAGCGACGTGATGATGCCCCGAATGTCGGGGTATGAGTTAACGCAAGCGATTCGCGAACGTTTCTCCGTCTCGGAGCTGCCGATATTATTGCTCACGGCGAGGAGCCGATCCGAAGATATCGAAGCCGGCTTTAGAGCAGGCGCAAATGATTACGTGACCAAACCCGTGGATTCGTTGGCGCTGAGATCGCGTGTACAAGCCCTTACCGGGCTGAAGCAGTCGGTACGTGAGCGGCTCCGATTGGAGGCTGCATGGCTGCAAGCGCAAATTCAGCCTCACTTTTTGTTTAATACGCTGACGGCATTAGCCGCGCTAAGCGAGATAGATACATCCAGAATGCGTTCGCTGCTAGAAGCATTCGGCAATTATTTGCGAAGCAGCTTTGATTTCCAGAATACGGAACAGCTAGTCACATTGAATCACGAGCTTGATCTCGTACGTTCGTACTTGTATATCGAGAAAGAGAGGTTCGAAGAGAGACTGCAAGTGACATGGGAAGTGAATGAAGCGAGTTTGTTGCGTATCCCCCCGCTTACGATTCAACCGTTGGTAGAAAATGCGGTGAGGCACGGTCTTATGAAAAGAGCTCAAGGAGGAGCCATCCACATTAAAGTCGTTGAAGACGACGAATACGCGGAAGTGTCCATCTCGGATAACGGCGTAGGCATCGAGGAGGATAAGTTGAAATCCATATTCGACATCCCTGCGGGTAACCCGGATAACGGAATCGGGTTGCTTAATACGGATCGGAGATTAAAGCAGCTTTACGGGCAAGGGCTCCAAATCAGGAGCAGCGCGGATCGAGGAACGACCGTATCGTTCAAAGTGTTCAAGACAAGTCAGTAACGGGAAGGAAATTGAAGATGCCACGGCTTTCTTTCCATCCGCATCTTGTTGTACAATAAGGCGAAATGATTTAAGGAGGAGACTCAATTGTCTAAACAAGCGGTTATCAAAATGACAGACGGCAACGAGATTGGATTGGAATTGTTCGACGAGGACGCTCCGAACACCGTAGCTAACTTCGAAAAACTCGCGAACGAAGGGTTCTACGACGGAATTCCGTTCCATCGCGTCATCCCTGGATTCGTCGCGCAAGGCGGATGTCCGAACGGCAACGGTACCGGCGGACCCGGTTATTCCATCAATTGCGAGCATAACAAAAATAGACACGATCGCGGAAGCTTGGCTATGGCGCATCGCGGTCCGAACACCGGCGGAAGCCAGTTCTACATTTGCTTTAACCCGCAGCCTCACCTTGACGGCGTTCATACCGTATTCGGTAAAGTTTCTTCCGGCATGGAGCATGTGGACGCCCTTAAAGGGCAAGAAAAGATGGAATCGATTCGCGTAAGCTAATCGGAAGAAGTCGAATTGAACCCGTGTCTAAGCCTACTCAGGCGGGACGCGGGTTTTTCTCTGCTCCTCTGGCACGAGGGGCTTGTCATTCGAATGACTTGACAGTTAATTCCTAGTGTATCGCTTGCAATTTGCTTGGAGGGATGGTACACTTTTTGACAATAAGTTGCTTACCTTCGGGGCGGGGCGTAATTCCCCACCGACGGTGATCGGTAGCAAGAGCTTGCTTACGAATTTTGTAGGCTAGCAAGCTGCCGTCAGTCCGTGACCCGTCATCGCTGCTACCGGATTAACCGGCGAGCGTGGTGCGGTGGACCTGGTGAAACTCCGGGACCGACAGTTATAGTCTGGATGGGAGAAGGAAGCGCAGCGGCCAAGCCGTGTCCATAGAAGCATCGTAGCCGCAGGCAGACGGAATGGAAGAACTACTTTGATCGTTATTGTTCTTTTTTTCACAAACCTGTGACTGTGACAGGCTGTTTCAGTTTGTATTTAAGCGACTTTTGTCGTTTAATACTCATTACAGCTTCTGTTCGATTTGCTTTTCGAGACATGACCTGAAGGTCTATTTATCGCTGTGCATCTACCACCCCCGAGGTTTCGTCCTCGGGGGTTTTCTGTTTGCTCCTAAACGGGAGAGGAGTGGCGGGCATGGAATTGCTCAATGATGAATTTTACATGCAATTAGCGCTGAATCTAGCGGGGGGCGCCTCCGGACAAACCGGAGTGAATCCCGTAGTCGGGTGCGTCGTCGTGAAGGATGGGCGAATCGTCGGGATGGGCGCTCATCTGAAACGCGGCGAAGGGCATGCGGAAGTGCTTGCTTTGAATATGGCGGGCGAGCAAGCAAAGGGAGCAACCGCATACGTGACGCTTGAGCCTTGCAGTCATCACGGCAAGACGCCGCCTTGCTGCGATCGGCTTATCTTCGAAGGGGTAGCAAGGGTAGTCGTCGCTTCCATCGATCCGAATCCGGTAGTGGCCGGAAGCGGCATTCGGCGGTTGAGGGACGCGGGTATACAGGTTGAAGTCGGCGTTCTGGAAGCGCAGGCCGTCCAGCTAAACGAGGCGTTCAACAAGTTTATCGTAACGGGATTACCTTTCGTGACCTTAAAGACGGCTTTGTCCTTAGACGGACGAATCGCGACGAGAACCGGACATAGCCGCTGGATCACCGGAGCGGAATCGAGAGAGGCCGTTCATACGTTGCGACATCGTCATAACGGAATTATGGTGGGAGCCGGTACGGTGCTTGCGGACGATCCGGAGTTGACGACGAGGTTGGGCGTCCCGGCATTACACCCGACGAGGATCATTGTCGACTCAAAGCTTAGAGTTCCCTTGGAGGCTCGCATCTTGAATGAAGCTGCTCCAACGATCGTATTGACGACAGAGCAAGCCAATGAGGACAAAGCCGGACTTCTTCGGGAGAAAGGCGCGGAAGTATGGCGTTGCGGAACCGGAGAGCGCGTCGATCTGACGCAAGCGATGTCGAAGCTGGGCGGGCACGGGATCGGTTCTATCCTGTTAGAGGGTGGAGGCGTCTTGAACGGCGCGATGCTCGAAGCGGGGTTGGTAGATAAGCTTATGCTTTTTTATGCGCCTATTCTCGTAGGCGGAACCGGTGCTCCCTCCGCATTCGAGTACACGGGCCCCGAAGAGATGTCTGCCGCGTTGCGGTTAAAGCGAGTCACGATGCAGGCTTTCGGCGATGATTGGTGCGTGACGGGTTACCCGGAAGTCAATTCTTCCGGTAACGTTCCCGCTGCAGCCGATCTGAAGGAGGAGTAAATATGTTTACTGGATTAATCGAAGAAATGGGCACGCTCAGATCGGTACAGCGTCGAGGGGAAGCCATGATTCTTAGCATCTCCGCTTCCAAGGTGCTTGAAGACGTGAAGATGGGCGATAGCATTTCCGTTAACGGAGTTTGCCTGACCGTGGTCGATTTCGATCGCAATACGTTCTCGGTGGACGTCATGCCGGAAACGTTCCGATTGACGAACTTGCACGCTATCCAAACCGGCAGCGCGCTGAACTTGGAAAGGGCGATGATGGCAGGGGCAAGATTCGGCGGGCACATTGTCCAAGGGCATGTGGACGGAACGGGAACGATCAGAGAGAGAACGGCGGAGGCTAACGCTGTCGTTTACACGATTGAACCTAACGATCCGAGTTTGCTAAGGCATGTCGTTCAGCAAGGCTCCGTTACGCTTGACGGGATTAGCCTGACGGTCGTATCGGTCGACAGAGAGAACTGTCGGTTTACGGTTTCGATTATTCCGCACACGCTGAAGGAAACCGTGCTTCAACACAAAAACGCGGGACATACTTTGAATATCGAATGCGATATTCTAGGCAAATACGTCGATCATCTATTGAACATGCGGGATAGCCAGCCCGGTCGCCGTTCAGGCGGGTTAACGGAGTCCATTCTGCGTGATAATGGTTTTATGTGAAAGGAGCGAGACAGACATGGTACAAAGTCATTTTGATTCGATAGAAGACGCGATTTACGATCTTATGCGAGGAAAAGTCATCATCGTCGTAGACGACGAAGACCGCGAGAACGAAGGGGATCTCGTAGCTCTTGCGGATAAAGCGACCCCGGAGGTTATTAACTTTATGATCCGCGAAGCGAGGGGGTTGTTGTGCGCCCCGATCACGCAAGAAAGAGCGGAAGCTCTTGACCTGCCGCCGATGGTCAGTCACAATACGGATTATCACGGAACGGCGTTTACCGTGTCCGTGGATCATGTTTCGACTACGACGGGCATATCCGCGCCGGAACGTTCCCAAACCGTTCTAGCCCTCATAGATCCCGCTGCAAGGGCTAGCGATTTCCGCAGGCCTGGACATATTTTTCCGCTCATCGCCAAAAAAGGCGGAGTACTAAGAAGAGCGGGGCATACGGAAGCGGCGGTCGATCTTGCCAGAATGTGCGGTTCTTCGCCTGCGGCCGTCATTTGCGAGGTTATTAAGGAAGACGGCACGATGGCCAGGCTACCTGATCTTGAAGTATTCGCTCAAGAGCATTCCCTTAAGCTGATCACGATCAAAGACTTGATCCATTATCGCAACGAGAAGGAAAAGCTCGTTAAACGGGAAGTCGACGTGAGATTGCCTACGGACTTCGGGACTTTCCAAGCCATTGCCTATACGAACGAAGTCGACAATAAGGAGCACGTTGCCTTCGTCAAAGGCACGATCGACGGGTCGCAGCCGGTGCTTGTCCGCGTGCACTCGGAGTGCTTGACCGGGGACGTTTTCCACTCGCACCGGTGCGATTGCGGTCCTCAACTGGAAGCCGCGCTGAAGCAGATCGACGAAGCCGGCAACGGAGTATTGCTCTACATGCGCCAAGAAGGCCGGGGAATCGGCTTAATCAATAAATTGCGAGCGTATGAACTTCAAGAGCAGGGGTTGGACACCGTCGACGCGAATATCAAATTGGGGTTCGCTCCCGATCTTCGGGATTATGGAATCGGCGCCCAGATTCTCAAGGATATCGGGATCAAGGATATTCGTCTTATGACGAACAATCCCCGTAAGATCAAAGGCTTGGAAGGCTATGGACTTAACGTGGTCGAGCGCGTACCGATTCAGATGACCGAGAACAAAGACAATACAGGATACTTGCACACCAAGAAAGCGAAGCTAGGACATTTGTTGTCATTCAAAGGCGATAAGGATTATGAAATCTAATCAACAATACTAAATTACAAACATTTGAGAGGATGAAAAATATGTCAGTCATTTACGAAGGTCACTTAATTTCCAAGGGGTTAAAATACGCGGTCGTGGTCGGCAGGTTTAACGAGTTCATTACGTCTAAATTGTTAGGCGGAGCGCTGGATGCGCTCAAACGTCACGGAGCGGAAGAAAAAGAAGTCGAGATCGCTTGGGTCCCGGGAGCGTTCGAAATTCCTTTTATCGCCCAGAAACTAGCAGAGAGCGGTAAATACGACGCTGTAATTACGCTTGGCGCGGTAATCCGCGGTTCTACTCCGCATTTCGACTACGTATGCAACGAGGTTGCCAAGGGCGTGGCGGCGATTTCGCTGAAAACGGGCGTTCCGACGATTTTCGGTGTGTTGACGACGGACAGCATCGAGCAAGCGGTTGAACGCGCAGGCACGAAAGCGGGCAACAAAGGCTGGGAAGCCGCGACGACCGCGATCGAAATGGCGAATTTGACGCGCGCGATATCGGGTTAATTTGTTATAATCGTGTAAGAGAGTTTAATAAGTCGGCTTTGCAGCGATGTCGAATCCGCTTCTTGCGTGGATTCGGGATCGAAAGCAGGCTTAGGCAGGAGGAGAAACCCGCGTGGCAATGCTCTACAAGCTCGAAACGTTCGAAGGGCCGCTCGATTTGCTGCTCCATCTCATCGACAAAGCAGAAATCGATATTCAGGATATTTCGATCAATGAAATTACGGATCAATATATGGAGTATTTGGCGGCCATGCAGGAGTTGGAGCTTGATATTACCAGCGAGTTTCTCGTGATGGCCGCAACCCTGCTCTCGATGAAGAGCAGGCAATTGCTGCCGAAGCCTCCGGTGACCGAGGAGCCTTGGTTGACGGTCGACGACGATGATTATTTGGATCCGCGCGAGGAATTGATCCGTAAGTTGCTGGAATACCGTAAATTCAAATCGGTTGCCGGGCAGCTTCGCGAGAAGGAATGGGACCGAAGCCAGGTCTACACTCGGGAACCTACGGATTTAACGCCGTTCGAGAAAGTCTTAAAGACCAATCCGGTAGAAGGACTTCACGTGGACGATCTCGTTAACGCATTCCAGAAAGCGATGCGGAGACTGGCCGGAAGGCACCGGGTATCTTCGATCCGCAAGGATGAAATCTCGGTGAAGGACCGGATTTTCGATATCATCGAAACGCTAAAAAGCCGCTCCTTTGACGGGAAATTATTATTTTCGCAATTGTTGACGGACGAGGATGATCGCGAAGAGATCGTCGTTACTTTTCTCGCCATTCTCGAATTGATGAAGCGGAAATGGATTTCCTGCCATCAAGGCGCTTTGTTCGATGAAATCGTGTTGTCGTGGACGGGGAGAGAGGATAATAATGGATTACTCGACATTGAAATCAGTACTTGAAGGACTGCTGTTCGTTTCCGGCGACGAGGGAATTACCGCAAAGACCGCCGCGGACGTAGTCGAGACGGATGTCGAAGTCGTCAAAGACGTACTGAAGGATTTGCAGAAGGAGCTAAACAAGAAAAACCGCGGAATTCGACTTGCCGAAGTGGCCGGCGGCTATCGGTTGACGACGGTCATCGAGCACGCTCCCTATTTCGAGAAGCTGGCCTATTCCCCCGCGAGATCTTCGTTGTCGCAAGCGGCGTTGGAAACGTTATCGATCATCGCTTACCGGCAACCGATTACGCGGGTGGAAATCGAAGAGATTCGCGGGGTCAAAGCCGATCGGGCCTTACATAACTTGGTTAACAAAGACTTGATCGAGGAAAAAGGCCGAGCGGATGCGTTGGGCAGACCGATTCTGTATGGCACGACAAAGTCGTTTCTTGATTATTTCGGGTTGGCGAGCATCGCCAGCTTGCCGGAACCGACAGTCTCGGAAGGCGACGACGAGTTGGAAGAAAGAACGAAAATGCTGTTCGATCGTATCGAAGGCCGACAGCTTTCCATGGAAGATATGGACAGGGAATTGGATTCGGATTGAGAGCAAATTGGATATTCTTTAAGGAAACTTCTTGAACTGCCTATTATAGGAATGAAGAAATGCCAGAAGGTCATACTACCCTAGGAAAGGCGGGGGAAGTATGGCCTTCTGGCTTTGGATCGCAGTATTGCTTGTCGTCGCAGGATTGGTTGCTGCGTTATTTTCGCGGATAAGAGTCCGGGTACGTTATTCGCGCAGCGGTCATTTGGATCAGCTCGTGGTCGTCATTCAAGCCGTATACGGTCTGTTTCAATACCAGGTCATCTTGCCGTCTATCGTTATTCGCGGCTGGAACGTGGTTTACCGTGAGAAAAGGGAAGACAATCTTGCCGGGCATAAACAGAAACAGAAGAAGCGGATGATTAACAGAGGGACGATACTTCGTTATGTCAGAGCTTATCGAGTGCTCTTGATGTCCACGAATAAATTCCGAAGATGGGTGAGACAAACCGCGAAAAAAGTGGAATGTACCCGATGGCGATTGGATTTTCGGGTAGGGACTGGAGACGCTCCTTCGACCGCCGTCGTTACTGGCTTGTTATGGGCGGTGTCCGGTTGCGCATCCGGTGTAGCGGGACAATATTTGACTCTTAAAACGGAACCGCATGGTCGAGTGACGCCGAATTATTCCTCTGCCGAGTTTACCGTCATCTGGGAAGCGGATTTTAGAATCCGCGTAATCTCCGCATTGGGGGCCGTTATGAAACTTGGAACGAATACGATTCGATTCGGAAAAGCCATTCGCGCTTGGCGAAGTTGGCTAACCGCTCCTAAAGAAGCGTAATTGAGGCGTCGTTGGAAGCAGAGAGCCTGAAGCCGGGCGCATAAAACACCATGCGAATCGGGCAAATTAGGTACACGAAAGGAGGAGATAATCATGTCCAATCAACACCCCATTAATGGACTTATGCAAACCGCCATGGAAAACATCAAGGATATGGTGGATGTCAACACGATCGTCGGAGAGCCAGTCCAAACACCCGATGGCAGCGTCATTCTGCCGATTTCCAAAGTCGGATTCGGATTTGCGGCCGGCGGCAGTGAATTTAACGGTATCGACGAGATGTCATCCGGAGGAACCTCGAATAAGTCCGGAGGTCAAGACGCGCACAATGCTTCCGTTTCGCTCCCGTTCGGGGAGGAAGCGGCGGCGGCGTGTCGATTACTCCGATTGCTTTTCTGGTCGTCGGGGCTCAGGGCGTCAAAGTCGTTCCGCTTGATAATCAGACCCACCTCCTAGAGCGCTTGATCGATGCCGCTCCGCAGTGGGTAGACAAATTAAAAAATGCTTTCCAGAAGAGCGCCTCTTCGGAATCGGGCGATAACATTCCATCGGTAACTTCCAACTCGTCAAACAACATTATGTAGGTTGGCCGATGCTTGGATCTACCGGGATGATTTTGACGGAGCTCATCTTAAGCGATAATAGGCGAATGTTTGCCAAACCGGCCACTTAGGCCGGTTTTTTGTTGTTCGTGATTCCGCTGAAACATTTCCCGATTTTTTGTTATTCCCTTAATAACGTTGTATTTCAAAGGGCACTACGGGGCTCTAGAATAAAAAACGGAAGACAACATTTATATAAGGGGGAAACCACTTGAAGCTCTTCGTTAGGCAACGTTTAATCGCCGTATGTACCGCAGCGTCTCTGTTAACCGGACTGCTTGCGGCGTGCAGTAATGGCGCAAACGATGGGGGGGCGCCGACCGCCGCTTCATCGACGCCGGCCGTCAGCGAGACGGTTAGCGAAACCGGCAGTGAGACGAGTAACACGGCGGATGGCGGCAAAATCCGCGTCAAATTCGATCCGCCTGTTACGATTTCGACCGCGGTCATACATACTCCGGTCACCAACGAGTTCAAGCAGGGTGAATCGCTCGAAAATAACGTGCATTTGCGATGGATGAAGGACGAAATGGGCATTAACGTCAAATTCGATTTTATCGTCGCCTCCGAGGATGACTTCAATACGAAGATCCGCCTCATGATGGTCGACAACAGCAAGCTGCCCGATGTGATGGCGCCTACCGCCGAGTTGGCGAGCAATTTGATTCAGGCAGGCAAGCTGCAGCCTCTCGACGAGGCGATCGAGAAGTATGCGTCGCCGAATCTCAAGAAGTTGTTTGCGCAATATCCCGATGTGTTCAGCGCAGTCAAGCAGGGCAGCAAAACGTATGGATTACCCGAGTTTTACATGGGAGACGAGGGTACCGTCATGTGGGTTCGCGAGGACTGGCTGCGGAAGCTGAAGCTTAAAGCGCCGGCCACGATTGACGAGTTGGAGGCGGTGCTCAAAGCGTTCACGGAAGACGATCCCGACGACAACGGTAAAGACGACACGATTGGACTTTCGGTTGCGCTGAAAAATTCCCCGTTCGAGTGGATGGCTTCGGCTGACGGATTGGTGGGAGCCTTCTCCGCCGCAATGGCCGATACGGCCAACATGAAGCAGTTTTGGCGCAGAGACGCAGATGGTAATCTAGCGAACGGCGTAATCGATCCTTCCATGAAAAACTTCCTTGCCAAGCTAAGCGACTGGAAAAGCAAGAACTATATCGATCCGGAAGCCGGGCTCAAGGCTCCGGAGCAGACGGTCGACCTGCTTGCCAGCGGCAAGGCCGGCGTTGTGTTCGGTCCTTCGTGGATGGGAGGATGGCCGCTGCAGGATCTGGAGAAAAACGTTCCCGGAGCGTCCTTCAGACCTTACCCGCTGCCAAGTGGGCCAGATGGTCTTGTAGGCCGCGCCGAGAAGCAGATCGCGAATAATTACGTCGTCTTCAGCAAAGATTTCGAGCAGATGGAAGCTTACTTTGCTTACTTGAACACGCTGTACGCCAAAAGCTTCGGGGAAGAGGATCCCTACTGGCTGCCTAAGTTCAAGGACGGCTGGTACGAAGGTTACGATTACGTAAAATGGGACGGCAAAATCGTCCGCCGCAATTTCAAGGAAGCCGGCGTACCGCAGGAACAATGGCCGATTCCGGACGGTCTAGGTGAAGGCATCAACCTTCCGATGAGTTTGCCGGGACGCGGTATACCGTACCAAATGGATGCCAGCTACAAGAAGTATTCGGACAACCCGACAGCGGAGCCGGAAAACGAGTTCGACGTTCGCGCCAGCGGCATGAACAAAGCCCAACTCGATGCGTCGGTCATACGCATGAATCAGAACGCCAAAGCGATCCGCAACGAGTTTTTCGCCGGAGCGACGAAAACGATGCTCTCTAAAGGCGAACTTCTCACGAAACTTGCAACCGATAGCTATTTGAAAATTATTTACGGAGAGGAGCCGGTAGAATACTTCGACGAGTTCGTTAGCAAGTGGAAGGCGAACGGCGGAGACGCCGTCACCAAAGAAGTGAACGAGTGGTTTAAAGCGTCTCAATAGGGTCGGCAGCGGGGAGTCATAGAGTACCGTTCCCTGAATCTATGACTTCTCCCATTCACAATGCGAGGAGACGAAAGATAATGAACGAATTGGCGTCCGTAGCCAATAAAAACCGGACACTTGTCTATTTGCGCAAAACGTGGCCGCTCCATTTGCTGTTGCTTCCGGCACTGGTCATCTCCCTTGTGTACCAATATGCGCCCATCCTGATGAGCTTTCCCATGGCGTTCCGGGAATACCAGCCTTGGCTAGGATTCCGCCATTCGCCCTGGGTCGGTCTAGATCATTTCCGGTACTTGTTTACTTATCCGCAGAGCAAACAGGTTTTATTTAATACGCTGCTTATTTCCATCATGAAAATAGGCACCCAGTTGACCATTCCCGTGATGTTCGCTCTGCTGCTGAACGAAGTTCGGCACATGCTGTTCAAAAGGTCAGTACAGACGCTCGTCTATTTGCCGCATTTTATGTCCTGGGTCATTTTGGGCGGCATACTAACCGACTTGCTGTCGATTCAAGGCGGACTGGTCAACCGTTTTCTCGGTTTTCTCGGTGTAGAACCCATATTTTTTCTTGCGAACGGCGACTGGTTCCGCTTTACTATCGTTTTGTCGGACATCTGGAAAGAGTTCGGATTTTCCTCAATCATCTTCCTGGCTGCGATAGCCGGCGTTAATCCTTCTCTATATGAGGCGGCGGAAATCGACGGAGCTGGCCGCTGGAAGCAGACGCTGTTCGTGACTTTGCCCGGCATCGCCCCGATATTTACGGTGGTGGCTGCGCTGTCTCTGGGAAGGGTGCTGGACGGCGGCTACGATCAAATTCTAAACCTGTACAATCCTCTTGTCATGGAGAAAGGGGATATTATCGATACCTTCGTATACCGAGTGGGGCTGCAGAGCGGGAATTTCAGCTTCGGTACGGCAGTAGGACTGTTTAAGTCGGCGATCGGCTTCGTGTTGATCGTAATCGCCTACCGGGTCGCCTATAAGTATGCTAAATATAGAATTTTCTAGGACGGGATGGGAGTAATGCCACGGAAAAACAATGGTTATTCGACGTTTGAGGTGTTTAATTACGGATTCTTGTCCGTTCTTTCCCTTTTATGTATCCTGCCGCTTCTTCACATTTTCGCAGTCTCTCTCAGCTCTCGTGCGGCAGCGACAGGGGGCCTAGTAACGCTGTGGCCGATAGACTTTACAACGGCTGCGTACATGGAAACTTTCGGTAACGATAAATTCTCTAACGCGCTTTTTATAGGTATCGAGCGAACCGTTCTCGGAACGGTTGTCTCCATGGTCGTCATCACCCTTGCGGCTTACTCGCTGTCCAAGCGAAGCCGGGTATTTCCCGGTAGAGGGGTCTATGCTTGGTACCTGATATTTACGATGTTGTTTAACGGCGGAATCGTGCCCACATATCTTATCGTAAGCGAAACCCATCTGACGAATTCGATCTGGGCTCTTGTCATTCCGGGAGCGGTTAATGTCTGGAATTTAATTCTGATGATCAACTTTTTTCGAAGCATCCCGGCGGAGATGGAGGAGGCAGCGGTTGTCGACGGAGCCGGGCATATTCAAACGCTGGTACGGGTGTTTTTGCCGGTGTCGGCGCCCGTCATCGCGACGCTTTCATTGTTTACGATGGTCACGCATTGGAATTCTTTTTTCGATGGCATTATTTATTTAACGAAACCGGATCAATACCCGCTGTCGACTTTTCTGCATACGATTATCGTCCAGGAAAATTTCAACAACACAGGAATTTCGCAGGAAAAATTGGCGATGCTGTCGAATCGTACTGTCAAAGCGTCGCAAATTTTTGTCAGTGCCATTCCGATTTTGCTCGTATACCCGTTTTTGCAAAAATATTTCGTTAAAGGCATCATGATCGGTTCGGTGAAAGAATAGTTTCCCCTTTGGAGGAGCGCAATGCGGCTCAGCGTGTTCAACAAAAATGCGATCGTCCTGCTGGCGCTGGCGATTCCGGTATTGCTCGTCTACGGTTATTCCCATTCGGTCAGCACCGGAGTCGTCCAGCAAGAGAAAATAAGCAGCAATGCCAACCGGCTGTCCTTCTTTCTCCGCGAATTGAATGAAGGGCTTGATCAGTTGTGGAAAATAGCCTTCGTAATTGCCGAAGATCCGGACTTCCTGGAACTGAGACACGTTAGCGATTTCCGCAGCGACTTCGAGCGGTTGCGCGCCCGCAAGCTGGCAACGGAGAAGCTGATGATCCAAAGCAGTGCCCTTGTTTGGAACAATGAGATTTCGGTCTATTCACCGGAAACCGGAGTCGGCGTGTCCACGAACCCTTTTCGTCCGGCCGACGCTGAACAGCTCCTGCAACGGGGATACGAAAGCTGGGTGCCGGAGTTCCGCTCGGGTAGCGCGGGAGAACAGCTATACTTCATTCGCCACATGCTGCATCCTTTTCTTGTGGATGGGGACCCCTCCAAAGCAGGCATGGTCGTCGAAGTGGCAATCGCCTCGGGCAGCATGTCCGAAATGCTGGATCGGTTCCAAGAGGGCAGCGCGGGCTTGCCTTTTTTGTATACGCCGAGTCATGACCCGATTACAGGAAGCGGCGGTCGGTCGGATTTGATCGAACACGCCGTTGCCGCGTTGAAAGGAACTGCGCTTGCTGATCGGGGTTATTCCTTCGTTTCGCTTGACGGCCGTAAATATATTATGAATTACGATAAATCGTCTGCACTGGGATGGTACCTGATCGATTTGACGCCTGTCGGCGATCTCCTTGCTCCGATATCGAACATTCGCAACTTATTCTATGTAACGATCGGGCTGCTGCTGTTGCTTGGAATTATTTCGGTTTCATTTCTATATCGTAGCGTGCAGTTGCCTATTGTACAGCTGATGAACGGCATCAAGCGGTTGAAAAGAGGCGAGTATTCAACCCGGATGATCGCCAAGAGGAACAACGAATTCGACTACCTGCTCGTTCAATTCAATCTGATGGCCGAGGAAATCCAGCATCTGATCGAGAAGGTGTACTCCGAACGCTTCGATAGGCAGGATGCCCAACTGAAACAGTTACAATCGCAAATCAATCCCCATTTTCTATACAACAGCTTTGCCTTTATACAAAGTATGGCGCAATTGGACAACAAGAAAGCGATCGTAGCGGTTACCCAGCATTTAAGCAAATATTATCGGTACACAACCCGGGTCGATCTGCCCTTCGCGGAGCTGTCGGAGGAGATGGCACTGATCAGCAACTATTTGGAAATATACAAAATGCAAATCCACCGGTTGATATACCGAATCGATATGCCCGAGTCGATGGGAAGGCTCGTGATTCCCCGCCTCATCGTGCAGCCGATTGTGGAAAATGCGATCAAGTACGGTGTTGAAGCGAAAGAAGGAGTCGGAGAGATTCGCATAACCGGCAGCGAAAGCGCGAGCGCGTTCCGGATTGTCGTGGAGGATAGCGGAATGGGAATGTCTCATACCGAGGTCGCCGACTTGGAAACGAGTATGGAGGAAACGCCGGAGGGACGCGGAAGCTACGGCTTGTGGAATATCCATCAGCGTTTGCGGCGATTTTACGGCACAGAGACGGGTCTCGTATTCTCTCAGTCCCCGCTGGGCGGCTTGCTCGTCGAAATAAACATTCCGAAATCCGGACGTCAGCAGGACGAAACATCGAAGGAGGAGGTTGGGCATGCTGGACATTTTGATCGTTGACGATCATCCGGATCAGGTCGCTGGCATGCTGCGAACGATCGATTGGACTTCCTGCCAGGTGACCGGGACTCATGCGGCCTATTCGGGAACGGAAGCGCTTGAGGTTCTGCGCCGCCAAACGATTCATCTGCTCATTACCGACATCCGGATGCCCGGCATGACAGGCATTGAATTGATCGAGCAGGTGCGGAGACTGTCGCCGAAAACCCGATGCGTGCTCATCTCCGGATACGCCGATTTCGAATATGCAAAGCAGGCGGTAAATTTGAACACTTCCCGATATATGATGAAGCCGGTCGATTTCGACGAATTGCAGGAAACGGTCGCCGTGCTGGCGCGGGAAGTACTGAACGAGGCAGAAACCGCGGAAACGTACCGGAAAAACATTCATACGCTTCATTCCTATCTGCCGGCGTTCAGAAGCGATCTGCTTACGCAATTGCTAGGCGGACGGCCGATGACGGGTCCGACGCTGGCCGCAAAACTTGCCGACCTGGACAGCCCATTCCGTCTGCGGGACGAATGTCTAATGTTTGCAGTCCTGCTTGCTCCCGAAGTCGGTTTGAGCTCATATGACAAGTCGTTGTTTGAATACGGAATCGTCAACATTACCGAAGAATTGATGAGTCCCCAGTTTGTCCTTTGGCACTGTAAGGACGACGAGAATCGGATCGTATTCATTTGCAAGCCGGTCGGCGAAACGGATGATCAGGCTGAACCGGTCGTCTGCGTGAAGGTGCTGGAGCGGCTGGCTTGGCAAGTACAGCGTCAGGTGTTGCGTTGGATGTCCCGCAAGGTGTCGATTCTGATTGCGTCGCGGAGGTGGAGCTTTCCCGGGCAAATAACGCTGCCTTACTTCATGCTGAAGGAGTCGTTTCGCAGCCGGCAGATGCAGCCGGCTGGATACGTAGCTGCGATCGATGAGCAGTCCGTTACGCCGATTTCGGGACATATAAACTTACTTTACGAACCGCCGACGTTGCTGAGATTGCTGGAAGTCGGACGTTGGAATCAGGCCGCGGACAAGCTGGACCGCATCTTCGCGGAACTGGCGGTCAAGTGGACGCTTTCCGAGGAATACGCGCGGGAGGCGGTGTTCACGATCGCCGGCTCGTTCCAATCGATCTCCCACCGTAGTGGCCGGAGTCTGCGCGAAATAACCGGAGACTCCGGCGGAGAACATCCGGAGTCGATGATCGGAGGCTCCGTGGAGCAGTTCAAGGCGTGGGCGCTCGTCGCGTTGCAGCGCATGAAAGAGACGATTGGCGGCGGGGTCCAGAATCCCAAGGTTCCCGTGCTGGAGAAAGTGTACTCCTATATTGACGAGCATTACGGCGGCGATCTGTCGCTGCAGGCAATCGCAGATCACATCAAAATGCACCCTGCTTACTTGTCCAAGCTGTTTAAGGCGGAGACGAGCGTTAATCTCAACGAATATATCATGAAATACCGGCTGGAGCGGGCGGCTCATCTGCTGAAAAGCACAGACGGTAAGATTTACGAAATTGGCAGTCAGTTGGGTTACCAGACGACTCATTATTTTATCAAGGTGTTTAAAAATTACTTCGGGATGACGCCTCAGGAATATCGGGAGCACATTCTTGATTGAGCTTCATCCCTAACAGATCGAAAAGAGGGAGATTCCATGGCTTTGTTCCACTGTCAATTTTATTCAACAACGCTTTTTTTTCAATGACTGTTTCTTAACTTAAATAGGATATTATGAAGAGTTACTTTGGAGCTCCTGAGCGAACGGGATAGGGGGAAAGGCAATCTCGCCTCCTCCGCCCCGCTCACCCCCCTTCACAACTCCCCATGCACCTCCCGCATCCCACTTCGAACCCGTCTTCAAACATACTTTCGGACATGCTTACATAAAATGGTGACAAGATCTTTGAACGGGGTACAAGCAAGCGTCCTATGGACGGGCTGGTCGCCCAAGGAGGAAACGGATGGTTACCATGGCCCAGAAACGCTTATCGCACAAATTGTGGAGGGGTTTAATTGTCGTTCCATTACTAATGATCAGCGTGAACACCGGAGCATATGCAGCAGTGAATGCACCCCCAACCGCAGACAAAACGAATTTGCCTAAACCGCCAAGCAATCACGCGCGGGCCGTAGCGCTCGCGGACGTGACTTCCGGGCGCATTTTATTTAGTCAGCGCGGCGACGAACCGATGAAGATCGCTAGCCTAACTAAGATCATGACCGCTATCGTCGCGATCGAACACGGCAATCTCGATAGCGCAGTTAAGGTCAGCGCCCGAGCGGCAGGCAAAGAGGGGTCTTCCTTGTATCTAAAAGCGGGAGAGAAAATTACGCTGCGCAACGTGTTATACGGGTTAATGCTGCGTTCGGGTAACGATGCAGCGACGGCTATCGCCGAGCATGTCGGAGGTTCAGTCGAAGGGTTTGCGTTCCTGATGAACAAAAAAGCGGACGAAATCGGGTTAACCCATAGCCATTTTACGAATCCGCACGGTTTGGACGAGCAAGGGCACTATTCATCGGCTAACGATTTGGCGAAACTCACGGTTTATGCCTTACATAACCCGGAATTCGCGAGCATCGTCAAGACGAAGGTGAAATCGGCACCGAATCCGAACGAAGATTGGGATTATAAATGGGTAAACAAAAATAAAATGCTCACGATGTACGAGGGAGCCGATGGAGTTAAGACGGGCTATACCAAACAAGCGTTACGTACGTTGGTTAGTTCGGCTACCCGCGGCGGTCAGCAACTGGTTGCGGTTACCCTGAACGATGGGGATGACTGGAAAGATCATCGGAACTTGCTTGACTACGGCTTCGCTAACTTTCCTTTGTCGACCGTTACGAAGTCCGGCGAACCGATTTCCGGATATCCATATCAGATTACGAATAGTTTCGTTTATCCTTTTGCCAAGGGCGAGCGCGAGCAGCTTGAAATTCGGTTAGCGCGTCTGCGCGAAGGAACCGTTCACTATAACTTAGGTTATCGAGGTCAGCTTAAATTCGTTCTGAACGATCGCGTGATCGGAACAGTACCTTTTATAGATAAAACTGTACCCAAGCAGCAAGACAATGCGTTACGACCGGGACAAGCCCAGATCGATCAACAGAGCCAGGAGCCTTCCGTCGCTCAACCCGCAGCCCCGAAAATGACGTTCATCGCATCTATCAAGACGACGATTCAAGCACTGTTTCTGCAAAAGGGGGAATAAGGGATGGTGAATTGGATTTGGATGGGGATGATCGTGGTCAGCGTCATTTTCGGAGCGGCTAACGGGAAAATGGAAAAAGTCGCGGAAGCGGCGTTCGGCGGCGCTCAGACGGGTGTCACCGTCTGTCTAGGTCTAATCAGCATTCTTGTGTTTTGGATGGGACTTATGAGAATCGCGGAGGATGCCGGGCTCGTTCGGAAGTTAGCCAACTTCATGGCCCCGGTCGTCAGGAAGTTATTCCCCGACGTACCCGCGGATCATCCCGCAATGGGTTACATTCTATCTAATATGAGCGCCAATCTGCTTGGGTTAGGCAATGCAGCAACTCCGATGGGGATCAAAGCGATGCAGGAACTGCAGAAAATCAATCCGAACCCGACGGTCGCTACTCCGGCGATGTGTACGTTGCTAGCTTTGAATACGGCAAGCATAACCCTCGTTCCGACGACGATCATCGCGATCCGGATGAACTTCGGTTCCGTTCATCCGGCCGAAATCGTAGCGCCGACTCTGCTTGCTACACTGGTATCTACAGGGGCAGCGATATTAGCCGACAGATGGTATCGTCGCAAAAATAAGACTCCGCCAACAATGACGCCGAAGACGACCTTACCTCATCGAGAGGGAGCCGTTCATCCGGTTTCGTTAAGTAAGCCGACCGCTCCAATTGGGGGAGGTTGAAAGAATTGATATCGTTAATCCAGATTATCTCGACATGGACCATACCCGTGCTTATCGCATTCATTCCTTTGTACGCTTCGCTTCGGAAAGTTCCTGTGTACGAATCTTTTATCGATGGGGCTAAAGACGGTTTCCAGACCGCGATTAGCATCATCCCTCATTTGGTCGGCATGATGACGGCGATCAGCATGTTTCGCGCATCGGGTGCGATGGACGCGATTATCGGATTGGCAAGGCCGCTGTTCGAAAGCTTCGGTATCCCCGGAGATGTGCTACCGCTAGCGCTCCTACGCCCGATAACGGGCGCAGGTTCGCTGGCTTTCGTTACCGATCTGATTAAAGAACAGGGCCCGGACTCCTTCGTCGCCCGAATCGCTTCGACGATTCAAGGGAGCACGGACACGACGCTGTACGTTTTGACCGTTTACTTCGGAGCGATAGGTATCCGAAATTCCCGTTACGCCTTAAAAGTAGGACTCTTTTCGGACTTCATCGGGTTTTTCGCCGCCGTTGCCGCTTGCTGGTTGCTGTTCGGATTGGTATGATGGTGGGTGAGGTGAAAGACCGTGGAAGAAAGATTACAGAAGGTTCTCGCCAATGCCGGGGTTGCTTCAAGACGGAAATGCGAAGAACTCATAACGGCCGGTAAAGTGACGGTTAACGGCGAGGTTGTAACCGAGCTTGGAGTAAAGGCCGATCCAACTAAGGATGCCATTACGGTTTCCGGTAAAGCGATCAAAAAGGAAGCCAAGGTTTATATCATGTTCAACAAACCTAAAGGGGTAATCACTAGCGTATCCGACCCCCAAGGCAGAAGCGTCGTAACCGATTATTTGAAAGAGATCAAGGAACGGTTGTATCCGGTCGGAAGATTGGATTACGATTCCGAAGGACTATTGCTTATGACGAACGACGGAGATCTTGCCCATAAGTTAACCCATCCGAGTCATCATGTGCCTAAGACCTATCATGCAACCGTAGAGAGAGTTCCCCATGGGAACGCTTTGGAGAAATTGCAGAAGGGCATTAAGCTCGAGGATGGGATAACGGCGCCTGCGGAGGTCGAATATCACGATATCGATCCGGAGAAGAAGTTCGCAACGATCACGATTACGATCCACGAGGGTCGCAATCGCCAAGTTCGCCGGATGTTCGACGCGATTAACCATCCGGTTACCCGACTGAAAAGAATTTCTTTCGGCGGTTTAACTTTAGGAAATCTGCAACGCGGCAAAAACCGCAGATTAACCCCTGCTGAAATCAGCAAGCTTCTCGAGTCGGTAGCGGGAGTCGCCGTCGCTCCGGGGTCGGAAGCAACCGAAACTAGCGAAGACTAGCGCCAGTATTGATTCGCGCAATGTGAAACACCGGAGGCCGGGCTCTTGCCCTTGACTCCGGTGTTTTTTTGAGTTTAATCCTCTGGAGTTCGATCAAGGTAAAGGCGCGTGACTTCTGTTGTATCGCCGTTCTCTTTTTCTTTGTCGCTCGCTTCAGTTTCTAAGGAGTTATGAGTATCGATACTTGGAGCGATCGTTGGTTCATGATGTTTTTCTTCACTCATGGTGACGCCTCCTTGTTCGATGGTTATTCTCGGCAGATGGATCTATACCCTTCATTCTGATGGTCAAATATTTCGTTTTCTTCGAAATTTTCTTCTTCAAGATTTGATTGCTCAGGCTCGTCGCTTCGGTTCTGCGGAGCTATAGGCGGATCGAGGAACTGATTGTTTTCAGTCATTAGCGTGGCTCCTCCTAAGGATTTTCCAATAATCATTCGCTAAAGGATCATTTTTTATTCGTACATAACGATGCGAACACGACGGGATGCAATTTAACACCAATTAACACTATTAAATAAACGGAAAAGCTAATAACTTACTAATCCAAAAAAAGTTCTGCCCATCATGTTAAAAGTTACACCAGAATATCAAACACATCGGAACAGGTGAAAAGTCATAAAAGATAACCCGGGATAAATGGGAGACACACTAAACCTACAAGCGAACTAGTGAACTAGTGAACAAGTGAACAATAGACACATTATGCGAAGCAATCTCTGATCATTGAAAATTGAATAGTGCGGCATGATGATGTTGTTCCGAGAAAATAAAGTATTAGACCGGAAAATAAAGTTGTAGACTGGTGGCGGGCGTTAAGCTAACAGGCAGAATAGCGCAATAAACGGGCTAGAATTTGAAACATTTTCTATCTCCAAAACGTTAACTTTTTGAAAGTACTACTTTTTGCGTTCGGTTGTGTAATGAAAAGTTAGACAGGAGGAATTATAATGCTGCTGAAAGATACAGATCAACTAGACGATCTGAAGGATTTTCTAATCAACTGGTACGGAAGGTATGACAGTTCCTACGGTGTGCCAGTGGACGAGATTCCAGCGTATCTGCCAAAGGCGTTGTATGAATTATATGCGTTTGCAGGACGCTGGAAAGATGGTTCGGACGATCACCTCGAGAACTCACCAGAGATATTTCAACAGCAGGATTGTCTTTATTCGGTGGAGCGACTGAAGAAGGATCAGGATAAGGTCACGTTTCTTGAAGAAAATCAAGCAAACTGGACTTGCCAAGTGGAGGCAGGCAACAACGATTCCCCTGTCTACTGTGACGAGCACTTGCTTTGGGATGACAATGCAGAGGGATATACCATTGTAAATGACTCTTTATATCATTTTCTGAAAAGTTTTTGTTTACAGGAGGTTGTTTTTGGCTGCAAACATCTTTATCTGATAGAAGGAAAAGTAGACCATATACAGATGTTGTTTGATAAGTCGATTGAAGCAGTGTGGTTAAATGGGTACTATATTAGTCCCAAAGAAGAAGGACCTACTCATACCTTTTACCGGTGCGGGGACGTGCTGATCATGGAGCGCTATGGTGACTTTTGGTTAGGTTCTAACTCTGATTTGCCTGCAGCATTGAACGATGATGTCCTGTCTTCAATCAAACTGAGAAAGATTAAACCCGATTGAGTCGGTCGCGAAAGTCGTAAGTCTGGAAAGAATCTGATTTTCGTATTTTTCAAGTGAATCAAAATGAATAATATCAAAAATGCCGCACTGTTCTATAGACAGCATGCGGCATTTTTTTATTTTCATTTTTTACCTACAATAAATCGACAAACCACACTAATTCACACTAACCGATAATGGATTGCATTGTACTAAATTAGACAAACAAACCAGATGAATTCCCGTGAAATCAGCTTATACTAAAGAGTGAGTGTCGATTGATACTAGACAATCGAATCGCTACAATGAGAATATCGGATACAGGTGGTGAGAAGACTCGAATGGGACGTTACCGAAAACCAATACAATACATAATATTGGCCGTCGTGCTCCTTGTCGGAGGATTCGCGATCGGCAATTCGTTGTTCTCGAAAAGTGTCGTGCTTAAGAAAGGCGATAAGCCCCCTGACTTCCGTCTAGCCGGATTGGACAACAAGGTTCATGAATGGAAGGACTACGAGGGGAAGCCTCTTATCGTGAATTTCTGGGGCACATTTTGCCCGCCTTGCAGAAATGAAATGCCAGCCCTTCAGAAGCAATACGAGAAATGGAACAGCCAAGGACTGGAGCTTATCGGAATCAACTTAAGCGAGGACCGATTAACCGCGGAAAGCTTCATTCGACAAGTGGGAGTCACCTTCCCGATCCTGATGGACAAGGACAAGAAGACGGAGAAGGCATACGGCCTTAAGCAGTATCCGACGACTTTCTTCATTGCCAGAAGCGGGAAGATTCAAGAAGTCATCATCGGCGGCTTATTAACCGAGGACGAGATAGAAGTGCGAGTGGAGCGGCTGATGAAGTCGTGAACGGAACGTTAAGGGGGCTTCACAGTTGTTTCAGAACACCAAGTGCGAATGCGGACATCAGAACCCTATAGGGACGGTATTGTGCGAGTCGTGCGGTAAACCTCTCGTTGAAGATTTACTTATCGACCAGAACGTACCGCTAGAAATGAGATACGACGGGGTAGCAAGGAGATCGCAAAAAGCGAACCCTCATATCGTTGACCGGATTTGGAACTTTTTCTCATCCGTCAAAATCGCGGTTTATTTGATCGTAATCACGCTGATCGGAGCGGCTCTCGGGACGATTTTTCAACAAGAGAGTACATTGATCAATTTAACGGAGAATTCCGAGTTCGCAGCGTATTACAAAGAACAGCACGGTACGATCGGCGTCATCTACCATGCTCTAGGGTTATCGAGAACTTATGAATCCTGGTGGTTCGTTACGCTGCTCGTCATGATCGGGACATCGCTCGTCGTCTGCAGTCTCGACCGGGTGCTCCCGCTTTATCGCGCATTATCCAAGCAGCAGATCCGCAAGCATCTTCAGTTTATTACTCGCCAACAGGTCGTCTATTCGGCAGCGCTGCCGGGAGACCAGGAAGCTTGGATTACCGATTTCGGTAAGCAGCTTAAGAAGAAACACTATCGCGTGTGGCAACAAGACGGAGCGTTGCTCGCGGAGAAAAACAGATTTAGCCGCTGGGGTCCTTACATCAACCATATCGGACTTATTATTTTCCTGTTGGCCGTCTTGGGGCGCGGTATTCCCGCATGGCACATGGATCAATATCTTGCTCTCTATGAAGGAGAGACGAGACAGATTCCCGGAACGAACTATTACGTGAAGAACGATAAGTTCACCGTGGATTATTACCCTGAGGAAGAGCTTGCGAACAATCAGAAAGGCACGAAGGTCGTTAAGCTATACGAGACGAAAGCCCGACTGTACGAATGCACGGAATCATGCGATGATCCGATCAAGGAACCGGTTCTGAAAGAGGTCAAGCAGCACGGTATTCGCGTGAATAGCGCGCTTTCCTACGATGGCTTGAAATTGTACCAGAATAGCTTCCAGGAACGCGTCCGGTTCATATCCGTACATCCTTCTTTATTGAATACTACAACAGGCAAGCCAATCGGTTCGTTCGATCTCTTGATGGACAATCCGGCGGAGGAGTATAAAATCGGGGAGTACACGTTAAAGCTTAACGATTATTATCCGGACTTCAGCCTAGACGAACAGAGTCGACCGATGACGAAGACGCGGGAGCCGAACAATCCTGCTTTCGTGTTCAGAATCCAAGGCCCGAATGTTCAACCGCAAGGCGAAATCTATATTTATTTCCCGATGCCGAGCGAGAAAAGCAAATATTACGAGAAACTTCTTAACGAAAGCTTCCAGCAGCGGGGAGATAGTACGGGAATTTTCTCTATTAAGGTGGAAAACCCGATCGTCGATGGTAAAATGAACAATATCAAGTATTCCGAATATACGACTTATCTGAACATCCGGATGGACAAGGCTATGCCATATATCTGGGTGGGTGCCGGGATCTCGATGATCGGCCTTATTATGGGCTTCTACTGGCAACACAGGCGTATCTGGCTTCGGATTGACGATGGTAAGCTATCGTTGGGCGGACACACGAATAAGAACAGCTTCGGCTTAAGGGTTGACGTTGCATGGGCTTTGGGGCGAACGGGCATCGAGGTATCTCCCAAGTCGTTAGATAACAGGAGGAATGAACGTTGAAGTGGTGGCTAGATTTCAGCAGTGATGCATTTATTGTCGCATTTTACTTATATTGCGCTTCATTTATTTGTTTCGCAATCGCCGTAGCAGGCAAGCGCTGGAGTAACCGCAAGCCCGAGGATCATACGAATCGTTGGGGCAAAATAGGGTTCGGGGCAGCTGTAGTCGGTTGGGTAGCGCATCTTACGTTCTTCTTTACGCGTTGGTACGGCGGCGGACACATTCCGACGAGTAATATGTACGAATTCATGACCTTCCTCGGAATGGCGATCATGTTTGCTTTCATTATCGTACATCTGATTTACCGTAATATGATTTTGGGCGCGTTCGCGATTCCCCTGGTCATTATTATTATCGCTTATGCATCCGTTTTCCCTTCCGAAGTACAGCCGCTTATCCCGGCCCTGAATAACTATTGGTTGAAAATCCACGTGACGACAGCCGCTACGGGGGAAGCTTTCTTCGCGGTCGGATTCGCGGCTGCTTTGATGCAGTTGATCCGCGTGGTCGACTTCACTCGCACGGACAAAGCGGGCAGACGCGCCCAATTCTGGACGGAGTTCTCCCTCTTCGTCATCATCGTGCTCGTCGGGTTCCTCGTTGCCGTGTTCGGATTCCGCGGAGCGGGCTATGAATCCAAGTTCAGCCAAGAGACCGTTACGATCGACGAGAACGGGATTGCGAATTCCGAGGTCAAAGAAGTCATATACAGTCTTCCGCCTATCGTGGCGCCTTACAATAGCGATACGATCTCCTTTCAATCGTTCATTGGGATGAGCGAACCGCTATTCGAATCCCCGTCCTGGCTTAACGGTGTGAACGCGGGACGTAAGCTGAATACCGTGATTTGGTCCGTAATCGCAGGATTAGTCCTTTACGGTATACTAAGATTGATTGCTCGCAAGAAACTGACCGCGGTCATTCATCCTCATCTGTCCGATATCGATCCGGACGATCTGGAAGAAATCAGCTACCGCGCGATTGCGATCGGTTTCCCGATCTTTACGTTAGGAGCGCTCATCTTCGCGATGATCTGGGCGGAAATCGCCTGGTCCAGATTTTGGGGATGGGATCCGAAAGAAGTATGGGCTCTCGTTACTTTCCTCTTTTACAGCGCCTATTTACATCTCCGATTGTCGAAAGGTTGGCAGGGAACCCGTTCGGCTTGGTTGGCGGTCATCGGCTTTTTAGTCGTAATGTTTACTTTGGTCGGAGTAAATCTCGTGATCGCCGGATTGCATTCTTATGCCGGAGTTTAATGTGGCATAATTAAGGGTAAGAGCCGAGAGGAGTGCGTAAGCATGAATAACACAGGAAATCGGATATTGGTCGTAGATGACGAGGAAAGAATTCGCCGTTTGCTCCGTATGTATTTGGAGAAGGAAGGTTATGTGATCGATGAGGCGGAAGACGGGGAAACCGCGCTGCGGAAAGCCCAAGAGGAAGACTTCGATCTAATCGTCCTCGATCTCATGTTACCGGGAATCGACGGCATCGAGGTATGCGCCCGTTTGCGCCAGCAGAAGGCCACTCCCGTATTGATGCTTACGGCTAAGGGCGAAGAGGTCAACCGCGTGCAAGGCTTCGAAGTCGGCGCCGACGACTATGTCGTTAAGCCGTTCAGTCCGCGGGAAGTGATTTTCCGGATCAAAGCGATCTTGCGCCGTTCGTCGGCAACGGCTTTCTTATCCAAGGAGCTCAATACGAGCAACAATATCGTATTTCCATACTTGGTCATCGAGCATGATGCCCATCGCGTTACCGCCAGCGGTCAAGAGGTGAACTTGACTCCGAAGGAATACGAGCTTCTGCATTATTTGGCCAGCACGCCGGACAAAGTTTTCTCTCGCGAAGAACTGCTGAAAGACGTATGGAATTACGACTTCTTCGGGGATTTACGTACGGTTGATACCCACGTGAAGCGGCTTCGCGAGAAGTTAAACCGTGTCTCGGCCGAAGCGGCTTCGATGATTACGACGGTTTGGGGCGTAGGCTACAAGCTGGAGGCAGCGAAGTAAATTATGGCGATCTGGAGAACGGTCGTCGGCAAGATGTGGCTGACGATCATCGGCTTAGTCGCGGTCGTCATCATTACTTTGGGATTGTTTTTGCTGGAATATATCGATTTAACGTTTACCGATCCGGCTGAGATCAAGCGATTGTTCAGTTATGCGGGGATCGTTGGATTTCTGCTGACGACCTTTTTCGCCTTTTTCCTCCTGACGAAGATTACCCAGCCGTTAAGGGAAATGAAGGATGCGGCGAACCGGGTCGCTCAAGGCGATTATACGACCCGAGTCGCGATCCGTTCATCGGATGAGATCGGGGAATTGGCAAACACGTTTAACCAGATGGCCTCGGAGCTTCATACGCTCATTCGCGATCTTCAGCACGAACGAGATCACTTGAGCAGCGTTCTCAGGAGTATGACGGACTCCGTTATTTCGTTCGATGCGGAAGGCGAGGTTATTCTCACGAATCCTCAAGGGCAATATTTGTTGGAAGATTGGGGTTCGGTGGATTGGTCCGACGAAGATGTGCCCGAACGGGATGCCAACGTACCGGGGCCTTTACGGGAAACATTCCGCAACGTTATTACGCGGGGCAAGGAATTGACCGTTAAAGTTCACGTCAAGAGCGGGGTGTGGTCGGTCGTGATGACTCCGCTCGCTTCGACGGATTCGGTCAGAGGAGCCGTTGCCGTGTTGCGGGACGTAACCGAGGAGTTCCGCGTGGACAAAATGCGCAAGGACTTCGTCGCGAACGTGTCGCATGAGATCCGAACGCCGCTCTCGATGGTCCAAGGGTACAGCGAAGCGTTGATGGACGATATCGCGGCTACTCCCGAGGAACGCAGAGAACTCGTGCAGGTGATCCATGACGAGTCGCTCAGAATGGGGAGGCTTGTCAAGGATTTATTGGATTTGGCGAGGATGGAAGCCGGATATCTCGAGATGAATTTCCAACCGGTAGACGTTAACGGATTACTGTCGCGCGTCTATCGCAAATTCGCAGCATTGGCGAAGGAACGCCAAATTTCTCTGACCAAATCCGATGATGATCCGTCGTTGATCTTGGAGGCGGCAGATGCGGATAGGCTGGAACAGGTGCTGACGAATCTGATGGACAATGCGCTTCGGCATACGCCTTCCGGAGCATCCATCACCATATGCGCATCGCGGATCGAGAAAGCGAAGGGCGACTGGCTGGAACTCAAAGTGATGGACGAAGGCCAAGGCATCCCGCATGAAGATTTACCGTATATCTTCGAACGGTTTTACAAGGCGGACAAAGCCCGTAAGAGAGAGACGACCGGCGGCACTGGACTTGGGCTTGCCATCGTCAAGAACCTGATCACCGCTCACGGAGGCACGATAAGCGCGGTCAGCGCGCCGGGAGAAGGAACGACCTTTACGATCACGTTGCCCGTTGCGGCTCCACGCAAGAAAAGTAGCAGTGCATCCCTGCGTTAAGAAGAGGAATCGGTATGAATTTTCGATTGAATTGGACGTTCCGTCATCGAACGAAAGCCGTGTCCGAACATCCGTTGTCGACGGAAGCCCGGGTTGCGTTATTCATTCATGGTTGTTTTCAATTCGGGGCTTCGATGTCGGGGTTGTTCTTGAACTTATACTTATGGCGCCTTACCGAAGATTTGGTCATTAACGCGGTATTCAATATCATCGTATATGGCATGACGCCGTTCGCATTCGCGATCGGCGGTTGGATTGCGAAGAAGAAAGATCGAATGGTCACGTATCGCTTAGGCATTGCGTTGATCACGGTCTTTTTTCTTGTCGTTATTTTCGCTCAAGAGAAGGTCGTTACGTACTACCCTTGGTTTGCCGCCTTTAACGGATTCGCGCTCGGTTTGTATTGGACGGGATACCTCGTTTTGATGTACGACGTGACGGAGGCAAAAAACCGGTCCAGGTATTTGGGCATTAACATGATCGTGTTCAACTCGGCCGGATTGGCGGGACCCGCGTTATCGGGTTTCCTGATCAGCCTATTCGAAGGGCTACGAGGGTATTTGCTAACGTTCTCGGCCGCATCCTTACTGTTCGCGGTTGCTTCTTTTTTCAGCCTGCGGATCAAGAGAATCGAATCTCACCACCGAACGTACTATTTGAAATATTCGGGTCAGATGATGAAGAAAAACCGGCTGTGGGTTCTATCGTTGCTCGGATTTCTCGTTCTCGGCTTATTTCAGGGGCTTATGTTGTTCCTGCCGAATATCTTGATGTTTCAAGCGGTTGGCAGGGAGGATCGCGTCGGTTATTTGGCCGTGCTCTTCGCCTTGCTAACGATCTTGACCGGGTTCTACATCTCTCGCAGAAAAGGGCAAAGCAATATCCGACGCGACTTGTTCGTGTCCTCGCTATTAATCATTGGCGGCGCAAGCTTTCTCCTGTTCGATATTCAACTGTGGACGGTAATTCTATTCATGTCGATTTACTCTTTAATGGCTCCTTTGATTATTAACACGTTGACTTCCTACTATTATAGAATCATGGACGGTTTACCGCTGAGAGGGATGTTCCGGATCGAATCCGTGGTCATTCGGGAGTTTTTTCTGAATACGGGCCGCGTCGCATCTATGCTGCTTCAAGTCGTATTCGCGAGCGACGTAAATTCGCCGATGCTGCCGATCGTCATTCTGGTGGCTGCATTCACTCAACTGGGGATCGTATTGCTCGTAAAAAATAAAGTATAAGATTATCGCAAGTAAAGGGCCGACAGTTCGGTAGGTACTCCTACCAAGCTGTCGGCCCTTTACTTGCGAATCTATTCTTTAGTACAAATGAACTTCCTTAGCGTTGTTGAGGTCCGCGAGAGCGGACACTTCCGCTAACACTTGCTTGGTTACGCCTTTATCAACGCCCAGCACCATGATCGCTTCGCCGCCGACGATTTTACGTCCGACCTGCATCGTAGCGATATTGATATCCTTCGTTCCCAGAAGCGTACCTACGCGACCGATGATACCCGGTTTGTCATGATGCGAGATAAGTAGAATATGACCTTGAGGCTCAACGTCTACAGGGAATTTGTCCACTTGGGTAATCCGCGGTCCGAAGCCGTTAAGTAAAGTTCCGGCTACGAGACGCTCTTCTTTGTCCGTGCGGAGCGTTACGCTCACTTGGTTAGTGAAGCCTTTGGAAGCGTGCGATTTCGTGACGACGATGTTAACATCGCGGTTCTTCGCAAGATGCATCGCGTTAACGACGTTTACTTGATCGGAGCCGAGGTGGAAGGAGAGAACTCCGTCCACGATGTGGCGAGTTAACGGTTGCGTGTCGACATCCGCCAAATCGCCGGCATAGGTTACCGCGATTTCCTTCACGGGACCGACGGCAATCTGCGCGGCGAAGCTTCCGAGCTTCTTGCCGAGCGAGAAGTAAGGCTCGAGTTTCGCAAGAACTTCGGCAGCTACCGGAGGCATGTTAACCGCGTTCTTGAACGGCTCGTTGCGAAGAATATGAAGCAATTGCTCCGAGACGTCGATAGCGACGTTCTCTTGGGCTTCGATCGTGGAAGCGCCCAAGTGAGGCGTTACGATGATCTTCGGATGCGATAAGAATGGATGATCCGCAGCAGGCGGTTCTTCTTCGAATACGTCGAACGCTGCTCCGGCAACTTGGCCGGCGTCGATGGCTTCGACAAGCGCGAGCTCGTCGATAATTCCGCCGCGCGCGCAGTTTACGATGCGAACGCCTTTCTTTATGCGAGCGAACTGCTCTTTGCCGATCATATGGCGAGTTTCCGGAGTTAGCGGCGTATGGACAGTAATGAAATCGGCTTCGGCAATGATATCTTCGACGGAAGCTTTGCGAACGCCCATTTTCTCCGCGCGTTCTTCGGTTAAGAACGGATCGTAACCAAGGACGTCCATGCCGAACGCTTTGGCGCGAGCCGCAACCTCGCTACCGATACGGCCCATGCCCAGTACTCCGAGCACTTTGTTGCGAAGCTCTACGCCGACGAAGGATTTGCGATCCCATACTCCGCCGACCGTTTTTAAGTATGCTTGAGGAATGTGGCGCGCAACGGCCATCATCATGGCGAAAGTATGCTCGCACGTCGTGATCGTATTTCCATCCGGAGCATTAATAACGATAATTCCGCGTTTGGTAGCGGCATCAAGGTCGATGTTATCGACGCCGACGCCTGCTCTTCCGATAACTTTTAATTGCTTGCCGGCACTCATGATTCTTTCCGTAACCCGGGTTTGGCTGCGAACGAGCAATGCATCGTATTCGCCGATAATGGCGACTAACTCGTCTTCGCTTAACCCTGTCTTCTTGTCAA
The DNA here is from genome assembly GCF_012849095.1 of Cohnella herbarum. Taxonomy (NCBI): domain Bacteria; kingdom Bacillati; phylum Bacillota; class Bacilli; order Caryophanales; family Paenibacillaceae; genus Cohnella; species Cohnella herbarum. The sequence goes on from NZ_CP051680.1 coordinate 915,760, forward strand.
TGGAAATGTCGGATGCTTCGACTAGGAGCGAAATCCCTAAATCGCTAATCGGATCCGATACCAATACTTTAAACATGTGGAACCCTCCTTCAATATATAGAAAACACCCTCAACCCCGAGCTCCGCATGTAGCGGGCAAACGGTGCGTAGAGGGTGACTCCGCAAGGTCACTTCTATTCCTGTATCGCCTTACGCACGAGCACGGTTCCAATTGCCTATCCTATTTTATAGCAACGGGATAGGCATTGCAATGGCGAAAGTGAGACAAAATGAGGTGAAGCCGATACTTCCTCCAAGGAGATCATTTTCCCTGGAAGAAGAATGGAAGCTGTGGCAATTGCTCGTTCTCGTAGAAACGGGTTTTCATTCCGATAAAATCGCCGTTTCGTACTGCTTCCGTACTCGTAAGCAATTCGGCGATCGAATTGAAGCTTTTGATCTTCCGCTTGCCGGCTTGACCGGAACTGATGAATTGATCGATACGGGCGGTCAAGTCGTGAGGCAGGTAATCGGTCAGATTGGCTTGCTTGTACAGATAATCGGACGCCAGTTTGTTTTTGACGATTAGAGGCATCTTCTTCCAATCCGTTAGCGAGACGACTTCGGGACCGACATAATCGCCGTCGATATCGGAATTAATGGAAGCCGCCCACTTAAGCATGGAGCTGTAATACTCTTTTTGCGCCTCCAAGGCGTTGGTCCGGCCTTCCTTGAAGAAGGAATCGGCATTGATCTTATCTAGAACCGTATCCGCAGTACCTTCGTTAGCGGTACCTACGAGCGCCGAGAAACTTTCTTGGAACAACTTAAGGCTCTTTAAGTAACTCGTTTGCGAATTTTTGAGCTGCGGAGAGATCGGCGCAACGTTTACGACTTTAATCGCATCGTACTTTTTCTGGGCGGATTTAGCTAATTCCTTCATGGACGACGCCCTGTCGGCCGTTGGATCGGCCAGCCATTTATTCTGGGCGGCGAACCAATCGTTTTGAAATTCACGATAAGACAAAAATACGGTATGATAGAAAGAAACTAAATCTTGCTGCTGGTAGGCGTTCGGCTGCGGGGAGGCGACGGCCTCGGTAACTTCTTCGGTTGCGTACTTGCTTTCCGTACGATCCGTGCCGACTTTAACGCCGTAAAAAAAAGCGCCAACCGCGATGACAAGCATAAGTAAGAAAGCTAGTGAGAACATGAGATCAGATCGATTCAGACGCTTTTCCATCGGTTGCTCCTTTAAACGGTCTTTGGGATTGGTTAGTAGTCCTAGTATAGGAAAAAACATAGCACTTGAACATACAAAATTCACATCATTCGAGGTAACATGAGAAAATTCGACATTCGCAACATCAAAATTCGCAAAGTAACCGTTGATCAGTTGAACGATAAGATGTTATTAATCAATTTATATGTAACGCAGGTGCTTACTCTTATTATCGGTATCGTGTGGGTATTATTTCAGGGTAGGAACCCCCTTGACTTTTTCAAATTTCCGATATCGTATGATTTTATTTGGTGGGGAGCCGGATTAGCGCTGCTTGTGTTGCTGTTCGATCTTGGAATTTCCCGATTCGTGCCAGAAGAAGCAGCGGATGACGGGGGGGTCAACGAAAGGATTTTCGGCAAGAGGCCGGTTTGGCATATCGCGGTTATTTCCTTGTTCGTCGCGATTTGCGAGGAAACGTTATTCCGGGGGGCCATCCAACATGCGATTGGGCCGTATTGGACGAGTATTTTGTTCGCCGCGATCCATGTCCGTTATTTGCGCCATTGGATTCCGACGGGATTGGTTTTCTCGATCAGTTACGGTTTAGGTTGGATTTACATTCAGACGGGGACGCTCTGGGCGCCAATATTGGCGCATTTCTTAGTGGATTTCGTGATGGGCTGCATCATACGTTTTCGGAGGGAAGAGAAATGAAGGAAGACGACGATTCTTCATCGGTATGGAGTAAATACGTCGCGGCGAAACAGTCGGCTTTCGGCCCGCCGGCCAAGGCTAACGATGGACCGAACACAATAGAAGAGCTGGAAGCGGCTATTGCCGAAGCCGCCGCCAGCTCGGGTATTCCGGAAATCGGGATGCCGCCTCGCTCTGAAGTGCACTATCCCGTTAGGCGAAGACAACTATCGAAATGGTTTTATTTGGTACTCGTTATCTTGTTCACGGGACTAGTGGTCGGTTTGCTCTGGTGGGGTCAATCGCAACAATATTGATTTAGTCGTTATTAACTTACAGCTCCGTGTCGATCGCGTTAGGGTCAACGAAGGTATACCCCTTCTGCTCCAACTGCGTCAACAGATCATCCAAGGCTTTGGCAGTCCATGGCAGCTCATGCATAAGAATATTGCTGCCTGGATTCAGCTGTTCCATTACGTTGTCGATAACGGCTTGGGGCCTTTTGGCTTCCGGGGTTTTGTTCATATCCCAATCGAGCGAACCGTTGGACCACGTCATGAATAGCAAACCGTTATCCTTGGCTACTTCGCGAACGTAATCGTTGGAAGCACCGAACGGAGGTCTGAAGAATACGGGGGTTTTTCCCGTGACTTCCTTGACGATAGCTTGTACGTTCTCGATTTGTTCTTTGATTTTCGGAGCCTTTTCCTTCTTCAGCGAAATATGATCCCACGAATGATTGCCGATCACTTGATTGCGTTCGTCGATCGTTTTCAGCAATTCCGGGTTTGCTTTAACACGATAACCGTTCACGAAAAATATGGCTTTGGCTTGATGCTTATCTAGCGTATCCAATAGAGGCTCCAGCGTTGCTTTATCTTTGGGTCCGTCATCGAAAGTGAGAAGGACGACTTTTTTCTCGGTCGTCTCTTTGTCGATGGGAACGATGAAATAGTTTTTGTTCATTTTGTAAGTTTTGGCGATTTCGGTCGGCTCCGGCGTGGCGGATGGCTGCGCGGATTCGGAAGCGGACGGACTTGCCGATGGCGATTCTGGAATTGGCGCAGAAGCGGAAGGCGCTGCGGGAGCCGTCTCCGTCTGGGGTGTAGAAGATGAGGCCGATTCGATGGGGGAGTTATTACCTCCGCATCCGGTAGCGACAAGACTAATTAATAAAACGGTCGAGCAGAAAACGATAAGCCGTCGATTCATGTTGGGATAACCTCCGTTATTTTAAATACAAGTTCGAAAAGTCAGGTTTTCAGCACCTTTTTATGCTCATTCAAAAGGATTGTAACATAATTTACCCTTATTTCGACAGTTGACGCGCTTCCTTATTTTGATGGAGCATGTCCTGCCCGAACCCGGTCACAATAAGGTTAATAAGGAGGTGGCAAAATGAAAATCGGGACTTTCGTAATGGGTGGATTAGCGGGTGCGGCCATCGTCATGATGATTCAACGCAATCAAACGATGTCTGCCATAGCATCAACCGTGGGGCATAACATGAAGCAGCGAATGAACGACATGAAAGACGATGCCATCGAGAAGGCATTCAACATGAAATTCGCAAGTAGCTTCAAGCGAGAAACGGATAAAGATCGTCATTCGGCCTCGTCCTCGTTCTCCTCGTCAAAATCCTCATCGCATGGAGAAGGTTTAGACGAAGTACAGAAGCTGATCTCGCAAGATCCGGAAGCGAGCGATGAAATCAACTCGATTCTGGAAGAGAACGGACAACATCGAATTTAGGGGAATTTTGCGTAAAGAAGGCGGTATCGTCCTCCCTCCAAGGGGTTGGAACGGTGCCGTTTTTTTGTTTTTCGAGGGTTTTCCCTAGTGCATTTCGATGGGAGAAGTGATAACATGGTTTCAAGAAAGTTTCATTCACGCATTATATGCTTAATCATAAGCTGTTATCACCCACAGAAGGAGGATCCTGTCATGAGGATGGAGCGGCTTAGCCAAGACAAAATTCGGATTTTCCTCACGTTCGATGATTTGACTGAGCGCGGGATCCAGAAGGAAGACATGTGGCGAGAAATTCCTAAGGTTCACGAGCTATTCAGCGAAATGATGGATCAAGCGTACAACGAGCTCGGATTCGATGCTTCCGGCCCGTTAGCGGTAGAAGTATTCGCCATGCCGGCTCAGGGAATGGTCGTCATCGTCACGAGAGGGAAACTGGATAGGGACGGGGACTCCGCGACCGAGGATGAAGAAGAAGTTTATGAATTGGAAGTTACGCTCGAGCAGAGCGAAGCTATTATATATCGATTCAGGGACATTGAAGACGCCATCGGTGCCGCGAAGACGTTAGTCGGTCATTTAACGGAAGAAGGAAGAATGTACCGTTATCAGAACCAATGGGTTCTTTGCTTTGATCCCGCAGGGCTGGAAAGCTCGGGTTATCACGCATTAATCGCCGTGCTCGCGGAATATGGGGAAGCCACCTCCATTACCCCCGCCGTACTCGAAGAGTACGGTAAAATCATTATCGGCGAGAAAGCCGTCAAAGTATTGGCGGAGAATTTCGCGAACTGAAACCGATAACGGATTCAGCAAATATCGACAAAGCCCCGGACTCCGGGGCTTTGTCGAATGGTTCAATTAGCATAAAATACGCATTGCTCCTCTGAATCGTTCTCCGACATAAACGGTTTTTGCCTTCCGTAAGGACGGCGAAAGCCGTTTATGCTTGCGTTTTAAAGAAAATCCCTATTTCACCAAATGTTCTTTTCTTATCCGCCGCGATTTGCTGTTATAATGGTATAAGCGGAGAGGAGGGAACGGATGATGCTACTCGTATCGATTCTGGCGGCGGCGATCGCGCCCGGAGTTGCTTTGCTGGCGTATTTTTATTGGAAAGATCGCTATGACACGGAACCGGTATCGATGGTACTCAAGATGTTCCTGACCGGGATGTTGATCGTTCTGCCGATCATGATCGTGCAGCGCAGCTTGATGATTTGGTGGGGTGAATCTCCATTTACGTTTTCGTTTATTATTTCCGCGGGCGTAGAGGAATTTTTCAAATGGTTCGTTCTGTATCACATCATATACAATCATACGGAGTTCGACGAACCGTATGACGGAATCGTTTATGCCGTTGCCGTATCGCTGGGGTTCGCTACATTGGAGAACGTATTGTATGCTTTCCTGGAACCCGCAACGTTCGGTACGCTCATGATGAGGGCGCTTCTGCCGGTTTCGGGACATGCATTGTTCGGAGTATTCATGGGATACTCGCTCGGGAAAGCGAAGTTCTCCGTAGGCAAGGACGTAAGATTCCATCTGTGGCTTGCTTTCCTCTTGCCGACAGTATGGCATGGCGTATATGATTTCTTGATGTTAACCGTTCCTTCGACTTGGATCTGGCTTGTCGTTCCGTTTATGTTCTTATTGTGGTTCGGCGGAATGCGAAAGGTGAACAGCGCCAATGCCGTATCTCCGTTCCGGTTCTTAAAGAGGGAAGAAGAGATTAAATCGTGATCGATCCGTCCATACTGGGTGTGGGAATATCCGGTAGAGGGGGAACAATCCGTTGTCTCAGCGTCATAAAGTTACGATAAGGTGCAATCGGTGCAACGAAAAGTTTATTTTGCGGGGACGCAAGGAAAGAGGACGCGTCGACACCGGGTTTAAACAATGCTTGTGCAGCAATGCCGTAGATTTCGAAATCGAAGAGGAAGCGCTCATCTGAAGAGATGAAGCTTCCTCTTCTTTTCGTTATGCCGTTGGGCGAATAAAGTTGGAACCTTCTTCCCACAATAACGGCATACCGTTTGGGAATGAAAGGGGTTGGCGTTTCATGTATGCTCGTTTAAGTTCCATCCTGTTCCCGATTGCAACATTGCTCTTTATCGGCGCTATTGTTTGGGGATATCAGGAGCATCAGGAGAAAAACTCGGTTCTCATTAAAGCGGAGAATCAGTATCAACGCGCTTTTCATGATTTGAGTCACCATATGGGCCGACTGCACGATCAACTCGGGCAAACGCTAGCCGTATCGTCGGCTTCGCAAGGGATGCAACGCAAAGGACTGGTGAACGTCTGGAGATTAACCAGCCAAGCGCAGAACGAGATTAATCAGCTTCCTCTGGCGATGCTCCCGTTTAACAAAGCGGAGGAGTTCTTGACTCGCATATCAAGCTTCGCCTATCGCACAGCGGTGAGGGATCTTACTAAACAGCCGCTGACGCCGGAAGAGTTGAAGACGATGAAGTCGCTGTACAAAACCGCCGAATCGGTCAATCTCGAACTTGGTAAAGTTCAAGATGCGGTCATCTCCGATCATCTTCGTTGGATGGATGTCGAGGTCGCCATGGCTAGCGAGAATAGCCCGAACGACAATACGATCATCGATGGGTTTAAGGCCATGGACAAGCAAATGGGAGCCTATCCGGAGACGGATTGGGGACCTTCGGCTATGTCTGCCGACCGTAAGCTGTCAACGGCCGGATTAGACGGCAAAAACATGACGATGGAAGAGATTAAAAAGAAGGCATTGGATTTCCTAGGGCATCAAGCCAGAGGAGCGGATGCCAAGGTTACGGAGGACGGCAGCAAGTCGGATATGGAAGCTTACACCGTAACGGTCAAGGGACAGGGCGGTGCCAATATCCAGTTGGATTATACGCGCAAGGGCGGCCATCTCCTCTGGTTCATGAATCCGCGGGAGGTAAAGAGCCGTAAGTTGGATTTCGATACGGCCCGCAATAAAGCTTCCCAATTCCTGATCAGGCACGATTATAAGGATATGACGCCGATCACTTACGACGAGTACGATCATGTCGCCGTATTCACCTATGTTCGAACGATCGACGGCGTTAAGATCTATCCGGACAAAGTGACGGTCAGGGTAGCTCTCGATAACGGAGAAGGCGTAGGCCTGCAAGCTTCCGATCACGTTTTTGCGAAGAAGCTGCTCACTCCGGGGAAAGCGAAGATATCGAAGGAACAAGCGCAGAAAGGGTTGAACCCGGAATTCCGCGTGGAGGATTATTCTTTGGCCGTTATCGAGAACGATATGCGCGAGACGATTCTGTGCCATGAGTTTGTAGGCAGAGTCAACGATCACAGATACAGGATCTTCATGAGCGCGGAGACGGGATTAGAGGAAAATATCGAGGAAATCCCCGAATCCGCCAAAGCGATAGCCAAGTAAACGAGTAGCCGCGGAGGCTGTCCCGAATGATCTGATAAGGTCAAGGGACGGCCTCTTTTGTATGATCCGTTCATTCCCCTAAATACCTTCGCATGCTATAATAAAGCGTAACGAGAGGAATAAATTTCCGATCATGCTGGATGGAGGGTCAAAGTTGCTTCCGAAAATCAATCAGACAATGTACATACAGACCGAAACGGATACAGAACCCTTAACGCTGCGTTCGCGCGTGGCGGATGTGGACAACCAGAACATTTACATCGAGATTCCGTTAGACGAAAAGAGCCGTAAATTGTATCGAACCCAAACGGGAGAGAAGCTGCAAGTTTATTTTTTTACGCAAGAGGGAGTCAAGCATTTGTTCCCAAGCGTTGTAACGGGTTACCGCAAAGAGGCGGTTAATCTGGTGGCGATTCGTAAGCCGGAGCTTGAAGAGATCACCAAAGATCAGCGCAGAAGCTATCTCCGAGTGGAAGCGAACTTGGAGCTGGCCGTGAGGATCGGAGAGAAGCTTAGGTTCCTGGCGATTACCGAAGACGTGGGCGGGGGAGGCGTCTCCTTTACTTGCGAACGAAATAGACCGATTGTGCAGAATGGCGTCCTAACTTGTTGGCTATTATTAAACTATAAGGGCGGGACGATCGCGCACGCGAAATTCGAAGGCGAAGTCGTGAGAGTTTTGCCCATTGAACCCGACAAAAATTTAATCATGATGCGGTTTCAGGATATCGCCGATTCGGATCAACAGAAAATCATTCGTTTCTGTTTCGAGCGTCAATTGGATAATCGCAAAGATTAGCCCGGAAGGAGCTATGCTCGCATGGAAGCCGGAAAGGAAACGATGGACGATAACGGGAACGAGCAATACCAATCCGTCTTTACGGCTTGGTCGGATCGGCTGGAACGCTTATTCGTTCGCGGGATCGCCGTGCTCGTCGTTCTATTGATTGTATCTCAGTTGGTTCTGCAATTTCCTGCGGCGAGGCATTGGCTGACGACGACGGACGAATCCGAGGGTATCCCTTTCCACGACATCGCGCATTAGCTCTTGAACGGCGTAGTTTTTGCATCCATGGGTGCTGTGTGGTATAATTTTCTCATTCTTAGCAGGCTCTGCCTGCCTTATTTTTTCTAGTGACATCAGGTTGTTGGCGTGTAGGAGGCTAGTCGTCATCTCATGAATGGATCTTATTCTCACAAAATCAATATCGCTATCGATGGGCCTGCGGGAGCGGGAAAGAGCACGGTTGCCCGTATGGTTGCCAGCGCTCTTCAATATATTTACGTCGATACGGGCGCGATGTACAGAGCCGTAACGCTTAAAGCGCTCGAATCGGGGTTCTCGACTGAGGACAACGAGCTTGTAGGACGATTGGCCCATGAGATGGATATCGTATTGCTGCCGGGTTCCGATACGCAGCGCGTTATCGTGGACGATGAAGACGTTACCTCGCGGCTACGATCTTTGGAGATCAATCGCAACGTTTCATATGTCGCCCGGTTGGAAGGCGTCCGCAAGCGCATGGCCGAACTCCAACGTCGCATGGCGCAACAGAAAGGCGTCGTCATGGACGGGCGCGACATCGGCACGCACGTATTGCCGGATGCCGAATTGAAAATTTTCCTGACAGCAACTCCGCGGGAAAGGGCGACGCGCCGATTTTTGGAGTTAGGCCCGGACGCGGATATTACTTTAGATCAATTAGAGGCGGAAATCGCCCGAAGGGATCAACTGGATCAGGAGCGGGAAATCGCGCCTCTCCTTCAAGCTCCTGATGCTCGCCTGATCGACTCTACGGGTCGAACGGTGGACGAAGTGGCTGAAGAAATCGTACAATGGGGACTTGCGGCGACAAGAACCATTTTGGCGGAGGAGAAGTAGATTATGTTATACCGATTCTGCAGGATGATCCTACGCATGCTGTTCTTGCTGCTGTACAGGTTGGAAGCTAGAGGGGTATCCAATATTCCGCTCGAAGGACCCGTTATTTTATGTAGCAATCATAAGAGTTTACAAGATCCCATCACTTTGGGGGTATGGGTGCCCCGCAAAGTTCATTATATGGCTAAAGAAGAATTGTTCCGCATTCCTCTCTTCGGCTCGCTTATAAGAGCCGTGGGCGCGTTCCCGGTTAAACGCGGGGGCGTTAGCAAGGAAGCGATCCGAACGGCTATCACTCTATTGCAGGGCGGTAACGTGATGGGGATTTTTCCGGAAGGTACGCGCAACGAATCGGTCGGCATGGGGAAACGGGGAGCCGTTACGATGGGAATCCGTTCCAAAGCTCTCATCGTCCCGGTCGCGTTAGTTGGGCAGTATCGTCCGTTCCGCAAGATGCTCGCGGTGTATGGAGCACCCATTGATCTAGGTCCATATGCTGAGCAAGGCACGACCGAAAGTATGGAGGAAGCGACCGAGTTGATCATGTCCCGAATCCGGGAAATGATGAAGACGGGGCAGCCGGCATCTTAATCGATGCATGTTTCCGGCGATAAACCCTCATACTAGAGGTATTATTTGGTTCTCATCATTTAGGGTAAGTAAGATTTAAGCGCCGCTAGAGCGGGTTTAAATAAAGTTGGGGTAGAACTGAGGAGGTAATTTTCATGTCTGAAGAAATCAACGTCCAGGAAACGGCGGCCGCCGAACCGGTAACGGAAACAGCAACGGAAACGGTAAGCCAAGATGCACTGGAAAATCTCGTGACCTTGAAGAAAGGGGACACCGTGAAAGGTACGGTAGTCAAAATCGAGGATAACCAAGCGTATGTTAGCCTTGGATATAAATACGACGGTGTTATTCCGTTGCGCGAGCTTTCTTCCGTTAACTTGGAGAATGCTGCCGAAGCGGTACAAATCGGCCAAGAAGTAGAAGCGAAGATCGTGAGCATCAACGATGCCAAAGAATCGCTCGTTCTCTCTAAACGCCAAGTCGACAGCCCGCGCGCGTGGGACGAACTTCAAGCGAAGTTCGAAAGCGGCGAAGCGTTCGAAGTCGCGATTACCGACGTCGTTAAAGGCGGTTTGGTAGCTGACGTAGGCGTTCGCGGATTTATTCCGGCTTCTATGGTCGAACGTCATTTCGTCGAAGACTTCGCTTCTTACAAAGGCCGTACGTTAAAAGTCAAAGTCAAAGAAATCGACCGCGAGAACAACAAGGTCATTCTTTCGGCTAAAGACGTGCTGGATGCAGAGTATGAAGTTCAAAAGCAACAAATCATGAGCTCCCTGCAAGCCGGTCAAGTGTTGGATGGCAAAATCCAACGCCTTACTCCGTTCGGCGCGTTCGTGGATATCGGCGGTATCGATGGTCTCGTACACGTATCCGAAATGGCTTGGCAGCACGTTGCCCACCCTGCGGACGTCGTAGCTGAAGGACAAAGCGTGAAGGTTAAGGTTCTGAAAGTCGATCCTTCCCTCGGCAAAATTTCTCTCAGCATCAAAGCGGCTCAACCGGGTCCATGGGATTCCGCTAACGGACAATTCAACGTTGGCGACATCGTAACGGGCGTAGTTAAACGTCTTGTTAGCTTTGGCGCATTCGTTGAGATCGCTCCCGGCGTTGAAGGTCTCGTTCACATTTCGCAAATCGCGCACCGTCACGTTGCGACGCCATTCGAAGTGTTGAAGGAAGGCCAAGAAGTTCAAGCGAAAGTGCTTGATTTCAACCCTGCGGAAAAACGTATTTCCCTTTCGATCAAAGAAACGGAAGAAGCGCCGGCTCGTCCTGAACGCGAAGCTCGCGAGCCTCGTGCTCCGCGCGCTCCTCGCGAAGAAAGTAACCTGCCGCCTGCGGAAAGCATGAGCTTTAACCTAGGCGAAAAATTCGGCGACAAGCTGAGCAAATTCAAATAAGAGCGATTCAAATCCGAAGAGCTGATCTTTTCCCGTAATACGGGCTGAAGATTGGCTCTTTTTTTGTTGGATTTAACACAATCCGAAGTTAAAGCGGGATTCGATTTTACATTGAGCATCTACAATGGACGAGTAAGAGCTATTATGAGGAGGGAATCATTAGTGTTCATGTTAAAGAACAAGCTTGTGGCCTTATTTGTTAGTTCCGCGCTCGTAGTGACTTCCGCAGTATCCGGCATCGCTTCCGCAGCGGCCGCGGAAGCAAAGCCTTCCATCACGATCCTTCCAATCGATCGGGCAATCGTTCTTGCGGGGCAAAAGCTCGATTTCCGAGTCGAATTAAACGATGCGGTCGTTTCGAAAGACGCGCTATCGGTAACGGTAAACGGGAAAGACGCGGAAACCTATTTCGGTAAAAAAGCGGTTCGCACGAACGCGAACGAGAAAAGCGCTGAATTCACGATAAAAAATGTAAGCTTTCCTAAAGCGGAAAAGATTACGATTAGAGCGACAGCGAAAGTAGACGGTAAATCGATTGCCAAATCCGTTGGTTACGAAGTGTATCAAACGGTAGGCAACGCGAAGACGGCGAAAAACGTAGTTCTCTTCATCGGCGACGGCATGAGCGCGAACATCCGTACCGCTGCCCGCGTCGTATCGAAAGGAATCGACGAAGGAAAGTTCAAGGGCTGGCTGGAAATGGAAAAGATGGACTACATGGGTTTGATTACGACATCGGGTATGGATTCCATCGTAACGGATTCCGCGAATTCCGCTTCGGCTTACGCGACTGGCCACAAAACGGCCGTTAACGCCGAAGGCGTATATCCGGACAATACGTCCGATCCGTTGGACGATCCGAGAGTGGAAAATATCGTCGAGCTCGTGAAACGCACGAAGAAAATGGCGACGGGTATCGTTACGACGGCGGATGTCACCGATGCGACGCCAGCGGCGATGGCAACCCATACCCGCAAACGCAGCACGTCCGAAGAGATCGTGAATATGTTCTTGGAGCCGGGATCCCGTCCGGACGTTCTGATGGGCGGCGGATTGGAATGGTTCTTGCCGGAAAATCAAGGCGGCAAACGTAAAGACGGGAAGAATAAGATCGACGCGTTTAAGTCCTCGGGTTATTCTTACGTTACGAACGCGACCGAGCTCAACAAGGTAACGAACAAAAACCAATTGCTCGGCTTGTTTAAGAAAGGCAACATGAACGTCTACTTCGACCGGGAGTATACGAAGCCGGTCAATACGGCGATCGTCGGTCAAGATACGGACCAACCGACGTTGATGGAAATGACGACCAAAGCGATCGACGTTCTCGATAACAACAAGAACGGATTCTTTTTAATGGTAGAGGCCGCGTCTATCGATAAAATGGCGCATCCGATGGATTTCGAAAGATTGATATGGGATACGATAGAGTTCGATAAAACGATCGGTTTAGTGAAACAATACGCGCTCAAACATCCGGACACATTAATTATCGTAACTTCGGATCACGGCCATTCGATGACGCTGAACGGAACTTACGATACGGCTGCGGCTGCTGGAAAAAGCGCCGATGAATTGCGCGAGCTCGTAGGTACGTACGCGGATTCCAAGTTTCCGACGTATGTAGATGCGAACAAGGACGGGTTCCCGGACAACCCGGATTCGAATTGGAAGATAGCGGTAGGTTGGGGGAACCATCCGGATTATAACGAGGACTACTTGACGAACCCGGTTCCCGTTAATCCGACGATTCAAGATCCGAATGTGAAAGATAAAGCATGGTTCATCGCTAATCCGGACAAAGATCCGAACGGAATTCATCTGCCGGGTAACATTCCGCACGACGAATCGGTTGAAGTTCATACCTTCGACGACGTGCCGGTTAACGCTTCCGGCCCGGGAGCGCAAGCTTTCGCGGGTTACATGGATAATACGCAAGTATTCCGCAATATGGTTACGGCGCTCGGAATTCGGGCGACTTCCAAGTAAGTTGCTAACTATTCGAAAGACGGTCTCCTACGGAGACCGTTTTTCGTTATTTATTCAGACGTTAAGGGCATGATTACCATTCCTTGCGGCGCATACTAACGACGAGGAGGTGGGGGAATGCCACCGGCGTTCGGTGCTGTGTTTTTGTGGTTGATGGCGACGATTCTTTGGTGGAGCGGGTGGAGGGAAGAAGCGCCCGCGGAGATCCCTCATTGGGCCGTAGGGGTGTTTCTGGCGATATGGCCATTGGCATGGTTAAGCGAGATAACGGCGATTCCGGGTTTAACGATTAATGGAGCCTGGTGCTGGACGTTTATCACGGTTGTACTATTGGCGTGCAGGATGAATGCGAACCGAAGGTGGCTTGCGCTGTCTACGGGAGTTTTAATCGGTTCGATTTATGCGGTTATGAGCCGCATGGCTTTTTATCCGTCCGGATTATCGCATTATTTCGACCCGTGGGGGGCGGCGATTGTCCTGGGATGGTTATCGGCGCTTCTTCTTCGCAACGTTTCCGAACAGGCGTTGGCCATATCCGCGGGATTGTATTTAAGCGAAGGCATATCGGCGTTACTGATCGCGGCTTCCGGTTCCGTATTCGAAATGAGAGCTTCGGAATGGATGGAACGATGGTGGATTGCCTTGTTATTCTCCCAGCTGTGGGCGTTGACCGTCAAGGCTCTGATTGAATTCGCGAGAAAATGGATACCGAAGATAGGCACGAGAAGAGGGGGTCAGCGTCTATGATGTTCGAATGGTTTCAATCCCACAGGGATATGATGTGCGTAATTATGGGGGCGGCTTTCGGGCTTGGCGCGAGAATTTTTATGCTCCGCAGCGATTACAGGCAATATCCCGCTTATCCCCACGGGAAAATCATCCACCTCTCGCTCGGGTTAATAGCCGGGGCATTGGGGGCGGTTGCCGTTCCAGCGTTGTTTAACAAGGATTACACGGCGATCACGTTTCTCTCGCTCGCGGCGCAACAATTCCGTGAAGTGCGAAATATGGAGCGGAATACGTTAACGGCGATCGATCATCTGGAGTTGGTTCCTCGAGGCGCCGCTTATATTGAAGGGATTGCGGTCGTATTCGAGGGTCGTAATTACTTGGCGATACTCACTGCGTTCATGGTCAGCGTATTCGTGATGTGGGTGGGGTGGTGGGCCGGTCTGTTAGCCGGGGCTGCATCCCTGCTCGTTGCGCACTATTTCATGAAAGGCAAAAAAATATCCCATATCGCTCATGTTGAGATGGCTCCGATCAGATTGGATGGACCGAATCTTTACGTTGGGGACGTCTATATGATGAACGTTGGATTAGACGAGAACAGGGAGATTATCCGGGAGCAAGGAATCGGTTTTATCCTCGTGCCGAAGAACGACGACGCTAAAGTAACGATCGCCAATCTCGGCCAGCGCCAAGCGATCTTGCATGATGTTTCGACTAGATTAGGCGTGTATCGCGATGACGGCGACCCGGCTCTGATGCCGATCGCGAAGCTGGGATTGCGCACGGGGAAGTTGGGTTTACTGGTTCTGCCCCGGGAGAAGGATGTAGATAAAGCCTATCAGGCGGTAAGCAACGTACCTTTACTGGAAGCTGCGGTGAGAATGCCGACGGAAGCGAACCGGAAGAGCACGGAGGCGAAGCAAAGTGGCTAAAATCGTAGGCGTCGTCACGACGAATCGGCAGAAAGTCGGGGGAGGATCGCCGATATTCTTCGCGAATGACCGGGAGGAGCTTCAGAAAATCGCGCATTTGCTGGAGAAAATCATGGATTGCGCGGCGCATTTGATCGACGAGGATTTATTTATCATCGTGAAGAGACAATGACGGATAGGGGGAGTTGGCAATATTCGTTAGCCAAGCCGACTGATTTTTGATATGATGAAAGTTGTGAGTGTTTTTTTATGAATCCATCATAAGGATGGGCAATGCTGTTTGACATGTTGAGGAGTGGGAAATATGGCACGACCCGTAATCGCCATCGTCGGAAGGCCCAATGTGGGCAAATCCACGATTTTTAACCGGATCATAGGTGACCGACTCGCTATCGTAGAAGATAAGCCGGGCGTCACTCGCGACCGTATCTATGGCACTGGTGAATGGAACGGACGATCCTTTAGCGTAATTGATACAGGCGGCATCGAGATCGATGGAGAAGACAGCCTGCTTCGTTCCGTTCGCGCTCAAGCGGAGCTCGCCATCGAAGAAGCCGACGTGATTATATTCATGGTAGACGCCAAAGCCGGCGTAACGAACGCCGACGAAGAAGTCGCGCAAATGTTATTCCGTTCCCATAAGCCGATCGTGCTTGCGGTGAACAAAGTGGATAATTTGCAGCGGATGGACGATATCTACGAGTTCTACGTACTCGGTTTCGGCGATCCCGTACCTTTATCGGGTTCTCATGGACAAGGTATCGGGGATCTGCTTGACGCCGCCGTGAATAAGCTCCCCGTTAAGGAAGAGAAAGAGTATAACGACGATATTATTAAAGTCGCGTTAATCGGTCGTCCTAACGTCGGCAAGTCGTCTCTCGTCAATGCTATTCTAGGCGAAGAACGCGTAATCGTGAGCAATATCGCCGGAACGACTCGCGATGCGATCGATACTCCGTTCGAGAAAGATGGACAGAAGTACGTGTTGATCGACACCGCCGGTATGCGCAAGCGCGGCAAAGTCTATGAATCGACCGAGAAGTACAGCGTCATGAGAGCTATGCAAGCGATCGAGAGAGCAGACGTGGTTCTCGTTGTCATCAATGGCGAGGAAGGAATTATCGACCAAGATAAGCATATCGCCGGATACGCGCACGAGAATGGAAAAGCGGCTATATTCGTCGTCAATAAGTGGGACGTCGTCGACAAGAACGATAAAACGATGCAGCACTTCACGAATACGATCCGCGATCATTTCTTGTTCATGTCTTACGCTCCTGTCGTCTATTTGTCGGCTTTAACGAAGCATCGGTTAACGAAGCTGTTCCCGGTCGTTAACCGCGTTGCGGAGCAGCATGCGTTAAGGGTTCCAACCAATGTGCTTAACGATATTATTTCGGACGCGGTTGCAATTAACCCACCGCCGACGGATAAAGGCCGCAGATTGCGTATCAATTACGTGACTCAGGTAGCCGTCAAGCCGCCAACGTTGCTTATATTCGTTAATGACCCTGAATTGATGCACTTTTCTTATGAGCGTTACTTGGAGAACAAGATTCGCGCGGCATTCGAGTTTGAAGGAACTCCGCTTAGATTGTTCACTCGTAAGAAATCAGATCAGGAATAGGGGAGACCGGCGTGTTAAATTCGTTTATCGCGATCGTTGCGGTTATTGTCAGCTATTTGTTAGGCTCGATTTCATTCAGCATCTTGTTCGCCCGGTGGCTTCGTAAAATCGATATTCGCGATCATGGGAGCGGGAACGCGGGAGCAACCAACACGCTTAGGGTATTGGGGAAAGGGCCTGCCATCGCGGTGTTCTTGCTTGATATCGCGAAGGGCTCCGTTGCGGTTGGCTTAGGAATATGGCTTGGCGACGGCAACGATTGGATTTCGGTAGCTTGTGGTCTTGCGGCGATCGGCGGACACAATTGGCCGATCTATTTCCGCTTCAAAGGCGGTAAAGGAATCGCGACGACGATCGGCGCTTTAATCGTTTGGGCGTTCCTTCCGACGTTAATCGCGGGGATCGTAGCGATTCTGGTTATCGTATTTACGCGATACGTGTCGCTTGGATCGATGATCTTCGCCGTATGGCTTCCGATATTGTTTTATGTATTCGATCTGGATGCGGCTTATATTTGGGGGGCATTGGTCGTCGCCGTATTGGCGATCGTACGTCATCGTAAAAATATCGTTAAGCTGCTGAACGGTACGGAGAACAAGCTGGGGAGCAGCAAGAAAGGTGAACCTCATGGCGCATAAGAAGATTGCCGTTATCGTTGCGGGGAGCTGGGGGACGGCACTGTCGCGCGTATTGGCCGACAATGGCCACTTGGTAACGCTATGGACTCGTAATCAAGCTCAGGCGGACGAAATCAACCGCGAGAGACGTAACGAGAAATATCTGCCCGGCGCGACATTACCGGAAGGGATTACGGCTACGACGGATATGGCCGTAGCCGTAAACGGCGCGGAAGCCGTCTTATTCGTTGCGCCTTCTTCGGCTATGAGGGATGTGGCTCGTCTAGCCGCTCCCCACTTACATAAAGAAGCGCTTGTCATCCATGCGACCAAAGGATTCGAAAGCGACAGCCTGAAACGAATGTCTACCGTGCTTGCAGAGGAGCTCGACAGGCCGGAGGAACGAATCGTTGTTCTGTCCGGTCCAAGCCATGCGGAGGAAGTCATTAATCGTCATCCGACGACGATTGTCGTCGCTTCCAAAGAAATCGCCTGCGCGGAGTCGGCTCAAGATCTATTTATGAATGAATCCTACTTCCGCGTTTATACGAATCCCGATCTTATCGGAGTCGAAACGGCCGGCGCGATCAAAAATATTATTGCGCTAGGGGCAGGTTTGTCCGACGGTCTTGGTTTCGGAGATAATGCCAAGGCTGCTCTGATCACTCGCGGCCTTGCGGAGATTGCGCGGTTAGGCGCAGCTATGGGGGCCAATCCGTTGACGTTCGCCGGTCTAGCCGGAGTCGGGGATTTGATCGTGACTTGTACGAGCCAGCACAGCCGGAACTGGAGAGCGGGCTCTATGCTCGCTCAAGGTCTGCCGTTAGCGGAAGTGTTGACGAAAATGGGAATGGTCGTAGAAGGCGTCAGAACGACGAAGGCGGCCCACATTCTCTCGGAACAGCACGGAGTCGAGATGCCGATCACCGATCAGCTCTATGCCGTTCTGTTCGAAGGGATTCCTCCGGAGAAAGCTGTCGGAGCGCTAATGGGGCGGGTTCGTACCCATGAAATCGAGGAAATCGCGACCGCTTCGCAAGATAAATGGTTCAAAGGCTAATCAAGAAACACGCCCACACGCTTCTCCTCTTCTCCTCATAGGATGCAGTGCAAACACCCGGAGGAGGGGAAGCATGGACAAATTTCCTAAAGATCTGCTTGGCGCGGTAAACAAAAAAGCCGGGAAAAATATTTCCGAGAATTCAATCAAAAAGATTGCCAGCAACGTAACGCCAAGCACCTTGCAAAGCGAAGCGCAAATCAGAGCTCTGATCAAACAAGTTTCGGCGATGGCTAACATTCCTGTGTCGGAGGAAACGATTAAGGAAATCGTTAACGCCGTCAAGAAAAGCGGGATGAACTTGAACAGCTTGGAGTCGCTCGTTAAGATGATGGTCAAGAAATGAATGAAGATGCCTGCCTGCATTTTGCGGCGGGCATCTTTTTTTCGGGAGAGATGGGCTTATCTACCAACCGTTTTTGTCTTATTTCGTTGAGAATGGTATAATGTTATGCATTTGAGGTTGTTAAGAAGACGGAGGAAGACATAGATGTACATAATGTTACAAACCTTTGCCGCCGCCAAGTTGGATGCGATGGGTAAAATGTGGGTTTCCATGATCGGCATAGGCTTGATGGTGTTAGCCGCTCTTATCATTACATACGCGCGCAACAAGACCAAAGGCTGGATTCGTCTAGTTTTGACGCTAGTCGCTATCGTTATGCTGATATATGGAGTTATTTGCGGACTTCTGTCCCTGATCTAAGAGGATGCCGCATTATATGTAAAATCGCGCGGAGGGAAATACTATGATTACTTTAACCGGACGAACCCTCACCAAAACCGTGGAATCGCAAATCGGCAAAAGCCTGCTGCAGTTGGCGCAAGGGGCATCGGTGGATTGGCAATATAATTGCTCTCGCGGAACGTGCGCGAAATGCAGATGTATTGTCTTGGAAGGCGCCGAACGGCTGTCGGAAGTGAACGATGCCGAGTGGGACAGGCTAGGACCCGAGGAGCTTGAAGCCGGATATCGGTTAGGTTGTCAAGCGACCGTCGTTAAAGAAGGCGAAATAACGGCGAAAAACAAAACTTATTTTTGAATCGAATTGTTAGCGGGTGTTAATAGGGTATTCTAATCTTGGAACCTTGCTTATGGAATGGAAGTGGATGGCATGCAGAACGTTGCGTCGGATACCGCGCTTGCCAAATTGGCTTCAATGCTGGAAGGTAGCCAGGCTCGTTGGATTGTCGGAGGCAGCACCGGTTTAGCGCTGCGAGGAGCGATCTTGGAGCGTGCTCCTAGCGATTTGGACATCTATGTGGATGGCAATGCGGTTGCATCCGTGGATGAGAAATTGCGTGATTATAGGTTAGACGGACCGAGCGAGAATAGAACGGAACGATATCATTCGATTCTATCGCATTACCGCATCGAGGATACGATGGTTGAATTGGTCGGGGATTTTCGCGTAACCGCGTTGCAATCCGAGTATTTGACGGAAGTGGACGAATTCCTGTTTCCCGGCAGCGATAGAATCGAGGTGGCTTACCATTCTGTCGCTATCATTCCGTTAGGCCATGAACTGATCTTTAATTTACTTCGCGAGCGTGGAGATCGTGCCGCCGAAGCGGGACGTTTGATTTCTGAAGATCCGCGGAGGCATTTGCCTCTGTTGCAACAACTCATAAGAAGAAACGAGATCTCGTTTAGCGTTGCGGCGGAGGCTTTAAGGCTGGCAGGCGAAGGTTGATCTCCATGCTTCGAGGAAGGAGCAAGGATGACGAACCCACATAAGGTTACTTTTCTGCCGGATAACAAATCGGTCAACGTACGGCCCGGTACGACGCTATTAGACGCTTCGCGACGCGCGGGGGTCACGATACGCACGCGTTGCGGCGGAGTCGCGGGCTGTCTCATGTGCAAGGTCCAAGTTGCGGAAGATCAGGCGGAATTTCTGCAACCGCCAACCGTTGCGGAATCCCGCAAGCTAGGCTCGTCCATGTTGGCTGAAGGAGTCAGGCTTTCCTGCCAAGCCCGAACGAGAAATTCGGTAACCGTGTCCGTACCCGAGGATCCGTTAAAGGCTGCCATACGCAAGAGATTAGCAGAACAGCAGCAGGAAGACGATTGGTTGAATTAATGCTTTACAGGAGGATTAATTATGAAGGTGCGTCAACTGCCTAGAACGATAGCTTTAGGGATGTTAAGCCTAATTCTGATTTCTTTGACAGGCTGCCTGTACCCGGACGATCAAACGCCGGGCGGCAATGTTTCGGCTAGGGAAGCGATACTAACGGTTCAGGATGCGGTAGACCGATACCAAGAGCAAACAGAGCTGTTGCCAATCCAGAACGCCAAGGAATCGGTACCGGTTTACGAAAAATATAAAGTGGATTTCGGAAAGCTTCAAAGAATGGGTTATATTTCGAGCGTTCCATCGGCCGCTTTCGAGAGTGGCGGTTCTTATCAGTTTCTGATCATTGACGAGGAAACGAAGCCGCAGGTTAAGTTGTTGGATTTAACGGTCTTTCAGAAGGTGAACGACGTTCAGAAGAAGGTGAATGAATATCGGTCGAAAAATGCGAATCGAAATCCGGCAGGGGAAGAAGTTTACCCGGGATACGCCTTGGTCGACTTCGATAAGCTAGCCATTAAAGCCGTCGATATTCAAAGCATGTATTCTCGACAATCTTTGAACTTGCTTGTAGACGGGCAAGGGCAGGTTCTCGTCGATTATGGCATAGATATCGTCACCGCGGTCGAGAAGTCGGAGCTCGCTCCAAAGCCGGAAGACGATCTGAGACGGGTGCTGATTGAAGCGTCGTATTACGTACCGGTTCGTTCGCCTGTTTACCATTGGGTAGAAGGAGAACCTCAGGCAGTCTCTAACCCGATAAAGTAAGAGAATCATACTGCAAGCATAAGCCGCATTTCCAAGGTCTATACGACATCGGGAATGCGGTTTTTTATTTGAACCTGCTACCTTTACTATCATTTTGGAAAAAATATTAAAAAAGTAGACATACGTCTCTCTCTAATTTCATATGCTCATGGGGGAAACAACAGGAGCGCCGGCGGGCGTAAGCCGGCAGGGCAAACATTTTGTGCGTGCAGCGTCATAATCCCGGCGTTCGTACATACAATGTTACCAGTCCAAGTTCGTGTACGAGTTCCGCCCTGATGGCGGGTCACGAAAGTTTCGCGATTACGATGGGAGGGAATCTCAGTGGAAAAAGTGGACATTTTCAAAGATATCGCCGAACGCACCGGCGGTGATATCTACCTCGGGGTCGTGGGTGCCGTCCGTACGGGCAAATCGACCTTTATCAAGCGGTTTATGGAAACCGTTGTACTGCCTAATATCGCTCATGAAGCGGATCGGGTGCGGGCGATCGATGAACTGCCTCAGAGCGCGGCGGGTCGCACGATCATGACGACCGAGCCTAAGTTCGTGCCGAACAACGCGGTACAGCTTAAAGTGGCCGAAGGTCTGGAAGTTAACGTTCGCCTCGTGGATTGCGTCGGATATACGGTCGAAGGAGCAAAAGGCTTTGAGGACGAAGGCGGACCGCGCATGATCACGACGCCTTGGTTCGAGGATCCGATTCCGTTCCAGGAAGCGGCCGAGATCGGTACGCGCAAAGTCATTCAAGAGCACTCCACGCTTGGGGTCGTCGTAACGACGGACGGCACGATCGCGGAAATTCCGCGCAGTTCGTATATCGATGCGGAAGAAAGAGTCGTTAACGAGTTAAAAGAAGTCGGCAAACCTTTCGTGTTAATCGTAAACTCCGCGCGGCCCAAGAGCGAAGAAGCGCAATCCCTTCGCAATGAGCTAGCCGCTAAATACGATATTCCCGTTATGGCGGTAAGCGCTGCAACGATGGGAGAAGAAGAAGTCATCGGCGTGCTTCGCGAAGTGCTGTACGAGTTCCCGGTACATGAAGTCAACGTTAACCTGCCTAGCTGGGTCATGGTACTTAGCGAAGGTCATTGGCTTCGCACGAGCTATGAGAACTCCGTACGCGAAACCGTCAAAGACATCCGCCGTTTACGCGATGTCGAGCGGGTCGTCGCGCAATTCATGGAATACGATTTCGTAGCTCGCGCCGGACTTAGCGGCATGAACATGGGGCAAGGCGTCGCGGAGATCGATCTGTATGCGCCCGACGAGTTGTACGATAAAATCCTTATGGAAGTGGTCGGAACCGAGATCCGCGGCAAGGATCATCTTCTCCAGCTCATGCAAGAGTTCTCCCACGCGAAACGCGAGTACGATCGGTTCGCGGAAGCGCTCGAGATGGTGAAGACGACCGGATACGGAATCGCTGCGCCTTCGCTCGCGGAGATGGTTCTCGACGAGCCGGAGTTGATCCGTCAAGGCGCACGCTTCGGAGTCAGGCTGAAGGCGACGGCTCCATCGATCCATATGATTCGCGTCGACGTAGAGTCCGAATTCGCTCCGATTATCGGAACCGAGAAACAGAGCGAGGAACTTGTCCGGTATTTGATGCAGGATTTCGAGAAGGATCCGATCAAAATCTGGGAATCCGATATTTTCGGACGCTCGCTTCACTCGATCGTAAGGGAAGGCATTCAGGGCAAAATCGCGATGATGCCGGACAATGCCCGTTACAAATTGCAGGAAACGCTCGGACGTATTATCAACGAAGGTTCTGGCGGTTTGATCGCTATCATCCTTTAATTCCGAATAGAAATTGCGCCATGCGCTGAAGCGGTAGATAATCCGCCGAAGCGCTTGGCGCTTTTTGGTCTATATAGACTTTGTGTCGTACGAATGCTCTATTAGGGAGATTACGTCCATTGCAGGAAATGTAAGCATTTACGAGCTGGCGATTCGCAGAAAATCACACAATCATTCTTGTCATGAATAGGGAAATGCCCTAGAATGATGGATGGCGTAACTGATAGAGTCTATTAAATAAGGAATAAAAACTTAAAAACCGATTGACATACTCGGATTATCTGTTTATAGTAATTTTATCATATTAAGCTAGAGAGAAACGGGAGGCATAATGAAATGACACAAAGGAAATTCAAAAGCACTTGGCTTGCATTGGCACTCGTATTGGTACTGGTGCTGGCAGCTTGCGGCAATAAGGAAGAGAACAATGCCGGTAGTTCGGCATCCGCATCGGAGACACCGTCCGCTTCGGCATCCGCATCCGCGGAGCCTTCGGAAAGCGCTTCTTCGGTGGAAGCATTGAAAGGTAAGAAAATCGCGCTCGTTATGCGTTTCAACACAGGTACGTTTTCCGCTCAGTACGTTGACGGAGTAAAGAAACAAGTCGCTAAATTCGGCGGAGAAGTTACGGTATTGTCTTCCGATAACGACCTTGCTAAATTGGCCGCTAACTTGGATTCCGCGGTTAACCAGAAGTTCGACGGAATTCTAATCGACCATGGCGATGCTGCGGCGCTGACGAACGGCGTGAACAACGCGAAAGCGGCCGGCATTCCGATCGTAGCGTTCGATTCCGGATTGCAAGCTTTCGAAGGCGTAACGAACCTCGCCCAGAACGACCAACAGCTTGCCGAGTTTACGCTTGAGAAGCTGGCTGAAGAAGCGGGCGGCAAAGGGAATATCGTTAAAGTATGGGTAGCCGGTTTCCCTCCAATGGAAAGCCGTCAAATTTCGTACAAAGCGTTCATCGAGAAATACCCGGATATTAAAGAAATCGCCGCTTTCGGCGATGCTAGCAATCCGCAGCTCGATACGCAAAATAAACTGGAAGCCGTATTGAAACAATACCCGAACAAAGGCGATATTACGGCGGTTTGGGCAGCTTGGGATGAATTCGCGAAAGGTGCGGCTAACGCCATTAAACAAGCCGGACGCGATGAAATCAAAGTATACGGAATCGACCTTAGCGACGAGGATTTGAAAATGATTCAAGATCCGACTAACCCATGGGTTGCATCGGCTGCGGTTGATCCGACTTCCATTGGTACCGTTCAAGTGAGATACTTGTACCAGAAATTAAACGGCGACACGACGGATGCCGTCGTACAGCTTGAGCCGGTATTCGTACACCGCGACTCTCTTCCGAAGGATAAAGTGATTACGACCGCGGAGCTTTCCCAATATGTTGATGGTTGGGGCAGCAGCGAACTCGGAAACACGGATTACCTGAAAGAATTGGAAGCTTCCGTTGGCGCCAAATAATCGGATAGAAATAAAGTTAGGTTAGGGAATGCACGGCACGGCGCGGATATTAACCGCGCCGTTTCCTGCTGTCATAACGAGCTTTTATTCGCACGCGGTCAGGAAAGGAGAGGACTCACCTATGACAACGATTCGTAAACACTCCGAATTGAACATGAAAGGCATTTCGAAAGCTTTCGCCGGCGTTTCGGCCCTGAAGAACGTCGATTTCAACGTAAGAAGCGGCGAGATCCATGCTTTGTTAGGGGCGAACGGCGCAGGTAAAAGCACGTTGATGAAAATATTGTCCGGCGCTTACGAGGCGGACGCAGGAAATGTTGAAGTAGAGGATGGGACTTACGTCTTCCGGTCCCCTTCCGATTCCAAGCAAGCGGGCATTCATTGCGTCTATCAAGAGGTGGACACGTCTCTCGTTCCGCATTTAAGCGTTTCCGAGAACATCTTTCTTGATCAGCTTGCGACTTCGAAGGGGAAAGCTTGGTTGAAGTGGGGGAGCCTTCATGAGGAGGCCGCGGCCGTTCTTAACCAAATCGGATTAAAACTGTCTCCTAAAGCGTTGATTAGGGATCTCACTTTGTCGGAGAAGCAGTTGGTGCTCATCGCGAGGTTGCTTGCGGAGAAAGCCAAATACGTCATTCTTGACGAACCGACGGCTCCGTTAAGTCTGGAAGAGGCGGATAAGCTGTTCGAAATTATGCAAGGTTTGAAGAATGCAGGTATCGGAGTCATCTTTATCTCGCATAGATTGCCGGAAGTATTTCAAATCTGCGACCGGATTACGGTTATGCGAGACGGAGAACGGGTATTGACCGAACGCAAAGAGGACATCGATATGGCCGGAGTCGTTAAGGCGATGCTCGGAAGAAGTTTTGAGGAGGAGTTTCCGAAGCTTCCCGCCGAGATCGGAGAACCCGTGCTAACGGCGCAAGGCTTACGTTCCGGACAACGCGTGCGAGGAGTTAATCTAGAGGTGAGGCGCGGTGAAATCGTGGCCATCGTCGGCTTGGTCGGCGCCGGTAAGACGGAATTGTCCCGCGCTCTCTTCGGAGCCGATCTACTCGACGGGGGAACGGTAAGCGTAGCGGGTCAAACGGCGCGGCTCGGCACGCCGGCGGATGCGGTGCGATCCGGGATCGCATTAATTCCGGAAGAACGACGCAAGGAAGGCATTCTCGTAAGGGAGTCCGTTCTGCACAATCTAAGCTTGCCGATTCTTAAGTCGATTAGCCGGCTCGGGTTCCTGTCCGGAAAATCGGAGCGGGGGTTTGCAAACTCGCAGATTGCGGATTTGGGAATCAAGACGTCTTCCGTATCGCAGCTCACCGCTTACTTAAGCGGAGGGAATCAACAGAAAGTCGCGATCGGCAAATGGCTCGGCACGCAAGCGGAAGTATTTCTCTTCGACGAGCCTACGAAGGGCGTGGACGTCGGGGCTAAGAGCGATATTTTCCGCATTATCGGAAAGCTGGCGCAGCAAGGCAAAGGGATCTTGTACTTAACTTGCGAATTCGCCGAAGCGCTTGGTTTGGCGGACCGGATTCTGGTCATGTGCGACGGCATTATCGTAAAATCATTCAACCGCGGTGAAGCAACGCAAGAGGATCTGTTGTACTACGCCAGCGCGGGTCGGGAGGAATTAGCGTGAAAAAACATCTTCTGCCGTTTACATTCAAATACGGCGCGCTTGTGTTCATCGGATTGGTCATCTTATTTTTCTCGATCAGGAACGAGTACTTCTTCACCTACAGCAACTTAACCGACATCCTACGTTCGATCTCCATCGTTACTTTCGTCGCGATCGGAGTCACGATATCGTTAACGGTCGACGGTTTCGATCTTTCCGTCGGTTCGACGGTGTCCTTATCAACCGTGCTAACGGCTACGATGATGGTATGGTTCGAGATGCCGCTTATCGTCGTATTAATCGTTCCGATCGCGGTCGGGGCGCTGGTCGGTCTGCTTAATGCTTTGTTGATCGTGAAGATCCGTATTCCGGACTTGTTGGCTACGCTAGCCGTTATGTACATCGTCAACGGGATTCATAAGACGTATACGAAGGGTTATTCGATCTACAATAATATGCCGATGCCGGACGGGTCGACCGCTCCGGGAGTGATGAGCAAATCGTTTCTCTGGATCGGTCAAGGCAAGCTATTAGGCGTTCCTTTCCCAGTCGTGCTGATGCTGCTGGCGGTCATCGCCGCTCACGTATTCTTCAAATATACGCGTTGGGGCAGGCAGATGATCATGACTGGAGGCAACGAAGAGGCGGCTAGGCTGTCAGGTCTTAAGGTTAAGCGCGTACGAACGCTCGCTTACGTCGCTTCGGGTATTTTCGCATCCATCGGCGGTATATTGTTCGCTTCGCGTATCGGATCCGGACAAGTCGATGCGGGTACTCCGATGCTCATGGAAGCCGTCGCGGCCGTATTCGTCGGTTATTCGGTTTTCGCGGCAGGACGTCCTAACATTATCGGGACCTTTTTCGGCGCTATCCTAATGGGCGTCCTCGTGAATGGATTAACGATGATGAATGTTCAATATTATACGAACGATATTATTAA
Source organism: Cohnella herbarum (assembly GCF_012849095.1). Classification (NCBI taxonomy): domain Bacteria; kingdom Bacillati; phylum Bacillota; class Bacilli; order Caryophanales; family Paenibacillaceae; genus Cohnella; species Cohnella herbarum. The sequence continues at coordinate 942,331 of NZ_CP051680.1, forward strand.
AGGAGCGGTGCTCGTTCTTGCGCTTGCCGTCACCTTTATCCATCTTAATCGCAGAAAAGCTTGACGAAAAAGGCGGGAAAACGCGTCCTGCTTGAAACTTCGCGTCCTGCAAGTGTATAATTTCTGTTGAAACGGATAAACAGATAACATGCCATTGTGCCGTTATGGGAGGTGAATGCTATGAACAAAACCGAATTGATCACCAAAGTGGCCGAGTTGGCCGATCTATCCAAGAAAGATGCGACTCAAGCGGTTGACGCCGTTTTCGACGTCATCTCCGAAGCTCTGCAGAACGGAGATAAAGTACAATTAGTAGGGTTTGGTAACTTTGAGGTTCGCGAACGTTCCGCTCGTAAAGGGCGCAACCCGCAAACCGGTGTGGAAATCGAAATTCCGGCCGGGAAAATCCCCGCATTCAAGCCGGGTAAGGCGCTTAAAGACGGCATTAAATAGATAACGAATAGGTCCGATCGGGTTACATAAGCTGAATTTCTAGTTTTTTAAATGAAACTCTACATCCGACCGTTCGTTATTTACGATAGGGTGCACGCCTAGTTTCTAGGCTGTGCGCCTTATTTCGTTTTATTAGGCGTGAAATTCGTAATCGTAGCGAGAGATAGATAGGATTGCATTAAACGCGGAATAACCGCGCGGCGAACCCTTGCGAGCGCGTTCGGCCGCGTGATATAATTAGCGCTGTATCTACGAAAAGCGGTTACATAGCGAACTTATTTTGTTTAGTCACCATCGGTCTAGCGGAAGCGGAAGCATGGTGCCTACGGGACGTGGCGCAGCCTGGTAGCGCGCACCCTTGGGGTGGGTGAGGTCGAGAGTTCGAATCTCTCCGTTCCGACCATTAGAACCGTTGACTGTCTGCTCGCATTCGTCGCGCGAGTAGACAGTTTTTGTTTGACATCGCTCACTCTTTTCCTTCATCATGGAGTTTAAGAAGGAGGTCTAAGATAATGGACTCGGAACAGCAAGAATATATCGTGATTAAAGCCAAAGACAGCGGAGTACAGGTCATCGGGTTAACCCGGGGACAAGATACGAAGTTTCACCATACGGAGAAGCTGGATAAGGGCGAGGTGCTTATCGTTCAATTCACGGACCATACCTCGGCGATGAAAATCAGGGGCAAAGCGACGATTCTGACGAAACACGGATCGATCGATACGGACGTTTAGACAATCGATGTCGAATCCGCTTCCTGCATACCCTCGTGATCAAATTCCGACTTTTTGAACAACCTCAAATGATTCGGAAGTTCAAAAAGTTAGAGTTTCAGCACCGAGAAGGTTGGATGAAGCTAGGGAAAGAGGAGCGGAGCGTAGGAGAAACCTACGTGAGCACCGGAAGGCCCGGCTGAATTCAAGATTCGATGTCGATTCCGCTTCCTGAATAACCTCGTGATCAAATTCTGACTTTTTGAACAACCTCTCTTAGGAGTGCAGGCATAGCCTGCCCTTTTTGTTTGTACAATGGGTAAGGAGGAGCCTCTCAAGAAAGGGGAAATCGCCGTGCCTGTTTTCGGATTCAAACAATACGGGGTTATGCTATTGATCGGGATCGTTGCGGTGTTCATGCTCAGTCGGTTGCCTTTCTTCGAGGAGAGCGTTCGGCAGCGCAAAAACGCAGTCGTCGTGTTTCAGCCGAAACAAACGAATATGTTAACGGACGACACCTTGGTGGATCGGGTTTCCAAGCTGCAATTGAGTAACCAAATCTTGAAAGTCGGATGGGACCACTCCATTCTAACGATCGATTTGCTCGGATACGATCCGGAGAAGGTTTGGGTCGATATGGGTCAATTGATTATTTTTTCTTACGAAAAAGTACATAATGTCAAACAAGTTCTGATTAGGGCGTTTGCGGATAAGGGAGATCAACGAATTCTGCTGCTGGCAGCGGAAACCCGCAGGAGCGATTGGTCCGACAAGGAATTGACGGAGATAAGTCACAACGAATTCCGGTTGCATTCCAATTTGGAATCGAACTTGAGACTTTCCATTACGCCGTCCGGCAAGCGTTGGATCGCAAATTTTGCAAATTCATGAACAAAGTCCTAGGCTTATGCGAGCCTAACTAGGTTATGTTATAATAATTGAAATGAACCATGATGTTAGTTGGCCTGGCAGCATGTTCGGAGGCGGAAGCAATGAATAGAGTTCGGATTTCCCAGATGGCGAACAAGTATATGAACCATGAAATGATTAGCCTGCATACGGAATTGCCAGAGTTTCCGGATGGCAGGATTTCTTTGCTATACTCGGTGTTGAGCCATCAGCCGAATGCGGTTTCGCATAAGGAGTTGTTGTCGATCGTCACCTCGCTCGTTCAAATGGGGCTAGATACCCACGATTCGGTCGAGAACGCGCTTGAACCTTCCGATAGCGGAATGCGGGGGATGCGCGCTCAGCAGTTAAAGGTTCTTGCGGGCGATTATTTCAGCAGTCGCTTCTACCACTTGTTATCGCAAGCCGGACAAATCGAGACGATGCGTCATCTTAGCGAAGCGATATGCAGCATTAACCGGATTAAGATGAGCTTCTACGGAAAAGTAAAGCAAATGAAATTGAACGCGGAAGAATATCTCCATTACGGCGCAGAGATTAAGTCTGGGCTTTTCCTCTCGTTTACGGGGATTATGAGCGGGTTATATGAACGGGTTTGGCCGGAGCTCGTCGAGCGCTTCAGCCGCTGCGAAGTTTTGCTGCAGGAGCTTCGCAAAGTGGAGAAAAAGTCATCGCTGGAAGGAAGCTGGGGCGTATGGCACATCCTTCAAGAGGGTACCGAGGAGGATCGCCGCCTGCTCGAGGATCGCAAGGAAGACTATAGCTTGTTACTGACGATGTTACACAAATACGACGTTGCGGATAAGTTAGGAAGTTTGCTGCGCCAATCGACGAGTCAACTGCAAGCCTTGCTTCAGAAACTCCAATCGGACAAGTTGATGCGCGAACTTCAGCCTTTGATCGAGCCATTCCTGCAGGCGACTGGACAGCAACGGGCTACTGTGTTGAAGGAGCTGGGATAACGAATCATGATGGACGCAGAATCCAAACAGAAGCACGTACACGAGGTGTTCGAGAGCATCGCGCCCAAGTACGACATGATGAATGATATTATAAGTTTCAGAAGGCATAAGGCATGGCGTCGGTTCACGATGCGCAAGATGGAAGTTCAGCCAGGCCAAACTTCGCTTGATCTTTGTTGCGGTACGTGCGATTGGACAATAGCCCTTGCAAGGGCTAGCGGTAAAGGAAAAACCGTCGGTCTTGATTTCAGTCGCAACATGCTGGACGTCGGACAAGCGAAGGTCAATAAGCTGGGTCTGGGCGGGCAAATATCGCTCATTCAAGGCAATGCGATGGATCTTCCGTTCGAGGACAATTCATTCGATTACGTTACGATCGGATTCGGTCTCAGGAATATACCGGATATCGTCAAAACGCTTAAAGAAATGAAAAGGGTAGTCAAGCCTGGCGGTAAAATTTTCTGTTTGGAAATGTCCAAACCGACTTGGCAGCCCTTCAAAGCTATTTTTTATTTTTATTTCGAGAAGCTTCTGCCGTTGCTAGGTAAATGGTTCGCGAAAAGACAAGATCAATATCGATGGCTACCGGAGTCCTTAAAGACTTTCCCTGATTTGCAGGAGCTTGCAGAACTATTTCGCACGGTCGGAATGCGCAACGTGAAGGCTTATCCGTTATCTGGCGGGGTCGGGGCGCTGCACATCGGAACGAAGGGAAATGAAGGCGCATGATTGCCAAGCTTCGCGTTTTTCTTGAAATGATTAAGTTCGAGCACACTTTATTTGCTTTGCCTTTTGCTTTCGTAGGCGCGATATTAGGCGCGGTAACCGTTGAGAAACGACTACCGGAGTGGAGCGAATGCGGGTGGATATTACTCGCGATGGTCGGAGCTCGCACGGCCGCGATGGGGTTAAACCGCGTCATCGATAAGTCGATCGACGCCCGGAATCCAAGAACGGCAATGAGGGCCATACCGGCCGGCTTGCTGAAATCGAAAGACGTCTTGATTTATATCGTTATTTCGTTAGTTTTATTGTTCTGGGCCGCGTCGCAGTTGAATAGCTTAGCGGTCAAGTTACTGCCGCTTTCCGTATTTTTCCTAGTTTTCTACTCGTATACCAAAAGATTTACTTGGGCTTGCCATCTTATCTTAGGTTTAACGATCGGCTTGGCTCCTTTAGGCGGTTGGATTGCGGTTACGGGAAGCGTGTCATGGACGGCTATCATTCTTTATATTACCGTTGCGTTATGGACTGCCGGTTTTGATACCATCTACGCGTGCCAGGATATGGAATTCGATCGCGAGGAAGGTTTGCATTCCATCCCGGCCAGATTCGGTATAGCCCGCGCTCTAGGCATCGCTCGGTTGTTTCATGCGCTTACGGCTGCAGGCTTTGCCTTGCTGCTCGTAATAACGGATCTAAGCTGGTGGTATTTCGCCGGAATGATCGTCGCGGCAGCCTTGCTCTTATACGAGCATAGGCTCGTGAAGCCGAACGATTTAAGCAAGTTGAACGCTGCCTTCTTTACGATGAACGGCGTGCTTAGCGCTGTAATTTTCGTATTTACGTTCATCGATCTGGTGGTGGTAAAATCATGGTAACGGAACAACGTTTATCAGGCCAAGACCAAGGGCCTACAAGATGGGTTGTCGGTATTACCGGCGCTAGCGGTGCCATCTACGGAATTACGCTCTGCCGCCAATTGCTTCAATCGGGTTTACATGTGCATCTAGTCATCTCCGACGCGGGTTGGAGGGTGTTGAAGGAAGAGCTGGGCTGGGATGCTTCCCATCGGTTGGACGGTTTGAATCAACATTTCGAAAATGCGGTTTCGGAAGGGCGGATGACTTATCATCCGCTTAACGACATTGGCGCCAGTATCGCAAGCGGCTCATTCCGATGCGAAGGCATGGTCATTATCCCATGCTCTATGGGTTCTCTATCCGCCATTGCCAACGGGTCGTCGAATAATTTGCTGACTCGGGCGGCGGACGTCATGCTGAAGGAAGGCCGGCCATTGCTGATCGTTCCAAGGGAAACGCCGCTGCATGCGATCCATTTGGAAAACATGCTCAAACTAGCCCGCCTAGGAGTACGGATGATTCCGGCAATGCCTGCGTTCTATAACGGACCACAGACTTTGGAGGATATCGTAAACTTCTTGGTCGGCAAAGTTATGGATAGCATGGGCATTGAACATAATCTATATAAAAGATGGGGACAACCCAATGAATAATGGAATCGATCGGCCGATTAAGCTCGGTCGAATTTCTTATACGAACGCCTGGCCTGTATTTCATCATTTCGATCCGGATGCTCTCCAGTACCGAACGGAGGTGCATTCCGACATGCCTGCTACCCTCAACCGTAAGCTGAGAGCAGGAGAAATCGATATAGCGGCCGTTTCTTCATACGCTTATGGGATATCGTCGGAATCTTACTATTTGTTGCCTCAACTGTCCGTAAGCTCCTTCGGAAGAGTCCAATCGATCTTGCTTTTCTTGAAATCTCCGCTGGAGAAAGTGATTCATGGCAAGATTGCTCTTACGACGACTTCCGCGACTTCCGTTAACCTGCTTAAGATCATCATGGAGAAATTTTATGGAGGCAAGCCGATTTACGAGGATGCGGAGCCCTCGCTGGAGAAGATGCTCGAAAATGCCGACGCGGCGTTGCTCATAGGAGACCATGCGATTCGAGCTTCGTGGAGTAATCATGGTTATCGAGTGCTGGATCTAGGCGAAGTATGGAACCTATGGACCGGTCAGTGGATGACGTACGCGGTTTGGGCCGTTCATAAGGATACGGCTCGTCGTTATCCGGAAGCGATACGAGGGATCTACGAAGGGCTGCTTGAGAGCAAAAGCATGTCCGCTCGCGACATGAATCCGATCATTGCGAAAGCAATGAGTCAAATCGGCGGAACGTCGGAATATTGGCACAATTACTTCCGTAACTTATGCCATGATTTCGGAACGGAACAGAAAGCCGGACTTCAGCTTTATTTCCGGTATGCAAGAGAGCTTGGATTAATGACGAACGAGATCGAGCTCTTGGAACTGCCTGATTCACGCGTTATTGATAACCTACCGAACCGCAGGTGAACTTATGAAAATCATGCAACTCTACGCAGCTATGAAATCGGATTTGCAATCGATAGAAGACCAAATGGTTCAAACGGTTACCTCCGATCTGCCTATACTAAGCGAAACGTCGTTGCATTTGCTTAAGGCGGGAGGTAAAAGGATTAGACCTGTTTTCGTGCTTCTATCGGGCAAGTTCGGCGATTACTCGATCGATACGCTCAAAAAAGTAGCGGTGCCCTTGGAACTCATTCATATGGCATCGCTCGTTCACGACGATGTCATCGATGATGCGGATACCCGCCGCGGGCAATTGACCGTTAAGTCGAAATGGGACAATCGAATCGCGATGTACACGGGCGATTATATTTACGCGAAAGCTCTTATTGTCGTTTCGGATCTGGCAAAACCGAGAATCCATCAGATCTTATCCGGTGCGATGGTGCAAATGTGCATCGGAGAGATGGAGCAGATTCGCGATTTCTTTAACGTGGAGCAAAGCGTTCGCAATTATTTGCGCAGGATCAGGCGGAAAACCGCCTTGCTCATCGCGATAAGCTGCCAACTCGGAGCGATGGCGACGGATGCGCCTGCCCGCACGAGTCATGCTTTATACCGCTTCGGCTACAACGTGGGAATGGCTTATCAGATTATAGACGACCTTCTCGATCTTAGAGGTACCGAGAAAGCGATCGGCAAACCCCCGGGAAGCGATCTGCGTCAAGGGAATATCACTTTGCCCGTTCTGTTCGCGTTAGAGGATGATTCCCTTAAACCTCAGCTTCTAAAGGAAATTTATTCGATCAGGGACGGCGAGGGGCCTGCGAACTCCGCTCCCGCCGTTAAGCTGGTGCGTTCGAGTCGCGGCATTAAGCCGGCAGAGGACCTGGCGGATCGTTACATAGAGAAAGCGCTCAAAGCCCTGGAATCGCTGCCGGATATTCCGGCGAAGAGAAATTTGGCCGATATCGCTCGATTCGTGGCGAAACGAAGTTATTAACGCCTCTCTTTTATGGTAAAATAGGGAATACGGTCTAAACAAACATACAATGATCGATGCAACGAAAGGAGAGGCCTAGATGGAAAGAACCTACTTAATGATTAAGCCGGACGGCGTGCAGCGGGGATTGATCGGCGAGATCGTCGGCAGATTCGAACGCAAAGGATTAAAGCTGGTCGGAGCCAAGCTCATGAACGTTTCGTTGGAGCGCGCAGAGCGACACTACGCCGAACACAAAGGCAAAGATTTCTATGAAATGCTGCTTAAGTTTATAACGGCCGGTCCCGTATTCGCTATGGTTTGGGAGGGCGATCAGGCCGTGGGATTGTGCCGGGCGCTTATCGGCAAAACCAATGCGCTTGAAGCAGCCCCGGGAACGATCCGTAGCGATTTCGCCATACATACGAACTTCAATTTGATTCACGGCTCGGATTCCCAAGATAACGCGGAGCGCGAGATCGGTATCTTTTTTACCGAAGAGGAATTGGTTCCTTACGACAAAGCGATTCAAGTGTGGATTTAAGCCGCGTCATATACGATTTTGAAGCTAATTCCGGTTGATAACGATACAGGGGAGCGCGTAACGTCATGGGAGACATTCGTGCCAATATAAGTGGCGGATTAAGCGTTTCGGAGGACGAGGATTTTGCTAAATTCATCGTTAACATCAAACGTCTGACATCCATCGATCTATCGCAATATAAAGAAAATCAAATGCGTCGAAGATTGACGACATTGCGGATGAAATACGGTTATCAGAATTTTAACGAGTATTTCGCGGTGTTATCGAGCGATGCGAGATTGCGTAACGAGTTTCTAGATCGGATGACGATTAACGTTTCCGAGTTTTGGCGTAATCCTAATCGCTGGCAAGTGCTGATGGAGAAATTTCTGCCCGAGATGATGAAGAACTCTTCTCGCCTCAGTATCTGGAGCGCGGCTTGTTCAACGGGAGAAGAGCCTTATACGCTCGCAATGATATTGGATTCCCTGGGAGCTTTGGAGCGGACGTCTTTGATTGCGACGGATATCGACGATGGCGTTCTCGCGAAAGCGAAAGAAGGCGTCTATCTGGAACGATCGTTGAGGGATGTTCCGGCAGCGTTCAAGAACAAATATTTTGCCGCAAGCGACGGTGCCTTCGCGGTGTCCGAACGATTGAAGAAAGCGATAAAATTGCAAAAACAAAACTTGCTTCTGGACAATTTCGGAGATCATTACGATCTGATCGTATGCCGGAACGTCATGATTTATTTTACCGAGGAAGCGAAGCATATCTTGTACGGTAAATTCGCTCGAGCGCTTAAACCGGGCGGCTTATTGTTCGTCGGCAGCACCGAACAAATCTTCTCTCCCGGACAATACGGCATGGAGACGGCCGACACTTTTTTTTACCGCCGCGTGAATTAGCGTATGTTACATAGGCTCCCAACCGATAATAAGGCTATTCGAGCCCACACGGAGGGAACCATGGACAAACGCAAAGTCATTGCCGCGTACCGGCGAGGGTTGATTTCCGTGCAGGAATGCGCGCAGATATTAGGTTTAGACAATGTGGAATTGCTCGGATATATGAGGGAATCTAAAGTGGTTCGTCAGAAAGCCGATAAGAAACAGTCCGTCCGTACATGACGGGCTGTTTTCTTGTCAAACGCTTTAACGCTGTACTATAATGGTCAAAGATGTTCACGGCTAGCGTGGCTAATCGAGGCTTACCAATTGGGAGGAACCTGAGTTGAGTTTACGTTATTTAACCGCGGGAGAAACGCATGGACCGCAGCTTACCGCAATTATCGAAGGATTACCTAGCAACCTGGAGCTGGATTTCGAGGCTCTTAATTTTCAATTGCAACGCCGGCAAAAAGGACACGGCCGCGGCCGCCGAATGCAGATCGAGACGGATACCGCTCAGATCGTCGGCGGAGTCAGACATGGCCGCACGACCGGTGCGCCTGTTGCGGTTATCGTGGAAAACAAAGATTGGAAACATTGGACTTCCGTAATGAACATTGAACCTGTCGAGGGAAGCGACGAAGCGAAACGCCGCGTGTTCCGTCCCCGTCCCGGACATGCCGATCTGAACGGCGGATTGAAGTATAATCTTAAAGACTTGCGTAACGTACTCGAGCGTTCGAGCGCTCGGGAAACGGCCGCGCGCGTCGCGGTAGGAGCGATTGCCCGTCAGTTGCTTGCTGCGTTCGGAATCAAGGTCGCGGGGCATGTCGTCTCGATAGGGGAAGTCGTGGCGGCAACGCCTAATCTTTCGATCGATGAGCTGATCTCCGTTACCGAGGAATCTCCGGTAAGAGTCGCGGACAAAGACGCCGAACAAAAAATGATAGAGTTAATCGACCGCATGAAATCGGAAGGCGATACGATCGGCGGAGTCGTCGAATGTATCATCACCGGATTGCCGGTCGGTCTGGGCAGCCATGTTCAATGGGATCGCAAGCTAGACGGAAGAATCGCGCAAGCGGTCGTTTCGATCAATGCTTTCAAAGGCGTCGAGGTCGGAATCGGGTTCGAAGCGGCGCGTATTCCCGGGTCCAAGGTGCATGACGAGATCTTGCATACGGCGGAAAAAGGTTTCCACCGCGCGTCCAATCGGGCGGGAGGATTCGAAGGCGGGATGACGACCGGCGAGCCGATCGTCGTGCGCGGCGTAATGAAACCGATCCCGACGTTATATAAACCGCTGGCGAGCGTGGATATCGACACGAAAGAGCCCTTCACGGCGCAAGTCGAACGTTCCGATGCATGCGCCGTTCCTGCTGCGAGCGTTGTCATGGAACATGTCGTGACTTGGGAAGTGGCCAAGGCGTTCTTGGAGAAATTCGGCGGTGACTCGATCGAAGAAATTCGGGCGAACTTGGACAACTATATTCGCCAGGTCGAGGCATACTGATGGCGGCCGGAACGAGAGAGTTAACGGTAGATCTGGGAGAACGTTCTTATCCGATTATTATCGGTACAGGTTTGATCGCTCAGACGGGAAAGTATTTTCTGGATCGCGGATTTCCCATTAAATCTCCGATCCTGCTCATAACGGACAGTTCAGTCGTGGACTTGTATGCAGAGAAGGTTGAAGAGTCCCTTGCTGCGGCTGGATACTCGGTTACTACGGCTGTCGTACCGTCAGGCGAAAGCTCGAAATCTCTTGAAATGCTGGACGAACTGGTCGGCGCGGCTTTGCAAGCGGGATTGGATCGCAAGTCGACCGTCATCGCGTTGGGCGGGGGAGTCGTTGGCGATCTTGCGGGTTTCGTGGCAGCCTCTTACATGCGCGGAGTACGGTTCGTTCAAATGCCGACGACGATCCTGGCGCATGACAGCAGCGTCGGAGGGAAGGTCGCAGTTAACCACCGCCTAGCGAAAAATATTATCGGAGCGTTCCATCAACCGGAGTTCGTGCTTTACGATTTGGATACGCTAGCGAGCCTCCCGATGAGAGAAGTTCGCGCCGGACTGTCAGAGGTCATCAAACATGGACTGATCTGGAATGAAGAGTTCGTCAAATGGTGCGATACGAACGCCTCGGCTTTGCTTGCATTAGAACCTGAAGCTCTCGGTTACGCTTTGTACGAGGGCTGCAAGGTCAAATCTATCGTCGTCTCGCGTGACGAACGCGAGAACGATTTGCGCGCGATCCTAAACCTCGGCCACACGATCGGCCACGCTTTAGAGGCGGTCGGCGGTTACGGCGAATTGCTCCATGGCGAAGCGATCGCCATCGGAATGGTCGGATCGGCAAGATTGGCGGCGAAGTTCGGCTATTCTCCGGACATTGCCGTGGAGACGGAACGAATTTTTCGGAAATTCGGTCTTCCCGTCCGTATTCCATCTAGCTTAAGTACGGATGAAATCATGAGCGCGATGCTTCACGATAAGAAGTTCTCGGAAGGAAAGATGGTGTTTGTCGTTCCTACGGCCATCGGAAGCGTGGAAATACGCAATGATGTACCATCCGCGTGGGTTACGGAAATTGTCGACGGATTAAGAGAAGGGGATGAACAGCCATGAGCGTAAGGGGAATCCGTGGAGCGATTACGGTTGAGTTAAACGAAGAAGGCCCGATTCTGGACGCGACGATCGAGTTGTTGAACGGAATCTTGGAAGTGAATCATTTCGATCCGGAAGATATTGCGAGCGTATTTATTACGGTTACTCAGGATCTGGATGCTACGTTCCCTGCTCGCGCCATTCGTCAGATGGCAGGCTGGGAGCTGGTTCCGCTGATGTGTTCTCTCGAAGTGCCCGTCAAAGGCAGCTTGGAAAAGTGCATCCGTCTCATGGTGCTCGTGAACACGGAAGCGTCCCAGAAAGAAATCCGCCATGTTTATCTGAACAGAGCGCAAGCTCTTCGCCCGGATCTCGCGGCTAAGTAAGGGGCTTTCTTAGGGTAGTGAGCAAGACCGGCAAGACCTTCATCATTAAACTAATCTTGCCCTTTTTGCTTTGGTTGGTTACTCTATATTCATATCGAACTTATTGTATAAAGCGTGAAGCACACGCCGTTTCTCTCTTCGGAGGGTAACGGCGTTTTTTTTGATAATACACCTGATAAAGGAGCGAATGGAATGTCCCTCTCGGCAGTTGAAAAAGAGTACAAACAGTTGTTGGATGATCAGATGCGTCAAGCGACCGGGATGCGTTTGGAGCAGTTGAAGAAACAGGGGGAAGGAGAGCGCAAGCTGCTGATGGACATTATATGGCCAGTACGGAAAACGTTCAAAGGCTTAATTTTGGAAAAGGAAATCGTGACGCTAACGGGCGTTAAAGCTTATATTGACGCATTTGAAGAAGCATTTCGATTAGGCTTCGAGGGAGAAGGATTTGTATCGCATGCGGAGTCCATCACTCGGCCACGGTTCGATTTCGAGAAGCTAAAGATTCGTTCAATGGTTGCGTACGGTATCAAATATACACCTTTCACCTACGACGAAATGGACAAGAAACCGGAACAATGCAGAAGAAATCTATACGAGATATATGGCAGGCTTGGCGCGAATGCCGGATCAGTCTCCTATCAAACTGTTTCTTTATACGAACGAGAGGTAATTAGATATGCAATGTACTTGTGTCGCCCTATTCGTATGAGCGATGTTAGGGAATGTTTGCAGAAGGGACCAGAATTCTGTAGAGACATACTTCGGAAACTGGAAGCGAAACAATTAATTTCGTCCTCTACACGGGGGACTATCTAGGAATCACGAGTATGTTTTAGAAGAAGATGCCAGTAAAGTTCTATGGTAGATGAGGAACACCAAATAGAGCGGCTGTGTCGCTTTAAATCGAGCGAAGAGGCACCGTGGGAGCAAATAGAGCGGCTATGCCGCTCTAAATCGAGCAAAGAGGCACCGTGGGAGTAAATAGAGCGGCTACGCCGCTTTAAATCGAGCGAAGAGGCACCGTGGGAGCAAATAGAGCGGCTATGCAGCTTTAAATCGAGCAAAGAGGCACCGTGGGAGTAAATAGAGCGGCTACGCCGCTTTAAATCGAGCAAAGAGGGACCTTGGGAGGAAATAGAGCGGCTGTGCCGCTTTAAATCGAGCGAAGAGGCACCTTGGGAGGAAATAGAGCGGCTGTGCCGCTTTAAATCGAGCAAAGAGGGCCTTGGGAGGAAATAGAGCGGCTAATCCGCTTGGAGCCTGTAGTTGTAGTCACCAACGGCATTTAGTTAGTTAAGTAACGATACCCGATACAGAGACGAATAGTCAAAAGTAGAGTAGGCAGAGTATTAAATGGATCGAATGGACCGATGCACAGGAGAGAGATTCGATGAGCGGAGGAGATGAGCGAACAAGCTACATTTTCCGATAAAAGCGTGTTGACGATCATTGTGAAGGGATGCTATATTAAGATACATATTACGCAGAGCGGAACGGTCGGCCACAGGGACGGCAACTTACGCGGATGCGAGCCTAGCAGAGATGAGAAGAGATGAGCGGAGTAGCCGGTTCATTGGGCGCAGCATGATTATGCGCGCGATGGAGGCGTAACTTAACTTATCGATCGATACGCATCTCTGCGACTAGCAGGGGTGCTTTTTTAATGGCATTTTCCGATATCGACCTGCCCGGCAGACCGGCGAACAAGATGCGATTGGCGCCTTAGCTACAAGGCGAACGATCGTTAACAAAGGAGAGAAGAACATGGACCAGCTGGAGCTGCAAGGAATCAAAGAAATGGCTAAACAATTTAACGTCATTCCGATCGTTCGGAAATTGCTGGCGGATACGGAAACGCCGATTCGGGTGTTCCAGCATTTAAGCCGAGATAAGCGGGCATTCCTGCTTGAGAGCGTGGAAGGCGGAGTGAAATGGGCGCGATATTCATTTATCGGTACGGATCCGTTCCTCGTGCTGAAGCTGAAGAAAAATCACCTTACGCTGGAGCAGAACGGCAAAATAGAGTCTCATCAAACTACGGAACCCTTGCAACTACTGCGCGAGAAACTGCGTTCCTATCGCAGCCCGGCGCTTCCCGAACTGCCTCCGTTCACGGGAGGGGCGATCGGATTTTTCGGATACGACTTGCTGCAATATTACGAGCGAAAACTGCCCCCGCACAAAAAAGACGATCTCACGATGGACGATATGCAGTTCATGTTTTGCGATAGAGTGATCGTTTTCGACCATTTTAAGCAAGAAGTACTCGTCATCGGCAACGTGCACGTGCCGGAAGAAGCTACTGATGCGCAGCTCGAGCTTGCGTACAAAGATACGTTAAACGCGATCGACGATACGATTCGCAGAATTCAACAACCGAGTCCGGTACAACCGTCGCGCGGCGCTCCGCCTCAAGATCCGGATCTCGGGGAAATTTCTTCGAACCTGACGAAGGAGCAGTTCCTAGATAACGTCAATCAGGCGAAGGAGTACATTCGCTCGGGAGATATTTTCCAAGTGGTGCTGTCCCAGCGATTCCACATCGAAACCGAGGTAGATCCGCTGCATGTCTATCGCGTTCTAAGAACGATGAATCCGTCGCCGTACATGTATTTGCTTAAACTAGACGATGAAGTCGTAGTGGGGACTTCCCCGGAACTGCTTGTCAAAGTCGACAACGGCAAAGTGGAAACGCGGCCGATCGCCGGAACGAGGCCGCGCGGCCGAACGCCGGAGCAAGATCTCGAGCTCGAGAAGGAACTGCTGGCCGACAAGAAAGAGCGCGCGGAGCACGTCATGCTCGTAGATTTAGGCCGTAACGATCTGGGCAGAGTGTCCACCTTCGGATCCGTCAAATGCGACAGCTATATGGAAGTCGAACGTTACTCGCACGTAATGCACATCGTTTCCAACGTGACCGGTCAACTGCGTCCGGACAAAGATTTCTACGACGCGTTCTTATCTTGTCTACCGGCAGGGACCGTATCGGGCGCTCCGAAGCTAAGAGCGATGGAGATTATCGCCGAGTTGGAGAACGAGGCGAGAGGCGCGTATGCCGGGGCGATTGGTTATCTCGGATTTTCGGGCAACTTGAACACTTGCATTACGATTCGAACGATTATTTTCAAACACGGCAAAGCCTATGTGCAAGCGGGAGCGGGAATCGTATGGGATTCCGTTCCGGAGAACGAATACGAAGAAACGGTCAACAAGGCTAAGGGAATGCTTAAGGCGATCCGCGCCGCGGAAGCGGCTTTTCCTCCAGCGGGTTCCGTCAAGCGGAGTCCGAGCGAATTCTCGACCGTGTTGGCCGGCGACCGTCGGACGAATCTCGATTACGACTAAGGGAAGGGGAATCAGGCGATATGAGGGATGACTTGACAGTAAGCTTGCCGCAAGTTCTCGCGAAGCTGACGAGCGGCGACGATTTGACGCGTGATGAAGCATACGGAGCGATGACCACGATTATGAAGGGCGAAGCGACGCCCGCTCAGATCGGAGGCACCGTTGTCGCGCTTCGGATGAAGGGCGAGACCGTCGATGAAATTACCGGATTTGCCGAAGCGATGCGAGCATTCTCGAACCGAGTTACGACGGAAAACCACGATCTGCTCGATACATGCGGTACGGGCGGTTCGGGCATTCATAAGTTCAATATTTCCACGTCATCGGCGATTATTGCCTCCGCGGCAGGCGTTCGGGTTGCCAAGCACGGCAACCGGGCCATGTCCGGGAAAGCCGGCAGCGCAGACGTGCTAGAAGCGCTCGGCGTCAATATTAATCTTACGGCGGAACAAGCGGCGGCTTGTCTGGAACAAACGAACATTTGCTTCATGTTCGCTCAGCTGTATCATCCTGCCCTGAAGTATGCCGCGGGACCGCGACGTGAACTCGGGGTTCGTACGATATTCAACATGCTTGGACCGCTAACGAATCCGGCTAATGCCGATCGCCAGCTTATCGGTTTATACGATCGGACGCGGACGGCGACCGTAGCGGAAGTGCTGTCGCGCCTCGGACTGAAAAAAGCGATGGTCGTAGGCAGTTATGACGGTTTGGACGAAATCAGTTTGTCGGCCCCGACCCAAGTTTCCGAGCTGCGCGATGGAGAAGTGACGACGTATGACATCACGCCGGAATCGCTCGGGTTAACCACGATATCCTTGCGAGCCGTGCAAGGCGGAAACGCGGCCGAGAACGCGCAGATTATCCGCAGAGTGCTTGGCGGCGAGAAAAGCGCATATCGGGACGTCGTTCTAGCGAATGCCGGTGCGTGCATTTATGTCGCCGGACGAGCTCAGACATTGGCGGACGGCGTTAAAATCGCCGCCGCGACGATAGATTCCGGCGAAGCGGAAAGTAAATTACAGCAATGGATCGCAACGACGGGAGAAGTGAGCCATGTTTCTTGATCGCATCGTAGCAACCAAACGGGAAGAGGTTATCGCGCTTAAACAATCGTTAAACATCTCTCAAGCAGAGAGGACGATCGCCGATCTTCAGTCGTGCATTGGCTTCGAGTGGGCGCTAATCGGACGTAACCGTCCGGTCGGCTTGATAGCGGAAGTTAAGAAAGCAAGTCCATCCAAAGGTCTGATCCGACCGGATTTCCATCCGGTAAGCTTAGCCCAAGCTTATGAGCAAGCCGGGACGGATTGTATCTCGGTTCTGACCGATACGGATTATTTTCAAGGCAGCAACGATTATTTGAAACGAATTCGCGAGCAAGTGAATGTGCCCCTGCTGCGCAAAGACTTCACGATTGACGAACGTCAGATCTACGAAGCACGGCTCATTGGCGCGGATGCGATATTGCTGATTGCGGCGATACTGACGAAAAGCCAACTGTCGTCGTTCCATACGCTTGCCCAAGACTTGGGACTTGACGTGCTTGTCGAGGTTCACAACCGTCCGGAACTCGAGACGGTACTCGAGATCGGCAAAGCGTCTTTAATCGGAGTGAATAACCGTGATTTGAAAACGTTCGTGACGGACTTGAAGGTAACGGAAGAACTGATCGGTTTGATGCCGAAAGGGATCGTCGCGGTTAGCGAGAGCGCCATCTCCACGACGGACGACGTAGCGTTCGTTCGCCAAGCGGGCGCGCAGGCCGTGTTGGTTGGAGAGCACTTCATGCGCCAAGCGAACGTGCAGGATGCGGTTAACGATTTGCTGGGTCCGGTGGCCAAAGAAGGCGCGATCGGATGAGCGACGTACAACAGCCCGCGTCAGTGTCCAAAGTGAAGATATGCGGTATAAAGGAAGAAGCGACTCTGTACGGAATGAAGGGTTTACCGGTAGAGTATATCGGTTTCATGTTCGCCAGAAGTAAAAGGCAATTGACGCCTCGGCGGGCTGCCGAACTGCTGGAAGCGTCTCGGCAAGTACCTATGGCGGAAGGAAAGCGGCCTTTAGCCGTTGGCGTGTTCGTAAACCCGACGTTGGAACAGCTTGAAGAGACGCTGACCATCGTACCGTTGGATGTCGTTCAATTGCACGGCGACGAATCTCCGGAGTTCTGTCGCGAGGTTCGCGAACGCTTCCGAGTCGACGTGTGGCGTGCGTTACCCGCTATCGACGATAGCGTGGACCCTTCATTCGGAACGGAGCGTCTAGCAGCTTACAAAGATGCGGTTTCGACGATTCTCATCGACACGGCTGGCGGGGGAACCGGGATAGCTTTTCGCTGGGAGGTTATCCCTTCCTATCAGGAAGCCGCGATCCGCAATGGATTGCAATTGTTCATCGCGGGAGGGTTAAATCCCGATAACGCGAAAGAGTTAATCGCAACCTATCATCCAGATGGCGTTGATCTCTCCAGCGGCGTGGAGACGGACGGCGTAAAAGATAACGCCAAAATCGCCGCATTCGTAGAAAGGGTGAAAAGCACATGAGTAGTCAAGTACCTGATCAACACGGACGCTTTGGTCCTTTCGGCGGAAAATACGTTCCGGAAACGTTGATGAACGCGCTAATCGAGCTGGAGGAAGCCTACCTCAAATATAAGGACGATCCCGATTTTCTGGAAGAGGTCCGTTATTTGCTTAAACAATACTCGGGTCGCCCGACGCCGCTATATTATGCGGAGAGACTGTCGCAGCAACTTGGCGGCGCTAAAATTTATTTGAAACGCGAGGATCTTAACCATACGGGAGCGCACAAGATCAACAATACGATCGGACAAGCGGTACTCGCGAAACGCATGGGCAAAAAGAAGGTCATCGCCGAAACGGGAGCTGGACAACACGGCGTTGCTTCCGCGACGGTCGCCGCATTAATGGGGCTTGAATGCAAAGTATTCATGGGAGAAGAAGACACGAAGCGTCAGCAGCTGAACGTCTTCCGGATGAAGCTGCTGGGCTCGGAGGTCGTACCGGTTACTTCGGGAACCCGGACGTTAAAGGATGCCTGCAACGAAACGCTTCGTTACTGGGTCAGCCACGTCGACGACACGTATTACATTCTCGGATCTGTCACGGGCCCTCACCCTTATCCGATGATGGTTCGCGATTTTCAACGGATCATCGGAATCGAGTCCAGGGAGCAAATACTGGAAGCGGAAGGCAGACTGCCGGATGTCGTCGTGGCCGCCGTTGGCGGAGGCAGCAATGCGATCGGAATTTTCCACCCCTTCATTGAGGATGAAGGAGTGCGCTTGCTTGGAGTTGAAGCCGCAGGACGCGGCGTAGATACCGACGAGCATGCCGCAACGATGACCAAAGGCCGTCCGGGCGTGTTTCAAGGCTCGATGAGCTACGTGCTTCAAGACGAAGGCGGACAAGTGCTCCCGGCACATTCCATCTCCGCCGGGCTTGACTACCCGGGAATCGGACCCGAACACGCTTATCTCAAAGATATTAAACGCGCGGAATACGTCCCGATTACGGACAAAGAAGCTCTAGACGCGCTGTCTACGTTATCCCGCATGGAAGGAATTATTCCGGCGCTCGAATCCGCGCATGCCATCGCACAAGTGCTTAAGATCGCACCGACGATGAGCAAGGACGAGATCATCGTCGTAAGCTTGTCGGGACGCGGAGACAAGGACGTAGAGTCCATCATGAGTTATCTGGCGCTAGAGGAGGGACAACAACCATGAGCACGGCACCGAATCTTAACGCGATCGATTCCGTATTCGCCGCGCTGAAAGCGAAAGGGGAAACGGCTCTCATTCCGTTCATGACGATGGGAGACCCGGATTTGGATACGTCGGTTGAGCTCGTTCAGGCGGCCGAAGCAGCCGGCGCCCATATGATCGAGCTCGGCATTCCTTATTCGGATCCGCTGGCGGATGGCCCCGTCATTCAACGCGCGTCCGAACGCGCGCTGAAGAATAAGATCAGCTTAACGGATTGCATGGCCGTCGCTTCTCGAGCCAGGGAACGAGGAGTTAAGCTTCCATTTATATTATTTACTTATTTCAATCCCGTTCTTCAGCTAGGGCTCGGGCGGTATTTCGACCTTCTTAAGGAGCATGGCTTCAGCGGGATGATCATTCCGGATTTGCCGCTGGAGGAGGATTCCGAGGTGCGAGCGTTAGCGGAAGAGCACGGCATACATCTCATTCCGTTAGTGGCGCCGACATCCGAAGCGCGCGTAGAACGGATAGCCGCCAATGCCAAAGGATTCGTGTATTGCGTTTCTTCTCTCGGCGTCACCGGCGTAAGATCCACGTTCCATGAGGGGATCGACGCGTTCCTGAGCACGGTGCGCAGAGCGGCGAGCGTTCCGATCTGCGTCGGCTTCGGAATTTCTTCGCGCGAACATGCGGAAAGGTTTGCAGGCCAATGCGACGGAGTTATCGTAGGCAGCGCGATCGTTCGCCAAGTCGAGGAAGCTTTGCCGTTGTTGACCGCGCCGGATCCGGCATCGCGCAAACAAGGGATTAAGAACGTTCAGGACTTCATAGCTGGCTTAAAGCCGCGGGTCGACTAGTGATCAATTGATGACTTTTTGAACAACCTCTAAATGGCATCTGTACAGTGCAGCGCCAATGTGTCACAATAGAAAACACATATCCATACGGAGCGACTAAGTTCAGCCTCAATGGCTGAACTCTTAACGCTCCGTTTGTCGTATCTCAGGAGGGAATCCCATGCAACCGAAACCGAATATCGTAAATCTGCCCGTGTATCAGCCAGGCAAACCCGTAGACGATGTGAAGAGGGAACTTGGACTGACGGAAGTCATCAAGCTCGCATCCAATGAAAACCCGTTCGGAAGCTCTCCGAAAGTGAAGGAAGCGATTGCGCACGAGATCGAGAACAACATCAGCATATATCCTGACGGCGCGGCCGTTGAATTAACGAATGCGCTGGCTAAGCATCATGGCGTGAACACCGATCAGATTATTTTCGGCGTCGGCTCCGACGAAGTCATTCTGATGATCGCCCGCGCTTTTCTCGTGCCCGGGGACGAGACGATCATGGCCGATCAGACTTTCCCGATCTACAAGCATAACGCCAAGGTAGAGAACGCGACGATCATCGAAGTTCCCTTGAAGGACGGTACTCATGATCTCCCGGCTATGCTGGAGCGCGTGACGGACAAAACCAAAATCGTCTGGGTTTGCAATCCGAACAACCCTACCGGAACGATCAACTCGGCAGACGAAGTGGAATCGTTCCTATCCAAGGTACCAAGCCATGTCCTCGTCGTTCTTGACGAAGCTTATTGCGAATATGTTGTCGATCCGTCATTCCCGGATGGCATCAAACTATTGAAACAATATCCGAACGTAATCCTGTTAAGGACGTTCTCGAAAATTTACGGTTTAGCTTCGTTGCGCGTCGGTTACGGTATTGGCCGTTCAGAAGTAATCCGCAGCATCAACCAAGTCAGGGAGCCGTTCAACACGTCCAGAATCGGCCAAGCCGCTGCGCTCGCCGCCCTGCAGGACGAGGAATTCATCGCTTTCTGCCGCGAGGAGAACAGTAAAGGATTAGCTTATCTTAATGCTTCATTCAAAGAGCTCGGCTTGACCGCATTTCCGGCGCACGGAAATTTCATTATGGTTGACGTGAAGAGATCCGGGCAGGAAGTGTTCGATGCGCTGCTCCGCAAAGGGATCATCATTCGTGCCGGTCATTCGCTATATCCGACGTACGTTCGCATCACGGTCGGCAACCAAGAGCAGAACGAGAAGGTCATCGCCGCCCTTACGGCTGTACTGCAAGAAATCGCGGTAAAGGTGTGAAGGCATGAGCGGAGAGTTTAGCGACTTTAAGGCATTTAACGAATCGAACCCGATAAAAATCGCGATATTCGGAGTAGGGCTCATCGGAGGCTCTTTAGCCTTGTGTTTCAAAGGCAGACCGGGCGTCGAAGTCGTCGGACATTCGGTTAATCTGGCCTCGACGGAGAAGTATGTTGCCCGCGGCGTCGTGGACTGGGCGACGACATCGGTTGCGGAGGCGGCCAAGGACGCGGATTTCCTCTTCTTATGCGTCCCGGTAGGGCGCCTGGAGGAATACGTGGACGAACTGTCGCGTCTGCCTCTAAAGCCTGGCTGCATCATAACGGACGTCGGGAGCACCAAAGCATCCGTCGTTCATCACGCGATAAAGCTGTCTTTGCAAGGTGCCGTATTCATCGGAGGCCATCCGATGGCGGGCTCCGAGCGTTCCGGCGTTGAAGCCGCGAGCCTTCACCTGCTGGAAAACGCGTTCTACGTGTTAACGCCCGCTGAGGGGACTTCGGAAAGCGACGTAGGCAAGCTGGAGCAACTATTGAAATGGACGCGGGCGCACATCGTTAAGACCGATGCCGTACAGCATGACGATATCGTAGGAGCGATCAGCCATTTGCCCCATATGATCGCGGTCGCGCTCGTGAACCAAATCGCCGGCTACAACGAATCGAACGAATTGTACCGAAGACTCGCGGCCGGCGGGTTTAGGGACATTACCCGGATCGCTTCCAGCGACCCGATGATCTGGCGGGACATCTTGCTTAGCAATCGCGACGTAATGCTTAAGCTCGTGCGCGATTGGCAGGAGGAGATCGATCGTTTCGCCGACCTATTGGAACAAGAGGACGGGGAAGGGATCGCGGAACAATTCCGCAGAGCCGGTCAATTCCGGAGTCAGCTCCCGGAGCGGCGCAAAGGAATGATTACTTCTATTTACGAATGTTACGTGGACGTTCCGGATCATCCCGGCATCATCGGCAAGATCGCGACGGAGCTCGGACAGGCCAAAATCAATCTGAGCAACTTGCAAATCATCGAGAGCAGGGAAGACGTACCGGGCATTCTCCGGCTGTCGTTCCAGCTATCCGAGGATTTGGATCGGGCAACGGCATTATTGAAATCATTGCAATATGACGTTCACATGTAAATAACGAACGATCATCCGCCATCGCTTTTAGATGGCGGATATTTTCATTTAAGCTGTAAAACGCTTACAAGCAATTTGAAAGCGTTTCAAAATAAAATGAAAACGCTTATTGACAAAATGTAAACGGATACATATAATAAAAGTACAGTATGGTTTCTCTCCACTCCTATCCAATTCTTGCACAATGTGCAGCCACCCATTAGGGTGGTTTTTTTTTGCTTTTAACAGTGGATATCCGTTTACGGTCTGTTTCCGAATCGTCGCCGGTATCTTGATGCGACTCATTCGCTCAAGGAGACAAGATGAGGTTTCGCTTATTTGCGTGTCTAACTAGAAAATAAGCATGAAAAAACGTATTCCTCTGCAAAATTTGAGAAATTTTTAAGCTTCAAACGCCTATTCCTGTGATACAATAGCATATAGTATTTGTAAAATACTGGCTTACGAGCGCAGACGATTTATGCGGTCCTTGAGGATGGCGGGAGAACGTTTATACGGGATAAGATTCAGAATGAAATGAACTGTTTAAGCTTTCCTGAATAGTAAAAAAAATTCAATGCGCCGATTGGCGCAACTTTTTCGTTTTTGGCCGGTACAATATGTTAATCCACCGGCTGCGAACGTTCACCCTGACATGGGGGGAGGGTCGCGGATATGATGACCGATTCCCAATTAATACGGGAAATTAAAGATGGCAACGTAGAATTGTATTCTACGCTTATGGGACGATATCAGAAGAAGATTCTGTCTTTCGTCTACCATATGCTAAAGAGCGCCAAACTGGAAATATTGGCGGAGGACATGAGCTCGGAAACCTTTTACAAGGCTTATCGAAGTTTACATTCCTTTCGGGAAGTGGACGCATCCTTTTCTACCTGGCTATATACGATTGCACGTAATACGGTTCTAAGTGAATTGCGCAAGCAGAAAGCCGCACATATTTCACTTGACGACTCCACATACATACCAGCCGCCCCTCCAGAAGAGGCACCCGAGCAGCGTTTGCTGCGCAACGAGAAGGTTTCCATGGTTCGTGACGCCATCAACAGCTTACCCGAGAAACAGCGATCTGCGCTTATTCTGAGGGAATACGATGGGATGGACTATCAGGAAATCGCCAACATTTTAGGACAGACGGTCAGTTCCGTCAAATCGTTGCTATTCCGGGCCAGGGCCAGTGTGAAGACACAGTTGGAATCGTACTTTACAGAACCGGCCATGATGAAGGAGTACGAGGAGATGAAGCTGCGATGAAGTGCGAAGAAGCCGGAGAATGGTTTGGGATTTATCGTGATTTGCCCGAGGATTCCGCCGAGAGACTCGCCGTCGATCTGCATGTTCATGAATGTAAAGAATGCGCGGAAGAATTCAGCATTTGGGAAGAAAGCGCGTTATTGATTCAAGAGCTGCCGAATAGCGACGTACAGGATGACGAGGTCGTAACGACGGCTTGGTTGAATCAGAACGTCATGAATCGGATTTACGCCGAACAGAAATGGTATATGCCGACGCTCCGTCGGACGTATTCGTTTTCGTTCGGTTTTAGAAGGAAGGTCGCTGGCGTACTAGCGGCTATGTTTGCCTTATTTATCTGCGGATTTTTATATACCGCGTTCGGTCAATTCGGAGGTCCGGGCAGCGACGCTTCGGGGGCTAATGCTTTTGCGGTTAAATATCAGAACGGGGACGGCGCTCACCTCGACATTCCCGTTGCCAGCTTGAGCGATCCGATCATGTTGAACGTCTCTCCGGCAATGCCAGAATATTGGGTTGCCCTATCCATTATCGGGATGATTATGACGCTTCTGATCCTGAACTGGTTTTCGCGGGTTCGCTCATGAAGAGAGAGACTCGGATCGGCTGGGTGCGACACGGGATCACGGAATGGAATCAACGGGGCATCATTCAAGGCGTGACCGATATTCCGCTCAGCGAAGAAGGGTTAACTCAGGCTCGCCTGCTGGCAGAGCGTTTGAGCAACGAAGGCGGACAGTGGGATGGCATCTACTGCAGCGATCTTCAACGCGCATGGAAGACGGCGGAAATCTTATCCGAGCGATTGGGAATTCCTCTGCGGACGGACATCCGTTTAAGAGAACGGTCCTTCGGGGCCGCGGAAGGAACGACCGAAGCGGAACGGTTGGCCAGGTGGGGCAAGGATTGGCGCCAGCTAGTGCCGGATCAAGAAAGCGACGAGATTATTCGCGCTCGCGGCCATGAGTTCGTCGACGAACTCATTGAGAAACACCCGGGAGAAGCTTGGCTTATCGTAACGCATGGAAGCTTCCTCGCCAGAATGCTTCAATCGTTATGTCGCGATCTCCAAGATTCGCATCTGAGGAACATGTCGTTAACGATACTTGAACGTCAACCCGAGGGCTGGAAATCGCTGCTCCACAATTGCACGTTGCATCTATCGGATGCGGAAATCAAAACGACGAAGTAACAAATCCGGTCATTCGACCGGGTTTTTTGCGTTTTCTGGATGTTGCGTTCAGCGGCTTTTCGGTATGTTGACGTTTAAGACAGGATTCTCGCGCCCATACTGTACAGTAAATCCTCCACAAAAGCGGGGAATGCCGATGAATTTGGCCGATATGCTTGTATATGCGGATATTTCCGAATTGACAACGATCGCCGAAACGTACGACTGTACTTGCAGCAGCCATTCCAAGAACGAGTTGATCCAATCGATTCTGGCGACCGTTCAAAGGCGTGACGTCATGGAGTCTAGAGTCGGCGAGATGATGGGGAACGACTTGAGGTTCTTAAACTCGTTAATCTTCGAAGACAGAACGGCTTATAGCTTGGAAGAGTTAAAGGCTAGAGCGCTGAGCGGAGATTCCAAGACGATCGAAGCAAAGCCGCCGGAAGATCCCGCGCTTGCGGCGCCGGCAAGCGGAAGTCGTTCCCGTAAAAAGAAAAACGCCGCTCCAAAGCCGCCTCCCGGTCCAGATGAAACGGCGCGGCATTCCATTTCGAGATTCAAGAAGTTCGGTTGGTTGTTCAACGGATTCTCCCAGCAAACGCGTTTGTTGTATCAAGTACCGGAAGACGTAAAGTTGAGGCTGCGGGAAGTGCTGGAGAAGAGATATCGCTCCTCGTTGATTATCGTGGAAGAACCGCCGGTATATAGAGACGAGAGAAGCCTGTTCATGGAAGACATCGTACATTTTTTACGGTATGTAAGAGATAACGACGTCCCGTTAACTTCGGAAAGCGTCATGTACAAGAGGCAGATTACGCAGGTGCTGGAAAACCTCTCCGTTCATGAGGAAATGCCTACCCGGGCTGGCTGGCGGTTCGGTTACGGCCGTAAGTTTCGCGATTATCCGGATCGATTTTCTCTATTGTACGATTTCGTGTATTACGAAGGGTACATCGTCGAAGAACCGGAGCGCTTAACGCTAACTGAGAGCGGTCGCAATATCGCGGATGGCTTCACTCATCCCGATCCGACCAAGCTATATCGATTTTGGCTTCGCCTGTACAAAGCGGCGGTCCCGAATCTGCCTACCCTGACGCAATGGATCATGCGATTGTCGGCCGAGTGGGTAACGGTGGAGTCCATTTTCGAAATTTTGCAGCCTTTGGTCCGATCCTATTATTACGATACGCAAAAAGACGTTTTGGAGCGACGCGTGCTTGCCATGCTAATGCATCTAGGTATCGTTCGTTGGGGGGAAACGTCCGAGGGAGCAAGCGTGGTAAGGATTACCCCGCAAGGCAAATTGCTCGTTTCCGGAAATGCGTTGGCCTTCGAAGATACGTTGCATCTGGGCAAACCGCAAATTTAAACGGTATAAAGCGGATAGGCAAAAATACATTGATCGGCATAGGGGCTATCGTCTTGAACGAGGCTGTCATCGATGAATATGCTTAAATAGGAACCTAACGCCGGATTCGGAGGTGCAACGAATGGACAACATGAAAGTCGCCTATGAGACGATGCTGGGATTGGCGGCAGAAATGGTCCTGGACGAAGCGCTGCGCAATTACCGGACAGAGAAAATATATCATGCGATCGATGATGCGCTTGCGCAAGGAGACGTGGAATCGTTTCGGCGTTTGACCGATGAATTGAAGACGATCCAGAGTTAGCCGGATACGATCGATTAATATCGGTTTACTACGGATGAACCCGGCCAATCTTTGGCCGGGTTTTTGCGTCCGATCGTAAGCGCTGTTACTGCGGCCGTGAAAAGACGCTTTAATTGTTGAGGGATTTGGAGTACGATTAAACAGCGGCAAGCATTGCTTACATAACGTAATGGCTTAATGGAATCAAGGAGTGAACAGTAAACATGAAATTCAGTGAAATCGATGCGGATAGCTGGCCGGATCTGCAACCTTACTTGGACACTTGTCTGATTCCTTTGTCCGGACTCAAAGGAGGAGAAGCGCCCTGGGAGGCTACGGAGAAGGTTGCTCGAGCCGGGCAATGGTTATCCCCGTTGGAGCAAGCGTTCCGTGGACGAACGGTGACGATGCCGGCATTCCACTACGACGAAGAGGGTTCGGCGCAATCGGATTCGATTAATCGACTGATTGCGGGATGGAAGAAACTCGGGTTTCGTTACGTGATCGTCGTAAGCGGCCAAGCGTTGGAGGCAGGGGATCAACTTCAGGCCGACTTGATCATTCAACCGCTTGACGGAGAGGACGAGCCGGATACGGGCCGGATAAGTAAAGCCGTCGCTGAACTGTGGCGCGGGGTTTCGGGGTAGCGATGACGGCAATAACGTGAAAATCGCTTCATTTAACGCATAAGGTTGGCTATCCGGAGTAAACAATAGGCAGACACGCCCACGGTGAAATGTGACAATTTGAGAACATTTTAGTGGTGTGATTCCCGTCGGCGAACGAAAGTCCCGCCCCTATTCTTGACGCTCCATAGCGCGTGGGCTATTATAGTTATGTCCTTGTGAACAAAATGTTAAAGTCCGTACCGGACGCGAGATTGATGTGGCAAAGGGGGTAGAACGAATGGACCACAATAAGCAGCAAGAAACCACGCACAAACCGGCGAAGCGCAAAGAAATGTCAAGACGTCAATTTCTAGCGTATACGCTTGGCGGAGCAACAGCCTTCATGGCCGGCGGGGCCATTTTACCGATGATCCGCTTTGCCGTAGATCCTATATTGCAGAAGAAAGAAAAAGCAGGATTCGTCAAAGTCATCGAGGAAAGCAAAGTAACGAAGGAACCTACCGAGGTGAAATTCAAAATTCACCAGGTGGACGGTTGGTACGAAAGCGATCCGAAGCTTGCCGCTTGGATCACGAAAGGCGACGATGGCACAGTGTACGCGCTGTCACCCGTATGTAAGCACTTGGGCTGCATGGTGAGCTGGGGCGGCGAAGAAGCGCCAAACGAGTACCACTGTCCGTGCCACGGGGCGCGTTACACGAAAGACGGCAAACAACTTAAAGTTGCGCCGAAGCCGTTAGACGAGTACGAAGTCAGAACGGAAAACGGTTGGGTATATCTCGGACCTATAGCACCGAATAGTCGCGTTTAGAAGGAGGGCGTCTCGTCCCATGTTCAAAAACATGTACAATTGGATCGACGAACGTCTAGATATTACGCCGATGTGGAGAGATATCGCGGATCACGAGGTGCCTGAGCACGTTAACCCCGCGCATCACTTCTCCGCTTTCGTTTATTGTTTCGGCGGATTGACGTTCTTCATCACCGTCATTCAAATCCTCTCGGGGATGTTCTTGACGATGTATTACGTCCCGGATATCATCAACGCCTACTACAGCGTTGACTACCTGCAGCATCAAGTCGCTTTCGGCGCGATCGTGCGGGGGATGCATCACTGGGGAGCAAGTCTTGTTATCGTAATGATGTTCCTACATACTCTGCGCGTATTCTTCACCGGCTCCTACAAAGCGCCTCGTGAAATGAACTGGGTAGTCGGAATGTTGATTTTCTTCGTCATGTTGGGCCTTGGATTCACGGGTTACCTGCTTCCATGGGATAACAAAGCGTATTACGCGACGAAGGTTGGTCTTGAAATTGCGGGAGCCGTGCCTTTCTTAGGCGAGTATATTAAGGAGCTTATGAACGGCGGCACGATCGTCGGCGCCCAAACGCTGACCCGTTTCTTCGCAATCCACGTGTTCTTCTTGCCTGGAGCTTTGTTGGCATTGCTTGCAGGACACTTCTTTATGATTCGAAAACAGGGCATTTCCGGGCCGCTGTAAGAGAGGGGAGTGACTAGCGATGGCACATAAACATGATCCAAATGAAAAAATTCTATATGTCGGTGATTCGCGTATTCGCAAACGCGATTACTCCAATGTGACGCCTCCGGACTACACTGCTTTTCCGGGTAAATCGGAAGTTTTCATTCCGAACTTCCTGCTCAAGGAGTGGATGGTCGGCGTAGTCGCACTGGTCGGATTCTTGACTCTGGTCATTGCGGAACCGGCTCCGCTCGGCTATCCGGCGGATCCGCTGAACAGCGCGTTCATCCCGATGCCGGACTGGTACTTCCTGTTCCTGTATCAATTATTGAAATATCCTTACGCATCGGGAGATTTTATCGTCCTTGGCGTACTCGGCTTATCCGGTATACCTTTTATCGCTTTGTTGCTGGCTCCGTTCTTGGATACGGGCAAAGAGCGTCGCTTCTATCGTCGTCCGATCGCTTCGTCGCTGATGATCGTTTCATTGGTGGCTGTCACTTACCTGACTTGGGTTTCGTGGGATCACTACCAGCACGAGTTGGAAGCAACCGGTACGGTACCGGAGCACATCGAACGCGAGATTAAAGCGGAAGAAGCCGTTGAGAAGGGCTTGCCTCGTCCGATACCGGGCAAGGAGAAAATCCCTGCGATGGTAGCCGCCGATGATCCGGCGTTCACGGATACGATGACGCAAGCGGCTTGTATCGCTTGTCACGGCGCCGAGCTTGAAGGCGGGAACGGTCCTGCCTTGAGAGGGATCGGAGACACGCTGAGCAAAGAAGAGCTCGTTGAGATCGTTACGAACGGTAAAGGCGATATGATGCCTGCGTTCAAAGCGGATTTGACGGCCGAACAAATCGATCAAATCGCGACTTGGCTTTCCAAGCAAAAAGCAGAGGCGGCGGAGTAATCTTCGCACTGCTCTAAACCTGACCGTAATTGGTCAGGTTTTTTTAATAAGTTGGCGACTTGGAGAGGAGTAGTCTGATGAGTTGGCTGAAATGGCTGATTTCTCGTAGTATATTGCTGCATCCCACGACTTTACTGATCCTTATGCTGATCTACGTTCCGGGAACGATATACGGTTACTATTGGTACAAAGATCAGTTGGCCGCGACATGGAACGAGCAGCCGCATTGGCAAATCCCGTTCGTGCCCGATAGCCCGACCGCTTCTCTTTTTTTCGCGCTCGCCGTTCTTTGGTTGTGGATTTCTCCGAACCGATCGCGGATAGCATGGGTGAACGGAGTCCGCGGCGTCATCGAGACGCTAGGAGTCGTAACGTCCGTCAAGTACGGCATATGGGCGACTGCAATCATCTTCGCAGGACAAGCGCAAGGAGCATCCTCGCAATGGGAGGATTGGATGTTAATCATCGGACATACGGCCATGGCGGTAACGGCGCTGCTCTATGCGCGCTTCTTTACTTTCGGAGGCATCGCCCTGCTCGCGGCGGCAGCCTGGACGTTCTTGAACGATACGGTAGATTATACGTACGACGTGTTCCCGTATCTGCCAAGGCAATTGTACGACGATATCTTCTACGTTGGCTTATTTACTTTCTTATTAACGGCACTCAGCGTCTTAGCCACGGCGATAGCGAAGTTTGTTTTCGCGGAGGAGAAGATCGCCTCGGACAAGTCGTTCTAAACGCGGACATCCTCTCATATCCATGGGGTAAGGAGGGGATGTCCGTGTTTTTGTTTAAAATAGGAGTGCGGCGGCGCGGTTGGGTGTCGTTAATACTGGTAAGTACGCTTTGTTCGCTAGGCTTGCTTATCGTTGCCCCTTCGATCGCGAGAGGGCAGATTTCCGTAGATAACGGCCAAGCCGATCCTGGTAACCGCCTATCCGCTGGCGATTCGGCTACCCGCATCGCATATGAAAGATTTTTAACGTCGACGGAAACCTTATACGAAGAAATCAATGAAAGCAAGCTTGAACATGCGCGAGCCAGCCTGAACGAACTGGAGCAACAGTTCCGCGGCTTGCCACTGAAGCAAATCGCGACTGCCGAAGGCATACTGGCTCTAGCCCATAATATAACCGAGCTGAAGAGAACGGCTTCCGCTATGGAACCGGATCAACGGAAATGGAAATCGGCTGCCGCTTCGCTGAGACTAGCCGCCGACGCCATAGTTCATTCCGAGAAACCTTTGTGGCACCGCTACAGGAAAATTTTACGGGACGATTTGGTCAGACTCGGCGATTCTTTGCCTCGCGAGACGGCGGTCGCGGGTCTTGCTTCACGAACGTCGCTGCTCGCTTTCGAACAACTAAAGCAGCATTACGATCTCATTCGTACGTCGGCGATCCTTCAAACCGAACCTTGGAAAGTCGAACGGAGCGACTCGGTAATCCGTTATGCTTTACGCGTCTACCGCGCGGAATCTCCTTCTGCCGAACTGTTATTGGGTACGATCCCGCCGCTGCAGGAGGCGCTGGACGGTTTGTTCCCGGAAGATGACGCGGCTTCGACCGCTCTCGTGCCTCCCGTCGGAATGACTCCGCCATCATGGGGCTGGTCGGCGATGATGGGGACTTTTATCGTGACAATTCTCACTTGGGTCGGGTGGAGAAGATATAAAGTCGAAGAGTTTACGGGAAGAAGTCAAGGCCGAGGTTCATCGCGAACGATCGAATCCGAAGACGCGGCGCAACGATGGCTCAAGAAATGGAAGAAATAGAGCGTTTAGAGTAATCGTTAGTAATCTGTGTACTTAAGGAAGCCCTCCGGTCATGATGACGGATGCGGCTTTTTTATTTGGCATACGGCAAATGGGTCGATTCTTGTAAAAATGCATTTGTTTTCGCAAACGTCTTACGCTAACATAGGAGAGAAACCTTCATGAAAGGAAACGAAACATGGGAGACTCTCGCATAACCGATTTAGCGTTGACGGAGCGTACGCTTGCCGATATTCAACGCGATGTGGATGCTTACATTTCGCAATACAAAGAAGGCTATTTTTCCCCGCTGTCCATGTTGGCCAGGATGTCCGAAGAAGTCGGGGAATTGGCGCGGGAAGTGAATCATCATTTCGGCGAGAAGCCGAAGAAGCAGGATGAAGCCGATAATTCGATCGAGATGGAGCTTGGCGATATTTTGTTTATCGTCACTTGTTTCGCGAATTCGTTAGGGATAGACCTGACCGAGGCGCACCGCAAGGTGATGCATAAATTCAACACCCGCGATGCGGACAGATGGACGAAGAAGCACACCGATAACGGCTAAGAGTCATATGCTGAACTATCCCCACATCGAAGGGAGGATGGTCGGCATGGACGGGGAAACGTGCCTCCGGCAAGCGTACGAAGCCATCTATCAAGGGGATTTCGAATCAGCCGTTCACTGGTTCGGGCAAGCGATCGAGATTGAACCCGAGAACGCGGCCTACTACCACAGCGGATCGATTACCTGCGCAAGGAGCGGCAAGCTCTCGTTGGCCTTGACGTACGCCCACAGGGCCGTAGAATTGAAACCGAACGATCCGATCTATATGCTTAATCTTCGGGTCATCATGTCCAAGGCGCGTATAGCCAACGCGAGGCATTTGCTGGCGGGGGATTCGCCCGATGTCGAGAAGAGCATCGCGTTGCTAAAGGAAGCATCGCAACTCGACCCGCTATCGGCGGAAGCTAATCTATTGCTGGGCATTTTGTACCGGATGCAACGGAATTATAAGCTTGCTCTCGATTGTTTGCGGAATGCTTTGCAACTGGAGCCGCAGCACGAAGAGGCCAAACGATTGTTGCACGAAGTGCGCGCCGAGAGGCGACGCCTTCTCAAACAACAATATTCGCACTATCATTCTAGAAGGAATAGGTGATCGCATGTCGCACAAAATTACCGTAGCCGTCGCGGGAGCGGGCGGCCGCATGGGACGCGAAGTCGTAAAAATGGTGTTAGAAGATTCCGAGTTGCAGCTCGTCGCGGCCATAGATAGATCAGCAGGTCCGGTCGACGCCGGGACGCTTGTCGGCAAGTCCGTTTCCGGCGTCATCGTGACTCCGCATCTCGCCGATGCGTTGTCGGCAAACCGTCCTGACGTATTAGTCGATTTCACGAATCCAAAGTCGGCCATGCCCAATACGGAAACGGCGCTCGCTTACGGCGTTCGTCCCGTAATAGGGACAACCGGCTTCACTCCGGAACAGATTGCCGCATTGGACAAGCAGTGTCGTGAGCAAGGCATAGGCGGACTGATAGCGCCGAATTTCTCGATCGGGGCTATTCTCATGATGAAATTTTCCGCGATGGCCGCCAAGTATTTTCCCCATGTGGAAATCATCGAATACCATGGAGACCAGAAGCTCGATGCGCCGTCGGGAACGTCGATCAAGACCGCCGAATGGATTTCCGAAGCCCGTCAAGAGCTGCGCCAAGGAAACCCTAACGAGGAAGAAGTGATCGAAGGGGCTAGGGGCGGTTACTACGACGGATTCCGTATACATAGCGTTCGATTGCCGGGCGTGTTCGCCCAACAGGAAGTCGTCTTCGGGGCGTTCGGCCAAACGCTTAAAATTCGCCACGATTCCTACGATAGGGCGGGGTACATGCCCGGAGTCAATACGGCGATCAAGAAAATCATGAACGTGACCGGCATGGTTTACGGTTTCGAGCACTTGATGGATTAACTTTCTTAAGAGGAGAGACTGGTTTCCATGATGGATATCGCACTTATCGCGCACGATCGCAAGAAAGAAGAAATGGTTAATTTCGCGATCGCATACGAACACGTTTTGAAACATCATCGACTATATGCTACGGGGACGACCGGCACCCGCATCATGGAGAATACGTCCTTAAACGTTCATCGATTTATGTCGGGTCCTCTGGGCGGGGACCAACAAATCGGAGCGAGAGTCGCGGAGAATACGATGGATTTGATTCTCTTCTTCAGAGATCCGTTAATGGCGCAGCCGCATGAGCCCGATATCATCGCGCTGTTGCGCTTATGCGACGTTCAAGGCATTCCGGTCGCGACGAACGTCGCCACGGGAGAATTGCTCGTCAAGGCGCTGGAACGAGGAGATTTCGCATGGCGAGAGCTCGTACATAAATATAAACCGGGAATAGAAGGTTAAACGTAAAATGAGTCATAATCATCACGATCAATTGGATATGCTCGTATTCGCCGCGCATCCCGACGATGCGGAGATCGGCATGGGCGGAACGATAGCCAAGCACGTTCGCGAAGGATATAGGGTCGGCATGATCGATCTCACCTACGCCGAATTGTCTTCTAACGGCAACGTGCAAACCCGGCAACGGGAAGCTGCCGAAGCGACATCCGTGCTTGGCCTGGCCGTGCGCGAGAATCTTGGCTTGCCCGATCGTCGACTTGCCGTCATTGCCCAGCAAACGGATTTGATGGTGGAAGCCATTCGGAAGTATCGACCTAGGCTCGTATTCGCTCCTTATCATATGGATCGGCATCCGGACCATGTCACTTGCAGCCGAATGGCCGAGGAAGCGGTGTTCAACGCCAAGCTTAGACGGTATATGCCGGAGCTGCCTGCTTGGACGGTAGATCAATTGCTGTTCTACTTCATTAACGATGCGCACACTCCGCAGTTGCTCATCGACGTGAGCGAAGTTCATGAGATCAAAATGAATGCGTTAAAAGCCTATCGGTCGCAATTTATGCCCGGAAGCAGCGAAGCGGATTGGGTCGAAACGCCGCTGACGGGAGCGTATTTAGACAATATCGTGGCAAGAGACCGCTTACTTGGGCAAGCTATGAAATATCCGTTCGCGGAAGGTTTTATTTCCAAAGGACCGATTGCGGTTCAACGCTTCTAATGACGAAACCTATCGGAATATAATAACGAGAGAAGCTTCAGGGCTAGGAGGAATCGATATGAATCGTCCGCTTAGAATCGGCATCACCTGTTACCCCTCGCTTGGAGGCTCGGGCGTTGTCGCGACTGAGCTTGGCAAATTGCTGGCCGAGAAAGGTCACGAAATCCATTTTATTACGCATAGCATGCCTTTCCGGTTAGGCAAATTCCACCGCAATATTTTCTATCACGAGGTGGAAGTATCGGATTATTACGTGTTTCGTTATCCTCCATACGATCTGTCGTTAGCGAGTAAAATGAATCAAGTCGCAAGGCTTCAGAAGCTCGATCTGCTTCATGTTCATTACGCCGTTCCTCACGCCGTGTGCGCCATCTTGGCCAAACAAATGGCGGGGGACGATCTGAAGGTCGTTACGACGCTTCACGGAACGGATATTACCGTTCTGGCGCAGGATGAGACGCTTAAAGACATCATTCGGTTCGGCATTCGCAAGAGCGATGCGGTAACGGCGGTCAGCCGCGATTTAATCAAGGAAACGAGAGAGCTGCTGGATATTCAGGAGCCTATAGATCTGACCTACAATTTCGTGGACAAACGAATTTATTACCCGCGCGAATGTACGGACTTGCGCAGGGATTACGCGGAGCCCCACGAGAAAGTACTGATGCACATATCCAACTTCAGACCCGTGAAGCGGACGATGGACGTGGTCGACATTTTCGCCAAGGTGAACGCCAGAACGCCAACGAGACTCGTGCTCGTGGGAGAAGGGCCGGATTTGCCGAAAATTCAGACTAAAATTCAAGCCATGGGTTTGTCTCATCGCGTACACTTCTTGGGTAAACAGGATGACGTGGCGCAAGTGATCTCCATCGCGGATTTGATGTTGCTTCCGTCCGAGAAGGAAAGCTTCGGATTGGTCGCTTTGGAAGCGATGGCATGCGGCGTTCCGACGATCGGTTCCATCGCGGGAGGCATTCCCGAGCTTGTTCAGAGCGGGAAAACCGGGTACCTGTCGACTATCGGCAACACGGACGAAATGGCTGAAAATGCTGTGAAGCTGCTGACGAACGAGAAACTTTATGCCGAATTCAGGGAAGCTTGCATTCAGAGGGCTCATCATGTTTTCTGCGACGAGCTGATAACCGCGCAATACGAGGAAATCTATTATCGCGTGCTTGGCATGCCCCTCCCGCTATCTGTTCCCGTATGCAACGTCTAATTCGCGGAATGCGACCGAAATATCGAAGGGGTAGGAACAATAATGGAACTAACGAATACCCAAGATGAATCATTATGGATGGAAGGTCTGGACATCGTCCGCAAGCTCGAAGCGAGCGGACACCGGGCTTATCTAGTAGGCGGCTGCGTCAGAGATCGGTTGCTTGGAAGAGCGCTTCACGATATCGATATCGCGACGTCGGCAACGCCCGACGAGGTCATTGCTTTGTACGCGAGAACGTTGCCGACGGGGCTGAAGCATGGCACGGTGACGGTCATGGAAGGCGGGCGTTCGTACGAGGTGACGACGTTCAGGCAAGAGTTCGGCTTTACCGATTCCCGCAGGCCGGATCAAGTCGCGTTCGTTCAGGACGTTCGCGAGGATCTGGCTAGGCGGGACTTTACGTTTAACGCAATGGCTTTCGGCTCGGCAGGCGAGATCGTCGACCCGTTCGGAGGTCAGGATGCTTTGCGGGCAGGCGTGGTGGATTGCGTCGGAGAGGCGTCGGAGCGATTCGGAGAAGACGCGTTGAGAATGCTTAGGGCGATTCGTTTCGCGTCCGAATTGGATTTTATGATTTTACCCGAAGTGTGGCAGGGAATTATCGAACACCGTCCGAAGCTGAGTCTTGTGGCGATGGAGCGGGTAAGCGCGGAATGGGACAAGATGATAGCCGGTAGCGGCCCGGAGCAAGCTTGTCATTATTTATTCAAAAGCGGTCTGCTGGTTCACGTGAAGGATACTTTACCTGAAACATTCAGACAAGCGGCGGAACGTTATCGTTTCAACGGGATGCCTGCGGAATGGGACAAGTGGGGAATGGATTTTACGGACGATGGCTCGATGGGTAACCTAATGCAACTTCCTTCCATTTCGGATCCCGATCTTCGGTGGGCGGCTTTGCTCTCGGGCATGGGAGTGAATGAAGAAGATAGTTCCGATCTATGCCGCGCGTTACGTTTTAGTGCCCGCAGAGTCGCCCGCATCTCGGGTTTAGTTGGGATGAACGAGCAGCTAAAGTTGAACGAGGAAGATGAGCTCTGGGAAAGTTGGGTTCTAACCGTGTTAGCTAGAGGCCGTTCGTTGGCTGAAGACTGGTTGGCCATGAGCGAAGCTCTGGAAACCGAATTTTGGACGGAAGCCAAGCAATGGTTGGAAGAAATGCCGGTCGTTGCGATAAGCGATCTTAAAGTGCGCGGGAACGAATTGTCCGCCTATTTAGGCAAAGCTCCTGGCCCGTGGATAACGGAAGTTCTGAAGGATCTGCTGGAATGGGTAGCGTTCGGCGAAGTTCCTAACGAGAAGCAAGCTCTGCTGAAGGCTGCGGAGAACGCGTGCGATGAAGCGGGAGGAACCGATGAGTAAACAAAATTTACTGAGTTTGCTGGAGGCGGAAGCCGGAGAATACGTGTCGGGCGAGGAAATCAGCCGCAAGCTGAACGTGAGCCGAACCGCCGTATGGAAACAGGTTCGCAAGCTGGAAGCGGACGGTTATCTTATCGAAGCCGTACCACGCTTAGGTTATCGTTTAACCGGCAAACCTTCTCGGCTGTCCTTGCAAGAGCTGCTTCCTAAGCTGAGGACGAAACGGTTCGGACGCAAGCTACATCTCCTCGACGTTATCCCTTCGACTCAGGACGAGCTTCGTCGCTTAGCCGAGCAAGGCGCGGAAGAAGGCACGCTAGTCATTGCCGAGCAGCAGACGAGCGGACGGGGGAGAATGGGGCGTCATTGGGTGTCGCCGTCGGGTAAAGGAGTATGGATGAGTTTGCTGCTCCGTCCGTCGGTACCGCTTCAAATGACGCCGCAATTAACTTTGTTGGCCGCGGTTGCGTTAAGCAGGGCGATTTCTCGCGAAGTTCCCGTCGAGATCGGAATCAAGTGGCCGAACGATCTGCTTGTCGGCGGCAAAAAGATAAGCGGAATATTGTTGGAATCGGCCGCTGAAGACGAGAGGCTTCGCTACGTGGTCGTCGGATTGGGGATTTCCGTAAATTTGGAAGCGGAAGACTATCCGGAGGAACTGTTAGAGAAAGTCGTTTCGCTTAAGATGGCCTCCGGAAAAACGATTAATCGTAGCGACCTTATCGCGACTATTCTAGACGAATTCGAGCGGCTGTACGACCTCTATATGGAACAGGGATTCGCGCCGATCCGTTCTTTGTGGGAAGCCCATTCCGTTACGTTGAACAACGAGACGTTGCTGTATACGCCGCAAGGACCGATTCAAGGCATACCGCGCGGACTGGACGGAACGGGCGGATTGCAGGTCGAGATGAAGGACGGAAGCTTTCGCACGATCTATTCGGCGGAAATCGGAGAAGTCGGTCCGCGAGTGGATTAGGGTGATTGATTATTGACTACGAAAATGAAAAAAATCCAAGGGTGCTGAGCACCGCAATTGCTTAGGTTTAGAAGTGTTTCTGTATTTGGTATGTCTGAGTAATCCAATTGTAGGGATTAAGTGTGTGAGGCGGTACTAATTGCTCCAGAGTGACTCGATTTAAGGAATTAGGTGTGTGAGACGGTACTAATTGCTCCAGAGTGACTCGATTTATGGAATTAGGTGTGTGAGACGGTACTAATTGCTCTAGAGTGACTCGATTGGTGGAATTAAGTGTGTGAGGGGACAGCGTTATTTGGTTTCTCTGATGAAGGGATGCCCGATGTAGGGATGCCAGATCATGGGATGCCAGATCATGGGATGCCAGATCATAGACGGCGAACCCGATATCTGGTATAATCGCTGTGCAAGGTGGTATCGCTATCGTAGCGAACCGCACTTGCCCGAACTTAAACGCATGAAATGCAATGATGTAATCAACAATGAAAGTACGAACAGCAATTGAATACCGTCAATGATTCGCGGCGGATTCTGCTCTGAGCCGAAAGGACCGAGACAGAAGGACGTGAAGGACGTTCTATGTTGAATGGCGACCTTTTTTGCTCATGGGCAAAATAGGTTTTTTTGTTGTTATATCCTGTAATCCTTAGGAGGATATCCCCATGAAAAGCGCATTGACCTTACCGAAACTGAAAACAATGAAAGATCAGAACAAACCGATCGCCATGCTCACGGCTTACGATCATCCTTCCGCGATGCTGGCGGAGGAAGCGGGCGTCGACATCATCTTGGTCGGCGATTCGCTCGGCAACGTCGTTCTTGGATACGATACGACGGTTCCAGTAAGGCTAGAAGATATGATCTATCATACCCGCGCGGTCGTTAGAGGAGCTCCCCATACGATGGTGGTAACCGATATGCCGTTCGCGACTTACCGTCTGGGAACCGAATCGACTTTGCGCAACGCGGCCAAGCTAATGCAGGAAGGCGGAGCCCACGCTGTTAAGCTCGAAGGCGGGGCCGAACTGGCGGATGAAATACGCGTGTTGACGTCGGCGGGAATTCCGGTGCTCGGTCATCTCGGGTTAACGCCGCAGTCCGTGCATCAGATCGGCGGATACCGAATACAAGGGAAGAATAGCGGAGAGGCCGAGAAGTTGCTTCAAGACGCGAAAGCGTTGGAGCAAGCCGGAGCATTCGGCATCGTGCTGGAGCTCGTTACGGAGGAGCTGGCGGCGGCTATGACGCGCTCCATCGGCATACCGACTATCGGGATCGGCGCAGGTCGCGGATGCGATGGCCAAGTGCTTGTTTTTCATGATATTCTCCGCTACGGCTCCGGTATTCGCGACAAGAAGATGGTCAAAAGCTACGCCAATATCGGAGATACCATTCGGAACGCGATTACGGAATACGTAGACGAAGTGAAAACGAAAGCTTTTCCGGAAGAAAAGCATTCATTCCCGTTGGATCAATCCTCGACTTCGACTAACCTATCCAAATTGTACGGAGGGGAAGGAAAATGACTCCCAAAATCATTCGAACGATCGCCGTGTTGAGAAAAGAAATCGCGGCATTCAGAATGTCCGATCCGTCCAACAGCTCAGTAGGTTTCGTCCCAACGATGGGATACTTGCATGAGGGGCATGCCAGCTTGCTGCGGCGCTCCGCGTCCGATAACGGATTAACGGTTCTTAGTATTTTCGTGAACCCGATTCAATTCGGACCCGGCGAGGATTTGGATAAATATCCGAGAAACGAGACAAGGGATATCCAAGTTGCGGCGGAAGCCGGCGCGGATATCGTCTTCCTTCCGGAAGTGAAGGAAATGTACCCGCGGCAACGAGTGACCAACGTTACGGTTACGGACGTGACCGAACGATTGTGCGGCGCGAGCCGCCCGGGTCATTTCGACGGCGTCGCGACGGTCGTTACGAAGCTGTTCAATATCGTCCAGCCGAACCGGGCTTATTTCGGGATGAAGGATGCCCAGCAAATCGCCGTTATCTCCAACATGGTGCAGGATTTGAATATCCCGGTAGAAATTATTCCATGTCCGATCGTACGCGAAGAAGACGGGCTGGCGCTCAGTTCGCGTAATGTCTATTTGACATCCGAAGAAAGGAAACAAGCGCTCGTATTGTCCCGATCGTTGTCTCACGTAGCGGATTGGATGCAAGAGGGAATAACAGCTATCGAACTCGTTCAACGTCTAAAGGCAGAAATTAACGGCGTTTCGCTCGCGGATATTGATTACGCGGAAGTTCTGACGTATCCTGATTTAAGCCCGACGGATACGAATCGGCCATTAATCAAGGTCGAAAAGGAATTGCTTATCGCGGTTGCCGTCCGTTTCGGGAAAACCCGACTTATCGATAATAGGCTGCTAAATCCAGCGGAAGTAGGTGCTGAAGTATGTTTCGCCAAATGATGAAAGCCAAAATACACAGAGCGACGGTAACCGAAGCGAACCTGAATTATGTCGGAAGCGTAACGATTGACCAGGATTTGCTTGAACTGGTCGATATTTTGCCTGATGAGAAAGTTCAGATCGTTAATAATAATAATGGCGCGCGCTTCGAGACGTATGCGATTCCGGGCCCAAGAGGATCGGGCGTCATTTGTTTGAACGGGGCGGCCGCAAGGCTAGTGCAGCCGGGCGACAAAGTCATTATTATCAACTACGGTTTAATGAGCGACGAAGAAGCTCGCCGACACCATCCAAGGGTCGCGATAATGGATGAACATAATCATGTTGTCAAATTGTTGGCGGAAGAGCCGCATTCGACCGTTTTGTAACACGTATGAAAGTACTCCTCGAAACGAAGAATGAGCAGTACAGTTTCACTCGCGAAGCTGTCGCTCAGGAGGTCGATTGTTTACACAATCGTGTAGGGGGGAACGAAACGATCATGATTCGACAATGGTTCGCTACGATGAACGAGACGCTCGACGCTATAATCCATCGCTATCCGCTCGCTACAGGGGAAGAAAAAAACGCTCTTCGGCAACAATGGGACATGCTCAAAACGCTAAGTGATGATATTATTGAATCATGGCTTCAGTTCGAAGACAAAATGGGAACGTTCCGGGATATGCAACAGCAACCGGCCATCGCACCAGAACCGCACAAATATTTGGGTTCGTTCGTCAAAGGGCAAGGCTATTTCAAGCTTCACATGTTTAAGCACGCTTCGGAGCAGTTGGAGGACGCTGTTACGTCGTATCCGGATTTCGTGTGCGCGAGGTTGTTCCTTGCCATGTCGCGCATGCACATGAAACAATGGAACGAAGCCCAACAGCATTTTCAATTGATCGCCGCCGTTGCCGAAGAACGAAGATTGCAGGCGATCGCGTTCAACGCGCTAGGTTGCATTCAAGCGATCTACGCGCATCTCGAACAAGCTCAGAGCTATTTCCGCAAAGCGTTGGAGACCGATCCTGCTTTTCCTGATCCCAAGCTGAACCTGGAATCTCTCCAGCAAGGTAACGGACAATTGCAGCTGCAATTCGGAAGCGCGGAGTTACAAACTTTAGTTCAGGTCTAATCGTCTAATTAAGGATCGACAGCATCGCTATATACGTTCTGCGTGCCGGAAGGAAAGGAAGTCTGGAATGAAATTTGCCGTGCTCGATTTCGAAACAACGGGCATGTCGTCCGATAAAGATGAAATCATACAAACGGGACTCGCGCTAATCGATGATGCGGGTGCCGTTTGTTCCACGTATGCAAGCTTTGTACGCCCCAACAAGCCGATTCCGGAGGAAATAACCCGTCTCACCGGCATTCGCGACGAAGACGTTCATGCAGCGCCGGAGCTTGAAGAGATGCTCAACGCAATCGTCCCGATGCTGCAGGATGTTATTCTCATCGGCCACAACGTAGAATTCGATGCGCACTTCCTGCAAGCCGCCTTAGATCGGAGCGGTTATTTGCCATTCTCGGGCAGAATGTTGGATACGGTGGAATTAGCGAAATTGGTCTATCCGACGCAGCCTTCGTATGCATTGACGTCTCTTACGCAGACGCTCGGCATCGATCATGACCGGCCGCATCAAGCGGACAGCGACGCGGTCGCGACCGCCGAGTTGTTTCTGTTATGTTTGAACAAACTTCGCAATCTTCCTCTCTTCACTTTGCAAAGATTGTCCGGGATGTTCGATCCCGATCGCAACGATCTGGGCTGGCTCATCGCCGACACTCTCAACTGGCGCGAGACGCAACCTCTTATACCCGAAGACGGTATTCACCACTTCCGTCAATTCGCCATGAACGTAGGGGATTGGGGCGAAGATTCGCGTTCCGAAGAGGAATCCCAGCATACGGCGAAACAGCTCAACGAAATGGATTTCGAACAATACTTAGCGGCGGTTCAGGCGAATCTGAAAACGATGTTTCCTTCCTATGAGTCGAGGGAAGGTCAAGATATTATGTTTCAGGAAGTATTCGATGCGCTGCAAGAAGATTCGCATCTGCTGGTTGAAGCGGGAACGGGCACGGGCAAATCGTTAGGTTACTTGCTGCCTTCCCTCTATTATGGTCTGAAGGAAGAAAAAAAAGTCGTCGTTAGCACGCATACGATTCAACTTCAGGAACAGCTTAGGGAGCGGGATTTGCCTTTATTGCAGCAAGCGCTTCCGGTTCCTTTTCGCGCATCGGTGTTTAAGGGACGCAATAATTATCTTTGTTTGAGGAAGTTCGAGAGTCGTCAACAAATACCCGAGCATGCCTTCGGCAGGGAAGAAGCCGTGACCCGCGGGGGAATGACGGTATGGCTTGGCGAAACGACGAGAGGCGAATCCGAAGAACTGAATATCGGCGTTCGCAATAAGGAAGAGTGGGACGCGGTATCCAGCGATGCGGCGTCCTGTCTTAACCGAGCTTGTCCGTGGTTTAGAAGGTGCTTCTATCATCGGGCCAGACAAGAAGCCGGCAAAGCGGATTTAATCATTACGAACCATGCTTTGCTGTTCACAGATTTGAGAGCCGAGCATCGGCTGTTACCGGCATACGACCGGTTAATCGTAGACGAGGCCCATCATCTCGAAGAGGTAGCCAGTCATCATCTGGGTCAGAAGACGGGGCATTCCTCGTTAGCCATACCGTTGCAACGGGTGTGGAAAGATGCGAGAACGGGATTGCTCCCTCAGCTTATCGGTTCGGTATCGTCACTCGGAACGGGAGATTCGGGTGCTTGGACGGAGAAACTCGAATTGTTAGTGCCTAAAGTCCATGAGATTCGGGAAGCATGGGAACGTTGGATGGACGCATTGTTTCAATTGCTTACGGCCAACGCCGCAGCGGATGAAACAGGAAATCTCACTTTGCGACTGAAGCATGAGGACTTGCCCGAGCAATGGGAAAGTTTGTCCGTGGACGGCAACAACGTGATCCAGCTTCTATCGGATTTCATTCGGCCGCTGGAGAAGCTAACCGTCGATATGCGCGAAGATGCCGACGAGCTCAGCATGCAAGGGATGTTGACCGATTTAAGCGGCGTCTTAAAAGATTTGGCGAACATTAGGGCGGATACGCAATCATTCGTTACATTGGGCAAGCCCGAGTTCGTTTATTGGCTGGAAGGACATTCGCAGTACCGGGGCAGATCCGTATATATTTACGGCGTTCCCGCGGACGTAAGCGAATTGCTTAAAGAAGGAGTCTTCGACCGCAAGTCGAGCGTCGTTATGACTTCCGCTACCCTGACGATAGACAAATCATTTCGCTATGTCACTGAGCAGCTCGGATTGGACGAGGCGGAGAAGGGCGGAAGGCTCAAGACGGCGATGCTACCGTCGCCGTTCCGTTACCGCGAGCAAGCGCTCGTTCTTATCCCGCGGGACTTTCCCGGAATTAAGGGAAGAGACGGCGAGGCGGTGTTCATAAGCGCGCTGATCGATTCACTTCAGGAAATGGCGATTACGGTCGGAGGCCGTATGCTTGTGCTGTTCACCTCCCATCGCATGCTTAAGACCGTCTACGGCCCGCTCAAGGATCGCCT
This sequence comes from Cohnella herbarum, assembly GCF_012849095.1. Classification (NCBI taxonomy): domain Bacteria; kingdom Bacillati; phylum Bacillota; class Bacilli; order Caryophanales; family Paenibacillaceae; genus Cohnella; species Cohnella herbarum. The sequence continues at coordinate 985,745 of NZ_CP051680.1, forward strand.
TGAGGCAAGCGGAATTCAAGTATTAGGCCAGGGCATGGATAGCGGAAGCCGAAGCCGGCTGACTCAACAGTTCGTGAAGCAGCCCGCCTCGGTGTTGCTTGGAACGAGCAGTTTCTGGGAGGGAATCGACCTTCCGGGCGATGCGTTAACCTGCCTTGCGATCGTAAGATTGCCTTTCCAACCGCCGAATCATCCGGTAGCCGAAGCCAAGTCGGAGAAGCTATTGGCCGAGAACAAAAATCCTTTCATGAAGCTGTCGCTTCCCCAAGCGGTGATTCGCTTCAAACAAGGCTTCGGCCGGCTCGTCCGTACGGCAACGGATCGAGGAATCGTCATTCTCTACGATACGAGGGTCATAGATACGAATTACGGCAAATATTTCTTATACTCGTTACCGGGTCCTAAGATGGAGCATTTGCCTACGTCGGCTATGGCCGCAAGAGTCAGCTCATGGTTAAATTCGGCCGCGTCCGCCGTCCAAGATGAGGGAGAGAAACATGAAGCCCATTAAAATTTCCGAAGCCGTCGTTAGAAGATTACCGATTTATTTGCGATTTCTGAACGAGCTTAGCTTCAGCAACATTCAAACGGTTTCCTCTCAGGAGTTAGGGGAGAAGCTTGATCTAAATCCGGCGCAGATTCGCAAAGATTTGGCGTATTTCGGCGAATTCGGCCGCAAAGGCGTTGGTTACAACGTGGATTATTTGATCGAGAAAATCCGTCATATTCTTAAATTGGACAAGACGATGAACGTTGCCTTGGTCGGAACCGGGAATCTGGGCCGAGCGTTATGCAATTACAGCATGTATATCAAAGATAATATGAAAATCGTAGCCGTTTTCGACGCGGACGAAAGCAAGAAGGGAACGCTTATCAATCGCTTAACCGTTCAGCCTATGCAGGATCTGTGCTCCTCGGTCGAACTATTGGATATTTCGGTGGGGATCATTACGGTGCCGGCAACGGAAGCCCAGAACGTAGCGGATCAATTCGTTGCCGCCGGCATACGCGGGATCTTGAATTTCGCTCCCGTCGTGCTCAAATCGTCTCCGGGCGTACGAATTCACAATGCGGATTTTACGGCTGAACTGCTTAGCCTAGCTTACTATATGGATCATAATAACGGATCAACGGAAGGAGACGAAACGAAATGACTCGTCTGCTAATTAATAATGGAACTTTCGTCACGATGGACGATCAACTCTCTAAATTTCAAGGTTGGATGGCCGTAGAAGGAAGTACAATCGCCGGATTGGGAGAGGGCGAGGCACCGGATAAGGAAAAAGAGTTAGCTTCGGAAGTCATGGACGGCAGCGGGCTGCTGTTCATGCCCGGTCTCGTAAATACGCACGGTCATGCCGGAATGTCGTTACTTCGCGGGTTAGCGGACGATCTTGCGCTACAGGATTGGCTGCAAAATCACATGTGGCCGACGGAAGCGAAATATACGGGCGATGACGTGTACTGGGGCTCTTCGTTGGCCGCGGCCGAAATGATTAAGAGCGGTACGACGACATTCGTGGACATGTATGATCATATGCATCGCGTAGCGGAAGTGGTAGAGCAATCGGGACTTCGCGCTAGCCTAACAAGAGGAGTTATCGGGTTATGTCCCGAAGACGTGCAGAAGGCTAAGCTCGCCGACGCTATCCAATTCGCCAAAGACTGGCACGGTCAAGCGGATGGACGAGTTAGCGTTATGATCTCGCCTCATGCTCCCTATACTTGCCCGCCGGATTTTATTTTGAAATTCGTCGAAGCGGCTCACGATCTCGATTTGCCTATGCACACGCATATGTCGGAGACGATTGCGGAAGTAGAGCAGAACGTTAGAGACTATGGTTTCCGTCCGGTAGAGCACTTGGATCGTCTCGGAATGTTTAGCCGTCCGACTCTAGTGGCGCACGCCGTTCATCTGAACGATGAAGAGATCGCGCTGCTTGCCGAACGTAATGTGGCCGTATCTCATAATCCGGTCAGCAACTTGAAGCTCGCGAGCGGAGTTGCCAGAGTGCCGGAGCTACTGAAAGCCGGCGTAACCGTCTCGCTAGGCACGGATAGCGCGGCAAGCAATAACAATCTGGATCTGTTCCAAGAAATCACGCTTGCGGCATTGCTTCATAAAGGGGTTTCAGGCGATCCGACGGTCATTCCGGCAGCAGAAGCGCTGCGCATGGGAACCGTGTACGGAGCCCGTTCCATTGGATTAGGCGATACGGTAGGGCAGCTTAAAGCAGGGATGAAAGCGGATTTCATCGCATTGTCTCTTACGAAACCACATTTTGTGCCGCATACGGATTACGTTTCTCATCTGGCCTATGCGGCAAGGGGCTCTGACGTCGCTCACGTATGGGTAAACGGGAAGCAATTGCTTCGCAACGGCCAACTGTTAACGCTTGACGAGGAGAAAATTCTCGCGGAAGCGGAGCGTTGCTTCCAGAGGTTACGGGGATGAATTTAAGCCGTAGTGAAGGACAACGGAAAATGCCTTCGCTTTCGCTCGGAAGATGGTTAATCGTATTGGCGGGTTTTATCGTGTTCGTCTTGGTGTCGGCGGTACTGTTCGTCCGTTCGGCCGATTCGGAGTATCGCAGCGCGGAGAAACAGGCGATTCGAATCGCCAAGGCGCAGGGAGGACTCGCGGAAGTAGACGAAGCGGTCAGCCATACGTGGGACGAAACGGTCTGGGTCGTCACCGGCAAAGATTCCGAAGGCACGGAGTGGATGATCTGGGAGCGCAAAGACGAGCTAATTAAGAAAAAGATAAGCGAGAATATTTCCGAGCAACAGATGCTCGCTAAATTTGCCGAAGAGCATTCCGGAACTCCGATTCGAATCATACCCGGATGGTTCATGAATGGTCCGGCATGGGAAGTTCGTTATTGGAACGAGAAGAGCCAAGAGCATCAGTCGTTGGATTTCTTCTCTTTCCAAGATGGCAAATTACTTAAGACCTACGTATTATCCATTCAATAAGCAACATAGGAATAGCCGATTTCGCCGAATTTCTCGCCTTCCATAGGCGGAACTTCGGCGATTTTTTGCTTGGAATAGGCGATGATTTGGTTGTTTTCCAATCATCCTCTAACGATTCGTCTATCAAAACCTGATATACTCTTAGTTGTACTCATGAACGACATCGGAATGATTCGCATCGTTTGTCTGACCAAAACTGACCAGTCCCGAAGCCATCATAGAAAACACATTAGAGGGGGATCGGTAAATGAATAAAATTAAAATATTGCCCATTACGATAACTGCGGCGTTAACGGCCGCGATACTGTTCGGAGGATGGTTCGCATACCGTCATTTCGGCGTGGAACAGCCGCTTGACCGGGTTGCCAAATCGGTCGAAGGCGTGCAATCCGCCGAAGTCGAGATGACGTCTGGAATCGTGAAAGTGAAAGTGAAGCTTGCGCCTGACGCGAATTTAAGCGAAGTGTATCGCCAGATCAAGCAGAACGGTGCTGGAGAGATCGGCGGCAAGAAGTTGGAGTTGGCTGCTACGACCAGCGATGATTCGCAAACGAACGAGCGGTTGGAGAAAGCTTGGAGCTATTCGCTCTTCGACGTAGCGGAAGCGATGGAAAACCGCAAGTATTCGGGGATAAGGGATACGATGGCTAACTTGTCCAAGCAGTTCCCGGGCGTTACGGTAATGACGGATATGGACGAGAATAACGTATATATCTCGATGCGCGACGGAGATGCGGCGAAGTTCATCGTTCTGCCGCGACAACCGGCGATGTTAGGAGTGTGGCCGAATGCGTAAAATAGGGTCATACGCGAAGGAAATGGCGATCGGCGCGATTATCGTATTGTTTATTTTCTTATTATATGTCGGATTGCCTCCGGCCATTATGGTGATGGGATTGTTGTTGTTCGGCGCTGTGTTTATGCTCACGCGTGCCAGAGGCGGCCTGGCGATGGGAGCTGCCGGTAAGAAATCGGCCGCGCGTAAGCCCGAATATTTGACGTTCGAGGATATAGGCGGACAAGATCAACCGAAGAGGGAATTAACGGAAGCATTGGATTTTCTCGTGCATCGCGACAAAATTCAGAAGCTCGGCATTCGGCCGTTAAAGGGCATCCTATTGACGGGACCTCCGGGAACGGGGAAAACGTTGCTGGCCAAAGCGGCTGCCCAGTATACTCATTCGGCATTCATCGCGGCATCCGGCAGCGAGTTCGTCGAAATGTACGTCGGCGTCGGCGCGGGGAGAATCCGCGATTTGTTCAAGGAAGCTCGGCAGCAAGCCGTAAAGCTAAAGCGCAATAGCGCGATTATCTTCATAGACGAAATTGACGGCATCGGCGGGAAAAGGGATGGCGGTCAGCATAGAGAGTACGATCAAACCCTTAACCAACTGTTAACCGAGATGGATGGCGTGCAAGGAGACGAGAGCGTTCGGGTGCTTCTCATCGCCGCGACGAACCGTAAGGAATTGCTCGATTCGGCCTTGCTGCGCCCGGGTAGATTCGACCGCCAAATTCAGGTCGATCTTCCGGACAAGAACGGCCGAGAGCACATTTTGAAGCTGCATGCCCGCAACAAACCGATCGCCAAGGACGTTTCTCTTGGGCAAATAGCGGAAGAGACCTTCGGATTTTCCGGAGCGCAGCTCGAAAGCGTCATGAACGAAGCCGCTATCTACGCGATGCGCGAAGAGTCCGAGTCGGTATCGGCGGCGCATCTGACTCAAGCGATCGATAAAGTGATGATGGGAGAGCGGATGGATCGGGAGACGACCCGCGAGGAACGCGAACGCGTAGCCATCCATGAGCTCGGACATGCGATCGTGGCGGAGAACGTACGTCCCGAAAGCGTCGCTCAAGTGTCGTTGACGCCACGCGGTCAAGCGTTAGGATATGTTCGCCATCATCCGCAACAGGACCGTTATTTATATACGCTCACGGTTCTCGAGGAACAAATTATGATCGCTCTCGGCGGAGCGGTAGCGGAAGAAATTTTCTACGGCGGCCGCAGCACGGGCTCCAGAGGAGATTTCGAGCAAGCGACGAGCATCGTCAGAACGATGATCGAATCCGGGATGTCGGAACTCGGCATCATTCATCCGCAAGCTTTAACGCAAGAGCAATGGTCGGCGGAAAACGGTAAAATCTTGGATGCATTGACTGAACGGACGAGAGAGCTGCTCGGAAAGCACAAGCATTCGTTCAGCCTTTCGCTCGATCATCTCATCCGCGAAGAGACTTTATCCGGCCAGCAGCTTCGCGAAATTCTGAGCGGTCAGGCGGCTTGAGTCGCTTGGTAAATTGTACCTAGCTAAAGGAACTCGGAAGGCGACATGCCTTCTTGGTTCCTTTTATTTTTATAGAGCTCTTTTTTCAACCATAAGGGAAGTCTCTTTATGTTTTCTTAAGGTTTTCGCAAGAATGTAAGCAGGAAATTTAATAATTTTTATGATAGCATTGAACTTAGTGCCTTTTTGAATCGTCTAAAGGAAGATGAGGTGGCAACATTGGATTCCCAGCGTAATTTCGATTTCCTTAAATATATGGTTGAGAGCGATGACAACAAGGGTTTGTTGAACGAATTGATGACGGCTTACGGTAAAGACGTTTGGAACTACGCTTATAGCATTACCCGCAAATGGGACATGGCCGATGATATTACCCAAGAGGTATTTATCAAAGTATTCCGCAACATGCATGCCTTTCGCAGGGATGCGTCGGTGAAAACTTGGCTGCTCACGATCACGCGCAATACATCGATCGATTTCCAAAGATCCGCTTTCTTCCGCAAAGTCACCTTGTCGGACGTGGTAGAGGATTACGGGGAGCGCCATTCCGTCGAACATGACGTCGTGGAGAATTCGGTCGTGAACGACATGTGGCAAATGGTGCTGGATTTGCCTAAGAAGTACAGAGAAGTCATTATCCTTTATGCGCATAATCAGCTTTCATTAAAAGAAATCGCCCAAGTGTTGGACGTTACGGAAGGGACGGTAAAATCGCGAATGTTTCATGCCCGGCAAAAATTATCCAAGATGAAGGAGTCGAGCCGCTGATGGATGATAAGGATTTATTCGAACAGCTTAAGCGCGGTCCGCTGACTCGGAATGGATTCGACGACAATTTGCGCCGAAGAATCAACGATAATCTCGATAAGCCCAGCCGTAGAACGATCCGGCCTTGGTACACTCGAATGGGAGCCATAAGCGCGGCGTTCGTACTGCTTGTCGCGGTCGTAGGCCTATTGAATTGGAAGAGCTTGTCGGGAGATTCCTCCCAGAAGCTCACCTTGCCGACGGATCAAGCTTCGGCTAGCGCGCAAGCAAGCAAGGATCGCGATATTAATCCGGTTCCGCATTCCGCGGTCGTGATCGGGTTAAGAACGGATGAAGCGCAAGGAACGTCAAGCGAGTATCGGACGATCTTCGTCGCTCCCGAGAATAACGAGCTATCCTTCGTGAAGAGCGGTTCGGGGATCTGGATGCCTTATAAGTCGAATTTCTGGAAAATAGATGCCGTTCCGGATTCGATGGGCAATGGAACCCAACTGCTTGTGGCTCTGAAATCGGGCGTAGAAAAGAAAGTAAATCAACCCTTTGTGGCGAAGCCTATGAGTCAGAGCGAGAAGCTGCTATATGCCGGCAACGAATTCGTGTCTATCATGCAGACGACAAACCTGAAAGATAAGGGCAATACCGTCGATCGCAGCGAAGTATGGGTCAACCAGGTAACCAATCTCGCCCCGGCCGTTCGTTATGAGAATAACAATGCTTTAGCCGAAGGCAATTTCACCCTTGCCCGTGCGCTAGGCACGAACGAATCCGAGCTGCAGATCGACCAATGGGCGATTGCCCGCGAGCCTGGCTCATGGGTAGCCAAGCAGCCCGGTTCTACTTCGCTCTTGACGAACGAGACCGAAATCGCGAGTTGGCCGAACGTTTCCGTTCAGTTGTCCAAGGCGATCGTGAAAGACGACCCGCTGGCATTAACTTGGGATGAAGTCAAAAGCTTGGAATCGCAAGCGGTAGATGCGTTTACCTCGCAAGACGAGGATATCGCCATCATCGTGACCGACAACGAGCTAAAGCTCATTCCATACCAATTGCCTCAGACGGAACGAACGGAAAAAACCGTTACGCTGTCCCTTAAACCGAATGAATCGATCGTGATGGTGCAATGGGCGACCCAAGAAAAGTACGTCGAGAACTGGAAGCTGTTGTTCAGCAAATGGTTCGCGACTTCGGCAGAATAGTCCGGATTATGATAAGATGAGAATACCCGAATAAGCTTGCATTGTGACAAATCTCAATGCGAGCGGGGTATACTCATCTTATTATTAGTTTAACGGCAAATGCCGTCTTAAATGGTTTGGAGGGAAAGACATCATGTTTAAGATCGTAGGCGTCGTAGGCGCGGGAACAATGGGTCAGAGTATAGCGGAGATGCTTGCCGTCAAAGGACTGGACGTGCATCTGGTAGAGAAAACGCCGGAAAAGCTTCAATCGGCAAGGGAAATGCTCGAGCAAAGTCTTGATCGGCAGATGGAGAGATGGGCGATTACGGCGGCGGAAAAAAAGTTGACGTTAAATCGTATACATATGGAAACGTCGTTGCAGTACTTGGCGGATTGCGAGCTCGTTATCGAGACGATAAGCGAAGATTTGGAAAGCAAGATGGAAGTGTTGCGTCAACTGGACGGAATCGTGTCGAAAGATACGGTTCTCGCAAGTAACACGTCGACGTTAAGCTTGACCGAGCTAGCAGGGGCGAGTCAATACCCGGAACGGGTTATCGGCATGCATTTCGTCTATCCTGCCCTCAGAATCGACGTCGTAGAGATTATTCGGGGCTTGCAAACCTCGGATGCCACGTTCGACAAAACGAAAGCTTTTATCGTCGATAATCTGGCCAAGAAAGGCGTCATGGTTTACGAGTCGCCCGGTTTCGTTACGACGCGGTTAATCTGTTTGCTGATCAACGAAGCGCTACATCTGTTAGAGGAGGGCGTTGCGTCCCCCGAAGATATCGACGATGCTATGAGCTTGGGATACCGCTTCGAGCACGGGCCGCTGGAGATGGCCGACCGGTTCGGATTGGATTCGGTGTTAGCCGCCCTGGAAAAAATGTTCCGAGAATACGGGGAATTGAAATACCGTCCTTCTTTCTTGCTCAAGAAGAAGGTCAGAGCGGGACAATTGGGAATCAAAAGCGGCGTAGGTTTCTTCAAGTACGACAAGGATGGTGAACGACTCTCATGAATATACTCGTAATTAACGCGGGGAGTTCCTCGCTCAAATATCAGCTCTACAATATGAAGGACGAAGACGTATTGGCTAAAGGCAGAGTGGAAAGAATCGGGATGGATTCCTCGATCTTGACCCACGAAGTCGAGCATCAACCGGAAATGCGCGAAGTGAGCGAAATACTGGATCATACGACCGCGATCAAGAAGGTATTGGATATGCTGACGCATCGCAAATTCGGGGTGCTACGGAACATTCAGGACATTCAGGCCGTCGGACATCGCGTCGTTCACGGCGGAGAATCCTTCAGCAGATCGGTTCTCGTGGATCAAGGCGTAAAGCTGGAAATTCGCAAGCTGTTCGATCTAGCTCCGCTGCACAATCCGGCCCACATGATGGGAATCATGGCGGTCGAGGCGAATTTGCCCGAAGTTCCGCAGGCGGTCGTATTCGATACGGCCTTTCATCAGACGATGCCGCCGAGCTCGTATCTGTACGCGATTCCGACGGTACTTTACCGCAAACATCAGATCCGCAGATACGGCTTCCACGGGACCTCTCACGACTACGTAAGTAAACGGACAGCGGAATATCTCGGAAAACCGCTTGAACAATTGAAGTTGATCACGTGTCATATCGGCAACGGAGCGAGTTGCGCGGCCATTCTGCACGGCAAATCGTACGACACGAGCATGGGAATGACTCCTCTTGAGGGGCTCATGATGGGGACCCGCAGCGGCGACTTGGATCCTGCCGTCGTCCCTTTTACGATCAACAAAGAGGATCTAACGTTAAACGAAGTGAACTCGATGTTGAACAAGCACAGCGGTTTGCTTGCGATTTCCGGTATCAGCAGCGATATGAGGGAAATCGTGGAAGCCATGAACGAAGGCAATGAGCAAGCTAAACTCGCGTTCGAGATGTACGCTTACCGGATTCGTAAATACATCGGCGCTTATATCGCGGCGATGGACGGCGTGGATGCGATTGTGTTTACTGCTGGCGTGGGCGAGAATTCGGACGTGCTGCGCAAGGAAGTGTGTAAAGGACTGACTTTCTTCGGCGTTGTCGTCGATAATGAAAGGAACTCGGTGCGATCCTCGGAACCAAGACGCATCACTTCCGATGAATCGGCGGTTAGCGTATTGGTCGTGCCGACGAACGAGGAGCTATTGATCGCTAGGGATACTTATCAGCTGGTGCTCCAACTACCGCAAGCTTAATCCGATTGATTAAAGAGGAGGGCGAAGTCATGGATCGAATAGATTTGGCTACGATCGGCGACTATGTCGGACAGACGGTTACTTTCGGAGGTTGGTTAACCCGAAAGCGCTCAAGCGGAAAGATCCAGTTTCTTCAAATTCGCGACGGAATGGGTTACATCCAGGGCGTCCTGGTTAAAGCGGAAGTCGAAGAATCCGTATGGGAACGGGCGGGGCAGCTGACGCAAGAAAGCTCCTTCTACGTGACGGGGATCGTCCGTGAAGAACCCCGCAGTTCTTCGGGATTCGAGTTATCCGTTACCGGAATCAAGATTATTCAAATCGCCAAAGACTATCCGATCACGCCGAAGGAGCACGGCGTCGATTTTCTGATGGACCATCGTCATCTGTGGCTGCGTGCTCCTAGACAACGTGCGATCCTTCGCATTCGGGCGGTCATTATTTCCGCGATTCAAAGTTTCTTCGATGAGCGCGGCTTTACGTTAGTCGACCCGCCGGTGTTAACGCCTTCCTCGTGCGAAGGAACGACGAATTTGTTTCATACGAAGTATTTCGAGGAAGACGCGTATTTGACGCAAAGTGGACAGCTATACATGGAAGCGGCTGCGATGGCTCTAGGTAAAGTCTATTCTTTCGGACCGACTTTCCGAGCCGAGAAATCCAAAACGCGCCGTCATTTGATCGAATTCTGGATGATCGAGCCGGAGATGGCTTTCGTCGATCATGAACAAAACTTGATTGTACAGGAGCAGTTCATCGCTCATATCGTCGGCCAAGTGTTAAGCCAGTGCAGAGCCGAGCTAGCGGTACTGGAGAGGGATGTAACGGCATTAGAGCGGGTTCTGCCGCCTTTCCCGCGTATTACTTACGACGAAGCGCTCGAATTGCTTAAAGAAATCGGAATGGAGCTGCCGTGGGGAGAAGATTTCGGAGCGCCGCATGAGACGGCCATTGCCGAGAAATTCGATCGTCCGGTGTTCATCACGCATTATCCGGCAAGCTTCAAAGCGTTCTATATGAAGCCCGACCCGAATCGGCCAGAAGTCGTATTGTGCGCGGACATGATCGCTCCGGAAGGTTACGGCGAGATTATCGGGGGCTCGCAAAGAATCGACGATCCGGAATTGCTGGCGAGCAGGTTCGAGGAGCATGAGCTGTCGGAAGAAGCTTACGGCTGGTATATGGATTTGCGCCGATACGGGTCGGTTCCGCATTCCGGGTTCGGGCTGGGGCTAGAGAGAGCGGTGGCTTGGATATGCGGCCTGGATCATGTTCGCGAGACGATTGCTTTCCCGCGTACGTTGTATCGATTGTATCCGTAAATTGAATTTGTTCATTATACAGAGAGGGGAGTCCTAGCCATGAATAATGATCGCAATTCGCTGGCAAGAGGGATGGCGGAAGCATTTATGGACGGCTCCGTCAGTATCCCGTACGCCTTGCTACGCACTTATCGCGCGCTTAAGCTGAACGATACCGAAGGAATGCTGCTGCTCCATTTGATCGCCTATCGCCAACTGGAGCAAAATGATTTTCCGACGATCGAGCAGCTTCAGGAGCGTCTAGGATGCTCGCCCGCGATCGTGGGGCAAACGCTGCAGAAGCTGATGAAACTAGGTTTCGTTACGATCGACGAAGTGTTCGATCCTCTGACGGGCGTACAATCCGAGAAGTATAATCTTGCCGGACTGTTCCAGAAGATGGGGCAGATGCTGGCGGCCGGGGAGTTGCCGATTCGCGGAAATACGGGGAACGCGGCAGAGGAAACCGGAGCAACGATAGGACGTATTCAACCCGAAACATCGGCGCTAAGGCCGAATGCGACGGTGTCGGGATCGAGCAATCTATTCGTTCTGTTCGAACAAGAGTTCGGACGTCCGCTAACTCCGTTCGAATACGAGACGATTAACGGCTGGTTGGACCAGGATCAATACGCCGACGAGCTCATTCGGTTCGCGCTGAAGGAATCGGTATTCGCCGGCAAGCTTCATTTTAATTACATTGATCGAATTTTGTTGGGATGGAGCCGCAACCGCGTCACGAACGTCGAGGAAGCCCGTCTGCATGCCCAGAAATTCCGAGCCGGACGTTAATGTCCGGCATTTTATCCGTGACCGGGATAACCGTCGAATAAATCTTGCAATCTCGAAGCCAAAGGGCTCTGCGAATCAATTCCCGCAGAGCCCTTTGGTTTTATTTGTATTTGTCATTGAAGTCACATTCATTTTTCGACAAAAATCTAGTTATGAGGCAATGACGATCGCGGGAATATACAAGAATCCAATCGCATTCAATTGAAAATTTCGTGTTATTTCGACAAAATAATGAGTTTCAAGATTATTCAGATTCGTTTGTTGACATTACAAAACGGAAAAATAATTACAAATTTTAGTGACGAGCGTCACTGGCTGTTACCCAACTACTCCGTTACGTTGAAGGAGAGAACGATTACATGATGCTTTTTGAGAGGAGCAAACACTATGAATCCAACCTCGAATAGTACGGCACAAGATGGCGTCTATGGCGTCGTATCGGAAGGTAGCCGTGCGCTTGAAGGCGTTGTTATCGAGTTGTACAGTCGGTCTTTGATGGAGGAAGTCCGAATCGGAAGTGCGATAACCGACGAGTGCGGGAGATTCGCGATTACTTACGATCGGGAAACGGCAAGGCTAAGGGAAAGAAAAACTATCGATCTTCTTGTGCGTGCATCGCACCCGGAACTTGACTATCAGCCTTACCAATCGGAAGTCGCCTATCGCGCCAAATCACAGCAATCGTTTACGATCCAGTTGTTTCCGGTCGAACAAGAAGGAACGGAATGGGGGCGGCTTCAATCCGCATTACCGATGTTGCTTGCAGAAGCGGATCCCCTCAAGCTCACGCAGGAGGAAGTTGAATATTTATCCGGTACTAGCGGAATACCGCTTCGTCATGTGGCTTTTTGGATCGCTTCGCAACGGTTGCATCAAGAGAACGAAGCCATATCCCCTTCGACTTATTACGGACTATTGCGGGGAGGTATGCCGGATTCCATGGACGGTCTGGCCGCTCAATCCTCGCAGGATTGGGAGCAGGCGCTTCATAACGCGGTGCGTCACAATAGAATTCCCGAATCAGATGACGAGGAACTTGAAGTGTCTTTCCGGCGAGTTCAAGAATTCAGCTTGAAAGACAAACACGAGAAAGGAATACTTCTTGAAGCAGAGCAAGCTGACGGTAAGGATTCCGAGAACACGAACCTGAATTTGCAGTTAGCCCGTCTATTGTCCACTCAACCGCAAATCACGCATAATCGTCAGTCGCTTCAACAAGCTAAGTCCCGAAACGATGAAGTTCGGGACTTAGCTTACGAAGAAATGCTTCGCAGGGAAAAGAACATGTTTCCTGAACTCGATATGGAAGTCGCGTTGGAGGAAGCAAATACGACGGGACAATTCCGCAATCCGATCCGTGAAAGACTTGCTCGCTTTCTGGAGGAAGCTGTCGATTTCGATTTGGACGTAACCGTTATCGACGAATATCTTGGATCCGATCAGCAGGCGCTTACCGATGAGGACAATTCCATGAAAGTGGCGGTCGCATCTCGATTGAAAGCTTTGCAACGGGTTTATCAGATCAGCCCGCAAGTCGATCACATGAACGCATTGATGCAAAGCGGCCTTGATTCGGCGATGAACGTCGTCAGTCTAAGCGAGGAAGCGTTCGTAGAGCAGTTCCAACAAGAGCTAGGAGGCGATGGGGATGCGAAACTAGTGTATGCGCAAGCGGAGCAGATTCATGCGACTGCTACCCACTTGTATACGTCCGCTTATCAAGCCATGAACGATATTATGCCTGCGGCATTGGGCGGCACGGCATTATCGGAGCAGCTTCGGAAAGATTTGCCCGACTGGGCAGCGTTGTTTGGAAGGATTGACATGTGCGATTGCGAACAATGCCGTTCAGTGTATAGCGCAGCAGCCTATTTCGTAGATTTGCTGCAATTTTTGAATCCAAAGACGTTACCGAGCGGGGTGACGGAGAGACCGATTGATGTTCTACGCCGACATAGACCTGATTTGGAGCATCTTAAACTCACTTGCGAGAATACGAATATCGTGATCCCATACATTGATCTGGTTAACGAGGTTCTCGAGAGCTATATTACTCACGGATATTCTGTCGTGAATAATACGGCGCCAGGCAGCGATGGCGAAGACTTGAACGTTAGTAGGGAATACAGCTCGTCATTTCCCGAGAGTATTTCCAATAGCGCAGCGACGGCCCTTAAGCATGCCGTATTCCCATTCACCCTGCCCTACGATCGGCATTTGCATACAACCCGCGAATACTTAGCGAGTATGGGGTCGAATTTATATGAGCTGGTCTCTACATTTAAGGATCAGCATCCCGAATACGCGATGGCCGGAGATTATCTGGGTCTTTCCTCCACGGAACGCAACATATGGATGGGGCGTTTGGAAAGAGAGATCTGGGAGTTTTTCGGCTATCCGTCAAGTACGGTTAAGGGATTAGGACTGCTCGGTTCTTATTACGCGAACGCCAATCTGACAGGCACTCCCGTGTTTACCCGAATAGATCCCCAACTCAATTTCTCTTGGGGGGACGATGGCCGGCCAGCTCCAACATTGCCGGCGGAGTTCAGCGTTCGTTGGACAGGAACGATCGTTCCGAGTAAGACAGGATCAAAGGTTCTCCACGTGGATACGGTCCGAGGACACCGATTCTGGTTCAACGGGCAGAAGCTGTTCGATTGCTATAATGAAGAAAATCCTCCGCATAGCCAATCGAATGTCATTCAAATGGTAGCAGGCCAAGCATATCCGATCGTTCTTGAATATCGATGCGGAGGCGGCAGTGCCGCGTGGGTTCATCTGCAGTGGGAAAACGACAACGTCTTAGAACATATTCCCGCCGATCAACTTAGGTATTCGCTATCATGGGATCAACATCTGGCTCGTGTCCCGGAATTTCTTAAGCGAACGGACCTTAAGTACGAAGAATTGATGGAACTGTTGGAAACCAGATATATTAACACCAATCCCGATTCGCCTAACATTTTGCTGGCCGCTCAAACAGATCCTTGCGATCTTGATCAGACGGTGGTTCGAAACTTAACAAAGGACAATTTCGCACCGCTAAGGGACATTCACCGGTTTCTTAGGTTGAGGCGTAAGCTCAGGGTAACGATTAGCGAGCTGGATAAAATGCTGCACGCGCTAGGTCGTGAACGGGAGTCTTTCCTTGTCAAGTTGGCAGATTTGAAACGGGTTCAAGATGAGCTTGGAGCTGGGAGGACATCTCTTGAAGAGCTTCTTGCGCTATGGAGCTTAATCGATACGCAAGACGAAGGTTCTCTGTACCATAAGGTGTTCCAGAACAAAGCGCTTATGAATCCGCCGGATCCGGATTTCTCCTTATTAAGCGGCGGTAAGGAAATTCGCGGTCATTTGCTACCTTTGGAATCGAAAACAACCCAATTGCTCGCGGTGCTTCGATTGAAGGAAAACGATCTCCGCGTGATTCGATTAGAGACGGGCTTATCAGATTCTAAAGCCATGTTGACACTCGCCAATCTGTCGTCCTTGTATCGTTACGCACTGCTAAGCCGTTTGCTTTCTCTTTCCGTATCCGAATGCGCGGCACTAATCCGGTTGACGGGAGTATCTCCGTTCCGGTCGCCTTCCGATACGTTACGGTTGATTGAACGGCGGAAGCAGGTTGAGACGTCCGGATTCAGCATTGGTGAACTTTCTTACCTATACCGAAACCGGGAAGCGCAGTCGCAGCCTGTGGCTCCTGCGGAGACTGCAATTAGCAAGCTTGCCGAAACGCTAAAAGCAGGGTTCATAGGGATTGAGCAATCGGGTTCCGTCGAGGACAGCGAAAATACGACAAAAGCGATTTTGAAACGCAATTTCGTTATTCAGACTTTAGCCGACGTTTTCGATTGTTCGGTACCGATCACTACGAATTTAACCGTAGAAGTATTAAGATCGACGAACGAGCAGAAGCCGTCAATAGCGATCATTGAAGATTTTCTTAAACTAGACAGCCCTGCCTTTCGAGGAAGCTATTTAAAGCTTCATAAAACATTGCTACTTGTGAAAAGATTGGAACTTGAGACTGAAGAAATCTCCTATTTCCATACCCAACAGGCAGATTTTCTTGGGTTAGATTTCAATCTGTTTCCGATTACGCATGAGCCGCAGGGGGAGCCATTGCTTGCATTATTCCAACAGTGGCAGCTGTTGATGCAATATCGTTCTATCCGTGATGTTCTAGTTCCGGGTAGCCATAAACTGATTACACTGTTTGCGCTTGCGAAACAACAGGGCATGTCGCTTGATATCATCTTAAAAAGACTAGGGGAGATGACGGGTTGGGAGCAAGCGGATCTCCAGGCATTGTGCGGCCCGAACGGTTGGAACTTAAAGGTATCCCATTTTTCTAATCCGGCGAAACTTAGTTCTCTTTATGCTTCCATCCGACTAACGGAACGTTTAAGAGTGCCTGCCGTGAAGTGGATTGCCTGGACGAAAGAACTACCGGACTCGAACCTCGCTTTCGAAGTGAAGAACGCAGCCAAATCTCGTTATAGCGAAGTGTCTTGGCGCCAAACAGCAGCCGTTATCGAGAATAGGCTACGTGAACAGTGGCGCGAAGCTTTGGTCGATTTCGTGCTGCAACTTCAGCCTATAAAGTCCAACGGTATCGTTAACGGAAACCAGTTATTCGAATATTTTTTGATCGATGTCGAGATGAACGCGGATATGAAGACATCCAGAATCAAGCAAGCGATCTCGTCGGTACAACTGTTCGTGCAGCGTAGTTTACTTAATCTGGAGCCTGGCGTATTGCCTAAGGCACTGGATTCCAAACAATGGGAATGGTTGAAAAATTATCGCAACTGGGAAGCAAATCGCAAGATTTTCCTCTATCCGGAAAATTGGGTGGAGCCTGAGCTTCGCGATGACAAAACTCAGGTTTACAAAGAGTTGGAAAATGAGATTTTACAAAACGATATTAACGCTGACAACGTCAAGCAGGCGTTCGGCAAGTATTTGGTGCAATTAGACGAAATCGCGAGATTAGACGTTCGGGCGATTTACCGTACCGGGGACCAGGTGCATGTGTTTGCCCGAACGTTTTCGGTTCCGCACGTGTATTATCACCGATTGAAAAAGCGGGGAAGCTGGACGGCATGGAATAAGATAGACTTGGACATTCAAGGTGATCATTTGGTGCCATGCTTATATAACTCCAGCCTCTATTTGTTCTGGGGGATCACGGAGAAAACAGCGTTGCCCAAGGACAACGTACCGACCAGTCAAGGTGGGGGTTCCACTCAGGAACAGTTACTGTTGAAGCTAGGGTGGTCGGAGTTTCGCAATAACAGCTGGTCGGCTAAGCGAGTATCGGACAAAGGAACTTTCTTGCAGAAGCTCCTTCGTGACGACGACGAGGAGGTAATGAAGCTTAATTACTTTCTGGCGCCGCGAATATTCTCTCAAGGCAATCTTGGCATTGATATTATGAAAAATTTTCGCGAAACCGGGAGTCATGGAAGTTATTACGGTAATATCATAAGTGACCAACACGGCACTATTGTCTTTAATGAAACGCGCAAAAGCACAACGAGCGTTGTCTATGCGGGAGGAACTGTGAGATCAATGGCGCCAGAGAACCTGCAAATGACCGGTATGTTCCTGCAATCGGACGTGAATACAACCATAGATATCCCGTATGGAAAAACGGGATATTATTATAAAAGGTTAGTCCCCATCATGAATGAAGCTCAACGTCCGCTTAGATTGGTCGTTCCGCACGATCAAGTGGATTACGCATTCAACGATAGTCGCAAGGATTTTACGTATGTTCAGCAGGATTATTACCGAACCTACTATGCCGAGCAGTATCAGGAAACGTCTGATCCCAAGGTCGAGTATGAAATCTTATTTCATCCGCTTACACGCGCTTTCGTTAAGGTGTACAACGAACGAGGGGTAGATGGACTTTTATCGCTTAATACTCAAAAGAAGACAAACGAAACGTCTGGGAATACGATATTCGAATCGATGTATAAGCCTACTTCGAACGTCGTTTTTAGTCAGGATGTTCGCGAGGACGTCGATTTCGATTATAAGGGTGCATACTCGGTATACAATTGGGAGCTATTCTTTCATATCCCGCTGTTTCTTGCAGACCGGCTATCCAAAGAAAAGCGTTATGAGGACGCTTTAAAATGGTATCAGTACGTCTTTAATCCGACAATCGATTCGGACGAATCTTCGCCGGGCAAATATTGGCGTTTCTTACCCTTCAACGAGAACACGGAAGAAAACAGAATATGGAAGCTGCTTAAGATTCTGGCTGAACCGAACGGCGATCCTAACGTCAAGAAGGAACTGCAGAACCAAATTTCCGAGTGGCGAGCGAACCCGTTCGAGCCGCACCGGATTGCGCGTATGCGAGTAAGCAGCTATCAAAAGGCTGTCGTCATGAAGTATATCGACACTGTCATTGCATGGGCGGACGATCTATTCTCTCGCGATACGATGGAATCAATTAACGAAGCTACCCAGCTCTATGTTTTGGCAGGAAATTTATTAGGACCGCGGCCGGAGCGGATACCGGAATTAACGGTAGCGCCGGCTCTATCGTATGATCAGCTTCGCTATGCGGGATTGGATGATTTCTCTAACGCGCTTGTCGATGTCCAGAATAAGTTTCCATATATTAAAGTACAGCCGGCCGTTAACGCATCCGGTACGCCTATCGGATACGGCGTGGGAAGATCGCTATACTTCGGCATACCTAAGAACGATAAGCTATTGGGTTATTGGGATACGGTCGAGGATCGTCTGTATAAAATACGCAACGGCTTAAATCTCGATGGTGTAGCCCGTCGACTAGCCCTGTTCGAAGCTCCGATCGATCCCGGCGCGGCTGTCAGAGCCGCAAGCGCGGGTGCCGGATCGGATTCGGTCCTATCGGATTTGAACCAACCTCTTGGCTATTACCGTTTCTCTGCTGTTCTGCCGAAAGCTTTGGAATTGTGTGCAGAAGTAAAGTCGTTGGGGGCCGCGCTTCTGTCCGCGCTCGAGAAGAAAGACTCTGAGGAACTCGGAGCCTTGCGTGCTCGACATGAAACGACCCTATATCGGTTAATCCGTCAAGTCAGAACGAAGCAAATCGAGGAAGCGGATAAAGCGCTGGAAGGACTTTATAAATCCCGAAACGTCATCGATTACAGGTATAAACATTACAAAAACCTGGATTTCATGAATGCATTCGAGATAGCCCAATTGGCAATGATGGGCGGTTCGGCAATATTGCAGGGTATAGCGGAAATTGCTAACCTGGCTTCGTCTGTCGGTCATGCTGTTCCGAACGTTCTAGTCGGCGCAGCAGGTTGGGCTGCCAGTCCGGTAGCTGTAGCGGAGTACGGGGGCTCCCACGGCGGGAATGCCGGTGAGTCGTTCAGCCGCGCGTTGAACACGCTCTCCTCCATCCTCGGTACGACAGCTTCTATGAGCGGAACGATGGCTGGTCATAAACGAAGAGCGGAAGAATGGAAGCTGCAGTCGGAACTAGCCATCAGGGAGTTGGGGCAGATCGATTCTCAGATCGCCGCAGCGGAAATTCGTAAAGCTACCGCGGAACGCGAACTCGCCAATCAAGAGAAGCAAATCGAACATGCGGAGGAGATGGAACAATTTCTCAAAGAGAAATATACTGGACGAGAGTTATATCAGTGGATGGCCACCCAATTGACGACTTTATTTTTTCAAACCTATCAATTGGCTTACAATGCGGCCAAACGAGCAGAACAAGCGTATAGATTCGAGAGGGGATTAACGGATTCCGGGTTTATCAAGTTCGGCTACTGGGACAGCTTGCGCAAAGGCTTGCTCGCCGGGGAGCGTCTGCATTTAGACTTGAAACGGCTGGAGGCCGCTTACGCGGATCAAAATTCTCGCGATTATGAATTGACGAAATCGATTTCGCTCGTTCAATTGGACCCGATCGCGCTAATCTCTCTAAGGGAAACGGGGGCTTGCACGATCATGCTGCCGGAAGCGTTGTTCGACATGGATCATCCCGGTCACTACATGCGCAGGATTAAATCGATCAGCATAACCGTTCCTTGCGTTACCGGGCCTTACACCGGCGTTCATGGCCGGCTTACGCTTATGTCGAGCAGGATTCGGATAAGCAAGAGTTCTGTGGCACCTTATAAACAGCAACCGGAAGACCCTCGATTCCTGAACGATTTTTCCGCCGTCCAATCGATTGCTTTCAGTCATGCTCAGAACGATGCCGGATTATTCGAATTATCGTTTCGGGATGAAAGGTACCTTCCGTTCGAAGGGGCGGGAGCCGTTTCCGAATGGAGGCTGGAACTTCCGACAGAAACGAATGCTTTCGACTTCGATTCCATTTCCGACATTGTTCTTCGCTTAAGCTATACGGCGAAAGAGGGCGGGGACGCATTAAGAAAAGCTGCTTTCTCAAGCGCAGCGTTCGATGAAGTCGTACCGCAGGGAACGACTATGAATCCGCCGGAATCGCTACCAGCGCAACCGAATTTGCAACGGCTGTTCAGCGCCCGCCACGAATTTTCCACGGAATGGCACAGATTCATGAATCCGTCCGGTACGGAAACGTTGCAGACGCTATTGTTGAAACTGGAAAAAGAACGTTTCCCTTACAAGTACCGAGGACGCGGCTTGAAAATCGAACGATTGAAATGCTACCTGAAGCTGAAGGAGGACATCAATTATCCAGGCAGCGGATCGCCGCTAATCCTATCGCTTGACACGCCGGGTTCCGACTCTTCAATCACGGCGACATTCCTGAGAAACGATGAATTGCTGCATGGGCTCCCAATCGCAGAGTTTGAAGTTGCGATCGCTGGGCAGGGTGCAGGCGAGTGGAAGCTATATGCTACCGAGACGAATATCGCCGAGTTACCTGTGCCGATGAAAATATCGATCGATGGGCATTCGAGGCTGAATAGTAAGTTGATCGAGGACATACTCATCTTGTGCGAGTATTCCATTGCGTAAATAATATTGCTCAGGTTGAGACAATCGACTCGCGCGTACAAGGAAAGCAAAGCTAAATAAAAAGTCCAACCGTTGCCTGCCGTGGGGCAGATGACGGTTGGACTTTTGTTATGCATAGAGAGATTACTTACGGTTGTTAAGCAACTCCCAGCGGTAAACGTATTCGAACAGAAACTCGAATGCTTCGAGATGTTTTTTTGCCTCAAAAGCGTCCTTGCCCCATGCGCATACGCCATGTTTGCGGATCAGCAAGCCGGGTATCCGAGGATCGAGTCTTTCGGTGATTTCCGGGACGATGCGCGGAACGTCGGCGTAATTGGTTAGAATCGGAACGTCGATGCGGGCATCCTCGTCCCAGATGTTGAACGCCTTAATTAATTCAACGCCTTCGATCGGTACGGAGCGACGATCCCAGAACCATTCCGAGACGATGTTGTTGAACACGCTATGGATATGGAAAATCGCGCCTGCGCCCGTCAGACGGTAAATCTCGCGATGAAGCGACGTCTCGGCGGAAGGCTTGAGCGAAGTCGTCTCGCAGGGAGTGCCGTCCTGGTCGACGAACAGGAAATCTTCCGGCGTCGAACGGGTTTTGTCTTTGCCGCTTGCCGTCACCGCGAAAAAAAACTGTTCGGGCGAATACGGGCCGATCCGCATCGATAGGTTGCCGCCCGTACCGGCGAACCAACCGCGGGAAGCAAACTCGGCCTTCACTTCGGTAAATTCGCCAAGCACGCGGCGTTTTTCTTCCAGGGAGATCCGAGTAAAGCCGCTCATGACTTCAGCCCTCCTTGCCCGAGATGATGAATGATATCGTGGAACGTATCAAACGGAATGTGCGGCAGCCCGAGCTGTTGGCATTTCTCCGTAAGATGCGAACGGGAGAAGACGAGATCCACGATCTTCGCGCCGGCAAAATCGGTAACGCTATCTCCGATCAGGATCCGATAATATTCGTCGGTTGGAAACCGTCTAATAACGGCTGTCTTGCACATCCCGCATCCCCCGTGATCGCATGCGTCGTCGCAGGCATGCGGCCAAGTGATCTCGATCGTATCGCCGCTGAAGTCGCTGCCGTTGCAGTAGATGTGATCCGCGGGTATTCCGAACGGTTCAAGCAGCGGGTAGATGAAGAAATCGATGCCTCCGCTCGTGACGAAGAAGGGTACATTGTTTGCTTTGCACCATTCCAGCAGCTCGGGAAATCCTGCCCGGATTCCCGCGTTGTTCAGAATATAAGCCGTGACTTCTTCGCGCATCGAGGTTGGAAGAAGCGCGAACATTTCTCCTACGCCTTGCTGGATCGTTTTGCTCTCGTTCAAAATATCGGTAACGATCGTTTCCCAGCCCGGCGGGTTGAAATGCTTCATTACGGCGATGATATTATCGTTCAGCGTGATCGTGCCGTCGAAATCGCAGAACAATACGGGTTTGCGCGGAAATCGTGATGTCGTGTTGCTCAAGATGTTCTTACCCCCCAGCGTTCTATCGCGATGCGCAATTGTTCATGATCTTCGGCGTATCGTTCAAGCGACGTACCGCTTCTTACGGCATCTACGGCTTGCCGGAAGGCGCGCCCGCCATCGGCGGATCCGCCTGGATGACCGTGTACGCCGCCGCCGGCATTCACGACGACTTCAGGTCCGAAATCGCCCATGATTAATGGGACGAGGCCAGGGTGGATACCCGCCGAAGGAACGGGGAAAGTCTGCTTCTGCGGAAGAGAAGGGGTCAGCAGGGCTTCCATGACCGCGAGATTTTCCGCTTTCGGCATGACCACGGAGCCGTACGGCGAAGGGAACAGGGACAGATCCGCGCCGGCGATCCGCATTAATTTACCTAGCAAGAGCGGAGCCGAAATTCCGTGATGCAAGGAAGGATACAGGGCACCTGCCATTGCGGGATGAGCGGCGATCGGAACGTTGATGTCCGGATCTGCGGCCAGTTCCGCCAAGGCATCGAAGCCGTACGCGAGTACATTAAACAGCAAGCCGTTCGCGCCAGCCGCAATGGCTCGTTTCGCATTAGCTTTGAGTTGGAAAGTAGAGCCGGTCAAGTTCGTGAAGTAGAGCAGCTTCTGTCCGGTTACCTGTTCGGCCTCGCGAGCGGCGCTCATGCAAGCCTCGACTCTTTTCTCGAGCGGAGTGAGCGGATTCTCGAACAAGATTTCATCGTCTTTAATGAGATCGACTCCGCCTAGCGCCTGTTGCAGAAACTGTTCGCGCAGGTTGGCTAGATCATGGCCGATGACCGATTTGAAAATACTCATGACGAGCGGGCGGTCATGTACGCCAAGAAGATCGCGAACGCCTTGGATTCCGAACTTCGGTCCGCGGAACGCGCTTAGGAATTCGGTAGAAGGCTGCATATCGATTAATTTGATTTTGCCATCCATCGAAAGCTTGCCGAATGCCGTCACCAGAAAAGCGGGAATATCCCGACTAAAATTAGCGTCAGGGTATGCAATCGTAATGTCTGCGTAACGTTCACCTGGTTGAACGCCTTCCGGTTCGTAAGGGGATACGGATATGACTTGGCCAAGGTGTTTCCGCATTTCATCTTTGGCCGCTTCAGGCAGCTCGGTCCAGCTTCCGACGGTTAAACCTACCGCGATCCCTTGCGCTTTTTTATCGAAATCGGCTTTATCGTCGTAGAGACGGTACGTTGCATGACTATAGGAATTGCTCATTTCGCGCTACCTTCTTTCTAAGCTGATTACGATGCGACTCGTACTGGCTGTTACTCTGGATGTTACTTGCTATCGACGGCTTCCGCGCGAATCGCGTCGCCCATCTCGCGGGCTCTGTCCGCGCAGCGTACGATCGCTTTGTTCATGCCTTCTTGGAAGGAATAGTGATCTAACGTTTCGATGGCCGCCTGGGTCGTGCCGTTAGGGGAAGTGACCTTACGCCGCAGCTCCCCCGGGTTCTCTCCCGTGGTAAACACCATTTCAGCGGCGCCCCGCACGGTTTGAACGGTAAGGTCTTTGGCCGCTTCGGGAGTTAGACCAAGCTGAACGCCCGCGTTGATCATCGCTTCCATTAAGTAATAGACGTAAGCGGGTCCGCTTCCGGATACGCCGTTGACGGCTTCGATTAGAGGCTCGTCGACAACCGCCGTTAATCCGACGGCATTGAACATGGCAAGAGCAAACTCGCGTTGACTAGCGGAGACGGAAGCGGAAAAACTGATTCCCGTCGCGCCCAGACCGATCGTGCTTGACGTGTTCGGCATCGTGCGGACGACCGGCTGCTCGCGTCCCAATAGCTGATGGATCGTGGAGATCGACAAGCCCGCAATAACCGAGACGATAAGCTGTTCCGGACGGAGCAGGGGCTGCAACGCTTTAATGGCATTCGCCGAGTCCTTCGGCTTCATTCCCAGAATAATGACGTCCGCGGAAGTTAAAGCGGATTTTTTCAGGTCCTCGGTCGTTGCCGGCACGACGCCGTATTGGCGTTCGAGTTCCAGAAGACGATCGGCATTAGACCGGTTCATGACCGTAATGTTGTTGGGGGAGGTTAAGCTAGCTTCGACTAAACCTCGCAATATCGCTTCGGCCATCGAACCCGCACCGTAGAAAATTAGGGTGTTTTTCCCCAAAGAGGAGGCATCGCGATTTGACATGGCTTGGCACGCTCCTATGATCTGATTTGTCCCGAGCCTACGACCCGGTATTTCGTTGAGGTAAGAGCGGGAAGACCCATCGGTCCGCGCGCGTGAAGCTTCTGAGTGCTGATGCCGATTTCCGCGCCGAAGCCGAATTCGAAGCCGTCGGTGAAACGGGTCGAAGCGTTGCGATAGACGGCTGCCGCGTCGACTTCTTGCAGGAATCGTTCCGCGTTAGCCTCGTTCTCGGTGACGATGCATTCGGAATGCCGGGTACCGAATTTTTGAATATGTTCCAAAGCCTCGTCTAAATCTTTTACCACTTTAATGTTCAAAATGTAATCATTATATTCCGTAGCGTAATTTTCATCGGTGGCCGAGTTTATCCAAGGGACGATATCCCGAGCGATGCCGCAGCCTTTAAGCTCGACGTTGATCTCGCGGAATTTGTTCGCTAACGCGTTCAGATGAAGACGGGCGAACGATTCGTGAACGAGCAGGGTTTCCATGGAGTTGCATACGGAAGGTCGCTGAGCTTTGGCGTTTACGGCGATCGCTTCAGCCATTGCATACTGGCCCGATTCGTCGACGTACGTGTGGCAAATGCCCGCGCCGGTCTCGATGACGGGTACGGTCGCGTTCTGCACGACGTTCTGTATAAGGGAAGCTCCGCCCCTAGGAATAATAACGTCCAATAAGCCGTTCAGCTTAAGCATCTCGTCTACGGAGCTGCGGTTGGAATCTTCGATCAGTTGCAGCGCATCCGCGGGAATCGCGGAACGGGATAAAGCCTCGCGAAGCACGGCGATGATGCTTCTGTTGGAAGAGATCGCTGCCGAACCCCCGCGGAGGACGACGGCATTGCCCGATTTGAGACATAAAGTGGCTGCATCGACGGTCACGTTAGGACGAGCTTCATAGATGATGCCGATAACGCCAAGCGGTACGCGTCTTTTCTCGATGAACAGGCCGTTCGGGCGTTCATAGGTTTCAAGCAAATCGCCGACCGGATCGGGCAACTCGACGATCTGTCTTACCGCTTCGGCAATATCGTTCAGCCTTGCAGGCGTCAACTTCAGCCGATCCAGCAGGGAGGATGAGGTGCCCTGTTCCCTTCCTCTTGCCAGATCCTCTTCGTTAGCGATTAAAATCGTGTCTTGTTCTGCGATGAGCGCATCCGCCATCAAAAGCAATGCCTCGTTTTTCTGTGCCGTCGTTAATCTATTAAGCACGGCTGCGGCTTTCTTGGCCGAGCTGGCTTTCGTCTTTACTTCACTCATGGGAATTGGCCTCCTTGATCATGGTTGATACGACCCATTCGTCTCTATGGATGACTTCTATTCTCGAGACCTCGACTCGTTTCATTGCTTCCTCGCTGGATAGGCCCGCAACGGCGGTAATTTGCCATGCGGTATAATGCGTTACGCCCCGGCCGAGCACCCGGCCATCGGAATTGACGACTTCCACGACTTCTCCGGGGTGGAACTCGCCTTCGGCGGCAATGATACCTGCGGGAAGCAAACTGCGGCCTTTGTTGAGCAGGGCATCCTCGGCTCCGGCATCGACGACGATCCGGCCTTGGGGGACGGAGAGAAACCCGACCCAATGTTTCTTGGCGGACAGGGAATGCAGAGAAGAGGCGAAATAAGTGCCTTTGCCGTGTCCAGCGACCGCCGCTAGGAGATCGCCCGGCTCGGATACGCGTCCGACGAAGAGAGGAACGCCGCCTTGCATCGCGATGCGGGCCGCCTCGATCTTGGAACGCATGCCGCCGGTGCCCACGGACGAACCGGCTCCGCCGGCGATCCGGTACAACTCGTCGGATAGAACTTCCACGCGTTCGATTCTTACGGCATCCGGAACTTTACGAGGATCCCCGGTATAGACGCCATCCATGTCCGTCAAGATGTATAAGCCGTCGGCTTTAACCAGATTAGCGACTAGCGCGGACAAGGAGTCGTTTTCGCCGAATTTGATTTCGTCCACGGCGACGGTGTCGTTCTCGTTAATAATCGGGATGGCTTGCTGTTTCAGCAGTTCTTCGATCGTTCTCGTCGCATTCTGAGCCCGGCTTCGATTGCTGAAATCGGGTCTGGTAAGCAGAATTTGGGCGGCGATGACGCCGCTTGCGTTTAAGGCCTCTTGGTAGGCTTCCATTAACAGCGCTTGGCCGACGGCGGCGGCCGCTTGTTTCTCGTGAACCAGCTTCGGTCGGGAGCTATACCCGAGACGGCGGAAACCAGCCGCGATAGCGCCCGAAGTGACTAACAGAACTTGATGTCCGTCGGCATGCAAAGAGGCGAGTTCATCCGCGAAAAATCGAACATGTTGACGGTTTAATCCGCCCTCGTCCGAAGTAAGAGAGCTGCTTCCAATTTTGACAACGATACGTTTTCCCATAAGTTCAACCCCTTATCAAGCCATACAAAAAACTCCAGTCCTAAACAAAGGACGGGAGTTTAACTTCCGCGGTACCACCTTCATTGACGGCACCTGTAAATAGAGGCAACCGTCCTCTCAAGACCCTGATAACAGCAGGAACTGTCCGGCTCATCGCCGTCCGCTCGGGGATGGGGGAAGCGGGGGACAAGGTAAATTCTCTCAGCCTAGAAATTTACTCTCTGAACATGTCCGAATCCGATTCGTTTCCCGTCAATGCGTTCATATGGCCGCGCCGAATTCCGATCGGCGTCGAATTATCCTAAGAATACCATGCCCCATAAGGCTTGTAAAGAAACGAGGGGCAATGTTCACGGTTTAGAACAGCCCTAATTTTCCGATTCTAGCCGCGACTTCGCGCAAGCGGTCTTCGGTTGTGAGCAAGCCAAGTCTCACGTAACCTTCTCCGTTTTCTCCGAATCCGGAGCCGGGAGCTACGACGACGTCGGCCTGTTCCAGCAACAAGTCGGCGAAAGACATCGAAGTATGGCCTTTCGGAACGGGGAGCCAGCAGAAGAAAGAGCCTGCCGGTTTGGTCGCTTTCCAACCGATCTCCTCGAGAGCTCCGTAGAGCGCGTTACGCCTGCTTTCATAAGTAGCAACCAGCTCGCGTACCGATTGCTGAGAGCCGGATAACGCTTCCGCCGCTGCTTCTTGAATCCCGCCGAAAAGACTGCAATACATATGATCTTGAATAAGGTTGATCATTTCGATGATTTCCGGATTGCCGAGCGCGAAACCGACCCGCCATCCGGCCATGTTATACGATTTGGATAACGTATAAAACTCGACTCCGACTTCCTTGGCGCCCGGCGTCTCCAGAAAACTGATCGGGCGATTGCCGTCGAAGCCGATCGCTCCGTAAGCGAAGTCGCTAGCGACGACAACTCCGTTGTTCTTGGCGAAAGCGACGGTTTGTTCGTAAAATTCAGGCGTAGCCGTCGCCGAAGTCGGATTGTTGGGGTAGTTGAGAAACATAAGCTTGGCGCGTTCGAGATCAGCCGGGGCTATGGCGCTATAGTCCGGAAGAAAATCGTTCTTTTCCTTAAGAGGCATGAATGACATCTCGGCGCCGGCAAGCGCTACACCCGACCAATAATCGGGATATCCCGGATCCGGAACGAGACATACGTCGCCGGGATTGAGCAGGCATTGGCTGATCTCGATCAAACCGGATTTACCGCCGAATAGGACGGCAACTTCCGTTTCGGGATTCAACTCTACTCCGTAGTCTTCCGAATATCGCTTGGCGACGGCTTCTTTCAAAAAAGGAAATCCGCGGAAAGGCGGATATTTGTGATATTTAGCGTTTTCCGCTGCGCTTTGCAGTCTTCGAACGATCGTCGGAGGCGTCGGAAGATCCGGATTTCCTTGTCCGAGATTGATGACGTCGCTTCCGGTCGCCGCTCTTGCGTTGGCTTTGGCGACCAATGCGGCGAAAAATTGCTCAGGCAACTTTTGAAGCCTTTTGGCCGGTGCAATAGTAAAGGTCATGCTGAATCGTCACGCTCCGTCATGCATAAGTTTTGGATACGATGAATGTAGCACAATGAAACCTGCTCGGCAACGGATTTAAGGATGTTTTTACAAAAAATCTGAGTTAACGGATAGGAATTATTAATTCGCTCGTTTCAAGTTGCCGTATATCCGTCTATGCAGTACGATGGGAGTCATAGCGAACGCGAAGTAAACGGTAGGAGTGAATCGAGATGTCAACCCCATTGCGCCTTGCGCTGATCCAGATGAATATTGAAGCCGGAAATCCCGAAGCGAACTTTGCGAAAATGGAAGCGAAGCTGGAGGAGGCAGCCGCGCTCGATCCCAAGCCGGATTTGATTATCCTTCCCGAAATGTGGAACACGGGTTACGCGTTAACGGAAATAGCGACGTTAGCTGATGCGGATGGAAAACGTACAAAGGCTATCGTTTCGGAGTTTTGCAGAAAATACGAAGTCAACGTTCTGGCCGGTTCCATCGCTCAATTGCGAGGCGATGCGGTAACGAACACGATACACGTATTCGACAGGGAAGGTACGTCGGTTGCGGAGTATAGTAAAATCCATCTTTTTCAGCTCATGAACGAACATTTGCACTTGGAAGCGGGGGACATTCCCGGACATTTCGAATTAGAAGGTACCCCGGCAGCGGCGATGATCTGTTATGACATCCGTTTCCCGGAGTTGGCGCGCAAGCTGGCTTTAGGCGGAGCGAAAATATTGTTCGTTCCGGCGGAGTGGCCGCATCCTCGCTTGCACCATTGGCGGACGTTGCTGCAAGCGCGGGCAATCGAGAATCAAATGTACGTCGTATCATGCAATACGGTCGGAGAGAGCGGCGGCGCGAATTTCTTCGGCCATTCCATGATCATCGATCCATGGGGCGAAGTGATCGCGGAAGCCGAGGAGAAGGAGACGATCCTAGTCGCGAACGTCGACCTCGCGCTTGTTGACGAAGTCAGGGGCCGAATACCGGTATTCTCGGATCGCAGACCGGCGATATACGAGTGAAGGTGTCGCCCCTTCGAGTAACTAAACTCAGCGCACTCTGTATGTTCATCTACTTCGCGATTTTCTCTAACGTCGCCCGGAAAGTCGCAATGAAGGCCTCGGCGGCATTGGACAAATAACGTCCTTTCCGATAAGCGATAACGAGCGTCCTCGTAGGGTTTCCCTCCAACGTTAAGTATACCGGGGCACGTCCTTGCCAGTCATTGCGGGTGACCATTTTTGGCAAGAAGGCGATTCCCATTCCGGCGGCTACGAGCGACTGGACCGTTTCGATATTGCCGCTCTCGAAAACGACTCTCGGGTCGAAGCCGGCGGATTGGCATAAATCGTGGGCGATCGCGCGGAAGCCTTGTCCTTTCTTCAATAGAACGAACGGCTCGTCTCGCAGTCTGGCTATCGGAATGATCGCGTCCTTGAACTCGGGCTCGGCTAGCGGATGATCCGGCGGGACGGCGAGGCAGATGCCTTCTTCGATAACCGGCAAATAAGCAAGCGAAGGCTCGACGAGCGGGAGAGAGAGCAAGCTCACGTCCGTGCCCCCGTTGGCGGTTAGTTGCTCTAGTCGTCTGGTCGATTCTTCGATCAGCACGATTTCGATATTCGGATAAGATTCCCGGAAGACGGGGAGGACTTGCGGCAGCACGTGGGATCCGGTCATTGGTAAGCTGCCGACGACGAGCCGTCCCTTGCGCATATCCGCGATATCTTCCATTTCCTTGCGCAGTTGATCCGCCATGTCGACGATTTGTTGGGCTTTCTCGACGAAGACGGAGCCCGCGTGAGTAAGCTCTACGGAGTTGGTGCTCCGCTTGAATAATAGCACTCCTAATTCCTTCTCCAGCTTCGACAACTGCTGGCTAAGGGAGGGCTGGGCGATATGAAGCTTCTCGGCCGCGCGGGAGAAGTTTCTTTCGGTCGCGATCTGTATCGTATACAGCAATTGACGGAATTCCATCACCATAACCTCTTTTCATTAACTGTGTTTATTGGTGCTTCATAGTCTGGAACTATTAACCTTATAGATATTATATCTTGGAACAATGAAAGAATAAATGTTAAGATGGATTCAACTTAAAGTGAGTGTTCAAAAAGTCAGGTTTTCAGCATTTTTGAACTACTTCTTAAAAGAGTCCTTCCTATTGGGGTGAACAGAGACATGAGTAAACAAACAATGTTCGAGAAAATTTGGAACAACCACGTCATCGTCGCTGAAGAAGGAAAGCCTAGCATCCTTTACATCGACCTGCATCTGGTGCACGAAGTAACATCTCCGCAAGCATTCGAAGGCTTGCGCTTGTCCGGACGCAAAGTAAGACGTCCGGAACTGACATTCGCGACTATGGATCACAACGTACCTACGAAAGACCGTTTCAACATTTCCGATCCGATTTCGAAGCAGCAGGTGGATACTTTAACGACCAACTGCCAAGAATTCGGCGTTAAGCTGTACGACTTGAACACGATCGACCAAGGCGTCGTTCACGTTATGGGACCCGAGCTCGGCTTGACTCATCCCGGCAAAACGATCGTATGCGGAGACAGCCATACGTCCACGCATGGCGCGTTCGGCGCGTTGGCGTTCGGTATCGGAACAAGCGAAGTAGAGCACGTTCTCGCTACGCAATGCTTGCAACAATCGAAAGCCAAAACG
Source organism: Cohnella herbarum (assembly GCF_012849095.1). Lineage (NCBI taxonomy): Bacteria > Bacillati > Bacillota > Bacilli > Caryophanales > Paenibacillaceae > Cohnella > Cohnella herbarum. Next base: position 1,016,465 of record NZ_CP051680.1, read on the forward strand.
ATGGTAATCCGCTTCAACGGCAAACGTAAACCGGGCATTACGGCGAAAGACATGATTCTGGGTCTGATCGCGCAATACGGTACGGATTTCGGAACCGGATACGTTATGGAGTACACGGGCGAAGCCATTCGTTCGTTATCGATGGAAGAGCGCATGACCGTCTGCAACATGTCCATTGAAGCCGGCGCCCGCGCCGGATTGATCGCTCCGGACGAAACGACTTTCGAATACTTGCGCGGTCGCGAATACGCTCCTCAAGGCGCCGCTTTCGATGCGGCCGTCGAGCAATGGAAAGCACTGTGCACCGACGAAGGCGCTGAATTCGATTCCGTGATCGACTTCGACGTTGACGCTCTGATTCCCCAAGTCACTTGGGGCACAAGCCCGGGCATGGGAACAGGCATCACGGCTACCGTACCTGTACCCGAGAACCTGCCGACCGAGAACGAGCGCAAAGCGGCAGCAAGCGCGCTTGAGTATATGGATCTTAAACCGGGCACTCCGATGACCGACATCGAGATTGATTACGTCTTTATCGGATCTTGCACGAACGGACGTATCGAGGACTTGAGAGCGGCTGCTTCCGTAGCGCGCGGACACAAGGTAAGCTCGAAAGTAACGGCAATCGTCGTTCCGGGTTCCGGTCGCGTTAAGATTCAAGCGGAAAAAGAAGGCCTGGACAAGGTGTTCACAGAGGCGGGCTTCGAATGGCGCGAAGCGGGTTGCAGCATGTGCTTGGCGATGAACCCGGACGTTCTTAAGCCGGGCCAACGTTGCGCATCGACATCGAACCGTAACTTCGAAGGCCGTCAAGGCCGCGGCGGACGCACGCATCTCGTTTCTCCGGAAATGGCTGCGGCGGCGGCGGTTCAAGGACGTTTCGTCGATGTTCGCACGTGGGATTTCAAATCCGAAGTGAAGGCGTAACTTGACTACCGAGCGCACCTAGCGTTGCTGGCTAGCGGTAGCAATCTGAGGAGGATCAACACTATGGAAGCTTTTGTACAATTAAACGGACTTGTCGCCCCGGTTGACCGGGTTAACGTAGATACGGATGCTATCATTCCTAAGCAATTTTTGAAAAGAATCGAAAGAAGCGGATTCGGTCAATTTTTGTTCTTCGAGTGGAGATGGGATGAACAGGGTAACGTCATTCCCGAATTCAACCTGAACAAACCGCGTTACCAAGGCGCTTCCGTCTTGCTGTCTCGCGCCAACTTCGGATGCGGATCTTCCCGCGAGCATGCTCCATGGGCGATTATGGATTACGGATTTCGTTGCATTATCGCTCCGTCGTTCGCGGACATTTTCTATAACAACTGCTTTAAGAACGGCATTCTGCCGATCAAGCTGAGCGAAGAGCAAGTCGACGATCTGTTCAAGCGCACGGAAGCGACGGAAGGCTACAAGTTGGTCGTCGATCTTGAGAACAAGGTGATCTCGGACAACGAAGGCTTGAACATTCCGTTCGAATTAGACGAGCATCGCCGCCAGTTCCTGTTGCAGGGCTTGGACGATATCGGTCTTACGCTTAAACACGAAGCTTCGATCACGGCTTACGAAGCGAAACGCGCCGCAGCGGTTAACGCTTAATCGAGTTACCTGCCATAAATTGCCGCTTCAGGCAGTACGGAAGGCCTTTTGTCCCCGATTCGGCAAAATTCGGGACAAAGGGTCTTTTTTTCCTCCGTTTCGCAACTTTTCATGTTTCTCGACGTCTAATGGTTGGTGGACAAGCCGCGGTACTCGTACTTCATTCGGCAAAGTTCGCAAATCTTTTTTTACATCGAGGTGAAGCATGAAGAAGTGGTTAGTCTTGTTGTTCGTCGTCACTGGCATGCTGTTCCTGAGTGCAGGCATCGTTAGCGCCGCCAAAGCGGAGACGTTAACGCCCAAGCTTATACTGGACGGCAAAGCTTTACAGCCCCAAGTCCCTCCGATCGTCGTGGGTCAGACGGTAATGATTCCCGTACGCATCGCGACATCCAATTTGGGATACAAGGTAGATTACGACAATAAGAAAAAACAGGTGACGGTATCGAACGGTTCCAAGCAACTGGTCATGACGTTGGACCAGAAGACGGCATACCTCGATAACAAACCGCAGGAAATGGTTAAGCCGCCCTTGTTGGTTTCTCAAAACATACTTATTCCTCTTAGATTTCTCGGCGACTCTCTCGGCGTCCAAGTTTTCTGGGATAATCAAATTAAATCCGCTTTTCTATACTCGTCGAACGGCGGGGAGAGCGGAAACAACGGAGAGAACAAACCTACCGATCCTCCGGGCGGCGGTTTGATCGGCATCGTCGATCCGGAAGAAGAAACGCCTGGCGGAGGAAGCGAGACGGTTCCTCCAACGACGCCGGAAATCCCTCCGGTCGAGCAGAAGATTTCGGGAAATCTCTATGAGGTTCGCTACGAGACGGATGCGGTCGTGCTGAAATACGACGGGTTTACCGTTCCTAACGCGTTTAAGCTCGACAATCCTAAGAGAATCGTTATCGATATTCCGAATACCCAATACATAGCAGGTTTTCTGCCTACGGTCGATTTCGCGCTCGCAAAAGAAGGCAAACTTCCCGTTACGGGACATGAAGCGTTGCAATCGATTCGGTATTCGATGTTCGGAGAAACGGTGAAATCCCCTAGGTTCGTGCTTGATCTGAATCAGAACTGGGATTACGAGCTCGTGAATGATCCGACGGCCGGCGAACTGAGGATACTGCTCAAGAAACCGCAGCCCGATAAGTCGTTGTACACGGTCGTTCTGGATGCTGGACACGGCGGAACGGATCCCGGCGCCATTAGCATATCGAAACGTCCGGAGAAAGATTTTAATCTATCGGTCGTTCTTAAAGTGAGAGATTTGCTGGCGGGAGACGAGAGAATCAAGCTAGTGCTTACTCGCTCCGATGATTCTTTCCCGACTTTGGATTCCCGATCTGCGCTGGCCAATTCCTTGAAAGCCGATCTATTCATCTCGGTCCACGCGAATAGCTACACCGCGGCGACTAACGGAACGGAAACTTATTATACCCGCGAGGAAAGCAAAGCTTTCGCGAACTTAATGCATTCCTTGTATGCTCCGGTCACCGGCCTTAAGGACAACGGAGTTCGTTACAAGAGCCTAAGCGTGACCAGGAAAACGACGATGCCGGCGATTCTTCTCGAGGTCGGTTACTTGTCAAGCAAGATCGACGAGCCGCAATTATGGACGAACGAGCTGCAAGATCGCGTCGCGCAAGCCATCTCTACGGGCATTAAGCAACAGTTGAATTTATTTTAAGACATCCGGCCCCTAAGGGGGCCGGTATATCTGTATCTTGGGAGAGGGGACAATTTTGACGATGAACAAAAAAATCTCGAAAAGCGTTACCGGTTTGTTAGCAGCATCGCTCGTAATCTCGGGGGTTTCCTGGACCGAATCTTCAGCCTCTGCCGCGTCGCCGTTCTCGGACGTTAAGCCGGGTTGGGCGGAGAAACATATTACGAAATTGGCTTTGCAAGGCATACTGAAGGGCGGCTCGGACGGAACGTTCAGTCCGACCAAACCGGTCACTCGCCAAGAAGCGGTTATTATAGCGCTTAGGTTCATGGGCGTAGAGCAAGAAGTCAACAAAACGGAGGCTCTCGTTTTCCCAACCGTACTCGTTATTAAAGAAGACTATAAGCCATACATAAAATTAGCGTTGAAGAAAAAAATTCTGCTTATCGGCGAAGAAACGGATTTGGCGGAGAAAGAAACGGGCAAAGAGTGGGGAAGCAGTCCGGCTACGCGGGAGTGGATGACGCGCTTGCTCGTAAGAGCGATCGGCAAGGATGCGGAAGCCGAGCTGGCGAAGGCGCAGAACACTTCTTTCGGCGATGACGCGAGTATCGGCGCCGGACTGAAAGGTTACGTTAACGTTGCGGTTTCCTCTGGACTCGTGTCGGGTATCAATGGGAAGTTCGAACCCGCTCAACCCGTATCGCGCGAGATGGCATCCACGTTATTCAGCCGCGCCGAAGACAAAATATCCGCGCCGTATTCCGGTCAAGTCGTCGGTTCGCTAATGGCTGTTTCCGCGAATAAATTAACTCTGCGTCATCCGGACGGAATCGTGAAGGAGTACACGTTGTCTCCAACGGCTTCCATCTACGGTTACAAATCGGAGCAAACCGGCACGATTTCCGATCTCTTGTTGTATAGCAACGTGACTTTGATCAGCAAGAGCGACGGAACGGTCGGTTATGCGGAACAAACAAGCGAATCGGCAAACGTAAAAAATTACGAGGGTACGCTAACTCTTGTGACGGAAGCGGAAAACAAACTAACGGTATTAATCGGCAGCGATTACAAGAAGTTCGATTATGACGGTCAAAACTTGCCTGCGTTTAAAGACATTAACGGACAAGCGTTGACCTTAGCTAATCTACCTCTTAACGTTCCGGTGAAGTTCAGCGTAGAGACGACGGCAACGGGCGCCGATGGCAAAATCATTTCCCTCACCGTGAATCAATCCGTAACGAACAAATCGGGAACCGGTACCGTTGCGGTATGGAATGCGAGCGACTTAACTTCTCTGCAGGTAAAGGATGCAGCAGGCGTCGTAGATACTTACCCCGTGTCAGCCACCGCGACGCTAAAATACAACAACGCGAACTTGGCGCTAGATCAGCTTGTCGTCGGCGACGCGATCACTTACGAGGTCAAGAACGGATCGGTTACGAGCATCGTCGTAACGAAGAAGGTTCAGCCGCCGATTACGGGCGAATTAACTCTCGTGGACAAAGTCGGAAACACGATCCAGTATAGAGTCGATGGAAAACTGGGAGCGAAAGATATGGCCACGAACGTTGTGGTCAAGATTGAAGGATTAACGGACGTTTCGCTCGATGACTTGGTTAAAGGGGATAATGTTTCCCTTAAATTAAACGATAGCGATAAAGTATCGGAAATTACGGTTACTAATCGTTCGCTCAACTCAATGAACGGCGTTACGGTATCCAACTACCTAGCTGCGGATAACGTGCTCATCGTTACGGATCCCGCTAAGAAGAACGAGCCGATCCCGTTAGTTATTAACGATTCGACGCGTTTTGATCTGAACGGTAAGAAAATTACAAGAAAAGAAGCCGAACAATATATTACAAAAGGTAAAAAAATCAACGTCAGATTTAATTCTTCCAGCGCGGCTACAATTTCGATCGTATCGCAATATTCCGGAACTGTCTTGGAACATAACGTGACGGCTAAAACGATAAAGCTTGATCTAGGTTCTAACAGTATCGTTACGTTGCCTTATCCTACTTATGGCATGTTCGTGGAGATCTATGGCCAAAACAGTACTTCTTATCTCGATATTAAGGTAGGAGATAAAATTACCGCGGTCATGGATTATGTAACCCAGGAGCAAGTCATTCAAGTCCAGTTAGAGAAAACCGTTCAGTTCGATTACACGCCGGCTGATCTTGCGAACAATAAACTGCGCGTTAAGCGGACGGATACCGGCGCGACCGATGAGTGGTATGTAAGCGGCGCGACGCCGATTATCCTCCAGGACGAGAACGGTGCAGCGACTAGCCTGAATGCCTTGAACCAATCGAATGTCGCCATGATTAACGTGACTTTCAAAGGTAAAACTCCGATTAAGGCAAAAGCGGTGTCCGCAACGTTCGGCAAGGTGGCGTCCGTAAACGCCGGCGCTTCTTCGATCGACCTCGTGTTGTCATCGGGATCGACGATTACCAAATCGTTCGCAACCGCACCTATCGTGACGAAGGATAATGTCACGCTAGGCTCGTTATCATCGATTAAAGCCGACGATCGCGTGGAGATTCGGGTTGACGAGAACGACCGGACGATCATTCAGATCATTCCGGCCGCAACCAAAACGGTCTACCACACGGATACGCTGTTAAATAAATTAACGGTGTATAAGGTGAATTTGAACGAGTCTAATAACGTATATACGCTGACTCCGCAAACGTACATTCATCAAGGAACCCGGACAATGAGCTTGTCGGAACTGAAAAAAGAAGATTCGATAGTGGTTTACATCTTGCGCGGCAAAGTGCTCGAGATCGTAAAATAGGTTCAAAACCTTCATAACAAACAGCACCCTGGCCGTTACGACCGGGGTGTTGTTTGTTTGTTCGGGTTCGCTTAGCCCAGCGGCTTGTAGCCTTGCTTATGAAGAGCTTCCGCGATAACGCGATAGCCTCGGCTGTTCGGGTGGAAACGATCCAACCAGAGTAGCTCGCTTTCGTTCCCTTGGAACGCGGCGAATACTTTCGCGACCTTCAGATTCCAGTTTTCGAAGCTCTCGAGTCGGCTATTGAACCGAGTAATCCAGTAATCCGATTCGGGGAAAGAGGGCGAGGGGTTATAGAGATCCACCATTCGGATCAAATAGGGTTTGCTGCCGGATTTTAATTGTCGAATAACGGATAGAACGCTGGAGATGTTCTGAATGCTTGTCGCTAGCGCCTGTTTGAAAACATCCGGGTCCCTTTGATAGGAAAACGCTTTTGCCGCGTCAAGCAGATCATTCCCCCCAGCCGTGATCGTTATGATATCGGCAACGCGTAAGATTGATCTGACCGAATGGTCGTAATTGACCATGGATAGAATGCGGGCCGACCTAGCCCCCGATACGCCCATTTTCTCGTAAACGACCTGGCTGTGTAAGGTGTCTTGTATGAAACGGCTATATTTCGGTACGAATCCTCCGCCAAACAGATCCCCAATGCCCGAGGTCAGGGAATCGCCGATCGCGGCATAATGGATCAAGGATATTTCTCCCCTTTCCGAGAACATCATGAATGGCTTGCCATGCCGTCATCCTAAGCTATTGCCAGCATATGATTTTATCCCGTTCCCGGTGCTATAGAACCACGATTTGACCCGCTCCTGACAAACCAATATTGCCGCATAACGAAACTTCCGGTAAACTTGTTATGAATTTCTCATTCCTGAAGGAGCGCCTATGAACGCCGTAACGATACGACAAGTTCTGAATACGATAGCCGGGATGTTTCCGGACGCCCATTGCGAGCTTAACCATCGCAATCCGTTCGAGCTGACCATCGCCGTCTTGTTGTCCGCGCAATGCACGGATGAAACCGTCAATAAAGTGACGGCTACATTATTCGATAAATACCGAACTCCGCAAGACTATTTGAACGTTCCGTTGGAAGAACTCGAGAACGATATTCGCAGAATCGGATTGTTCCGTAATAAAGCGGCCAACATCCAGAAGCTGTGCCGATTAGTTATCGATAAATTCGACGGTGAAATCCCTCGTAAGCATGAACAGTTAACGGAGCTGCCAGGGGTCGGGAGGAAGACGGCCAACGTCGTCATGTCCAATGCGTTCGATGTTCCGGCTATTGCCGTCGACACGCACGTTGAGCGCGTCTCCAAGAGACTAGGCATCGCGAAAGCTGACGATTCCGTGCTCGAGGTGGAGAAGAAGCTGATGCGCAAAGTTCCACGCGAGGAGTGGACGATCACGCATCATCGGTTGATTTTCTTCGGAAGGTATCATTGCAAGGCCCAAAATCCCAAATGCGAAGTTTGTCCGCTCCTAGAGCATTGCAAGGAAGGCAAATCCCGCATGAAAGCGGCATTGAAGAAAAGGAGCGTAACCTCGTGAGTCAGAATGGCATAAGTGCTCCATCCCAAACATTAGATCATCGGCAATCATCCGATATTATCCGGTTTCGCGAAGCGTTGGAACAGATGTCCGCAAGAGCGGCAGCCCACGATGCTCCGGTCCAAGCGGAGAAATTCAGCGAGTTGTCGGAGAAACTCGGCTTCGGTCGGCTTACGGTCGCGTTCTGCGGACATTTCTCCGCGGGCAAATCAACTTTGGTCAATACGTTATGCGGAGCTACGTTGCTCCCGGCCTCGCCGATTCCGACGAGCGCGAACGTCGTAACGGTCGTGAACGGCGCCCCGTTCGCGGAAACCGAATTCCGCGATACGAACGGAAAGGTGTTCCCGCCGCGTAAGATCAGCGTCGAACAGCTTCATGACTTCGCGGTTGACGGGGAGGGCGTGACTTCGATCCGCGTTTCCTATCCGATTCCTCTGCTCGGAGACAACATGGCGATCGTGGACACGCCGGGTGTCGACTCGACGGACGGCGCCCATCGGGCGGCGACGGAATCCGCGCTTCATCTCGCGGACGTCGTTTTCTACGTGACCGATTATAATCACGTCCAATCGGAAGTCAACTTCCGTTTCCTTAGGAGCATGGCAAGATGGGGGAAACCGACCTATTTGATCGTTAACCAGATCGATAAGCACCGGGAAGACCAGATTTCTTTCGCGGAATTCCGGGAAAGCCTTGGCCAAGCATTGAGCAATTGGGATATTGCGCCGGCGGCTACCTTGTTCTTATCTTTGCGCGAACCTGAACATCCTTTATCCCAATGGGAGCAACTGCTCCAGCTTATCCGTGATCTCCAGCCGCTGGCTAACGGTTTAATGCTGCGAAGCGCCGACCGATCGGCGCGCCATCTGGCTGAGCAATACCGGGACGCCTTGCATCAGAAAAACGAGACTCGCAGAGAAGCGTTGCTCGGCGAGCTTGGAGACAATGGCGAAGCCGAACAGAGATTAACGTTAAGGAACGAACTTGAGCATACCCGGGCGGAGATCACGTCGTCGGGAGATCGGCGTAAGGCGCGGGTAAGGACGGACTTGGAACGCTTGCTGAACAATGCGAACCTGACCCCGGCGGAAACACGCGAGAAAGCGCTGGAAGTGTTGGTTGCCATGCAGCCTGGTTTTAAGGCGGGCTGGTTGGCCAGCGCTTCGAAGACGGAAGCGGAGAAGGCTGCTCGCTTAGAACGGCTCTCGGATGATTTCAACCGTCAGGTATCGGCGAACGTCACCGGTCATCTGAAGGAGATTTTGCGCAAGGAAGCCGAACAATCGGGTCTAACGGGCGAAGAGCTTGAGTCGTCTTTGTCAGCCCGATTCAAGCCGATTACGGGAGAATGGCTTCAGCAGTTGGTAAAAACAGGCGCGGGATCGGATGGTCAAGCGACTTTGCACTACTCGGCCGAGATCAGCTCCGAGTTGAAAGCCGTATACCGCAAAGCCGCGTTCCATTGGATCGACGAACTTGAGCTAAGAGATCAGCCCGAACGAAACGTTCGATTAGAGGCGATCGAGCAACGGCTTGCCGCAGTCGCCCAGAAGGACGCAACGGCAAACGAGCTGTCGCGACTGGAAGAAGATGAACGCTCGGAAGAGCGAAATTTGCTCGGCCTGCTGCCGTCCCCTTCGGATAACGCGGAATTGACGCTACCTTCCCCCGCTCCGGTTTCAATGGATCGTCTCGACAGCTTCGCGCTCGCGAGCGATCATGCCTATGATTCGGACGATCTATCTATAGAATACACCGAAGAGGGAGTTTCCGGCGGCAAGGAGACGGGTCCGATCGAGAGCTCGGAGCCGTCCGGTCGACTCGGGGCTCCGAGAGGCGCCGCGGAGAGGTTAGAGCGATCTGCAGCTCTGCTAGCCCAAGTGCCGGCGCTGCGGGGCGTCGCGGAAGGCTTACAGGTCAAAGCGGAGAGATTCAAAAATCGAAGCTTCACGATCGCGTTGTTCGGCGCTTTCAGCGCGGGCAAATCTTCCTTCGCTAACGCGTTGGTCGGCAAAGCCGCGTTGCCCGTATCCCCGAATCCGACAACGGCTACGATAAACCGGATACTTGCGCCAACCGGCGAGCATGCGGACGGTACCGCGCTCGTTACGATGAAGACGTCGGAAAGCTTCTTGAGCGATATTCAGCATTCCTTGGGACGTATCGGCGTCAGCAAGCAGAAGTTGGCCGAAGCCGGGTCGGATATTGCGAAGCTGCTTACGTTGAAGGACCCGATAACAGCCAGCGAGCTGCATCCCCGCGGAAGGCCTCATCTCGCTTTCCTGACGGCAGCGGCCAAAGGCTGGAGCCGGTTCGGGCAATTGTTAGGGCAGAAGCTTACGGTACAAGAGGAAGAGTATCGGCGGTTCGCGGCGGAAGAGGAAGCTTCTTGTTTCGTTGCCGAGATCGACTTGTTCGTCGACTCTCCGTTGACGCGCAGCGGTGCCGTGCTCGTGGATACGCCAGGAGCGGATTCGATTAATGCCCGGCATACGGGAGTTGCCTTTCAATATATCAAGAACGCGGACGCGGTTCTGTTCGTAACGTACTACAACCACGCCTTCACGGAAGCCGACAGGGAATTCCTGAATCAGCTCGGAAACGTGAAGGACGTGTTCGAGCTCGATAAAATGTTTTTCATTATTAACGCGGCCGACTTAGCTTCCTCCGAAGTCGAATTGGAAGCGGTACGCGAGCATGTGGCCACCCAGCTTCTCAAGCACGGCATTCGCAAGCCGAGGTTATTTTCGGTTTCCAGCATGAACGGCTTGCATGCCAAACGTTCGAGGAGCGCGCAAATGCTGCAATCTTCGGGAATTGCCGCGTTCGAGAGCGCATTCCGTTCCTTCTCCGAAGAGGAGCTCGGCGGCTTGGCGCTCGCTTCGGCTAATAAGGAGCTGGACCGCGTCGATAAGTTGCTGGAAAGCTGGCTGCAGTCGGCTAACGAAGACGCCGCGACAAGGGAATCGAAAGCGGAGCGTCTGCGCGAGCAAGCGCGGAGATGGCAGAGCGAAGGAGCGGATAACGTTCCGGAAGCGACCGTTCAGCCATTGCATCAAGAAATCGGCGAACAGCTGTATCACTTGCGTCAGCGGCTCAAATTCAGGTTCAAGGAGCATTTCCAGTCGGCATTCCATCCTTCCGTGCTCCAAGACGATGGACGGGATTTGAAAAAATTGCTCCTGGCTTGCGGCGAGGATCTTAAACGTTCGCTCGGCGAAGATTTGCTTCAGGAGCTTCGGGCGGCCGGCTTGCGCCTGGAAGGAACGATTCATTCGATGACGGAGAAGGCGCTGGGCGCGTTGTCCGGAGTTGCCGACATGGAGAGGGAGGGCTTTTCTCCGGAAGCGTCAGAACGTCCGGTATTGGATCTGCCGATGCCGGAATTGTTCGCAAACGGTCCGACTTTCGAGACGAAGCAGCTGTGGGGCGCCTTCCGCTCTCCGAAGCACTTCTTCGAGAAGGAAGGGGCGGCATCGCTTAGGGAGGAGCTTAACGAACTCTTGTTTAGAACGATCGACGCCGAGATAGGAGCGTTACAGCCGAAATGGAACGATAACGCGGAGTCTACGCTATTCCTTGCGGTGAAAACCTCGTCGCAACAATGGTCGGATCAGCTCGCCGCGTTTGCTTTAAGCATGAGCCAAACGCTTCGCGAGCCGGGCGAAGAGCGTATATTAGCGGATTTACAAGAGCAGTGGCGGAAAATCAGGCAATAATAATCAAAAAAGGCCATCTCCTATCGTCTTCCGGATAGGAGATGGCCTTTTCTGAATTTGCCTTAGTTTTCCTCTGTTACGCGTATCAACCAGGGGATATTCGGTACGAAAAGCGACGATTTCGGAGATATTCGGTGCATGTGTAGCCTTCAACGCACTAGCTTCCGGCGGAGTGTCGAATAGAGCCTTTTAACGAGTTTGCCGCGTAGTTGCTATTGAGCTAAACTGCCGTAGAAAGCAGTGAGGGGAGGACCATTTTTGGATATTTTTCGGGCATTGAAATCGTATTACTGGCAAGATAAAGGCTTTCTATGGGGGTCCGTCGTCGGACTGGCGATTGCAACTGCACTCGGATTGGTATACCCTCTGCTGCTCAAGCAGCTCATCGACGACATGATCATTCCCGGTGAATACGGAGGCGTTCTGGCGCTGTCGTTAACGGCAGTAGGCATCATTTTCTTGAAAGCGGGTTTCCAGTACGTTCACGGCTTTAGCGGCGGGCGACTTGGTAACCGGCTAGCGTACCGCTTGCGCAACGGGTGTTACGAGAAGCTTCAGCAATTATCTTTTTCTTATTATGACACGGCTAGAACGGGGGATCTGATGTCGCGTCTGACGGCCGATATCGAGGGGATTCGCAACTTTATCGGTTTCGGGTTCGCTCAACTGCTGAATACGGGATTTCTGCTCGTCTTCGGCTTCGGAATGATGTTCTACATCGATTGGAAACTAACGTTGATGACTTTCGCGGTCATTCCCGTACTCGGATACGTAGCCATTCGGTTCGAACAGAACATCCATCCGGTGTTTCGTTCCATCCGTTCCGCGGTCGGACGGCTAACGGTTCGCGTTCAAGAGAATATTACCGGGGTTAGAACCGTCAAATCGTTCGCGCGAGAGCCGTTCGAAATCAACAAATTCGTTAAGGAAAACGTGGATTACCGCGATAACCACCTTCATTTGGCAGGTGTCTGGGCGAAGTATTTTCCGATGATCGAGTTTATCGCTAACCTAAGCGTCGCTGCATTGCTGCTCGTGGGCGGTTGGAGAGTCATTGACGGGTCGTTGACTCTAGGCGACTTGGTCGCGCTTACAGGTATGCTAGGCCTTATCGTAGCTCCTCTATGGACGTTGGGGTTCCAGATTAACAACTACACGCAATCCAAAGCTTCCGGGGAACGTTTACTGGAGCTGTTGAATCAACCGATCGCGGTGAAAAATACGAAAAACAGTCTCGAATTGGACGCGGATGCCGTTAAGGGACATATCCGATTCGATGACGTCAGCTTCCGCTATACGAACAGGGACGATGCGCCTTCCGCGTTGCTCGGATTTAATCTCGATGCTCCTGCGGGTTCCGTCATCGGTTTGCTGGGTGGCACGGGTTCTGGGAAAACGACGGCGGTAGGGTTGTTGCTCAGGGCTTACGACGTAGGAGAAGGATCAGTAACATTGGATGGCGTCGACATTCGCCACATTGAACTCGCCAGTTTACGTAGCCAAACGGCGATCGTCTTTCAGGAGTCGTTCCTGTTCTCCACGACGATCAAAGAAAACATTTGCTACGGCTTCCCCGAAGCGAGTCAGGAAGACATCGAAGAAGCCGCGCGGTTAGCGCAAGCGGACGGATTCATCCGCGAGCTTCCGCTAGGCTATGAAACCGTCGTCGGCGAGCGCGGCATGGGGTTATCGGGAGGGCAGAAGCAGCGGATCGCGATCGCCCGGGCATTGTTAAGTAAACCGAAGATTCTAATTCTGGATGACGCGACTAGCGCTTTAGACATGGAAACGGAGCATGAAATTCAGACGGCGATCCGTTCGGTTATGGCGGGTCGCACGGTGTTCATGATCGCGCACCGGATCTCTTCGTTACGCCGAGCAGACGAAATTATCGTACTGGATCGCGGCCATACGATCCAACGGGGAACGCACGACAAGCTCGTGCGACAGCCGGGACTGTATCGCGAGACGTACCGGATTCAATATGCCGATCGTCCGGAAGAGCTGGATAATCCGTCCCTAGTCTCTGAAAGTTCTGCGGAAAGGCGCGTGACGGGATGAGTCGCAAGTTCGTATACCAAGACGATGAATTAATCGAAAAACCGTTTAACTGGAAGCAAATCGGCAGGCTGTTCACATACGTTAAACCTTATCAATCGGCGGTTACCCGGGTTATTTTCGTCATGACGGTGTTCGGGATGCTGGCTAGGCTCGCGATACCGTTCCTGATGAGCATGGCGATCGATCGAGCCATTCATCCGGAGGACGGGGACGGCAACGTCACCTTGCTGGTTATCTTGGTCGCTACCATGTTAGCCATGTATGGTATGCGATGGTGGGCTCAGAGGTACACGATCCAGCAGACGAACGAAATCGGCCAGAAAGTGATTTTCGACCTGCGAGCCGCGTTATTCAAACATATTCAATCGCTATCGTTTCGTTTTTTCGACAAACGTCCTGCGGGTTCAGTGCTCGTAAGGGTTACGAATGACGTGAACTCCTTGCAGGATATGTTCACGAACGGGGTCGTGAACACGGCGATCGATATTTTCCAACTGATCGGGATTACGATTATTTTGCTCGTTATGGAACCGAAGTTAGGCCTGGCGATCATGATTACGGTGCCTATAATGTTCATCGCATCGTCCACGTTACGCAAAAAAATCCGCATGGCGTGGCAAGTCGTCCGGATTAAGCAGTCGCGGATCAATTCCCATCTGAACGAGAGCATACAGGGCATCCGAGTCACTCAAGCTTTCGCTCAAGAACAGGAAAACATCGGATTTTTCGACCGCATGAACACGAGCAACATTCGCTCTTGGAATCGGGCATCCGCTCTTAATCAGCTGTTCGGCCCGGTCATCGAAATTACTTCGGCGATCGGAACGCTGATCCTGCTCTTGTACGGAACGTATTTGATCCAATCGGGTGCGATGACCGTCGGAGTGCTCGTTGCCTTTATCACGTACGTGGGAAGCTTCTGGGAGCCGATTACGAGGTTGGGGAACATGTATTCCCAGCTATTGATCTCGATGTCCTCGGCGGAACGGATTTTCGAGTTCATGGACGAGAAGCCGGCCGTGCCCGAGAAGGAACATGCGCTTACTATTCCCGAACTGAAAGGAAACGTTAAGCTAGAGAACGTTACTTTCGGATACGAAACGGACCGTCCGGCTCTACGCGGAATCAACCTGGACGTGAAGGCAGGCTTGTCCGTCGCTTTGGTCGGGCACACCGGATCGGGAAAAAGCACCATCGTGAATCTGCTCTGCCGCTTCTATGATACGGTAGAGGGAAGAGTGTTGTTAGATGGAATCGATGTAAGAGACGTATCTATCGAGAGCTTGCGCTCCCAGATCGGAATCGTGCTTCAAGATACGTTTATTTTCTCCGGCACGATCAGGGATAATATCCGCTACGGCCGTCCAGGCGCTACGAACGCGGAAGTCGAGGCTGCCGCCCGCTCGGTGAAGGCTCACGATTTTATAGCGAATTTACCGAACGGTTACGACACGGAAGTAGAGGAGCGAGGAAACGCTCTTTCCGTCGGCCAACGTCAGCTGTTATCCTTTGCCCGCGCGCTGCTTGCTAATCCTCGCATTCTTGTGCTGGACGAAGCGACGGCGAGCATTGATACCGAGACGGAATTGCGCATCCAAGAGGCGCTCGCGACTTTGCTGCAAGGACGCACCTCCTTTATCGTCGCGCACAGATTGTCTACGATTCGCCATGCCGACTGCATCGTCGTGCTGGATCACGGGGTGATCGTCGATCAAGGCAATCACGAGGAACTCATGAAACGTCCCGGCCATTATCGCAATTTGGTCGACGCGCAATATCGTTTTCTCTCGGCATAGCTTAGCGACAACCGTTCATTCGGGCCATCGGGTCCGGAAGGACGGTTGTTTTTAACGAGCTTGTTATTGGGGCTTATGCTCTAACGGCGGCCACCACCGTTAAGCAACAGGAAACCGGATTTCGGTGCTCACCACCGATAAGCAGCTGAAAAACCGGCTTCATGGACGAAATAACGGTGCTCACCTCCGTTAAGCAACAGGAAACCGGCTTCCGGGGCGAAATAGCGGTGCTCACCACCGTTAAGCAGCCGAAAACCGGCTTTCGAGGCGAAATAGCGGTGCTCACCACCGTTAAGCAACAGGAAGCCGGATTCCGGGGCGAAATAGCGGTGCTCACCACCGATAAGCAGCTGAAAACCGGCTTCATGGACGAAATAACGGTGCTCACCTCCGTTAAGCAGCCGAAAACCGGCTTCCGAGGCGAAATAGCGGTGCTCACCACACTGGCGTTGCATGAAACTTGACGCTACGATTGCAATTTCTTCAATAAGGACTTTTATGAAATATTTTACATCACACTTGCTGCACCAGTTTCAAAAAAGGGAACCTGCAAGCTGATGTAGGTTGCATTATCCAAATTTTGGGTTTATTGTTGTCTTTGCATCTTTGAAGGTTTCACTAATGCAACTTCGCATCCATTTGGCTTTAGCTGTTTCGGTGGATGCTTGTTTTTTTGGCGACCTTTCGTCTTCCTACTTGGACGTTTGTTTGCAGCGGCTAAAAATGCATTCCAACTTCGAAAAGCATACACGCGTACTAATCGTAGCAGTTCCCACTCTGTGTCTGCATGCGCATCAGAAACATCAGACTATAAGCAATCATTGCAAGCAAAATGTGGTTCCAGACGGCTTGCGGCTTGTAGCTATACTGTTTGGCGAACTTCAGATGCTGCTTCATCCAGCGAAAGAATAGCTCGATTTGCCACCGTTGGCGGTATAGGTCCGCAACTTCCCTAGCCGAGAGATCAAAACGGGAAGTGGCAACACGGTATACACGTTCTTTTTCATCCTTAAATTCCACTATGCGCACGGGATGCTCCATCCAGCGAAATGTCCCGCCCAGGTAAACAATAGCATCACGAAGTAAGCCGGGGTCAGAAGGATCTGTCGGGTATTCTTCGAGCACCTGTTTGACCAAATGGTGGCTATTAATCCGAAGAACAAATCGACAGTTCTGCTCCAGCCACCTATCCATTCGGCGGTAGCTGACGTACCCTCGATCCATGAGGTATGTCGCGTCAGGATCGACGACAAGTAAATCGGAGCCTTCGTAGTCGCTCACATTTCCTGTCGACGGTACCACGCGGTCTGGAAAGCAGTACCCGTCTGACAAAACAACTAGACGCGTATGTACCTTCACGCCACTACGATGCCTTGTGACATAAGTCCAATCGGCCAACTGATGCGGCAAGCGCAGATTCGTGGAATCGATAATGAAGAGTTTGTTGGACGGTATTTTCTTTTGTTGGGCCGCTGTCTGATGAATGCGTGAAAGAAGCGCATGGAACAAGGCTTCGAGCACACAACTTGGGAAATCATCGATACGTCGACTGAGTTGTGATGCACTAATGGCGCAACCAAACTCATTTTGTAAGAGAGGATCGGCTTCAATCTCTTCTTGGATACGACGTAGAGAATCCCAACCACAGATTTGAGCAGCAACGAAGACTTTAAGTAAGTTAGCGCACCGAAGCTTACGAACGCGTTAATCCAAGCATAGGGCAGTAAAATCAGTAAGAGGCAACAAAGATAAACATTGACGAATAGTTGTAGAATCCGATACACTCAAGGACGGCTAGTCTCCTTTGTAATGGTGTACGGATTGCAACCTACACCACTACAATAGGGGATTTTTTGTTTTCCCTCCACGAAAATACATCATTTAATTACATATATAGTAATTTATAGAGTAAATATTTTTGTGTTAACTTTAATGCAACGCCAGTGTGCTCACCACCGTTAAGCAGCCGAAAACCGGCTTCCGGGGCGAAATAGCGGTGCTCACCACCGTTAAGCAGCCGAAAACCGGCTTCCGGGGCGAAATAACGGTGCTCACCACCGTTGAGCAACAGGAAATCGAGTTCAGGGACGAAATAACGGTGCTCACCACCGTTAAGCAGCCGGAAACCGGATTCCGGCACGAAATAACGGTGCTCACCACCGTTGAGAAACAGGAAACCGACTTCCGGGGGCGACATAACGGAGCCTCTATTTATGCTTAAAGGGCATGTTTTTACTGAAAAACAATCAAATAAGAGCGCCCATTTCCGTTAGATTTTGAAAAGAACCTTTATAAGCAGAATAACGGCCACCGCTTCTGTTAGGGGGAAGCAATAACAGGTTTAGAGGGAAGCAATAGCAGGTTACGCAATTACGGTACCATAAAAAGTTGGAACTATTTCAAACTCGCGCCGCGCTCTAAGATGGATTTATTAGATCCATCGAGGAGGTGTTCCATGGAGGGCGAGCGTAATAAACTTAAATGGATTGTATCTGGCGTTCTTTTCGGACCATTCGCTTTTCTAATCTCATTTTTCATGTGGAGCTCTCTAGCCTCTTTGTTCGGGATAGACTCTAACGATAAAGCAACTTACGGAATGATGGTCATTATGATGATTTTCGTTCCCGCTGGGGTCATAATCCTGCTGATGCTTAGGAAAAAGAAGAATGCAGCATTATTCCTTATGTCCATGACGATTACCGAAAATACGCTGTACCAAGCATTCGTGCGTTGGTGGGAACAGAGCGACTGGTAATCTTGAGCGTGGGATCTATTTGATTGCGATTTGTTGAGTCCGTGCGTTATTGCGCGGGCTTATTTATTTTGTTAATGAGGAGAATTTGAAAATTGTCGCAAGAACCGTTATCGTTGACATCAGCAGGAAAATTCCGGTTATGCTTAAGTCAGCAAGAATGGGGGAAATCGCATGAAGTCGACTTCTTGGTTGTGGCGAATCTTAGGCTGGACAACGTTAATCTGCATGCTGGTCATGATTACGGGATTCGGATGGGCGTTAAAAGACACCTGGTTCCCGAAGGTGGGGCTAGCTTTGCCTAAAGCATCGCAACCCGAAACCGCGACCGGCGGGGACTGGAACGAGAAGCAAGAGCTGTTCGTAACGTCCCTCGGAGATTCCTTGACGAAAGGAACGGGAGATTCGACGGGAGAAGGATACGTTAATCGCGTCGTCGAGGGACTGTCGAAACAATTGGACAAGCCCGTTCATTTGGTGAACAACATGGCGATCAATGGACAAAGGGCAGACCAACTCCTTGAGCTTTTGGACGTCAGCGGCTATAAAAATGCGATCGGCAAGGCGGACATCATTCTGTTTACGATCGGCGGCAACGACTTGTTCCAAGTTGCCCAGAACGGCGGATCGCTGGCAGAGGGAGGAGACTTGTCCCCGGAACTTCTGCTAGAGCGGATACCGGAGACGAAGACGCGCCTAGAGGGCGTTTTCCGTAAAATCAGAGAGCTGAATCCTACGGCGCGCATCGTATACGTCGGGTTATATAACGCTTTCTATGATCTCCCGGCGATGAATCAAAAAGGAAGCGAAGCGGTAGCGCTGTGGAACGATTATGCGTTCCGTTTCGCTAAAGCGGACGGCAACGCGACGGTCGTGCCGACTTACGATCTATTCGAGTTTAGCTTGATGAAGTACCTTTCCTCGGACCATTTTCACCCGAATGCCCTAGGCTATACCCGAATCTCCGAAAGAATCGTACAGGCTCTGCAATAACACTAACGGGGTGATTAAGCGACGATGAGCATAGCGAGTAAAGAAACGGTGTTGTCCGTTCAAGGATTAAAGAAGAACATCGGGCGCAAACCGATCATTCATAACGTCTCCTTCGACGTATACGCGGGCGAAATCTTCGGATTTCTAGGGCCTAACGGTTCGGGGAAGACGACTACGATCCGCATGTTGGTCGATTTAATCAAGCCGTCGGCGGGTAAAATCATCGTCTGCGGAGAAGATATCGGAATTCATCCGGAGAGGGCTCTCTCGCATATCGGCTGTATCGTGGAAAATCCGGAAATGTACGGCTTTATGACTGGGTGGGAAAATCTCGAGCATTTCGCACGCATGCAAGCCGGCATTACGATCGAAAGAATTTCGGAAGTCGTCGAGATCGTAGGTCTCGATCAGAGAATTCACGATAAAGTGAAAAACTATTCCTTAGGCATGAGACAGCGTCTAGGCATCGCGCAAGCGCTATTAGGCAGCCCTAAGCTGCTCATACTGGACGAGCCGACGAACGGCTTGGATCCCAAAGGAATTAAAGAATTGCGCGAATTTATCCGTACTTTGGCGCAAAGCGGCATGAGCTTGTTCATCTCCAGTCACTTGCTGAGCGAAATTCAACTGATGTGCGATCGCGTCGCGATCATCGCGCGCGGGGAAGTGATCGCCGTCGGAGAGGTGGAGGAATTGGTGTCCCAAGCGGGAACCTACACGGTTTGGCAGGTGGATCAACCGTCTATCGCCAAACAAATGCTAGAAGCCGAGACTAGCGTACAACTCGTGTCCGACGACGTTCATCGGATCGACGAAGCCTTGATGTCGACGCTTCATGAACCTATCGTTACGATTATGGACGAGCGACGCGTCAGCGAATGGGTTAACCGTTTCGTAGCCGCGGGCATCGCCGTCAGCTCCGTGCAACGCGTGGCGCCTTCCCTGGAAGAGCTATTCTTGAAGCTGACGGAGGGGGAGAAAATTGGCTAATCTACTTTCATTGATTCAGAACGAGACGTTAAAGGTATGGAAGAAAAAAAGGTTCGCCGTCGTCGTGCTCATCTTAATGATTCTGATTCCGATTTTCGTCTATGCCCAGATGAAGATCGCCCAGAACAGCGCGAATAAATTTCACGAGGATTGGCGATCGGAGCTGCAAAGCCGCATCACGGACAATACGAACGCGCTCAGCAGCGACCGGATACCGGAGGAATGGAAAGAATGGCGCAGAGCGCTCGTGCAGCAGCTGCAATATTACTTGGATCACGATATTAATCCGGAATCGCCGAACGCGGTTACGTTCACCCGCCGGTTCATGGATAATGCGGTCACGCTGTTTATCCCGCTGATGGTTCTCGCTATCGCGTCGGATCTCGTTTCTTCGGAACGATCGACGGGTACGATCAAGATGCTGCTCACGCGGCCCGTTCGCAGGTGGCGTATTTTGTTCGCTAAGCTTGCTTCGCTAACCTTGTACGTATCCCTGATCATGATTACGACCGTGCTGCTCTGTTATTTGATCTCCGGTTTAGTATTCGGCTACAAGGGCTGGGGCGAGCCGGTGTTCGTCGGATTTCAGGTGCAAGGAGCGGACGTGGATACGAGCGGCGTTCATGCCGTTACCCAAGGCGTTTACTTGCTGATGCAGGCAGGACTCATCTGGTTTTCCGCTATGGTCGTAGCGATTATTGCCTTGATGGTGTCCGTTCTCGTACGGAGCACGGCGGCGAGTTTCGTGACGATGATGGCGACGATTATCGCGGGAACGATCTTGGCGAACATGGCTTCTTCTTGGAAAAGCGCCAAATATTTGTTTAACGTGAATTTGGAATTATCGTCTTATTTAAGGGGTACTCCGCCTCCGATCGAGGGGATGACGCTTGGTTTTTCGCTGGCGGTATTAGGGGTTTGGGGCGTCTTGGCGCTTATTGTTTCATTCACCGTCTTTACGAAGCAAGACATCTTGAATTAGAATGAAGGGTAGTGCGTTTGCGTAAGCAAGCGCAAGAGACGAGCAAGGAGGTCCATTCGTGACCGATCAATTCGACCTATTCACTGAGAACGCCGCAAACGCGGGCGGCGATTATAACGCGGATGATATTCAAATTCTTGAAGGATTAACCGCGGTACGCAAAAGACCTGGGATGTACATCGGAAGCACGACGGCGTCGGGGCTTCATCATCTGCTGTGGGAAATCGTAGATAATGCGGTAGACGAGCATTTAGCGAGATTTTGTTCGAAAATCGACGTTATCGTGCATTCCGATAATTCGGTTACCGTTATCGACAATGGCCGGGGAATCCCGACGGGGATGCACAAGAGCGGAATACCGACTCCGCAAGTCGTATACACGATTTTGCATGCCGGAGGTAAATTCGGCGGCGGAGGATACAAGAAATCCGGAGGCTTGCACGGAGTTGGCGCATCCGTAACGAACGCTTTGTCCGAATGGCTCGAGGTGGAGATTTACCGGGATAACAAGATACATAAGATGAGATTCCAGACATGGGTCGACGACAAAGGAATCGAGCATGTCGGCGAGCCCGTTACCGGACTGGAAGTGATCGGCAACACGAATCGCACCGGCACGAAGGTTACCTTCAAACCGGATCCGAAAGTGTTCCACGGTCACGTCAGCATGAACTACGATACGTTGTCGGAACGACTGCAGGAAATCGCGTTCTTAAACTCGGGCTTGAAAGTGAACATCAAGGACGAACGCAGCGGCAAATCGGACACGTACCACTACGAAGGCGGAGCGCGTCAATTCGTGCAATTCCTTAACGAAGAAAAATCGGTACTTCACGACGTTATCCATTTTACGGCGGAGAAGGATGAAATCGAAGTTGAAGTCGCGCTCCAATATAACGACGGTTATACGGAGACGTTGGCTTCGTTCGTTAACTCCATTCCGACCCGCGGCGGCGGTACGCACGAAACCGGTTTTAAAACTGCGTATACCCGCGTCATGAACGAGTATGCCCGCAAGACGGCGCAGCTCAAGGAAAAGGACAAAAATCTCGAAGGAAACGATCTTCGCGAAGGCTTAATGGCCGTTATCAATATTAAGATGTCGGAAGTGGAATTCGTCGGACAGACGAAGGACCAGCTCGGCAGCGCTTCCGCGCGGAGCGCGGTCGATGCGATCGTCGCGGACAAGATGACCGTATTCCTGGAGGAAAATCCTCAAGTCGGGCAATTATTGATCCGCAAATCGGTCCAAGCCTCCAAGGCGCGCGAAGCCGCGCGCAAAGCACGCGAGGAAATTCGTAGCGGCAAGAAGCGGAGCGAGAGCGCAAGTCTCGGCGGCAAGCTGTCCCCGGCACAGTCCAAGGATAGCACCCGCAACGAGTTGTTTATCGTGGAGGGAGATTCCGCGGGCGGTTCGGCCAAACAAGGACGGGATTCCAAGTACCAGGCGATCTTGCCTCTTAAGGGCAAACCGATGAATCCCGAGAAGTCCAAACTGGTTGATATTCTGAAGAACGACGAGTACAAAGCGATTATCGCGGCAATCGGCGCCGGTATCGGATCGGACTTCGAAGTAGAGGAATGCAACTACTCGAAAGTCATTATCATGACGGATGCAGATACGGACGGCGCGCACATTCAAGTGTTGCTGCTGACGTTCTTCTATCGCTATATGAAGCCGTTAATCGACGCGGGCAAAGTATTCATCGCTCAACCGCCTCTTTATAAGCTGACGAGGAAATCGGGAAAGCTAGAGACGGTGCGATACGCTTGGACAGACGATCAGCTTAGCAATTATATGAAGGAAATCGGCAAAGGAGCCGAGTTGCAACGGTACAAAGGTCTCGGCGAGATGAATCCGGATCAGCTGTGGGAGACGACGATGAACTACGAGACCCGCACGTTCCTTCAGGTGCAGATCGAAGATGCAGCCAAAGCGGAGCGCCGCGTCTCTACTCTCATGGGCGACAAGGTCGATCCTCGGAAACGTTGGATTATCGAGAACGTTGATTTCACGGAGTATGAAGAATAGTATCAGGAGGAAAAGGCTCCATGCCAGGTGTCCGATCCTATCGTTCAAATTCGTAAAATCTGAAGGAGATATATAAGTGAGCCTACTTGAGCAATTTTTACCGGCATTTCTGGAGGAGGTCGTAGGCGACCGCTTCGGACGTTATTCTAAATATATTATTCAAGATCGCGCGATTCCCGACGTTCGCGACGGTTTGAAACCCGTTCAGCGTCGTATTCTGTACGCGATGTACGATTCCGGCAATACGCCGGACAAGCCGTATCGGAAGTCGGCCAAGACGGTCGGAGACGTGATGGGCAACTATCATCCGCACGGCGATTCTTCGATCTACGAAGGTATGGTCCGGATGGCGCAGCCATGGAAAATGGCGCATATGCTCGTAGACGGCCATGGCAACTGGGGCTCGATGGACGATGATCCGCCGGCGGCAATGCGTTATACGGAAGCGCGCTTGTCCCACATCTCAATGGAACTGCTGCGCGATATCGAGAAGAGAACGGTTTTATTTAAGGATAACTTCGATAATACCGCCAAGGAGCCCGTCGTGCTTCCTTCCCGGTATCCGAATTTGCTCGTCAACGGAGTATCGGGAATCTCAGCCGGATTCGCTACCGAAATCCCGACGCATAATTTGCGCGAGATTATCGATGCTTGCGTTTCGCTGATGAATAAACCGGACATGACCGTTCAAGAGTTAATGGAAATCGTCAAGGGGCCGGATTTTCCGACCGGCGGTCTGATTATGGGCGGAGACGGAATTCGCGAAGCTTACGAAACGGGAAAAGGTAAAATCTATATTCGGTCCAAGACCGTTATCGAGGATATGCGGGGCGGCAAGCAACAGATCGTCATCACCGAAATTCCTTATCAGATCGTCAAGTCCAAGCTGGTTAACTCCATCGATAACCTTCGGATGGAGAAGAAGGTGGAGGGCATTGCCGAAGTACGGGACGAGAGCGGCAGGAACGGCCTGCGCATTGTCGTAGAGTTGAAGAAGGACGTAGATGCCGAAGGCATTTTGGCGTATTTGCTTAAGAAAACCGACCTTCAGACGGCTTATAACTTCAATATGGTGGCTATCGTTAACAAAGCTCCGCGTCAGTTAGGGATCAAACAGATTCTTGAAGCTTACGTGGCCCACCAGAAGGAAGTCGTAACCCACCGTACCCAATACGACTTGGAAAAAGCCGAAGACCGCGCACACGTCTTGGAAGGGCTCGTTAAAGCGCTCAATCTATTGGATCAGATCATCGAGACGATCAAAGCTTCCAAAAACCGGATGGACGCGCAGAACAATTTGATCGCCAAGTTCGGTTTCTCCGAACGTCAGGCGGATGCGATCCTTACGTTGCAATTATATCGCCTGACCAACCTGGAGATTAACCAGTTGGAGAAGGAACACGCGGAAACGATGAAGAAAATCGCCCAGTTACGCGCGATTCTGGAAAGCCCTCGCAAGCTGATGAATGTCATCAAAGACGAACTGACGGAAATCCGCGATAAATACGGCATTGATCGTCGTTCCGTCATTCAGGGCGAGGTCGAAGAAATCAAAGTCAACCTCGAGGTGACGGTCCCGGCGGAAGAGGTGTTAATCACTCTTAGCCGCGAAGGTTATATCAAACGGACGAGCCTGCTGTCCTTCACCCGCTCGGGCGGCGAAATCGGCAGCGCCGGGGTTAAAGAAGGCGATGTCATCCGTTGGAGCATGGGGATGAACACGCTTGATCCGCTCTTGTTGTTTACGCAAAAAGGTTACTACTATTTGCTGCCGGTCCACCAAATTCCCGAATTTAAGTGGAAAGACACGGGGACGGCAATCGTGAATTTGCTTCCACTTGCCAAGGATGACCGAATTGTCGGCATCGTAACGGCCAAATCGGCCGATTTCGTTTCTGCGGCAGCGGAAGGCGAATCGGTCAACGGAGAAGGGCCGATGCTCGTATTCGTCACGAGACGCGGTCAAGTGAAAAGGACGCCGCTCGTCGATTACGCAACGACGCGAAGCATGGCTATCGCGGCTTGCAAAGTATCCGACGGGGACGAGATCATTAAAGTATTCCGGTCCGATCAGCCTGACGATCTATTGCTCGTTACGGAGCAAGGGATGAGCATCCGCTTCAACCAAGCGGAAGTCAGCTTGCAAGGCAGGGTCGCCGGGGGCGTTAGAGGGATTACGCTTAAAGAAGGCGATAAATTAGCCGACGCGATTCCCGTGATCGGAGACGAAGGGGAAGTTCTCGTCTTATCCGATTACGGTTACGCGAAACGTTCGCTTGTCCTGGATTACCCGCAACAGGGCAGAGGCGGCAAAGGCATTCAAACCTTCGAGTTCAAGGAAGGCAAACGGGTTCGTCCGAACGGCACGATACTCGTCGCCGCTTTCCACGTTAAGGAAGCCGTCAGCTTGCTTGCGTTAACGGCAAACGGTTCGGTATCCGAATTCGTCTCCGAGAGCGCGCCGCTTGACGATCGCAAAGGGCAAGGCAAGCTGATGACGGCCGTCGATCGCGGAGACGTACTGACGGAAGCATTCGTTAAACCGCTCTCCACTTGATGTTACGGCAACGGCGATGTTGATCCGTCAATCGTAGGGGCCGTTATTCGGCTCGGTACGATCGATCCATCGCAACAAGAGATCCAATACGACCCACATAGTCACCGGCTCATTCAGCCGTTCCAGCCATTGTGGGTCTTCTATTAATCCCGCGTCTTGAGCCATTTGGCCGATCATCTTGATTTTTTGTTCCGAAGAGGTCATCGGACTCGCCTCCTTATACGTTCAAAGCTTACTCGAATAAGATTTTATTAATTTTATGATTTTTTTGAAGGTAACGACTTGGATTTACTTGATCAATATTATTTACGACTTAAGCTACAGTTCCTCCGATTTGCCATCGTTAAGGCGAAAAATCGGTCGGAGCGGCCAGGAAGATTCCTCCGCATTGGCTTAATTCGGTTGATAAGGCCAGTTAGGTTTCTCCGTATCTGCATAAGTCGGTTCATGTGGTCAGGCAGGTTTCTCCGCGTTCACCCATATTTCGAAACCAGTATATGTCATGAATTGTCGCGACGTTCGCTTTTATGCGGATTTATGTCGTAAATATTTAATTGCATTAATCTATCTTTCGACACAGGGCCTGAGTATAATAAAGGAGAAGGCAATGTTCGGGATGAAAGGGGCATACCTATGGATAATACGGCGGATTTTGTGAAAAGCTGGACGAAGCTCACGAAGGATTGGAACGCGCAGATGGAAGCGGAACTTGCTCCGCAATTGACTGCAGGCCAACTGGAAGTACTCGAGTTGTTGCAAGCGCATGAGCCTATGAAGCCATCGGATTTGCTCCCGCATTTGGAAACGACGCCTGCCGCGATTACGACTCTCCTTGATCGTATGGAGCGCGCAGGGCTCGTCGAGAGAAACAGGGACGACAGCGATCGTCGGATCGTATGGGTAACCATGACGGAGCTGGGACGCTCCGAAGTGGAGAGGGGAGTCGCCGTTCGCAGCGCGATCGTCAACCGCTCGCTGGAACTGGTATCGAGTCATAACCGTCAGCTACTGGTGTATTTGATGAGCAAAGTAGCCGGAACAAGAGAGTCTCTCGCGGCAACCGAACGGAAGAACGCGTCGGCTACAGGCGCGAATGCGGATGAAGTTGCAACCGATTCGGCCAAAGAGACCGAGCAAATTCACTCCGAATCTTCGGCAATCTCATCTTGATGGCTGATAATGCGATTTTATTTAGGAGTTAATCACAGAGCTCGCTCGAATAACCTGTCGGACCGTGTTGCGGTCTTGCAGGTTATTTGTTTTTTTTCTTCCTTGTCATCAGGTAGTCTAAATTGCGGTCGGGGCGGATCGAGGGCATTTCTGAAGGATCACAGCAAAGCCCCGAGCGAATGAACGCACGGGGCTCCTAAGCGAACCGGTCATGACTGCGAAGGTTGAAGAGCTTTGAGATGCTTGTTGATGCCGCTCAAGAGCGTCTTTATTTTGGCGTAATCTTTCTCGGCGAGCCCGGGAATATTCTTTTTCGCCAGAGCGTTGTTCATAGGAACGATCGTATAATACCGTTTTTGATTTTTCCACGCGATATGCACCCAGGTCGGTTCGGTCGTGATCTTATTCCAATGAATCGATGACGTTCCATCCGGCTGAGTTGTTTTGACTAGATTTACTCCGAATATCAAACCGACGTCTTTCCAGCTGCCGGTCTGGTTGGAGATGAAGTTGCCGAGAGAGTAGATGACGATCCCGCGACGCGAGATGCCGTCATCTGCTTCCGAGGCAGGGATGTCGATTTCTTCGTAGGGCTGAACGACATGAGGGTGGGAGCCGAGAATGATATCGGCCCCGGCCTTCACCAACTCGCGGACTAATTTCGTCTGCTGCTCGTTCGGCAAGCGTTGATATTCGAGTCCGAAGTGCAGAGAGACCGTAACGACGTCAACATGGGCTTCGCGAAGACGCGCAATGTCTTTCTTCATGACGACCGGATCGATCAGATTAACGGCAAACGATTTATCTTCAGGAACGGGAATACCGTTCGTGCCGTAGGTGTAAGCGAGAAAACCCATTCGGATGCCGTTTCTTTCCTCGATGATCAGCCGCTGTTGGTCGGCCTTGCTAACAGCCGTTCCGATCGGGACCAAGCCGGCTTTCTTCACGTTGGCAAGCGTTCGTTTCACGCCGGGAAACGCGCGGTCCATCGAATGATTGTTGGCGGTAGAAACCATTTGAATACCGGCGTCGGCAATCGCATCCGCGAGTTCGATCGGCGAATTAAACCGCGGATATCCGGTAATTTTCAAATCCTTGCCGGCGATCGGCATTTCCAGATTGCCTATAACCCAATCGCCTTGTTGGAAGAGCGGTTTCACCTGCGAGAACCAAGGCTTAAGATCATACGTCTGTTTGGCGGCGTTGTAATAAGCCGGAAGTTGCGGCATATGCACCATGATGTCTCCGACCGCGAGCAAAGTTGCTTCTCTGATCTCCGGCTCTGCGGGTAAGGACGGAGATGAGACAGGCTCCTCCGAAGCCGTCACAGCGGGCGAGGAAGGAGCTTGAGAGTGAGTCGGCGTCGGAAGTGCCGGCTTCTGCGAAGGAGCAGAGGAAGGTGGCGAGCCGTTCGAACAGGCCGTTAGCACGATCGCTAACAACCAGAAGCTGACAAACACGGCTTGACGCATTCCTCGCAGAACTCCATCTTTTTTTATCGCCAATAAACTCTTAACATTGCTAACGCTATGGCCGAAGCTCCCCAGCGATCTTTCAGCTTTCATATCCACGCTCGTACAGTTATTCATCGGCACTTTAATCTTCGCTCTCCCAGCGCCCATAGATCCCGCAAGGCAGCGTCATTCCGCTTCGGGTAATAGGCAAGCCGATTTCTCCGCAATCTAGCTTGCCGCCGAATTTCCGACGAATAGACAGATTAAGCAGGTTGTTAAGAACGGTCGGCGATAGTCCAGTCGTATAGGAGTTAACGAGCACGAACAACGGCTTATCCGATAAAATTCCCATGCAGGATTCCAAGAAAGGAAATAGATTCTCTTCCAGTTTCCAAGTCTCTCCGTTAGGTCCGCGTCCGTATGAAGGAGGATCCATAATGATCGCTTCGTACTGACGGCCCCGGCGCTCCTCGCGCTGCACGAATTTGAAGACATCGTCCGTAATATAACGTACCGGCGCGGAACCGAGTCCGGAAAGCTCCGCGTTCTCCTTCGCCCATTGCACCATTCCTTTGGCCGCATCGACGTGGCATACGTCCGCTCCTGCCGAAGCGGCCGCTACCGTCGCTCCCCCGGTGTAAGCAAATAGATTAAGAACGCGAATAGGCCGGTTAGCTTCGCGGATTTTATTCATCATCCAACTCCAGTTAACCGCTTGCTCGGGGAATAAGCCGGTATGTTTGAAGCTTGTCGGTTTAATATGGAATTTTAACGGTCCGTAAGAGATGTTCCATCTTTCCGGAAGGGAGCGTTTGTACGTCCATTGCCCGCCGCCGCTGCTGCTTCTGTGATAATGGCCGTCGGCTTGTTTCCAATCCGCGTGTTCCGACTTGAGCGGCCAAATAATCTGCGGATCGGGGCGCCGCAAAATGATATCGCCCCAGCGTTCGAGTTTTTCTCCGTTACCCGTATCGATTAATTCGTAGTCTAGCCAATCCTGTGCCATTTGCATAATCTTCGATTCGTCCTTTTGTCGTCAATTAGGTATTTCGCTTTGCTCGTCGCAAGCGTTCGTCGGGCAGAACCGATATCCGAAGCCGCGTACCGTCTGTACCCAGCGCGGTCGAGCAGGGTCTAGCTCCATCTTTTTTCTTAAATTGCTGATATGAACCATAAGCGTTCTCGTATCGCCCATGCTATCCGACTGCCAGACGCGACGATAGAGCTCTTCCAGTGGGAATACTCGATTCGGTTGCCGGGCTAACACGCTTAGAAGCTCGAATTCTTTGGCCGATAGCGCGATCAATTCGCCTTCCAATCGAACCTCCAAACTGTTAAAATCGATCTCCAGTCCGGAAAAGCACAACTGAGCGACCTGGTCTTCGGGAGTTCTTTCCCGTGTTCTGCGCCTGCGAATATGCGCCTGAATTCTCGCAACCAACTGGCTAGGGCTGAAAGGCTTCGTAATATAATCGTCCCCGCCTTCCGATAAGCCGCGGATGATGTCCCTATCCTCGGATTTACAGCTTAGAAACAGGATCGGCACGTCGGCGCAAGCTCCCTGGCGCAGCTCGCGGCAAACCTCGATCCCGTCCATCTTGCCTAGAGATACGTCCAATACGATAAGATCCGGAACGAGCGAGGTTGCGATTCTAAGGGCGTCTAACCCATTATCGGATGTATATACGGCGTAGCCTTCCCGTTCGAGATACAGGGTTATCAATTCGGTAATTTCCCGTTCGTCGTCAACGACGAGAATCGTAGTTTCCGAACTCTTCATTATTTTCCCCCCACATTGAAGAGTCTTGATGACTTATTATAACGAAAGCGTTGACGAGTAATCAATGCACCGTTACAATGACGTTCGAATACTTATTGCAGCGGTTGGGTCAAGATGAGCTGAGGAGTGGGGTGCAAGGTGTCCCGAAACGCGTTATCGGCGTCATGGCGGGTGCTGGCCATATTGGTTCTGTGGGCTGTCTCAAGCGGCTGTACGGCTTCAGCGCAAGCGGACAAGCCGATACCTAAAGCGGAGAACGGGATCATCGATCTCAGTTCGTGGTCATGGAAAAAGGACGGCATCGTTCCGCTAAACGGAGAGTGGAGCTTCGAGTGGTTGATAGCTCCAACCAAGCTTGATGGGGAGACGAGCTTCGAGGGGTCTACGCTCGAGGTGCCGGGAATCTGGGGGAATACGAATCCAAGCAACGAAACCGAGCTGAAAAGGCAAGGTTGCGGTAAATACGGCTTAACGATACTGCATAAGAAGCAGAAAGAGATGCTGGCGATACGATTGCCGAATATCTCTACGGCTTATCAATTGCTGATCGACGGCAAAATCGAATTGACTCGCGGAATAGCCGGCCTGAACGGCGGGGATACCGTTCCTTATCAGCTGCCTGCGACCGTATACTTCAACGCGAACGATAACCGTACGGATTTGGAGCTTATCGTAGCCAATTTCGATCATAGGGACGGCGGTATCCGAACAGAGATCGTAATCGGCAATGTAGATCATATTCAGAAGCTTCAGACTAAGCATGCCGCTCAGGAATTAATCGTCTTGGGCTGCTTGATCATGATCGGTTTTTACCACATGGGGCTCTATATTGTCCGACGGAAAGAAGTCGCGAACTTCATGTTCTCGATCTTATGCCTATTCGTCGGAATAAGAATGGGGCTGATGGGCGAAGGGTACGTTTTGCAATGGATCGACGTCATGACCTGGGAGTTTGCCACCCGATTGGAGTATATTTCAATCGTGACGGCAGGGTGGGCTGGCTTTGCTTTTTTTCAATCGATGTATTCCTGCGAGATTAAGCGGATATGGTATAAGCTAAGCAGTTGGATCGCTGCCCTATTGATCATAAGCGTGCTCTTGCTGAAACCGATTACGTTTACTTCGTGGTTGCCGGTGTTTCAGGTCTATATATTAATATTCAGCGCGAAGGCGCTTGTAGGCTTAGTGCTGTCGGCCCACCGCAAGAGGGAAGGGGCATGGCTTTCTTTAATCGGCGTGGCGGGTTTAGTCCTCACGATCGTGAACGACATGCTTATCTATAACGGCTGGTGGATATCCATTGATCTACTGCCATTCGGATTGTTGTTTCTCATCGTTATGAATTCCTTTATCATTTCGTTGAGATTCTCGTTAACGTACGAGCGGGCGGAGCAAATGTCGAGCGAATTGACCGAGTGGAAC
The DNA here is from genome assembly GCF_012849095.1 of Cohnella herbarum. Taxonomy (NCBI): domain Bacteria; kingdom Bacillati; phylum Bacillota; class Bacilli; order Caryophanales; family Paenibacillaceae; genus Cohnella; species Cohnella herbarum. The sequence goes on from NZ_CP051680.1 coordinate 1,047,813, forward strand.
AACTCTTTGGAGCAGAAGATCGAAGAACGGACGGAAGAATTGCAACGTTCGTACCAGACTTTGGAAGAAGCGAAAGTCGAGTTGGAACGGATGGAGCAATCGCGGACGCAACTCGTAAGTAACATATCCCACGATCTGCGGACGCCGATCACGTTGTTGCAAGGCTACATGGAGGCATTGAAGGACAACGTTATCTCCGAACCGGCGCAACGGGACAATACGATAAAGCTAATGTTATCGAAAGTAGAGGGGCTTAATTCGCTCATTCAGGATTTGTTCGACATTTCCGTTCTGGAGGCGAAGAAAGTCGAACTCACGCTGGAGAACATCCCGCTAGCCGATTGGAAGGAACGTTTGACCGAGCAGTACGAGATGGAGATGCAATCCAAAGGTATCGATTTCTCGTGCGCGCTGGCTCCAGAGGAAACGCTAAGCGAATCAGTCACGATCGACGTTCTCCGAATGGATCGGGTATTCGCGAACCTGCTCTATAACGCCGTGAGGTACACGCCTAACGGCGGGACCATCCGGATTACGATGAGTACGGATTCGGTTCATTCACAGGTTGAGGTGCTAGTCGAAGACAGTGGAGCGGGGATCGAGCCTGGCGACCTGCCCCACATTTTCGATCGGTTCTACAAAAAGGATAAGTCGCGTCATTCGTCCTCGGGAGGAAGCGGGTTAGGCTTATCGATCGCCAAGGAAATCGTGGAATTGCATGGCGGAACCATTAGCGCGTTTAACCCGCAAGAGGGCGGAAGCGCGTTTCGAATCTTGTTGCCGATGACGGCTAAGTAAGGATCAGGCTATCCGCTGTCATTGACTCTGCGTTCTTGGCTCATGAAATCGGTAATGAGATTAATCGATTTTTTCCTTTGCTCGTGATTCATGTGCTGAAATAAAGACAGAATTTCTTTGGCATCCGGCATACCGCCGATTTCGGACTTTGATTTGTGTTGATTGCCTCCTATAATGTAGTCTAATGACACATCGAAGTAGGCAGCCAGTTTAATAAGCGTCTCATAAACCGGTTGTCTATTGTTGATCTCATAATGACTGTATGCCGAACGGGTTATGCCGATATGCCGGGCTACTTCTTCCTGCGAAATCTTGCGGCGAAGCCGCAATTCTCGCAGCCGTTCTCCCATATTCATACGTAATTTCTCCTTGACACCAGATAGAGTATCTAATAGTAATTTATGATACATAATGTATCGTGTCAAGGGGTTAGGAAACGTTTTCTGCTTATTATGATACATTATCTCAGTAATTTAGTCGTTTTCTTCCTCCAAAGATGTCAAGATTGATTAGAGTATTGTAAAATTGGGATACATAATGTATCATGTTTAGGGGGTGAAAGGAAATGAAGGTGAACATCCTTAACGCTAAGATGAGCCAAAGCGAAGATTCAGGTTACGTCGGCCATGTTCAGTTCGAAGTCGAGCAACATAAGCAGCCGTACGAAGTAACGATTCAGAGCAACAACGGCAGAAACAATTGGAGCTACGCGCTGAATTTCAGCAACCAACCGGGAAGCGAAGACGAAATTCAGGCGGTAGACGAACGATTGGAAGAAGACGATGCTTTTTTCGAACAATTCGTTATCGCCGCGACGAATTCAATGCTGTAACGGATGAGATCGCGATAAATGATGCCATGTACATAAAACGCAAAGGGCTGTCCCGTTTTAGATCCCGAAGATCTAAGCGGAACAGCTCTTTGCGTTGCAGGCTTTATTCTTGATAATCGATTTCCAAGAAGTTCTCGACTTCGGATTCCCATCGTTCCTTGACGAATTTCTCGTGCAGAGGGTGGGCGTTATAGGCTTCGAAATCCGCCGCGTTGTCGAATGCCATCGAAAATCCGAACGCGAATTCGTTCTTCGGGCTTGTCTGCCGATATACCTTGAAATCTCTCACAACGGGGATTGAAGATAGAATCGAACGCCCGTCTTCGATGAAGCGGGTTTCTTCTTCCGATCCTTTAGCATGTTTAAGGTTAAAAATAACCGAATGGATCATTTCCTTGTTAGCCACAAAATAAACCTCCCTAATAAATTATTCCTTAATAATTATAGGCGATTTACGAACGGAAATGAATCGATTCAATTACCGGTTTCCCCTGGAACCAAATATGAAATTTTCATATGAAATCATGTCAAATTTTAAAGTGTTTTTTAGGCAGCATGCTGATTTATACTTCTGAGTATATGTTGTGTGATAGGTTTAGCAATAAATAAAATTCATTTTAGGAAGCGCTTACACTTTAGTGGGAATAACGATCTAAATTATTATTAAATGTAATGCTATCTGATGAAAACGGAGCGCTGCCACCATGCATTACTTAATCGGTATTTTCAATAACTGGAAGCTTCGCAATAAGCTTATTCTATCGTTCGTAGTGGTAGTATTCGTTCCTATTACGATAGTCGGAGTATTTCTTACGACAGAACTTCATCACAGAGCGCTTAACAACGCTCTGGAGCAAACGTCGATCAACTTGGAACGGGTTAAGAAAAGAACGACGGAGGTCATTAATGTCGCGTATGACATCTCATACCGTTTATCCTCCGATAATCGATTGATGAATGTGGCAACGAGCGAATACGAAACCGTATACGATGTCGTTAAAGCTTATCAGAACTATCCCGATATTAAGGATCAAATTCGCCTCTACAAAGAAATCTCTAACATCCGTCTCTATATCAGCAATAAAACTTTGCTGGACAATTGGGAATTTATTCAACCTTCCAAATCCGTGATCGAAACCGATTGGTATCAAACCGCGATCAAGAGCAGCGGACTGATTAGCTGGAATTACATCGAGGACGAACGGGACCATCAAAAGTATTTAAGCTTGATTCGCAAAATCGATTTTTTGTCTAAAAACGACTACGGAACGCTCGTTATTAACGTTAACTCCAGAATGCTCGATTCTATTCTGAATCAAGAATCTTACGAGACGATGATCGTGGATCAGAATAACCTTATCGTATCGGCCAACCGGCCAGGGCGAATCGGGAAGACGCTCAAAGAGATCCATTACGACCCCAGCGTGATGGATAAGCAGAACGGAAGCTTTCAAGCCGTCATCGACGGGGAAGCATCGCGGGTTCAGATCGAACCGCTCAATCCGGATTCAAGCTTGAACGGTATACGCATTATTTCCGTCGTCTCCATCAGCAGCATCGTTAAAGACGCCAATTATATTAGCCGGATGGCCGTTATCGTGATATCGATCAGCTTGCTTGTCGCTCTTATTATGATTTACGGTTTCTCGACGCTATTGTCCAAGCGAATGCTTAGATTAAGCAAATACATTACGAAAGCCGCTACCGGGAATTTGGATATCGCCATGGATATCGACGGAAAGGATGAAATCGGTCAGCTATCCAGGCAATTTAACGCTATGGTGTTCAGTATCAACGAGTTGCTTAGCGAGGTGAAGATTTCCAATCATCAGAAGGAGCAACTTCAATCGAAGCAAAACGAAATTAAATTCAAAATGATGGCGAGTCAAATCAATCCGCATTTTCTATTCAACGCGCTGGAATCGATCCGAATGAAAGCTCACTTAAAGGGACAGTCCGATATTTCGAATGTGGTTCGGCTGCTCGGCAAGATGATGAGGAAAAATCTTGAAGCCGGAAATCGGACCGTACCTCTGAGAAATGAAATCGATATGGTTCGGTGCTATTTGGACATTCAAAAATTCCGTTATGAAGATCGTTTGGCTTATGAATTGCGGATTGATCCTCTTGCCGAAGCGGTACCTATACTGCCGCTGATTATCCAGCCATTGGTGGAAAACGCCGTCATTCATGGCCTAGAGGAAAGGGAAGAAGGAGGATTCGTTCGCGTTAAAGCCGTATTGTCCGAGAAATTCGTTGAAGTCGAAGTTTATGACAACGGTGTAGGCATGTCTCGGGAAAGGTTGGAGTCGCTCTTGAAATCCATTGACGACAAGGAAGACGATGAGCTCCATCGGATCGGATTAAGAAACGTCCATATGAGGCTCCAATTGTCTTACGGTTCGGAATACGGGTTAACGATATGGAGCGGCTGGCAGTCGGGGACGAGCATTCGATTTAAGATACCTTTAGGGGGCGGTTTACATGTATAGCGTATTAATTACGGACGACGAACCTACGATTCGCGAAGGCCTGCGGAATTTAATCGAATGGGAAAAATACGGCTTTCAAGTGGCGGACGTGGCTTCGAATAGCAGAGAAGCATTGCAGAAATTTAAGCAGTATGCCCCAAACCTATTGATTATGGACATTCGTATGCCTGGAATGAGCGGATTAGAGCTTATTCAAGCTTTACGCAACTACAGCGATATTCCATTTCACGTATTGATCTTGAGCGGGTATGCCGATTTCGCTTACGCCAAGAAAGCGATTAATTTGCATATCGCCGGCTATCTATTAAAACCTGTGGACGAAGAGGAACTCACCGAACATCTGATTCAGCTGAAAACGGTGCTGGACGCGGAGAGGTCGGATAAACTGAGGGCGGATATGCACGAAGGATCGAAAAAGGAGCTGCTGGTAAAATCCCTGCTGGCGTCAGGAGATCAGGTCGAAGCCGGTCATTATCAAGCAGATGCGGAGACTGCGGAGTTAGTCTGGGACGGTTATGAAATCGTGCTTATTACACTGCAGGGAAGAAACCGTCGAGAAATCGATTCCGCAGGGCGAACGATGTTCAAACAGGCTTGTTCACAACGATTCGACGATGCGGAGAGGGGAATTTCGTTCTGGATGGAGCCCTACTTCTGCTTGATGCTTAAGGAAAATTTACATCACCCTTTGACGAAAAAGAAGATCTACGAAGAGCTTTCGGCATTAGCTCAGGCTCATGATATGACGTTTGCCGCAGCTTCGGGGGGCAGCTTCAAGCAGCTTCACGAAATCGCTCTCTCTTATGAGAAGGCCGCAAAATTGCTGGATTTACGGTTTTTCTATGCTGCCGATCAGTTGATTACGGATGATTTCGCTCCCGTCGGAATCCCGGTTCAGCACGAAAATGAGGAGCCTCTCAACGCTGCATCGATTGTCGACAAGCTTTATTTTGCGATTAAGATCGGTCAAGAAGAGGTTGTGGAGAAGTTGGTTTCGGACTGGGGTCAAACCCTAATCGAGAAGGGGTACTCGGAGGAATCTATCAAGCTGCAATTCACGAAATTGATCACGCTCGTAAGAGGGAGGTTACTGGAGAGCGGCCCCGAGATAGAGGTAAGAAAACAGCCTTTGTCCGAGGGGATTCTCGAGATCTATAAACAATCGCCGTACGACTCCCTTAAACGGTATGTGATTCAACTTCTTAACGGTTTTATGCCTAGCGAAGGAAATGCGAGCATGGAAATTCATATGAAGAAAATGATTGATCTAATCGAACGCAACTCCCATGAGAACCTAAAACTGGACACGTTAGCGGATGTCTTTAATTATAATAGCGCCTACTTGGGCAAGGTGTTCAAGAAGACGACAGGGGAATATTTCAATACTTTTGTCGACAAAGTGAGAATTAGGAAAGCGAAAGAGCTCCTGAATCAAGGGGTTAAAGTGGCTCAGGTGGCAGAGAAGGTCGGCTTTGCGAACGTGGACTATTTTTACAGCAAATTCAGAAAATACGAGGGCGTGTCTCCCTCTTCCTTTCGTAAAAAGTAATGGGTTTCGCTTCGCGATTGTGCAATTTCCATATGAATTCATGTTCAATTATACGGGTTTTGTATGCGCTTTATTTCCGATATCATAAATACATAAAGCAAGGAGGGATCCAGTTGAAAGCGGTAACAACTTCATCGGATTATGTTCCGGTTCGGAAGAAGAAATCTTTCTGGAACGTGTTTGCGCAGCAGAAATACTTGTACCTGATGTCGTTGCCATTCGTTGCTTGGGTATTCGTATTCAGTTATTTGCCGCTATGGGGCTGGACGATGGCCTTTCAGAAATTTAAGCCGGGCATTTCGTTTTTCGACCAGAAGTGGGTAGGGCTGACTTATTTCAAAGAACTGTTTCAGGACGAGCAATTTTATCAGGTGCTGCGCAATACGCTCGCGATGAGCGTCATGGGATTAATAGCCGGGTTCACTATCCCTATCATTTTTGCCATTTTGTTAAACGAGGTCAGACATCAAGTGTTTAAGAGAATTGCCCAGACGATTTCTTATCTTCCTCACTTTGTTTCCTGGGTTGTCGCGGCGGGAATCGTGACGAAAATGCTTTCGACGGACAACGGCATCGTTAACGATGTTTTAATGGGTCTTCATTTGATCAAGGAGCCTATTCAGTTTATGGGAGAAGGCAAATTGTTCTGGGGGATCGTGACCGCTTCCGATATTTGGAAGGAAACGGGGTGGAACGCCATTATCTATCTCGCGGCGATCGCCGGAATCGGCCCGGAGTTGTACGAGGCGGCGAAGGTAGACGGAGCAAGTCGGCTGCAGCAGGTTTGGAACATCACGCTTCCCGGTATCCGGTCCACGATTATCATTCTTGTTATTATTTCGATCGGCCACTTGATAAGTATCGGATTCGAAAGACAGTTTTTGCTAGGCAACAATTTAGTGCGCGACTATTCGCAAACGCTAGACTTATATTCGTTGAATTACGGCTTGGGAATGGGCAGGTACTCGTTCGGTACGGCAATCAATATGTTTAACTCGGTCGTGGCCGTAATACTCCTCTTTACCGCGAACGGATTGTTCAAAAAAATAACAAAAGAAAGCATCTTGTAGGGAGGGGGCCCGATGGGAACGATCAAATTAGCCAGAGGCACGCCATGGACGGATCGCCTTTTCGATATTTTCGTGTACGTCTTCATTCTCTTCGTTACCGTCATTACCTTATATCCGTTTCTGAACGTACTCGCCATCTCGCTTAACGATTCAATCGATAGCGTTCGCGGAGGGATTACGATCTATCCTCGGCAATTTACATTAAAGAATTACGAGACGATATTTGCTTTTTCGGGCTTGATGACCGGCTTGAAAATATCCATTCTGCGCACGGTAATCGGAACTCTTCTCGGATTGATAAGCGCTTCGATGCTCGCTTTTACTTTAAGCAGGGTAGATTTTCAGGGGCGGAAATTCGTGTCCACGTTTCTCGCTCTTACGATGTACGTTTCCGGGGGATTAATCCCGTTCTACATTTTGATTAAAGATCTCCACATGATGGGGACGTTCGCCGTATATGTGCTTCCGGGACTTGTTAGCGCGTTTAATGTGTTCGTCATTCGTTCATTCATCGACGGAATTCCTTACGCATTGCAGGAATCGGCCAAGCTGGACGGCGCGAACGATTTCACGATTTATTGGCGAGTGATCCTGCCTCTCACCAAGCCGGCGCTTGCTACGATAGCCCTCTTCATTGCGGTTGGGCAGTGGAACTCTTGGATCGACACTTATTTGTATAACGGCTCCAAAGATCATCTGACTACGCTGCAATACGAGTTGATGAAAGTCATTCAAAGCACGACAACCAACGTCGATAGCTTCCGAGGCAAGAACTTGACCGAGATGATAGCCCAGGTATCTCCGGAGTCCATCAAGATGGCCATTACCATCGTCGTCACGGTTCCCATCCTCGTCGTCTATCCTTTCCTTCAGAAGTATTTCGTTAAAGGAATGACGTTAGGCGCAGTTAAGAGCTAAGGCGTATTCGTCTCGGTATTCGCAGGCAAGCCCTGTTTATACAATAGAACACAAAAATATGGGAGGGTTTAACGGATGTTCAGACTAAAATCCAAGGCTACTATTTTTCTAACGATTACGTTGCTCGTCGGCCTCATTACCGGATGTAGCGGCAATAACAAAGCTACGAACGAGGTCCAGTCCGATACGGGCACGAAGACGGAAACAAACGCGAACTCGGCTGAAGCGAGCGAACAACCCGCAGAGGAAGATTTAAGCCCGGTTACGTTTACCTACTTCGGCGAAGACCCGAATCCGAACTGGAACAATATGCAAGATGACGTAAGCAAGGAAATTACGAGAAGAACGGGCGTAACGTTGGATGCCGAATTCGCTGTTGGAGACCCTGCTCAGAAAGTAGCGCTAATTGCGACAAGCGGAGAATACCCGGACATTATCGCGGCGAAAGGCGATATCGGCAAACTGGTCGACGCGGGTGCCGTTCTCGATCTGACCGACCTCATCGATAAGCATGCTCCGAATATTAAAAAGGTACTCGGCGAGTACATGGTTCGCGCCAAATACACGAATGCCGACCAATCGATCTACGCGATTCCGACTTGGGCAGCGGTCAAAGAAGAAAAATTCGTAGCAGGCGGCGGATTCGAGCTTCAGCATCGCGTCGTCAAGGAAGCGGGTTACCCTGAAATTCGGACTGTGCAGGACTACGAAAACGTTATCAAAGCTTACTTGGAGAAACATCCGACGGATGAGAACGGCAACAAGAACATCGGAGTATCCTTAAACGCGGACGATTGGCATATGTACATTTCCGTTACGAATCCGGCGGTTGCTACGACCGGAGCTTCCGATGACGGAGAATACTACATCGATCAAGAGACCTTCGAAGTTACTTATCACTTCCGTCGTCCGGAGGAGAAAGAATATTTCCGCTGGTTGAATCACATGAATGATATTGGCCTGCTGGATAAAGAGAGCTTCGTTCAGAAGTACGATCAATACAAAGCCAAAGTCGCGACGGGTCGCGTTCTTGGTCTCATCGACCAAGATTGGGATTATAATGACGCTCAGCAAGCCTTGAAAACGGCTGGTAAATTCGATCAAACCTATGGTCACTATCCGGTTACGATGTCGAAAGATATCAAAGAACCGTCGTTCTGGCCAACCGGATTTATGGGCGGTTACGGAATTGCTATTTCCAGTAAGGCTAAAGATCCGGTTCGTATTATTAAATTCCTCGACTTCTTGGCTTCCGACGAAGGTCAAATTCTGAATAACTGGGGAATCGAAGGCAAACACTACGTCGTCGAAAACGGAAAACGCGTCGTTCCGGCAGAGGTGCAAGACCGTATAAACAATGACAATATTGCGTTCACGAAAGAAACGGGTATCGGCTTCTACTGGAATATGATGGCTCACTACGGCGATGGCGCCAAAGACGAAACGGGCAACTATTACACGAAAAACTTCCCTGAGCAATTGGTTATCGGCTATAGCGACGTAGAGAAGGAGACGCTTGCCGCTTACAATGCAACGACTTGGAAAGATTTATTCCCGAAAGAGAGCGAATTCAAAGTTAAAGCCTACGGCGCGGCATGGAATATCTCGATTCCCGGCGAGGACGAAGTATCTATACTGGCGAATAAGATGAAGGACATTACATGGAAGCGAATTCCCGAAGCAATCCTGGCTAAACCAGAAAACTTCGACAAAATTTGGGATGATTACATGAAGGATCTGGATAAAGCCGGAGTTGAAAAAATGGAAGACGGCTATGAGAAATACGTCAAAGACCGCGTTGAGCTGTGGAGTTCGAAATAAAATATTTTTCCAATAAGCCGGAGCTGACTCAAAAGCGCGATCTTTTGAGCAGCTTCTTTCTTTTGTCCGGGCCTAATCATCCGTTACTCGGTGAGCTAAAACTACCGTATTCATGAGAGCAAAGGGTTTATTGACTTTCGCGATATGCTTTTCCGTTGCTCCCATCTTCGTTACGTATTGCTTGACCATGGGGCCGTTCGCAGCGCTGGCGAAATAAATCGGCGTAGCGACAGCGAAGAGCAACAATGCTGAAATCGCGATATTTCTGAACCGGGTAACTGAATTCATATATGATCAACTCCATTTGGATTATTTGGTTGGTATGTCCTATAGGATCAAGTCTAACCCCTAACGATGGCACAACATTGGTTCAAATGTGGAATAATAATGGCAAACTGTCGACGGTTGAAGGGAACAACGCGAAAACCGCCCTGCCTATAGGCAGAGCGGGAGCGGAAGAAATTCGTTATGTTATTGTTTCGCGACCTCATCTTTGTAAGCTTGCAGGAGATCCGCAAGCACAGGTTTAATCGTGGCGGCATCCTTTGATTCCAAGGCTTTAGACAAAGCGACCTGGCCGGAGAAAATCGGGCTGCTATCGGTTGCGGAAACTGCGGCAGCGCTAGCTGTATTGAGTTTTATAGCGTCTATGCGCGTAGCTTTGGTACCCACTGTGCTGCCTGTGGTGTTTTTGGACAACGTAATGGTTACATCGGAACCAGGAGCGGGTTTAATTGAAGGTAATTCTTTGATTTCATATTGTCCGAGATCGATTTTTTCCATGCTTACGCTTGCCGCTGTTGCTTTAACGGAATCGACGACTTTAATCTCATTCGCGACGTTATCGGAAAGTTTAATCGTGCCCTTGGCATCGACTAAGGATATAGTTCTGCCTTCGCTTATTTTATTCAGCTTGTTGTATTTGTCCAACGTGACTTTCCAATCTTCCAGCGTCTCGGGAGCGTAAAGTCGTGCGGCTTCCAACGGATCGGCGAATTGAATCGTTTTAAGCGCTGGAACGAGTTTTGCGACTTTATCCGTTTTAATCGTAGCGGCGGGCAGAACATCGGCCATCGGATTGCTTGCGGCATTGGCGAAAGCCGGTGCGGCGATGGCGGACATCAGCATGGTGGACATAGCGATTCTCTTGAACATGGTCGTGTTTTTCATTTTACAACATCTCCTCTTGGGCTTGGTTTGTCTTACAAGATTCAGTCTATTGCCCAACGATGGCACAACATTGGTTGAATTGTGGAAAATCGATGGCAAGCCCCAGCTGCGCCCATACGCTTGTTATAATAGGCTTAGAATTAAGCTGGAGGTTAACTCATGAACAACTATTTAATAGCGGTCGTGGACGACGATCGGAATATACGCGAGTTAGTGGAAGCCTATTTGAGCAAAGAGAATTACCGTACGGTCGGATTAGAAAGCGCGGAAGAAGCTTTAAGGCAGTGGCACGATGATCCGCCGGATATGTGGGTACTCGATGTCATGCTACCGGGAATGGACGGGTACGAATTTTGTAAAAGAATCCGCAGCGAAGCGGAGGTTCCGATCATTATGATATCCGCGCGCGACAACGAGGTCGATAAGATCCTCGGCCTGGAACTGGGTAGCGATGATTATTTGGTCAAGCCGTTCAGCCCTCGCGAATTGGTTGCCCGGGTTAAACGCCATCTGCAACGGTGGTACAAGTCTCGCGGCTCCGAGGAGAACGCCCAAGAGCTGCAATCTTCCCCTCGAATCGAGGTCGGCCAGCTTGAATTGATCGTCGAGGAGAGACGAGTCCGTTGGCTCGGAGAAGAGGTTGAAGTCACTAGCAAGGAATTCTCGTTGCTTAAGATGTTCGCCGAGCGTCCGAATCGGGCGTTCACGAGAGATGAGATTCTCATTCTGGTATGGGGCGACGATTATTTCGGCAGCGACCGGGCGGTGGATCACCTCGTTAAGCGGATTCGCAAAAAAATGGACGATCTTCCTATAGAGTCGGTGTGGGGACACGGGTATCGATTACGGAACGAAGGAGGCGAACAGTAGCATGAAGCTGGCTCACCAGATTAATTTGGCTTTCGGAGTGTTGATCGCGCTCGTTATCGCGGTAACGGCGATCATTAACCATTACGTGCTGTTGGATCATTTCGTCGGCGTACAGAAACAAGAAATGCAGGCGATAGGCGCACAAATGACGGCCAGTCTGAAATCCGTAGATCTAGAGAAAAGCGAGCAAACTACGATCGCGACCTTTCAGGATATTCAACCGGTCGTAGCGAATAACGTCGAGGCGATATTAACGGATAAACAAGGCAACGTCGTTTACGGGAATGTGCCCACGAAAGCAGCGACGCTGACTCGGATACCGATTTCTAAATTAACGGTCTCTCAGAATAACGCCGTTCAGATTGACTCGGACCAAACGATCGGAGCACGTGAGCTCATAGAAGGGAAAGACAGCCGGTACGTCGTTTCGGCGACGGCCATTCCGCAAGGGACGTTGACGTTATATTCTCCGATGAGCAAGATCAACGCGATAGAACAAGCTTTGCTCGGAAGGCTGCTGATCGTTCTATGCGTTTCGGGAGCGATCGTATATATCATGAGCCTACTGATAACGAACAAGCTCATTAAGCCGTTAATGAAACTAAGGGGAGAGCTGAAGAAAGTCGAGAGCAGGCAGTTTTCGGAAGTACGGTTGGTTAAGGCCGGAGGAGAGATCGGTGCGGTGGCGCAAACCGTCTATGATCTGGCAGGAGAGCTAGATCGGTATAATCAGGCGCAAAAGCAGTTTTTCCAAAATGCTTCGCATGAACTGAAGACGCCTCTCATGTCGATCGCGGGTTATGCCGAAGGCATACGGGACGGCGTATTCGAAGGCGAGGGCGCAACGAAAGGGTTAAACGTTATCTTAAGCGAAAGCGGCAGATTGAAAAATATCGTAACGGAAATGACCTTGCTGGCGAAGCTGGACAGCGAAGAGGATATTTTTCAACTGTCGGAAGTGGACGTGCGCGATCTGTTAACGGAAACTCGCGAGAGAGTTAATCCGCTGCTTCTCAAGAAAGGTCTCGAGATGCAGATACAATATGGAGGTAAGCAAAAGGAAGAAAATCAATCGCCGATGAACATTTGGGCCGATCGGGATAAAATCTCACAAGCGTTACTGAATGTCGTATCGAATGCTTCGCGTTATGCTAGAGAACGGATAATCGTTGACGTAGCGATAGAACACGACGATATCCGAATTTCGATAACCGACGACGGGGCAGGATTCTCGCCCGCTCTGTTGCCTTATTTATTCCATCGCTTCGTGAAGGGAAAAGACGGAGAGACGGGGTTAGGTCTTGCGATCTCTCGGGCGATCGTGGAGCGTTGCCGCGGACGGATTGCGGCGAGCAATCGCAAAGAAGGCGGGGCCGTGATTACGATGGCTTTTCCTTTCGGAGGCGCGAAGAGCTCCTTGCAGCACATTTGATAGGAAGGCTGCCCCAAAAGCGTATCGCTTCCGGGGCAGCCTCTCTTTTTTTTATTCGGTTACATGCCCATCGTTTCGCCATTATCATAGTTAAACTGCCATCCGATTCCGAACTTGTCTTTCAGACTCCCGTAGCATTTGCTCCAGAACGTTTCCTGAAGCTCCATTCCCACGGTGCCGCCTTCTTTCAGTTTGTGAAAAAGCGATTTGATTCTATCGATATCCTTATTCACGATGGAGAGGCTGATATTATTTCCTTCCACGAATGGCATCCCGGGGAAAACATCGGAAAACATAACGGTGCTTCCATCAAGATTAAGCCGGGTATGCATGACCAAATTTTTCGCCTCTTCGGGAATGGGATAGTCCGAATTAGGGTGCGATGAGCCGAAAGTCATAATATTGGGTTTCTCGGAACCGAATACCTCGGCGTAAAACTCGGCTGCTTCGCGACAATTTCCATTAAAATTCAAATATACATCGATAGCCATTAAATTCACTCCTAAATCGTAGATTTTGGATTCATGCATGACAATCCCATTATATCATTACCCGTTACCCCGAAAATATCCAAGTCGATAATCTCGAAGGGACGGTTCGTAAAATCATATTCGATAGGACAATCAATCGGGAGATCCTATCAATCGGAAATATTTATTCCTGCGATAAAGCCCTTTATTTGTAAATTTAAGTAGAATTTTATTGGTTTTTTAGAATCGTCCCTTCTATGATATCAGTAGCTAGTGCATATTTTTGCCAATGCGTCAAACAACAGGGGGAGAATAATGAGATCAGTAAGGACGAAGCTACTTGGCTCTTTTTTGATCGTATTTGCGTTTGTAGTGTTGCTTGGAGTAAGCGGACTAACCCAAATCAAGAAAATGGGAGAGTTTACGAAAGAGATTACGACGTATTGGATGTTCGGGATCGAGACGATAAGTCTAGTAAATATGAACATCGAGCAATATATGGGGAATTACTACCAATCTTTAACTACGAAAGATGCTGCACAGCTAGCGAAGCTCGATGAAGCCAGCAAAGCCTATATTCTTTCAATCGATAGTAACATCAAGAAATACGAGGAAACGCTTGGCGACGGCGACAAGGAAGACTACGAAGCGCTTAAGGAAGCCTGGGCGCGTTTCCAGGTCGGACTTGAAGCGAGTAAATCGAAGACGGCCAGCAAGGAAGAGCTTGCTCAGGCAACCAAAGATGTCTCGCAAGCGTTCATCGATTTAAGAGCGACCGTTGATTCGTTGATCGTATATAACCATGAAGGTGCATTGCAAAGCCAGAAGGATAGCGATGTTATCTATAAGGACACTTCATCGAGCCTACAATATCTAGGTATCGTGATCTTAATCGTACTTATAGCGCTCGCTTGGGCCTTGATCGTTAACTTGACTCGGCCGCTGAAGGCGACTACCGCAATCATGAATCGAATATCCGCGGGGGATTTGAAGATTGAACCGCTCGTCATTAATCGGAAGGACGAATTCGGGGTCATGATGGAATCCGTCAACAAGACGTTAGCGAATCTTCAACTGTCGGTTAGACAGATGCAAGACGCCGCGACTTCCGTCGCGACGGCATCCACGCAGCTCTACGCGAGCTCGGATCAGAATTCCGAAGCGGCCCGCCATGTATCGGAGTCGATCGGTCAGGTAGCGGTAGGTTCGGAGGAGCAAGCCGTAACGGCAACCGAAGTCGGACGCGTCATGGATGAGATGGCGGATGGCGTTCAGCGTATCGCGGAAACGACAGGCGAGGTTTCCGAGCTGTCTCAGCAATCCACCGTTCGCGCGAATAGCGGGTTGGAGAAGATAGAAGAGGTAACGGACAGAATGTATCGCGTTCAAGGCTCCGTCGATCGCGCAAGCCAAACGATTCGCAAGCTTGAGGAGCAATCCGCGCAAATCAGCGAAATATCGTCGTTGATCGGCGATATCGCTTATCGTACGAACTTGCTGGCTTTGAACGCCGCAATCGAGGCTGCCAGAGCGGGAGAACATGGCAAAGGTTTCGCGGTCGTCGCCGGCGAAGTGCGCAAATTGGCGACGCAGAGCAATGAATCCACGCAAGGGATTATCGAGCTCATCGCGTCCATTCAGCAAGATACGGCATCCGCAGCCGATACGATGAAGAGAAGCCTTGCGGAAGTTCAAGAAGGCGTCATCGCCGTAGAGCATGCCGAGCAGGCGTTCAAGGAAATCGTCGTCTCCTCCGGCGAAGTATCTACTCGGGTGCAAGAAGCGGCTGCTGCAGCCGAACAGCTTGCGGCAAGCTCGGAGGAAGTCGCGGCATCTATCGCGAATATGGGCAACATCGCAAGGCAAACCGCGGGCATGTCGCAACAAGTCGCGGCTTCGACGGAGGAACAATTGGCTTCGAGCGAAGAGATGACAAGATCCTCGCAGATGTTATCGGGCATTGCCAAGGATCTTCAGACGATCGTTCGTAAATTTACAGTATAATTATTAATGATGTTATTTGTATCGAATAGACAAAGCCCCGTACCGGGTTGACCGGTCGGGGCTTTGTCCGTCTATTATTCGATATCGGCCCAAATCTCGTCTTCGACGTCCAGTCGAATTTGCGAAGGGTAGACGCGTTGGCCGAATTCTTTCAAGACGTAGCGGATGATCGCTTCCTTGATGTTCGCTTCGATCAGGAACCGGCTGCGGCCTTGAATCCACGTCTCCGCGCTGAAGCCTCGATCCTCGTCGTAGAGCAGCTCTACTTCGACGGATTGAACGGGAACTTCATGGCGTTCGGCGAGATGGAGGCAAATGGCGTTGACGATATGATCCATGCCTATTCTCATATTCGGTTACCAACGGCGTTGATTGGAGGAATTAGACTGTCTCCGGCGCTTGAAGGCGTCGTATATGGCTCTGAACACCATGAACAAGACGAACAAGGCCAAAGCGTTAATCAAGAATCCCATCATGTTGCCGAAGAAACCCGAACCGAACATTCCGCCGAACAAGAGTCCTGCGAAACCGCCGATCATCATTCCTTTAATAAAGCTTCCGCCGCTAAAAAATCCTGGCTTATTGGGCGTTCCGGCTGTGGAAGACGATTTATTTGTCGTTGAGCTTTTGCTCACGTTATCTTGTGATTTCGCTGGTGTTTTGTTAAACGATTTTTTGCCTGAACTGAACGATCTCGGTTTTGCGTCGGCGTGATCGGCAGGCGCCGTTATCGCAAACGTAAAGGCAAATAGGCTGAGTACGATCAGTGCTTTTTTCCACATCGTGTTTGTTCCCCCTGTTGATAAGTTGAAATCTTACCCTATTACTTACGGATGAAAGCCGATCCGGTTTCAACGATTTAAGTGGATGCCCGCGAATCGATTTTGCGGTATGCTTAACTTAACGAACGTTTTAACGAATAAAAAAGGAGCAAGACAATGAAGACGACCCGGTATCCTGATGAATATATTCAATATTTAGCCGAGTACAACGGCTCACGCGATTACTTCGAATGCCATGAGATTATGGAGGAGTACTGGAAGGAGCACCCGGAATCCGCTTATGTTTCTTGTTGGCTCGTTCTCATTCGGATACCCGTGTGCTTGTATCATGCCCGGAGAGGAAATCGGAAGGGTGCCGTTAAACTGATGGGTAAAGCGGTAGAGGAAGCCGATCCCCGGCTCTTCGACGAGTTAGGCATTGATGGGGAGAAGCTCGTCGTTAAGCTGAGGGAAAAGATAGAGGAATGGACGAACGCGGAATCGATTTATTCGGATATCGAGTTGCCGATTCGCGATGACGGCTTGCTAGAATCGGCTAAGCAACGCTGTTCGGAGCTTGGCTATCGGTGGGGGATTCCGGGGTTGGAGGCAGGGAACGACGTCATTCACCGCCACCTCACGCGGGATCGAAGCGAAGTCGTGCTGGCGAGGGCGGAATCGGCTAAGCGCAAAGCGCTTAACCGTGAGCTTCCAGATAAACGTAGCCATCGGTGACCATTTCGAGTTCGCCCGTATCGGGATGGATGATGAGACCATGAACCGGCGTATTCGGAGGAAGCAAAGGATGATTCCGAACGATATCGACGCTGCTCTCGACGCTCTCCCTGACGCTGTCGAAGCCCGTTAGCCAACGGAAGAGATTGATTCCCGAATGGCGAAGCGTATGGATCACTTGCTTCTCTATGCCGCGTGCTTCCATGTGCGCGACGACGTTGTTCGGATCGATCCCCGTCATGCCGCATTCATGGTGACCGATGATAAACACTTCATGCGCGTTTAATTCATATAACGCGACAAGAATACTTCTCATAATATTACCGAAAGGGGACGTCAAGATTGCGCCGGCGTTTTTGATGATTTTGGCATCGCCGTTTTTCAAATTCATCGCTTTGGGAAGAAGCTCGGTTAACCGGGCATCCATGCAAGTGACGATAACCATACGTCTTTCCGGAAATTTCGTCGTTGTGAGGTATTCTTCATACCCTTTACTTTGTACGAATTCTTTATTATAAGCCATAATTTCATCCATTTTTCGCACAGTGGTTCCTCCTGGTTTACCTAGATCAAGGTTTTTGCCGTTCTTTTATCGATGAGCATTAATCGGTTAGTGTAGATTTGTCCATCGCTCGCTAATTTGAAAGCGCGTTTGTCCGGATCGTATGTCATGCGCATGACGTCGTCGAAAAACACTTCGTGACGCTTCTCGTACCAAACCGCTAGCCGATTGCTTTGCGTCGGCAGATCGTCATCCAGGGGCGCGTCGATCGCCCATAACGTCGCGACTCCGTTCATCGAACATCCGCAACCTTCGGAGTCTGAAACGAGTTTCCACGTAAGAGCGTCTTCGCCGAATCTGGTTTGTACTTCCGCAATGGCTTGTTCGCTCCATTGGATGATCATATTAAGGATTCTCCTTCGTTTAAGACTTGGCGCAACTTGCAGGAAAAACGATCAGGTAAGTTGATTATAAATTTTGCGGAAGGTATGATCAAGTTGACAATATTCTGCATGGAAAGGACGTGTTCTCATGAGCGCCTCGGAACAAGCGGTAGTTTCCCCTGTGAAGCGTTTTCGGGAATTAATCGGACAAATCAAACAATACGAAGAAATTTTAGGCGTTGTATATTGGGATATGAGAACAGGCGCTCCGCGTAAAGGAATCGAGCTTCGGTCGGAAGCCGTCGGCGCGCTTTCTTCGGAGACGTTCAGACTATCTACCTCTGCGGAAATGGGACAGTTGCTTGCGAAGCTGAGCGAACCCGAACAACATAGTCAATTAAGCGAAATCGATCGACGTCTGGTCGAGGAGACGGCCAAGGAATTCGAACGCAACCGTAAAATTCCGCCCGAGTTGTACCGGGAATACGTCGTCCTTACCTCGCAAGCGGAATCCGCGTGGGAAGAAGCGAAGGAAAACAACGACTTTCCGGGGTTCGTGCCTTATTTAGAGAAAATCATTGCGATTAACCGCCAATTCATCGAACTATGGGGAGTGAAAACGACTCCATACGATACATTGCTGGATATGTACGAACCGGGTCTTACGACGCTCGAGTTGGATCGTCTCTTCGGAGAGCTGAGGGAACGTTTAGTGCCGCTCGCGGAGCGAATCGCGCAATCCGAACATCAACCGGATACTTCCTTCTTGGAAGGGACCTTCGATAAGGAAGCCCAGAAGAAATTCAGCAAACTGATTCTGAAGGAAATGGGCTACGATTTCGAAGCCGGCAGGCTCGACGAGAGCGTCCACCCGTTCGCGACGGGGTTGAGTCCCGGAGACGTAAGGATTACGACGCGGTATTTGCCCGACGACATTACGAGCGCGTTATTCGGTACGATTCACGAAGGCGGTCATGCTTTGTACGAGCAAAATATTAGCTCCGACCTCGCGGGTACGACTCTGTGCACGGGAACTTCCATGGGCATCCATGAGTCGCAGTCGCGGCTATGGGAGAATATGATCGGGCGCAGCCTTGGATTCTGGCAACGGTATTTGCCGGATTTGCAGGCGCATTTTCCGGGTCAATTGGACGGGGTTACCGCGGAAGCCTTCTACCGGGGGATCAATGTCGTTCAGCCTTCGCTGATTCGGATCGAAGCGGATGAACTGACTTATAATTTACATATCATGATCCGTTACGAGATCGAGAAGATGTTATTTAATGAAAATTTGAACCCTCGCGACCTGCCGGAAGTGTGGAACAAGAAATATTCGGAAGCGCTCGGCATTACTCCTCCTAACGACGCCGAAGGCGTACTGCAAGACGTTCACTGGTCCGGCGGAGCTTTCGGATATTTTCCTTCCTATTCGCTCGGCAATATGTACGGGGCGCAAATGATGAATGTCGCGCGCCAGAAGCTACCCGATCTGGATCGGCAAATCTCCGAAGGGCAGCTGCTTCCTCTTAAGGAATGGCTGACGGAGCAAGTATACCAATACGGTAAGCTGCAGCGGCCAGCGGAGATTATCGAGCGCATTAGCGGACAATCGCTTCAATCTTCCTATCTATGCGATTATTTGGAAAATAAATATCGGGAAATCTATCGATTGGAATAGCTCGAGAACGGGGCGGAGACGAGGAAACTCATATCCGTCCCGTTGCATGGGAGGTACTCGCCGGGAGGAGTCAAGATGGGCTTTCGCGTCATAAAAACGGCATTGGCTACGCTGGCGGCGATCTATACGGCCTATCTCTTAGGGGTAGACAATTCGCTGTCCGCCGGCATTCTTGCGATCTTAGGCGTGGATACGACGCGTTGGCGCGGAATCAAGACCGTATTCGCTCGGTTTACGGCTTCCTTATTAGGATTGATGCTAGCTTCGGCATTGTTCGAATTTATCGGATTTTATTTCTGGGTATTAGCCTTATACATCATTCTAGCTTACCCCTTGTTAGCCAGAACCGGGCTCAAGGACGGAATCATAACCGGATCCGTCATCGTGTTCCATCTCTTCGCGTTCGGAGACGTTACGACGGTTGCGATCTTGACGGAGCTGAAGCTGCTCGCTATCGGACTCGGTTGGGCTACGATCTTTAATCTCGTGTATATGCCTAAGGAGAATAAAACGCTAATAACGCTTCGGGAGCGGACGGAGCAAGGATTTTCGGATATTTTCCGGCACTTGGCCATGCATTTGCGGTTTCCGGATACGTTATGGGATGGCGAGGAAGTGCTGATGACAAGCTCGGCGATCGAGGAAGGGGTTCAAGTCGCGCAACGGGCGCGTGAAAACAGGCTGATCCCCCAGGACGAGCCTTGGCAGCTTTACTTTCAAATGCGGCGCCAACAACTGGAATCTATTCAACTGATGATGGAGTCGGTAGCTTTCGTCTCGAGGCACGTCCCGCAAGCGGATCTGATAGCGGTGCTGTTCGATCGCTTGACCGAAGACGTGAAGTCGGACTATTACGAGGGCGAAACCGAACGGATGCTGACGGAGCTGGAGAAAAGCTTCAGGGGGCTGCCGTTGCCGCAGACGAGGGACGAGTTCGAGATCCGATCTTCGTTGTTCCAGTTAACCCGCGAATTAAGTCGTTATTTAGAGATTGCCAGCCGGGAAAAAAAACGGAAGTCAACTTCTGCCCATGCGATCATACAATGAAAAGTAAAGTCTATCTCGGCGAACGAATCCAACGGCGCCGGGAAACGGTTGCGGGTTGCTTCGATACATTTTTGTCACTCTAGACGAATGTCCTGCATAGACTTTAAGTGACTTGATCGTATGGAGGAGGTCTACTGAAATGGCTATTGCGGATAAACGGCTGCAGCGCAGGGAAATCATCACGAAGGCGGTTTGCGGCAAAGGCCGTAAGTTCTCGACGATTACCCACACCGTAACGCCGCCGCACCACCCGACCAGTATTCTGGGCGCGTGGATCATCAATCATCAATATGAAGCGGTGAAATCAGGGGACGGAATCGAAGTAATCGGGTCTTACGATATTAACATCTGGTATTCGTACAACAAAAACTCTCAAACCGATGTCGCGAAAGAAACGATCTCTTATGTTGAGCTCGTTCCCCTCTCGTACGTAGATCCGAAACATCGCTCTTCCACGGAAGAGGTATCTGCGGAAGCGACGCAGGAACCGAATTGCGTGGAAGCGACGATCAGTTCCAATGGTTCATCCGTAATCATCCGCGTCGAACGGGAATTCGCCGTGGAGATGGTGGCGGAAACTAAGGTGTGCGTCGTAGTCGATCCGAACGGATTCGACGACGATGGGAAAGAAGTGGACTTCGGCCTTGGTGACGATGGAGATTTCGAGGATCTCGATTCCGATTTACTGGAAGACGATTTGTAATCGGTTCGGTCATCGGCCGGTACTTAAGTCTATGCAGAGACGGAACAATAGTCGAGGGCGAATGCCCTGTCGGAACAACGGGATAAGCCTGATTGCAGCAGCGGCAAACATAGGGAAGGGTCATTCGGCTTCGGCGTTCATGCGCCGCCTGCGGGACGGCCCTTCCCGTGTTGCGTAAGGGGGACGCGAAGTGGTTAATAGGTCGGAAGCGGGTACCTTGTGGATCTATTGCGGCAAGAGCGGGAATAGAAGATCGGCTCTAGAGCGATTAGAGCTTCCCGAAATACGCGATCTCCGGCTCGCGAAGCCGAACGACTGCGTGATGATCGTCGGAGAATCCGAGGGCGCGGCTGTCGGTTCCATGAACCCGGTCGTTTCGTCCGTATCCCCTTGGCTCATGAACGCTGCCGCTTCCAGAGTCGCCTCATTGCCGCGCGAGGAGTTGGAACGGCGCTTGCGAAGGGAGGGCTTGCCAGCAAGATTCGGTGCAGGGAAGCGGGACGGAACGCCGATCTCGGTATCGGTATGGGGGCGCGCAGCCATTGAAATGAGACGCGTATTCCCGAATGCCAAAAAATTTAATGACGTAAAATATAAACGAAATCTTTGGGATAAGTCCGAAATCACTAGCGAGCATGCCATTTGGAAACCCGCCGAAAAACTATCCGTTCGCGCGCTGTACATGTTAGGGCTTGATTACGGTCAAGTCGATTTGTTACTAACCGAAGGCGGGAAACTTAGCATTACCGGAGTATCGCCATTCCTGAAAGAGGCGAGAGAAGAAGTTATCCCTACCCTTCATGAAGTCATACGCGGTTTCTCGGCCGTTTGGGCCGAGGAGACGTCGAATGGCGTTCGGGCAAAGCTCGGAGCCGACCCCGAATTCGTGCTGCTTTCGCCGGAAGGGCGGGTCGTCCCGGCTACTCGTTATTTTACGCCAGAAGGAGACACGGGAGCCGATTCCGTCCGGATTCGCGGCGAGAAACGCTGGCCGTTGGTCGAACTAAGGCCTAGACCGACTCTCTATCCGGAAAGCTTGACCTCGGACGTGAGAAGATTGCTTCAAGTCGCCGCCGAGCGTACGATAGGGAGCTCCCTCACTTGGAAAGCCGGAGCTTTACCCGTTCCCGGATTGCCGCTCGGCGGGCACGTCCATCTCAGCGGAGTGGCTTTGACGAACGAGCGGTTACGCGCGCTCGACAATGCCCTAGCGTTGCCGCTGCGTCTGCTAGAACCGCGAGAGGCCGCGCGAAGACGTCCTCGATACGGCTTCCTCGGTGACGCTAGAAGCCAGTCGCATGGAGGTTTCGAATATCGGACGCCGCCGAGTTGGCTTGTTTCTCCGCGGCTTGCGCTGGGGGCATTCGCCCTTGCCAAAGTCGCCGCGGAACATTCCCGGGAACTCGCATCGGACCGACCGCTGGATGAAGAGCGATATCGGGATGCTTTCTATCAAGGCGATCGTACGTTATTATTGGTAGCTATGGAACGGGTTCGACAAGTATTGGCTCGCACGAACGGTTATCTCGCTTATCGCGAGCCGATCGATTTTCTGTTCGATTCGATCGAACGAGGAAGAAGCTGGGACGAGAGCAGCGATATCCGGTTGAAGTGGCGAATCCCGATTCTTTAAGACGGTCGTTGTTATGCCAGGTTGTCTAGAATGAAAACAAGCTTTTGTGTAGTTTCCCGCTTTTGTTGGACAAGCTTAATTTAACAGTTACTTATTCGAGAGGTGCGAGGGCGATCAAGAATTCAGAGACGGGGCAAGTACCGGGGGAAAAGCCGGATATCGGCCGCAGGAAAAAAGAACATATCGAGATATGCCTGCATGAAGACGTGGAAGGCAGGGGTGAAGGAACGGGATTCGATAGGTATAGATTCCGTCATCTCGCGCTACCCGAAGTCAACTTTAACGGAATCGATACTTCAACCCAATTCCTTAATCGCAAGTTAAGAGTTCCGTTCATGGTCAGTTCCATGACCGGCGGAACGGACGAAGCCGGCCGAATAAACGTGAGATTGGCGGAAGCCGCGGAACGCAAAGGCTGGGCGATGGGACTCGGTTCGCTTCGCGCGGCGATCGCTAATCCTTCTACCGCGCGGAGTTATCAAGTCCGTCAACATGCGCCTAACGTACCGCTGCTGGCGAATTTGGGCGCGGTTCAGTTAAACTACGGCTTCGGAATCGAGGAATGCCGCAGAGCGGTACAAATGACGGATGCCGATGCGCTCGTCTTGCATTTGAACGGTTTGCAGGAATTGTTCCAGAACGAAGGGGATAACAATTTCGGCGGGCTATTGAATAAGATCGAGCGCTTATGTCGCGAAGCCGAATTTCCGATCGGCGTGAAAGAGGTCGGATGGGGAATCGACGGAGATACCGCAAGCAAGCTGGCTGACGCGGGGGTATCGTTCATCGACGTTGCGGGCGCGGGCGGCACCTCTTGGATCGAAGTCGAAAAGCACCGTTCCGCAAATCACTTAACGCGCGAGGCCGCCAAGGCGTTCGAGGACTGGGGAACGCCGACCGCGGAATGCATCGCGGAGACGAGGGCGGCGGTACCGGATGCTTACGTGATCGGGAGCGGAGGGTTGGCGAACGGCGTGGATGCCGCGAAAGCGATCGCCCTCGGCGCCGACTTGGCTTCCTTCGGCAGATCTCTGCTTGCTCCCGCGCTACATTCCGCGGAACGGTTGTCGGAACTGTTCGATAGGCTGGAATTCGAGCTGAAAGCAGCGATGTTCGGTATCGGCGCCGCCAATATGAGCCAGTTAAGCCGGACGGAACGGTTGCTGAGAATGAACTAGCCATATCTTTTTGGACACGAACTGTCCCGGCACAATTCATTTTTGGTATAATGAGATATTGAACTTGTTAGCCACTGCTTATGATACCGGGAGGAAGACCATGGCTGGATATACCCCCATGATGGAACAATATTTATCGGTGAAGGCGACCGCGAAGGATGCTTTGCTGTTTTTTCGCCTTGGCGATTTCTATGAAATGTTTTTCGAGGATGCGATAACCGCCTCGAGGGAGTTGGAAATTACGTTAACGGGTCGGGGAGCCGGGCAAGAAGAACGGATTCCGATGTGCGGAGTTCCCCATCATGCCGCGGAAGGTTATATCGCTCGACTAATCGACAAAGGCTACAAAGTTGCCGTCTGCGAACAGGTGGAAGATCCGGCGAGCGCGAAGGGCGTCGTGAAACGCGAGATCGTTCGGATCGTTACGCCGGGGACGGTCATGGATTCGAAAATGCTCGGAGACGCCTCGAACAATTTTATCGTGGGCGCCGCTCGGCAAAGCGCGAGAGTCGGGATCGCGGCTTGCGATTTGACGACGGGTGAACTGTACGTGACCTCTTTCGCGGAATCGAACGAAGCCGTCAAAAATATCATGAACGTCTACAGGCCGTCGGAAGCCGTCGGCGACGAAGCTTCGATCGCCGCGATTAACGCGGATCTAAATCCAACGTCGCGCGCCGTCCTCACTACTGTGCGGGAAGAAGCGGATCTGAGGAGATTGGCCGATCAATTTCCGGAAGAACCGTGGAGCGTGCACGAACCCGTAAGGCAGCAAGCGGTAGCGCGCTTAATCTCTTATTTGGATGAAACGCAGAAGAGGTCGCTCACCCATCTACGTTCTATCAAAGCTTACGATTCGGAATCCTATATGTCCTTGGACGCTTTCACTAGGCGAAACCTTGAACTTACGGAAACCGTACGCGATCGCTCGCGCAAAGGTTCGTTGCTTTCTCTACTAGACCGCACGCGGACGGCGATGGGCGCTAGACTGCTTAAGCGTTGGATCGATCAGCCCTTGCTTAACCAGGCGGAAGCGGAACGCAGATTGGATGCCGTAGAGGCGTTGCACGGCGATTGGATCAAACGCAAGGAGCTTCGAGACGATCTCGGCGAGGTGTACGACTTAGAAAGACTCGCCGGGAGAATCGCGTACGGAACGGCGAACGCGAGAGATTTGAACGCGCTGAAAAATTCGTTGAAGCGTATTCCGGCTATCCAGCAATCTTGCCGGGGATTAAACGCGACGCCGCTTAACGCTCTCGCGGACCGAATGGATTCCTGCGACGATATCGCCCAAGCGATCGAACTCGCGATCGCGGACGAGCCTCCGGTGACGCTGAAGGACGGAGGAATCATTCGTCCCGGCTATGACAAAAAGCTGGACGAGCTTCGCGAGGCCAGCCAGAACGGCAAGCAATGGATCGCCGAATTGGAGCGCCAGGAGCGGGAAGCTACGGGCATTAAATCGCTCAAGATCGGTTTCAACAAAGTGTTCGGCTACTATTTGGAAGTGACCCGGGCGAATCTCGTAAATCTGCCCGAAGGCAGATACGAGAGGAAGCAGACGCTTGCGAACGCCGAGAGATACGTTACGCCGGAGCTTAAAGAGAAGGAAGCGCTCATATTAGAAGCAGAAGATCGCATGTTCGATCTGGAGTACGAGAGCTTCATTGCTTTGCGGGACAGCATCGCGGGCCAGATGGCAAGATTGCAACGGCTAGCGGAGAGCATTGCCGCGCTCGACGTGCTTCAAGCGTTCGCGGAGGCGAGCGCGGAACGCAGATATGCCCGTCCTAGCTGGACGGATGGCGACGGATACGATCTGACAATCGAGGACGGCCGTCACCCGGTCGTGGAATCGGTGAACGAGAACGGCGTATTCATCGCTAACGAAACGTCGTTAACGGCTTCCGAGGGTTCCATCCTGCTCATTACGGGGCCGAACATGGCGGGTAAGAGCACGTACATGCGTCAAGTGGCCATGATCTGCCTGATGGCGCAGATCGGTTGCTTCGTTCCGGCGAAGCGGGCGGTGTTGCCGTTCGTGGATCGCATCTTTACGCGAATCGGGGCGGCGGACGATCTCGTCGGCGGACAAAGCACGTTCATGGTCGAGATGAAGGACATTCAAGTGATGACGGAACAAGCAACGAAGAGAAGTTTGATCATCATCGACGAGCTTGGACGCGGTACTTCGACGGACGAGGGGATGGCGATCGCCCAATCGGTAATCGAATACGTACATAATCATATCGGCTGCAAAGCGCTCGTCTCGACCCATTTTCACGAATTGGCTCATCTGGAGCAATCTTTAACGGGGTTAAGGAATGGATGCATGGCCGTCAAAGAAAGCGCCGACGGAGTCACTTTCCTGCGGAAGCTCGTGCCCGGCGCCGCGGATTCCAGCTACGGGATCTATTGCGCGCAGCTGGCGGGGTTGCCCGAGACGATCGTATCGCGGGCATATACGTTGCTGAACGAACATGGATCGTTCGAGATCGGACTTACTCCCGATCGGGCGGTCGTGAAGGAAACGGCGGCGGCTTATACGGATTCCGCGGTTAGGACACCTCCGGTGATTGTTGCGCCAGCACCAGCACCAGCCTCAGCTCCAGCTCAAGACGTCGTTCAGTTGGCTATGTTCGGCGAACCCGCGCCTGCGGTCAAATCTTCGAAATCGACCGCGAACGATAAGCTGTTGGACAAGCTTCGCAAGCTTGACGTCATGAGAATGACGCCGATGCAAGCGTTGGAATGGTTAAACGACGCGAGGAACCAATTGACGGAAAGCGGGGAACATACATGAACTCGATCAGAAGATTACGCCTTATATTTTCGTTCGTACTTGCCTTAGCTCTGATTGCAACGGGGGCGCCGGCCGCGCTTGGAGCCACCACGGATCAAGTGGAGGAAGTTCGCGAGCTTCTCGAGCAATACCATCTGAGCAAGCCTAACGAAGAAGCGTTAACCGACAAAGAAATCGAAGCGATGGTCAAAACGTTAGACGACCCTTATACGCAATACTTCGACAACGAGCAATGGGAATCTTTTAATTCTTCATTAGAGCAAACGTTCGTAGGAATCGGAATCGTCATGGTCGAAGAAGACGGTGCCGTATACGTCGAAGACGTGATTTCCGGCAGCCCGGCGGAAACCGCGGGCGTACAGCCCGGAGACCTGCTTGTCGGCTCCGGCAGCAAATCGTTCAAAGGAAAATCCACGGCGGAAATTCAGAAAGAGCTTCTTGGGGAAGCGGGCACGGAAGTCGCCCTTAGCATCTCCCGCGGAGGCAAAGCCTTGAAATTCAAAATTACCCGCAAGAAGGTACAGATGCCGGTCGTTACGACGAAGATGCTCGAGAAAGGCGTCGGATACCTCGCATTGTCCGGGTTTACCATGGATGCGGGTACCAAAGTGAAAGAAGAATTGGAGAAGCTCGAGAAGAACGGATTAACGTCGCTGGTCTTCGATCTACGCAACAACGGGGGCGGCTATGTGGATGCCGCCAAAGAAATAGCCGGTTTGTTCGTGGAGGAAGGCGTTCTCGCCCATCTTCGCGATCGGGACGGCGTCGATCATCCGCTGGATATTAGCGGGTCCGTTAAGCCGTATTCCGTTGTCATGCTCGTTAACGGCAACTCGGCAAGCGCCTCGGAACTGCTATCGGGCGCCCTTCAGGAGTACGGTGTCGCTAAGCTCGTCGGTACGAAGACGTACGGCAAAGGCGTCGTGCAATCGATTATTCCCGTCCAGAGCGGCGGTATGTTGAAGGTGACGATTCAAGAGTATTATACTCCGACGGGCAAGAAAGTGGACAAAGTCGGCTTAACGCCCAATCTCGTATTAAACGGAGCCGCGCAACAATTAATCGGAGCGTTCCGATTGGCGGGCGGACAGAAACTGTCGCTTACGGCCAGCAAAGGCATATTAACGATCAATGGGGTCCGAATGGCTCAACCGGATGCGGCTTGGAAGGATAAGTCCACTTGGTTCCTGAATCTCAAGCTGGCCTCGTCGATCATCGGCGCTAAGCTGACTTACGATTCCAAGAAACATACGTATACACTGACTAAAGGCGACGAAGTTCAAACGATCAAGACGAACGATTCTCGTCTGAAGATCAAGGATGGACAATCGAACATCGACGTCAGTTTGTTGAAAAAATGGTTTGCCGGGTTTACCTACTCTGCCGCGGGAGAGACGATCAAGTTAGCCGCGAGCTAGAATAGCCTTATTAACAGATGGGCGTCATCGTCCCGAAGGAGTGAGTCGGCATGGGGATCATTCGCCCGCTTGATGAACATTTAGCGAATCAGATCGCGGCCGGAGAGGTGGTTGAACGGCCGGCTTCCGTACTGAAGGAATTAATCGAGAACGCCGTCGACGCGGGATCGACGCGCGTCGACGTATCGGCGGAAGAGGGCGGCCTTAACCTGCTTAGGGTAGCGGACGATGGCAGCGGCATTCAGCCGGACGATATGCTGCTCGCCTTTCAGCGTCACGCGACGAGCAAAATATCGAGCGGCAAGGATCTGTTTCAGATCGCGACGCTCGGATTCCGGGGCGAAGCGTTGCCCAGTATCGCGGCCGTTGCCAAAGTTAAATGCGTAAGCGCGACCGATGATAGCGGGTTAGGCAGACTGCTTGAAATCGAAGGCGGCAATATGCTGGCCAATCGCGATACGAACGCTCCTAAGGGCACGGAAATGGTTGTTAAGGATTTATTCTACAACACGCCGGCAAGACTGAAATACATGAAGACGATCCAGACGGAGCTGGGCCATCTGTCCGACGTCGTCTATCGTCAAGCGCTCGCCCGCCCCGACATCGCGTTCACTTTTTCCCACAACGGGAATTTGTTGCTTCGAACGCCGGGGAACGGCGATCTCCGCCAAGTCGTGGCCGCCATATACGGAACGGCTTCGGCGAAAGCGATGATCGCCGTCAATGAAGAAAGTCCCGACTATACCCTAATCGGGCTGACTGCCATGCCAACGGAAACGAGAGCGAACCGCAACGCGGTCACCGTTCTGGTCAACGGACGATATGTCCGCAGCCAGGCGGTCGCTCAGCCTCTGCTTCAGGCTTACCATACGTTGCTGCCGCTGCACCGTTATCCGCTAACCGTGCTCGATCTGAAGATGCATCCTACGCTGGTGGACGTGAACGTTCACCCCGCTAAGTTGGAAGTCAGGTTCAGCAAGGAAAACGAATTGCGGGCATTCGTCGAAAGCGCGATTAAGAAAGCCTTAAGCACCGAAGCTTATATCCCGTCAGGAGCGGCTGTGCGAGCGCCTAAGACGAATACGTGGGTGCAGGATCAGATCCGTTTCCAAGTTCCCGCCGTGGAGCCTTCGCTTAAACCGGTATCTTCGGAACTGGCGGCAGCGTCGGAGCTCGAAGCGATGGAGTCCCTCATTGCCGAAACAAAAGCCGGATACGCAAGTCCTTCGTTCTTCCCGTCAAATCAATCCGACAACTATGCGGCTCTGAATGATCCGATAGAGAGGACTGCCAATCCTTCCAAGCCCTATAACGGCTCGAAAGATTCGTACTCCTCCAATAAACCCGGCACATCTTACGGCTCGGATAATTCGGGAGGGTCGCCGTGGGCGGAGAAACCGGTCGTGGAGAAAGTTCCGGAACAGATTTGGAAATCGGCTTTTGCCGTTCCGGACGTTCAGCCGCGAGTTCCGGAGTTTCCGGAGCTTAGCTGGATCGGACAACTGCATGGAACCTATATCGTCGCCCAGAACGTGAACGGCTTATACTTGATCGATCAGCACGCCGCGCACGAACGCATTCACTACGAATTCTACTACGATAAATTCGGACGCCCGGAGGAAGCCAGCCAAGAGCTGCTTCTTCCCGTAACGTTGGAGTTCGCTCCGGACGAATGCGCGGTTCTGCGCGGGCGATTGGCCGCTTTCGAGAGCGCGGGCGTATACATGGAGGATTTCGGCGGCAATACCTTTATTATCCGCGCGGTGCCTCATTGGTTTCCCGGAGGCGACGAGGCGGCGGTCGTACGCGAAATGGCGGAATGGATCATTCAAGAACGAAGCGTCGATCTGCACGCGTTGCGGGAGAAGGCGGCGATTATGTGCTCCTGTAAAGCCTCCATTAAAGCGAATCAAGCTTTAACGAGGGAGTCGGGCGAGAAGCTGTTGCAACGCTTGGCGGCTTGCCGTCAACCGTACACATGCCCGCATGGACGACCTATCGTCGTGAGCTTTAGTACTTACGAGCTGGAGAAAATGTTTAAGCGGGTGACGTCTTGATCGTAACGACATCGGAACATCCGGAAGCCGTCATCGTCGACCGGGCGATTCGATTGGCGGCCGAGTTGGAGGGGCGTTACGTTCCGCGCTCCAACAAGACGATTCGGTCGATGCACGGGAAGTGGGAGGACGACGAAATCGTCGTCGTCGGAGAAAAAGAAATACGGCTCATGTTGGAAGGGCAACAACCGTTTTATTTTCATCCGAGCATGGCGCTTGTACGATTGAAGAGACTAAGATCCGGCGGGAACGATACGCTGCTGACCGTGTCCGGGGTTCAATCGGGTGATATGGTGCTGGATTGTACGGCCGGACTATGCTCGGACTCGTTAGTGTTCAGTTACGCGGTCGGAGAAAAAGGCAGAGTCATTGCGATGGAAGCCTCGAACGTGTTGCACGCGATCGTAAGAGAGGGACTGCGCGTATACGAAACGGGCTTGGCGGATATCGATCGCGCGATGAGGACGATTGAACCGGTTCTCGGCCATCATGAAGAGATTTTGTCCCGAATGGAAGACAACAGCGCGGACGTCGTATACTTCGATCCGATGTTCGATCGGCCGGTTACGACTTCCAGTTCGATGGTCCCGCTAAGATCGCAGGCTCTGCGCGCCGCCCTGTCGGCAGAAACCGTCCGGGACGCGAAGCGGGTAGCCCGCAAGAAAGTCGTGCTTAAAGATCATCGCGCCAGCGGCCAGTTCGAACGGTTAGGCTTCCGCCTGGCCCGGGCGTCCGCATCCTCGGTAGCATACGGAGTGATAGACATTGAATAACGAAACGAGGGACGATCGTCCTCCGTTGCTTGTCCTGGTCGGTCCGACCGCGGTTGGCAAGACGGCGTTAAGCTTGCGAATAGCGCATGCCTTAAACGCGGAAATCATCAGCGGGGATTCGATGCAAGTGTACCGCCGTATGGACATCGGCACGGCAAAGCTCATGCCTGACGAGAGAGAAGGCGTTCCTCATCATCTCATCGATATTTGCGAACCGGAGCACTCTTTTTCCGTGTCCGAATTTCAGAGCTTGTGTACCGAGAAAATCAAAGAAATCCATGGCCGAGGCCGAATTCCATTTATCGTGGGGGGTACGGGATTATACGTAGAGTCCGTCTGCTACGGATTTCAATTTCAGGATATCGGAGCGGATGAGGCATTCCGGGAACAGATGAGAGCTTTCGCGCGCGAGCAGGGAGCCCAAGCGTTGCATGATCGATTGGAAGCCGTTGATCCGATCACGGCGGCCAAGCTGCACCCGAACGATGAAGGTAGAGTGATTCGCGCGCTCGAAGTGTTTCATCTAACGGGTAAACCGCTATCCGAAACGCAAGACCAGTCGCGGGGTGACGACAAGAAGTCCCCCTATCGGCTTTGCATCATCGGACTGACGATGGATCGGGCGGAATTGTACGAGCGTATAGAGCAACGAATCGATCAAATGATGGATGCCGGTCTCGTCGAAGAAGTTCAAGCGTTATTGTCTGCGGGAGTGCCCAGAGACGCCGTTTCGATGCGCGGGCTCGGCTACAAAGAGATCGTGGCATACTTGGCGGGGGAAACCGATTACGGGCAAGCGGTCGCGATTCTTAAACGGGATACGAGGCATTTCGCCAAGCGTCAGCTGAGCTGGTTTCGTCACATGAAAGCGTTAGAGTGGGTCGATATTGGGGAAGACGGAAAAAACAGCGATCTTTTCCCGAGGATATGTGCTATAATAGCAGGAAAGTTTCAGATTGACATTGAATATATTTGTTCATAAATATTTGTGGCGATGGGGGTTTACGGCCAATGAACAAGTCCATTAACATCCAGGATACATTTCTCAATCAACTTCGCAAAGACAGCATTCCGGTCACTGTTTATTTGACCAACGGGTTTCAAATTCGCGGCGTTGTCCGCGCTTTTGACAACTTCACCATCGTAATCGATAGCGAGGGACGCCAGCAAATGGTATACAAGCATGCGATCAGCACGTTTATGCCGCAGCGAAACGTATCTCTCATGCAGCAAGATAGCGGTTCTGATAACTGATATCTCGTCGCAAGGAAAATGTTCTGAGCCTGCGATTCCAACCGCGTATATCGCTCCCCGCTTGGGGGCGTGGATTGCACGAACAAGCGCATGTGAAACTTTTCTCTACAGAGAAGCGTCTAACAGAATAGGCCGGCACATGAGCAACCCGTCACCGGGTTGTTCTTTCTTTATCCGTCAATGGGTGAAGTCGTTTATGTTGGGTAAATTAGAGATTAGAGAGAGTATGGATAGAAGGGGAGAACAAGATGAACCATCCTGAAGTTCCAAGCCAATCGGGCAGTAGTCGCAGAGGTTCCAACACCAGTAAAGCCAAGGGCAAAGGGAAGGGAAAAGGTCCTCGCAAAGGGAGAAAAAAAGCCGCACTTATCTGGTTGTTCTTCGTAGCCTTGTTCGCGATCGTATGCGCGGTCGTCGGATACTTGCTTATCATCTTGAATGGAGAACGCATTCTTAGCGCCAACATTAATAAATTGAATTTGGCTCAATCGACGATCATCGTAGATAAGAACGATAAGGAAATCGGTAAGCTATCGATGGCCGAAGGCAACAGGGAATTCGTGCCGATCAAAGAAATTCCCGAGCTCGTTCAGCAAGCGTTCGTCGCGACGGAGGACAAGAGGTTCTACGAACACAGCGGCGTTGACTTGTTAGGCATCGGACGGGCGCTCGTGAAGGACGTCATCGCGAGGAGCGCGGTGGAAGGCGCCAGTACGATTACGCAGCAGCTTGCCAAGAACTTATTCTTGAATGCAGACAAAACGTTGTTCCGTAAAGGAACCGAGGCATCGATCGCCTTGGCTCTGGAACAGCAAAAAACGAAACCGGAAATTCTCGAGCTGTACTTGAACCGGATTTATTTCGGTAACGGTCAATACGGCGTCAAAACGGCGGCGAAGTTTTATTTTAATAAACCGCTCGATAAACTCGAAATATGGGAAATCGCAACTTTAGCCGGCATGCCTAAGGCTCCTAGCGCTAATAATCCGGTCAAAAATCCGGAGAAGTCGATGGATCGCAGAGCGGTCGTGCTGAAGCTGATGTTCGACCAAGGCCTGATTACGGAAGCGGAGAAGGAAAAGGCGGCTAAAGTGGTTTACAAACCGACGTCGGCCACGAAAACCGCTAATTCGAAATATTTGACTTTCATCGATTACGTATTGGACGAAGCGATGGAGAAAACGGGCAAGAGCGAGGAAGAGCTGCTCAGCGCGGGCTATCGGATCACGACGACGATCAATACGAAAGCTCAGATCGCCATGGAGAATGAATTCGCCAATGCCGACCGATTCGATAAGAGCAAGGACGATATCATCGTGCAGGGAGCCATGGTGATCATGGACCAGCATGACGGATCATTGATCGCGATGGTCGGCGGACGGGATTACCAGAAGCAAGGCTGGAACCGCGTAACGAAACAACGCCAGCCGGGCTCTTCCTTTAAGCCGATCATGGATTACGGCCCTGCCGTCGAGACGGGAGACTTCTTCCCTTGGTCGCTCGTGCAGGACGTTAAAAAGTGCTATGGAGATTATTGTCCTTCCAATACGAACGGCTATAAGGGAGCCATTCCGATGAAGGAAGCGATCAAGGAATCGCGTAACGTTTCCGCGGTGTGGTTGCTGAATGAAATCGGCATCGGCAAAGGGCTCGATTTCGCGGAGAAGCTGGGGTTCCAGCTCGAGAAGGAAGACCGCAATCTCTCGACCGCGTTAGGCGGTCTGACTCGCGGGGTTACCCCGCTTGAGATGGCAAGAGCCTATGGCGCGTTCGCTAACGGGGGGACGTTGCAGGATCCCCACAGCATTCTGAAAATCGAGAATAGCCAGAAAAAACCGGTATACGAGTATAAGAGTACGAAAGCGAAGCAAGTCATGGACGAGAATACCTCCTATTATATGACCGAATTGATGAAGGGGGTCACGCAAAAAGGAGGCACCGGGACGAAGGCCAGCATCAGCGGCCGGACGGTCGCCGGTAAAACCGGTACGACGCAAGCCGGGATTCCGGGATATAAAACGAGCAAAAACCGCGACGCCTGGTTTGTCGGGTATACGCCGGAATGGACGGCAGCGGTCTGGATGGGCTATGACAAAACGGATAAAGATCATCTGCTGGATTCCAGCAGCAGTAAATCGGCGCAGCTCTTCTCGGCCGTCATGTCGAAGGCGCTTGAAGGAGTGGAGCGTAAGAGCTTCCCTACGCCTAGCGGCATGAAGGAAGAGGAGGAACAGAAGCTTCCGGGCGTTAGCGGTCTGATCGCGGCTTACTCTCCGGAATTCGTTTCGGTCGAACTGACATGGGCGGCCGTCGAAGGCAAAGACGTCACTTATAAGGTTTACCGCAAGGAGGCTAGCGAGGCCGAATTCAAGCTATTAGCCCAGGTTGAGAGCGAGACTTTCGACGATCTTGCGATTTTGCCGGATCAAACGTTCAGTTACTACGTAACGGCTTATCAGGCAGACAAGAAGTTGGAAAGCGAGCCTTCGGAGACCGTTACGGTGACCGTTACTACCGGCTTGGAACCGACTCCGTCGCCGGGAGAGGGTGGCGAAACTCCGCCGCCGGGCGAAACCGGCGAGCCGGGAGCGACGCTTCCGCCGATCGAAATCGAGGTTCCTGGGACGACTCCGACGCCAACCCCAACGCCGACTCCGACGCCTACGCCGCCGGAAACGCAACCGCCGGTTTCGACCGATACTCCGGTTGAAGGCTTTAGCTCGGATACGCCGGCAGAAGAAATTCCGTTGCCTTAAGCTTAATACGAAAAAGCATTGGTTCAAGGACATAGTCCTTTACCAACGCTTTTTTGTTTTTAAACGGTAATGGAGATGTTAGATGCGATTGCCCTGCGAAAGGAGAGCGAAACTGGTTCGAGAAGGCAAGTTGTGGTAAGCTTTGATTATATTGAGTTGCCGTGCGGGCAACGCGTGTTCAGAATATAACGTTGGACTGAAGGAAAGGAAAGACGTGATGAAACGTAAATTTTCGGATCGGGCGAATTGGCGGCGAATATTAAAGAAGAGTTATGCGTGCATACCGATGGATGAGCCTCAGTTCAGAGGTTTCGTAACGATGTATCGAATCCATGAGCTGAGGGATCCCTTATGGAAGGAATACAACGGGCGAAGAATGTGTTTAGCGGATCGCGGATATTTATGGATGCAGCATTTTCCGCGGGGAGAGCACTTCGTGGTGACGACGATGTTCGACGACAAGGACCAGGTCGTGCAGTGGTACATCGATATTTGCAAAGTACAAGGACTGACCGATCAACAAGTGCCGTGGTTCGATGATTTGTTTCTGGACATCGTCGTTCTGCCGACCGGAGAGAAACTGTTGTTGGACGAAGACGAGTTGGAAGAAGCGTTGGACGAGGGCCAGATCACTCCGCGCGATTCGGCGATGGCGCAGAAGACCGCGGCTCGTTTATTAGATTTGATCAATCAAAATAAATTCCCGTATTTCGACCTGAGCTTAACGCATAGAAAGCAGTTGCTGGATAAGTTGGGGTGGGAGAAAGGAACCGTTTAATGAACGGATTCGCCAAGGGGAAGCCGCTTATTTCATCTTCCATATCCCGGTCGCGTAATCGCCGATCGCGGTGGTTTCGCCCATTGTTATGGGTATCGTCGATCGGGTTATTGGCTTTGCTAGCGTGGTGTCTATCGCTTTATTTCGTCATTACCAAATTCGAGGGTACGCCTAAACCGGGAACCCCGATAAGCGCGGATGTAGGCATAGTTCTTGGTGCAAGGTTATGGAACGACAAACCGAGTCCGGGATTGCGGGAACGGCTGGACCATGCGCTCGGATTATACCGCGACGGCACGTTCAGCCACTTCATCGTAACCGGAGGTTTGGATAGCGGCGGCGCCACGATCACCGAAGCGGAAGGCATGCGCGACTATTTAGTCGGGCAAGGCGTTCCCGAAGCTTCGATCATTATGGATTCTTTGTCGCGAAGCACGTATGAGAACCTTATTTTCGCGCAAGAAATCATGCGGCAGCACGATTGGTCTAAAGCGGTCGTAGTTACGCATGACTACCATGGTTCAAGGGCGGCCGATATCGCTAAGAAGGTCGGGTTGAAGCCCGTTCAAGTTAGCGTAACGGAATCGCATGTGCTGAACATGGCTTACCATCAATCGAGGGAAGTTCTGGCTTATACGAAATGGCTAGTAACGAAGCTCTTCCTATGACTAGGGATCGGACGAACGGAATACATTGGTATTGCGGCAAATTCGTCGACACAAGCCATATGGGGTGAAGCTTGATGAACGCTAAAACAAGCACATCGGAACCGAGGGAAGCTTCGGCCGCGCAGAAGAGACCATCTCGGCAAATCAACGTCGTTCTGCGTAATGCGGATCCGGACATGAATTCCGGTATGGGAATCGCGGCGGATATCGCCGGCAACGCCAAATCTTTGCCCCAATCCGGTCCGTGGGTGGAGTGGCAGAAGGAACTCGACCGAATGGTCGGGTTAGACAACATTAAGGAGCTCGTATACGAAATATACGCCTTATTGCAAATCATGCAGTACCGGAATGAAGCTAACCTCCAAGCCCAGGCGCAAGTTTTTCATATGATTTTCAAAGGGAATCCAGGTACGGGGAAAACGACGGTCGCCAGACTGATCGCGAAGCTGTTTCAGAGTATGGGGTTGCTCGCGAAAGGACATCTCATCGAAGTGGAAAGAGCCGACCTCGTCGGCGAATACATCGGCCATACGGCACAGAAGACTAGGGAATTGGTTAAGAAGTCGTTGGGCGGCGTGTTGTTCGTCGACGAAGCTTATAGCTTGGCCCGCGGCGGCGAGAAGGACTTCGGCAAAGAAGCGATCGATACGCTCGTTAAGGCGATGGAAGATTACAAAAATCAATTCGTGCTTATTTTGGCGGGGTACACGTTGGAAATCGAGTCTTTCCTGATGACGAATCCGGGTTTGCCTTCGCGGTTTCCGATTCAAATGGAATTTCCGGATTATACGGTCGATCAACTTATGCTGATTGCCGAAGGGATGACCAAGGATCGGGATTATACGTTGATGCCGCAGACTTTGTTTAAGCTGCGCCAGTTGATTATTCATGAAAAGTCGGAGTCCATCTTCGATTTCAGCAACGCGAGATACGTTCGCAACGTGTTGGAGCGGGCTATCCGATATCAGGCCGTGCGATTGCTCTCTCAATATCCGGCCGGATCTCCCGGGCGGCTTGAGCTCATGGCGTTGCGTCCGGAAGACGTACGGAGTTTATAATACGAACCAGAAAGAAAGAGGGCCGCCGATGCGACAAAGCAGCTATGATACGGGAGCCGGGGAGCAGGAGAAAGCTCTGCTCGTCAGCCTGGTAACCGACCACGTAAGAAGATCGGGAGCCGATCCGCAGCATTCGTTGGAAGAACTTGCTTCGCTAGCCGAAACGGCGGGCGTAGAAGTTATAGATTCGATCATGCAAAATCTGGACGTACCGGATAAAAGATATTTCGTCGGTAAAGGCAAAGCGCAAGAAATCCGCGAGATGGCCGAAGAGACCGGCGCGATGACGGCGATATTCGATCAAGAGCTCTCGGGAGCGCAGGTGAGAAACCTGGAAGAAGTATTGGATATGAAGATCATTGACCGCACTCAGCTTATTTTGGATATTTTCGCTGGGCGAGCCAAAACGCGGGAAGGGATTCTTCAGGTTGAGCTGGCTCAGCTCTCCTATCTGCTGCCGAGATTGTCCGGTCACGGTAAGAACCTGTCGCGTTTAGGCGGGGGTATCGGTACGAGAGGTCCCGGAGAGACAAAGCTGGAAACCGATCGCAGGCACATTCGGGACCGCATCACGGAATTGAAGCGACAGTTAGAAACGGTAACGGCCCATCGCAATCTGCACCGGGAGCGCCGACGCAAAGTCGGCGCGGTTCAGGTCGCGCTTGTCGGTTATACGAACGCGGGCAAATCGACGTTGCTTAGACAGCTTACGGACGCGGACGTCTTGGCGGAGGACAAGCTATTTGCTACATTGGACCCGACTTCCCGTAATTTGACCTTGCCAAGCGGCAAGGAAATCATCCTGACGGACACGGTAGGATTCATTCAGAACCTCCCGCATGATCTCGTAGCCGCCTTCCGCGCTACGTTGGAGGAAGCGGCCGAAGCCGATTTGCTGCTGCACGTCGTGGACGCTTCCTCGCCGATGCGCGTTAGGCAACAGAAAGTCGTAGACGAAGTGTTGCAAGAACTTGGAGCGGGCGGCAAGCCTATGTTGATCGTCTATAACAAAATCGATCTGAGTTCAGAGACCGCGTTATCCATGCTTACCGGGGGGCAGGACACGATCCGCGTGAACGCCTTCGTCGAACAGGATATGTCGCGTCTAAGGGAAGCTATCGAAGATCGCATTCTCGGGGAAGTCGCGGAGTTTCGCATTCCGGCATCCCGCGGAGATTTAGCCGCTTTAGCCTATCGCGTGGGAGAAGTATTGGGTCAGGAGACGGATGAGGATTGGCTTCTCCTTACGGTCAGGCTCAACCCGGCGGATATGGAGAAATCAGGCCGGGCGTTAGAGGCCTTTAGAGCTTCGGAGTAAATTCCTGCGATATTACGGTTGAATTGTCTTGAAAGGGAGAGCATCATGCTGGATCAGGATCATGTAGATTTCGAACACCTATGGGAACAATGGGCGGAAGCCGCGGAGGAGCAAGCGTCGTCTCGGCTTCGCGCAATGGATCGGATCGTGGAGAACAACCAGGAGAAAGTCATTAACGCTTTCCAGAAGCATCGGGTAAGCGACTTTCATTTCGCGGCGTCGACCGGGTACGGTTATAACGACAGCGGACGCGAGGTGTTGGATCTGGTGTACGCGGACGTATTCGGAGCGGAAGCGGCGATCGTTCGACCTCATCTCGTTTCCGGAACCCATACGATATCCGCCGCTCTGTTCGGCTGCTTACGTCCTGGAGACGAGCTTTTGTTCGTTACGGGTCGGCCATACGATACGTTGCATAAGGTTATCGGCAAGCCTGGCGACGGATTAGGTTCGCTCGCGGATTGGGGCGTACATACGAAGATCGTTCCCTTATTAGAGGACGGTAGCGTGAATTGGGAAGCGATCGGCGCTGCCGTATCGGAGCGTACGAAAGTGTTCGCTATTCAGCGTTCTCGGGGTTACGATTGGCGTCCTTCGTTCACGATCGACCAGATCGCCGATATGGTTAGCCGGATTAAAGCGATTCAACCGGACGGAATCGTATTCGTCGATAATTGTTACGGAGAATTCACGGAACAACGAGAACCGACCGAGGTCGGCGTAGATCTGATGGCAGGATCCCTGATCAAGAACCCCGGAGGGGGACTGGCTCCGAGCGGAGGTTACATTGCGGGTAAGCAGCGGTTGGTCGAGCTTGCCGCGTATCGGATGACCGCTCCGGGAATCGGCGGGGAAGTCGGAGCTATGCTCGGTACGACCCGTTCGATCTTCCAAGGATTATTTCTTGCCCCGTTACTCGTAGGACAAGCGGTTAAGGGGAGCATTTTCGCTTCGGCGATCTTCGAACGATTAGGTTTCGAAACGCACCCGAGGTGGAACGATCCCCGGACGGATTTGATTCAAGCGATCCGGTTCAGCGCGGCGGAACCTCTCGTTCATTTCGTGCAATCGATCCAGAAAGCGGCCGCGGTGGACGCTCACGTCGTTCCTGAGCCATGGGATATGCCCGGTTACGAGCATCCCGTTATTATGGCCGCCGGCACCTTCATTCAGGGGGGCAGCTTGGAATTATCCGCCGACGCTCCCGTACGCGAACCTTATATTGCCTATATGCAGGGGGGCTTAACTTACGCCCATGTGAAGTTCGCTGTAAAGGGAACGTTGCGGGAATTTCGGAAACGCGGATATTTGTGAGTTTCGCCGCCAGAAACCTTACATGCCTTGACATGTTTTGGGGGCAAGGGTACAATGTAAGTGATTTCAATTATTACATGATAAGTTGGAAGGTTGGTATGACATGGGCGACGAGATTCGCAGGAATATGGCGTTGTTTCCGATCGGCATCGTAATGAAGCTGACCGACCTGACCGCCCGCCAAATTCGCTATTATGAGCAGCACGAACTGATTCAGCCTGCCCGTACGGACGGCAACCAACGTCTGTTCTCCTTCAACGACGTAGAGCGCTTGATGGAAATCAAGTCGTTGATCGAGAAGGGCGTAAATATCGCAGGGATTAAACAAGTCATGAATCCTGTCGGTCAGGACGAGAACGACGGAACGATCATCAACGAGGTGTCGGAAGTCAAGCGCCGCGAGATGAGCGATTCCCAGCTTCACCGGATGCTCAAGCAACAGCTGATGACCGGCAAGAGACCCGGTCAGGTGTCATTGATTCAAGGCGAGCTTTCCCGTTTCTTCAAAAACAAATAAAAACGATAAATGAAGCATCCTAGGAGGTTGTCATGAACTATACACGCGAGGACATTACCCGGATTGCCAAAGAACAGAACGTTCGTTTCATTCGTTTGCAATTTACCGACTTGCTCGGTTCGATCAAAAACTTGGAAATACCCTTCAGCCAGTTGGAGAAGGCGCTCGATAACAAAATGATGTTCGACGGTTCTTCGATCGAAGGTTACGTTCGCATCGAAGAGTCCGATATGTATTTGTATCCGGATCTTAGCACATGGGTCGTGTTCCCTTGGGTAACCGAGAACAAAGTCGCCCGTCTGATCTGCGATATCTACATGCCGGACGGCACGCCGTTCGCGGGCGATCCGCGCGGTATTCTGAAGCGCGCGCTTCAAGAAGCCGAAGATATGGGATTCTCGACGATGAACGTCGGTCCCGAGCCGGAATTTTTCCTATTCCAAACCGATGACAAAGGCAACCCGACGATGGAACTTAACGACCAAGGCGGATACTTCGATCTAGCGCCGACGGATTTAGGCGAGAACTGCCGTC
Organism: Cohnella herbarum; assembly: GCF_012849095.1. Classification (NCBI taxonomy): domain Bacteria; kingdom Bacillati; phylum Bacillota; class Bacilli; order Caryophanales; family Paenibacillaceae; genus Cohnella; species Cohnella herbarum. The sequence continues at coordinate 1,089,110 of NZ_CP051680.1, forward strand.
GCGATATCGTTCTGATGCTCGAGGAAATGGGCTTCGAAATCGAGGCTTCCCACCACGAGGTCGCTCCGGGTCAACATGAAATCGACTTTAAATACGCCCCAGCCATTAAAGCGGCGGATCAAATTCAAACGTTCAAACTCGTCGTGAAGACGATCGCGCGCCAGCATGGTTTGCACGCGACATTCATGCCTAAGCCGTTGTTCGGCATGAACGGTTCCGGCATGCACTGCCACCAATCGTTGTTCCGCGGCGACGAGAACGCGTTCTTCGATGCGAACGACAAACTCGGATTAAGCAGCATTGCCCGTCAATACATGGCAGGGGTGCTTCGTCACGCCCGCGGTATCGCGGCGATCACGAATCCGACCGTCAATTCGTATAAGCGTCTTGTTCCCGGCTATGAAGCTCCATGTTACGTCGCATGGTCCGCCAGCAACCGCAGTCCCATGATTCGGATTCCGGCTTCCCGCGGTCTTAGCACGCGCATCGAAGTTCGTAACCCGGATCCGGCCGCTAACCCTTACTTGGCGCTAGCGGTCATGCTGAAAGCCGGTTTGGACGGAATTAACAACAAGATGTCGATTCCTGCTCCGGTAGACCGCAACATCTACGTGATGAGCGAAGAAGAGCGTCAGGACGCCGGTATTCCTAGTCTTCCGATCAACCTGAAGGAAGCGTTGGCCGAACTGCTGCGCGATGACATCATTTGCGAAGCGTTAGGCGATCACGCTCTAAGCCATTTCTACGAGCTGAAAGAAATCGAGTGGGATATGTACCGTACGCAAGTCCACCAGTGGGAACGCGATCAGTACTTGACGATGTATTAAGCTGAGAGTTACAGATAAACGGCATTGTATTCGCTTAAACGGCGTATACAGTGCCGTTTTTTTCGGTTGTTCATGTTTGACTAATCGAAAAATGGATTACATAATAAGTGATTGAGGAAAGGGGGAGGTACTATGGATTTAACGCAGTTATACCGAAAACCTTTTGTTCTGTTCTCGATCATTTTACTGATTAAGAGTCAACTCGCTTGGATGGTCGTGTTCGAGAGCGGTCCGTCTTGGGCTACGATAGCAACGGAACTCCCGTTTATGTGGCTTGTCTTTTGTATGATCGAATGGTTCGCGACCAAAAGAAAGCTAGCAATCTATGTTTTAGTTAATCTACTGCTGACACTATTATTTTTCTCGGTCATCATGTATTACAAATATTATGGCGTTATAGCCACTTATCATGCATTGGAACAAGTGAATCAAGTTACTGCGGTTAGCAATAGCGTGATTTCGCTGTTGGACCCGCAATATTTGCTTATTTTTACCGACGTGCTCGTACTGGCGTATGTATTGTTTCGTCGCAAGGCGGCTAAAGTATGGAAAAGCAGCACGGCCGTACGGAGCAACCGCAAAGTATATTTGGCGTTGTTCGTGATTTCTCTCGCCGTATGTTTGTTTAACGTTGTCCCTAACCGGGCAAGCATGAACGAAATCAAGAAAGCCGAAGTCATGGGCATACTGAATTACGAGGCTTATACGCTCATCGGCGACAAAGAACCGGAACCGCTGGAACAAGAAGAGATCAACCAACTATCGATCAATCGGTTAAAAGGGGTCACTTCCGTTGAGGGAGCGAATGGGGTTAAAGCGTACGAAGGGTTGGCGAATGGACGTAACGTCATCGTCATTCAGTTGGAGTCGTTCCAGAACTTTCTGGTCGGGTTAAAGTTGGACGGGCAGGAAGTTACGCCGGTTCTCAATCGACTGGCTAAAGAAAACATGTACTTCTCGAAATTTTATCAGCAAGTCGGTCAAGGAAACACCTCGGATGCGGAGTATGTCGTCAATACGTCGACTTACATTCCCCCGAGCGGAGCGGCTACGATGAAGTACGTAGACAGACAATTGCCGAGTCTTCCGAAGTTATTGAAAGACCAAGGATACGACACCGCGACTTTCCATACGAACGTGGTCGAGTTCTGGAATCGGGGAGAGTTGTACAAAGCGTTAGGCTTTGACAGGTATTACGACAAAAGTTTCTTCGGTACGGAAGACTCCGTGTTCTTCGGGTCATCGGACGAGGTGTTATACGAGAAAACGGCGGCCGAGCTGGACAAAATGTCTCAGTCGGGCAATCCGTTCTACGCTCACGTGATTTCGATGACGGCGCATCACCCGTTTACGACGCCGGAGGAAAAAGATCGAATCGAACTCCCGGAGCGATATGAAGGAACGTTCGTAGGCGATTACATCCGTTCGCAAAGCTATGCGGACTATGCTCTGGGTCAATTCATTGATGAACTGAAAGCATCGGGAATATGGGACAACAGCTTGATCGTCGTATATGGAGATCATCTTGGATTGCCGATGTATTCGTTGGATGATGACGATAAGGAACTGATGGAAGAAATATACGGACACCCATACGGCTATACGGATATGATTAATATCCCGTTAGTGATCGCGGCGCCCGGCAAAACTCAGCCTGTCGAATTTACGCAAACGGGCGGACAGGTGGACGTTCTTCCGACCATCGCGAATTTGTTAGGGGTTTCCTTGGAGAATCAAATCCATTTCGGTCAAGATTTACTGAATAACAGGGTTAACTTATTGCCTGAACGTTATTATCTGCCATCGGGCTCGGTAATAAACGGGGAAGTCCTTTTCATCCCGGGAATCGCTTACGACGACGGAACGACCTATTCGTTAAATCCGAATTCGGGAACGGGAGGCAAACTGTCGGAGAAAGAGTATAACACGGCGTTAGATCTTCTTCATATGTCGGATAGTTACGTTATTCAACTTCCCGCGCTGGAGAACGCTGATGAAGAACCGGCAAAGTAGGCGCGCGATAGTAATAAAACAAGAGTTGCATGGAGGTCGGAATTCCGGCCAACCCTGCAGCTCTTGTTCGTTGTGCCCTTATTAATCTTACGTTTACATGAAGGAGCGAATTAATCCGATTACCTTGCCCAGGATGCTGACGTTCGTTAGACGTAACGGCTGCATGCTGGAATTCTCCGGTTGGAGACGGATATGATCCCGTTCTTTGTAGAAGGTCTTGACCGTAGCCTCGTTCTCGTCCGTCATCGCCACGACGATATCTCCGTTCATCGCCGTCGGTTGTTGACGCACGATAACGTAATCGCCGTTATGGATACCGGCTTCGATCATACTGTCTCCCATTACGGAGAGCATGAATACGGGCTGATCGCCGACCATGGTCACGGGCAACGGATAATATTCTTCGATGTTCTCCGTGGCCGTGATCGGAACGCCCGCCGTTACTTTACCAAGGAGGGGAATCTGGCGAACGGACGAAGAAATTCCGTACACCGAGTCGTCCTCGTCCCCGAGAATCTCGATTGCCCGAGGTTTAGTGGGGTCGCGCCTAATCAAGCCTTTCTTCTCCAAGCGATCCAAATGACCGTGGACGGTGGAACTGGAAGCGAGCCCTACGGCTTCTCCGATCTCGCGAACGGAAGGGGGATACCCTTTCTCCCTGACTTCATTCTTGATGAATTCGAGTATGGAATTCTGGCGATTGGACATCTTGGACACGCCGAGCCCTCCCTATGTATTAGATCATGATGACAAATTATAACACAGAACCCGAGTTCGCACAAACATTCGTTCCTCAGAACAAATGTTCCAAAAATTGTTTGACATGAACATACGTTCGTGTTACGATAACACCAGAACAAATGTTTGGGGTGAAGATTATGGTGCATTCATGGGTTGCAGTCGGATCATCATCGGTTTCGGCAATACATAAACCTGCTCCTTATTCGTCGGGGCGTTCTGTTAGATCGCGTGCTGCTTCTATTCGTAGCTGGAAGTTCGCGAGGTCATTGTTTTTCTTACTCGCTTTTCTGATTCTTTTTAGCGGCTTTACGCTTATCCATACATCCGCTTCCTCTAATGAAGTTAAGCCTGCAACAGCGGAGGAGATTGTTGTCTCCGTGGACAGCGGGGACACGCTTTGGCATATTGCGAAGCTTCATATGAAGGATTCCTTAGATACCCGTCAAGCCGTACATGATATCACTCAGAGGAATCGATTGACTTCCTCGGAAGTGAAGGTCGGTCAAGCACTGATTATTCCAGCGGATATTCTACCTTAGGCTTTAGCCTTTATTTTACATCACTTCCAGACCGGGCATTTTCGGTCTTTTTTTGTCGTTCTGCTCTTCTTGACAATCTATCGGCGAAAGTGGCAAAGTAGAGTAGGTGATGAAAGGGGTGTGTAAGGACTATGGAAATGGACAAAATTATTAACAGAATTAACGAACTCTCACGTAAAAATAAAACCGAGGGCTTAAATGAGAGCGAGCTTGCAGAACGCGATCAACTCCGTCGGCAATATATTTCAATATTTAAGCAAAATTTCCGTCAAGAGCTTGATCGCATCGAAATCGTTGACGAGTCGAGCGAACCTACAATTAAGCATTAATAAGGAGGAAGTTTATGTCCCGCTCATGGGAACGGATGGTAGAGAAAAATTCTAAAGTCATCAACAAGCGTCGCAGAAAAGAAGGCAAGAAGGGGATCGGCGCCAAAACTCCTCAAATCGACAGATTTCAAGGACGGAACTATATCGTTCCGATCTTGTTGTTGATGCTGATTATCGTTTATATTACGCTGGCGCAGCCTTGGTCGGATAATTTCATGCAAGATCCGACGCTGTTCTGGGTGACGGTCAGCTGTTACATCGTTCTTGGTATTTTCTATTATTTTCGCCGTCCGTATTTGGCAGTATCGCGCGATACGCTGGAGACCCGTAAATTTACCGGCTACAAAACCTTGCGTCCTACGGAAATCCGCAAAATCACGATTCAGCCGGGTTATGTCATCGTGGAATCCGTTAAAGGCGCGAATTGGGTGTTTTCCCGGTTAATGAACCGTTATCCGATCGATAAAATGGCCGATAGATTAAAGACGTTCACGGATCTTCATCATATTGATTGGGAAGTAAAAGCAAAGTGAGGAGAAAGCTCAATGTCGGTTAAGGCGGTTATGTTCGATTTAGACGATACATTGCTATGGGATGACCGTAGCGTTAGCGAAGCTTTTAAGCATACTTGCCGGTTGGCCGCGGAAGAGGCAGGCGTTAATGAAGACGAGCTTGAAGCATCCGTTCGCCGTGAAGCAAGAGCGATCTACGAAACGTATGAAACTTACGGTTTTACGCAAATGATCGGGATTAACCCTTTCGAGGCGCTATGGGGGAAATTCGAGCGAGGCGAGCATCCGATGTTCCGCAAGCTGGAGCAATTGGCTCCGGAATACCGCGTTCAGGCTTGGACGAGAGGGCTGGCGGCGCTCGGCGTTGACCATCCCGAGCTTGGCAGCCGGTTGGCGGCAAACTTTTTCTCGCAAAGACGCCAACTGAAATACGTATACGAAGAAACGTTCTCCGTGTTAGACGAACTTAAAGGCAAATATAAATTGCTGCTTCTGACGAACGGATCACCGGACCTTCAACAGGAAAAGTTGGACGGCATGCCCGATCTTATTCCTTACTTCGATTCCATCGTGATTTCCGGAAATTTCGGCGAAGGCAAGCCATCTTCCAAGCTTTTCGCGCACGCGATGGAGCAAATCGGCATCCAGGCAGACGAAGGCATTATGGTTGGAGACAAGTTGACGACCGATATTCTAGGCGCTAACCGTATTGGCATGACGTCCGTTTGGATTAATCGCCATGACGCCGTACGTAATGACGAAATCATTCCGACGTATGAGATTAAGAGTCTTACCGAGCTTCATGAGCTGTTGAATACGTTAAATAGGCAAGCGTAAAGAAAAAAGCGTCCCAACGGGGCGCTTTTCCATATCTGATAGGAGCGTATGATTATTACTTAACGAATGATGGGTCTTCGAACGGATCCGCTACCCAGCCTGCCGGCTCGATGAAGAGGCGAACCGCGACAATCGCTTTATTATCCATCAACGTGAAGAAGTGTGGTTGGCCTTCCGGTACGGAGATGACGTCCCCGACCGTTAACTCGACGTCGAAGTAACCCGTTTGTTCATCGCCTTTAATAATGAAGATTCCGCGACCGGCGGTAATGGCGCGTACTTCGTCCTCGGTATGGGTGTGGACTTGCTCGAATTTTTTCAGAATTTCCGGCAGGTTCGGCGTCGCCTCCGAAAGGGCAACGATATCCCAAACCTTGTAGCCGCGCCTTCCGGCAATTTCACGAATCTCTTCGTCGTAAGCGGCAAGAATCGCGCTCTTATCTTCGTCCGTTAACGTAAACTTATTATGAAGTTGTTCGGGGAGCTTGGAAATATCCCAGTGCTCATACAAAACGTTTTGTTTTGTCAGGAACTCAAGCACTTGGTCTTCACCTTCGATACGTTCGTTAGTATTGCGAATACGAATTTGTGCCATCGTTAATTCCTCTTTTCCCAATAAGAATTTGTGCCTTTATTATAGTCCAATTCCGGATAGCTGTCGACTATACATCTTTTCGTCCCGTGATGATTCTGGTACTATAGAGTTTAATGATTTGACAGACAGGGGAAGAGACTCAATTATGACTTTAACGCAAAATAAACCGTCTCTGCAAGAGGCTTTGAATTCGAGAATTCTCATCTTGGACGGCGCGATGGGCACGATGATCCAACAAGCGGATTTAAGCGCGGACGATTTCGGCAGCGACGATCTGGACGGTTGTAACGAAATCCTGGTACTGACGCGCCCGGACGTGATCTCCCGAATCCATGAAGCTTATTTGGAAGCAGGCTCGGATATTATCGAGACGAATACTTTCGGAGCGACGGCAGTCGTACTCTCGGAGTACGATATCCCCGAGAAGGCCAGAGAGATTAATCTAGCCGCGGCTAGATTGGCTAGAGAGGCTTGCGATAAATATTCGACTCCGCAAAAACCCCGTTTCGTAGCTGGAGCGCTAGGTCCAACGACGAAGACGCTTTCCGTTACGGGCGGCGTGACGTTCGACCAACTAATCCAAGATTATGAGGAGCAAGTACTGGCTCTTATGGAAGGCAACGTCGATTGCATCTTGATCGAAACTTGCCAAGATACTCTGAACGTTAAAGCGGCTAGCATCGGAACTCGGCAAGCTTTCCGGACGATGGGATATGAGCTTCCGATCATGATCAGCGGCACGATCGAACCGATGGGTACGACGCTGGCCGGTCAGAACATCGAATCGTTCTATATTTCGCTAGAACATTTGAAACCGATCTCGATGGGACTTAACTGCGCTACGGGACCCGAATTCATGCGCGATCATATCCGGACGTTGTCGGGCTTGGCGAATGCAGCCGTTAGCTGTTATCCGAATGCCGGATTGCCGGACGAGAACGGACACTATCACGAATCTCCGGAATCGTTAGCGAAGAAGCTAAAGGGTTTCGCGGAGCAAGGCTGGATCAATATCGCGGGAGGCTGTTGCGGAACGACGCCTGCCCATATCGCGGCTATGGCCGAAGCGATGAAAGACATAGCCCCGAGGAAAATCGCAGGCGAGCATCCGGCCGCGGTATCCGGTATCGAGACTGTCTACATTGAAGAAGATAATCGTCCGATCATGATCGGGGAAAGAACGAATATTTCGGGTTCGCGCAAGTTCAAACGGCTGATTCAGGAAGGCAAATTCGACGAAGCTTCCGATATCGCCCGCGCTCAAGTGAAAGGCGGAGCCCACGTCATCGATATCAACTTGCAGGATACCGATATCGACGAGGCTTATGCGGTTAACGAGTTCTTGCCGATGGTTACGAAGAAAATCAAAGTTCCGCTTATGCTGGATTCGACCTATGACCATATCATCGAGTTAGGGTTGAAATACTCTCAAGGAAAAGCGATTATTAACTCCATTAATCTTGAGGACGGAGAATCGAAATTCGAGAAGATTCTTCCCTTAATTCATCAATATGGAGCGGCCGTCGTTTGTATTCTGATCGACGAGCGGGGGCAAGCGGTATCCAGGGAAGCGAAAATGGAAGTCGCGACTCGATCCTATGAACTATTGGTTAACAAATACGGGATGAACCCAGAGGATATTATTTTCGATCCGAATATGTTCCCGGTCGGTTCCGGGGATCCGCAGTATATCGGTTCCGCGGTAGAGACAATCGAAGGCATCCGGATGATCAAGGAAAAATATCCGAAAGCGAAAACGATTCTAGGGCTCAGCAACATCTCGTTCGGGTTGCCGGATGCGGGCAGGGAAGTTCTGAACTCCGTGTATCTGTATCATTGCACGAAAGCGGGCTTGGATTATGCCATCGTGAATACGGAGAAACTGGAACGTTACGCTTCGATTCCGGAAGAAGAGCGAAATCTTGCCGAGCGATTGATCTACGATACGAACGACGAGACGCTGGCGGCGTTCGTTGCCGCATTCCGGGATAAGAAAGCCCAGAAGAAGGAGAAAGTAAACAATCTTACGCTCGAGGAGCGCCTATCCGGTTACGTCGTCGAAGGCTCCAAAGACGGATTGGTTGCCGATCTAGACGAAGCACTGGGCAAATACGCGCCGCTCGAGATCATCAACGGACCTCTGATGGCCGGGATGGAAGAAGTCGGCCGCTTGTTCAATAACAACGAGCTTATCGTAGCGGAAGTGCTGCAAAGCGCGGAAGTCATGAAAGCGTCGGTTGCCCAGTTAGAACCGCATATGGAGAAAAACGAGTCGGCGGTCAAAGGGAAAATCATGCTCGCAACGGTTAAAGGCGACGTGCACGATATCGGGAAAAACCTCGTCGAGATCATCTTGTCCAACAACGGCTATAAAATCATAAACCTCGGCATCAAGGTTCCGCCGGACCAAATCATCGAAGCTGCCCGCAGGGAAAATCCGGACGCCATCGGATTGTCCGGCTTGCTCGTGAAATCGGCGCAACAGATGGTCATCACGGCTCAGGATTTGCGCAGCGCGGGAATCGATGCTCCGATCCTCGTCGGCGGAGCGGCGTTAACGCGCAAATTCACGAAGAACCGCATCGCGCCGGAATATGACGGCGTCGTGCTATACGCGAAAGACGCGATGGATGGCTTGGACATCGCGAATAAGCTTAGCGATCCCGGTCATCGGGCTCGAATAATCGAAGAGCACTGGGCGGCGCAAGCGAAGCTGGCGGAAGAAGCCGATCAGCCGGCGAAGGTGCTTCCGGAGCTGACGAGAGCGAGACGTTCCAACATCTCGCCTGATGCTCCGATCTTTACTCCGCCGGATTTCGACCGCCACGTGTTGCGCGACTACCCGTTGGCTCACGTTATGCCTTACGTGAATATGCAAATGTTGCTCGGACATCATCTCGGGTTAAAGGGCAACGTCGAAGAGCAGCTTGCCGCGGGCGACGAGCGGACCGTCAATCTGAAGGCAACCGTAGACGACATCATGAGACAGTCGCAGACGGAGGGCTGGTTAAATCCTCAAGCGATGTACCGTTTTTTCCCGGCGCAGTCCGAAGGAAACGATATTTTGATCTACGATCCGCAAGACCGTTCCCGCGTGCTGAAGCGATTCTCGTTCCCGCGCCAACAGGTCGAGCCGTTTCTATGCCTGTCGGACTTCCTGAAGTCCGTAGAGAGCGGGATCATGGACAGCGTCGGCTTCCTCGTGGTCACGGCCGGTCAAGGCGCGAGAGAGCAGGGAGAGAAGTGGAAGGAAAGCGGAGATTACTTGCGTTCCCATGCGTTGCTTGCCACGGCTCTCGAAGTCGCCGAAGGACTCGCGGAACGGGTGCATCAGATTATGAGGGATAATTGGGGATTCCCGGACCCGGCCGATATGACGATGAAGAAACGTTTCGGAGCCCGCTATCAAGGCATCCGCGTATCGTTCGGCTATCCGGCATGCCCGGATCTCGAGGATCAAGGCCCGCTCTTCGAGCTGTTGAAGCCGGAAGATATCGGCGTTCATTTGACCGAAGGCTTCATGATGGAGCCGGAAGCATCCGTGTCCGCGATGGTATTCGCCCATCCGGAAGCGCAATATTTTAACGTTGAGAAAGTATAAGATCGTCGTATTAAGTTGAAAGAAATTTCCGGTGAAATGCGAATGCACGAAATAATGAAATGCGAACGCAGTGTTGATCTCTCCCTAACAGTTATCCGTTACGCTTATGCTAGCGGGAATGAAGGGAGGAGGATCGGGATGGACACCGGTTCACATTTGTTATTCGGAGCTACGTTGGCGGGATTGGGGTTTATGAGTCCTGAGGTCGCATCCGATCCGCATCTAGCGGCAGCCGTTCTAACCGTTACGCTCGTCGGATCGCACGCGCCCGATTTGGATTCCGTCGTACGCTTCAAAAGCCAGGATTCGTATCTTAAGCATCACCGCGGAACTAGCCATTCGATCCCTGCTTGGTTCATATGGGCAGGTCTTATCGGATCGCTAGCCTCTTGGGCTTGGGGCGTTGGGGATCAATTGCTGCTTCTGACCCTGTTTGCGTTCGCCGCCGTCGCCCTGCATGTCTTTTTCGATTGGACGAATGCATACGGGGTACAATGCCTGCTGCCCTTTCGCAAAGAATGGCTTCATTTGGATATATTGTGTTTAACGGATCCTTTTCTGGTGGTCGTCCATGTTTCGGCGGTTGCCTTCGGAATTTTTGGAGGCCAACGTTATGCGTTATGGGCTTGCGCGATTGCATGGGGGACAACGCTCTTCTATATCGCTTGGAGATTCCTGCACCATGGGGTCGTATTGCGAAGAGTGAGAAGAAGATACCGACGTTGGCGTGCCGTCCATGTTCTTCCGGGATTATGGTGGTTTCGTTGGCAATACGTCGTTCAGACGGACGACGGGTTCGAAATGGGTTTCATCGAAGGGAGACGTTGGCTTCCTACCAAACGTTTGCCTCTTATCTCTCCGCATGTTTGCATCGAGGCTACTCGTCATGTCAGCTCGGTAAGAACGCTTCATGGATTCGCGAAAAGAGAATACGTAAGTTGGACGCGTGAACCGGACGGCGGGTATTTGGTCATCTGGACGGATCTTAGATTCTGGCGCGCTAAAGATTGGCCTTATCGAGCGGAAGTGAAGTTGGACGACCAACTTAACGTCGTAAACGAACGAATCGGCTGGTACAAGAAAACGTGGGAAGCCCCATACGTATAAATGCCATCGGCAGTATATGAACCGTCTTTTGAACCTTCTCCAAGCGGAGTGGGCTTCGAAGGCGGTTTTTTTCGTATTTCCGGAAACGCGAAATAGTTTCCCGGGAAAGCGCAGGAGCCGACACGGATTGTCGCAATTCCATTAATCGTTGGGAACCGGGGGTATCCTTAACGAGCTTAACGGCCCCATTTGTCGAAAATGATCGGGATGAGCTTCATTTAGGGCGGGAGTAGGTCTATTTTTTTGTATGGGCTTAGAAAATAATGTCTTCGCTCTGCAAAAAAAGTCCTATCCGCCTTCCGAATTAAGATTAAGATTTGTGTGAAGTGAATGTAGGCGCTTTCAGAGGGAGGAGGACTAACGGGGTCGATAAGGGAAAGAGACGGTTCGAACATCTTAATGCGAGAAAGGGTGTCTAGTCCTTGAAGAAACTATTTATCATGTTAGTCGTAATCGCTCTATTGGCCGGATGCGCGAGCGGCAATAAAAACGAATCCGAGGGAACAACGGGTAGCAAGGAAACCGCAAGCGCGGGATCGAATGAAGAAACGAAAAACAGCGCTAGCGTGTCGGGCGACAATAAAATATCGATCGTATTATCGCATTCCGAGGCGGCTTACGCGAAACAAGCGGACGCTAAAAACGACATGTATATCAAGAAACTCGAAGAGCTGTCCGGGTATGATCTGGACATCGAAATTTTAGGCCATGCCGATTACGGCCAGCAGCTTTCCTTGCGGTTCGCTTCCGGCGAATTGCCCGATCTGATCCGTACCGCATCCATCGAAGCCGGCGAACATAAAGGTGCCGTAGATAACGGCGCGTTCACCGAAATCGGTCCTTTGCTGGACCAATACGGACCTAACCTCAAGAACGACATTCCGGAAGAAATATGGAAAGACAAGCGTGTGAGCAAAGACGGTAAAATATACGGCATTCCGGTATTGATGGGGGCAGGCAATACTAGGATCGCCTTTATCCGCCAAGATTGGCTGAACAAGCTGAACATGAAGTCTCCTGAAACGCTGGACGACTGGCTCAATTATTATGAAGCGGTAAAGAAGGAAGATATGAACGGCAACGGCGATCCGAACGACGAGTATGGCATCGAAATGTTCGAGAACATGTGGTTCAGCGAGATTTTCTTCCAAAGCTTCGGGGTTCACCCAAGCGTCTGGCACGAAGTCGACGGACAGTTGATCCCGGATATGATCCGCCCCGAAATGAAAGAAGCGGTCCAATTCTACCGCACGCTGTTCGAGAAAGGGTATGTCAATCCGGACTTCGTCACCAAAAAAGAGAGCGATTTCCGCGCGGATATTTATAACGGCAAAGTCGGAAGCTGGGCGGGAGAAACGTATCAATACAACCCTTCCTACAGCAAAACGAACGGTCCGAAATGGTTCGTCAACCAGCCCGACCAAGTGGACGTATCGTTCATCGCTCCGCCGAAAGGACCGCGCGGCCAAACCGGATACGGAATGAAGGGCGACGGCATCTATTTCGTCTGGGTCATTCCGTCGAGCGTGAAAAATCCGGAAAAGATCATCAAGTTCCTCGATTGGACATGGGCATCCGAGGAGGCCGACCGCTTTTTCAAATTCGGCATCGAGGGCCACAACTACACGTTAGAGAACGGCGAAGTCAAATACGACGTCGGAAGCAAAGAAAACTCGGATAACGACACATTCCAGATGTATCAGTTGACGCTGAATACGCGCGAGATCGGGTTGAACAATCCGGACGTCGTGAAGCAGTTGCCGGAAGGCGACAAGATCGTAGCCGGTTACGAACTGTCGGACTCCCTCGTCATGGATCACGTGATCGGCATTCCGACGCTCAAAACGTTCGAGGAAAAACCGGAACTTTACCCGTTCGGCAGTCTGTTCATAGAAATGTTCTTGAAAGTGATGACCGGGGAAAAAGGCATCGACGAATTCGATAAATTCGTCGCGAATTGGAAAAAACGCGGCGGGGACCAAGCGATCGAAGACGCGACGAAGTGGTATAACGAGTCTCGCAACAAATAACTAAAGCATTCGAACGGGGAGCGGAACCGAACGGAGACCGCTTCCCGTTCATCACATCGAGCGAAACGGGTGATCCCGATGTCCAAGGTGGCGGCTAGGAACGATAAGGCAGTCGTGTTGTTGTTCGCGTTGCCGGGGTTATTGTATTTTCTTATCTTCAAGTATGTTCCGATGGTCGGAAACATCATCGCGTTCAAAGAATTCAACATCTTTCAAGGATTATGGGGCAGTCCGTGGGTCGGTCTGGATCAATTCGCGCGAATGTTTACCCATGAGGATTTCTATCGTATCACTTGGAACACGATCCGATTAAGCTTCGTTTCCATTCTATTCGGGTTTCCCGCTCCCATCCTTTTAGCATTGATGCTAAATGAAATAAGGGCGATGGCGTTCAAGCGATCGATCCAGACGATCGTTTACTTGCCGCATTTTCTGTCATGGGTTATCGTCGGTTCTTTGTTCATCAATTTACTGTCGATCAACGGTTTGGTTAACGAGTGGGCCGGGTTGCTGGGTTTGCCCAAAATCGATTACGTCACTTCCAAGAGCCATTTCATCGCGATTCTGGTAGGTACGGGCATCTGGAAAGAAGTCGGTTGGGGAACGATTATTTATTTGGCCGCGCTGTCCGGAGTCAATCCGAATTTATACGAGGCCGCGGTCGTGGACGGAGCCGGCAGATGGAAGCAGATTTGGTACATTACGCTGCCAAGCTTGCTCCCGACGATGGTCGTCCTGCTATTGTTGTGGGTTGGCGGCGTCATGAATTCGAACCTTGAACAATTGCTCATTTTCCTAAATCCGCTCGTTTTCGAAGTCGGCGACGTGCTCGATACTTACATTTATAATATCGGACTGGTAGGCGGACAGTACAGCTATACGACGGCCATCGGGCTGTTTAAAGCCGTGATCGGCATTACTTTGCTTGTGGCGCTCAACGCCTTCAGCCGCAAAGCGACAGGGGAAAGCCTGTATTAGGAGGGTGTCATGCGCAGAAAAGAAAGCGTATTTCAATCGGTAAACGGTACGCTTCTTGCCGTAGTCGGCTTAATGATGCTCGCTCCGATCGTCCATCTGTTAGCGGTATCGTTGAGCGATCCGATCTACGCGCAAGCGAAGCTCGTTTCTTTTTGGCCGAAAGGGTTTTCGGTCGTCGTCTACGAGAAAATATTCGCGATGAAAGAAATTTGGAGATCGATGGGCGTCAGCGTGTACATATCGGCGTTCGGCACGTTGCTGACGCTGATCGTGACTTCGATGACCGCCTTCGCCCTTTCTCGTCCTTTTATGCCGTATCGGAAATGGGCGATGGGATTTTTGATTATCACGTTTATTTTCCCGGTGCCGCTCATTCCCGAATATTTGCTCGTCAAATCGCTTAACATGCTCGATACGCTGTGGGCGCTCATGATTCCCGGTTTGACGGGCGTGTTCAATATCATTATCATGAAAACCTTTTTCCAGAACGTATCCGGAGAAATCGTGGAGGCGGCCAAAATCGACGGCTGCGGCGAAGCCGGCATCTATTGGCGGATCGTACTCCCATTGTCGACCGCGGTGATCGCGACGATCGGCCTTTTTCATGCCGTCGGACAATGGAATTCGTATTTCGGAGCTTTGATTTACTTGCGCTCCAAGGAATTGTGGCCGATTCAAGTGCTGCTGCAAAATTTGGTCGTCAAAAAGAATATCAACAACATGATGGGCAACACGGACGTGAACTTGAACTTGGCTACGACGCCGGAAATGATGAGCGCGGGCATCATCATCGTCGCCATGCTTCCGATCCTGTTGGTGTATCCTTTCTTGCAAAAATACTTTGTCAAAGGGGCTATGCTCGGTTCGCTGAAGGAGTAATAATCGCTGAAAATGGAAGTAAAGGATGGGATGTCCGTTGAAATCGATCAAGATGAAGTTCATCTTATGGATCGTTGCGTGTTGCTTGCTTCTGGGTATCGGCGCGGCGTACTGGGTAAGGGGCGATTCCATGGAGGACAAGGCAGAGGACATTATCGTTGCTTATAACGGATTCGGAGGAACCTTTAAGAACACGCTGGTCAAAAGCGCGATTGCCGACTTCGACACGCCGGATCCAAGCGTCGTCTTCAAAGACGGATACTATTATATGACGGTTATGAAAAGCGGAGCCATTATGGTTTTGAAATCGAGGACGATCGATTTCGTCCAAGCCCAGCGCAAAGCAGTCTGGCAGTCCCCTGCGGGAACGATGTACTCGTCGAATTTGTGGGCTCCGGAAATTCAACTTATTCAAGGCAATTGGTACATCTATTTCGCGGCCGACGACGGGGACAACGCGAATCACCGGATGTATGCGCTCGCAGCGGATACCGACGATCCGCTCGGCTCGTATACGTTCAAAGGACAAATTGCCGACGAGACGAACAAATGGGCGATCGACGGCCTTGCGATGGAGCATGACGGGAAGCTGTATTTCGTATGGTCCGGCTGGGAAGGCGACGAGAGCATCAGCCAGAACACGTACATCGCGCCGATGAGCGATCCTCTGACGATTAGCGGCCCGCGCGTGCTGCTCGGCGAACCGACGCTGGAATGGGAACAAGCCGGCGGACCTATTAACGAAGGGCAAGCGATATTGAAAAAAGACGGGCGAGTATTTATCGTATACTCCGGCGCGGGAAGCTGGACGCCGTATTATAGCTTGGGCATGCTGGCGCTCGAACCTGGCGCCGACCCGCTGGTGGCTGCCAATTGGCGTAAATCCGAGCAGCCGCTGTTGAAGATGGACGAGGAAGCCGGCGTATACGGTCCGGGCCATAACTCGTTCGTCGCTTCTCCGGACGGTTCGGAGGATTGGATCGTCTATCATGCGACGACGCGAATGACCGACGGGTGGAACAATCGCAAAGCGCGCGCGCAGAAGGTGACGTGGCAAGAAGACGGAACGCCGCATTTCGGCGCTCCGTTGTCGCTGGACACGGCCATACGCGTGCCGGCAGGCTCTGGGGTGATGCTCGCGGAGCACGCCGACCGTTCGGGGGAGTGGCTGACGTTCGAGGACGTTCCGTCCGGCATAGATGCCGATGCGCCGTTGCTCATTCATTACCGGAACGCTTCCGGCGCCGTTCAAACCGTCGATATTAAGGTAAACGGGGGCGCGACGAAGGTCGTTGAATTGACCGCCACAAAGGGCGAACGTACGGGGTACGCCTATGTTACCGCCATGCTGAACAAAGGAGTTAATGCGATATCGTTGCGATCCGGCGAATCGGATGTCGAGATCGAGGCGATCGAAGTCGTCCGGTTCGAAGCGGAGAATGCCCAGGCTGGAGGGGGATCAGAGTCCAAAGTGAATTTCCGGGCATCCGGTTGGGGCGTTATGGAAATGAACGGCGCGGACGCTTCGGCTACGTTCGCGAACGTCAACGTGCCGATATCGGGAACTTACGCGCTTAGGTTTTCGGTGTCCAATCCTTCAGGAAAGGGCGTTGCTTTCAACGTGTTGGCAAATGGCGGGCAAGCCGAGATATTGTCGGCGGCGTCGACCGAGCCTGACGAATTCGTAACGCTGGATATCGCGCTTCGGCTGAATGCGGGCAGCAACGATATTGTGCTGGGGGAAGCCGACGGCCGGCTGATCGTCGATTATTTCGATCTGATCGGCGTTTCGTAAGCTTCGTAACCGATTGCGGCGTAAACGCAGGGCAACATGCAACAGAACCAAAGATTCGATTTTGCCGTTCCATTCGAAAGAGCCGATAAACGGCTCTTTTTTGTCGTTGAAATCGAGGGCGGAAGCGAAGGATGTTACATTTTCAACTGGATATCCGAACAGATATTCGCTAAAATGGAGCGTATACGAGGTGAGCCGTTGAAATGTTGAATCGAAAAACGTTACCTGACTTAATACAGGAATTAAGAACAAACGAGAATATTATAAATTGGCATGAAATCCCGCCTCAAGATGCCCGATCGATGCCTTTTCCCGACCATGTCGACTCGCGTATTAAGGACGCTTTTCACAGGCGCGGCATTCGTGAACTATATACGCATCAACATTCCGCATTCCAAGCGGTTAACGCAGGGGATAATATCGTTGCCGTAACGCCTACCGCTTCGGGTAAAACGTTATGCTACAATCTCCCGGTATTGCAGGCCATCGCGCAAGAGGATACAAGCCGTGCGTTGTACCTGTTCCCGACGAAGGCGTTGGCGCAAGACCAGAAAAGCGAACTAAACGAAATCATCGACGAGATGGGCATCGACATTAAAAGCTATACATACGATGGCGACACATCGCCGGCGATCAGGCAGATCGTAAGGCTTGCCGGACATATCGTCATCACGAATCCCGACATGCTGCATTCCGCCATTTTACCGCATCATACGAAATGGGTTAGCCTGTTCGAAAATTTGAAATTTATCGTCGTTGACGAACTGCATACGTACCGTGGCGTATTCGGCAGTCACGTGGCCAACGTCATCCGCAGGCTGAAGCGCATTTGCCGATTTTACGGGAGCGATCCTGTCTTTATCTGCACATCGGCTACGATCGCCAATCCGAAGGAATTGGCCGAACAGCTTACCGGCAGCCCGATGCGACTAATCGACGATAATGGGGCGCCGCGCGGGCGAAAGCACTTCGTTTTTTACAATCCGCCCATAGTGAACGCCGCGTTGAACATTCGAAAGAGTTCAACGGTCGAAGTGAACAAACTGGCGAAGGAATTCCTGAAAAATAAAATCCAAACGATCGTGTTCGCGCGCAGCCGCGTGCGGGTAGAGATCATCTTGAGCCATATTCAAGAGCTGGTTAAGAATGAAATCGGTTCGAAGTCCATTCGGGGATATCGAGGCGGCTACCTGCCGAAGCAACGCAGGGAAATCGAACGAGGTTTAAGGGAAGGCGAAATTCTGGGCGTGGTCAGCACGAACGCGCTAGAGTTGGGCGTGGACATCGGGCAACTGCAAGTTTGCGTGATGACGGGCTACCCGGGTAGCATCGCCAGCACATGGCAACAAGCGGGTCGCGCTGGGCGCAGGCATGGGGAAGCTTTAATCATTATGGTGGCCAGTTCGACGCCGATTGACCAATATATCGTGCAAAACCCGGAATATTTCTTCGACCGTACGCCGGAGCACGCGAGGATTAATCCGGAGAACTTAATTATTCTAGTCGATCATTTGCGTTGCGCCGCGTATGAGCTGCCTTTTAAGACGACCGAGGAATTCGGCCCGCTGGATGTTACGGACATTCTGGAATATTTACAAGAAGAGAGGGTCTTGCATCGAAACGGGGATACCTTCCATTGGGCATCGCAATCGTTCCCAGCAAGCGAGATAAGCCTACGATCGGCTTCCCAGGAAAACGTCGTAATCATTGACCAGTCGAATGTCGCCGCCGTGAAGATCATAGGTGAAATGGATCGGTTTAGCGCGATGACCTTGTTGCACGACGAAGCGATATATTTGCATGAAGGCGTCCAGTTCCAAGTAGAGAAATTGGACTGGGAGCACAAGAAGGCCTACGTACGCGAGGTTGACGTAGAATACTACACGGACGCAAATCTGGCCGTCAATTTGAAAGTGCTCGAGATCGACAGGACGAATGACAGGGGACGGGCTGCCGTAAATTTCGGCGATGTCGCCGTTAATATGATCCCAACGATTTTTAAGAAAATCAAATTAACGACTTTCGAAAATATCGGCTCCGGGAAAATCCATTTACCGGAAGAAGAACTGCATACCAGCGCTGCATGGTTGGAATTGAAAGAGGTAGACCCGGAGTTGGGAACGAAGACGTTGGAGCAACTGCTATTAGGAATTGCGAACGTTTTGCAGCATATCGTTCCCGTGTTAGTCATGTGCGACCGGGGGGATATTCATGTCACCCCGCAAATTAAAGCAGCCCAGTCAGGACTGCCTACCATATTTATTTACGACCATTACCCTGGAGGTATCGGCCTGGCTGACGACGTGTACAAGAGATTCGACGACGTAAGGGACGCGGCCAAAAATCTGATTCGCAAATGCCCATGCAAGGAGGGGTGTCCATCATGCATCGGAATGGAGATAGCCGGAATCAACGGGAAACAAAAAGGCGTTCAGTTGTTAAATCTATTATCATGAATCTCGGCAACGATTGGGCAATGGCGCTCCTGCAAGGGACGAGGACAAGCTTATGAGCGGATTAAGGGAGAAGCTCGGTCGGCTGCGTTCTTCCGGATCCTCCGGCGTTCCGACTCCGCCTACGGATACGACCGCGTCCGCGGAACCTGTAGAGGCTCTTGAAAAACGGACGATTCAGACGGAGGTTCCGGAACTATCGCCGGAATTTCAACAAATCGGAGTCGAACTTAAACAGAACGAAGCGGGCCAATTTTTATTGAGGACAATCGAATATCCGCTGCCTTATCGCCACGGGAAACATGAATTGACCGACTTGCTGGAATGCGCTTCGCATTTAAGCGCTATCGCGATGCGGCAGAATCGGCAAAATCAGCCCGAGACGATAGAACCTCGGCGACTGTTATTCCTCGATACGGAAACGACGGGACTCGGCGTCGGCACGGGCAACGTACCGTTCATGATCGGATTCGGCTATTACACCGATCGAGCTTTCATCGTCGAGCAGACCTTGATCCGCAATCCGGGCGAAGAGAGGGCGATGTTGACTTATTTGCTCGAGCATATGAAAGACAAAACCCATCTGGTTACTTATAATGGAAGGACGTTCGATTGGCCTGTACTCGTCAACCGCTTCATTCTGAACGGGTGGCGGCAAAGCGGCCAGGAACCGGGACATCTCGACTTTCTTCATCCGTCGCGGGCATTGTGGCGCAATACGTTGCCTTCTTGTCGGCTCAGCATGGTGGAAGAAGCCAGATTAGGCATTCAGAGAGGCCACGATGTGCCGGGTTCCCTTGCTCCCGCATTGTATTTTCAATATTTAAGCGACGGCAACGCTTCTCACCTCCATGGCGTGTACGCGCATAACGAGAAGGACATTTTGACGTTGGCTTCGCTTTCGGTCCATTTCGGTTTATTGCTAAGCGGGGTACCCGATCCCGATACGATACAGACGACTGAGGGAGAAGAACTGTTCCGGACGGCAAGCTGGCTTGAACTCCATGGCGTAACGGAAGAGGCCGAGCGGTTGTACGCCCTGTTAAGCGGGATGGACGACGACGTTGCCTACGGGAGCGGTTGGCCGTTGGCTTTGGCGGCGAGACATAAACGCGCGGGACGGCACGATCGGGCTTTGCCTCTGTGGAGAAAGTGGGCCGAGATTGCGGAAAACTCCGCGGTACCTAAACTGGATGCGCATGTGGAACTGGCCATCTACTATGAGCACCGCGATAAACAATTATTAATGGCGTTAACTTATGCGGAGAAAGCTTTGGAATTGGCACATCGTAGAGCGCGGCTGCATAGCGATGCCGCGAAGCGCAAAGAAGAGAAGGAATCGTTGCAGCACAGAGTCTTAAGATTGCGGGACAAAGTGTCACGGGAAAGGAAGTAAGCATGAGCATCTTGGCGAATAGCAAACTAAGCAAGGATTTACCGTTACCCGAAGCGTTATTGTTCGATCTGGACGGTACGTTATACCGCGGGCACGAACCGATTTCGGGTGCCGATCAATTAATCGCCAATGCGCATAATAGAGGAATACCCTGCCTATACGTGACCAACAATTCGACCCGAACCCCGTTGGAGGTAGCGGACCATTTGGCAGTCATGGGGATTTCGGCGAAAGAAGAGGAGATCGTCACATCCGCCTCGGCGGCTGCCTATTATGTAAAGTCGCGTTATCCCGGTGCCGATACATACGTTATAGGTGAAAGAGGACTTCGCGAAGCGCTTATAGCGGCCGATCTTCATCTCCTTGGAGATTCTCCGTCGGATGATCGTCGCGCCGCGTTGGTCGTACAAGGTCTGGACCGCAAATTGACCTATGAACAGATTAGAATCGCGGTTAAACATCTGCTGGATGGCGCCGTATTCGTGCAAACGAATCCCGATCGCCTTCTGCCCGTGGACGATGGCTTCCTCCCGGGTGCGGGGAGCCTTGGAGCGGTATTGCAAGCCGCGACGGGTATCGAGCCGATCGTCATAGGCAAACCTTCTAACATCATCATGGATTTCTCCTTGAAGATAGCCGGAACCGCTCCGAACCGTTCGTGGGTTATCGGCGACAATCCCTATACGGATCTCGCAGCGGCCCGTAACGCCGGATGTCCTTCCATACTCGTGTTAACCGGGTTATGTACGATCGAGAACTGGCAGGAGCATTGCGAGGCGGCCGGAGTAACGCCCGATGCGGTCTGCGACGGGCCCGAGCAAGTGGAACGACTGTTGAACGAAGTGATGAAGTAGATTTCTCATAACTTTGCTTATGTGGCTTGAATAGCGATGCATATACGACCAGAAGGGAAGAACTCAAATGCCGGAATTACCGGAAATGGAACATTATCGCTCGCAATTATCTCCGTTGCTGTGCGGTCAGAGAATAACGGGGGCGACCGTTAATCGCGAAGCTACGATCAACGAACCCGCGGATGTGTTTATCGCCGCGCTGATCGGCAAAACGATCTTGTTCGTGGAACGCAAAGGGAAGCATCTGTTGTTCCATTTGGATGACGGACACCGCTTGCATCTACATCTCATGCTTGGCGGGTGGTTAGCTTACGGCGAACAAGGACCGAAGAAGGACAGTCATTTTCAAGTCATCCTAACTTTCGGGAACGGATCTTCCCTCTACTTCGGCGGATTGCGACTCGGGTACTTGCACCGTATTACGGCCAAGGCGGCCATCGAACAGTTGAAGGAGCTCGGTCCGGATCCATTCGATCCTCGATTGAGCTTGGAAGCGTTTCGGAAGCGGCTCTCCGGGAAAAGAGGCAAGTTGAAGACGACGCTAACCGATCAACGTTTCTTGGCGGGCATCGGCAACAGCTACAGCGATGAAATCTGCTTCGATGCGAACCTTCATCCGGCAGCCGCCGCGAACGGATTGGATGATTCGCAGACCGAACGCCTCTATAACTCGATGCGGAAAGTACTTACCGTGGCTAAGGAAGCGGGAGGTTACATGGAGCATCCGCTAACCCCGGACGACACGGTAACCGGAGGATACAACGAGCAATTCCGGGTTTACGATCGCAAGGGAGAACCCTGTTACGAATGCGGCACGGAAATTAAATTCGAAACGCTAACGGGTCGCAAAATGTTTTACTGTCCGAATTGTCAGCGGGAAGCTTAAATGATCAGAGCGGGCAGCCACGTTAGCACCAGGCACGGATATCGCAAAGCCGCGGAAAACGCGGTAGCCATCGGGGGAACGGCGTTTCAATATTTTCCGAAAAATCCTCGTACTTTAGAACTAAAATCGTTCGATAAAACCGATGCCGCGAAATGCGCGGAATGGTGCGGGTTGAACGGGATACAATCGATTGCCCACGGGCCCTATCCCGTTAATCCCGCGTCGGAGGGAGATGCGGCAAGACGCATGGCCTTATGTACGCTTAACGATCTAGAGATCGCCGAAGCATGCGGGTCCATCGGGGTAGTCGTCCATTTCGGCCATTACAAGGGGAAAGATCCGTTACAGGGCTATCGAAATGTAATACAATGGATCAATAGCGTTAATGCGCTTTGGAACGGACAGGCTCAAATTCTGTTGGAAAATCAAGCAGGAGATCACGGGTCGATGGGGACGACGCCGGAGGAATTGATGCAAATCCGTTCTTTGGTCGAGCAGCCGGAGAAAGTCGGCTTCTGCTTGGATACTTGTCATTTGTTCGCTAGCGGCGAATGGAAGCCGGGAGGCTGGACTGATTTCGCGGACCGGGCAAGGAAGCTCGGGTTCTGGGACGCGGTTCGCGCGGTTCACTTGAACGATTCCCGGTATCCGTCGGGGTCGCGCAAGGATCGGCACGCCGCGATCGCGGAAGGGTGGATCGGCCGCGAAGGTTTGGTCAGCTTGTTCGCTACGCCCGAACTAAGGGATGTGCCGTTCGTATTGGAAACGCCCGCGGGGGAAACCGCACCGCATCGGGATCAGCTAAAGCTTGTACGGCAATTGTCGGGGGAGGCGTCGGGATGATTAACGTGTATTTAGACGACATTAGGCCGTGCCCGCGCGGATTCGTCGTCGCGCGTTCGGCAGAAGAATGTTTATTGCTGCTGTCCGTCAGCGACGTCGACGTGTTATCGCTCGATTTCGAGCTGGGGTACGGCCAGCCGAACGGTCTAGCGGTCGTTCAGGGTATCGTGGTTAGCGGGAAATACCCGAAACGAATATTCGTTCATTCTTCCAGCATGATGGGCAGATCGCAGATGGTGCAAGCACTAAGGGCTGCCAATCCTCAAGGCGCAACGATTCACGACGGTCCGATGCCCGTTGCTTTGCTTCAAGCCATCGCATCGGGGGGCAGCGGCCATGCGTGAATGGGAGGCGGCGAATTGGAGACGGGAATGGACGTTTACTCCCGCGCCGTTCGCGCTATTCGTCCACACGCCGCTTTGCGGAACTTGCTTGGCGGCACGCCGCATGTTGGCGGTAGCGACCGAAATCGTGCCGGAGGTGCAATTGAGGTCGGCGAATATTAACGTCATGCCGGACTTGGCCCAGATGTTCCAGATCGAAAGCGTGCCTTGTCTATTGATTAAGCGCAATAACGGAAGTTGGATTAAACAATACAGGTTCCCCTCCGTCACGGAGATCGTGGACCAGTTAAGGAAAGAGAGAGATCGCAGATGATCCATTTACAAGGCTTAACATTTCGCAGAGGTGAACGGGAAATTCTTCGCGGCGTCGACCTGAAGGTCAATCCGGGTGAACATTGGACATTGTTAGGACGCAACGGATGCGGAAAGTCCACGATTCTGGAGATGATTACGGGGTATTTGTTTCCGACCTCGGGCAAGATCGACGTGTTAGGCAATCGTTACGGGCAAGTCGACGTACGTGAAGTTCGCAAGCAAATTGGATACATCAGTCCTTCTTTGATCGAGAAAATGACGCTAAGAGACCCGGTATGGGAAATCGTAGCAAGCGGAGCTTTCGCTTATTTGCGTTTTTACGAACAAGTAGCGGATGAAGTGAAGGAACGGGCTTACATAGAGCTGGAGCGGGTTGGACTGCGTTCCTTGGCCGAGCAACCGTTCGGTACTCTTTCGCAAGGCGAACGCAAGAAAGTACTGTTGGCCCGAACGATGATGGCTTCTCCTCAGCTTCTCATTTTGGACGAACCTTGCGCCGGTTTAGACTTGTTCGAACGGGAGAAATTTTTGCATGCCTTATCCGAGTTATCTACTCATAACTTGTCTATGCTATACGTAACGCATCATATTGAAGAAATCGTACCTTTGTTCACCCACGTGGCATTAATGGCCGATGGTCAACTCGTCGCGACGGGCAACAAACGGGATGTGCTTACGCCGGACAATCTACAAGAAGCTTACGACCTTCCTATCGATATCAAATGGAGGGATGACCGGCCTTGGATAGAGGTCGGGAAGGTGGAATCTCGATGATCACTTACGTCGGAACGGCGAATCCCGGCTTCTCTCCTTATGCTATGGAAGAGCTGCGGAGACGCATACGAGGCACTAAGGTTTCGGGCTTGGCGCCGGGGGAAACTTTCTCCTTCACGAGCGGCGACCACGATCCTGAAGCGTTACTGACCGAGTTGCGCCGCAAGGAACCGATTTTCCTGCGGCACTTGTTCCCCGTAGAAGCGGAGAATGAACTGACGGGTAGCCCCGAGCAAACGGATGAATTGCTTCAAGCGTATGCGGCTACGTTGGGTAATCGAGCACAAGGCAAGAAGATCGCAATCCAAGTTCGCAAGGAACAGAATAGCCCGTTCCCTTATACGTCCGCGGAAGGCCGAGACGTTATCGCACCGGTTATTAAGGAGCTGGGTGGGGAAGTGGTGGCGCGGGAAGCGGATTGGATTGTTTCCGTCTATGCGACGAAGAAGAAATTGTATCTGGGCTGCTCGCTGCCGCGCGATAATTTGTCGGATTGGCCGGGAGGAGCGGTTCGATTCCGGAAGGACGAAGGCCTGATCTCTCGCGCCGCATTTAAGCTATTGGAAGCGGAGCGCGCGTTTAACTTGCCGCTGGATCGATTCTCGAACGCGCTCGATCTGGGCGCCGCGCCCGGGGGATGGACGTCCGTGCTGCTCGAGAGAGGTCTGAAGGTTACCGCGGTCGATCCCGCCGAGATGGATCCGTCCTTGGAGCTTCATCCGAGTTTGCGCCATATCCGGCGCAATGCGGCCGACGTTTCCTTCGCTCCGGGTACGTTCGATCTGATGGTATGCGATATGAGCTGGGATCCTCATCATACGGCTCGCATCGTATCGGAGCTGGCTCATGTCCTTTCGGCGGGAGCCACCGGAATCATCACGTTGAAGTTAATGTATCGCAAGCCGTTCCAAAGCATCCAGGATCTCATGGAGGATTACAGTCATGAGTTCGATATCCGTAAAGTAAAGCAGTTGTTTCATAACCGGGAAGAAGTTACAATGTGGGTGAAGAGAAAATAAGCAATCGTACCGGGAAAGCATCCCGCATACGGGCGAAACCTTGCAACGTCAAGGCTCCGCTCCGTGTGCGGTTTTTTTATTTGCTCGATCAGAAATGGGGGACGAGGATGGAAGAACGTCTTGAAGCGGATCTTGTTTTACTGCCTGGACAGCTATTCGCAGAGCGGTACCGAATCGCTATGCCGATCGGCAAAGGAGGGATGGGGCGCGTTTACTTGGCGGAGGACATTCGGCTCGGCGGGAAGAACGTAGCGCTTAAGCTGACGCGTCCGCTTCCGGAAGAACGGAGATCGTTCTTGCCCGAAGCGCAGTTGCTAAGCGTGTTAGATCATCCGAATTTGCCGGCGATCGTCGATTATTTCCCTCCGAACGCGGAGGGGGTCGCTTGCATCGTCATGGATTATATCGCGGGAGATACGATAGCCGAGAGATTCGAACGTTACGGCTATCGGTTATCCTTCGCCTTCGTGCTCGGAGTACTGGCCGATCTGTGCGAGGTGCTGATCTATTTGCATTCGCAAACCCCGCCGATCGTGTTTCGGGATTTGAAGCCGGCTAACGTCTTGTTGGACCGCCACAATAAAGCGATTCTCGTTGATTTCGGAATTGCCCGCAGATATCGGGAACATATGTCGAACGACACGTTGCAGCTTGGCACGCCGGGCTTCGCCGCTCCCGAACAGCTTCGGGGAGAGCAATCCGATAGCCGTACCGATATATACGGTTTAGGAGCTCTTGCCTATTTTCTGCTCTCCGGGGGAAAGTTTGCGATCCGTCATCAGGGTGAATTCAAGCGAGTCGTTCAGGACGATGTCCCGGCTGCGTTTATTTTATTGTTGGATCGCTTATTGGCTAGTCAGCCAGAGGGTCGGCCGCAATCCGCCCTCGAGTTGCTTGACGAGATCAAGGCGATCCAACGGGATGCGGAGGAAGGCACCCGAGCCCGTCGTTCCTCTCACGAGTTCATACATGATCGTTATGCCCCGCAAGATTACGGAAACAACGGCAAAGTAACGGTAATCGCCGTTGCTTCGGCCTATGCGGGAGCAGGAGCGACCTTCGCATCGGTTGCTCTGTCGTCCGCGCTTGCCAGGAAAGGGATACCCCATTCGATGGTAGAGTGTCCGGGAAGCGACTCGGAGCTCTACGCCTATTTGAACGGGGAAAGAAGAATGCCTAGAGGCGCCGTCTTCGCGCACGGGAACGGTCAGCAAGCAGCCGTTCCCGCATGGCGCAGTGGGAAAGCGACTTATTACCCGCTTAATCCGAACGAGGCGAACAATCCGTTACCCGATAGCGCCTTCGCGAAATGGCTCAGAAAACTCGGCTCGCCTATCGTCTTGCTCGACATGTCCAGCCGATGGGATCAGCCTCTTCTAAAGGAATGGTTGATCAGATCGGTCGATCAGCTTGCCATGGTAGCGGATTGTTATCCCGCGAAATGGTCCGCCCGCAGACAAGCCTCATGCATGGAGTTGCTTAGTCAAACGAAGCAACGCCGAATTCGGAACGTTTGGATCGCCAATCGGGATCAACCGTTTCCGGACCGGAAACAATGGCTTAATCTGTTTCCGGTCAAGCCGGACATTCTTTTACCCGATCTTACGGGATCGGCGACGTTAAATGCTTTATGGCGTGGAGAAGGCGTGCCTTCGGACTCTCGCGCGGCGAACAAAATCGACGAGGCGTGCTCAGAATGGGTCGAATCGATTAGCTTGCGATGATAAGCAGAACGGTTCAAATTCAGCATGCTCACGGTTCTATTCGACGGATTTTCCAAGGCTTTGACAGTCGTGGTACAATAAAGTTGGGAGAATCGCTTAAATACGGGGAGGAAACGGCATCTAACGCGGCCGACCACTCGATTGCGCGCCCATAGAACGCCACGTTGCCGGTCGGTCGTTATCGTTACGGCCGCGGTCTTGTGATGGCTAACGAATTTGAACTTTTAACCATGAGGTGACGGATATGAACAATGAAAATATATTGATTATCGAAGACGAAGATGCGATCGCGAGAATTTTGGAATTGGAACTGGAGCATGAAGGGTATAACGTTGGCCGGGCTGCCGACGGCCGCAAAGGCTTGGAGATGGCGAATTCAGGGGAATGGGATCTCATATTGCTGGACGTTATGCTGCCCGAGCTGAACGGGATCGAGGTGCTGCGCAGATTAAGGCAGAACGACGGAGCGGTTCCCGTAATCCTCATAACGGCGAGAGATACCGTGCCGGATAAAGTAAGCGGCTTCGAGCATGGCGCGAATGATTATATTACGAAACCGTTCGCGATGGAGGAGCTGTTGGCGAGGGTTCGTAACTTGCTGCGAATATTCAAAGCTTCCCGCGAAGGAGAGAATGAAGACGTCATCCGGATCGGGGATTTGTCGATAGAGCTCTTGACCCGCAAAGTATACCGGAAGGATCATTCCATCGACTTAACCCCTCGGGAGTTCGAGCTGTTGCTATATTTGGCAAGACACAAAAATTCCGAGAAAACGCGAGACGAGATCTTGTCCGACGTATGGGGTTACGAATATATCGGGGATACGAACGTCGTAGACGTCTATATCCGTTACTTGCGGCAAAAGATGGACAAAGGTTACCGACATAAGCTTCTGCACACGGTGCGCGGCGTCGGTTATATGCTGAAGGAGCCGGATGCATGACCCTAAGATCGAGGTTTACTCTATTCACGGTTTTCTGGCTTATCTTCATTTTGATTTTGTACAACATCTTCGTTTATTTTTTCGTGATCCGGGTTACGACGCGCGGCGAACTGCAACTGCTAACGAATAAAGCCGATCTGGTCATCGAGACGTTGCGCAAGCAGGGAATGCGAGGGTTCGAGGATCCGAAGCTACTGAGCGATATGTACAACTACAACGAAATGCTGAGAATCGTAACCGGCGACGTCCGAATCGTCAATCAGGTCGGCACGGATGAAGAGTTGCTCTCGATTCCAGCGCAAATGCAAGCTTACAATCAATCCGAAACTCGCCAAATTAACGGTCAACGGGTCCTTTATTTATCGATGCCTTTTTTTGATCAAGGACACTTGATCGGCACGGTAGAGGCGGCTCGTCGCTTGACCGTTCTCGATAGTTATTTGCAAATTTTGTTGGGGGCATTAAGCGTAACGAGCATCGGAGCGATCGTGTTCGCCATCTTCGGAACTTATTGGTTCACTTCCCGTCTAACGGGACCGATCGGCCAGATGGTGCAGACGATGCGAGAGATCGACCGAAGCGGTAAGCTTTACCGCGTTAAGCTGAACGGTCGGGAAGAATCGGTCGAATTGCAGCAGATGGTGAGAGCCTTTAATCAGATGATCGATCGCCTGGATCGAACGATCGAGCATCAGAAGCATTTCGTAGCCGACGCATCCCATGAACTCAAAACTCCGCTTACGGTCATATCCAGCTATGCGGATATGTTAAAGCGCTGGGGCAGGGACAACGCCGAAGTTCGGGACGAGGCCATCGAAGCGATCTCGAAGGAAAGCGAACGCATGCAAAATCTGATCCGTTCGATGCTGACCTTAGCTGAGGCGGAACAGGACAATTGGTTGGACGTCTCCCGGTTCGACGTGACAACAGTCGTGCGGGAGCTGTCGGAAGTGCTGGGGAAAACGTTCCAGAGAGAGATCAGGGTACATTCCGATAATCATTCCGTCCATATGAGGGGCGACAAGGAGAAAATAAGGCAATTGCTGTTGATCTTGATCGATAATGCGATCAAGTACAGCAAAGAACCGATCGATGTGCGGATTCGTTCGCAGAAGGGGGGAATTAAGCTGGAAGTGACCGATTACGGCATCGGCGTCCCGGAAAGCGAGATTCCCTATATGTTCGAACGATTCTACCGGGTGGACGAAGCTCGCCACCGTTCGACGGGCGGGAGCGGTCTCGGTCTATCGATCGCGAAG
This sequence comes from Cohnella herbarum, assembly GCF_012849095.1. Classification (NCBI taxonomy): domain Bacteria; kingdom Bacillati; phylum Bacillota; class Bacilli; order Caryophanales; family Paenibacillaceae; genus Cohnella; species Cohnella herbarum. The sequence continues at coordinate 1,118,703 of NZ_CP051680.1, forward strand.
AAGATCATCGACATCCACGAAGGGAACGTGGAAGTATACAGCAAGGCTGGCAACGGCACGACGATTTCCATCCAATTCCCGCGTAAAATCTAATGGGACCGTACAAACCAAAAACCGGCAAATATCGGATATTACCGATATTTGCCGGTTTTTCAATGCAACTTATATTTACGAGCAGACGTTAATTAAAGTGAGAGATGAGAGCTTGGAATTAAAGTACGCGGCGGGCAGTCACGTAATGCGATTTCCAATAGCTCGTATTGATCGAAGAATAAGTTACTCCCGGTTTGCCGTAAGTATGAAGCATTTTGTTATTGCCGACGTAAACGCCGACATGGCCGATGTTTTTGCCTGTACGAGCAACCCTGAAGAATACGAGATCGCCTTTCTTCAAGTTGCTCTTCGCGACGGCGTAACCCTTCTTGGCTTGCGAGCTGGAGACGCGCGGTAATTTAACTCCGTATTTGCCGTATATATACTGGGTGAAGCTGGAGCAATCGAATGCCGACGTAGAGCCGGAAGGGGCTCCGAACCGGTATTTAACTCCTAAGTAATTTTTGCCAAGCGATATGATTTTATCGGCTTTCGTTGCAGCGGATGCTTGCGGGGCTTGTCCCATGGCAAGGCCGCCGAAGCCGATGGCGACGCATAGACTGACGCCGGCTACTTTACGGGCGAGTGTGTGTGTGAAGCTCATGTTGTTACCTCCATCGTAATCGTTATTCAGTTGTCACCTATTCCCGAGTATAACAAAATTCGCTTCCCCTAATGATTACCAAGAAGAGAGCAATACAGCGCGTCGGAACGGTTAGAAGCGCATTCTTAGAATGAAATGAGAATTTTCTCATCCGCTGTGCATTTCTTCCTCATTTCCTCAAATTGAACAGATTACGTGAATCATTGGACTTGCCCCTTGTCGACGACTTCCTATAATATAGGAAGTGAGTACGGGGTATTTAGTCATGTCTAATCGAGTTAAGGGGGGACTTAGCGAAGGTAAAGCCGGGTAAACGGAATCGTCTGACTGACTCAACCTACGAGGAGAGATAACGATGGAATACATTCGAGTAAGTTCGATAGAGGATCCGAATTTTGCGGCAATGCACCAACTGATGAGTTCGATTTTTCCTGCCGAGGAAGTGCTGGAATTCGGACTATGGAAGGAACCAATCGAGGATCCGGACATTCACGTATACGTTGCCTTGCATAACGGTAATGTCGTCGGAGCGACGGAATATCGTTATTATCCCGACATGCGAGTGGCAATGACCGATTTTACGATTATCGGAACGATGGGCTTAGGAATCGGCCGTTTCTTATATGTACAGCGAGCCAAGGATTTGCAAAGGCTGCAACGCGAGAGCGGAACGGAATCGATCGGCATGTTCGCGGAAATTTATCGGCCGCATGCGGTAACGTCGTTCAAATTCGGGAATGTCCTTCCGATGCATCCGGCCGTGAGGCGGGAGGTGCTGTCGCACCTGGGATACCAGAAGCTGGATTTCCCCTACGTGCATCCTTCATGGGATCATGAAGGCAAGGCGGTTACCGAACTGGACCTCGGCTTCTTCCCGGCGGACGAATCGTTACGGCAATTGCCCTCATCGCTGGTCGTTAAATTCCTTAAACAATATTATTCCGCTCTTCCGAATAAGCCCAAGGAATGGGTGGATATGGTCGGAGAGCTTGGAGAAAGAGATGAAGTCGCTCTTCTGCCTTTGTAACCTAATAAGTACGCGCTTTGTACTTGCCTGAGTGGCTGAATTTCACGTCGACCGCGATCGTGGAAATATTCGTAGCGCCTACGCCTCCACGGTCGCGAATATATTTCTTCCAATCCGAGTGGCGATTTACGGATCATGGCTTCCATTTCTTTCTCGTAAGCGTCAAATATCCCCTTATCCGGAATTCCGGATAAGGGGATATTTGACGCTTACCTAGTAATTGAGGATACCGTGCGCCGCTATGCGTTTCAGCATCTTCGCCGTCGCGAGCCCTATGCCTCTCGTGCCGCCAATGATCACCGCCCGCTTCGCTTTGTACCGTTCCATGCGTACTCTCCTTGCGACGCCAGCGACGCCTAGCTGATTGTGAACTGTTTAGTACGATAAGACAAGGACGCCGGAGACACTAAGACAAGTCGACGCCGGAGACCTTGACAACGGCTTGCCACGCGGCTTCCTGGTTGGCGCGATCGTGGAGGTGGGGCTCGAGCTGCACCTCGATTGGGCCTGAGAACTTCCCTTTGGCCGAGGCGAAGAATTGCCCTGAGACGTCGGTTCCGAACTCCGACGCCTGGATGTAGCGACTGGCCGCGGTCTCCGGCGTCTGGTTCATGCCGGGAATGAGGTTCACGATTGGGATAAACACATACTTCAACAGAGGGCTAGCGCTTCGCTTCACGTTGGTGGCGGTCGCCCCACCGGGCGATACAGCGTACACAGCCATGCCGGACGGCAGCCGGCGCGCCAACGCCGCGACCCACCAAGCGATGATCAGCTTCGCGTCGGCATACGCATTGTTGGGCACGTACTTCACGTTCGGCCCGTTGCGAATCAGGGCTTCAACAGCGGCGGTTCGGTCGCCTTGATGGTACTTGGCCGCGAAGGCGGGCAGGTCGGTGTATTTGAACATGGGCACGCCCCCTCGGGCAGGCTCCGCGCCGGCGATAACAATCCGCGCGTCGGGACTCAGCAGGTTGGTATTGAGCAACCCGACAGTCAGTTCATGATGACCAATGAGCGGGGCCTGAGATGCCTCGACGCCCGTCGCGGTAATCTCGCGCTGCTTGAAGGGAACCAGCCCCGCATTGAGCAGCAAGAAATCAACCGGCCGACCTCGTTTGACCAGCTCGGCGAGGGCGGATTGAACGCTGGTCGGTGCGTCCAGATCCAGCTCTAGCGGAGTGAAAACCTGTGTCTTGGTCTCAGCCGCGAGTTGAGCGGCCGCTTCTTGAACCCGGGCCAGGCTGCGCCCGGTGACGATGACCTGGCGGTAGCCCTCGATGGCGAGCTTGCGGGCTGCCGCATAACCGAGCCCGGAGGTGGCGCCTGTGACGAGTGCGATCGAATGTTCCATGTGTATTCTCCTTCTAGGTTAGGGTTGCTTTGCTGATTTTGAACTGTGTGTGATGCAAAATGGACTACTTAGTCCATAGTAACATTAATGGACCGAATAGTCCAGTACATGGTATAATATTGGTGAAAATCGTGCTATACTTTCAGGATAGGAGATTACTGCAAAAAGAATAAGAAAGGAAGAGGGAAGAAAGCTTATGCCAAACAACAGGTCTTTAACTTCACGCGGGCAGAACAGTAGAGAGCGTATTCTGAATCAGGCAGCCCAACTTGTTTACGAAAAAGGCGTCCGGGGTACCAGTATGGACGATATGAGGGTCGCAGCTTCTGTTAGTAAAAGCCAGCTCTATCACTATTTTGCTAATAAGGAAGAATTGGTCCTGGCGGTTATTGAGCGGCAAACCGTCAATGTGCTGGGTGCGCAACTGCCTCTCCTGGAACATCTGGACACCTGGGAAAACCTAGAAAAATGGAGAACGACGATTATAGACTTAAAGGAAAGCAGCGAGAGCTTGGGAGGATGCCCGATCGGTTCACTGGCTAGCGAACTAGCCGATCAGGACGAGACAGCCAGGGTGGCCCTGGTGCATTCTTTTGATGAATGGGAGCAGTACTTTATTGATGGATTTAGCAAGATGAAAGAGCGGGGTGATCTTCGGGCCGAGACTGACCCGGCTGAACTAGCTTGTGCAGTTATAACCAGTCTACAGGGAGGGCAGCTCTTAACCAAGACCCGCAAATCGACCCGTCCTTTCAAAATTGCTCTTCAAACGGCCTACGCTTATGTATTTTCTTTTGCGACCAACCCGCAGGACGTGGAAATGGCAAAAAAGGGACGGAGCCAAGCTAACCCATAAAAACAGTACTCACTCAAGCGAGCTGCCAAAACCCTATATGAAGCCATGTTGAAAAAGCAACCAACACGGGTCGACTTCGTTCTAAATGTATCGTATATCGCTCTTCATTAGATAAATGCCGGATATCGCGTTCAATGGCAAATAATTGATTACATAAGTTCAAGCCCTCTTTCGCAGCTACAGGAGCAGTGCTGTTTGACTCAGGCAACGCATTGATCGCTTCATCAAAATAACGCCTTGCATGCGAAAAACACCCGATTTATATGATATCTGGCACGTCATTGTAACCTGAATAGCCATCCGTTTGAAGAAAGCCCTTAAAGCCGCGTCGCGCTGATTAATTCTTCGATTTTTTGTCCCTCGAGTTGCTCCAGTTTCGTTCGGATAAGCTGCAAGGTTTCTGGGGCTATTTTCTCGACATCGTATATCAAACCGACTTTGGTATTCGTTTTGGTGCCGATGACTCTCGTCTCGAACGCAACGGTCTCCACCGGCAGTCTTCTTCTTATCAACCCGTAATTGGTCGCGATGGCTTCGACCAATCCATCCTTCGGTCCTCTGATCGATACTTCGATGTTCGTTTCTTCCGTCTGGCGAGCCGGGATATCCGGGATATAGAAAGAGTAGATTTTATCGATATGAGAGAACCCTACAAGAATGGAACCGCAGAAGAGGAGAGCGTTCGTCTTGGACACGTCCGTTTGTTCCAAGATGCTCATCTGAAGTCCGATATGGTTTTTCGAAGTCTTCCGGGTTTTCTAACAGTTTCTGTTGATAGAGGCGCCTGATCTGGGGAAGGATCGTTCGGCTGATCATTTTCTCGTCGCAGAGCGCATGGCAATACAGAAGCGTCATTTGAGTCGTCTTCGTGAACGGAACGATCTCCCGCTTAACGTCGTCGCAATGCGAGTAGCTATCGGCTATGTTTTGAATCGTATTGTATTGCTTCATGAGGTTTCCACCTGTTTTGATTTGTGGGGAATTGCCGAGAGCATCAGGAGGATCAAATTCATCATCAAGAGAGTGTAGAAGGCTAACGGAAAATAATAGTTCTGCAGAAATCCAATAAAAGTAATATCTCCTACCGGAAGAAGGATCGTGCAGAAGAGGAGTAAGCAGACGATCGGAAGCACGGCCTTTTTGTTGTTGAAAAATTCCGATATAAGCACTAAAGTAAAGCTCAATCTGATGAACGCGCCGATTTTAACCAATCGCCATTCTTCGAAAGCGGGATAACGTTGCAGTGCGCTTTCGATCGGGCCGAATTCGGCTATTCCTCCCATTAAGCGGCCTGTCGTTAAGCCTGCGAGCAGGAAACCGATCAGAACGACGTATCTTTTCTTGATCGAAGTAGAAATACGATGCTGCGAACAATAATAACAGTACTTCGGTTAATCCCGAACCCGCATAGGCGATTCCCCTCCAGACTTCGCTAGTACCGTTCTCCAAGATCGGGAACAGCAGGCCGACCGGGACACCCACCGTCCGTAACGCAGCGCGATATGAGACATGATAGGTTGTTGTTTAGTTAACTTTGAAATAAAAGCAACCAGAAGGAAAAAAGGGATCAGGATCAGGAAGGCCATAATCGCGGATAACCACGAATCCCTTCCCGATACATCGAGCAACAAAGGGATGACAAGCACGTGATTCAACATGCCTATGAATAGAAATAGGATGAAACTGACTTGCAGCAGGGAGAAGGTTTGATTTTTCAAAAAAATTCCTCCCCAGTTAGAATGAATAAAAGTTCTTGTAAATGTTTTCCTATCCGGTTAGAAAATATACGGTTCACGAAGGAGCACTTGAATGCGAATCACGTTTATTGGCACGGGAGATTCAATGGGAACGCCTAGAGTTTATTGCGAATGTCCGGTATGCATGGAAGCACGCACGACGGGGGGAACCGCCGATTTCGTTCGGCGCTTATGTTGGAGGACGAGGGGCAGACGCCGCTGTTGCTCGATTGCGGACCGGATTGGCGGGCGCAGATGGAGGGGCTGGGGATTAGACGGATATCCCAAGCACTCTTGACCCATGCGCATTTCGATCATATCGGCGGATTGACCGAATGGGCGGACGCATGCCGGTGGAGCGAGGAGACGGCGCGGTTATATGCTCCCGGCGAAGTATTCGCTGAAATACGCTCCCGGTTCCCGTGGATCGAAAAACAGCTGGCGATGACCGATAATGACGGGGGCATGATGTATGGCGATTGGAGGATTACGCCATGGAAGGTCAATCACGGAAAAAACGGCAACTCTTATGCTTATCATTTCGAGAATGCGCTGAGCGGGGTGAAATGGGCTTATTGCTCGGATGCGATTAATCTGACCCCAGCGCAAAAAGAGCCCTTGAACGGGCTCTCGTTACTGATACTGGGAACGAGCTTCGCGATGGAACCATACCCTATGGATACGCGATCCGTATACGACATGCAAGAAGGGCTTAAGCTTGCGGAAGAAACGAAGGCCGAACAAGTCGTCTTTACCCATCTGTCTCATGACGTGGACGTTCATAAGGATTACGGGCTCCCGCCAAGCGTTCAGCTCGCCGTGACAGGGATGAAGCTCCTTGTTTAATCGCGGCTGCGAATGACGAGCAGCAAACCGCTCGTCATATGAATCGTTCCGACCGGAGCTTCCAGCACGTTGCTAATCCCGAGAGACCATCCGATTCGTAAAGTTGCCTGATGGAGCGGATAGCGAAACCCTTCCAAAGTCACGCCCTCTACCTCGATCGTTAATGGCAATAAAGAAATATAGGGAAACCGAGGGTTTTGTTCTACCCTCAATTGATCGGTACATAACCGAATTTCGTTATTCTCGTCGATTATGGTAAGGCTGCAGTCCTGTTGATGGGCATGCCGTAGCAGATGCACGTTACCTAATCCGTGGTCGAAGCGGGTTCCGAAGGCGCCCAAGAGGACAATTCGCCGGAAACCCCGCTTGATAGCCTGCCGAACCGCGAGTTCGGTATCCGTCCAATCTTTGTCAATCGGATCGCAGGTGAACAACTCTATCGCCGTTTCGGAAATACGCTTCATTTGATCCGGAGTGACGGAGTCGAAATCGCCGAGGGCAAGGTGGGGAGTTACGTTATTTTGAACGAGAAAATCGGCTCCGCGATCGGCACCGATAATATAATCGCCGTCCGACAGCTCATCCAAAGCCCATTTCCCTAGCTGACCTCCGGTATATATAAGCGCGCGGGCTTGCATGAGACTCGTATCCGACATTTTGCAGGTACCTCCTGAAGTGCTTTCAAATAGGAAAATCATCTCAATCAGTATAACGGAAAAATACCGTTGCGGAATAGCTAGGCTACCCGCTACAATGAGTAAGAATTCATAGGAATCGACATTTGTCGCGAGCCATGAGCGGGGTAAACGGTAGTTGGCAGGCATTGTAGCGTACGAAGGAGAGTTTAAGTTGGAATGGGACGTATTTCACGTATTTAGTTTGATCGGCACGATTGCCTTCGCCGCCAGCGGAGCGATTGTTGCGATGGAAGAGGAATACGACATCTTGGGCGTATTCGTATTAGGTCTTGTTACCGCATTCGGAGGCGGAGTGATACGTAACCTGCTGATCGGAGTACCCGTTACGACGCTATGGAGCCAGGGCTTGTTTCTGAAAACCGCGGGTATCGCTATTCTTATCGTCTTCCTCATGCCGATCAAATTAATTCATCATTGGAAAAAGGGCGAGGCCTTCTTCGATGCGATCGGGTTGGCCGCTTTCGCGATTCAAGGCGCATTGTACGCCGTCAAGGCGAATCTCCCGCTCAGCGCGGTCATGGTGGCTGCCATGCTCACGGGGATCGGCGGAGGGATGGTCCGGGACATTATGGCCGGCCGCAAACCGCTCGTTCTGCGCGACGAAATCTACGCGATGTGGGCAATCGGAGCGGGACTGGCGATCGGGTTGGCCGATCTGCAGAAGCCGTGGGAATTATTCGCGTTGTTCATGCTCGTCGTCTTGTTCAGGATGTTATCCGTCTACTATAAATGGAAGCTTCCGCGCCGTTCGTTGCGCGGTTCATCAGGAGGTCAGTCATGAGTTATTCCGTGCTTTTCGTTTGCTTGGGCAACATTTGCCGTTCGCCGATGGCAGAAGCGGTGTTTCGCGATTTGGTTAAGAAGGAAAACTTAGAGAACGAAATATACGTCGATTCGGCCGGAACCGGAGATTGGCATATCGGGCATCCGCCGCATGAAGGGACACGTAAGCTGCTCGACCGGTATTCGATTTCCTACGATAATATGAGAGCGAGACAGATTGCCGTCGAAGACGGAGGGAATTTCGATCTTATCGTGGCGATGGATACGAAGAACGAACGGGATATTCGGGACAAGCTTGGCGTGTCTTCTCGCGCTGAGGTTATTCGGTTTCTGTCCTTGCTGCCGGAGAAGGGGATGGAAGACGTACCCGATCCGTATTATTCGGGAAATTTCGAAGAAGTGTACGAGATGGTCAAGGAAGGTAGCGCGAAGCTGCTCGAGTCGATCAAGGGGAGGCTGAAAGATGGACAATCGGTCTGATCAATCGGAGAGTAGCCCTTCCGCGCCGTTGCCCGTGTCCTTTAAGAACATCAGACTTGTCACGCAAGAGGAACTTACCCGACGTTCGGAGCCGGTAAAAACGTTGCAAGAGGATAAGACGGAGCTATACCGGGTCATCAAAGATACGGAAACCGGAGAACATTATTTGCATTACGCGGTTTATCATATTCATGTGGCAGGCGGCGGCGCGGAGGAAGAGTACCATCATTTACTTCCGCTAGAGCATGATGACGTGATCGCGCTCGCGCTTGGCGCGCCGCTTATCGAATATCCGACACAGTGGGACCGTTCTTACCTTCGCAACGGACCCCATGGAGGATTCGTCTGGTACGATCCGAACGGAGCTATCGAGGACGAGACGGACTATGCGAAGACGGAAGCTTTCGTTCGGGAACAATTGTTGGCCTTTCGCGAACAAGGATCCCGTAGCGAGGAGGATGTAAAGCGTCTGCTTGATAGGATGGACAAGCATCTTCCTCCTCGTACGGAGTAAGGTTGATGCACGATTAGGATTCGAACAGAGGCGTTGGTCCGAGAAAAGCGGCCAGCGCTTCCGGTATTTCGTTTTGCCAGAACCCCCACTTATGTTCCCCGTCTTTTTCTAGGTATCTCAGCTTAGCCCCTTTTTGTTCAAGCCGTCGTACGGCCTCCCGATTTAATGCTACGAAGTCGTAAGTTCCGCTATCGGTCGTGTATTCGTTTTCTTGCAGACCAACCAACATCCAAAGGGTTAAGTGGTCTAATGTAGAAGCTTGATCGATTTGCGCGATATAAGTTTCGTAGTAGGCTCCGGAGAGCGAGATGATCCGGTTAAATAACGATGGATAAGCGAGCGCTAGCGATAATGAAACGGCACCTCCCAAAGAGTCTCCGATCAGAATTCTCTGCCCGGGGACGTCGCGGACGGGATAATGAGATTCAACCCAAGGAATGAGTTCGTCCGCGAAAAAACGGGTATATAGAGAGAAACGGTCGCCATCCGGCGTATACTCCGAAGTACGCAGCTTCTTGTCCACATCGACGCCGACGATGATGAACGGCTCCCAGTCTTCTTCCAGGATTAGGCGCTGGGAATGAGTGGCAATGCGTCCGAAATTGAAAAAATCTTCACCGTCCTGGCAATAAACGACAGGATAACTGATCCATTGTTGAAAACCGGGCGGTAAATATACGCGAATCGTGCGGTTTCCTTCCGGTAATAATTCGCTTGGTATTTCATGTTTATGGATCGTTCTTTTGTATAACGGATTGTCGCTCATCGGACAAACCTCCTTGATAGGTATGGGAAATCACGGGCATGGGCAAACCAATTGAAGACTGAAGCGGATCGAGTGTATTACACTGTATTACAATAATGACATTCCTGTTATACAAACATGATTGTGGCAAAAGCTATATAAATAAAGGATTTTTCGAGTTTTTCTTTGACCAAATCACTTAAACAGGGATATAATAATTCTATAACAGAAAGCCCTCTTCCACAATTAAAGATGAGGTGAACCTTATGAGCAAAGTATCCACGGAAGCACCGGTCGTCAAAACCGGAGCCCAATCGCACGAAGTTAGGTCCGAAGACGTTACACCCTTGCAAGTATTGTCTCCGGAGGGCGAAGTCGTCAATCCGGAACGTATGCCTAAGCTGTCCGACGATCAATTAAAGGAAATCATGTATCGCATGGTTTTCACCCGTACATGGGACGATCGCGCCGTTAATCTCGGTCGCCAAGGCCGTCTTGGTTTCTATGCTCCGGTATCCGGACAAGAAGCGACAATGGTCGGAAGCGAGTACGCGTTGACGAAAGAAGACTTTGTTTGCCCAGGTTACCGCGATATGCCTCAGCTTGTCTGGCATGGCTTACCGCTCTATCAAGCTTTCCTGTATTCCCGCGGTCATCAGCACGGCGGACAAATTCCGGAAGGCGTTAACGTGTTGATGCCACAAATTATTATCGGCGCTCAGATCTTGCACGCAACCGGAATTGCCATGGGCTTCAAGCTTAAAGGCGAGAAACGCGTCGCGATTACTTATACGGGCGACGGCGGTTCATCGGAAGGCGATTTCTACGAGGGCATGAATTTCGCCGGTTCGTTTAACCTGCCGGTCGTTTATTTCGTGCAAAACAACGGTTATGCGATTACGACGCCGTTCGCTAAACAAACAGCCGCTCAATCCATCGCGCACAAAGCTTTAGCGGCGGGGATTCGCGGTCAACAGATCGACGGGATGGACGTGTTAGCGGTCATCTCCGCCGTACAAGAAGCAGCGGAAATCGGTCGCAACGGCGGCGGCGCGACGTTGATCGAAGCGTTGACTTACCGTTTCCGTCCGCACTCCATGGCTGACGATGCGAGCAAATACCGTACCAAAGAAGAAGAGCAAGAGTGGAGTTTGAGGGATCCGCTCGTTCGCTTCGGCAAGTTTTTGGAGAAAAAAGGGCTCTGGACCGAAGAAGATACGGCTCGCGTGAAAGAAGAAGCGAAAAACGCGGTAAACGAGCATATCAAGAAAGCGGAGCAAACGGAAAAAATGACCGTGGCGGGCTTGATCGATTCGATGTTCGAAACGACCCCTGCGCATCTTGAAGAGCAAAAAGCCGATTTCCAATAAATCTACGAGTCGACTGGCGGGCGACGATCGATCGCTTACGCTACAGATCGCTCTTGGCGAGGAGAGTTTAGCAGCATGGCTCAAATGAATATGAAAGAAGCGATTCGCGACGCAATGCGCGTTGAGCTTAAACGCGATCCTAACGTCATTCTATTCGGAGAAGACGTCGGTAAAGTCGGCGGCGTATTCCGCGCGACGGAAGGATTGCAAGCAGAGTTCGGAGAAACGCGCGTATTCGATACGCCGCTCGCGGAATCCGCGATCGGCGGTCTGGCGGTCGGACTCGGAACGCAAGGCTTTCGTCCGATTGCCGAAATTCAGTTCGTAGGCTTTATCTATGAAGCATTGGATCAAATGTTCGTACAAGCGGCTCGGATGCGTTATCGTTCCGGCGGACGTTACCATTCTCCGATCGTATTCCGTACACCTTTCGGCGGCGGAGTTAAAGCGGCGGAGTTGCACACGGATTCTCTCGAAGGCTTGGCGATCCAAACCCCGGGAATCAAAGTCGTAATCCCTTCCAATCCATACGATGCCAAAGGTCTTATGATCTCTGCTATTCGCGATAACGATCCTGTATTTTTCATGGAGCATTTGAACTTGTACCATGCTTTCCGCGACGAAGTTCCGGAAGGCGAGTATACGGTGCCGATCGGCAAAGCGAAAGTCGTTCGCGAGGGTAAAGACATCACGATCTTGAGCTATGGCTTGATGGTGCATACTTCGCTGAAGGCTGCGGACGAGCTCGAGAAAAACGGCATTTCCGCCGAAGTTATCGATCTGCGTACGCTATTACCGTTAGATATCGATACGATCGTCGCATCGATTCAGAAGACGAACCGGGCAATCGTCGTTCAGGAAGCGCAAAAGACTTCCGGAGCGGCAGCGGAAATCATTGCCCAAATCAACGAGAAAGCAATTCTGCACTTGGAAGCACCCGTGCTTCGTTGCGCAGGTCCTGATACGGTGTATCCATTCGCGCAAATCGAGGATGCTTGGTTGCCGTCGGTCGCGCGTATCGTGAAAACCGCAAATCAGGTTCTTCAGTTCTAATTGAGGAGGGTTCCGTGTGACTAGATTCGAATATCGGTTCCCGGAGCTCGGCGAAGGGCTGCATGAAGGCGAAATCGTCAAGATGCATATCGCGCCGGGACAGACGGTAACAGACGAAGATATTATTATGGAAGTACAGAACGACAAAGCGATCGTAGAAGTTCCTTGCCCGGTTAACGGCAAGGTCGTCGAAGTGCGCGCCAAAGACGGACAGGTTATGCACGTAGGCGAAGTCGTCGCGATCATCGAAGCGGAAGGCGACGTTCCGGATCAAGGACCTTCAACCGAATCGCATGCCGAAGCGGCTGGCGGCGCAAGCGGCAACAGCGCAACGGGCGGAGCGGATACGCAAGGCCAACCGGCGCAACAATCGGCGGTCGAAGCACCGGCTGAGACGCCAGCTGCTGCCCCTGTTGCAGCGCCTGCGGCTCCATCGTCCGGCGGAGGATTGGTTCTTGCCACTCCTAGCGTTCGGAAGTTTGCTCGCGAGAAGGGCGTAGCGATATCCGAAGTAGCCGGCAGCGGCAAGAACGGACGTATCACTCGGGACGACGTGCTCGGATTCGCTTCCGGCGGAGCGCCGAAAGCAGCCGAAGCGGCTTCCGCGTCGGAGGCTAACGCTGCTGCTCCCGTTAGCGCGGCTCCGAAAGCTGCCGCGTCCGTTAGCGGACCGGGCGTCGAAGAGCGCGTTCCGTTCAAAGGCATCCGCAAAGCGATTGCCAATGCGATGGTTAAATCCGTCTATACGGCTCCGCACGTGACGCTTATGGACGAAGTCGACGTTTCGGGTCTCGTAGCTCTTCGCACGAAAGCTAAACCCGTAGCCGAGAAGAAGGGTGTCAAGCTGACGTATTTGCCGTTTATCGTTAAGGCGCTGGTGGCGGCTTGCCGCGAATTCCCGGCGATGAACGCGATGATCGACGAAGCGGCTAACGAGATCGTCTACAAGAAATACTACAATATCGGTATCGCTACCGACACGGACAACGGCTTGATCGTTCCGGTGATCTTCGATGCGGATCGCAAGAACGTTTGGTCCGTCGCGAATGAAATCCGCGATCTTGCAACCCGCGGTCGCGATGGCAAATTAACCGCGGCCGAGCTTAAAGGCAGCACGATCTCGATTACGAACATCGGATCTGCCGGAGGCATGTTCTTCACGCCGGTTATTAACTTCCCGGAGGTCGCTATCCTCGGAACGGGACGCATTACCGAGAAAGCGGTCGTCAAGAACGGCGAAATCGTTGCCGCTCCCGTAATGGCCTTGTCGTTAAGCTTTGACCACCGTATCATCGACGGCGCTACGGCGCAAAATTTCTTAAATTACATTAAACAGCTGCTCAGCGATCCTGAACTGCTTGTTATGGAGGTGTAATCCATGGTCGTAGGGGACGCTTCTCTAGATATCGACTTGTTAGTCGTCGGCGCCGGACCTGGCGGTTACGTAGCCGCGATTCGTGCCGCGCAATTAGGACAGAAAGTCATCATCGCGGATAAAGCCAAGTTCGGCGGAGTTTGCTTGAACGTCGGTTGTATCCCATCCAAAGCTCTGATCAACTCCGCTCATCATTACGAATCGATGCTTCATGCTTCCGATTTCGGATTGTCCGCGGAGAAAGTCAGCGTGGATTTCGGTAAAGTGCAGGAGTACAAAACTTCCGTCGTTAACAAAATGACGGGCGGCGTGGAAATGCTGCTGAAAGCGAACAAGGTCGAAATGTTCAACGGCGAAGTGATGTTCATCAACGAGAACGAAGCTCGTTTGTTCAATGACCAAGAAGCGCCTCGTTACCGTTTCAAGAATTGCATCATCGCGACCGGATCCCGTCCGATCGAGTTGAAGCCTTTCCCGTTCGGCGGCCGTATCTTGTCTTCGACCGAGGCGCTCAGCTTGCCTGAATTGCCGAAGAGCCTGATCGTCATCGGCGGCGGATACATCGGCATCGAGCTTGGTCAGATGTATTCCAAATTCGGAACGAAAGTAACCGTGCTGGAAGGCGCGGATACGATTCTTCCGGGCTTCGACAAAGACATGAGCCAGCTTGTCGTGAAGAAGTTGAAGAAGTCCAACGTGGACATCGTGAACGGAGCGCTCGCCAAGGGCGCGGAACAAACCGACAAAGAAGTTACCGTAACGTACGAAGTCGGCGGAGAGCAGAAGTCGGTTACGGCCGATTACTTGCTCGTGACCGTCGGTCGCCGTCCGAATACGGACGGAGAGCTTGGTTTGGAACTGATCGGCGTTAAAGTCGGCGAGAGAGGCCTGATCGAGGTCGACGATCAATGTCGCACCAACATCAAGCACATCTTCGCGATCGGCGATATCGTTCCTGGAGCTGCTCTAGCGCACAAAGCTTCTTACGAAGCGAAAGTCGCCGCCGAAGCGATTGCCGGATTGCCGTCCAAAGTCGATTACAAGTGCATTCCTGCCGTTGCTTTCTCGGATCCGGAATGCGCAAGCGTCGGTTACACGGAAAAAGAAGCGAAGGAAAAAGGGCTTAAAGTGAAGTCCAGCAAGTTCCCGTTCGGCGGCAACGGTCGCGCGGTAACTCTGAACGGCGCGGACGGCTTCCTGAAGCTCATTCACGACGTAGATACCGGCTTAGTGCTCGGCGCGCAAATCGCCGGCGTAGAAGCATCCAATATGATCGCCGAGCTAGGACTCGCTATCGAAATGGGCGCAACGATCGAGGATATCGCATTGACGATTCATGCGCATCCGACATTGGCCGAGATTACGATGGATGCGGCCGAGCTTGCCATGGGTCACCCGATCCACACTTTGGCTCCTAAATCTTAAGCGATTAACATAGAACCTTTATGAAGGGAAGGCTTCTCGCGCTGCGCGAAGCTCCTTCATAAAGGTTTATTTCATATGATTAAAGAGTGGCATTCGCCAAAGGAGAGATGGCTTATGAGCGAGGAAGCAAGACCGGTCAGCCGATCGCGGTCGATTATGACGGAACTCGTCTTCCCGACGGATACGAACCATCATGGGACGATGTTCGGCGGAACGTTAATGAAATACATCGATAAAATTTCCGCGATCTCCGCGATGAGACATTGCGGCAAACCCGTCGTTACGGCTTCCACGGATAGCCTCGATTTTCTGGCGCCGATCCGAATGGGGGAAGCCGTGGAATTGGAAGCGTTCGTTACCTCGACGAACCGCAGTTCCATGGAGGTATACGTGGTCGTTCGGGCGGAAAACCTGTTCACGCGCGACCGAAGGGTGACCTGCACGGCCTTCTCCACGTTCGTAGCGGTAGACGAGAATGGCAAACCGGTTCCCGTACCGCCTGTAATCCCCGATAACGAAGCGGAGCGGAAGCTATTCGACAGCGCGCCCGAGCGTTACGAACAACGCAAGAAAAGGCGGTCCCAGCGGTTCTCGTCGACAGAGTGACAAGCCGGATGGTACAATAAACAACAAAATCCTACGTCGAGGTGTGTTTTCCTTGCGCAATTATTTAGATTTACTTCAAGATGTGTTGGACAACGGCACGTCAAAAGGAGACCGGACGGGTACGGGGACGTTATCCGTATTCGGCAGGCAATTGAGGTTCGACTTATCGGAAGGATTTCCGCTTGTCACTACTAAAAGAATCCATCTGAAATCGGTCGTACACGAGCTGTTGTGGTTTCTGAGAGGCGATACGAATATTCATTATCTGAAAGAGCACGGAGTGCGGATATGGGACGAGTGGGCCGACGAGAACGGAGATTTAGGTCCCGTATACGGCTCGCAATGGCGTGCTTGGGAAACTCCGGACGGCCGAGTCATTGATCAGATTCAGCAGGTCGTGGACGGGATTAAAAATAATCCGAATTCCCGGAGGCATCTCGTTAGCGCGTGGAACGTCGCGGTCATCGATGAAATGAAGCTTCCCCCTTGCCATTTCGTATTCCAGTTTTATGTCGCGGACGGCAAACTGTCGTGCATGCTTACGATGCGTTCCGTCGATACGTTCCTAGGGCTACCGTTTAATATCGCTTCGTATGCCTTGTTAACCCATATGATCGCCCAGCAATGCGGCCTGGAAGTCGGAGAATTCGTCTGGTCCGGCGGAGACGTCCACATCTACAGCAATCATCTGGAGCAGGTGAAGCTGCAATTAACGCGGGATCCGCTTCCGTTGCCTCAACTGAATATTGTACGTAAGCCCGACTCCATCTTCGATTATAAGTTCGAGGATTTCGAATTCGTCGGTTACGAGCATCATCCGGGAATTAAGGCTCCGGTAGCCGTTTAATTGATATTTCCGATAGTTAAATGCGCAATGAACAATTTGCGGACGAGGAGGGCGACAAATGACCATTACTTTAATAGCGGCGGTTGCCTCCAACGGGGTAATAGGCAACAATAACGAATTGATATGGCGCTTGCCTGCCGACATGAAATATTTCAGGCAACATACGATCGGCAAACCGGTTTTAATGGGCCGTAAAACCTTTGAATCATTAGGGAAACCCTTGAAAGACCGGACTAACGTCATCTTGTCGCGGACGCTCCAAGAAGCTCCGGAAGGCTGCGAGCTGGTCAGAACGATTCCCGAAGCCATCGCCAAATACGGCGAGGACGAGTTAATGGTCATCGGCGGCGGGGATATCTATAAACAGGCGCTTGGAATCGCGGATCGATTGCAATTGACGGAGATTGCCCAGGATTTCGAAGGGGATACTTATTTTCCTTTTTTCGACCGTGAGGAATGGAAGCTCGTCTCTCGGGAAGTGGGAACGCAAGACGATAAAAACCTTCTGCCCTTTGCATTTTGCGTCTATGAACGGGCAATTGCGAAATAGTACAAACAATATTACGGATAATCCATTCTGACTGCATGTTTCTTTTGATAGGATGTTCTATCATCGACAACAAATGTTGCAAAGACGCACAAGCGAAGAAACCGACAGATGGAGGAAAAGAAGATGTCCACGCCTACGGGATTTATGGAATATAAAAGGGAACTTCCTAGCGACCGCGACCCGCTTACTCGAATCCAGGATTGGAAAGAATTTCACCGGATGTTTTCCGAAGAGCAGCTTCGCACGCAAGGCGCTCGTTGCATGGATTGCGGGACCCCTTATTGTCATACCGGAATAGAGCTTGGGGGAAGCGTCTCCGGCTGCCCGGTCAATAACTTGATACCTGAATGGAACAGCCTCATCTATCGCGGCCTTTGGAGAGAAGCCTACGAACGGCTGAACAAGACGAATAATTTTCCGGAATTTACGGGACGCGTTTGTCCGGCTCCTTGCGAAGGCTCCTGCACGGTCGGGCTGATCGGCGATCCGGTAACGATCAAGACGATCGAGCAAGCGATCATCGACCGCGCATTCGAGGAAGGCTGGGTCGTTCCGCAGCCTCCGAAGACGCGCACCGGCAAGAAGGTCGCCGTAGTCGGTTCGGGACCTGCGGGATTGGCGGCGGCAGCCCAACTGAACAAAGCGGGTCATACCGTAACGGTCTACGAAAGAGCGGATCGCGTCGGCGGACTTCTGACGTACGGGATTCCTTCCATGAAGCTGGAAAAGGATATCGTTCAGCGTCGGGTGGACTTGCTTGCCGCGGAAGGCGTGCAATTCGTCGTGAACACGGAAATCGGCAAACATATTTCTTCGCAAGAGCTGCTTGAGCAATTCGATTCCGTCGTACTGTGCGGCGGCGCCACGAAAGCCCGGCCGATCGGTAACGTCGAAGGGCATGAGCTTAAAGGGATCTACCAAGCGATGGACTACTTGAATAGCACGATCAAGAGCTATCTGGACAACGGCCTGCAGGAAGGAACTTATATTTCCGGGCACAATAAAAACGTAATCGTCATCGGCGGCGGAGATACGGGAACGGATTGCGTGGCAACCGCATTGCGCCATGGGTGCGCAAGCGTTACGCAATTCGGTACTCATGCTAAAGCTCCGTTAGAGCGCGATGCGGCAAACAATCCTTGGCCGGAATATCCTAACGTGTATACTTTGGATTACGCGCATGAGGAAGCGAAAGCTTTGTACGGGGAAGATCCCCGCGCCTTCTCCGTGTTGACGAAGAAATTCGTCGGCGACGAGAACGGTAACGTGAAAGAGCTGCATACCGTGCAAATTCGCCGTTACGTGGACGAGCAAGGTCGCAAAATTTACGAAGAAATTCCGGGTTCGGAAAAAGTATGGCCAGCGGATCTAGTTCTCGTGGCGGTCGGTTTTGAAGGACCTGAACGTACGATCATCGACCAGCTTGGCTTGGAAACGGATCGTCGCACGAACGTTAAAGCAAGATACGGCAAATATACGACGAACGTCGATAAAGTATTCGCGGCGGGCGATATGAGACGCGGACAAAGCTTGATCGTCTGGGCGATCAACGAAGGTCGCGAAGCGGCTCGCGAAGTCGACAAGTACTTGATGGGAAGCACGCAGCTTCCTTAATCGCAATCGCAATGTAACGAGCAGATGAGGTCGTTCCGACAGACTTGGAACGGCCTCTTCTCGCGAGAAAGGAGCAATACGCATGATTCGATACGGTGACGAAGAATGGAAAGAGCTCAAATTTATCGGATTTCAATTCGAAGCGGAGCGCCGGGATAACCAATGGGTCGATGTCACGATAAAGGTGGAGACATCGGAGCTTACGCCGCTTCCGCTCGATTTGATCGATTTTACGATCATGGCGATCTGCACGCACGACGGTCATCCGATACAGCTGGTCACGTTGGATGAAGGTTGCGATTGCGAATACCAATTGACGGAATGGGAGAAAGATCAGATTAACGCGTTTATTCGGTCCGAAGAAGTTCATTCGGCGATTACCTCCGCGGCATCTACCGTCGGGATTTAGCGACTTGTCGCGTTAATTCACGTATGCCGTCTGCAAATGGTTCGATGGACAGGCTTCCCCCAAAACTTTCCTCTATGGTACACTGATGAAGCATTCATTGGTCGACTGGGGGCGAAGTCATGGATAGCGCGGCGGTGCTTACGCCGACGGATATTAATACGATTCGTCGATACGTACATACGAAGTATGCACCTCTTCCCGGCAATCGCAGGGCGGAAATCGTGGCGGACGCCATTCGCAGAACGTTGCAGCAGCGCTTGCCTAAAGTACCGGATGCGATGAAAAATCAAATGGTAGACCGGCTGATCGCCCGCTGCTTGCTAGGCGAACAGAGAGACGTACAGCCTGAGGACGTATTGGATCTGTGCGCGGAATTATTTTCGGACGATAGCGCCTTCGGAGAACAAATATTAGAGCCTATTCTTATCTGGGTAAACGAACGCGCCCCGGGCAAGTGGAACGAAGAACAATTGGCTTCCAGATTAGTCCGAAGCTCGGCTAATGGATTAGCTCTGGTGCAAGAGTTGCCGGTCGTCCTCGAGCAGGGTAATCCGCCATCCGGAGCGACGCTCCGCAAATGGTTAACCAAGATCCCCGTAATGGCTATGTTAGCCGCGATCATCGTAATTGGCGGTACGGGTATCGGCTTCGTTATCCAGAAACCGGAAGCCGCGGAATCCGAGAGCATGATCGTGCCGCAGGTCGTCGCCAAGTTGCCTGAACCGCTGCCGGACGTCGGTATGCCCGAACGGCTACAATATACGGAAATCGACGCAAAGGTATTAAAAGCCTACTTGAATAGCAGAGATTCGATGCTCGCCGAAGATCCTTATTTCAGCGCAATCGTAGACAACGCGAGGGAATACGACATCCATCCGCTATTGCTGTTCGCGATTACCGGGCAGGAGCAAGGATTCGTTCCTAAGACGAGCAAAGACGCCAAGCTGATCGCTAACAATCCTTTTAACGTTGGCCACAGTTGGATGGAATATAATACCGACATTCATAATTCCGCGGGAATCGCATCCAGACTTATCGTGAAGCTTGCCAAAAGCCGACCGGAAGGACATGATCCGTTTACTTGGTTTAATAAAACGTATGCCGAGGATCCTCTATGGTCGGTAGGCGTTCGAAAAATATTCGATAAATTAAATAATCTACCTAAATCCCAGTAACGACAAAGCCGGACGAACTGCTCATGCAGTTTGCCCGGCTTTGTCGTTAGGGGAAAGGGGAATCGTCTTAGGTTCGCGGTGCTTAACCGGATATTCTCATCCCGAACTCGTTCAAGTAATCGTCGATGGCGGGAGGAACTTGAGGCAGCTCCGTTAAGGTCAATAGCGCCCCGCTGGGTTTGGCGTCGATCGGTAACACATTAAACGTCCATTCCGTTTCCTGTTTCAAATAAACGGCGTTAATGCCGCAATGGAGGGCAGGGAGAACATCGGTACGGATCGAATTTCCGATCATCCACGTAGTCGCTCTATTGAACTTGCCATCCTTCAATATTTGTTCTAACGCATCGGTATTTTTGTGCAGTCGGACGTAGATCCGATCTTGGAAATAGCGTTCAAGATTCATGCTCTCGATTTTACGATATTGGATAAGGGAATCGCCGCCGGTATACAGATGCAGTTCATGACCGCTGCTGGCAAGGGAGTCCAAAGTCTCATCCATAGCTGGATACGGTTCGACGTCAAGCTCGTACACGCTGTTTCCGAGCTTCCACAGCTTATCTTCCTCTACAGGCGAGGCCGAGCGCCCGGTTACGTTCTGATAGTAACGGTAAGTGTCGATTAAGGATTGCGGGAAATGCTCGCTCTTAAATCCATGAACTTGAACCCGGGCGATATCGATTTCCAATTGTTTAGCTATGATCTGCGCGCGAGTAATTCCGGCAGAAGAGTACCATGCGTACAACAAGTCGGCAAATTGATCCAAAATGAAATGAAAGTATTTATTGCAATGGACTAACGTATCGTCAAGGTCGAACATGATTTTTTGTTTCATACGGATGCTCCTAACTCTAATGCGAAATCCGACATCAATCAGAATATCCGGAGGTCGGTTTAAACGTGTCGGCTGCCGGTAATCATGCATTATTTTGTTGTACTTTTTCATTATGGCGCGATAAATCGGGTTTGTAAATGAGAGGAAAGAGGAAAACTACAAAGAAACCCCTCGGTTCACCGAAGGGCTGGAGGTGATAACGAATGACTAAAAACAAAAGTCAGATCGAGCAACGGAACAACATGAAGGCTAAAGACACAGAGCAAGCAGCGCAAATCGGAAAGATGCTTCGATATCCGCCAAGCCTGAACGGGATCAATAAAAACCTTCCGTAAAACAAGCGTTAAGCATATTTAACAATCTTCTCGGCTAAGTTGCGTTTAATCAGACGTATGCGTTGCCGGACATAGAAGTCGTAGCTGCCCCCGGTTAATTCGCGGGGGCTCATTGTATTCCCGGTGTCGTTGTCGATGATGACGAGCTTGCCGTCGTCGTAAAATTTGAAGGTTAAGTCTCGAGACGGTCTGGAACCTCTTGCAGGTTCCAAGTAACGGAGATGTTCGCATTTCACCATCCATTATCCCACCTATTAGAAACATGAATTAGAACATGTGTTCTTGTTTTGATTATAGCAAACATTTGTTCGTATGGCAAGAGATTACATAATGGCTTAAACTAGATTTATATTGATTGAGGGGAAATGGCAGCTATGATCGTAATTTCTGGATTAACACGTAAAATTCCCGAGGGTAAAACGATATTGGATCATGTGAATACTCGTCTTGAACCGGGCACTTTCATCGCGGTCGTCGGATCTAGCGGCAGCGGCAAGTCGGCATTGCTGAAGGCGCTTGCCCTGAAGGAAGTATGGACTTCGGGGGAATACAAGGTAGACGGTAAAGATCTCATGGAGGCCAGCTTCTTCGCCAAGATGAAGTTTCGCCGGCAAATCGCTTATCTGGAACAGAAGCCGCTTATGTACGAGAAAAAGACGGCGCTCAAAAACGTGCTGATCGGAGCCTCGGAACAGACGCCTCTATGGCGCAGAGTTACGGGCATGGTGCGTAGTGACGATCATATGGGCGCTATGGATATGCTTGAACATGTTGGCCTGATGGAGCGCGCCTCGCAAGTGGTCGAGAGGATGAGCGGGGGAGAACGCCAACGGATCGCCATCGCGCGCGCGCTCGTCCATGGCGCACGCCTTGTGCTTGCGGACGAGCCGGTATCCGGCTTGGACCCGCATACGTCGGAAGAAATGATGAAAACGTTAAAGAAGCTGTGCCACGACAAAGGAACGACGATCGTCGCCGCGTTGCACCGCGTGGAACTTGCCGAGAAATTCGCCGACGAAATATGGGGGATGCAAGACGGCAGGCTCATTATCAACATCAGAGGAAGAAGATTAACCGCTTCCGAGAAAATCCGATTAACGTAAAAACCCGACGCCAGCAGATGATTAAGGCTGTTGGCGTCAAGTCTTGCTTGCTCGGTAACTACGATGTCGGATCGGTTTTCCCCTCCGGATTCGTTTCGTTCGCCAACTCATGCAGCGAAGTGATTTTACCGTGAGGTTGTTGGTTCTGCTTGCGGCTTTTCCAAGTGCTTTCTCTTCGTCGTTTGGAAGTAGGCATGCCCGTCCACCTTTCGTTCATCGATGATGTTACATGAGTTAGCGTGGCGTTTGCGAGCCGCGCTTATTCAATCGACTGGACAAATCGCGTGAAGGAGATTCGATTACCCTTGGAAACCAACGAATTATTGTTATCCGCATACCCGTTAATATCATTAAATATCGGTAAAGTACGGTCGGGTACTTACAAAGGCAAGGAAACGACGTCGGGAATCGATAAGCGTAAAGTCGACCGTGCGCTAGCGCTCGGCGAGCTTGGGTTCGAAGGAGACGAGCAAGCCGATCTCGTTCATCACGGCGGGGTCGACAAAGCCGTTTGCGTTTATAGTTACGATCATTATAAGCACTGGGAAGCCAAGCTGGATCGTTCCTTGGAATACGGCGCGTTCGGGGAAAATTTCACGGTTGCGCATATGAACGAATCGCAAGTTCATATTGGAGACACCTTTAGTATCGGGACTGCGGTCGTACAGATCAGTCAGCCTCGCCAGCCATGCTGGAAACTGGCCATGCGGTGGGGCTTGGACGAGCTTCCGCTGCTCGTTACGACTAGCGGCGCGACGGGATTTTACTTCCGCGTGCTGAAGCAAGGCGAAGTGAAGACGGGCGACGAATTGCTCCCGCTTCAGGTTCATCCGCACAGGATCACGGTCGAGGAAGCTAACCGGGTCATGCATAAGGATCGCGAGGACATCGATGGGTTGCGCAAATTATTAGCCGTGGACGCGTTGTCCGCTAGCTGGGTAAATACGTTCTCGAAAAGATTGGAACGACTCGTGAACGAATAAAGAAGTATAGCAAGACGACAAGCCCCCGAAGAAATTTGCGGGGGCTTGTCGCGTTATAGGAGATCGACAAAAAAATTCAAAATTTTTAATTATGCCGGATCAATTCCAATTATTAACGCATAACGTCAACCCAAAGAAGACAATGTCTGTTATTATAGATGAGGATTATGATGAACTTGAATAATGAGCAGGGTCTTGTAGAAATTCGTCGAATTGTCGAGTCGGACACGGAAGACGAATCTTCGAATAAATTGCTAACGGGGGATTAACGGAGAGATGCGAGCGAAGAAAGGTTTGACGCTAAGATCAACGGTCAACACCATCGTTCTGATTGCGGTATTGGCAACGGTTGTGATTAGCACGGTGATTGCTTACAGGAGCGAGAAGCAATCCCTTACCCGAACGACGTTTCAATTGAATCACGTGTATACGGAGAAAATATCGGATACCGTGAACAATTTGTTCGTAAATATGAAACAAAGCTTGCAAGTCACCGGCGAATATTTATCTAAGGACTTAACCCGAGAGGATCTTCACGAGCAATTGGAACGGTTCCAACGCGGCAATCCTTCTTTTAACGCGGTATTCATCGTCGATAGTAACGGCCACATTGTCGAAGGCTCTAACGTAGAACCGAGCGCGAGGGGTACCAAGGTCAATTCAGTAGGCACTTTGCAAGCGATTAAGGAGCAGCGCCCGCTCATATCGGAGCCTTACTTATCCGGGACGAATAAATTAATCGTCATGATCAGTCAACCGATCAAGGATGCCAACGGCCAATATGCGGGTTATATCGGCGGTTCTATCCGCCTTCACGAAACTAATATTTTTCAGACGATACTCGGAACCGCGCCTTCTCAAGATAACGGTACTTATGCGTACGTGGTTAGCTCATCCGGTCGTTTGCTCTACCATCCGGATCCGAATCGGATCGGCGAACTCGTCGTCGGCAATGAAGTTATTAACGACTTGATGGCTGGCAACGGCGGTACGAAACGCATTATCAACACGAAGGGTAACGACATGCTGGCTAGCTATTCTTACATTCAGGAAGCGGGATGGGGGATCGTATCCCAGACGCCAACCGATGTCGTTTTGAATTCGACCCGCAAACTCGTAATGAAAATCGTGCTATACATGTTACCTGCGTTGCTAATTTTCATGGCCGTTATCTACTGGATCGTTGGCAAAGTCGCTGCTCCTTTTTCCAAATTGGCGCAGTTTGCAACCTTGCTGTCTCCGACTCAAAGCAGCTCGGACGAACTGCCTAAGATCAACGCGTGGAACTATGAAGCTAACGTACTCCACAAAGCGTTGGCCAGAGCGATACGCCATTTCCGCTATCAATTCGAGAGCTTGTCTATCGAAGCGCAGACGGATCCGTTAACGGGGTTATTCAACAGACGGACGATGGATCATTTCGTACAAAATTGGATAGCGCAGAAAGCTTCCTTCTCCATGTTGGTTATGGACTTGGATAACTTTAAGCAAGTTAACGATACGTACGGGCATGACAAGGGCGACGATGTGCTCAAGTATCTAGCGTCCTCCTTGCAACGTTTGTTTGGCGAAAATCATGTTTGCTGCCGATTCGGCGGCGAAGAATTCGTCGTTCTGGTGTTGGACGAGGATTTTAATAAGGCGATCGAGGACGCGGAATTGATTCGTAAATTTATGGCGGAAACGAAGAGTCCTACAGGCTCCGCGGTGACGCTTTCGATCGGGGTCTCTCACTATCCGGGGTTTGCCCATAATGCGGATCAACTTTTCCGTCTAGCGGATGAGGCTATGTATCGAGCTAAGCGCTCCGGGAGGAACCGGGTCGAACTGGAACAAGGCGCGGGATTCGATTCGACGGAGAAGACGAGTTAGTATCGCATATCGTGAACGGAGAAAGTGCTTTTACTTTCTCCGTCTTTTTATTTTCCGACTCTTTTCCCATAATATTGGGTTCCATAATGGTTAATGCTGCCTTCCGCGATCATACAATAGTAGCAGGGAGGCGATGGACGATGAACACGGCGCAGCGATTGGGTTACGGAAAAGAGGAAAAGTTGCTGATCGTGAATGCGGATGATTTCGGGCTTTGCCGCAGCGTGAACGAGACGATTGTCGAGCTATTATCGAACAAGGAGATTAGCTCTACTACGATTATGATGAACTGCTCTTGGTCCGCGGATGCGTCCGCGCTTATTCAATCCGTCGCCCCGGATGCCGATGTCGGGGTTCACTGGACGTTAACTAGCGAATGGCCTCTCTATCGATGGGGGCCGATTTGCCGAAGCCGTGCGACGGGTAGCTTGAGCGGGCGGGATGGATGGTTTCCCGAAACGATCTCCGAAGTCGAGCGAAGAGCGGACCCCGAAGAAGTACGGCACGAATTGATCGCCCAGACGGAAGCGGCGCTAAGATCGGGTCTGACGTTATCGCACGCCGACAATCATATGGGCAGCTTATACGGATTTCATTCGGGGAAGGATCTGTTGCCGATCGCATTTGACGTCTGCGCGCGATACGGTCTTCCTTTCCGGTTGCCTCGGCTTCTCATGCCGGTTGGGGGCAGAGTCATCCCGACGGAGCTTAGCGATCGCGCTAAGATCAGGGTACGCCAAGCGGACGACCGCGGAATCGTGCTTCCCGATTACGTGCTTGGCCCCGAATATCGCCTCAATTGGGGAGAAACATATGAATCGGTTAAGATGGAAGGCGTCCAATTAATCCGTAATTTATTGCCGGGCGTAACGGAGTGGATCTCTCATCCGGCACGGCCAACGGATGAACTTCGAGCTTTCCACGGTCATCCGGATAAAAGGGGAATGGAGATCGCCTTCTGGCAAGACGAGGAGGTTCGCGAGGCTCTCGAGGCAGAGCGTGTCAGACTTATCGGATGGAAGGACCTTCAGAATCTGCAAGCAAGCTTGTCCGTATGAGAAAGACAGCAAGATTTGCCGTATTTTCACATCGACGGGAGGATTTCTGCTTTTTATAGCGAAATAATTAATGTTTGTATATTGCCAATTTTCTGAATTATCCTCCATTTACTCGCGAAAGGGGATTACAGAACGTCATGGTTATGCTGCCTAAGGTAAACGAGCTCGGCTTTTTTGAAATTCGTCTGGAGTCCATCGGTGGGCTGGGTGCCAATCTGGCAGGTAAGATGCTAGCGGAAGCGGGAGTCATGGGAGTCGGATTGAACGGAGTCAGCTTCAGTTCTTACGGTTCGGAGAAGAAAGGCTCGCCGGTGAAAGCGCACATTCGATTCTGCGATATCAATACGCGGATTCGGGATACGTCACCAGTCGAAAGACCGCATGTGATCGGCATTTTTCATGAAAACCTGTCCAAGACGATCAACGTTATTTCCGGGATGTACGAAGACAGCATCGTGCTTGTCAACTCCAAGAAATCGCCAGCTCAGCTTAAAGATCAGCTCAAACTGAAAGGCGGCATTATCGCCGTGGTCGACGCGACCGGGATCTCCATGAGCGAGAACAATCGCGTGAACATGGCTATGTTAGGCGGATTGTTCCGGTTATGCGGATTTTTGGACGCGGAGTTCATGAAAGGCGTTATTCGTAAATCCTTGGAGAAAAAGTACCCGGCGGCCGTACAACCGGCTTTAAACACGTTCCAACGCGGGTATGACGAAGTGAAATTTCAATCGTATTCGTTAGCGGAAGGAGACGCGATGCCGGATTTCATCCGAATGGACACGCCGGTGCTTGGGTACGAGACGCAGCCGATCGGCGGGTTGGTCGTCAATCCGGGAAACAGCATCCTGAAGGATCTAAGCATTTCGCGAGCGGGGATGATGCCGCACTTCGCGGACGACAAGTGCATTCATTGCGCGGCATGCGACAACGTGTGCCCGGACTTCTGCTTCGTGTGGGAGGAGCAGGCGGACAAGAAAGGCCGACCGCAAATGTTCCTGCAAGGGATCGATTATCAATATTGCAAAGGCTGCTTGAAATGCGTGCAAGCTTGCCCGACGGAAGCGCTGTCCTCGGAACTGGAGGAAGACGGCTACGCGGACGGTCATCGAGTGCCTCATAAGTTTCACTTGGCGATTTAAACAGCTTCTCTAAGAGATAGAGCTTCTAGCGTTTCGTTCAACGAGAAACCGATAGGAAAGGTGGAGTCTGAAATGTCGATCGACATCCGCA
This sequence comes from Cohnella herbarum, assembly GCF_012849095.1. Classification (NCBI taxonomy): domain Bacteria; kingdom Bacillati; phylum Bacillota; class Bacilli; order Caryophanales; family Paenibacillaceae; genus Cohnella; species Cohnella herbarum. The sequence goes on from NZ_CP051680.1 coordinate 1,146,282, forward strand.
AGGAAATGGGCCGTCAAGGTACCGTGGAGCAACGAATCGTCTATGAATCAGGCAACGAGATGGCCGCATATGCCGCACACCAGATTAACTATCATGTAATGGGGTATTTCCCGATTTCGCCATCGACGGAAGTGGCGCAGTTTCTCGATTTAATGAAAGCGAACGGTCAGCACGATATCGTCTTGATTCCCGCGGACGGGGAGCATGGCTCGGCAGGCGTATGTTACGGGGCATCGACTGCGGGAGGCCGCGTATTCAACGCGACGTCCGCTAACGGTTACTTGTATATGCTCGAGCAGATGCCGGTACAATCCGGAACGCGGTTTCCGATGGTCATGAATCTCGTATGCCGTTCCGTGTCGGGTCCTCTCGACATTCACGGCGACCACTCGGATTTATACTTCGCGTTAAATACCGGCTGGCCGATCGTGCTCTGTCGCGATCCGCAGGCCGTGTACGATATGAACATTATCGCGCTTAAGCTCGCGGAAGACCCGGAAGTTCGCTTGCCGGTGCTGGTCGCGTCCGACGGTTATTTTACGAGCCATCAGAAGCGCCGGGTAATGACCTTCACGCATCGCGAAGACGTTCAGAAGTTCGTGGGCGAACGTCCGCCGGAAGGCTTCAAGCACGTACTCGATCGCAATAACCCGATTACGGTCGGGCCTTATATGAACGAGCCGGATTACATTAACAACTGCTATCAACAGAGCTTGGCGATGTATCGCGCGGAAGCCGTGTTCGATAGAATCCAGAAGGAATACGCGGAACTGACGGGCAGGGAATATCCGATTCTTGAATTGTACCGGATGGAGGATGCGGATGTCGCCGTATTCCTGTTGAATTCTTCGGCGGAGATCATTAAGGACGTCGTCGATCAGCTTCGCGCTCAAGGGATTAAAGCGGGCGCGATCTCGCCGAATATTATCCGTCCTTTCCCGGCTAAGGCGATTACGGACGCGCTTAAGAACGTCAAAGCGGTCACCGTAGGCGACCGTTCCGACTCCTATGGGGGCCATGGAGGCAACATGGTCATGGAAGTGCGGGCGGCTTTGCAGCAATACGGCAATTCGACGACTCTGGTCATTAGCCGGATATACGGGTTGGGCGGCAAGGACTTCTACGCCGAGGACGGCTTGAAAATGTTCGAGTTCGCGATCGAAGCGATGGACAAAGGTTTCGTCGAGAAGCCGTACGATTACCATGGCATTACGGCGGGCGATCCGGACAAAGCACCGAAGAGGGTGCTGGAGCCGATGAAGTACGAGGATCTGAAAACGGGTCTGATCACGGTGACGCAGGACGAAACGACGGGTAAGGTGAACGTGAGGGTGCCGCCGCTTCGTTCCTTGACGAAGAAGCCGAAACGGATTGCGCCGGGGCACGGCGCTTGTCCGGGTTGCGGTATTTTCTCCGGTTTGGAGCTGTTCTTCAAAGGAATCGAGGGCGATATCGTCGCCTTGTTCCATACGGGCTGCGCGATGGTCGTTACGACGGGATATCCTTACTCGGCGCACAAAGCGACTTACATCCACAACTTGTTCCAGAACGGCGCGGCTACGATGTCGGGCGTCGTCGAGATGTTCCATGAGCGGAAACGCCGGGGAGAGCTGGATGAATTCGGCTTGAAGGATGATTTTACTTTCGTCATGATTACCGGCGACGGCGGAATGGATATCGGAATGGGACCGGCGATCGGAGCCGCCCTCCGTAACCATCGAATGATCATTCTCGAATACGATAACGAAGGCTACATGAATACGGGAGCCCAGCTTTCCTATTCGACGCCGATGGGTCACCGCACTTCGACTTCCAACGTCGGTAAACATCAAGGCGGTAAAGTGTTCCATCACAAGGATACCGCGCAGATCATGGCCGCGACGAACATCCCTTACGTATTCACGGGGAGCGAAGCAAGTCCCGTGGATCTCGTAAGGAAGGGGGCCAAAGCCCAGTGGTACGCGCAAAACGTGGGGATGGTCTATGGTAAAATTCTCATTACTTGTCCGTTGAACTGGTTATCGGAAGATAAGGACGGCGCGGATATTATCGATTACGCGGTGAACACTTGTTTCTTCCCGCTCTACGAGGTAGAGAGAGGGGTCACGACGATTACCTATAACCCCGAGGAAAAAGGGAAAAGGGTGCCCGTTGGCGATTGGCTGAAGATGATGGGCAAAACGAAACATCTATCGAAGCCGGAATACGCGGAGACGTTGCGGGAGTTCGAGAATGAGATCGAACGGCGCTGGAACATGCTGAAGGCGAAGCACGAAAATCCGTATTTGTAGGAACGGGGTTGGAGGGCATGCCTTACGCTTTCATACACGCGCCGACGGGGACGCTGCTCTCCTGCGTTCAGCGAAACGGTTATAAACTTGCTTATTACGGCCTGGTATTGACGGAGTCCGCTTCGGGACCGTTAGAAATCTCGCAGGCTTTAGCTGAAGCGGGCATTGCTCCGGATGATCCGGCTGGAGATGTGACGGAGTGGTCGCCGCTGGAGCTGACCGAGCATGAAGCGAAGATGGCCAATGTCAAGCTGCGCAACGACCCTCGCAGAGTCGCTTATTATCGCGACGGAGTCATTTCCGCGACGGAGTCTGCGGGTAACGGATAAGTAAACAAGCGCCCCGGGAGGTTGAACTCCCGGGGCGCTTGTTTTTCGTAGTTGCTCGAAATAATCGAGTAATTCCAGCGCGGTGGCAAGTTTCTGCGAGAGTTACTCGAAAAAATCGATTAATTCTAGCGAGGTGGCTAGTTTCTGCGAGAGTTACTCGAAAAAATCGACTAATTCCAGCGAGGTGGCTAGTTTCTGCGAGAGTTACTCGAAAAAATCGACTAATTCCAGCGAGGTGGCAAGTTTCTGCGAGAGTTACTCGAAAAAATCGATTAATTCCAGCGCGGTAGCTAGTTTCTGCGAGAGTTACTCGAAAAAAGAGGCTGTCGATTAACTGGGGATAACCCGATTCACACTCCGCTTTAAATCGATTTTTGTTTGAGGTCAGCCGTCTCTTAAAAAGAAAATCGCTATCAATTGATCTGGCAGCCACTTTTAGGATAGATCCTTGATCCTAAATGAGTTATATACATTAAATCGACAGCCTCAAAAATCGACTAATTCCAGCGCGGTAGCTAGTTTCTACGAGAGTTACTCGAAAAAATCGACTAATTCCAGCACTTAGGCCAGATTCTTGGTAGCGTCAAGTAGTCTGTGTAGCGGGTTTTTCCATCGGGACGATGGATTTAGTTAGTATATATTCCCAAAACTTGCTTGAACAGCCGATAGGGAAGAAAGGTTTGCTTGTATAACGTACTCGCGAAAGTAACGATAATCTCGTGCTCGGGAACGACGAAAATATACTGGCCGCCATACCCCATGGCAAAGTAAACAACGGGAGTCAACGGCTCTCGGTTTTCGTCGGACATGCTCCACCAATGATAGCCATAAGACCCGATATGATCATAAGTATGAAAACGCGGCTTCGTGCTCTCTACAATCCAAAGCTCGGGAACGACTTGTTCGCTATGCCATCGGCCGTTACCTAACGACAGCTGTCCGATTTTCATCAAATCCGGAGCTCTCAGCTCCAGACCGAATCCGCCGATTATGATGCCTTTGGCATCGGAGTACCAACGGTATTGCTCGATTCCGAGCGGCTTGAACAGAAAAGTTTCCGCGTATTCCGCGCTTGTCATCCCCGTAGCTTTCTGCAAGATTGCGCTTAAGAGGTGCGAGCTTCCCGAATCGTAGTACATCCGCGTGCCGGGGGAATGGAGCATCGGCCGAGACAATATAAAGTCAACCCAATTCGGACTCGTAATCATCGGATTCGGCAGCCCGCCCCAGTCTCCCATCTCCGGCCAATCCCATCCCGGCGTCATCGTGAGCAAATTCTCGATCGTGACTTTTTCCTTCGGCGTGCCTCGGGCTTTGGGGAAATAATCGGCGATGGACGTATCGATGCTCGGAATTTCTCCGCGTTCGATCGCGATTCCGATAAGCAGGGAGAGGACGCTTTTGGTAATCGAGTTGATCTTATGCAGTTTATCCGCCGAGTGGGAATTACGCGCATGGGCAAAAACGATTCGATCTCGCAGGAAAACTTCGCAGTAGTCGATCTTCGATTTGGGTACTTGTTGCGATAAATAGTTGAGATTCAAAGTGAGTTGGGGCGGTATTTTGGACATTAACATTAGACTCCTAATGATTGAGAGTTCCTTAAGGATAAAAATAGGAAAAAATTGGTTATGTACTACGAAATTTCATCTAATTAGACAATATTACTTAATTTCAACAATTGTTAAAAAGAGAGGAATAATATGATCAAGCTAACGTTACGAAGAGTGTATACAGTAATAAACCTAAAGGCAAATTTATTATCCGAATTAAGCGCGATTTTAAGGTTAGCGAACCTGTAATTAACGGCCTTACTCATACTTCCAGTAACTTTGGGAGTTATTCGAGTGTAGTAACATACGTAATTACCTGACTCCTTACGACTCTGCGGTTGAACTTGATACTAATTATAAGTTCGATTATTTCAAAGATAAATCTATTGAAGATCAGAATTATGTTTCAATGGAATTGAATGCTGATAAAGACATTTTCCAACTATCCACAGTCGGAGACTACCATACTTATTATATATCCAAACAGGGTATCTAACTCACAATCTATTGGATGCTTGTCGATTAGAAAAGTATGCTAATGTATCACCAGATTTGAAGTCTGGAATAAAGGGTGAACCGAGTAAAGTTCTCGAAGCTGAGAAAAAAATGACGGGAATTGAAAAGCCGGCTGGTTGGCATGCACATCATATTGTTGCTTTCAACCATTCAAATGAGTTTGCTGACATTCATCTTGATAAAAAGTACCAGATAGATTTTAATTCTTCTGCAAATGGTGTTTATCTACCTAAAATGCCTGGACAATCTAAAGTAGTTATCGATGGCCAAACTCTTGCAACGCACAATGTAGAACATACTAATGAGTACTTTAGATATGTCTACAATGCAATCAAAGCTGGGGAAATAACAGGCAAAGATGGAATACTTAAGGCTTTTGAGGAATTTAGAAATGTTCTATTGAAAGGTAAACTTTCCATTGGAAACCTTTAATTATCTGGAGGTTGATTAGATATGAAAATTTGGCAGTTAACTGCGGATGATGAAAGTAAAAAGCTAACATACGATAAGAAAAAAGCCAAGGAACTAGGGCACCCAATAAGGACTGAGTTTAATGGAAGTCCCATTAAGGAAAGTTGGATGCCTATTAAATTTATTACTTTGAAGAACGGGAAATATGTAGATTTTCCTAATTTCAGGGATGGTGTTCCGGTATGCACAAGAGAGACTTTTGTGAAGATTGGCTACGAAATTGGTTATCAAGCTGAATTCTTACCTGTAGCGCATGAAGAACTTGATCTGTTGCTGGTTAATGTTACTAATATTATTGATTGCGTGAACTCAGACAAGTCTACTGCAAAAAGACTCTCAACTGGCGCTTTTATTTGTTACTTAAATCATGTGTTTTTACCAGAAAAGATTCCCAATGACACTTTAATATTTAAACTACCGGAAACTAGTGAAACAGATGTTTATGTTACTGACTTATTCGTAAATCTAGTGAAGAAGCATAAACTCAAAGGTTGTCGGTTTATAGAACTCTGGGACTCCGAACAAACCGATGAAATGGAAACGGAGAAGCAAATAACTTCTCAATTTACATTGGAACAAATCGAAAAAGACAAAGGCACTGAATTTTCATATGAAGTAGCAGTGACAAAAGTCCTAAGTGGCATCGCTGTAGCCAGTGGTAAATGGAAAATGCAGTTAGATTCGAAAGGCAGATTCTGGTTAGGTCAGCTTGGGGAAGATGCTCAATATCATTGGCTGATGCCCGTGTATATGCCTCCTATTCTTCTCGAGTACGATTGGCACGAAGTAGGTAAGTCAACAATTTAAATCTTTTCCTGGAGAATAATATTATGAAGAAGCTGTTGTTCTCGATATTAAGTTTGCTAGAGCCACCTGTTACTAGCATAACATGACGGGCAAGCTTGCTCCGAATGGTATTTACGACGCTGTCCCCCGCCATCCTAAAGGACAGCGGAAGCCGTTTATGCTTGCAATATAGGATTACAGACTAAACATCCGGAAATATAGAAGCTTCCTTACGCCCGTTAGTGCTCATGAGCTCCATCACCTTCTGCAGCTTCAAACATTCGTGAGGCTTGAGCTCCCGCTGAAAATAGCCGTACATATAAGCCGCTTCGAGAAAAGGCAGGCTTGGATAACAAACGACTTGTTGATGGGAATAGGGATTATCGAGCAGGATTTGCCATTCGCCGTCCCTACGGGAAGCCGGAATGTTAGCGAGCACATCGTTCTTCGAGCGCAGGATCAGGTCGAATTCCTCCCACACTTCGCTCCACGACGGGCTAAACCGTTCGGGCCAAGGAAACAATTGGCGCGCCCTAGCAAGCTTTAACCGATAACGCTCCGCTTCGTCATCCGAATATTTTTTCAATCCGTTGCGGAAGTCGTCTATGAACGTATAGAAGGAAAAATATCCTGCGGCTTCCAGAGTTAAACCGAACGTTTGCTCATCTTCTTGCCGATCGAGTTGCATATAATGTTGGAAGGTCGACTCTGACATCCCTTACAGCTCCTTAACAGAGATAATATGGCAACAATCTTTGAATATTATACCGTACGGTGTGGCAATACGCTCGGCATTTTATGATATAATGAGAAACAATGCGCAAGACCGCGGAAGCTTTATGGGAGGGAAATACAAAGATGAGTCGGCGTTTTGTTATCGAAGCGGTTATGATCGCGATCTACGGGCAGTTGCTTCTGCCTAAGCGTCCAGTCGAATATAGATTACCCTATACTTCGGTCATGGAGCTTTACGATATGAAAGACAGTCCCGAACCGGTCATGCCGGAAGCGGACGACGATGCGTACGTGAAATCTAAGATCGGCGAAATGATTAGCTTTTTCGAAGATCCGTTTAATAAAAAGAAGATAGAGCGCGCGCTTATGGCTCCATGGAGAGAAAGTCCGCCTCTGCCTATCAATGATCACGTCTCGCTAGTCATCGTGAACGCGGCGGAGAATATGCAATACGGAGAACTGTTCGATCCGATCGAAACGGAAATCTTACTTATGTCGCTTCGCTTGCAAAGTCCGGTGCTCACCGATCAAATCGAATTTCAGGATAAAGTCGTGCAGAACGCGATTCCCGTACAACTGTTCGACATTGACGATTTCGAATTCGCCGTCGAAGAAGGAATGGAAACGACGGGAGAATTCACAGAATAAGAAAGCTGCCGAGGTTCTCGGCGGCTTTTGCTTCTATAGGAGGGGATGTTATTGGTTAGTTCCTTTGCCCGTTGGATGGCGCTAAGACTTCATAAACAACAGAAGCTGACTCAGTCTCTCCGTTGGTACGAAAAATGGGGCGTCGAGAAGATGACGATCGACGAACGCGTGAACTATGCGGGACTGTTGCACGATAACGGTCATTCCGATAAAGCTCTCAAAGTGTTGACGTCGTTGCTAAAGAAACAAGAACATCCGCCGGCGTACGAACGTCGCGCGCATATCTATAACGAGATGGGTAAAGAGGATGAAGCGATCTCGGATTTGAACGCGGCGATCAAGCTCGACTCGGAGCCGTATATTTATTGGTACACTAGGGCGATTGCCCATTATGACAGGGGAGAATATAAGGAAGCGGTTCGCGATTTCAAAGAGGCTCTTGGAAGAAGGGAAGACTCGAAAGCGTCCACCTATTATGAGCTAGGTAATGTATACATGAAGCTAGGCAGCTTCGAGGATGCTGAAAACTGTTATAGACAGGCGGCTTCCGTACCTTCGAATGCGATACCGCACTATTATTACAGGCAAGCCCAGGCGCTGGAGCAAATGAATCGGGTGGAAGAAGCGCAAACCGCTCTTTCCGAAGCCGTCAAGCTGCAAGAACAATGGCAGAAGCTGAATGATCGCGGTGCGGCTATTCTGAAAGAAAGAACCAATTATTCTCTTGCTGCGGTAGCGAGCTTCATTAAGGGCGCGCAGGATGAATACGGCTTCCGGTTGTTCGAATCCAGATTGCACGAGATTAAAGGCGAGTTAACCCAAGCGTTGAATTCAATCGATGTTGCTCTGCAGTCGTTCCCGGGAGCAGCGGAGCTTCAATTACGTAAAGGCAATCTGCTCAGGCAGCTTGAACGTTACGAAGAAGCTTCGGATTTGCTCCATCGACTGAAGGACAATAATCCGTTATGGTTGCCCGCCTATCTGGAACTGAGCGCCGCGCATCGCGCGCAAGGATTGTATGAGGAAATGATACAAGTACTTAAATCGGCCAAAAGCCATTTCGCGGAAAATACGGTTGTCCGATACTGGCTTGCGGATGCCTTGCGCGAAGCGGGACACTACGAGGAAGCGCGTTCGGAAAACGCGGAGTTAACCGATATGGAGCCGGATGATCCGCTCAACTGGAAGCAACGGGCGGAAATCGCGATCGACGCCAATAACTTTCAAGAGGCGGACGAGGCTTACACGAGAGCGTTGCAGCTTGAGGAAACGGCGGATTTCTATATGCGTCGCAGCTTCTCAAGATATATGGACGATCGCTATGAAGAGGCGATGATGGACATTCAATCCGCCATTAAGCTGGACGAAAACCTGCTGAAGGAAAGCAAGACGGCTTACGCGCTGGGCGAGCTTTACGTCGGGATGGGAAATTGGGATTTAGCCGAGGTCGAGTATTCGAGAGCCTTGGCGCAAGAACTTGATAATCCGCAAATCTACGACCGCAGGGCGCGCTGTCGTATGGCGGCCGACCGTCTGACCGATGCGCTCGAGGATTGCAATCGCGGTCTGTCGCTCGATCCGAACAATGCCAGACTGACATGGTTAAGGGGATTAATCCAATATCGGTTAGACGATCATGAAGCGGCTTTGATCGATTCGTTAACCTATGCCAAGTTGTTGCCGGACGACTCTCAAGGGCATTTTAACCTGGGGTTGATCTATAATCATCTCGACCGGCATGACGACGCTATCGACTCCTTCACGAAAGTGATCGAACTGAATCCGTTCGAAGCGCAAGCTTATTTGCAAAGAGCTTCTATATGGTATCATCATTCCTTCGACCGTCTGCGCGCGACGGATGATCTTGCTCAGTGGTTGCTATATGCCGGCGGGGAGAAGTCGCAAGGGGATCGATTTGCTCTGTTGAACGAACTTCGAGGGTTCGACGACGAGATGCGGGAAAGGGCGAAGGAGCAATTTCTGCTCATTTACGGAAACAGCCGATATCTGTCCTAACATTTGGTGCGGTTAAATGCCTATGGTAAAATAGAGGAAGCTTAAGTCTAAATATCCGAAGGAGGAATTATCGTATGCTCGTTACGACAACGCCCAACGTGGAAGGTTATCGCATTACTTCCTATTATGGATTGGTTAACGGAGAAACGATTATGGGGGCGAATATTTTCCGGGATTTCCTCGCTTCCATTACCGATGTCGTCGGAGGACGCTCGGGTACATACGAGAATAAACTGAAGGAAGCGCGGGATATCGCGATCGGCGAAATGACCAATCAAGCCAAGAGCTTAGGCGCGAACGCGGTTGTCGGCGTAGACATCGATTACGAGGTCATTCGGGATGGTATGCTGATGGTTGCGGTCAGCGGTACGGCCGTTCGCGTCGAGTCTTAATTAGGGAGTGAAGCCGAATGAAATATCGATGGCTGGGAAAAACAGGCTTGAAGGTATCCGTCGTAGGCGTAGGAACTTGGCAATTCGGCGGCGAATGGGGAAGAACTTATTCGCAACGGGAAGCGGATGGCATATTAAACCGAGCTCAGGAGCTAGGAATTAACCTCATCGATACCGCGGAATGTTATGGCGATCACTTGTCCGAATCGCTTATCGGCGAATCCATTAGCCGGAACCGCGGTGAATGGATACTGGCTACGAAGTTCGGCCACCATTTCCATCGAAACTTCGAACGAACGGACGAATTCGATTCGCGGGAAGTCGTTAATCAGCTTGAGCAGTCTCTTCGAGCGCTGAAGACCGACTATGTGGATCTATATCAATTCCATTCCGGTCCTGACGCTTCCTTCGATCGGAGCGAGCTGTGGGAAACGCTGAACAAGCAAGTCCAAGCCGGCAAAATCCGTCATCTGGGTATCTCGATCGGTTCTAACGAGAATATTCATCAAACGTCGCAAGCGAATAACGTGAACGCGAAAGTTATACAAGTCGTATACAATCGTCTGGATCGCAAACCGGAGACGGAAGTGTTCCCTTCCTGCATTGAGCAGAATCTGGGCGTATTGGCCCGCGTTCCGCTTGCCAGCGGTTTATTAAGCGGAAAGTATAAGCCGGGGGCAACGTTCGCTACCGATGACGTCAGATCGCGACGGGATGCCGCTCAACTCGAGCAGCAGATGCTAGAAGTGCAAGCGATCGGACGGGATGAGGTTCCACAGGGCACGGATATGGCCGCGTGGGCGCTCGCTTGGTGTCTGAATCATCCGGCCGTTACCTGCGTAATACCAGGCTGCAAGGATATCGCGCAAGTGGAAGCGAATGCAGCCGCGGTCGAACTCGTAGAAACGGGACATCCGCAAGACGCGGAGTAAGTCCGAACTTTACGGATGAATCCGGTTCATCGCCTCTCCGGTATTATCGGAGAGGTTTTGCTATTGGAACCGCACGCGGAATTATCCGATGATTCTAAGGATGGGATAAAATGCAAATCGAACAATTATATCCGATGTATCGAGAGGATTTATTTAAGCTTGCTTACCGGATGTTAGGCACGGTAGCGGAAGCGGAAGATGTCGTCCAGGATATATTCGTCACTCTCCATCAACTGGAATATCATCATGGCGATTAATGTCATTAATAGTTGGAATCGCATCGCTATATCGACCGGTATGCACCCCGGTTGTTTCTAAATTTCGGAAGGAGCAAGACATCATGATGGACAGAGTCATCCCGGTCTATGTGTTAACCGGATTTCTGGGAAGCGGCAAGACGACGCTGTTAAATCGAATATTGGACGATGCCAAAAGTCGGGGTTTGAAGCCGGCCATACTGCTGAACGAGGTTGGAGACGTGAACGTGGAAGGTCAACTTATAGAGAAAGACATTCCAATGTCCGAACTGCTCGGTGGCTGCATCTGCTGCACGAGCCGCGGGGATTTAGGGCTTGAACTCGTGCAGTTGGCGCAGGAAAACCGTCCGGACGTCATCTGGATCGAGTCCACGGGCGTAGCCCAGCCGCTCGAGATCATGGATGGCGTTACGGAGGCTTCCTTGTACGCCAAATTGGAGCTAAAGAATGTCATCACCGTCGTGGATGGTCGCCATTTGCTCGATAAGCTTCGTATCGGATCGGGAAAAACCTTCAAACTGATGAAGGAGCAAATTCGCGCGGCGAACGTGCTCGTTCTTAACAAAACCGATTTGGTGCATTCGGACGATCTCGAAGAGCTAAGAAACGCGCTTGAAGATTGGAACCCGCATGCGGTTATCGTCCAGACGACGAGAAGCGAAGTCGCTCCCGAAGTGTTATATGCCGATCACGGAGCGATCGATTTGAATACGGACGCCGACTCCGTCCACCATGAACATTGCGAAGATGAGCACTGCGACCTTGATCACGATTATTCTCACGATCACGATCATACTCGTCATGTTCACGATCATGCGTCGCCGCATGACCACGTGAACGTCGTGACCTACTTTTTCAAAGGAGGCGTGGATAGCGTACGGTTCGAAGCCTTCTTGAAGCAACTTCCCGATAACGTTTATCGCGCCAAAGGCATTGTCGCCTTTCAGGATACGGCTAGTCTCTTCTTGTTCCAATATGCGTATCGAGAAGTTGATTTTCTTCGTATCACTCCTCAGAAAGCCGTGAATAACGTAGCCGTGTTCATCGGAGAAGGTTTCTCCCAATCCGATCTCGTTGCGCAGCTTGAGCGTCTCGATACCTTGATCGCACCTTGATCGCTTAGTAAGGAGTCATTTTTCTCTTGAATTTATACATGCCGGATTGAACGATCTTAACGGACACTTTCACTTCTCCTAGGTTAATCGGTAGGAGAGGAGATTTGCCTGCCGAGGTTAGTTTGTTCCAATCGTTGTATTTTTTTCTGTAAAAGTCATGTTCTAAGTTCAAGAGATCGACCTTCTTGTTTATCCCTACCCGAAGAGCCGTTCGCACTTGTTCGGCGATAAGTTGTCCGGCAAGTTGTTCCAAATCTGCCTCGCTCCTCATCTCCCATAGTTCGATGATCGCTGCGCTTACCTTGATACCGACTTTAAATACGGGCGCTCCGTTGACCATGTCGACCCGCACTTTGGATTTGGGTTTAGCAAGCTTAAGCTCGGCAATCGTTTGATCGCCCTGATTAAGGGTAATTCGTGAACCTTGCGACTTGTTTACGAGCCATCTGATGCCGAGCAGTTCCTTGTCATTTACCCAAGAAGTGTAACCAACATTACGAATGGCAAAGATCCCGTCAATCTCCAGTTTGGGATCCGGCTTTTCGTTTCGTTTCCATGTCTTATCGGAAACGTTCAGCGAGGGGAGGAGAGCCGTTTGTCCCGGTTCCCTCATTTCCCTAATAAATTGGGATAATCTCATGGGAGCGATAATCGGCCGTTGGTTATAATTCGTTTCCGGAGAATGCAGGATGGAGTTGATCGGCGACAAGTTAAAAAAAGGCTTCGTCGTGAACAGATCGCTAATATCGGCCTTCGTTCCGTACACCCAAGGCGTGTAACGGATTTCCGGATATCTGATCAAGGAATCGATAACGCCAAGAAGCTCACCATGTTTTAATGTGCTCTCGGAGAGCACGATGGCATTCAAGTGTCCCCAGAATACGGTTTGCTGCGTCGTCTGGTATAACTCGACGATCGCTTGAGAGATCGATTTTCCTTCGGCGCTGCCGATCCATACCGTTGCCGGTTTATCGCTCTTGCCGCCGCCTTCGGATTTGGCAACGCTGGCGAAATCGAGCTGTTGGACGTAGACTTTATATGTATTGTCCGAATAATCGATGCCGATGCCCGTGAAGTAGTTGACGTCCTGCAACGACTTAATATCCCAACAGGCGGTGAGCAGCAGGCTCAAGCCAAGGAACGGCAAGATCAACTTTAAGCGCCTCATCAAGAGTTATCTCCCTGCTGGGTAGAGTCGTCGGGAGAATACGTAGCCGGTCTTTTCTTGTACATCTTCGAAGGCAACGACACGATCGAATGGACGACATCCCTGAACCGTATCGGCGATAGAGGCGACATAAACGGAACTCCGAACGAGGTGAGCGACGATAAATAGACGACCAGCAAAAACACGGAAAGGAAAAAGCCCAACATCCCGAACATGCAGCTTAATGCGAGCACGCCGAATCGAATGACCGTTACCGAACCGCTCAGCGACTGATTCACAAGCGTAAAAGTCGCAACCGCTGTCGTCGCGGAGACGACAAGCGTCGTCGGTCCGGTAATTCCGGCGGATATCGCGGCTTCGCCGACGATCAAACCTCCGACGACGGCAACGGTTTGGCCGACCGCTTTGGGAAGACGCATGCCCGCTTCGCGGAATAGCTCGAACAACCCGATCATGAGAAACAGATCGACCGGTCCCGATAACGGAAGGCCGAGCCTGGCTATAACGATCGTGGCAAGTAGCGGAAAAGGGATCTGATCCAAGTTGAAGGAGGTAATCGCTACATAAAAGCCGGGCAAGAACAAGGCGACGGACAAACCGATTAATCTTAAGAGTCTTTCCAATGTGACGTAATAAAACGGAAGGTGAATGTCCTCCGGGGATTTGACCAGCGATAATAAATTCGTAGGTCCGATCAGAACCATGGGCGAGCCGTCTACGATAATCGCGAAACGTCCCCTAAGCAAGCTGTCGGTAATATAATCGGGTCTTCCGATATACTCGATCAGCGGAAACAGGGAATAGGAGGCATCGGATAATCCTTCTTCGAGCAGCTGGCTGGAGAGGACGCCGTCTACTTCTATTTTCTGCAATCGGGTTCTCGCTTCGTTGAGCAAGTCTTGGTTCGTAATATCGGTCATGTATAGGAGCGCGATCGACGTCTTGCTTCGACTTCCCAATTGGAAATATTCAATGCCTAAAGTAGTCGTCTTAAGACGCTTGCGAATAAGCGCGACATTCGTATCGATCGATTCCGTAAATCCGTCCCGAGGGCCTTTAACGGAAATTTCCGTATTGGATTCGCTTGGCGCGCGTTGAGGCGGACTTGCCATCTGAATCGCGTACAGATCGCGCGTTTCTTCGAAGAATAACACCAAATTACCCGAGAACACTTGCTGTACAAGGTTTTCAACGGCATGCGGCTCCACGATGCGATGCATATTCTGAGTTTCGAACGGGATGTCCGATAAACGCTTAGTGTCGTCCGAAGGCGGAATTGTAAGCAGCTTCCTTAACTGCATGTACAGAAAATCGTTAAGCTGTTTGGAATCGATCATGCCATCGCAGTATATCAACAGAGGATTCGGATACTCCGAATCGTTCTCCTTGAAATAGGAATGGATGTTGACATCTTCCGCATCGCAGAACAATTCGAACAGCTTCGAATGATCCAAGTCGTCTAATGCGAGATCGGCCTTTTCTTTTTCATTCCCATGGCTGGATTTGTCATTGCCGTAATAAAACGTTTTACGAAAAAATTTATTCATATTCATGCGGGTTTACCTCGTTTAATGAGAATGAGCAGAAGTAACGCGAACGGGAATACATAGAAAAACATCATAACAATAGGAAAATAGAGCTGCTTAAGAAATGAGTAGAAAAGCGAGTCGCTAAGCTTGTATTGGGAAACGCAGAAAATAAGTACGCCCCCCGTCAAGAGCATATAGGCGCTTTTCCATTTGTTGCGGCTCATTTGCAGGAGATCGAACAACAGGTAAAAGGCGAGCGAAATTCGAATCATGGATCCCGAGATCCATTGGTAGATCGATAAGAAATCAAGGTGAGAGACGAACTTGCCGATAAGAACCATGCGCCATTGCTCGAATGCCGGATACCGCTGATCGGCGGATTCGTAGGGACCGAAGATCGAGATCGCAGCGATGATCGGTCCGAATACCAATCCGGTTACGGCAACCGTAAGCACCAGCAGCGAGGACAATCGGAATTTCTTGTTGAGATGCTGTTGCAGACCGAGCAGGAGCACGAATTCGACCAAACCGCCTAAAGTATATACCGTGCCATGTAGAATGGAAGCATATCCTTGCGTAAAGATCGGCTTCAAATAGGAGTAATCCTTGAATTGATAATTGACGCTCATGACGAATAGGCCGCACAGAATCACCGCCGGCAGCAAGATCCCTGCCGCGATCGTAACCGTCCTCAGGCCGGATATCGCCGCAATGATGCCGCTCAGGGCAAACAATGTGACGGTGATGGGGAATGGAGTTCTTGGCAAGTAAGTAATCTTGGTCCATGCGGACGTATCGCGGAGAGTAACGAATAGGATCGCGATACATAACAGAATGAGAGGCAGGATGACGGTCCATGCCACAACGGAATTGTAATGACTTCTGAACCATTCGAACAAGGATTGCTGCTTCGTGAGCTTCATTATGTAATACAAGATAATCGTCCACAGGATGAGCGGCGGAATAGCGAACAAAGCGCTGATCCACGCATCGCGATGAGAGGCTTGCAAGATCAGAGGAACGACGATGACATGGTTCGTAATGCCTACGGCCAAATTAAACAGAAACATGGCCTGTACCACATTAATCTTGGCTTGCGGCATGTCGCAGCTCCCTTCTTCTCGCAATTTCCATTATTATGGATTAGCTATGCCGATTTTATGCTATAAATTGGAGCGAACAAATGCATTGAACGCTTATGGCCTATCCGGTATGCTGGATAGACGAGCGTCCGGGCTTTGTCCGCAGAAGTCGATCAAACATAGAAAGGCTGACGATATGAGAATCGTACATGTGAAGACGGAAGAGCAATTACGACAAGCCTTCGATGTTCGCGTCGAAGTATTCGTGAACGAGCAGGGCGTACCGAGGGAGCTTGAGATGGACGAATATGACGAATCGCCTGAATCGTGCAGCCATTTCATCGTCCTGGAGGGCGATGTGCCGATTGCGGCGGGGCGCTTCAAGACGTTCGAACCCGGCGTTGCCAAGATGCAGAGAATTGCCGTCCTGAAATCTTATCGCGGCAAGGGGATAGGGAAGGTGCTTCTAGGGGAGATGGAAGAGGAAGCTAAGCGGCAAGAGTACAAACAATCGTTGCTGGACGCGCAATGCACTGCGGAAGATTTTTATCGGAAGTTAGGTTATGTGACGGAATCGGCAGAGCCTTTCTTAGATGCGAATATTTGGCACGTACGCATGCGCAAGAGCTTGTAATCCGACGTTGCCGATCTCGCCGTTTATTTCATTCTTGTTTAAATTCTATGAATATAGCAACCTTTGTCCGGTATTGTCGTAAATACTTATGATTAAATGTTACAGACACACATAATCGACTAGATTAGAAGGAGCACGCTATGAAAAGAAAGTATTTGTTGTTATTTCTTTCCGCACTTTTGTTATTCTCGATTCAACTCCCGGTTCATGCCGCCGATAGCGCTAACGGACTGGACAAGCTAGAACTGACGCAAGGCTCGAAAATCATGGTACACAACGGCAAGACCGTAACGGCGACACAACCTCTTACAGCAACGAAAGGCGTATCTTACGTCGCGGCAAGATCTATCATGAACGAGATTTACGGAACGATCGCATACGATTCCAAGAGCAAGCTGTACACGTTGTCTAACGGTATTAATGAAATTAAATTGTTGGCAGGCAATCCTTCTTATACGTTAAACGGAGTCGTTAAGACTAACGCCGGCGCTCCTTATTTGCTCAAAGGCACGCTTATGATTCCGTTGCGCACAGTAGCCCAGAGCTTCGGATTGACGTTGACGAACCTTCCTAAAGAGAAGAAAGTCGTACTGACATGGGCTTCCAAACCGGTTGCGAATTTCTCGGTATCGGATACGAATCCATACGCGCAACAAACGGAAGTTAAATATACGAATCAGTCGTACCATCCAAGCGGCCTTAAGATTATCGACGAACGCTGGGAGAACAACAACGCGATCTTCGACCAAGCGGGAACCTATACGATAAGCCACTGGGTTCAAGATGAAAGAGGAACTTGGAGTGATCCTTATACGGTTACGATTACGGTCAGACCGCCGAATCAACCTCCCGTCGCTCAATTTAATACGGACAAAGATACGTATAAAATGGGAGAATTCATTACGTATACCGACCTAAGTACCGACGACGAGAATCGGATCGCCAGCACGGTATGGACGAATAACGAACGCGGGTTCTTCGTAGCGGGACCGCAGAACATCACTTTAACCGTAACGGATGCTAACGGTGCCGTGAACGAATATACGAAAACGATCACGATCACGGAAGAAACGCATTACACGAAAGAAGAGTTCGATCTGCTATATACGGCAATCGGAGACAAGTTCGGAATTAGCGGACCATCCGTATTATCTTTGCCTAAGATGCCTTACTCGATTAATGACCGTCAACAAACGTTAATTAGGGCGAATAGTCCGGAAACGATTCTTGAAGAAGGAATTTATTATGAAGACACGGTAAGCGGCAACGTAAGATTCCTGCTCCATAATCTGAACGGCCGTTCGAATCCGGTCAAAATCTACGTGCTCTTAACGAACGAGAACGCCGAAACGGCTACAGTAAGGATGGGAGCGAAAGGGATCGGCGGACCTAATCCGATCGTATCGCAAGTAGGCCGCATGGTTACGGGGAGATTCCTCGAATCGGTATTGAATCCGACGTATTCCTATTTGCAGATTCCGGCTGGAGAGAGCAGACTGATCTTTCAAGAATATAGCGACAAAAGAGTTCGTCCGGGCGACGTATACTCCATGTTCGCGGACGTTCAAATGAACTCGAATCTCAAGTTCCAAGTCATCGTAGTCGATGAACACCGTGAAGTCATGAGCATGTTGCCATACCTGAAAGTGCTGCCTAGCAACGACAGACACATTCGCGGAACGTTTGAGAACGCCAACCGGATGATGTACGTGAACCAGACGATCGGCGACGTGAAAAGCCGGATGATTCTAGCAGATAACGTAGAAGATACCCGGTTGACCGGAATCGATAAAACGACGGGAACGTCGGTGCTGAACATGGGGAACTATGGCGTTCTGTACACGATTCGGTTAAGCAACGTCCAACCGCATACCGCGATCGCGATTAATCCGCGCGGAGGACATTATGCAGGCGCCTTTACCATTAACGGTAAAGTTGTTTACGCAACGAACGATAGTATATTGCGAAACCCGAACGAAGTCGGGATGCTCTATAAGTCGGGCGATACCGTAGAATCGGTTGATATCACGTTCACGCCTGCGAACGGCAGCATGCTGCCTATCAATCTATTATTTTTACCTATGCCTGAGCTTAAGTAAGAAGTAGAATCTGCCGTTCCGGCGCGAGAAAATCGTGCCCGGAACGGTTTTTTTATTGACGCAGAAAGACAATTCTTTTCAAAATATTTGACATTGATAATCATTATCAATTAAAATGAACACTATCATACACCGTTGCCCGGTTGAAGGAGTTGGGTTCATTCGATGCAAGTATCCGCGAACGCTGGGGGACTCGTGTTTCATTTTTCATCGGTTAAGAAAATGTCTTCCGACTTACTGGCAGCCGCTCCGCTTGGACAAGGCGTCGTATATAAGAGGCAAATAGATAGCGAATGGACGGAGAGTAACGAAGGGCTGCCGCACCAGACGCATATTAATCGCTTGCAAGTGTACGTAGATAGGCTGTATGCCTGTTCGAATAAAGGATTGTTCTATAACGAGGACGGATTATGGAATTCAACGGAGTTAGCCGTCGGCTGTTATCAGTATAAAGAATTCGGCGAAGTCGGACTTGCCGGAACGTCTTGCGGACTATGGTTCACAGAAGGCGCGGAGTGGCATCTTATGATGCGCTCGGATCTCATCGTCTATGATTTCTTGTATTTGCCGCAATATGTCGTTCTCGGAACGAATGAGGGAATATCGATTCTGGATCGTCTCACGACGACTTGGATGAATTTCAAATACGGGTCCGCTGTGACCAGCCTGGCCGTTTCCCACGGTAGAATTATCGGGGCGACCGAACATGGAGATC
This sequence comes from Cohnella herbarum, assembly GCF_012849095.1. NCBI lineage: Bacteria > Bacillati > Bacillota > Bacilli > Caryophanales > Paenibacillaceae > Cohnella > Cohnella herbarum. The sequence continues at coordinate 1,165,550 of NZ_CP051680.1, forward strand.
TCCTCGTGGGGAACCAGCGGGGCGGGTTCGAGCGTTACAGAATGGGCAATACGTTCATATTCTCCGTCGTTACGCGGGACGACGAAGTGTACGCTTGCTCGGATCGCGGATTGTACCGCGTTAGTCGGATCGGAAATCAGATTTCATTAATGGCCTTAAAAATCGGCGTCCAAGTGACGGATGTGGACGTGGATGACCAACATCTCTATATCGCTACCCTATTCGAGGGCGTGCAACAGCTAGAGAGATCATAAAGGGAAAGTGACCCGGAACAAGCTGCCTTCCCCAAGGCGGCTTTCTACGTTTAAAGTTCCCCCGTGAAGTTCGACTAGAGATTTCGTAATGGAGAGTCCAAGGCCCGCCCCTCCGTATTTACGCGCGCGAGAGCTATCGATGCGATAAAAACGCTCGAACAGATGGGGAAGATGCTCGGCCGAAATTCCCGTTCCGTTATCTTGGACAGTCGTCTCGATTCCGTCATCCGTCCGAATAACCTTGATCCGTATTTTACCGGAATGCGGATCGGTATGCTGCACTGCGTTCTGGAATAAATTCAGCAACACTTGTTTGATTTTATCGCCATCCGCCTGGATGAGAATACCCGAGTCCGCCTCTATCGTAACCTCGCGCTCTTCTCCCAACAAGAGCAGTTGCTCTTCCATCTCCCGAACCAGCTCTCCAAGATCGCAAGGCGATCGTTTGATCTCGGGCTCCCTGTCCAGCTTCGCTAATTGAAGCAAGTCGACGACTAATTTATTGATTCTTCCGGACTCTCCATGCATGCTCCTAAGCGCCTTGTTTAACTGGATCGGATCGGCAGCCGCGCCTCTGAGCAACACTTCAAGGAAGCCGTGAATGGATGTTAACGGAGTTCTAAGCTCGTGCGACGCATCGGAGACGAAACGGCGCATTTGCTCCTTCGCTTCTTGCTCGGCGCGGAAAGAAGTCTCGAGGCGCTCTAACATGCGATTAAAAGAATGCGACAACCGATCGATCTCCATCGGCTGCTCGTTCTCCGGTAACCGTTCGTTCAGTTTGCCCGAATCGATGCGTTCGACGGTAGTTACCATTCGGGATAGCGGGGTTAACGTTCTGCGAATGGCAGGCAAGAACGTAAAGAGGCCGCCGAAGATAGCCGCCAATGCTAGTGCCAGATACAACAGAAATTGTCGGTTCAGCTCGTTCGTCATAGGTTTCGTGCTCATGCTAACTTGCACGACTCCGTCAATGCCGGAGAAGGAACGGACCGGTTGCACGACCACTAACTGCTGTCCAAGGGTTGAATCGCGTACGATCGAATAAATAACCTTGCCTCTTCGCGGGTGATTAAAAGCTTCGTTATACACTTCTTGACTCAAACGAGGAACGGAGTCCGTTGACGTCGCGTTCATTGGAGATATGACCGTGAATTTGCCTTCTTTGTTCATATAAGCGACGGAAGCGGAAGGGAAGAAAATGAACGCTTCTGCAGGTCTTCTACGCATTTGGGGGTTAACTCTTTCCCATAACTCCCCGGGAACGGATTGAATCTGTCTTTGTATGCCGGCAGCCCGATTCTGATATATAAAACGTTCCATGAAAAAATATTGAAAAAGCCCGATGACCAGCAGCAGACCGGCTAAGATAAACAAAATGCGGGATAACAGTTGGTAGCGAAGAGAGCGGGGAAATACGATCGCTCGAATGCGGCTGAACGCGTTATTCCATCGATTCATAGGAGATCCACCCGGTAGCCCGCTCCCCTGATCGTCCTGATCACTCTATGCTCTCGATCCTGGAGCTTATCTCTTAACGATCGGATGTACACTTCCACGATGTTCTCCTCACCGCCGAAATCATAGCCCCACACTTGATCGAGTATTACGCTTTTACTGAGCACGTGACCGTGGTTTAACACGAGATACTTAAGCAATTCGTGCTCCGTAGGCGACAGATCGAGAATACGTTTCCGGTATCGAAATTCTTTGCGAACGGCATCGATCGCGAACGGGCCGATCGCAACCTCGCTCAGCAGGTGAGGAAATTGGTTCCGCACGCGCGCTTGAATACGCGCAAGCAATTCCCCGAAGCCGAAGGGCTTGGACATATAATCGTCCGCTCCGAGATTAAGGCCTTTAACCCGATCCTCGATCTCTTCCTTGGCCGTAAGCATGATTACGGCTACGGGCTTATCGGCCTTTAAAGCCCGACAAACCTCGAAGCCGTCCATCCCCGGCATCATGACGTCCAGAACGACCACGTGCGGGTTGTATCGCTCGGCGAGGGCAATGCCTTCTTGTCCATCTTGCGCGGTCGCCACTTGATAGCCTTCATTCGTTAAACCAAGCTCCAGAAACTGCAAAATGTTCGGCTCGTCGTCCACGACCATGATTTTGATTCCTTTTCCTTGCTGCGACATGTTCATTCCTCCAACAAAATACGCGAATTTCAACCCGATCTCTACGCTATGACTACCATTATGAGCTAATTTGCTTAACTTTGGCTGAGAGAAAACTGAAAGAATACTGAATTTCTTTTTCTTGAGGGTTACCTGAAGGCATTCAGAAAACATTCAGCGGGCACTCATCTTGAACTAAGGTTCATCTTCCATAATGTTCGCTAAGACGATAAAAAGCGAAGGTGAAGCATTCGGATGAAGAAGAAGATCATATGGATAGCTGCTCTAGTCATCGTACTAGGGGCGGGAACTTGGGGTGGTCTCCGGTTCTTCGATAAGAAAGACACGCAATTGGCCGCAAGCTTCCCGACAACGCAAGTCCGCAAGGGCACGATCGAAGTGAAAGTCAGCGGTACGGGCAGCGTGCAGCCTTTCGCGCGCGAAACCCTGAAAGCGAGCACGGCGGGAAAAGCGCTGAAAGTGAATTTCAAGCAAGGAGACAGCGTAAAGAAAGGACAAGTGCTAATTACATACGAGAACGACGATACTTCCGATCAGGTACGAAGCAAGGAAATCGATCTAAAGAAGAAGAAGCTGGAGCTTACGGATTTGCAAACGAAGTATAAGGAAGCAGCCGATGACAAGGAACGCGAATCGCTCGTGTTGAGCATTCAGAAGCAGCAGCTTGATATCGAGATGGCTCAGGCGGATATCGCTTCTCTGAAGACGGAAGAAGGCATCGATCCTATCGTTGCTCCGATTGACGGCGTGTTGGAAACCTTCAACGTACAAGCAGGGGACTCGATTAGCCCGAATAGCGAACTTGGCGAGATCGTCGATTTCGCCAAGCTGAAGATGGTCGTCGGCATCGACGAGCTGGATATTCCTAAGGTGAAGCTCGCGCAAGAAGCTCAGATTCTAGTCGAAGCGTTGCCGGAAGAGACGTTCACGGGAAAAGTGGAAGCGATCGCGAACGAAGGCACGGCGAGCAACGGCGTAGCTTCGTTCGACGTAACGATTATTCTATCGGAAGCGAAAAACTTAAAGGCGGGAATGTCCGCGGAAGCCAGCATCATGACGGATAAGAAAACGGATGCCCTCTATGTTCCTGTGGAAGCGGTGCAATCTTCGCAGGGGAAATATTTCGTCATGGTTCCGAGCGCGGGAGGAACAGGCGCTTCAACGAACGGCTCGCAAACCGCGGGAGCGAATGCGGGGACGAGGCCGCAACAAGGGCAAGCAGGCCAAGCCGGGCAGGGTGCCGAAGGCGAACCTCCGCAACAGGAACCGCAACCGCAAGGTCAACAAGGGCAACAAGGTCAGCAAGGCCAAGCCGGGCAAGGTGGAAACGCCGATCGTTTCCAGAACATGACCACAGAGGAACGCGCGGCTATGCGCGAGCAGTTCATGGCGAATCGGGGAGCGGGCGGAGCTAACGCGAATGCGTCCGGCAGCGTTACATCGACTCGCAGAGTCGAGGTCGAGGTCGGCATTAATAACGAGGATCAGATCGAAATCCTATCTGGGCTAAGCGAGAACGACCTCGTCGTGCTTCCGACGGTCGCTAGTTCAAGCTCTAACTCGAACATGCAAGCCGGCTTTCCGGGTTTTGGCGGCGCAGGGTTCGGCGGCGGTGCCGGCGGAGGGTTCCCCGGTGGCGGAGGCGGCTTCCAGGGCGGCGGAGGCGGCCGTCAATCTACCGGCGGAGGCGGCGGTGCAGCGGCGGGCGGTGCGCGCTAATGACCACGAAGCCGAAGCCGGAAGCTCCCTTGATCCGAATCAAGGGATTAAGTAAACAGTATCGCATGGGCGGAGAGACGCTTAACGCATTGGATAACGTTTCGTTAACCGTTAATCAAGGAGATTTTATTGCCATTATCGGTCCCTCGGGCTCGGGGAAATCGACTCTTATGAACGTGATCGGCTGTTTGGATACGCCTTCTTCCGGGGAGTATTGGTTAGACGGCGAAGAAGTTAGCCGATTAAGGGAAAACAAACTCGCGGAAATCCGCAACCGTAAGATCGGCTTTATTTTTCAAGGGTTTAACTTGTTGTCCCGACTAACGGCCATCGAGAACGTGGAGCTGCCTCTGATCTACAGGGGAGTGTCCGCGAAGGAGCGGAAGGAGCAAGCGATCGAAGCGCTTAGGAAAGTCGGACTGGAGGAGCGGATTCACCATCGTCCCGTCGAGTTGTCCGGGGGACAACAGCAGCGCGTGGCGATCGCGCGAGCGCTAGCCGGCAATCCTCCGATCTTGCTTGCCGACGAGCCTACCGGCGCCTTGGATACGAGAACCGGCAAGGAAGTGATGGGATTCATTAAGGATCTGAACTCCCTCGGCCACACGATCGTGCTCATTACCCATGATCCGGACATTTCGCGGCAAGCGAAACGGGTCGTGAAGATCATGGACGGGATGTTGAACGAAGAGGAGGGCGGACGGAATGAACTTCTTTCAAGCGTTTAAGATGGCCATGAAGAGCATTCTGTCCAATAAACTCCGTTCGCTGCTGACGATGCTCGGAATCATTATCGGCGTTACGGCCGTTATCGCTCTCGTCGCTCTGGGGCAAGGAGCGACGAAATCGGTGACCGAGCAAGTGCAAAGTCTTGGAACGAACTTGCTCACGGTGAGCATTGTCGGCCGGGGTTCGACCAATACGTTAAAAGCGAGCGAAGCCGTCGCGATCGCGGACAAAGTGGAAGGGATTCAATATATCGCTCCCGCTAGCACGCAGAGTTCTTCGGTGAAGTACGGAACGACCAGCGTAACCGTAAACGTTGTAGGCACGAATGCGGATTATGCGAATGTGAGGGAATACGAGGTCGCTTCGGGACGATTCCTCGCGCAAATCGACCTCGACGTTTACCAGAAGGTTGCCGTTATCGGCTCGACCACGGCGACGGACCTCTTCGGCTTCGCGAGTCCCGTGGGCGAGTATATTTTGATCCAAGGAACGCGCTATAAAGTCGTTGGCGTACTGGCCGAGAAAGGCAGCACGACGACGGGCTCGAACGATGAAGTCGTGATGATTCCCCAAACGTCGGCCGAGCGGTTGTTCAAATCCAAAGGAGTACGGACTGTCTACGTTCAGGTCGAATCTACCGAAGGGATCGATGCGGTCGTGACCGGGTTGGAAGCCGAGTTGAGCGATCATTTCCGCGGGAACACCGATAGTTATCGGGTATTTAATCAAAGCGATGCGCTGTCGACGCTAACTTCGGTATCCGATACGTTAACGCTGGCTTTAGCGGGAATCGCGGGAATTTCCCTGCTCGTCGGGGGAATCGGAATTATGAACATTATGCTCGTTTCCGTAACGGAGAGAACGCGGGAAATCGGAATTCGCAAAGCTATCGGAGCCAAGAGACGGGATATCCTTATCCAATTTCTGATCGAATCGATGGTACTAAGCGGACTCGGGGGTTTGCTTGGCATAGGAATCGGCGTCGGAGCCGCGCAGGGCGCTTCTTCGGCATTCGATATGGACATCGTATTCTCGGCCAACATTATTCTTATAGCGTTCGTCTTTTCCGTGGCGATCGGAGTTGTCTTCGGAATGTTCCCGGCGAATAAGGCAGCTAAGCTTAAGCCGATTGAAGCGTTGCGGTTCGAATAAGGGATATTGCTTCAGGCTCAGACTCATGGGAAGGAGGGGAAATCGCTTGGGCATCATTCCGGAATACGAACGGCTGATCGCGCCGCATATGGACGATCTTCGAAAGTATTGTTATTACTTGACGCGGTCGAAATGGGACGCGGAAGATTTGTTCCAGGATACTCTGTTGAAATCTTTGGTTTTTTTCCTGCATACGGAACCGTATTTGGATGTGAAGCCTTTCTTGGTTCGCGTCGCTAGAAATCTATGGATCGACGATTGCCGTAAACGGCAAAGAAGGCGATATATGCATACGGATATTTCTAACGCATATTACAGCGATAACGATTACGTAGAAGTTCGCAGCGCCGTTGAATGGTTGGCCGAGCGGTTCCCCAGACGGAATATCGATACGTGGCTTTTGTTTAACTACTTCGGCTACTCGATGCAAGAAATCGCCGAAGCGATGAATTGTACGATTTCCGCGGTTAAATCGGTGCTTTTCCGAACTCGCGAACAGCTTCGCGACAGAAACGGTCTCGCCGATCACCGCAAGGTCATCCATCTGGACGTGGAACGCTGGTCGCGCGCGATCATGCAGGACCGTCCTCAAGGGCTTCTGTCGAAAGGTTGAGGAAGTAGGGAACCTGAATCCATAGTCTACCGTATAAGAAGTGGAGCATTCGCATACGGGAGGATTATAGAGATGGCCAACATCCTGATCGTCGACGACGACCCGGACATTCTTGAACTGATTCGGTTTTATTTGTTAAGGGAAGGCTTTAAGATTTCGAAGGCATGCCATGGCATCGAGGCGTTGGAAGCAGTCGGTCAAACGAAGATCGATCTGGCGATCATAGACGTGATGATGCCGAAGATGGACGGATGGCAGCTGTGCAGCCGACTTAAGGCAGATTATCCGGAGATGCCGATTCTGATGGTGACCGCCAAAGGCGAAACCAATCATAAGCTCAAAGGCTTTAATCTCGGCGCCGACGATTATCTCGTTAAGCCGTTCGATCCGTTGGAGTTGGCGGCGAGGGTAAAGCTGCTGCTTAAACGATACAAGATTCATACCGCCATGAAGCTACAGATCGGTAAAGTTTTGCTCGATAAACATCGGTACGAGGCGGTCATCGATGATGTACCTATATCTCTGCCGTTAAGGGAATTCGATCTCTTGTTCAAGCTTGCCAGTTATCCGGGTCAGATCTTTACGCGGAACGATCTGATCGAGCAAGTGTGGGGGGCGGATTTCTTTGGAGACGACCGAACGGTAGACGTACATATTAAACGGATAAGGGATCGGTTTGCCGAACTGAACGGTTCGTTCGCGATCGAGACCAAACGTGGGCTTGGATATAAGCTAGTGGTTCACGAATGATCAAAACGCTATATTTTCGGGTTGTGCTCACCTATTTGGTCGCCGTAATCATCGGACTAGTCAGTACTTTCTATATTGCGCTTTCCCTCATCGAGACCATAGGGGATCAGTATGCCAATAGGCTGCAAAGGAATCTGATGAAAGACGGGATAAGCATACAGAAACTTTACCGAGCCAACGGTATCGATCATGCTGAAATCGCATTAGAGGAAGAAAAGCTCAAAAAGAAATACGAGGTTAGAGTTTACGACAGTACCGGGAAGTTGAAGACGGAGGTAGGCAATCCGCCGGCCGATCTGTATATTATCTCGGATGAAGTCGTACGCTCCGTGTTGGACGGGGGAACTTACAGGGGCATGGAAGTTGCGCCGACCGAGCTTGTCGTTGGGCTTCCTCACGAGGAGTCGGGCGAGAAATACGCTCTGTTTATCCAAATCTCCGAGGGAACCGTAGTCTATTACTCCCTGCTAATGCTCTTTATAGCTTTGATATTTAATCTGCTGGTTGGTTGCTTTATTATTTTCATAGGTGCGAGGTACTTGGTAAAACCGCTCAGAGGGATGAAAGCGGCAGCCGAGAGAATGGCCAAAGGCGAGTTCGATATCGAGCTCAAGTGGGAGAAGCGGAAAGACGAGCTGGGACAATTGGCGAAGAGCTTTAATTATATGGCAAGCGAGATGAAGCAACTCGAAACGATGAGGCAGAACTTCGTATCGAACGTTTCTCATGAAATCCAGTCGCCGCTCACCTCCATCTCGGGATTTTCCAAGGCGCTTCAACGGGACGACCTCACCGACGACGAAAGAAAGCTTTATTTGACCATTATCCAGAACGAAAGCGAGAGATTGTCCCGACTTAGCGACAATTTATTAAAGCTGGCTTCGTTGGATTCGCAGCGTCATCCTTTCGAACCTAGCTTGTACGATCTGGACGAGCAAATTCGCAAAGCCGTCTTGTCCAGCGAACCGCTGTGGTCCGCTAAGTCGTTGGAATGGCGTCTGGATTTGCCTAAAACGAAAATCAAAGCCGACGAAGACCAATTGAATCAAGTATGGATTAATCTGATCGGAAACAGTATTAAATTTACGCCGGAAGGCGGTATTATTCATATTCGCATCGTTCAGCATATGGATTTGATCGAAGTGTTCGTCGCCGATAACGGGATCGGAATTCCGCTAGAAGATCAACGGAAAGTTTTCGAAAGATTTTACAAGTCGGATCAATCGCACAACAAGAACCAACCCGGCAGCGGCTTGGGGCTTGCGATCGTCAAGAAGATCGTCACTAGGCACCGGGGAACCGTCACGCTGAATCATAACCCGGGCGGGGGAACGATCGTTACCGTTATGCTGCCTCATCGTATTTAATGCCATAAACAAAAAAACGTCGGCAAAGGGAAACCTTTGGACCGACGTTTTTTTATGCGAAAAAAAGGAAGGCCTCCATTTCGTCATAGTTTATTCATATTTCTGTATTAAGCTTGTGCAAAGCAGGAGAGGGAGGGAAGTTCTGCCAGGGAAATGACGAAGATAACGAATCGAATTTGCAGGAGGGTTACCTGTTGAAGGCACTAATCCAGTTTTCCATGAACAAAGTAGCGGCTATGTTTATCTTGATCGCAATCGTGCTAGGGGCCGGAAGTTACGCGGGCAGCTCGCTTAAAGTAGAGAACATGCCGGATATTTCTTTTCCGTTTATCTACATAGTTACCGAGTATCAAGCCTCGCCGCAAGACGTAATGAACTTGGTCACGAAACCGATCGAGGACAAGATTGCCAACATAGCCGGGTTAACGATGATGAGTTCGTCGTCGAACGACGGATACTCGACGGTTAACCTGGAGTTTAAAGAAAGCATTAACGTCGAGAAGACGAAGCAAGACCTAGAGAGCATAGTTCAGGAAGTCGGCCTGCCCAAGGAAGCCGGAAGACCGAAAGTCGCGACCGTGGGTTACGCCTCTTTTCCTTCGTATTATTTGGCCGTTCATGCGAACGACTCAATGACTCAGACCGAGCTGGATGAGCTATACGACAAGGAATTAAAGCCCGGTTTCGAATCGATAAGCGGGATCGATCATATCGATACGATCGGTGCCCGAAAGTCCTCTCTCGATATCCGGTTAGACGGAGGAGCGTTGGCCGCTTATAGGTTAACGCCATCCATGGTTACGAACGCGATACAATCCGCGATGACGAACGGTTCGGTCGGAATCGTCAAGTTCAACGGCAATTCGCAGATCGCCCGCGTGAAGGGGGAGTTGAACAGTCTTTACGATCTGGAGAACTTGGAAATCTCGACGCCGACGGGGCAAACGTTGCTCATCAAGGATATATCCGATATCGAAGCGATTAATGAATCCAGTTTTATCGCGAGGTTGGATGATAAGCCTGCTATCGGTATTCACCTGTACATGTCGCGAGGCACGAACGCGGTCGATTTCTCCAATGAAGCGAAACAAAAGATCAGCGACTGGGAGAAGTCTACTCCGGGGATCTCGTTTAATACGGTGTACGATAGCGCGGACGAAGTCAGACAATCGATTAGCGGATTACTAAAGGAAGGCTTTCTCGGCATTATTCTGGCTTCCTTGATGATCTTGGTATTTCTGCGGAATATGAGAATGACGCTTATCGTCATCGTGTCCATTCCGCTGTCCGTCTTGTTGACGCTGGTCGTTATGAATTACTTGAACATCACCTTAAATATTATGTCTCTCGGCGGACTATTCATCGCGGTCGGACGGATCGTGGACGATAGTATCGTAGTCATAGAGAGTATCTACGCGAATCTCCAGAAAGCGCAGAAAAGGAACGAGTCGGTTGTTCTTCTGGCCGTTAAACAAGTGGCTATGGCAATAAGCTCGTCTACGTTCGTTACGGTCGGCGTGTTCCTGCCAATCGCCTTCGTAACCGGAATTATCGGAGCGTTATTCCGACCGTTCGCGGTTACGGTATCCGTCGCGTTGTTGGCTTCCTTGCTCGTTTCGCTGACGGTTATCCCGATGATGGCGAAATTGATGGTGCTTCGCAACGCCAAGGCAATGGGCACGAAAGAGCATGAGGGAGGCAAATTGGTTTCGTTCTATGAACGAACGTTAGTTTGGTGCCTAACCCATCGAATGAAAACGTTGCTTCTTTCCGGATTGCTGTTCATCCTAACGATCGTCTTTACCGTGCCTAACCTTCCTAAAGGGTTTATCCCTGAAGGCCCGCCCGTTAAACAAATGAATTATTCGATCAAGCTTCCCTATGAAACCTCCTTCGACAGCACCGATCTGCAGGCGAAACAGCTTGAAACGATGTTGCTGGAAGCGAAGGACGAGAATGATCGGTCGATGTTTACTTTCGTGGAATCGTTGGTCGGTTACGGCTGGTCTGAAGAGCGCGTCCCGTACATGATCGAGCTGATCACGCAAGTGAACGATGACGTCGACCCCGATACGGTCAAGGAGCGTTATCGCAAGCTGATCGCGGATCAACTTCCTAAAGGCTCCGAAGTCATGTCCGGATCTCTGGCCGGGGGAAGCGGTTCATCATCGGTCGATTTCGTGTACGTGATCTATGGCGAGGATCAGTTGATGCTTGAACAAGCAGCCGCGACGATCAAGAACGAAATGAAACAATTTTCCGAGCTGAAGGAAATCAAAGATAGCTTGGGGGACGCGAAAACGGAAATTCAAATCGCGGTTTCTCCTTCCAAAGCGAATCTCTTCGGATTAGATGTTTCGGGCGTTCAGCGTCTTGTCGCGGAATGGATCGCCAAGTACGAATTAGGCAATATTCGCTTGGATAACACTTTATTCAAGTCGGCTGTCGAGCTTGCGTCGAAGGATAAAGATTCGTTGGATCAATTAGGCCGAATGCCGATTCAAGCTGCGGACGGCACCATCGTTCACTTGAACGAGATCGCCAAGCTAGGAGAGGTTAAATCTCCGTTATCGTTGCAACGCGAGAGTCAAAGGCTGATGGTCAGCATAACGGCGAAGATAGATTCGAACGACAAAGCGGCGATTAGCTCGAAAGTGTCGAGCCAGCTCGAACAGCTAGAGCTTCCATCCGGAGTATCCACGACGATTCGCGGCGTTAGCCTCGATATGGCCAAAGGCTTCACGCAGATGTTCGCCGCTATGGGCGCGGCAATCGCGATCGTGTATCTGATCATGGTGCTGTGCTTTGGGAACGCGGGCACGCCGTTCGCCATCTTGTTTTCCTTGCCGCTCGCGGTTATCGGCGGTTTGCTCGGATTGTGGATCGCGAAGGAATCGATCAATATTACTTCTCTCATCGGGTTCCTTATGCTCATAGGCATCGTCGTCACCAATGCGATCGTCTTGCTCGATCGTACCCAGCAACTGAGAAAAGAAGGGTATCTCGCGCGTCATGCGCTAATCGAATCGGGCAAAGTCAGACTGCGTCCGATCATCATGACCGCCGGCGCTACGATTGCGGCCATGGTTCCGTTGGCTCTTGGACTGTCGCATGGCACGCTCATTTCCAAAGGGCTTGCCGTCGTCGTCATCGGAGGTCTGATCACGTCCACGATATTAACGTTAGTCGTCGTTCCGATCATCTATGAGCTGATCGAATCGTTCAAAGCGAGATTAAACCGAATGTTTAATCGTAAGAACAGAACGACTGCCGGCGAGGATATAAGCTTATAAAAAAGGAGTCACGATCTATGTGGATTCATGAAACGCGAAAGCGACAATCGAAGTTAAACAATAAGAAGACGATTATTCTATTGCTTCTAAGTGCCAGCGCCTTTTATCTCTCCGGATGTTCCACTTCCGCCAACGTAGCGGAACAACCGACAGCGGCGGTGAGCGAAGAAGCTCTCGTTAAGGTAGAGGCGGTTGCCAAGATAAGCATGGGAGAACCGCGAGAGCAGCTAGCGGAAGTTAGCGCATCGTCGCGGGTAGACATTACGGCGGAAGCCGGCGGGATGTTGCTGCGCTTGGTCAAGAGAAACGGGGATAAGGTCAACGCGGGAGACGTCATTGCCATTATCGACAACAAGAATGCTTTTATCGAGAAGGAAAGAGCCGAAGCGGCTCTTAAGAACGCGGAATCATCGCTTCTGAACTCGGAAGCGGAGTTATCCGCGAGACGATTGGAGCTGACCAATACGGTGAACTCGATCAAGGATAAGCTGAAGATGCAGGCTAGGGAAGGCACGGAAGCCGAACAGGACGAGACGAAACGCAGTTTAGCCGTTGCGCTTAAACAATTGGAAGCTTTACAAGGGAACCAAGCTTCCGAAGCCTTGAAAGCGAACGTGGAGACGGCGAGGCTAAGTCTGGAACAGGCAGCTCACTCCTGGGGGAATGGAGAAATCAAAGCGCCCGCAAGCGGTATTCTTACCGACGTGAAGGCCGATGCGGGGTCGAATATTCAAGCCGGAAGCGCGTTCGGCGTCGTCCAGAACACCGAGAAAGTGAAGCTCAAGGCGCAATTAACGGAAACGGCCGCGCAATTAGCGCGCAACAAACGGGAAATCGTATTCAAGAACGCTGGCGACGGCGAAAGCCAGAGGAAAGCGAAAGTCGTTTATTTGTCGGAGCTTCCCGACGCGGGCACGAAATTGTACGATTTCGAATTAGAGGTCGAGAATACGGACCGGTCCTTGAAGCCGGCCTCTCGGGTTCAAATTCAACTTACGACTCCGGAGGAGGAAAGCGTCATAGCCATTCCTTCACTCAGCATCGTAAGGGAAGGCACGGAAACCTTTGCATTCGTGCTCAACGGGAACAAGGCGGAAAAACGGAAAATCGTGCCGGGACGGATCAACGGGCCATATCAGGAAATATTGGAAGGTTTGAAGATAGACGATCGTTTGATCGTTTCGGGTCAACATGCGTTGAAAGACGGACAAACCGTAGGGATCGCTCCGAAATCATGACTTGAAGGAAAGGGATCTCGCATGGACGTAAATACGATATTCGATACATGGGTATCCCCGCACTTGGTGGATCTAAAAAAATATTGCCACTATTTGACGAAGTCGAAATGGGACGCGGAGGATTTGTTTCAGGAGACCCAATTAAAAGCGATGGTATTCTTCGTGCATTCCGCGCCGTATTTGGACGTGAAGCTATTTCTCGTCAGGGTGGCCAGAAACTTGTGGATCGACGATTGTCGGAAGCGCCAGAGGCGGAGAGGGTTAGCGGTCGCTGTCGTCGATTCGTCAAAAGCATACTATACGGATAACGATTACGTGGAAATCCGCAGCACGATTGAATGGCTGTCCGAGAGGTTCCCGAGGCGCAATATCGAGATGTGGCTTCTGTTCACGTATTTCAGGTATTCGATGCAGGAGATCGCAACGGACATGGCAAGCACGATTCCGACGGTCAAATCCGTTCTGTTCCGTACCCGGGATCTTCTGCGCCAACGGCACGAGTTAAAAATAAGTCGGCCGATTATCCATTATGACGTAGAGCGTTGGTCTCGAGCGATCATGCAAGATCGGCCGCAAGGCATACTCTCCCAAGGTTAAACGTATAGAACCCCGAGCCGTTTCGGTTCGGGGTTCTATCTGTGTTATAATCTTCTCAGTATTTTAATAGAGAGAGTAGGGAGATTGCCGCGCAGATGAAAATCCATCCTCGAATGATCGTGCTCTTCGTTTTTCTAATTATCGTATACTCTAGCATTAACTTTTATATCGGATGGCATCTGACGGAATGGCTCGATGACGTCAATATCACGGTATCGCCTTGGCTATTCTGGATTACGTTTGGAATTGTCGCTTACGGTTACATTGCCGGACGTTTTCCGTTACCCGAATTCGCGAAACCTGTCGGCCGATTGTTGAAGGTGATCGGTTCCTATTATATTTTCATCATGGAAGCCGGATTGATCCTGTTCGCCGTATCGGATTTGATTAAACTCGTTTTATGGATATCGGGTGCTAACCTTCAAGATTACGCGCTGTACGCGAACGGTGTTATCGTCATTGTTCTGATCGCGCTGACAGCGATCGGTTCATGGAACGCTTGGAGTCCGATCGTGCGCAAATACGAGTTGGAAATCGCCAAGCCGCCGGTCGAAGGCGGCCAACGCGAATGGACGATCGCGATGGCATCGGATATTCACTTGGGTAACGTGGTCGGTCGCAGACATCTCGCCAAACTCGTGAAATGGGTGAACGACGTAAAGCCGGACTTGGTTTTGTTGCCCGGAGACGTGATCGACGATTCTATCGAACCGTTCATAAGAAACAAGATGGGCGAGGTGCTTGGACAGTTACGAGCGAAGCGCGGAGTATTTGCCGTGCTGGGTAATCATGAATATTTCGGCGGTCATATCGATCAATATGTCGAAGAAATGAAACGGATCGGCATCCGGGTACTGCAAGACGAAACGGCGGACATCGGTGGAGAGCTGTTCGTGGTCGGACGCAAAGATAAAACCGCCGAGTCCATGGATAGCTCGAGAAAGAGCGTTGCCGAGCTAACACGTCCGCTGGACGGCAGTAAACCGATCATTCTGATCGATCACCAGCCGACGAAGTTCGCCCAAGCCGCGGAAGCGGGAGCGGACGTTATGCTGAGCGGTCACACCCACCGGGGACAATTCGCTCCGAACCACTTGTTCACGAAGAGACTGTTCGAGCTCGATTGGGGCTATATGAGAAAAGGGGCGATGCATGTCATCGTATCCTCGGGTTTCGGATCCTGGGGGCCGCCGATTCGGATTGGCAGCCGTTCCGAAATGATCTTGCTTCATATTAAGCTCGTTTGAGCGCGAATTAACCTAAAAAGGTTGGTACAAGGGATTAGTCTTGTACCAACCTTTTTAGGTTTTTTGATTTGCCCCACCATAGTCGGAATTTCCGACTAAGAGAGCGGAAGTCTCATATCGCAGGTATACTATTGTGCAATTAGGCCCAATTTGTGCCTCAATTATGCGGATTATTGTTTTAATATTGTAACATAAATAATAATATGATATACATTATATAAGTTGATTTCGCGATATGGAGGGCGTTATATGGAGAGAGAGTTAGCATTGGAGATCGTACGAGTTACGGAATTGGCGGCATTGGCATCCGCGCCATGGATGGGCCGTGGAGATAAAATCAATGCGGACGGAGCGGCGACATCGGCGATGAGGGCGATGTTCGATTCGATATCGGTTAACGGAACGGTCGTTATCGGCGAGGGAGAGATGGACGAAGCTCCGATGCTCTATATCGGAGAGCAAGTCGGCAGCATGAACGGTCCCGAGGTCGACGTTGCGGTCGATCCGCTGGAAGGAACGGAAATCGTGGCGAAGGGTTTGAACAACGCGATGTCCGTTATCGCCATCGCGAATAAGGGGAATCTGTTGCATGCGCCGGATATGTATATGGAGAAACTCGCCGTCGGTCCGCAATTGGTCGGAAGACTGCGCCTGACGGATCCGATGGAAGTGACGTTGGCCAAAGCGGCGGACATCTTGAACAAGAACGTCTCCGAACTTACCGTTATGGTGCTCGACCGGGTCAGGCATGAAGCGTTGATCAAGACGTTGCGTAAAGTCGGAGTCAGAATAAAATTTCTGTCCGATGGCGACGTCGCGGGGGCGATGGCTCCGGCGTTCCCTGAAGCCGGCATCGATCTGTACGTCGGATCGGGAGGCGCGCCTGAGGGAGTGCTCGCCGCTGCCGCGTTGAAATGTCTGGGAGGCGAAATTCAAGGCCGATTAATGCCTTCCGATGCGAACGAATACGCACGTTGCTTGCAGATGGGAATCGACGATCCTTATAAAGTGTTGACGATGGAAGACATGATCGGAACGGACGACGTCATATTCGCGGCGACCGGCGTCACTCCGGGGGAATTCCTAGGCGGAGTAAGATATTTGCCGGACGACCGCGCGGAAACCCACTCCATCGTCATGCGCGCCAAGACGAGAACGATCAGATTCATTAGGGCGCTTCATTATTTGCCGAACAAAAAAGGGCTGTAATCCGCTATTATACGCTTATGAATAGAGCTAATCTTTGAGGTCCGAATCGACCTTACGGTTAGCTCTATTTTTTTTGCATCCATTCACATTACATTTTTGAATGTGATTCAAAATCTTTGTTTGTTTTTGTATTTATGGTTTTCAAACACAAACGGGTATGATAAACTGAAATCAAGCCTAAATAAACAACAAATTCGGAGGTATCATCATGGTACAGAGCTTGTGGGAATCATCGAAAGCATCAGAAAAGCAAAGCGGATTGGATCAACTCGTATATCGCTCCAACATCATTGGCGCGGATCGTCGCGTATGTAATTTCGGCGGCGGCAATACATCGACGAAAACGATCGTCAAAGATTTCCGCGGTCGCGATACCGAGGTTATGTACGTAAAAGGCAGCGGATCCGACTTGGCTTCGATGAAGGCGAGCAACTTCACCGGCCTTCGCCTAGATGATATCCGTCCTTTGTTCGAAAAATCGGAAATGTCCGATGAAGATATGGTTGCCTATTTAGTGAATTGTATGATCGACGCTAAACATCCCCGCGCTTCGATCGAAACTTTGCTTCATGCATTCCTTCCATACAAACATGTAGACCATACGCACCCGGATTCCATCATCAGCCTTTGTTGCGCGGATAACGGCAAACAACTCGCCGAAGAAATTTTCGGCGATCGCTTCGTATGGGTGCCTTACATTCGTCCAGGATTCACATTGTCCAAAATGATCGCGGAAGGCGTGCTGAACAACCCGAAAGCAGAGCTCGTTCTGATGGAGAAACACGGTTTGGTCACTTGGGGAGACACTTCCGAAGAGTGCTACGCACAAACGATCAAGATCATCACGGAAGCGGAAGACTTCATCGAAGCTCGCATCAACGAAGCGAAAGTATTCGGCGGCGTGAAACATCCGACGCTCGAAGCGGAAGTTCGCAAGAGCATCGCGGCTCAAGTGATGCCTACGATTCGCGGCGCGGTAAGCGACGCGAAGAAAATGATTCTTTCCTTCGACGATGCGGACGATGTGCTGCAATTCGTCGGCGGTCAAGATTCCGCGACATTATCCCAAGTAGGGGCGGCTTGCCCGGATCATCTCGTCCACACGAAAGTCGTTCCGTTGTTCATCGATTGGGCTCCTAACGCGGACGACGTCGAAGGACTTAAAGCTAAGCTTAAAGAAGGCGTAGCGGCATACAAAGAAATGTACAAAGCTTACTTCGAACGCAACAAGAACGAAGGAGACGTCATGTTCGAAGCGGCTCCTCGCGTTATCCTCATTCCGGGAGTCGGGATGATCAATACCGGCAAGAGCTGGGCGATGTCGCAAGTGAGCGGAGCGTTGTACCACCGCGCGATCGCGGTTATGAGAGGCGCAACCGCGCTTGGCAAATTCGTTTCCCTAGTCGAGAACGAATCCTACAACGTGGAATATTGGCCGCTTGAGCTTTACAAATTGTCCCTTGCT
The DNA here is from genome assembly GCF_012849095.1 of Cohnella herbarum. Classification (NCBI taxonomy): domain Bacteria; kingdom Bacillati; phylum Bacillota; class Bacilli; order Caryophanales; family Paenibacillaceae; genus Cohnella; species Cohnella herbarum. The sequence continues at coordinate 1,183,327 of NZ_CP051680.1, forward strand.
CCCGCAGAGGCGGAATTCTCCCGCAAAATTGCTTTCATCACCGGCGGAGCAGGCGGAATCGGCAGCGAAACGGCTCGCAGACTCGTATCCGAAGGCGCTCACGTCGTGCTTGCGGACTTGAATCTCGAGGGCGCGCAGAAGGTTGCGGCGGAAATTAACGAAAAGTATGGCGAGAACCGCGCGCTTGCGGTTAAAGTAGACGTAACGAGCGAAGAGCTCATCCAAGCCGCATACGCGGAAACGGCCGTAGCTTACGGCGGCGTCGACATCATCGTTAACAACGCGGGTCTTGCGACTTCCAGCCCGTTCGAAGAAACCTCTCTTAAAGAGTGGAACTTGAACATGAACGTGCTTGGAACGGGATATTTCCTCGTTGCGCGCGAAGCGTTCAAAATGATGAAAGAGCAAGCTATCGGCGGGAACATGGTATTCATCGGCTCCAAAAACTCTATCTACGCAGGTAAGAACGCAACCGCATATAGCTCCGTTAAAGCTTTGGAAGCACATCTTGCGCGTTGTATTGCCGCGGAAGGCGGAGAGTTCGGCATTCGCGTCAACACGATTTTGCCGGATGCGATCCTTCAAGGCTCCGCGATCTGGAACGGCAGCTGGAGAACCGAGCGCGCGGCCGCTTACGGAATCGAGCCGGATCAACTGGAAGAGCACTATCGCAAACGCACGACGCTGCTCGTCAACATTTACCCGAGAGACATCGCGGAAGGCATCGCGTTCTTCGCGTCTTCCAAGTCCGACAAAACGACGGGTTGCATGCTGACGATCGACGGCGGAGTACCGGCGGCATTTACTCGATAAATCGGAGGGATCGCACATGCATAGACCACGCGGGGAAAAGCTCTGGTACATTCCGGACGGCTACATTCCCGAGGTCAGCTCAGGCCAGTTAACGAGTCATGAATCGATTTGCGTACTGAATACGGCTTCGGAAGATGCACTGCTGCGAATTTCGATTTACTTCGAAGATCGCGATCCGATGGAAGATATTATGGTCGTCGTTGCGGCTAGACGCACTAAACATATTAGAACAAGCTCGCTACACCAAGAAGGGACGCTGATTCCGGTCGGCGTTCCCTACGCTATCGAAGTTCAAAGCGATATCCCGATTATCGTGCAATATAGTCGGCTGGACGCGACACAAGCCGAGAACGCCTTGATGTCCGTTATGGCACATCCAATTAAGTAGACCGGATCGGTCAAGGAGGATCACGCATGCAAGAGAAAATCGTTCGCAACTACGAAGCAGCCAAAGAATTGTACGCACAGCATGGTATCGACGTAGACCAGGTGCTGGCGCAACTGGAAAACATTAAGATCTCGATGCACTGTTGGCAAGGGGACGACGTTAAAGGGTTTCTGAACAAGGATCAAGATCTGACCGGTGGAATTTCGGTAACGGGAAATCATCCTGGAGCGGCTACGACGCCGGATGAACTTCGTTCCGACCTCGAGAAAGCGTTCTCCTTGATCCCGGGCAAACATAAAGTGAATCTTCACGCGATCTACGCGGACACGGACGAGAAGGTGGAGCTGGATCAGCTTCAACCGAAGCATTTTCAGAAATGGGTCGATTGGGCTAAGGAGCAAGGGTTAGGCATGGATTTCAACCCGACTTGTTTCTCGCACGAGAAGTCCAAGGACGGATTTACCCTCAGCCACCCGGATCCGGAGATCAGCAAGTTCTGGATCGATCACTGCAAAGCTTCGCGCAAGATCGGCGCGTACTTCGGCGAGCAGCTCGGACAAACTTGCGTGACGAACGTCTGGGTACCGGACGGTTTCAAGGATGTTCCGGTTGACCGCTTAGCGCCAAGACAACGTCTTAAGGCCGCTCTTGACGAGGTGTTCGCGGAAGAGTTGAACCCGGCGCATAACTTGGATGCCGTGGAAAGCAAGCTCTTCGGTATCGGTTCGGAAGCTTACGTAGTCGGATCGCATGAGTTCTACATGGGTTACGGCATTCGGAACAACAAGTTGATCTGCCTTGATGCGGGTCATTTCCATCCGACGGAAGTCATTTCGAACAAGCTAAGCTCCCTGTCTCTGTTCGCCGACGGCATCTTGCTTCACGTGAGCCGCCCGATGCGTTGGGACAGCGACCATGTCGTTACGCTCGATGACGAGTTGATCGAGATCGGACGGGAACTCGTTCGCGGCGATTTACTGGGTAAAACCCATATCGGCCTTGATTTCTTCGACGGAAGCATCAATCGCGTCGCGGCATGGGTAATCGGAACGCGCAATACGATCAAAGCATTGCTTCGCGGTATGCTTGATCCGATCGAAGCGCTGAAGAAAGCCGAGCTCGAAGGGGATTACACGACTCGTCTCGCCTTGACGGAAGAATTCAAATCGTATCCGTTCGGAGCGATATGGGATTATTACTGCGCGAAGAAGGGCGTTCCGGTTCGCGAAGATTGGCTCGCCGAAGTGAAAAGCTACGAGAATGAAGTGCTGCTGAAACGCGGAGTTTAACATAACATAAGGGTGATCTTAATGTCGGACATTCTCGCGTTTGATCTTGGCGCAAGCAGCGGAAGAGCGTTGCTTGGCCGTCTGACGGACGGCAAGATCGAGGTGGAGGAGCTTCATCGCTTCTCCAATGATCCGGTGCAAGTGGGCGACCGCCTGTACTGGGATATTTTGCGGCTTTATCATGAGATTAAACAAGGGCTCCTGAAAGCCAAGCATCAAGGCATATCGCTGCATAGCATGGGCATCGACTCGTGGGCCGTCGACTTCGGTTTCATCGGCAAGAACGGAGAATTGATCGGAAACCCTTATCATTATAGGGACCGTCATACGGAAGGCGCCATGGAGAGCTTGTTTACGCGAATTCCTCCTCACGTCATTTTCGCCCGCACGGGAATTCAATTTCTGCCGTTTAATACGATCTACCAGCTCTACGCGCTAAAAGAAGCAAAATCGCCGTTACTCAAGGACGGCAACCGTTTCTTAATGATTCCGGATATTCTGAGATATTTCTTGACCGGCGAAATGCATAACGAATTCTCGAACGCAACGACGACGCAATTGTTCAATCCTATCGAAGGGACATGGGATTCCGAGTTGCTGCGGCTGCTGGACCTTCCAAGATCCTGGTTCGGGGATGTATTGCAACCGGGGGAAAAAGCCGGTTCGATTCAACCTTCCGTCTGCGAGGAGCTTGGCATTCCGTCGATTCCGGTGTATGCGGTAGCCGAGCATGATACGGGCTCCGCGGTTGCGGCCGTTCCGGCTACGGAGAAGTCCTTCGCGTATTTGAGCTGCGGAACATGGTCTCTTATGGGAACGGAAGTGGATAAGCCTGTTCTTCATGATCTCGCTTTGAAGCTGAATTTCACGAACGAGGGCGGCGTGGCGGATACTTACCGGCTGCTGAAGAACATCATGGGTTTGTGGATTTTACAAGAATGCCGCCGGGAATGGGAAAGAGCAGGAGAATCCTATTCGTTCCCCGAATTGGTTCAGATGGCTTCGGGCGCGAAGTCGTTCGCTGCTTTCATCGATCCCGACGATTCGTTGTTCCTTCCGCCGGGCGACATGCCGTCGCGCATTGCGCAATACTGTCAACAAACCGGCCAACAGGCTCCCGAGACTACGGGCGAGATCGTTCGTTGCATTCTGGAAAGCTTGGCGCTGAAATACCGGCAGGTGTTCGAATTGACGGAACGGTTGTCTGGACAGAGCTTTAACGGTTTGCACATGGTCGGCGGAGGCATTCAGAATACGTTGCTCTGTCAATGGACGGCTAACGCGATCGGCAAATCGGTGTGGGCAGGACCTTCCGAGGGTAGCGCGATCGGGAATTTGGTCGTACAATGGATTGCCCGGGGCGAGTTCGCGGACATCTGGGAAGCGCGCAGAGCGATTCGGGAATCTTTCCCGATCACCGTGTACGAACCGGAGGAAAGCGAAGCTTGGAACGCGGCATATATCCGGTTCCTTACGATAACGGGTGTGACTGAATAATATAGGTTCGTGAAAAGAGGGCAGACATGCTAGTTGCGGAGCGCTATGAGAAAATTGTGGGCCTGGTGAACGAAAGAGGAAGCATACGGGTATCCGAGTTGAGCGATCTGTGCCAAGTGACGGAAGAGACGATCCGCAGAGACCTGGATCGCCTCGAGCAAGCGGGGCGGCTTCGCCGCTCCCACGGAGGAGCGGTGAGCGTGAAGGATGCGACGTTGCATCCGGAAATTCCTTACGCCGTTCGTGAAATCACGAACGCGGACGAGAAGAAACGCATCGCGCTGGAAGCGATCAAGCGGATTCAACCCAAAGATCGGATTCTGCTCGACGCAAGCTCGACGGCTTGGTATATGGCAACGGACGTACCGGACGACTTCTTAACCGTGTTAACCAATTCGATCAAAGTCGCGACGGAGCTTAGCAGCAAGGAGAAGATCGAAGTGATCTCGACGGGGGGCATCCTTGCCCAGCGTTCGTTATCCTTCGTCGGCCCTCTAGCGGAAAGGTCGTTAGATGCTTACCATGTCGATAAAGTGTTCTTATCGTGCAAAGGCGTTCACCTGGACCGGGGAATCAGCGAATCCAACGAACTGCAAGCGCGTATCAAGCAACGGATGATCGGAATGGCCGACGAGGTTATTTTGTTGGCGGATTCCAGCAAATTCGGGGTGCAGGCGTTTACTCACGTTGCCGATCTATCCGACGTAGATGTCATTATTACCGATCGCAGGATGGCAGCGGAGACGATCGAACAGCTCGAAAACAAAGGAATCACCGTCATTACGGTTTAGGACTCTTGAACGGTATACTAAGCAAGCTATAAAGGGAATCGTAACGTGGAACGTATCAGGTGCGATTCCCTTTAAATCTCGCGTTAAGTTTTCCGCATTTTTCGCTTTAAACATGTCTGATAACCTGATAATATGAAACTAATAGCTGATTAAGAGAGGTGCAGCATGAAAGTTTCCTTATTCATAACTTGCCTAAGCGATGCGATCTACCCGAGAGTCGGGGAAGCGATGGTCCGGTTGTTGGCGAGATACGGCGTTCATTTGGAATTTCCTAAAGTGCAGACTTGTTGCGGACAGCCGGCCTATAATAGCGGTTATTGGAAGGAAGCGCGCGCAACCGCGACGACGATCATCGAAGCGTTCGAGGATTGCGACTTCGTCATCTCCCCGTCGGGCTCCTGCACGGGCATGATTCACCATTATCCGAAGCTGTTCGAGGACGATAAAGTCATGTACGAGAAAGCGATGAAGCTTCAGAGCAAATCCTACGAGTTTACGCAATTTCTCGTTCAAGTGTTGGGCGTGAAGGATGTCGGAGCGACGTTCCCGCACAAAGTCACCTACCATCCTTCTTGTCACGGCAGCCGAATCCTCGGCGTTAAAGACGAACCGATGGAACTGATGAGCCACGTAAAAGGGATGGAACTCGTCCCCTTGCCGCATGCGGAAGATTGCTGCGGGTTCGGAGGAACGTTCGCCGTGAAGATGTCGGACATTTCCGGCGCCATGGTCACGGAGAAAGCCGATCACGTCAAAGCAACGGAAGCCGAGGTGTTGGTCGGGCTGGATATGGCTTGCTTGATGAATATCGGCGGCAACCTGCGGTATCGCAACGAACCGGTCCGAGTCATGCACTTGGCGGAGCTTCTATACGAAGGGGTGAAGTAGCATGGGTCACGGAGCAACGGCGCATCCCGATGGAGCGACGGTTAAGGCGCGCGCGGAGTTAGCGCTGAATAACGATTTTCTTCGCAAGGCCGTTAAGTTTACGACCGAGAGGTTAAAGAACGGCAAGCTGAAAGCGACGGAAGAGCACGGCAATTGGGAAGAGTGGCGCGAGCGCGGACGGCAAATCCGTCTTCACACGATCGCCCATCTCGATTACTATCTCAACGAGTTCGTAAACAATGCCCGCGCGAACGGCGTTCATATTCATTTTGCGGATACCGCTCAAGACGCGGTCGACATCTCGCTATCGATCGCGGAGAGAAAAAGCGCCAAATCCGTCGTGAAATCGAAGTCGATGGTATCGGAAGAGCTTCATCTGAACCATGCCCTCGAATCGATCGGCGTCGAGGCGATCGAGACGGATCTCGGCGAATACATTATTCAATTGGCCGGAGAAGCGCCTTCTCATATTATTATTCCGGCGATACACAAGAATCGCTTCCAGATCGCGGATCTGCTGTCCGAAGACGCGGGAGAGAAGCTGGAAGCGGATACGAAGGTTCTAGCCGGTTACGTTCGTAGAAGATTACGCGCCAAATTCCTGGAAGCGGATATCGGAATGACGGGCTGCAACTTCGCGATCGCCGAGACGGGTTCGATGGTTTTGTTCGAGAACGAAGGCAACGCGCGCATGGTTACCACGCTGCCGAAAACGCAGATTACGCTTATGGGAATGGAACGGATTATTCCTTCCTGGGCGGATCTGGAAGTCATGGCGACTTTGCTGCCTCGTTCCGCGACCGGACAGAAGTTGACGATGTACATGTCGGGGATCACGGGGCCGCGCCGGACGGAAGATGCGGACGGTCCGGATGAAATGCATATCATTATCGTCGATAACGGACGATCTCTACAGCTTGGCGACCCGGAGTTTCAAGAGCTGCTGAACTGTATCCGTTGCGGCGCTTGTTTGAACGCTTGCCCGGTTTACCGTCATATCGGAGGCCATGCTTACGGGGGAACCTATAGCGGACCGATCGGAGCCGTTTTGACTCCTTCCCTGCAGAAGAACATTGCCGAATGGGACGATATCGCGAACGCCTCCAGTTTGTGCGGAGCCTGTTACGAAGCGTGCCCGGTGAAAATTCCGCTGCACGATATGCTCGTCTATTTGCGCAGGCGCAAAGTGGAAGCAGGCCACGGGAATAAGATCGAGGGAGCCGGCATGGCGGGCTTCGGGACGTTGTTGTCTAAATCCGGACGGTTCAAAACCATCTTGAAGCTCGGTAAATTCGGTCAGAAGCTCGTTGCCCGCGATGGCGAAATTCGCCTGAAGGTCGGCCCGTTGAAGGGCTGGAACACTTACAGGGTTACGCCGAGTTTGCCGAAAAAATCATTCCGCGATCAATGGGGAACGCTCGACGCGGAAATTCGCAACGGTCTGAAGGAAATGGCTCCGGATATGAAGAACCGGATGGAGCAAATCGTTAAGGATCGCGCGAAAGGAGGCCACGACGGACATGGACACAGCTAAAGCCCATCAAGAGTGGTTAAAGGAAATGGAAGCGAAATCTCGCTCCAAGCAGATCAGCTTCATGGACGGCATCTCCGCCAAGCTGAGAAGACCGATGGTTTCCGAGCCTCCGCGCCATCCATACCGGGGATCTCCCGACTTCTGGAACGCTTACGAATGGAACGAGCAAGAAAGAATCGACAAGTTTACGGAAAATTTCAAAAGCGTAGGCGGTCACGTGGAGCGCTTGGGTTCGATGGAGGATGTTCGCCGTTTTATCGCGGACAAAGCGACAGAGATGGGAGCTCACTATCTCATTCGGCAGAATCAACCGGAGCTCGAGGCTCTCGGACTGGAATCCGAGCTGCCCGACGCTAAAATATCGGTATGGAATACCGATCCCGAAGAGCAGTGGAAAGCGAGAGCGGCCGAAGCGGATATTGGTGTCGTGCTCGTGGATCACGCGGCTGCTTATACGAGCTCGATGGTCGTGTTGTCGGCCGAGAACAAAGGGCGTTCCGTCAGTTTGCTGCCTACGGTACTAATGGCGATTATTCCCGTCGATCGGTTGAAGACACGAATGGGCGAAGTAATGGTTCGATTCGACGAAGGCGGGCGCGAGAGTTTGCCGGCAGGTATCCATTTCATCTCCGGCCCAAGCCGTTCCTCGGACATCGAGAACGATCTGACGATCGGCGTACACGGTCCCGGAGTCGTATACGCGCTGATCGTTGGATGAGACGGAGGTTGAGATCGGTTGGAGATGACCCGGTTAACGAAGCGGAATCATTATGAGGAAATCAAGGATCAGTTGCTGCGGATGATCGTGGACGGCAAGCTTAAAGTCGGCGACAAGCTTCCTTCGACGAAAGAAATGTCCGAGAGCTTCGGCGTGGGACGCTCGACGACAAGAGAAGCTTTAAGCGCTCTTAAAGCGATGGGGCTTATCGAAATCCGCCAGGGCGGCGGGTGTCGGGTCATCAACAACGCGCCGACGTCTACGACGGATATTTCGCTGCCCGAGTTGGATTCCTTGCGGATGAACAGAAGCACCTTATTGGAGTTGCTGGAAGCGCGTCAATCGTTGGAAGTATCCAATGCGGCGATCGCGGCGACGAAGAGGACGGATCAAGATCTGGCGGAATTCGCCGCGCTCATTCAAGAGATGGAAGGATCGGTCGGACACGATCTCGAAGGCGAACGAACGGATCTCCTTTTCCACCTCACGTTAGCCAGGGCGACTCACAACTCGATTATGCTTCGTTTGTTCGAATCGATCGCGAACCAGTTGGAAACCGCGATCCGGGAAATTCGCCGAGTGGAGCTCTATTCGAATCAACGGGTCGCGGAGCAGCTTTACCGGGAGCATCTTGCAATCTACGAAGCGGTTCGGAATCGGGATTCCGAGCTTGCGGCTCAGACGATGAAGCAGCATTTGCAGCATGTGGAGAACATTCTGATGAAATATATATGAAGCGTGCGATCGAGCCTGAGCAACCGGGCTCGTTTTTTTTGTTCCAGAAATTGTGTTCTAGAAATTTCGCTTATTATTTCTGAAATTTTTACCGAATTAACGTTCCCCCGTAGGGAAATCGCATTAGGATTCGCTTAGTATTTTGGGCTCGCTAAACCAGCTTCCATCTAACGGAGGTAGCAGACGTTATTCTGTTCAAAAAGGCTCTTTTCAAAATCTAACGGAAATGCGCGCTCTTATTGCGTGTTTTTTAGTGAAAACTTGCTCATTGAGCATAAATAGGGGCTCGTATCTCCATTAGAATTTTAAAACACTTGTTTTCGACCAAATAGGGGCTGTGGTTGCCGTTAGAAACCAAGCCTAGCTTTCTTCGTTCAGTCTATTAGTCGCATTACAACTTTTCTGGAAAATTTACGTCTATATCGAAGAGACTAGAAATTAGAAATAGGACGGAGTGGTCGAAGGTGGAAGTAAGTAAAACTTGGTCATGGAAAATGATATTGGTGCTGATCGTAGCCTTTTTAGCCGAATGGGGATTTCCCTGGTCCTCCAATGCGAGCGGGAAAGAGTTATCGACTCCATCCAATAAGCTCTTCTCGAATGTAACGCAGATAGAAGCGGGGCAGTTCGACGGATTTGCGGTAAAGGAAGACGGGAGCGCTTGGGCGTGGGGGGCGTATAATGCGTCCAAAGTTTATTACGCGAATTCATCCGCATTCTCGCCGGTCAAATTACCTATCGAGCAAGTGAAACAAATTTCGAGGGGCGATCGCTTCTATTTAGTATTGAAAAAAGACGGAACGGTATGGGCAAGCGGCGCGAATGAACATGGTCAGCTCGGAAACGGCGTACAAAACGACAATATAAGTCTTGAGCCTATTCAAGTCAAAGGATTATCGGGCATTAAAGCTATTTCCGCCGGTAGTACTCACGGTTTGGCAATAGACGAAGAAGGAAAGGTGTGGGCATGGGGAGGAAACGATCAAGGGCAACTAGGCATCGATTCTCGTAATAACGCGCTACTACCGGTTAAGGTCGAGGGTTTGCCACCAATTGTCGCGCTCGATGCGGGTCAATTCGGGTCGATTGCGCTTGATAACGGCGGCGTGATTTGGTCCTGGGGCATTAAGAAATATACGGCTAACGCGACCGATGAAGTTCGCCCGCCTGCCAGATTAACGGGTAACGGCGAATTCGCCGCGGTTGCCGATGCCGGAGATAAGGGAGTTGCGTTAAGCTTTAATGGTACGGTATGGACGTGGAGTAATTATTCTCCCGATCAATCAACCGTTCTATTGCAGCCGGTTCAAGTGAAAGATCTATCGGACATCATCTCGATATCCTCCTACTCCGCCGTGAAATCGGACGGCACAGTCTGGCAATGGCAAAATGACCAAAACGGCGGTACGTATAAACAGGTTAGCGGAATTGAAAAAGCCGCAAAGGTAAGCGATGCCTGGAGTCATCATTTCGCATTGTTGGAAGACGGACGCGTGATGTCTTGGGGACAGAATTTTTTTGGCAATACAGGCTTAGGCGTAATAGATGAAAGGATCGAAACGCCTCAACCGATTCCTAATCCGATTCGGATCGTATTGAATGGCGAAGAAGTAACTATGCCGGTTCCGCCGATCGTCGTCAATCAATCGACCTACGTGCCTCTTCGGGGCGTTTTCGAGAAAATAGGCGTAAAAGTAAAATGGGACGTTCCTACAAGATCGGTAATGGCGAGCAAAGGAGATACGACGATCGTCTTGAACTCCGTAACGGGCGAAACGTCGGTTAACGGCAAAGTGATTCCCTCCGATCAGAAGCCGATTTCCTTAAGAGGAAGCATGATGGTGCCGCTAAGGGTGATCGGAGAGACGATTGGGGCTAAAGTGGATTGGGAGCCGGCAACCTATTCGATTACGATTGAGCAAGGCGAATAACACTAAGGCGATGACTAAGGACGATTAGAGTGTGGCGCAATAACGATCAATAACGATCATGATCTTCTTGTTAGGATGTTCAGTGATTCGGCAAAGTCGCAGGGCAACGAGAGTTGCCCTCTTTTGCATTCGCGGATTGGTTTCTGTCGATCCGATTAAACCAATTCGAAGGGAGTATTTTCGATAGTCCTCGTAAGGGAGCTCCCCGATTGTAACGATGCTCCGATTCCCACTGTTGCCGATCCGATTGCTCTTGAATCAACCGTTCCCATTCCGCGTGACGTTGCTCCGACAAGTCTCGTAAGTCTTGATAATGGTTAAACATATTGACTGCCTCCTTGCGATGCTTTATGAATTTGATTATGCTGTAAGTAAAAGAGGAAAAAAAGTGAACAGTTCCGGTTTCCTATTTCCCCTTTTACGAAATGTCGAAAATGAACCCGATACGGGGGAGGTTTTCCATTGATGCACAATTCGGCGGAAAAGTATTTAATGTTGCTAAATAAATGGGGGATAAACGCGGAAAGCCGCGCCGAGATTGAGGTTTCGGCCGACGAAGTCGCAAGCGCGCTGTTCTGCACGCCTCGAAACGCGAAGATCATTATCCGCAAACTCGTGGATGAAGGTTTGATTTCTTGGCATCCCGGCCGAGGGCGAGGCAATGTTTCGCGGCTTGCGTTTCTAGGGGATAAGAACGAACTCTTGATGAATTGGGCACAAGAAATGGCGCGTAAAGGAGAGTACAAGCAGGCGTTCGAACTGCTGCGATCGAACAGCGACGGAACGATGGCGACCGATCGATTCGTTCATTGGCTCAACGATCATTTCGGTTATCAAGCCGAGCATACGAACGGCAATCATTCGGCGGACACGTTGAGATTTCCGGTATATATGCCGTTATTGACGACAGATCCGTCGAGAGTCTACTGCGCTTTCGATTCGCACGTCATTAGGCAAGTGTTCGATCGTCTGGTAGAGTACGATCATTATACGGGCAATATCCTACCCGGCTTAGCTCATGCATGGGAATCCAACTTGGAAGCAACGGAATGGACGTTCCACCTTCGTAAAGGCATTCGATTCCACCATGGCAGGGAGCTTCGGCCCGAGGACGTGAAGTTTACGCTGGAACGGGTACGCGATGACACTCCGCAGAAGTGGTTAACGCGCGAACTTCTTAGAGTGGATTGCATCTCCCCGCGATCGGTTCGCATCGTATTGAATCGCCCGAATCATATCTTTCTGAGGTATGTCGGCACGGCGGGGCTATCGATCTTGCCGCAAGAGTTAGTGCAAGCCGATGAAGCGGCATTCTGGCATAAACCGATAGGAACGGGACCTTTCCGGTTCATCCAATGGACACAGGATTGCTGCGAGTTGGCGGCTAACCCCGACTATTATTCCGGCCGCGCTCATCTTGATCGCGTGATTATCGCTTTCATGCCGGAAGAAACCGCGAAACTTTCCAAGGGCGCCCATTGGCAGCAACTCGTTCATAATCAGAATCAGATGGATCAAAGCGAAAGCGACAGCGACAGGTGGAACAAGCTGGAGTCCTTATGTCGCGGGTGCATGATGATTTCTTGGAATATGAAGAAGCAAGGGCCTCAACAAGCCTATGGATTTAGACGCGCCTTCGAACTCATGTTGAACAGGAAGCAGTTGATCGAAGATCTGGGCGAGGAAAGAATGTATCCGGCGAGAGGTTTCCGCCCTACCGAGCTTACTCCTCACATGGAAGAAGAGTCGGACGCCGATGAAGCGAAAAGATTGTTAGCGGAGTCAGGCTATGTTGGCGAGGAGATTATCCTGTGTACTTACGGATCCAATGAAACGGACGCGAGATGGATCGAAAGACGTTGCGCTGAATTCGGAATTAATCTGAAAGTTCAGACGGAGACGTATTTTACCGTAAGGAAACCGAGAGTGGTGCCTAACGTGGACGGGATACTGTTTAATGTCATCTTCGCCGTAGATGAAGTATGCGAGATCGAGAACTACGAACAGTCGGGGAATTTTCTGAGGGAGCATCTTCATCCGCGAATGCATCAATGGATTTTGGAGCAGATCGACCTATCGCTAGCTAGCAGGGATCCGCAATTCCGGCGTCGCGTCTTAGACGGCATCGAAGATCGACTGCGGGAGGAATCGCATGTTTGTTTCCTCCTTCATAAGAAGCAAAGTACTTTTAGTCATCCTTCGGTCAAGGGAGTAGGGCTTAACTCGTTAGGGTGGATGGACTTCAAAGAGATTTGGTTGCAAAACGCGCAATGATCGATCCCGGTAGGATGCTTCATTGTTAATGAAAGCTCGACAAATATTGGCGTTCGTTGCAACGCTATGAAATGTTTGACGTAATCTCTATAATAAAGTCATTATCGTTTTTTACAGAGAGGATTAAAGCCGATGAATTTCGCGAGCAAGCTAGTTCAGAAGGTCAAAGATCGTTTCGTGCAGCATAAACTCAAATCGTATACGGACAAACTGCGGGATATCGGCGCATTGAATATGCAATCATGGGACGATCATAAATTGCAGGCCGAATCGTTAAAGCTGAAAAGCAAAGCGCAAAGCGGAGTTCCATTGGACGAGTTTCTCGTGGAAGCCTACGCGCTCGCCGGAGAAGCGGCCAGTCGGGTGCTTGGAATGCGGCCGTTCGACGTGCAATATATGGCGGGCGTCGCCCTTCACGAAGGACATTTGGTCGAAATGCAAACGGGCGAAGGCAAGACGCTTGCCGCCGTTATGCCTGCATACTTGAATGCTCTGCAAGGCAAAGGCGTACATGTTCTTACGTTCAACGATTATTTGGCGGGGCGGGATGCCCAGTGGATGGGCCCGGTCTATCGCTACCTCGGATTAACCGTAGGTTTCGTTAAGGATGGGATGTCTACGGAAGAGAAACAGCAAGCTTACGCAGCGGACATTACTTACGTGACGGCCAAGGAAGCAGGATTCGATTATTTGCGCGATACGATCGCGATGAATGCGAAAGATATCGTCCATCGTCCGTTTCACTACGCGATCGTGGATGAAGCCGATTCGCTCTTGATCGATGAAGCGAGAGTCCCTCTCGTGATCGCAGGAGAAGTCGCTACGACGGGCGGTGACGGTAGCCGAATGGCTAATTTGGCGAGGCAGCTGACGCTCGGGGAGGATTACGACTTCGACGAGAACAAGCGCAACGTGTTCCTGACGGAAGCCGGAGCCGAGAAAGCCGAGCAGCTCTTAAGAAGCGGCAACTTATACGAATCGCATAATAGTCATTTGTTAACGGCATTAAATTGTGCCCTACACGCGGAATCGTTGTTAAAGCGAGACGTGGACTACATGATTCGCGACGGAAAGCTGGAACTGATTGATCTCTATACGGGGCGGATCGCGGAGAACAGACATTGGCCGGATGGCCTGCAAGCCGCCGTGGAAGCGAAGGAAGGCATGGTAACGAAGTCGTCCGGTAAAATATTGGGAACGATCACGCTGCAGCATTTGCTGAGTCTGTACCCTAAGATCAGCGGAATGACCGCGACCGCGCAGGATTCCGCCGACGAATTCGAAGAAACCTACGGTTTAAGCGTAGTCGAAATTCCGCCGAACCGGCCAAGAATCCGCATCGACTACGAAAGCCGTATTTATACCCATAAAGAAGCGAAGCTTAAAGCGCTGGTGAAAGAGATTGCCGAAGTACATGCCACGAAGCGGCCGATATTGATCGGAACGAGCAGCGTCGAAGAATCCGATCAATTGGCAGAGCAATTGAAACAGGCGGGCGTCCCTTGCCACGTGTTGAACGCGAAGAACGACGAGAAGGAAGCCGAGATCGTCGCCAAGGCCGGAGAGCTAGGCGCGGTAACGGTATCCACGAACATGGCGGGACGCGGCGTCGATATCCGGCTAGGCGGCGGAGAGCCGAAGCAAGCGGAAGAAGTGGCCAAGTTAGGCGGTCTATACGTCATCGGCACGCATATGAATGAGAGCGCAAGGATCGATAATCAATTAAGAGGCCGCGCGGGCAGGCAAGGAGATCCGGGTTCGTCTCGCTTCTATGTTTGCTTGGAGGACGAGCTGATCAGCCGTTTCGGTATCGAGAAGGCGATTCCAGCCGGCTATCGGACGAAGAAACAGGACGAACAACTGGAAGCGTCCGTATTCCATAAGAAGACGGACCACATTCAACGGGTCGTCATGGGGCAAAATTTCGAGATGCGCAAGACGTTAAACAAGTACTCCGACATGGTCGAAGAGCAGCGCCGGATTCATCAGCTGCAGCGCGAAGAGGTATTGCACAACGACGATTCGATGAGCGCAGCGGAGAAGTACGCCAGACTGTACCACATCGACCGGGGCTGGTCGGATCATCTGGCATACGTTTCCTATATTCGCGAGGGAATTCACTTGGAAAGCTTGGCGAACCGAAATCCTGTCGACGAATTCCATCACCGGATCATTCACGCATTCGAACAGTTGCCGGATAAGATAGAGAAGGAAACGGCTAAGTCGTTAAGCAAGCTGAACGCCAAGGACTCTCAGGATCAGATCGATTGGGAGAAGGAAGGGTTGAAGGTGCCTTCCCGTACGTGGACCTATATTATCCAAGACCAGTTCATGGAGAAGAAAACGAACATTTTCGGCTTATAGACGATGCTGAAAACCTGATTTTTTGAACACGCATATGTAGGAAAGAGGGAACGGGATGAACGTACGCAAAATGAGGCTGTACGATACGGAAAATATCTACTCTGGCGAAGACCGCGACGAATACGAGAAGGATTATGCCAGACTCATTCAATCGCCGGCGTTCAGAAGATTGCAAGGCAAGTCTCAAGTGTTCGGCGCGGGATCCGGGGATTACTACCGAACGAGACTTACCCATTCGCTCGAGGTATCCCAGATTGCCAGAGAAGTCGCGCGTCGATTGGTTAAACAATTCGAGTACTTGTCGAAGAAGGAGCACCCGGGCCTGATGATCGACCCCGATGTGGTGGAGTGCGCTTCGCTGGCTCATGATCTAGGCCATCCTCCGTTCGGCCACAAGGGGGAAGAGGTGCTGAACCGCCTTCTTCAGGTAGAGCATGGTTTGAAGTACGAAGGTAACGCGCAGAACTTCCGGATTCTGATGTTTCTGGAGAAACGGGCGGGAAGCGGCAGCGGTTTGGACCTAACGGCTTCCGTGCTGCTTGCCATTAACAAATATCCGCAATGCATAGATGAGCCCGGGAGACTGAAAGGCGTCTATCGCAAGGAATGGGAAGGAATCGAGCACTTGCGCCAAGTATGGGGGATGCCAGGCAACATGGCGACGCTGGAAGCTCAGCTCATGGACTTGTGCGACGATATCGCTTATTCCACCCACGATCTGGAAGACGGAATCCGGGCAGGCAAGATTCAGATGGATCGGGTGTTTTTCGAAGACGACCGGCTTGTCGCTCACGTGCTTAAAGAAATAACGGACGACCCGAGCTATTCCGAGTCGAATTGGGACAACGTGGATCAAGCCGCAATGGTCAAGCAGGTTCTCATGAATTACTTCGAGCAATGGGAAACGATATACGCGGAGTGCGATCGCGAGCCCTCGCGAACGCGGCGTGAAATGAAGGCTCGGTGGGTGCGCCGATTCGCGAGCGAAGTCGGCATCATCGATGATCCCGAGACGGGATGGAAGAAGGTTACGTTAGTCCGCGAAGGCAAACAAAACTTGGAGCTGATGCGAACGATCGAAATCTTGAAGAAGCTTGCGTGGGTGACGTTAATTAAAGATTTCAGGGTTCAGCGGCTCCATAAGCGAAGCGAAGTGATGATCGAACGGCTATGGGGGAGCTTCAAGAAAGAGGAGACGGGTCGCTTGATCATTCCGCCGGATTGGGTGGAAAGCTACGAGGCGCAGAAAGAAAAATGGCCATGGGAAAGGCTTGCGGCCGATTATATCTCGGGCATGACGGATGCTTACGCCGAGAAAGTATACGCCGAATTTTTCGCTAGCCGCTCGGGTTCGATCTACGAAAGGGATTAATATTTCCGCTTGACCCTGACAGTAATGTCAGGGTTTATACTTGGTTTGTATCGATCGCCGAAGGGGGAACTAAGATGAAA